>CBDCWT010000084.1:0-440064 GCA_965223305.1 Pirellulaceae bacterium | reverse complement strand
ACAGAATTGCCTATCGAAATTGAACCGGTACAGGAACATCTTTCCACGGATACCGGACTGCTGTTGTTTCGGCAGTTCGACGAAAAACTGAAGCTGACAGAGGGGTTTGCCGCTCAATTGGGTGACACTCGAACCGACCCAACTCATTCGGTGTTGGAGATGGTTCGAAGTCGCGTGTTCGGCATTGTCGCCGGCTACGAAGACCAGAATGATCATGATGCGTTACGCAGTGACGCCATCTTCAAAATGATCGCGGACCGCTTGCCGGACGATAAAGATTTGGCAAGTCAACCCACGTTGTCGCGGTTTGAAAATGCCGTCACCCCAGCTGACTTGTTGCGGTTGGAAGAGTGGTTCCTTCACCACTTCGTGGACTCCTTCGACGAGACGCCCGTCGAGATTACTTTGGACATTGACGTTTTCGACGATCCCACTCACGGTCAACAACAATTGATCTTCTACCACGGATACTACAAGCAGTACCAATACCTAGTGCGTGCGATCACCTGTGCCGACAACGACTTGGTCGTGCTGCCAGCGCTGCTGTACGGCACGGCGGACCCGGCGCTCGGACTGGGACTTGATTTGGAACGTGTCGTCGAGGCTCTGCGTGAAAAATTTCCTGATGTTGTGATTCACGTACGGGCCGACTCGGGCTATGCCAAACCTTGGTTTTATCGGGTCTGTGAGCGCTGAGTGTCCTCTACTCGATTGGCGTTGGCATGAATAACGTGTTGAAGCGAAACAGCGAGGAATTGCTGAAAACAGCCGTCGAAGCGTGCGAAAAGAGCGGCCAGCCGCAACGGCTCTTCACGGGCTTTGACTACCAACCCGGCACTTGGGAGCAGCCGCGGTGGGTCGTCGTCAAGTGCGAAGCCAACTCGCAGGGGACGAACCGCCGAGCCGTTGTAACCAATCGTCCTGGAGCCCGCACGTTGCCGCACGGCGCTTATGATGAGTACAGCGAACGCGGCGAAAGCGAGAACCGCAACAAGGAGCTGAAATGTGATCTGTGCGCAGATCGGCTGAGCGATCATCGCTATATGGCGAATTGCTTCCGCATGTTTCTGCACTGCGCGGCCAACAACCTGCTGGTGCAGATGCGTCGACGAATCGCCTCGCCGCCACTGGAACCGACGGTCAAAGTGTTGTCGGAGCAAGGATCGGACCCGTTGCAAGTGACACATGAAATTCCGGCTGAAGCGTCCACGGGTCGCACGCGTCGCGGCCAGTTCAATCGCCGCCGCCAAGCCGATCCTTTGGGTGAAGGCCATGCGAACACTTGGCGGATGATGCTGATCAAAGTAGCCTCACGCATGAAGATCACCGCACGTCGCGTGCGTGTATTTCTTTCAGGCTCCTGGCCATATCTGCCCTTCTTCCGCACCGTGGCTCAAGCCTTGGCTCCTGGCACGTAGCCGCCCGCCCTTGTCCGTCTCCCTCGTCAAATCTTCACCGTCACCTGCCCTCGCAAGGGGGAAAGGGGGAACTCTGCCCGTTGGCGGTCGCGAACCTACATCAAAAGCTCAACCACATATCTCTGCCCAATCTTCAACCCCTCGTGAATAATCCGGGTTAGTAGTTGACGGATTGAGCGAAACGAAAGTGGGCCTCTCGCAGACTATAGAGCCCCGCTTTCGTAAAGTACGCATTTGGCCAACGTTGCTGACGTGGTAGACGCTCGGGGTTTTTCCGATGTCGCTTCAGTAGCAACCGCCGGAGGCGGCTGCGAATCTTGGCGTCAAGGTCTTTGTAAATCGTCCAGCGACAGTGTCGAAAATAACCGAACCAGCCGACGAGAACGCGGTTTAGTTCGGCCACAATCAACTCCACAGAACCGGGCCTTTTACGAGGCGTCAGTTCTTTGATCCGAGCCTTCATCTTCGCAAGGCTCTCGCGGCGAGGATAGATCTTGTCCCCGCGAAACGAGTAGCCCAGAAACTCGAAGCTTCGGACGCGACTGTCAACGATCTTCGTCTTCGTTGGATGCAGAGTCAAACCGGCTTGCTCGACCCACGCAGTGATCAACCGAAGAGCCTCTTCGGCTTCGGATTGGCTACGGCACAGTACGACAAAGTCGTCCGCGTAACGCACCATCTCGAAACCGGCGTCGGCCATCTGATGATCCAGCGGGTTGAGGTACAGATTCGACAACACGGGTGAAAGCACTGCCCCTTGCGGCACGCCGGCAATCGGCGTCCATTCGCGGAGTTCTTCCAAAATGTTCTGATCAAGAAAGAGCTTGAGCAGTTTCAGCATCCGTGAGTCCGAAATATGCTCTTTGACCAAAGCCAGCAAGCGGTCTTTCGGAATCGTATCGAAGTAACCTCTCAAGTCCGCATCGACCACGTAAACGTAACCCGCCTGAAGTTTCTGCTCGACGATGCGAAGTGCATCATGAGCTCCCACTCCATGACGAAAGCCAAAGCTTCGCTCATGGAACTGGTGATCCAGGATTGGTTCGATCACGTCGAGCATCGCCCGTTGGACGGTGCGGTCGCGGACTGTCGGAATGCCCAGCGGGCCGGTCTCGTTCGGTCTTCCCGGTTTGGGAATGTGAACGCGAAGTACCGCACTGGGGCGATAGGTTTGTGCTTTGATTTCTTCGGAGAGCTGCTGTGTTTCCACGAGCAGATGTTCTTCGAACTCTTCGCAGCTTTGCCCATCAACTCCGGCCGATTTCTTCTTCCCGGTCACTTTGCGTGCGGCCGTGTAAAGATTCAGCGGGGCGTAAACCTTGTCAATTAACGCGTGCCATTTGCCTCCTTTCACTTTGTTTTCCAAAAGTGTCGTCAACATTCGGTCGGTCCATACAGCAGGCTGAGCCCACCGGCGAATGTCCGGCGTCTCTCCAGTCGGTATAGCCGTAAACGGCACTCGTTCTGGCAAAGTATCTTTCGATTTGCTTTTCATGTGTTAGGGCGTTCCGAATCTACTTCCCTGCCTCCCTTCGCTCGCGGTGGGTTTGGTTCCCACCGGTCAGCACTACTATGAAGGCTCTGACTCCTCAGCTGAACGCATCATAGGTCTGCACGCTGCTGAGGCCTCCCTGCTTATCTCGATTGAACTTCCGAACATTCCGTCTCCAACAACACTACTGCCATTTCGCTCGCCTCGGTTTGACACGTTACCGTTTCCATTCACCGTGCGAGCCGCCTCACCGACCTGCGGTGTCTACCGCCGCCCGGAGTTGGGCCTCGTCTGGGACGTTGTGTGAGGTCAGGGGTTCGCGAGTCACTAGGACGCTCCCCGACAGGCTTGGCCGAATCGAGTTCACTTGCGTTACGGACTGTTCTTTCGTCTCCGGTTGCTCCCCACCCTTTCTGTTGAAAACGCAGTTACCGTCGACTACGGAGTGGTAACGTCTTCTCCGATCAGGACTTTCACCTGATAATTCAATCGCCTTCACAGGCGCACTAGCCGAATTCGCCAGAATTTGGACGAATTGGCAGTGCACCAAGCCAAACTCTGGCGAGTTCGGCTACGGCTCTGGCGAGTTCGGCTACGATCGGATCGCGATGGAACCTCGAGGAGAGTTATTCCTCTTCTGGCGTCTGCCAGGGACAAGTCGTCGAATTCGTCGCACTCTTCGTAACCCGAAGCGTCAGCGAGGGGGAGTTGGTGTACCAACGTAGGTAATTCCCTCGCTTACGCTTCGGGTTCCGATTGAGCTGAAAGCGCAACATCAAAACAACGCTTCGCGCCCCGCTTGGAGGCGAACGCACCCAGCAATGGTTCGCCGAATCAATTGACCAACCGTCAAGCTCACATACTGCACAATCGGGAACCACAGCTAGCACAGCCCCGCAAGGAAATTTCATCAACACCGCTCGTCGCCGCGCTCGATGACTACTGATGAGTCGCATTGCGCGGAACGCCAGCTTCCATGAAGGTTGTCGTCACGCCAGCAACCACTCAAGATCCCGTAAGTCGTTATTAGAAGAGCCTGTACGGCAAGCAACGAAGTCCGGCGGCGTTCGCTCCGCTAGCAAGCGCAGGCCGCGATTTCGCCAAAGACCCAGGGACTTGAACCGAATCAGTTCGGTGACCACACGCCTGGACAGCGTTCCAGTCGGTGTGAACTGCTTCGGACTTGTCCGACCGGCCATTCGAGAGTTACAGTTCGCAGACCATGGATGGAAACAAGACCGGGCTGATCCGGCCTCGGCTCCGGAAGCCTGGAGAGTACCCGGCGCGGCCCAAAGTCCCTTCTCCCCGGCGGGGAGAAGGTGGCCGAAGGCCGGATGAGGGGGGGAGCCCGAGTGAAGAAACTGCGCACGGCGCGAAGACTTTGACTATTGGTATCACGATGTACCTATTCCGGACGCTGCTCGCCCTGCTCAGCTTGGCCCCTGCGGCCGTGGCGCTCGCCGAATCCGCGGACGATCAGTACGCCGTGGCGGCGCGCCATTACGAACTGAGCCGTTGGCAAGAGGCTGCCGATGAGTTCACGGCTTTCCTCCGCGACTATCCCGGCCACGGTCGCGCCAATGTCGTGCGGTTCTTTCTCGGTGAATCGCTCATCCAGTTCGGTGAGTATGCCGAGGCGGGGCGGCAGTTTCGTGACTTCATCGAAGCGGAGCCAGCGCACCGCTACGCTCGACAGGCCACATTTCGCATCGGAGAAGCAGCGTTCTTGGCAGGCGACTTTCAGACAGCTGCGAGCGCCATTGGCCGGTTCGTGCGCAGTTACCCTCATGATCCGATGAACGCTTATGCGCTGCCGTACATGGGTGAAATGGCCCTGGCCAGAAACTCAGCGGCCGACGCCAAGCGTCACTACGGACTAGCTCTTGAGAAATATCCGCACGGCCCGCTCTCGGCCGAGTGCCGATTCGGTCTGGCCAAGGCCGCTACTCTGCTGGGCGACGTACAGCAGGGAATCGATCGATTCACGGTGCTCAGCCAGGAGTCCTCAACGCCATTCGTCGATAGCGCGTTACTCCACTTGGGGGTCCTCTACCACCGAACTGGCGACTACGACGCAGCCCTGGCGCCATTGGAGAGACTCGCAAGCGAATTCGGCGAAAGCGAATTCCAAATCGACGCCAGCTATTGGCGTGCCGAGTCGCTCCGTAGGTTGCACCGTTGGCAGGAAGCTGCGGACGTTCTTCGTTCGGCGTCAAAGAGCGCCGCCGAACATCGGCTGGCCGCCGCCATTGAGTTCTCGTTGGCCGAAACACTCCGCGCCCTGGGGAACATGAGCGAAGCCGGCCAGCACTATCAGACGATTCTCGAGCGTTGGCCGAGCGGCCGCTGGGCAGATGACGCTCAGCAGCTCTTGGTCGAGTTGGCAGTCAATGCGGGGGACCATCAGGCAGCTCGTCGGCTGGCAGCGCAGTTTTTCGACCAGCATCGGGAGAGCCCACTGCGCCACCAGGTTCGACAGACACTGGCACGCTCCCATCTGAAATCTGGGGAGTACCAGACGGCCGCCGACATCCTCGAAGAGCTGCGGAGCAGCCGGGGGCGGGCCGAGAACGACAATCCACTTCGGCCGGGTGAACGTCCTTACTTTGAACGGGCGAACGACTACTATCTGGGGCTCGCCTACCTCGGTGGTGGACGGACTGAGGACGCGCTGCAGATCCTCGATGCCGTTCGCCCGACCGCGGCCGAGCCCGACCTCGCCGCAGGTGTCCTCGTCGCCCGCTCGTCTGCGTTCATGGCGCTCCGGCGGTATCAGCAGGCCATCCCTGCTCTGCGAGACTATCTCGCCGAAAACCCCAGCGGCAATGAATCCGTGGAATGCCGGGCCAAGCTCGTCGTCGCGTTGGCGGAAGCCGGGCAGCTCGAAGCCGCCGTCGCCGAGCACCAAGCTCTCGCAAGAGATGGCTCGGATCATGCACTCTACGGGCCGACCACTCAGTTGCTCGCCGAGAGAGCCGCCGCAGCTGAGAGATTTGATGTGGCGGAAATGCTGCTCGAGCAGTTAGGCGGAGCTAACTCTCCCGAGTCAGAACGAGTTGCCAGCCTGCTCCGCTTGGGACAGTTGCAGTGGGACCGGGACCAGCTCGCCGCGGCCGCAGAGACCTTTGCACAGCTCGCCGAATTCGCTCCAGCCGCGGTTGCCGCCAACGCCGCCGTGCGACGCGGTCAGGCGCTCCGTCGCCTAGACAGAGACGGCGACGCGATGGAGTCGTTCGGGCAAGCGATCCAAGCCGCTCCGACATCGAACGACGCCGCTCAGGCGCTTTTCGAACTGGCCCAAATCAACAACGAACTCCATCGCTTTGACCAAGCTCGAGTACTTTTGGACCGGCTGCTGAACGAACACCCAAACTTCACGAGTCGGGATGCGGCGCTCTATTTGTTGGCATGGACGTTTACCGACTTGAAACGGCCGGACCGGGCCAGGCAGACCTTCGAGCGACTCGCGCAGGAACACCGGGACAGCCCCTACCGGGCCGACGCTGTCTACCGTCTGGCGACGGCCGCCGCCGATGCCAACCATCTGGCGCGGGCCGACGGGCTCGCCGACGAGTTGCTCGAAAGCGACTGCGGCACCGACCTGCAGATTCATGCGCTATACCTCAAGGGACAAGTGGCCATCCGCGCGCAACGCTGGTCCGACGCAGTCCACTCCTTCAGCCGCTTGTCGGAGGACTATGCCGCCTCCCCACTGAGCCGCTCGGCGACCTACTGGATCGCCGAAGCCCATTTTCGGCAAGGCCAATTCAATCTTGCCGAGCCGCTATTCGACAACTTGGCTGCGGCCGACGAAGGACCAAGTCGTCACGAATGGGCAGCGATGGTGCCGCTGCGCCGCGCCCAAATCCGCGCTCAGCATAGAGATTGGCAGGCAGCCTACGAGCTGGCTGAGAGCCTGCGGGCGCATTTTCCTGATTTCAAACAGCTGTACGAAGTTGACTACCTGCTGGGAAGGTGCTTAGCAGCACAAGCTCGGTTCGCAGATGCCCGGCAAGCGTACGAACGCGTGGTGCATTCGCCTCACGGTCGGCGGTCAGAGACTGCAGCGATGGCCCAGTGGATGATCGGCGAGTCGCACTTCCACCAGAAGAACTTCGATCAGGCAATCAGAGCCTATCATAGAGTCGAGAGCCTCTACACCTACCCCCAATGGCAAGCCGCGGCGCTGTTGCAGGCCGGCAAGTGCTACGAGTTGACTCGCAAATGGAAACACGCCGTACAGCTGTATGAGCAACTACTGCAGGAGTATCCGCAGAACGGCTTCCAAGCCGAAGCCTCCGAGCGACTTGCAATCGCACAGCGTCAAGCTGCTGCTGAGGTCCCCAATTGAACAACTGCCACCCTCTCCCACAATCAACGCTCGCCTAGCCCCCCCCTGCCCTAGCAGCGAAAACTCTGAGGAACCGAGATGATTAGAAGTCTTGCCCCGCCACTTGCTCGAACTCGGCTGTCGACGACGAAGACTGTGTCGACCGCCTCGGTGCAAACTGGGAAGTTCGCCGGACGCTGGCTTGGATGCGCCTTGGGTTTGCTGCTCGGACTCTGCTCGATCGCCGGCGCTCAAACGAACGTGGCGGCACCGCCTGCGCCGGAGCTGGCGAGCCCTTTGGTCAGCGAGAACCCGATTCCAACCAAGAACCTGCTGCAGGTCATCCGTGACGGTGGCCCTTTGATGGTCCCGATCGGTGTCTGTTCTTTTGCGCTACTCGTGTTTGTATTTGAGCGCGCCGTTAGCCTGCGGCGCGGACGGGTCATACCCGGTCCCTTCGTTCGTCGCTTCTTGCAGCAGTTGCGCGAGCAGCAGCTCGATCGGGATAAGGCAATTAAGCTGTGCGAAGACAATCACAGCCCGGTAGCAGAAGTGTTCGGCGCTGCGGCGCACAAATGGGGCCGCCCCTCGGTGGAGGTCGAGCAGGCGATTATCGATGCCGGCGAACGGGTCACGAATGGCTTACGAAGGTATCTGCGGCTCTTTAACGGGATCTCGACCATTAGTCCCCTGCTGGGCATGCTGGGCACCGTGTTGGGGATGATCCGTGCCTTTAACGCGATTGCCACCGCCGATGCCATGGGCCGGCCCGAACTGCTCGCCGGCGGAATCAGCCAAGCCCTGCTGACCACGGCTGCCGGCCTTTCTGTCGCAATTCCGGCGCTCATCGCCTATCTGTTTTTTGTCGGTCGCGTCGATCGTTTGACAACGGAAATCGATGCGCTGGGGCAACAGATTGTGGCACTGATTTCAGCCGAGGCAGCTGGAAAGGCCAATCGCAAGGGAAAGGCGGCCTGAGATGCCACTGAAGACACATCACGACGACCCACCATCACTGAACTTGACACCGATGATCGATGTCGTGTTCCTACTCATTATTTTCTTCATGGTCGGCACCAAGTTCACCGAGCTGGAACGGAAGATCTCTTTGCAGGTACCACAGGTAGCGAATATCAAAGCCCTATCACCCGCGCCTGAGAAGCGCGTCGTCAACGTTCACCAGGATGGACGCATCATCTTGGATCGTGAGGAAGTGAGCTTGCCTCAGCTGGTCGAACGGCTCGAGGCAGCGCGCAGCGAATATGCCGAGCTCGGTGTGCTGGTGCGGGGCGATGCAGAGGGCGCCTTTCAGCATGTGGCCAGCGTTTTGGGTGCCTGCCGCGAGGCCGGTATCTCCGACATGGGAATTTCCGTTCGGCTCGCGCGCGGCGAACCACTGCATCGCTGAATCCACCTATCCCAGTCTTCATCCTCGTCATCAACTAAGCCATCACCGTCATGAACCTGCTGCCGGACGGACTGATACCAGGCGATGCGATCTCTGCGGACCCGCTAGTGGTCGCACAGTGGGTCGGCCTGGCGGTGTTGACGGTGGCGCTGCTGATCCTGATGGGGACCCGCTGGGGGCAAGCAAAGCCCCTCTCGAAGTGCATCGCGCTCTCGGTTTTCGCCCACATCCTCTTCATCACCTATGCCTACGGAACGAAGCTGATCCTCGATCATCCGGGCAAACGGCCGGAAACGGTCATCCGCTTGGCGTCGATCGCTGTCGAGGGCGCGGACGATCCCCCCGAGCCGGAACGGCCACAGGATCGTGAGCCGTGGAGTGAGTTTCCGACCGAAACGACGAGCCCGGTGACCGAGTCGGTTGAACGGCAGGTACTGCCGCCAACCGCTGAACCAACTAAATGGCAGCTGCCGGAGGTGGAGTTCAGTCCTCAAGTCTCCGTCACCCATGTGCCGACGGCCGAGCCAGCCCGTCCGGTTGCCGAGTTGACCGCTACGGCCCAGCCCCAGCGCGCCGCCGTTCCCGGAGATGCTCAGCCGGAGATCGCAGAAGTGACGCCAGCCGATGAGCCGGCACCCTCATCGCCCGCGGCAGTTCCCCTGGTGCGCCGGCCGATAGCGCAATCTTCAGCGCCCGATGCCCGCACGGAGAGTGTGCCCACACCAAAGGTACTGCTCGACCCTTCCGCACAGCTCCAGCGGCTTGCCGATCTCCCAGCCGGTGGCTCCACCTCGGACGCAGCCGAGGGTGATCGCGACGAGCCGAGGGCGGCCGATAACCTCCTCCCGGAGGCGCTCGCGCCTGGTACCGCCGTGAAAACGACAGAACCGGCCCCCGCTCGCGCTGTTGTTAGCACCCCAGAGGGCCGCGAGCCGCAGCAAGTCACAGATGACCGGCAGCAGGTGGAGATGGCCGGTGACTTGCGGTCGGGCGACAGTTCCCGTCTACCCGAGCTCTATTCGTTACGAGCAAGCGTGGATCGACCGCGCTTGTTGCAGCGATACGGAGGATCTCGCCAGACCGAGGAATCGGTTGCGGCTGCTTTGGCATGGCTGGCGGCCAATCAACACGCTGATGGGCGCTGGGACGCAGATCACTTTGGCGCCGGCCGCGAAACCAGAGTGTTGGGTCATGACCGACGTCGCGCAGGGAGCGAAGCGGACACGGGTATCACGGGACTGGCGCTGCTGGCGCTGCTCGGCTCGGGTGACAGTCACCTGGCAGGTATCTACCGTGCTAACGTGCAGCGGGGGCTGGAATATTTGATGCGAGTTCAAGCTGCGGACGGCAACTTGGCAGGGGAAGCCAGCCTGTATGCGCGGATGTACTGCCACGGAATCGCCACGCTGGCAATGAGTGAGGCGATGGCGCTGACTGGTGACCAGCGGCTGGAGCCGTACGTGACTCGTGCGATTCACTACACGGTCGAAGCACAGCACCCTGTTACGGGTGGCTGGAGGTACCAGCCTGGTGATCCGGGCGATATGAGTCAGTTCGGCTGGCAAGTCATGGCGCTCAAGAGCGCTGAGTTGGCGGGAATTCAGATTCCCGGCAAGACACGGGGCGGCATGCTGCGGTTCTTGAACGACGTTTCGTCGGGAACCTACAACGGGCTTGCCAGTTACCGGCGGGGTGAAAGGGTATCGCCCGTAATGACCGCCGAAGCTCTGGCATGCAGATATTTTCTGGGGCGGCAGGGCGACATCGGCGCGATCCGTGAAGCGGCGGAGTTTGTTTCTGATCGACCGCCGACCGCTGGGAAGGCCGACCTCTACTACTGGTACTACGGCACTTTGGCGCTGTTTCAGGCACAGGGACCGGAGTGGGAGAGTTGGAATCGCAGCCTGCAGCGCCAGCTACTGGCGCGCCAGCGGGGAGACGGCGGCTTGGCGGGCAGCTGGGACCCGGACACGATGTGGGGCGGCTACGGCGGTCGGGTTTACAGCACCGCGATGGCGACCCTCTGTCTCGAAGTTTACTACCGCTACCTGCCGGTCTACGAGTTAGCCCGCAGGTGAAGGGAAAGAAGACCCGCAACTTCTTGTCATGCAGCGCCTAAGTTGTTTCCAACCCAAGGCTTTCGAGGCAGGTCGAGCCTCCGGACCAGCCGAGCGGCGTTTGACAGCCGCCCAGTGGGCGTTAGAATTGAGGCAATCAGATGGGTCCTGACCGCGCGACGTTGCGCGGTGATTCGCAGTTGGTCCAGGAAGCACCCACCCGGGCGCTTACCCGCTTTCGCCGCACTCATGCGTTTCCGGACCCCGTGTCCGACCTCTAATGTGCGAGAGCGAAACAATGTCTGTACCCCTCCTGTTCGGTTTCATGCCCGGTCACTGGGAGTTGCTGATCATTGCCGCCATTATGCTGTTGTTGTTTGGACACCGGCTACCGAGTTTGATGCGTTCCTTGGGTCGTGGAGTCGTCGAGTTCAAGAAGGGCGTACACGGCATCGAGGACGAAATCGAATCGGCGTCCGTCGAGGGTGAGAACCAGCGGAAGGTCGAGGAGTAGTCGAGGTCGGCTGTTACTGGTCGGCGGCAGCGTGCTCGTTTCTTGTGTGCGGTGATTTGGTGGTCAGGACTCTCGTGTTGAATCGATGAGGCGCGGTCATGTTTGGCTTAGGGATGCAAGAGTTGATTATCGTCGGCATCGTGGCGGTATTACTGTTTGGCAAGCGGCTACCGGAAGTGGCCCGTTCGATGGGGAAGAGTTACAACGAGTTTCGCAAGGGGTTGAACGATATCCAGACATCGATTGACTACAGCGAACCGTATTCGCCTTCGGTAACGTCATCGGGCGCGGGCGACGCCGGGTATGACGATTTCGACGACGGCGACGAGCCGACAGCGCCGAAGTTTGAGCCGCCGTCGAGCGAGCCGACAACAGAGGAAGAACGTTCACCCGGCTAGTAGTCTTCCGTAGTTCAATTTTCGGTAGCCACGCTCGCCAGAGTGTGGAGAAGTCACGCCGAGACACTCCTACCACCTTCGGGCTCCGGTGGCGCCCCCAAATCAAGCTGAAACGGTACACTAGCTGCCGCCGGGCCAGGGGATGTCATTTCGCCGATAGGCCCCATCTTGAAAGTTGCTAAAGAAGTGCGGCACGAGGGGATGTTCTACGGGCAGCCCGCTGGTGTCGGCGACTAGATTTTCCGCCGCGGCGTAGGTGGATGTTTCTGTCTGGTCGACGAGCACGTGGTACCAGGGTTGGTTTCGTGAGGGCTGTGTCTGGTTCTTGTAGTACCAATCATCGCTGGCCTGGCAGGCCATATCTCGGGCGACGACAACGCCTCGGTAGTCATAGCGACGGTGACAGACGAGCTGTCCGGGTTCAAAAACTGGCTGCTCGTCTGCGGAGTGGGGCGGCAGGTGTTTGAAGGCGATCATACTGGGTGGCTTTGGCTAGGCTAGGGAGCGATTGGAATGGGATGTTCGCTGGGCTGGTTACGAGGTTGGTGGTCTTCGGGGCGGGTTGGCGGTTTAGGTTGAGCCGACGGACGAACGTTGCCTGCGAGTCGGGGACGTAAGGGAGTCGTGGTCGGGGTGTATCGGGCACTGATACATCTTTCTGATGGGACTATGTTACTGATTGCAGCGAGTTGAATCGACTCCATTGAAGCATGGTTTTTGTGTTCCACGCGCGACCGGGTGGCACTTTTCCGTCAACTGGACACGCTCCTAGGATTGGGAAGAGCCCTCCACATCTAAGGAGGAATTCAAGATGGCAGACTCGCTACGTTTGGGATGCTAGTTTCAGCATACGGTGACTTCGCGACGCTTGGTTGTTAATTGCGTGTTTTGTTGAGAGGGAAAGTCTAACAATGATTGCATTTGTGGGTTCGCTCCCGCTCGTCTTAGTTGTCGTGATGATCGTAAGATTCAGCGTAGAAGGCATAACTTGGGCTAACTTGCTGCGGCTATTCATTCGCTCGTCATGCATCGCTGGTTTTGTGCTTGGTGCAGCACTTCTGGTATTCCATGGTAACGCGTTTCTTTCCGCTGATCGTGGAGTGCAGGCTGCACTACGACAAACCGCGTACACTTTGCCCGCTTGGTGGGTAGTTGCGACGTGTGCAATCGCGCTTGGACGGGCAAATTCGTTAGGTAGGGATTAAGAACACGAGAAAGCCGGGAGCCACGCGCGTGACTCCCGGCATCCGGTCCTTTGCTATGCCATGCCTTGCCTTGCCACGTTGACGTGGCAACGAGCATTACGCCCGGCGGCGAGTACGGCAACCACACCCGCAATGGGCGTGGTGTGCTTTAAGCCGGGTTGCCTTGGTCGCCCAACTTCGACTTTCGTCTGAGTGGAGCGCGTCGGCACGTCCAGTTACCCGATCCGACCGGCAGGACTCGGGGTGTACTTCAAGCACACGTTGTCCGGCAGCGGAGCCGTTGATGTTCCGCCTCTCGCCGGTGACACCCACGCCGGCGCATGCTAGAATTGTGCTTCGGAACACGCCGAAAGGCTGCAGAGGGCCCTTGAGGGTTGCAGGTTTTGGCGCTCAGTGGAGCACCTTAACCAGTGGCAGCAAGACACTTTGGGAAACTTCGGGCGTTTAGCTCAGTTGGTTAGAGCGCCATCTTCACACGGTGGAGGTCACTGGTTCGAATCCAGTAACGCCCACTTCTTCATGGGTCGTATGTCTAGATACGACAGCTGCTTGCGAATTCGCTCTGAAGCCATGCTTCGCGAAACGCACAGCAATCGAGACGATTGGGCACCATTCAAAGGTGCCCATCGTTCCGGATGACCGTCGACTCGGCTCAACTGACACGCCCTAAGTCACGGCGCAATTGACACTTTAGACGGCAAGCGCTATGTCACTCGAATCGGATGTGCGCCACTTATTTGCGGTGGACCACAAACGGCGAGTTGTTGGGCATGACCGGAGTGAAGTCAGCTCCGAACCTCTCATTGGCGCGATTGCAATCGACTAGCAACTGCTGAGGTGGGCGCCACCTCGGCGCGCTGAAGAATGCAGTTCGCGCACGAGGTCGCGCAGACCCACGCGCGCTCAGTCGGCGCCCCTCACCGGTCGAAGACCGGCCTGGACCACCCCACAAGGAGGGGTAGCTGCCGGGAGGCTCGGCGGGCGCCGGATCACGCGCAGGTCTGGAACACCCGTGCACTCAAAACTGGGGTTCGACGCGCAGGTGATTTTCACCCCTGCGCCCAGATGCGCGCAGCGGAGGGGGGGGCGACCTTGGCGCGTTGGCCGATATCCTTGCGCGCGGAGATCTGGTCTAACTCGGCAGTGCGTCCGTGGCCGGTTGACACGATCGCCGTCCACGTGGACGGCGAGTACGCCCAAACGTTTTACGGAATGGGTGACGCGCCCATGTAGATCTCGCACTCAGGAATGGCCTCGCGAAAGTGCTCGATTCCCGCCGACGTGACTTGAGTTCCGGTGATGTCAAGTCGCTTGAGGTTCGCTAGGCCTTCTAGTCGTCTGAGTCCCACGTCTGTCACCTCCGTGTTCTGGATCATCAGGGACTCGAGCTTCGTCAGCGTCGCCAAGTGCCCGGCGCCTTCATCCGTGATGTGGGTCGGCCCAAGGTCGACTGCGAGACTCCTTAGCTGTTTCAAGGCACGCAAGTGCGCTAGGCCCGCGTCTGTGAAGCGATTCCCCTGTAAGGATAGCCGTTCGAGCTGTTTCATTTGCCCCAACAGTTCCAGGGACTTGTCGGTAATCTGCGAGTTGCTGAGGTGAAGTTGCTTCAAACTGGGCAACGTCGTCAAGTGAAGCACGCCCGCATCAGTCACCTGGACCGCGTCCCACATAAAGATACGCGTAAGGTGCTCCATGCCTTGAATGTGCTGCAATGACACGTCGTTGGCCTGCTCTCCGTGAAGCAGCAACTTCTTCAGCTGAGTGAATTTAGGAACGTAGAACAGCCCCTCGTTGCTCGTATTCCTATTGTCTAATCGTTCGCCGGCCTCCGTATGGTGATAGACCATGTTGACTTCGATCACGTTCTCAAAGTGGACTTCGACGGGCGCCGTTTTGACCCAACCGCCCAGCGTGGTGATCGCTGCAACTGCCGGCTGTTCCGCTTCCCATCGTCGCTTGGCCACCTGGATCCGCTCTACGTCATCGTCTCGTCCCGCGCCGCTGCGCAGAACGAAGAACTCAATCTCCGCCGTTTCGCCTGCTGCAATATCGACCGAAATACTCTTGGGCTCTTGCACTTCCCACGGCCCCGGGTTCGTCAGGTAGAGCATATTCCTTCCAGGCGCAACACGGATTTCGAACGAGCCATCTCCTTGCACGGCAGTTGACTCGATCGCCGCCCCAGGTTGTGGCCGCGATGGGCCGTGCAAACCGACCGCGGTTCGTTCATTGGGTTCGATCGTTGCTATTTTCCTAGTTGCGACGTTGATCAAGTGTCCCTTCACAAATCCTCCTCGAACGAAGCTCAGGTCTGGCGCCTGCGCGGTCAGCCCCGAAGCGACGCGAAATGATGCCAACGCCTCGACCGTCCATCCATCTCGGACTGCCCAGACATTATAGGCGCCAGCTGCCAAGTTCGTGAGGCGATAACGCCCCTCCGCATCAGACTTGACGTTGCGCCACCCGACTGTCGGATGAACCCCCTGGGCCTGTACTACGACGTCCGCCGCCGGGCGTTCGGTATCCGCGAACACCACTCGACCTTCGACGATTCCTGCCAACTCCAGCGTCACGTCAATGGTATTGGGTATCGTCTTATAGTCGACGCGCTGATCGGCGTAGTCGGGATGCTGAACTTTGAATTGCGGCCGCGGTACCATCAAGCGTCCGCCGTCGAGTTCTTCGATGTGATTCTCTACGTCATATTCGGTTAAATCAGTCACGGCAAACCGTCCATCGGGACCAGTCGTAGCGCTCAACACTCCCTCGATGGGCTGCGAAAAATGCTCGAATCGGACAACAGCCCCCTCAACCGGTTCCCCACCTGCTCCCGTTACACGTCCCTCCACGGTAGCCGCAGCTCCCATCGTCAGTTCGACGAACTCCCCAGTCGAATTCCGCCCCGCCATGGCCGTGGCCCTTCCTTCGATCTGGGCAATCAACCAGTACGTTTGGAGTGGCGAACCAAACTCGTCCCGCTTGACAGTCGGCACTCGCTCAAAACGGAATCTCCCCTCACGATCGCTAGTCGATTCTCGAATCAAAAGCTGTGAGCCGTCGCGGCGGTCACCCCGAAAAAGAAAGACTTTTGCCGCTACAATCGGACTACCATCCGTGTCGCGACACACACCGGCGAATTGAGTTCGTCGAAGCTGATTCGACTCAGCTTCGGTCTCAGACGAATCGTTTTCGGAACTCGAAGTCAAGTCAGTCTCAACACTGCGCGCTTGAAGCGTCGCCATCGCGAACGTTAACGCGGTTATCGAGAGTGCAACGGTTCGCCACACGCTACAAGCAACCGGCCGGCGGTCTTGTCGCTCGTCGAGGATCGTCATCAATCGTTTACCAAGGCGCGAAGGGCGCCCCATCCCAACTGCTAAAAACGGCTGGTCGTGCCGGCTCACAGATGTCAGGATTTCAAGCAAACTCTCCGCGTAGTCCGATGCTTTGACACCCTGCCCAACGACCACATCGTCACAGGCCTGCTCACGCTCAACCTCAGCACGCCACGCGGCGAACCAGACCAACGGATTGAACCAGTAGACTGCGCATACGATCTGACCGATCACATGTGTCAATGGGTCCCGTCGTCTGACGTGTGCCAACTCGTGTAGAAACACAGCACGCAACTGGCTTCGAGACCACGTAGCCGATCGAGCGGGCAACAGCACGTAAGCTTGAAGGATCCCCCAAGTCATCGGCAACCTGCGACGCGGGCTGACGCATAGCACGAGTTGCTGGCGACAACCGAGCGTCTCGGCAACGCTATTCAGTTCATTTCGCAACGGACCTGCGTCTCGAAAGTCAGCTTGACGAGCCAGGCGACCTAGCGACGTTCGGCTCACGACAATACGGAGCAACAACACACTGGACACTGCAAGCCAAATGAACTCAGCGCATCTCGTCCAGCTGAGCCGCCAGATCGTTGAGGTCGCAGGTGGTACCACTACCGCCGTCGGGTTTGCCGTACCGTGAAAAGAAGAGGCCACCATGCCATCGTCGAGCTCGTGATCGCCACCGTCGTTGCCTGCGCTTGATCCGCCGTCTGACTTCGCTACGTGTGTGATTGAGCTGATGTGGTCCGTCGGCAATGCACTATCCCCTTGCGCAACGCGCTGTCTATCACTCGGGGTCATGCTGAGCGGGGACGGGGGCAGCACTCTCCACTGAGGCACGGCCAACATCGCGATCGGCATAGCGAGCATCGCAACGATCCCCACCATCCAAAACAGATGACGATGAGCCGCGGACAACCTTTGGGCGGCTAGTGCAACAGCACCGACGACGAGCAGCACGGCAGATCCTCGTACGGTCGTCTGCATCAATCCGTTTAACAGGAAGGACTGAGCAACCGATTCCAACAGCCAAACAAGAGAGACGTTCATGGCTACTTCCCTTGCTTGCGGACTTGCTTGATCAATTCACTTAGCTTCTTAAGCTCTTCTTCAGTGATCTCGTTCTCGTTGGAACCCAAGTGGACGGCGACCGCCTGATCCAGCGATCCATCAAAGAACGTGTTGAGCACGTGGCGGAGGGCGCTGGCGCCAGCCTTTCTCCGAGATTGCTTGGCCTTGTAGACAAATCCACGGCCGACCTTGCGGCGCGTGACCAGCCTTTTTTCTTCAAGGATCTCCAGCATCCGTCGAACCGCCTTGTCGGTCGGCGGATGCGGGAGCTGATCTCGCACCTCATTGACGGTCGCGCCCCCGCTGGCGAACAGCACATCTAGAATCTGCCGCTCGCGGCGGCTCAAGCTTCGTAGGTTCGTCATCCGCTAGTCCATTTAACCAGTGACTGCTGACTCGTCCAATTCACTAATATTTTAGTGTTCTAGAAACCAAGCACAACCTCTAATCACTATTTTTTTAGTGCCAAAAAACGTTTCGGACGTCCATGCCACGGCACTCCAAATGAGGGCTGGCGAAGCCTGAGGAGGGAAACGTGTGTCCAGCTTGTACCTTTCAGCCAGTCAGTAGTGGGAGGCGTAAGCGGCCAGTTCGCCGCACGAACAGGCGCCGTTCAGGCACTTCCGTGCGAGTTAACAAAACCCGTTGATTGCTGCCGGTGGAATCGCTCGGTGCAGCGAAGTGCGGCTGAAGGCCCGGTCCGGGTGTCGCGATCCGGACTATACTCCGAGCGTCAGGCTAACCATTCTCGGAAAATGGTCGCCGGCAGCAGGGGCACTCGCCATCGTACCCCCTTACTAAGGCATTGAATGCTGACGGCTGGGAAATCGTCATGATCGCCTTGAACGCCAATGGGGACCGATGCGCGTAATGGCGATAGGTAACGCCGCCAACGGCATGCCCCAGAATCTCGATCGACGATTCCGGCAAGTGTTCGTCGCAGTACGTCGCACACGTTTTTCGCAGGTCTTTGATCAACCAGCCGGTCTCCTCGCCAGTCCGCACGTTCAGTTTTGGTTTAATACCCGCCAGCCGGCAGAGTTGTTGAAACAAGGCATTGGGGCGAGAACTGCCGCCAAGTATTACAGGTTCATCTGGGCTGGCGTCTTTTGGCTTGATGCTCTCGATGTGCGCGTGAACCACCCTGTTCATGGGCCTGAAGAAGGTCTTGTCCGTCTTGACGCGTCGATAGTACAGCCACCCCCACCGCGACTTCTCCTTGACCTCCCGGTCTGGCGATTGAGGGTTCCACGATACATGCCTCCAGAGAATGGGTTCGTGGTCTGGATTCGTTTTCCACAGCGTACCCGTGTCAACGTAATGCGGAGTTCCGCATAATCGAGACCATAGTTAAAAGAACAATACCAACGCGCATCGCCAGTATCGTCCGATGGGCACCGGAAGATTCCATCCACGCGGACTGCGCAGTTGGTGGGTCGCGAAGTAGAGCGAGTTGATCTCTTCCTTGGTGAGATAATGTCGTCCGGCCACGTCTCGTTGTGGCCCCGGTTTCGGAAAACGCGGTAATGTCTCAACGATGTCTCGCTCCCAGGCCCAAGACATCACGGCCCGAAGGTGCTCTCGCGCTTTGTTTGAAGTTCGGCCTGGATTCGTTCCCTCGTTTTCGACGGCATCTTCAAACACCCACTCCAGAAAAGAACGAATGTCCCGACGCCGCAGCCTCTCGATCGGAACGCCGTTCCCCACTTTTTCCACTTCTTCAAAGTCGAGGCATAGGCGCTGTGCGTTGCGCGCGATAGATGTTTGGCTTGCAGGTAGCCTTCAATAACGGTTTCCAGGTGTGTTGACATGTAGGAGGCTCCCGACCGCCAGCGCTTGGGCTTCAGTGCTGAATCCTCCCTCTGCCAGCGTTGCGCTGCGCATCGTGCTGTGATGACCTCCCACCACCACGTGGTGTGTGTGAAACAACTCGTGGTTTCGACAATAGTTCGTCACGCTGGCCAACTCCACTTTTTCTGTCGGGCGAAAGACCGGTGGTCGCCACTTTGATGCCGCCGCGGAAGCTGCTACCCTTGCGATGGAGGAACGGAATGAACGCGGGTAAAAGGAAAGTCGATCGCAAGGTGGTCGTCATTGCCGGGCCGAACGGTGCCGGAAAAAGTACATCCGCCCCGCAATTGCTGCGCGGCGCCCTAGGAGTGGAGGAATTCGTCAACGCAGACGTCATCGCGCAGGGTATTTCCGGGTTTGCACCAGATCGAGTCGCGATGGCAGCTGGTCGTGTAATGATGCGGAGAATCAAACAACTTGCTTCAGATCAGCGTAGCTTTGCGTTCGAGACGACGCTCGCCAGTCGGACCTTCGCGCCGTGGCTGGAAACACTCGTCAAGAGCGGCTACGACGCGCATGTTGTGTTCCTCTGGCTTTCCAACGCGGAACTGGCCGTGGCGCGAGTTGCAGCACGCGTCAAAATGGGAGGTCACAGCGTGCCGGAGCAAACGATCCGACGTCGGTATCAGGCCGGTCTTCGGAATTTTTTTGAGCTTTATCAGCCATTGGCCAATTCGTGGCAAATGATCGATAATAGTGTGGTAGGGAGGCCTCGAATGATCGCCCTGGGGACTCGGACCGATGTGAGCGAGGTCCGAGATGAGACGGCCTGGGAGAGAATTCAAACTGTAATCTCGGAGTAGCTGCACGATGGCGAAATCAAACGGCAATTCGCGAAACGCTGACTTGGTCACCGAATCGGAAGCTGTGGAGGCTGCTGTTCAGCAAGCAGTTGAAGAGGCGCTGCGGGCACACAAGCGAGCCGGACACTCGGTGGTCGGTTGGCACAATGAACAGTTGGAGTGGATTCCGCCGGAGCGTATTCCCGTCGAAGACAGTCTCCCAAAGCAGTAGACGGCCCCCGTTGCCTCTTTGACACGTTGCTCACATTGAGAGGCGGGACACGACACGAATTCAGATTCGCGACGGTGTCCGCTACCCCCCTAACGAGTTAGCGAAGAGACGGGGCACTTGATAGGTATTTAGCGCGCGTTCAACGCTCAAGATCTTCCACATCTCCGCGCGCAAGGAAATACGCTTCGATGCTGAGGTCGCCCCCACCGCGTTGCCCAGTGCGCTTTGGAAGGTCGTGAGGCAGCTGCTGCCTCACGCTGACTATACATCCGTACCGGTGACAACGTCAGGCCTGGTGGGATTGATCGGAAATCTCCCGAATCGGTCGCCGAGAAGCTTGGCCCCACACCGCCCACGCAACACCCGACCCACTCTCCGCGACTAGACCAAACTAGGTTCCCAGATGTTTCGGCAAGTCTCTGACCCCGTCGATGATCCGCAAAACCTCAATTCCTTGCGGGTGCGGTTGGTAGAAGATCAGCCATCGTTTGAAGCGAAAGTAGACCCAACCAGGCGGAGCAGCGGGGTGCACTTGGCCTGGCACGTCAGTAGCCGCCCGGTCATTGACCGCAAGATGAATCGCCTCGCCGTTTCGGCGGGCAGTCAGCGGTCTGTTATCGACCACCCGGATTTGGAAGAGGATCTCTTCGAGATCGTTTTCGGCAACCGGCGTCCATACCGCGCGAGCCATTTACTTGGTGCTTCCTTCTTCGGCAATGCGATCTTCGACTCGCTGTAAGACTCCTTCCAGGTCCAGGGGCTTCGAGAGGCCCTGGCGCCCTTGTTCCGCTGAAAGTGCGTTGCGCTCGTTCCACCGCCGCAGCTTCTCCCATTCCGCCACCAGCTCTTGCAGCGATTCGGCACCTCCATTTTCCAGGCGCTCAGCAGCAAAGCGACGGAATTCTTCAAGGTCTTGTTCTGTAACAGGCATCCGGTGTTCCTCCTTCGTTTCAGAGTAACACGTGTGCTCGGTTTCGGTCAAAGGTACACCAATCGTGCAGCTCGATGTCCTCCCTCCCCCGAGCAAAGCAGTTGAATGTTTACCCTGTTTGCTAAACTTCCCCACGCGACGCGCGGGTGCTGGGCACCTTTGAGGGCACCTTTCAGATGCGTCGGGCACCAAATAGTGCGTCAGGTGCGTTTAGTAAGTGGCTCTGGTAAGGGGATTTACGTTTTTGCGGGCAGCCTTCACACGGTGGAGGTCACTGGTTCGAATCCAGTAACGCCCACTCACTTACGACGACAGTCCGGCCGCCATACCCTGAATTCCACAACCAATGGCGGTAGAAGCGGGCACGGCGAGCCGGGTGCCGTCAGGCTTTCCATAAGTATTGGCAAGTGCTTTTGGAAGGCCCAACGATGGCACGACCACCTCATTGCAAGCCGTGGCTGCATGAGGCCAGCGGCTTTTTTTGCGCAACGATCAGCGGCAAGCGCGTCTATTTGGATCACGACACCAGCGACAACCCTGATGTTCTTACTGGTCAGCGTTCGTCCTGGAAGATTTTGAGAGCTACAGCCTCAATAGCTCATCCAGCACGTCGTCCAATGTCGAGGCAAAGATGCTGTCGACGGCATCCGAGTGCCTTTCTACTGCGGCAGCGCGGAAGTTGGCGGCCGAGGCCCCCAGTTGAGCCGAACTCACCGGCCTGGTCACCACGGGGGCAGCCAAGCTGGCTGACAACTCTGGCAAATCTGCTGTAGCCAAAGGCCCGCGTTCTGAGATGGAGTCGGTCGCATCAACGAGCGACGAAACGATGACAGAGTCGCCAATCGTCGTGACTACGTCATCAGTTACCGGCGTATCGACGATCAACGGAGTCCGCGAGGGGCCGCCCCCAGCCTCGTCGGGCGGGCAGGGGTGGATGAAGTTTTCGTCGTTGTTGCCGCTGTCGAGGATGTTCTTGAGGAAGTCAGCGTATTCGCGCAGTGCTCCGTCGAACATGGCTAGCGTGCCGCCCGTGGCCGTGGCCGCGTCGGCCTCTGCGTCTGGTTCACCAGCTACGAGCACTAACTGTCCGTCACCGTTGGGATCCAGCCCCAGCAGCGCATTGGCGGCATCAACCACATCCCCTATCTCCAGCGCAGTGAAAGATCCATCCTGCTTTTGAACGAGCACGACATCGTCGGCGTCAACAAAGCCTGAGTGGATGTTGAGGTACATGCTGGCCATCTGGGCGGACAGCATGTAAGCCATGTTATCCGCGTGGGCCCGCTGTAGCCACCGCCGCCATTGATTGATGTTAGCCGGGTCAAAGTCGTCACCCTCCTTGTCGCGCAGATTCAATGCAGACAGCTCGTCAAACCAGTCCATACCCACGATGATCGCGCGACCGTGCTTGTTGCGCCAGAATCCAGGTGTTCGTGCGTCGGTGTCGTTACGCTGGATGTTTCCGAAGACATAGCCAAGCTCCAGTGGGGGATCACCACTCATAAGCACGTGCGGCCCACTCGACAGCGGAGTCGTGTTTAGCCACCCGTCGGAAAGTACTTCGGTCACGATGAACGTTCCCGGCGCTTGATCCATGAACCAGAACTGCCCAACCATGGTGATGTCATCGAATGGATCGGCATCCACCTCGGCCTGTGTTGCCGTTGTGGTGGTAGCGATCAGCACTCCATTGCGATGAAGCTCAATTGTGATGCCACCAACTCCTGGTTCTCCGGGATCGTGTTCGCCGACGACGTTTCCAGGACTGACCTTGTCATAGAACTTGATGCCGTGAATGGAAACAGTTTGAAAATTGGCGAAGTCATTGCCGGAGTCATCTTGTTGGCTGATGAGTGTGATCGCATAGCCGTACTCACCGAACCCACCCAGCCCAGCAGGATTCACTTCCGTTGTGTCCACGTCAGGACTCTCAAACCAGTTCGCTTGAGCCGTCTCCACTACGATGTAGTCACCAGGATCAAGGGTCAAGCTGTAAAGCCCACCGCCGGAAGTGACATCGGTACCTGCAGCGCCCGCATCAATTTCGCTCTGCTGGAGAATGCCATCTGAGTTGGCATCTACGAAGGCGGTAATCGTCCACCCGTCAAGGCCCGGATCCGCCCCAGCCTCGTCGTCTCCATCAGCGTTGAGGTCGTGGTACTTGCGGCCGCTCTTCGTCACTTGCTGGAAGTTAGCAAAGTCATTACCGGAGTCGTCTTGTTGGCTGATGAGTGTGATCGCATAGCCGTACTCGCCGAACCCACCCAGCCCAGCAGGATTCACTTCCGTTGTGTCCACGTCAGGACTCTCAAACCAGTTCGCTTGAGCTGTCTCCACTACGATGTAGTCACCAGGATCAAGGGTCAAGCTGTAAAGCCCACCGCCGGAAGTGACATCGGTACCTGCAGCGCCCGCATCTATTTCGCTCTGCTGGAGAATGCCATCTGAGTTGGCATCTACGAAGGCGGTAATCGTCCAACCGTCAAGGCCCGAATCCGCCCCAGCCTCGTCGTCTCCATCAGCGTTGAGGTCGTGGTACTTGCGGCCGCTCTTCGTCGCTTGCTGGAAGTTAGCGAAGTCATTGCCGGAGTCGTCTTGTTGGCTGATGAGGGTGATCGCATAGCCGTACTCGCCGAACCCACCCAGCCCGGCAGGATTCACTTCCGTTGTGTCCACGTCAGGACTCTCAAACCAGTTCGCTTGAGCCGTCTCCACTACGATGTAGTCACCAGGATCAAGGGTCAAGCTGTAAAGCCCACCGCCGGAAGTGACATCGGTACCTGCAGCGCCCGCATCTATTTCGCTCTGCTGGAGAATGCCATCTGAGTTGGCATCTACGAAGGCGGTAATCGTCCACCCGTCAAGGCCCGGATCCACCCCGGCCTCGTCGTCTCCGTCAGCGTTGAAGTCGTGGTACTTGCGGCCGCTCTTTGTGGCTTGCTGGAAGTTAGCAAAGTCATTGCCGTCATCCACTTGCCCCGCGGTGAGAGTGATCGCATAGCCGTACTCGCCGAACCCACCTAGCCCAGCAGGATTCACTTCCGTTGTGTCCACGTCAGGACTCTCAAACCAGTTCGCTTGAGCCGTCTCCACTACGATGTAATCGCCTGCATTAAGCATCATACTGTAGAAACCACCACCCGCTGTAACCACACTGGCGGCGGCACCGGCGTCGATCTCGCTCTGTTGGAGAGTGCCATCTGAGTTGGCATCTACGAAGGCGGTAATCGTCCACCCGTCAAGGCCCGGATCCACCCCAGCCTCGTCGTCTCCGTCGGCGTTGAAGTCGTGGTACTTGCGGCCGCTCTTCGTCGCTTGCTGCTGGAAGTTAGCAAAGTCATTACCGGAATCGTCTTGTTGGCTGATGAGTGTGATCGCATAGCCGTACTCGCCGAACCCACCCAGCCCAGCAGGATTCACTTCCGTTGTGT
Source organism: Pirellulaceae bacterium (assembly GCA_965223305.1). Taxonomy (GTDB): domain Bacteria; phylum Planctomycetota; class Planctomycetia; order Pirellulales; family Pirellulaceae; genus CBDCWT01. The sequence continues at coordinate 415,609 of CBDCWT010000084.1, read as the reverse complement.
CCACGTCAGGACTCTCAAACCAGTTCGCTTGAGCTGTCTCCACTACGATGTAGTCACCAGGATCAAGGGTCAAGCTGTAAAGCCCACCGCCGGAAGTGACATCGGTACCTGCAGCGCCCGCATCAATTTCGCTCTGCTGGAGAATGCCATCTGAGTTGGCATCTACGAAGGCGGTAATCGTCCACCCGTCAAGGCCCGGATCCACCCCAGCCTCGTCGTCTCCATCAGCGTTGAGGTCGTGGTACTTGCGGCCGCTCTTTGTCGCTTGCTGGAAGTTAGCAAAGTCATTGCCGGAATCGTCTTGTTGGCTGACAAGTGTGATCGCATAGCCGTACTCACCGAACCCGCCCAGCCCAGCAGGATTCACTTCCGTTGTGTCCACGTCAGGACTCTCAAACCAGTTCGCTTGAGCTGTCTCCACTACGATGTAGTCACCAGGATCAAGGGTCAAGCTGTAAAGCCCACCGCCGGAAGTGACATCGGTACCTGCAGCGCCCGCATCAATTTCGCTCTGCTGGAGAATGCCATCTGAGTTGGCATCTACGAAGGCGGTAATCGTCCACCCGTCAAGGCCCGGATCCGCCCCAGCCTCGTCGTCTCCGTCAGCGTTGAGGTCGTGGTACTTGCGGCCGCTCTTCGTCGCTTGCTGGAAGTTAGCAAAGTCATTGCCGGAATCGTCTTGTTGGCTGACGAGTGTGATCGCATAGCCGTACTCGCCGAACCCACCCAGCCCAGCAGGATTCACTTCCGTTGTGTCCACGTCAGGACTCTCAAACCAGTTCGCTTGAGCCGTCTCCACTACGATGTAGTCACCAGGATCAAGGGTCAAGCTGTAAAGCCCACCGCCGGAAGTGACATCGGTACCTGCAGCGCCCGCATCAATTTCGCTCTGCTGGAGAATGCCATCTGAGTTGGCATCTACGAAGGCGGTAATCGTCCAACCGTCAAGGCCCGGATCCACCCCGGCCTCGTCGTCTCCATCAGCGTTGAGGTCGTGGTACTTGCGGCCGCTCTTCGTCGCTTGCTGGAAGTTAGCAAAGTCATTGCCGGAATCGTCTTGTTGGCTGACGAGTGTGATCGCATAGCCGTACTCACCGAACCCACCCAGCCCAGCAGGATTCACTTCCGTTGTGTGCACGTCAGGACTCTCAAACCAGTTCGCTTGAGCCGTCTCCACTACGATGTAGTCACCAGGATCAAGGGTCAAGCTGTAAAGCCCACCGCCGGAAGTGACATCGGTACCTGCAGCGCCCGCATCAATTTCGCTCTGCTGGAGAATGCCATCTGAGTTGGCATCTACGAAGGCGGTAATCGTCCACCCGTCAAGACCCGGATCCACCCCAGCCTCGTCGTCTCCGTCAGCGTTGAAGTCGTGGTACTTGCGGCCGCTCTTCGTCGCTTGCTGGAAGTTAGCAAAGTCATTGCCGGAGTCGTCTTGTTGGCTGATGAGTGTGATCGCATAGCCGTACTCGCCGAACCCACCTAGCCCAGCAGGATTCACTTCCGTTGTGTCCACGTCAGGACTCTCAAACCAGTTCGCTTGAGCCGTCTCCACTACGATGTAGTCACCAGGATCAAGGGTCAAGCTATAAAGCCCGCCGCCGGAAGTGACATCGGTACCTGCAGCGCCCGCATCTATTTCGCTCTGCTGGAGAATGCCATCTGAGTTGGCATCTACGAAGGCGGTAATCGTCCACCCGTCAAGGCCCGGATCCGCCCCAGCCTCGTCGTCTCCATCAGCGTTGAGGTCGTGGTACTTGCGGCCGCTCTTCGTCACTTGCTGGAAGTTAGCAAAGTCATTACCGGAGTCGTCTTGTTGGCTGATGAGTGTGATCGCATAGCCGTACTCGCCGAACCCACCCAGCCCAGCAGGATTCACTTCCGTTGTGTCCACGTCAGGACTCTCAAACCAGTTCGCTTGAGCTGTCTCCACTACGATGTAGTCACCAGGATCAAGGGTCAAGCTGTAAAGCCCACCGCCGGAAGTGACATCGGTACCTGCAGCGCCCGCATCAATTTCGCTCTGCTGGAGAATGCCATCTGAGTTGGCATCTACGAAGGCGGTAATCGTCCACCCGTCAAGGCCCGGATCCGCCCCAGCCTCGTCGTCTCCATCAGCGTTGAGGTCGTGGTACTTGCGGCCGCTCTTCGTCGCCTCGAACATGTTCCCAAAGTTTGGGGGCTCGGCGACACCTGACGTCCCGCTAACCGACTCCCCTTCTCCGACTACGATCACGTGCTCAAAATCTGGCCCACCTGGATACGTCTGCGTCGCACCAGTTTGGAGGACCTCACGAACCGTGTAGGTACCGTCGAGAAGAGGATTGAACTCGTAAAAGCCGTCTGCGTCTGTCACGTCAGTGGGCTCGCCGACATCCAAGACGTCGTTATTGTTGAGATCCAGGTAGACCGTCCAGCCTTCGAAACCTGGCTCGCCGGCGTCCCAGTTGGCGTCGCCGTTGAGATCATGCCATTTGTACCCCGAGATGCTGGAAAGCGGATCAGGCTCGCGAACCGCCCACTCTTCGAAGCCGTCGTCCTGACCATATCCGTGGCAGTCGGCGTCGTAATCGGGGTCAGTAGGGTCAAGCGTTGCACCAAACTCTGAATAGAAATACACGTACGTATCGTCGTCGGGCGGAAAGCCCAATACGTCGATCGGAACATACAGAAACATGTCCGCCTTGCCGCTGCCCTCTTCCAACGAATAGTCCAAATGGACAATATTGTCTCCGCCGGCATCCATGTCATAGACCAACGTCGCATTGCCGCCGAAGTCATAGCCCGTCAATCCGGCCGTGTCGGAGATGTAGATCTCAACTGTGTGCAAGGATAACAACGAAGTCGGATTATTCTCGTTGATGTCCAGCTGAAATTCGTAGGCGGGCTCGAGAATCATATCGCCATCAATGTCGACGAATGCGATAGGCACCTCACTGAGAGTCAAGTCACGTGTGAACGTCGGCGAGCTATTCTCGTCGAACTCCAGCGGCCGGAAGCTCGTGTTGTAACCCCGCTCAAAAAGGTTGTTGGTGCTCAGTCTGACAAACGCCGAGATCAGGCCGGTTCCCGCCGACGTGTTGGCGGCATCTGACTGAGTAAAGAGCGCGCCGTTGATGTCGTCCGTCGCGCCGGCGGTGGTCAGATCTGCAACATTTGTCGCAGCTAGCAGCTGGCGGGCTTCGAGCCGCTCAAGTGTCGCTCGTCTCCGCCTGCACAATTCCCGTACCTTCAGCTTGGAAGTCTTGTTGCGCGCCATCGAGAATGCCCTCTTATCAAATGGGGGGAATGAGGTGGTCTACGCATGACTCGCGCTGCGTTCAAGAAGAATGCGTAGACTGGCCTGAATGAGATGAATTTATAATTTGAGATGTTTATATGCAATGCAAGATATGAAGAAATTAGGAGTTTTATGAGGCCTCAATTGTTGGCCTATTACGGAAGAAAAAGGTTCGGGTCGCCTAGCCCGGATTATTCATGAAGATCGTGGCGAGAGGTTGTAAGTACGTTCGTGGCAAGGAAGGCGAGCAATTCTTCCGCAGGCGTATTGAAGCAATACGTCGAGGGAGAATTGTGAAGCATGACGAAGCCACGGATGGACTTACGACCTCGCAGCAGATCGCTCATGAATTATTCGGGCTAGTGCTCGTCAGGCACATCAGCAACTCGATTTATGGCTGATCGAGAAACACCCTAGATTTGCCGTCGCCAGTGATCCAGAAGCTCAGATTAACCATTTGGTCAATTCCAGCGGCTACTCAAGAGCGAAGAGCCTTTGGCTCAAGGCGTGAGGCCGACGGTCAGAACTCGAGGGGTGCTGGCAAATGCCAACTTGCGAGCGGTGAGTACGAAAGCGAAAGGAAACTGCCGCAAGCTGCTGCACGAGTTCTAGGCCAGAGTGCCCATCCGGTAAGCATCGTTGCTTTGAGACCAATATTCCTCGGGGCGATCACCTTCGGGAACTGGAATCGGATGCCCCCAAGGCATCGCGATGACAACTGGCTCGATCTTTCCCTGCGCGATCAAGCTGTCCGCGATGAAGCGAGCTCGCCCGACGTCGGTCCAAGCCGTTTCGTCGTCACCGAAGCCGTGGAGCAGCACGACGAGCTTGTAGGTCTTGTCGGTGGTTTGCGAGTAACCAGGAGGGGTAGGGCTGTCAGTCTAGTTCAAGACTGCCGGATCATCATGATCTGATTCTGTAGTCCATCGTCAATTTTTGTGCGCAAGCGGCTCTCCTGTGAGGACGCAAATCCACGACCGATGTATGCCAGTGCATGACACGCCACTGAATCGCTGGCTACAAGGACCGTGACAACCTCCGCTTCTGTGGCTATAGTTCACGTTGCGACTCCGCTACTTCGGGATCTTAAGGTATTGTACAATGCGCCTGTATCGCACACGAAGAACGTTCATGTTGACCGCGTTCGCAGTTCTCATCACCGGCTGTTCGCGACAGTCCGTCGACACAGACGAGGCACCTCAAACTCCTACAAGTGAGGCCAGCTCGCTAAGCGTGCCTCAGAAATCGCTTGCTCCGATTGAGGAGGTGACATCGCCGGAGGCTGTCTTGAAGCAGTTCTTCATCGCTATGCTCGCCGGTGACAAGGCGGGGATCCAGCAGGTAGCCATTCCCAATGATCGACTCGATGTTCTCATTTCAACGAACCAACTGACACCACAACAAATTGACTCGATGAAGGCCCAGTTCGCGTCTATGCCCATTTCGCGACTGTCGGTCGGCGAGACGGTCAGGTTGCCGAACGGAAAATCCATCAACTATGATTCGTCGATGATCAATGACAATCGACAGCATCTTACAATGCCCGGCAATCCACTTCCTTTCGATTTGGTGAAGACCGACGGGACCTGGAAAGTCAACGCTGCTCCGATCATCGCAGCGAGACTCGCAGCGCAGGCAGCCCAGCAGGGCAATACCGATAGACCGTAGCGAAAGTAAACGTGGTCTCGAAGTGCGACACCGGTCACTGCGATCAAATTGGCGGCCGAAACAGTCGTGCATCTACACATCGACGGAATGCGCGCTCTTTCCCGTCGTGGCGAGAGCCCCACGACGAAAGGTCCAGCCTGGCAGACCGACGCCCGTTGGCCGCAATGCGATTAGTGCGCACAATCCAAAATGCAGGGAACATGCAGATTTGGCAGGAGAATCTTTTCGAGATCGTTTTGCGGCAATCGGTGCCCATACGCGCGAACGTGCGTGACTCAAGCTGCGGTCAGTAGATGGCAATCAAGCACCGATTCGCATCTTAGCGACAGCCGAAGAGAATTTGCTTGACTACCGATGGCAGTTGTGCCATAAACGCAAAACCTGGAAAGAATGTGTCCCCCGTTCGGGCCGCGGCGCTTCTTAGGTGTTTCTGTGGTGCGCGCTCTTGAGGCGGCAGAGGCGTCAAATGCCAAACACCGTCGCAAACAGCATCAAGTCAGGACGCCTGCCCAGGTCCAACTGCTCCTGAACACCATGACCAACACAAATTGAAGCCAAAGGAACTCATCATGCACCGTTCGAGAAAGCGCCGCTGGATTTGTCGAAGTTCCTCAGCTCGATCACGTCATGAGCGGAGGCTGCGGGTTATCGGGCATCTTGGCGCGGAACGGCTCGAAAAACGAAATCTGCTAACCGTGTTATCCCAAATTCCTGCGGCCAACTCGTCGACTGCCGATCCTGGGACAGATATCTCGGCGACATTCGACCAGAACGTCACGGCCGCAACCGACCAGACATTCACCGTGCACGGATCGAAAAGCGTGGGTAAGTTGACCGGTGATCTGACAACCGTCACTTTCGACGGGGCGGTCGCGACGCATACCCCAACCAATGCCTTCTTCGGTGGCGAACTGGTTCAGGCAACGGTTAGCGCGGGTGTTTCACTGGCGGGCGGAGCAGCCACACCGGAAGTTTGGCAATTCTACACAGCCGCTGGCGGGAGTGGCCAATTTGAAGATGGTGGTGTGGCCTTCGGGCAACATGCACTGTCACACATTGCCGTCGGGGACATCGACGACGACGGCGACTTGGATGCCATCCGAGGCGGTGACCAAACCTGGTTGAACGACGGTACCGGCACGTTCACCAACAGCGGCCAAACGTTGGGCGGTGGCTTAGGAGAGTTTTCCTTCGCTGATGTGGATGGCGACGGGGACCTCGACGTCGCTGGCGGCCGGATCATGCTGAACGATGGCTCGGGGAACTTCACCAACTCGGGTATTAGCCCCGGTGGTACACAGACCCGAGCTGGCGACTTGGACGGTGACGGTGACTTGGATCTCTTCCTGGGGATCCGCTACGGCGGCAACCAAATCTGGCTGAACGATGGCAGTGGCAACTTCACCAACACCGGCCAAGGTCTGGGTAACCACTCCACCGATGCCGTCGAGCTGGCGGACCTCGATAACGACGGCGACCTGGACGCTTGGGAAGGTAACAACGGTACGCCCAACCACATTTACTTCAATGATGGCAGTGGGAACTTTGTGGACAGTGGTCAAACGCTGGGAGGGTTCCGAGCAACGAAGGACGTCGCCGTGGGGGACCTGGACGGCGATGGTGACATGGATCTGGTGGGAGGTACGGTCTACAGCGGCAATGGTGCGTTCATCTATCTCAATGACGGAGATGGTAACTTCTTTGACACCGGTCAGAACCTCGGCGGCGGGACAGCACAGATTTATCGCGTCCGAATCGGGGACATGGATGGGGATGGTGACCTGGATGTTATCCCGTTCCAGCGATTCGGGGCGGGCACCGAGATTTGGTTGAACGATGGCAATGCCACTTTTCAGGACTCCGGCCAACGCCTGACCTTCGCGGGCGGCGCCCGGCGTATTGACTTTGCTGAAATCGGCGATATCGACGGCGACGGCGACCTCGATCTTCTCGAGGCCAACGTCCGCGGCGACGGCCCCGGTAGCCGCGTTTGGTTTAACCAGAATCTGCAACCGACGGTCTCGATTTCGGCCGATGTGGCGACCGTTACCGAAGACCCAGCGACGGCGGTTGTCACCGCGACTCTGTCCGAAGCTCATACGGTCGACATAACGGTCGATCTGGAGATTTCCGGAACAGCAACGTTGGACGACGACTTTACGATTACCGGCACTCAGATCGTCATTCCCACAGGACAGACGACCGGCTCGGTTGAAATCACGACGGTACAAGACACCGTCGACGATGACGACGAGACGGTGATCGTCGACATCTCCGGCGTCACCAACGGCGACGAGGCTGGAGAGCAACAGGTCATCGTCACGATTGTCGACGACGACGACCCGGTAGTGCCGAACGTCAGCATCTCGGTCGATAACGCCGAAATTCCTGAGGAAGGCGGCGTGGCGACCTTCACAGTCACCCTGTCGGAGGCGACCACGCTCGACGTGACCGTTGATCTTGCGGCTAGCGGCACGGCCGCGGCCAGCGACTTCACACTCTCCGGAACACAAGTGGTGATCGCCGCCGGCGCCACCACTGGTTCGGTAACAGTCACGGCCGTTCAGGATACGGAAGATGAAGACAACGAGACCGTCGTGCTCGACATCGAAACGGTGACCAACGGCAATGAAGACGGTACGCAGCAGGCCACGACTACGATCCAGGACGACGATGGCCCCGCCAGCTTCGCGGTGTCGAACTTCGCGGGTACGAGCACGGGCTTCATGGCCCAGTTTAATGCCCCAATCGACACGGCCGACCTAAACCTCTACGACACATCGGCGGGGCTTGGCGCGGCCGATGTTACATTAACCGGTGCCTCCAGTGGCGCAGTCACGGGATCACTGGTAGTCGACTCGTCAGACGACATGATTTACTTCATTGCCACCGGTGGCACGCTGGCGGCGGACACCTACACGGCAACGCTGCGCAGCGGCGCGGATGCCTTTGAAGACACGACAGCTCGTGCCTTGGATGGTAACGGCGATGGCACGCCTGGCGACAACTACGTCGGGAACTTCGAGATTGTGGCACCGGCAGCGGGCTCGGTCACGCTCAGCATAGACGACTTTGTCCGCGGTCCGGGTCAACCGGTAAACCTACCGGCCAATGTTACGACGGGCTTGCCGGTGACGATCAGCGACGGCACGGGACTGCGGAGTGTGTCGCTGTCGATCGACTACGATCCGGCGCTTCTGGAGATTTCCGCGGTGGCTGCCGGCGCGAACATGCCGGCGGGTGCCGCGGTGAACCTGGATACGTCCACTGCCGGCACGGCAGTAGTCACCTTGACCAGTACGGTGGACTTGCCGGCAGGCGCGAACACGCTGGTCGATCTGACGGCGAGCGTTCCGACGGCCGACGCCAACGCGATCTATCTCGATTCCCAGGTGTTGAACATTCACACGGCGAGTGCCACGGACTCGGCGTCGAACAGTGTCCCTGTCATCGACGACGACGGCTTGCATGTGCTCGAGTACTTTTCGGACGTTACCGGGAACGGTCGGGTGAACGCGGCCGATGCGTCGCAAGTCGCGCAACATGCTGCGTTATTGATCGACGGCTTTGCGGCCACACCGAGCACCGATCCGGGGGTAATTGCCGATGTGAGCGGGAACAACCGGGTGAATGCGGCGGACGCGTCCCAGGTTGCTCAGGTTGCAGCTCTACTGCCGGTCGACACGATCCCGGAGATCCCATCGGGAGTGTTGACCTCAGCAATCGTTCCCCAGCAATTGGTCGAAGTGTTGCAGACAGATCCGGCGCAGGATGCCAACGACACTGCCTTACGGGCATTGGGATTTGTGGATGATGACCTGGGGATGGCAGACGCTGATGACGCTCGGAGCGCGCCTAACGGAGAGGCACTGGACGCCGTCTTCGAGGAACTGCTCGATGACGACTTGCTCGACGACGCAGTTTCGGAGAGTTTGGTTTCGGATCTGTACTGAAAACCAAGTCTCCTTGACAGGATTTACAGGATGGACCCGCGACACAAAATCAGCCGCTGGGCGTTAGCCCACGGTTTCGAATCATCACTCCGAGGTGGCTCGGCTCGGCAGGAGCCTCGCCCTCCCGAGCGCGTTAACACGGATGTTGCCGTGGGTGTGATGGACACACCCGCCTAGAGTCGCTGCCTCTGTCCTGTTCATCTTGTTCATCCTGTCCTCTGCCCTTTCTTGACAGGATTTACAGGATCAACAGGATGGACACGCGACACAAAATCAGCCGCTGGGCGTTAGCCCACGGTTTCGAATCAAGCACTCCGAGGTGGCTCGGCTCGGCGGGAGCCTCGCCCTCCCGAGCGCGTTAACTCGGATGTTGCCGTGGGTGTGATGGACACACCCGCCTAGAGTCGCTGCCTCTGTCCTGTTCATCTTGTTGATCCTGTCTTCTGCCTTTCTTGACAGGATTTACAGGATCAACAGGATGAACCCGCGACACAAAATCAGCCGCTGGGCGTTAGCCCACGGTTTCGAATCAAGCACTCCGAGGTGGCTCGGCTCGGCAGGAGCCTCGCCCTCCCGAGCGCGTTAACACGGATGTTGTTCATCGATTGACGCGTGATCTCGAAGCTTCCGCTTCAGCTGCGGTCTGGGACGTCGACTGCCCGCAGTAACCGCACTGTTCCATCCCAGCCGCCGACGGCGACCATCGTTCCGTCCGACGACACCGCGATGTCCCGCGTGCGACTAACGCCCGGCAGGCTGCACTTCAGCCGGCGAGTTGGCAGGTCCCACACATGCAACGCAGCATCCCCCATCCGGCCGGAGAAGAGAGTCTGTCCACTCGGCGCAAAGGCGACGGCCATCGTGACCGCCGGCAACACGATTGGCAGTTTTTCGGGTTCCTTCAGATTCCAGATCTGGATCCCCAAAAACTGTCGGCCAACGGCTAACAGGTTGCCGTCAGGCGAGAAATCAACCGCTAGTTCGCCGCTGCCAGACCCGACGTCGAGCGTCAATTCCTTCTCTCGTGCAACAACATCCCAGACTGTCACGTGATATGGAAGTTGGTGGGCCGAGGCAACGCGTTTACCGTCGGGGCTGAAAACCAGATCCGAAACTCGGCCCTGCTGAGCGCCCGATTGCAGAATAGGCTCGCCCGTCTGAGCCGACCACAATTGAACGGCACCTTGGTAGGTCGCCAGCGCCAGCACGTCGTCGTTTGGAGAAAAAGCCAGTTGCGTCACGTTGACCCCCAACGGGGTCTCTGCCTTTTCACCTGTCATCAAGTCTACGAAACGGATGTTTTCTCTCGTAGCGGCTGCCAGCACGCCCGACTTGGACACAGCATAGTGGCCCGCCCCCTCGATGTGTCGTACCCGATCGCTCACCGGATCCCACACCGGTAGCCGGGAAGAACCAAGGGTGTGGACCGCAATCTCGCCGTTGGGACAGAAGGCGACCGTGTCCACCTTGCCGCCAAAGTCACGAGTCTCCGCGCCCGTCCATCCCGCCTGGTTGAGATCCCACACCAAGACGGTGTGGTCCAGGCCAACCGACGCCAACAGGTTGTTGGCAGAGAATGACACCCCCTGTATCGGGCTCACGTGGCCACCCAGCGTGGCAGCGAGTTTGAAATGGGAGGTGTCCCATACGCGGAGCCCGATACCGCCCGCTGCGAGCCAGCGACTGTCCGGTGAAAACGCTAGCGACCTGATTCGACCCCCCACGGCATCTCCACGCTCTGACAGCTCGGCGCGCCAGATCGTCGATACCGAGTCGTCGCGGAAATCGTAAACCTGCAGCACTCCGTCGCTGCCTCCGGTGGCAAGAAAACGGCCGTCTGGCGAGAATGCCAGCGCGTTGACAGCTCCGTTGTGATGAACCTCGTAGCGGACTTCGCCATCTGCGAGTTGGATGACCTTCGCTGTCTTGTGCGAGACACCGTCGGTCAGCGGCGCACCAAAGTGTGAACTCGCCCGGCAGCCAACCGCCAACTGTTTTCCGCCCGGCGAGAAGGCCAGCGCGTTGATCGCCGCTCCAAATCGCTCTAGGACCCTCCTCTTGTTCGTCTGCAAATCCCACACCTGGATGATGCCGTTAGAGCTTCCGGTCACCAGCAAATCGTCTGTTGGTGAGAACGCTGCGGAATAAATGTAGCCGTCGGACCTCGGGAGATCTTGAACCTGGCCGCTCACCAAGTTCCGTAAGCGTACGATCCTGTCGCTCTTACCTTGGTAAGCCAAGGTATTGCCATCCGGCGAGAATGCGAGGAACTCCTTTCTCCATCGGCTGGGAGCTGCTTGGTCATACCGTTGGCGGAGCTCTCCCGTCCCAGCGTCGATCATAATCACCGAGTGATCGGAGCCGAGTACCACTGCCAGGTCGTCGCCTGTAGGTGAAAAGGCAGCGGCCTTGAGATGGTCTGGCAGCTCGACGCGCCGTTGGGGGCGGTTTCGTTGTAAGAATCCCCACAGCACGTACCACTCAAACTGGCGCAGGTCGGCCTCCGCACCATTTGGTACGTGGCGCCGCAACAGCGACTCCATCAGCGGGATATTGCCTTCGCGCCAGGCTATGTCTGCAGTCCGGATGTCGGCGAGGTATAACTGCTGGCGCGCCTGAGCGGTCTTCTCAGCGGTTGCGATCGACCCCAGCTCGTCGGCCCGTGCCGCTCCAACGTGCCAGGCCCCCTGAACGGCCAATACGATCAGGAACAAGTGAAGGTGTCGACGCTGCATAGGATGCCTCCCCGATATGACGTTGGGGTTTAAACCGCCCCCCGATCTGCAAATTGTACTGTAGGCGGCGGGGTGCAGGCAGCGCTGGCGGCAGGTCGGGGTGCGCCGGAATGCCCATCACACTCACTGCAACATCCGTGTATCGCGCTCGGGAGGGCGAGGCTCCTGCCGAGCCGATGTCGAAGGGCTGGTTACAGCGGGAACCGTGGGCTAACGCCCAGCGGCTGATTTTGCAGAGTCATGGTCACCGACCATCCTGTCGATCCTGTAAGTCCTGTCAAAAAAACAGAAGACAGGATCGACAAGATGAATAGGATTGAGGAGTGCCCATCACACTCGCTTCAACATCCGTGTAGCGCGCTCGGGAGGGCGAGGCTCCTGCCGAGCCGAGGTCGTGTGTCGATCCTGTAAATCCTGTCAAAAAAACAGAAGACAGGATCGACAAGATGAATAGGATTGAGGAGTGTTCAGCGCGGAGTGCCCATCACACTCGCTTCAACATCCGTGTAGCGCGCTCGGGAGGGCGAGGCTCCTGCCGAGCCGAGGTCGAAGGGCTGGTTACAGTGCGAACCGTGGGCTAACGCCCAGCGGCTGATTTTGCGGAACCATGGTCACCGACCATCCTGTCGATCCTGTAAATCCTGTCAAAAAAACAGAAGACAGGATCGACAAGCAGCGGCTGATTTTGAGTGGTCACCGACCATCCTGTCGATCCTGTAAGTCCTGTCAAAAAAACAGAAGACAGGATCGATAAGATGAATAGGATTGAGGAGTGTTCAGCGCGGAGTGCCCATCACACTCACTGCAACATCCGTGCAGCGCGCTCGGGAGGGCGAGGCTCCTGCCGAGCCGAGGTCGAAGGGCTGGTTACAGTGCGAACCGTGGGCTAACGCCCAGCGGCTGATTTTGCAGAGTCATGCGGCCATCCTGTCGATCCTGTAAATCCTGTCAAAAAAAACAGAAGACAGGATCGACAAGATGAATAGGATTGAGGAGTGTTCAGCGCGGAGTGCCCATCACACTCGCTTCAACATCCGTGTAGCGCGCTCGGGAGGGCGAGGCTGCTGCCGAGCCGAGGTCGAAGGGCTGGTTGCAGTGCGAACCGTGGGCTAACGCCCAGCGGCTGATTTTGCAGAGTCATGCGGCCATCCTGTCGATCCTGTAAATCCTGTCAAAAAAACAGAAGACAGGATCGACAAGATGAATAGGATTGAGGAGTGTTCAGGGCGGAGTGCCCATCACACTCGCTTCAACATCCGTGTAGCGCGCTCGGGAGGGCGAGGCTCCTGCCGAGCCGAGGTCGAAGGGCTGGTTGCAGCGGGAACCGTGGGCTAACGCCCGGCGGCTGATTTTGCGGAACCATGGTCACCGGCCATCCCGTCGATCCTGTAAGTCCTGTCAAAAAACGACGGCACACGGAGTGTGCCTACTACTTTGGGCTTTTGACCTACGGGATCAAATACAGCATTCCCAAGATGCTCGTCGCCTGCACCGACAGGCCTTTGACGCTCAGCGGTGGTAGATACAGCTGGTAGGGCGCGCAGCTGCCGGGGCGATAGTGACCCAGTGTGTAGTGACAAACCTGCCCCTTCTCGGCTGCCATCAGGTAGGGTAGTGCAGGTACGCGTCCGAAAAAGTGAGCGGCGGACAAGACAGGCTGAAACAGACCCGCGCTGTAGCCATGTCGCTCTAGGTTGACCTCCTCGAAATACAGTGGACGGTGGCTTGTGGCTGGTGCTTCCCAGAGGATCATCGCTTGAATCCCATCGCGCGAAACCCCCAGCGGGTGGTCGATACTCTCCGCCAGCGCGAACCGCCGCTCCGCCAAGTCGGCCGGACGCTCTTCTCCAGCTGTGCTGATGTCTGCCGAAATCTCTGAAATCGGTTTGAAATCATCCGCAGCTCGGCGGTCTTCTGCCTCCTCCGCCACCGGACTGATCAGCAGCGACGGCTCTGGCAACTCCTCTCGTCGCAGCACTGACCGGGTACCCTGTGTCAGCATTAGCTGAGGAGCAGGCTCGACCACCGGTCGACGTCGTTTCGAGACTGCCGGTTTCCCTTCTCTTCGCCAACGAGTCAGCTCGTCGTGGGCAGCGATATCGGCTGCAGCGCCGGGTGGCTCGGCGGTCGGCGTGTCCTGCGGTCTCGATTCGACACTCACCAGTCCCTTGGGCAAGGATTGCCGCGCCCTCATTGCCGGAGTCACTACTGGAGGAAGCTGCTGCTGAGACTCGCGATCAAAGCGAGCTTCTTTCCCGCGCGTTCCCGAGCGCCGGTTCGTGTCCTCGGCCGGCTCACGAGTCGCCGGTTCGTCTTTCCACGCCGATTCGAGCACTCCCATTGAGGGAGTCGTTCCCCGAGTGGGATCGACAACCGGAATGAGATCGATATCGGCCGGTTCTGCGGGGCCCGCGGGTGCGGCATCCTCCGTTCGTTCCCCGGCCTTACTGACATCAAGAGAAAACTGCCGGCTGAGATGCTTCCGCGAAACTGTTCGGATCACTGAATTTCGAGTCCTTGACGAGCTGACCGACCGAGTGGCCTCGGCGGACTTCTTAGTGCGGCCCGCCAGCTGCTGTGTGGACCGGCGAGAACTCGGCGGCGGCGCAACAATAATAAAGTCTGACAACTTCGGGCCTCGCGCATCGAGCGTTGCACGAGAACTCAGTAGCTTTGGACGATCCGCAGACGGTGGATCTACGTCGGCCGTCCGCTGGTCGTCGTGAGGCACAACAAGTGCTGCCGGCTGCGCCGGCGCGGCACGGGAGATCGGCCTCGCTCTTAGAAACCGCGGTCCCCCTATCACCGCGGCCCCGCCGGGCAACGATCGAGGGCTTCGCTCGGCCGCAGCCGCCTGTTTGGGCGACTGACCGCTCTGGGGCAGCGGCATTGACTCGCTGACCGAGATTTTTAGCGGCCCGAGGTCCGCCCGTGCATCGTCGGCGCTCACGACTCGAATCGGTGCTTCGCCAACACGGCGTGCGTTCGGGATCGGCTCGATCAAACTCGGCTGCAACACCACCTTCTCGACCGCTGCCGGCCATGGATGGGAAGCCGATTTTCTTGGCGGCCGAGCCTTCTTCACTCGCTGGATCTTAGCCGCAAAACCACTCGGCAGCCGTCGTTCGGCTGTTGGTTGCCACGACTCGACCGGGATCGCCGAACCCGCTCGGCCCCAGTCTCTCCATCGATCCAAAGTACCAACACGGTCAGGCCGCGGCCGTTGAGCGCGTTCTCGCAACACGCTGCGCTCCGTATCCCCTTCAGCTCGCTGAGAAACGTCGATCACCGGTGCCGGCGTTTGCTGCCCGCTGATGACCGGTACGTGCGCCGCGCTTACGGCGAGCAGTCCGATCGTGATTTGTAGCCGGCGGCAGGTCTTCAGACGGGACTCAACCATTGTTTACCCCTAATTCACGAGTCTTGACAGCGCATTGATCAACCGAGAGCCCCATGTCGCTGTCTTCGTCGCAGCGGCCTCACAACCTGCAGACTTACCCTAATCCGAACAGCATGAATGACAGGAGCAGCACGAAGAATCGCTACAACCCATAAACGCACCGCAGCTATCGCACTCGGCGTTTTCCGAATACCCTTCACAAATCGCTCAAATTGACGCCTGGCCGCACACCCCCTCTAATGGGGGATTTCCCGATGAATCTCAGACCGATTGTTTGACCCTCGTTTAGCACCACAGGATAATCAGGGGTTGGCGCTTCGGATCAGCAGAAGTTGTTGCAGGACATTTAGTTGGCACCAGGTTAACGCCGGGAATCTGACGTTTCCGGTCTGCAGCTACTAAACCTCTTTCCTTTATGTCTTTTGTCAACATACGTCAGCTGGCGAGGCGACTTCGCCGCAGGAACAGGCGCCAGCGTCTCGGCCGTCCGTTTGGCCGGCTGTTCGGACCCGAAGAGCTAGAACCGCGACGGGTATTAGCCGGTTTGCAATTGATGGATGGGGCCGTCGTTTGCAGAGCTGACTGGGGAGGGAGTTTTCCACGTCGGTCTCGACGGTCCAGAGATCTTCGACCGGGTGACTGTCACCGGCGGCGGACAAGTCGATCTGAACGACGCGCGGCTGGAAATTGAGGTCGGTACTAATCCCGGCTTCGGAACCCAGTTTACGATTGTGGACTTGATCGAGCCGGACGCATCGGTCGGTAACTCGCGTTTCCACAGTCTTCCCGAAGGCGCGACGCTCACCGCTGGCGGCTTTGTCTTCACGTTGACCTATGCCGGCGGGCCCGACGGAAACGACGTGGTCCTGCAGCGACCCAACCCGAGCACACACGTCGAGATCGACGACGAGATCTTGACTGTCACCGATACGAGCAGCGCGGAGAACAACAGGTTAACCGTCTGGTTGGCCGACTCAAACCTGTTTATTCAAGATATCGGCAGCAGCACGGGTGCCGCGAGTACGGGCCTAGCGGAGATCAGCAGTGACACGGTCCGTGTTCCGCTTTCTCACTTTGATTCGATCGAGATTGACACCGGTGGCGGAGATGACACGCTCACTGTGGACCTTGCCGGAGGCGGGCTGAGCCCATTGATTTTCCGAGGAGGCGGCAACAGCGTGTCTGGAGAGGGAGATGCGCTAGTACTGGTCGACAGCAGCGAAGGCAACTACGACCTGATAACTTTCGACTATATCGACGACAGTTCCGGCTCGATCGACGTCAACGGCCACCACACAATCCGGTACGAGCAGCTCGAGCCGATCGACTCTTTGGTGAGTGCTGACGACGTGGTGCTCAACTACAGTGCTGCGGCGGAGACGATCACGGTGTCCGCTGCCGGAACTGAGACCCGCGTTGACTCAACTAGTGGCGAAGTGACGACGTTTCCCAACCCAGGGAGATCGTTGACCATCAACGCAGGCGGCGGCGACGACATCGTTGATGTGGACGGTCTTGGTTCGGGAGGAGGCGGATTTCGCGCGTCGTTGTCGATCGACGGCCAGGCCGGCAGCGACGTCATTAATATGAACGCCGCCCTCGACCTTGGGTCTGCGACGGCCGCCAGCGATTTGTTGTTGCGAGCCACAGACATCCGGATCGACAGCGTCATCACTTCGGCGGCCAGCGGCGCGGTCGACATCCAAGCCACTCGCCAAATCGACCTCACGGCGGGCGCTGGAATCTTCACGGAACGAGGTGACATCCGCTTGGCAGCCAACGCTGACGGGTCGACAACTGGCGATTTCCGCGGCGTCGAGATCGCGGGAGCTACGGTCTCGACCGTCGAGGGGCGAGTTGCCATCACCGGTTTTGCGGGAGGCTCGGGTCCAAGCAATGTTGGCGTACACATCGCCGCGGGCGCGATCGTCGAAACGACCGGCTTTAGCGCTACATCACAGATCGCGATCACCGGCACGGGAGCTGCCGGCGGAAGTCCCGACAGTGAGTTGCATCATGGTGTCGTCATCACCGGCGCCGACTCGCGCGTCAGTTCGGCTGCTGGAGACATTTTGATCACCGGGTACGGGCGCCGCCTCAGGGAGCAACGGGAATACAGGTATCACGCTCGGCGGCGGAGCAAGAGTCGAATCCACGGGAGTCGGCGCGGCGACGGCAGCCATCACACTGACTGGCAGGGGAGGCGGCACCGGCAGCCGCAATTTAGGTGTTCAGATCGACGGCTCGTTATCCCCCATCTTGGCAACCAGAATTGCTTCGGTCGACGGCGAGATTCGCGTCGTAGGCACTGCTGGAGGAGCGGGTGAATTCAACACCGGAGTCAGTCTAAGTAACGGTGGTGGCATTCTATCGACTGGCCTGGCCGACGTAGTGATTGAAGGAACTGCTTCGGTGATCGCCAGTGCATCGGGCGACGGTGTCGAGCTTTCCCGAAACTCGACCGTGGTTGCCGCCCAAGGCTCCGGCGCCATCACCGTCGTCGGCGCGGGCCGAGGTATCGGCGAAGCTGGTCTGGACATCGAGAGCCAAATCACCAGCAACACAGGACCGGTCTCGGCTGTTTTCCGCCGACGACATCTTGCTGGGAGATGGCTTACCTGTCGGTCTGATTGTCGAGTCCACAAGCGGCGTCGTGGCCATTGCCGCTGGTAGCGGCGGCGGACGAGTTGTGATGGATGACGGCACCAGAATACTGGCGGGCAGCGGAATCGTCGATCTGGAAGCCGGCAGCGACATCGCGCTCAGTTCGGTCACCACGAGTGGTGAAGTACAGATAACGACCTTCAACGGCGCAATCATCGATTCTGGAGATGCCTTCATCGACCTCACCGCCGGTGCCGCTTCGCTCCGCGCACGAAATGGAATCGGCACGGGCAACTCACTGGAAATCGCCGTTGCGACACTGGCTGCGAGCAACGCGGCGGACGGCGCCATTGAACTCGACAGCAACACCCCACTCACCATCGGAACGGTGAACGGTCTTTCGGGGGTCGCCAACTCCAGTGGGTTCGGAGCGATCCATCTAACCGCCGTTGGTGGGTTCTCCGTCAGCCAGGCTGTTCTCTCTTCAGGTCCTCTGACCTTGGCCGCCAATGACACGGCAAACCCGCAAGATGACCTGATCGTCAACAATGCTGCTCGCATCGCGTCGACCGGCAGCACGGTCACGCTGCTGGCGGGGGATGGCATCGACCTCTCGCCCGGCACTATCGTTGAAGCTGACGGTGAGGTATCGATGTTCGTCGATGTCGACAATGCCGACCCAGTAGCTGGCGGCTCGGTCACGCTTAGCGGCGTCATCAACAGCGTTTCAATTAGCCGTCTGATCGTCGTGGGCGGCGGTGGGCCGGATCAGTTCGTCGTGGATAGCAATGGCGCGCTGCCGGGAGGCACTGTCAACAACATTCTGTCCGATTTGGAATTGCAGGCCGGTGGTGGTGATGACTCCTTCATCTTGGAAGATTCAAGCAGCCTCTTATCAAGCCCAATCCGCATCAACAAGATCCAAAACCAGATCTTCGGTTTAGGCTCAGCAGCATTCATCTACGATGATGATGGGAATCAGCTAGAAAGCCTGACCGTGCACACCAGTAACGTGGCAGCTGACTCCTTCCAAGTCGCTCCCGACACAGCAACCGCCATCTCGATCGACGCGAACGGTCCAACGTCGACGCCAGGGGACACCTTAGAACTTGACTTGCTAGGGGTGTCGAATCCCGAGTTTATCACGACGGGTCCGCGGTCGGGCCGGCTCCGCTCGACGTCTCATCAGACGGTCAGCTTCCAAGACATCGAAGACACGTCGGCCGTCAATGGTCAGTTTCTTCCATTGGAAGTGGACCTGCGTGACCCCAGCTTGCCCGGCAACAACGGCGTGCCGGACACGATCATCATCCGCCGCCAAGCCGCTCCCCAAAACGACAAGCTGGAGGTCGTTATCCGCGAGGGAAGCGGACCGGAAGTCGTCTTCTATGTGGCCGACTTCAATAGCCTTTCCGAACTCATCGTCACGGGATCCAACGATGACGACTTGCTGATTGTCGACTTTGTGAACGGCAATCCAATTCCGGGGCCGGCGAGTCTCATTTCCTCCGGAACGAACCTGGTCTTCAATGCGGGCGAGCCTGGAACGGCGAACGAGAACGATCAACTTCGCATCATTGGCGACAGCGGCACGTCCGTCTCTGCCGGCCGCTATACACCTGACAGCACGACTTTCGGCAGCGGCGAGCATCTGCTGACGCTGGCAAACGGAGAAACCAGGGCGATCACCTTCACCGGCCTGGAGCCAACCGAGGTCTCGAACATACCAACCTACTCTCTGGTGACTCCGAACAGCGCTGACGAGTTGACTGTGGACGCCGCAACAGGCTCTGCAGGCCGAGCGGCACTCGCCGTGACGGGGACGAGCGGCGGAGTGGCGATCGAGAGCCTGACGGTTTTCCAGGTCGGCGACTTGACGATTGACTCAAGTGAGCACGACGCGACCGGAAGTGGCAACGACCGAATTACTTTGCAGGGCGGCTTGGATGACGGAGTGGACTTGGCCGATGGCCTGGCAAACTTGACGCTGCTGTTCGGCGAAAGTGGAGCCACGGACGCCGACTTGCTGCGGATCGACGCAGCCGTCGACGTTCTCGGTTCAGTCTTGTTTCGCGAAGCGGAGTTCGTCGTTCTCAACGCCAATGTAGAAGCGGCCATGTCGCTGACTTTAGAAACCGTTGAGGTAGGGGTCGACGTTGGTCCCGGCGTCCAGCTGGTTGCCGAGGCGGGCGACTTGCGTGCGTCGGCGGCTGGCGGTGTGGCCTCAATCAACCTAGTCGGGGCGAACGGAAACCTGTTTGCCGCTGGCGGGCGTATCGAGCTCACACAAATCAGGGACCGCGGAGCGCCCAGCCAGTTGCAGGTCGAATCCGGTACCGATGCCGTATTGGCTGGTGTTGATATCCAAGGCGCGTTGGACATCAAGCTCGATACCGGGCAGGAAGATGTCTCGACTTTGACCTCTGGCGACCTCCGTGCTGGCTCGATTTCCGTCGCTGGCAGCTCGGCGTTGAACGACACGCTGCTCTTCTTCGGTCTGGTCGAATCGCGGACGGGAAACGTCGCCGTCAACCAAGCGAGCCGGGTTGCTTTCGACGATGACGTCACGTCGGCTGCCGACTTGATCGTCTCCAACGTCACCGGCGAGATTGAAATCGCTGCCGATCTGATGCTCTCGGCGGGCGCGACCGGTAGCGGCAACGTGGTGGCAACCGACAACGTGCGTCGGCTCGACTTCGCCACGACTTCGGGCGGCTCAAACAGAGTCCACGCGAGAGGTGGTTCGGTCGCTCTGCCTGACATCGTGGACTCGGCGAGCGGACCCGACGATGTGCACATTCTGTCTGGGACCGATCTCACTCTGGGTGCGGTTGAGCTAGACGGCAGCAACGCCGTACGTCTTACCCTCACACTAGATGACGACGCAGATGATGTTGCCGCGCTCACCGCCGGTGGCCCGGTCACCGCAGGAACGATCGCAGTAACCGGTCAAGGAACGAACGACACAATCTCGTTTCACGCTGCTGTCACATCGCAGACCGGCAGCATCATCATCGATTCGGCCGAGACAATTGACCTCGATGGTGACGTTACAGCGGCGACGTTCTTGACCTTTGATAACGTGGCCGGCGTCACAGCGAGCATCGACCTCGCCTTTGGTGTCGATCTGACGGCGCTCAACGGCTCGGTGATGATGATCCCGGACGCTCCAATCCACCTCAGCGGCTCGGCGAGCACCAATCGTGTACAGGCCTTTCAGGGGTCCGTATTCATCGACGACGTCACCGATTTGGCAGGTCTGACGGAGTTCGAGATACAGGCCGACGACAGCGTGCTCATCAAGTCGATCATTTTGGACAACAACACCTCCGCGCTCATCGACGTCGACGTGGACCGGGACGGCGACGGAGGTGCACTCTCTACCGGGACGTTGATCGCCGGGCACGTTACGGTCAACAGCAATAGTGACTTAGTTTTCAACAACCTGGTCCGCGCCACCGCTGCGGACGGCCTGGTTCTACTTTCTGCGGACGAATCAGCTGGGAGAGAAGACCTCACGTTAGCTACTCACGCAGTCGTCGAAGTGACCGGGACGGACGGTACTATCGAGCTGCGGGCGGGAGACAATCTGACTCTCTCGGCGGGAGCAAGAGTGGGTGACAATACAGTCGGCAACTTCGACGATCGAATAGTGATCCGAGGAGACTACAACAGCGACGACACGGCGGGCGCAGGAATAGAGGTTCGCAGTTCGCTGATCGGCAGCACAGCCCTGATCTTGGGCAACAACCAGAGCGACATCTTACGGCTGACCCAGTCGACCAATAGCCAGCTGACTTTGCGCGGCGACGCGACCGCGCTGAGTGTGAATCCGGGGCACACAAACCAAGCTTTCGTTAGCAGCTTACTGGGACCTCAAAACATCGGGATCCACTTCGAAGGCAACGGCGGAACCAACGATAGACTGGAACTCGGCTTCGAGGACGAACCGAGAGAGGTGGCCTTTTTCTCAGACGAGGCCGCTGAAGCAAATAGTGGTGTCGTCAATGTTCGCAGTCAGTTCAGTTTGTCGTTCGATGGAGTCGCGTCTTTGTCACTGGCCAGCACGGTCGGCGGTCGCTTGACGCTCGACGCGACGAGTACGCCGGACACGGACCTCCTGTCTGTCGACGATGACCCTCCCGACCCGGGTGCAAATCGAGTGTTGGGAAATCACGGCTTTACGGAAACTACATTTAGTGGTTTCCAGAGCCTGCTTGTCCGGGGCGGTGGCGGCTCAGAGCGAATCACGTTGGAGCGTATTGACGCCACGGATCCGGATGGAGCCGGCGGCGCAGCCGCTCTAACGGAAGTTACGCTCAGCGGCGACGACACCACCGGAGGCGACTCAGCGGCCGACTCCTTCGAGGTTCTATCGTTGCCCGCGTCGACGGCCCTAGCGATTCTTGGCGAAGGAGCGAACAACTCAGGCGGCGCGGCGGATTCGATTACGATCGGCAACCAAGAGTCTGATTTCGGTGTAGTCTTCGACGGCGGATTGGATCCGATCGACGGCCCAATCTCCATTCAAGGGGGACTGGGCCTCGATCGCGTCAACGTAGACGACTCCGGTAACACCGCAGCCCGCACGGGGACGCTGCAGCATTCCAGTCTGTCTGGATTGGGAATGGCTGCCGGCATCGTCAGTTACGATCGGGTCGAGGAAGTGAATCTGATCTTGGGACGGGGTGATGACTTCTTCAACGTGCACAGTACCGAACAAGGAACGACCTACAACGTCGATACAGACGCGTTGCTCGCTAACGGCAACGACACAATCATCGTCACCAGCGATCTAAACCCGTTGGATGCGTTTCTGGGCCTCAACGGCATCGACGGCCAGCTTAACCTCAACACCCGCGGCGGTCACGACTCACTGGTTGTCTCGGATTCCGGGGACGGCGCTGGGGACACGTACGTGCTGGGATACGATGACGGTGCAACCGAAATCCACTTTGGCGACGGCGCCGCGCCAATCGACCTGCGGTTTGACGTCGATGCTGCCAGCCAGCTCGAAGAGCTCCTGTTGGTCGCTGGCAACGGCGACGACACAATCACCAACGCGGCCACGAGCGGTGGCACTCCTCTGGTCGCCACGATGCTCGCCTCGCGCGACAACTCGTTTAACACATCAGGAGGAGACGATCGCATCGAGTTGGCGTGGAACGGCAGTTTCCGCTTGGCTGACACGACCACTCTCGTCGTCGACGCTGGTCCACAGCGAACATCCGGGCGGGACGTTGTCAGTCTGTTGGCGAACGAGACCGGCGATGGCGAGCGTCAGGTCGCAATTGCCTACGGCGCGGCCGGTCGTGGGGACGCCGACGTAAAAGGACTCCATACCGGCAGCGGTACCGTCGTCGTTCGCGCTACCGAACAGCTCAACTACGAAGGCGACTTGGAAGCTGACGACCAGGTGACAGTATCAGGAACGGGTGGAGACGACATTCTGTCGGTCACGCCGCTAAGCGCCACCTCCGCAAACGTGTTTCGCGGCGGGAAACCGATGCTGGTGCCGCCGAACATTCCAGCAGACAACGACCCCGGTGTCGAGGGAGGCTCCGCGGGCCCCGACTTGAACCTGACTGGGCTCAAAACGCAGGACGTTGGCAACGGGACACTCAGCGGGCTCTGGCTATCCGGCGGCGATGGCAACGATCGGCTCGTCGTGAACGCTTCAACAGAACCGGAGGCGATGGCCAACCGCGGCTCGGCGTGGACTGGCAACATCTTCGGCAGTGGATCCGCAGTGCGGCCGGTCGGTACCGCCTTTGACGATATCCAAGCGACCGAGAGCTTGGTTCGTATTGCTCGGAGCGACACCAGCGGTACGCCACTCGGGATGCTGCTTGACGTGAATATCGAGACAGCCACATTTTCCGCTCCCGTTGATTCTCAGGCCGAGCTGACAATTAATGCGGGCGAGGAGAGTTCAGTCCGCGCCAGCGGCGTTGCCGACGACGTCACGGTAACCCTCTCAGCTAGTTTTCAGTTTCAGGTAAACGGAGGAGCCCCTCCGCTTCCCGCCAGCGGCCAATTGAGCGGAGATCGGTTGAACGTCACCGCAATCTCGGGTGGGGCGTTGAACATCCACAACGATGCCTCGGCCGCACCCAGTGTCTCCATGAGTTCGACGTCGCCGTCCGCTACGACTCAGCCGGTGTCGAGTGACAACATCGAATTGCTGACGGTTCAACCCGGGACGGCGGGCGGTACGATCAATGTGATCGGTGACAACAACGGGGCACAGCCAGATCAGCCGGACGAGATAGTTATCATCGGTGGTGATGTCGATTCATCTTTGGTTGGGGGGGATGCCGACGGAGCGAATGAATTCCTGCTGTTGTTGAACGGCTCGTTGCCGATCGGCGTGCACAACGCCGCGTTTCTTAATGTCGTGGGCGGTGGCGGCGATGATGATCTGACGCTGGATCCCTGGGCTGATGACACACCCCGAGGATGGGGAATCGACGTCACTTTCGATGGAGGGGTTGGCGACGACGATCTGTTCTACGGCAACGTCGAACGCGATCCGGTGCGCCAACCGGGAATCGTTTTCGTTGATGCCGCACCCGATGGTAGTCGGGCGGGAGTCAGCGAGCAGGTCTCCGTCGTCCCCACCACGCTAACGGGCCGCGGCCAGCTGCAGGTGACCAACGTCGCTGACGGCGGTAGCATCACGACCGTCGACTTTCTCGACACTGAAGACTTCAGCTTCTTTTTCAACGATGGCTCCGCCGGCGATCGTGACACTTTGGTGCTCCACGGAACGGCGGTGGGGGATACGATCTCGGCAGATTTCTCGCTCGCCGGAGACGATGCGGGCCCCTGGGTGGATATTGATCTGGAGTCAACGACACAGCTGCTGCAGATCGAACGGTTTGCAAAGTCGACCGTCGTGCCAGGGGACGTACCGATACTTTCCGCGCTCGACGGCTTGGAAATCCGCGCTGGTGCCGGTGACGATCAGCTACAGGTAACACCAGCTGTTGGTCTGGACGTTGGCCTGTCACCCTTGTCAGTGGAGTTTCTTGGTGAGAATCCAACCGGAGCAGATACCCTACTTGTCACGGGCACAACCGATGGTGACGATCTGTTTGTTGTGTCGCAGGAAGCCATCGGTAGTAGGGGCATTGTCGAGGTAACTCCTCCGGCATCAGCGACAACCACCATTCACTTCATTGATACCTCCAACGTTGAAGTCGACGGTGGAGCCGGCGGCGGGAAAGACCGGTTGGTCGTGTCGGGTACCGGTGCCAGCAACGTCTTCTCTCTGCTCGGCACAGCCCCAGCCACGGGGACCGTTCAGGTCGACGCGGGACCCATCGTCGCATTCACAGCGCTCGGTCGTGCCGTGAATGGCGGCACGAGCGAACTATCGTTGATCGGCTTCGGAGGCGATGACCGGTTCACTGCAACTCACGTCCCCGACTGGGACATCGGTCGGGTGATCTTGGACGGTGGCACTCTCTCGACGGCCGATCGCGCGGAGATCATCGGTACCGGTTCAGATGATGCGTTTCAATTCACTCCCACTGCGGTGGATGCTGCCGAACTTGTGCTCGAGAGCGGCGGATCTGCGACGGTCTACGACCTCGTCTCCGTCGAGGTCGCTGCGATCGACGCGCTCGGCGAGCTGACGGCTGACAGTCTGGTCACCCTGACTGAGGGCATCTACGAGCAGACGCCGGCTGCCGAGGCCGGTTCCGGCAGCATTTCGGTCACTGTTGATGGAAAGCAGTTCTTGGCGCTGTCGTATCGGAACATTGAAAGCGCTAACTTCGACCCTACGACATTGGTTGTTGCCGCGACCGTCGCGGACGACACGATCTTGGTCACGGCCGCCGGCATCGTTGTCGTCAATGGAAACCCGACCGATGCGTCGGGTACCGGTCACCTGCGGCTTCAACTGCTGGCTGGAAACGATCAGGTGACCATCGAACCTGGTGCACAATTCGCGGCAGGCATCGCCATTCATGGTGGCGACTCCGACCCTCTCGGCGACAGCGTGTTCATCCAGCACGTGGCGGCGTCCACGACCGTGCTCGACTTTGACGACGCGGGAGCGACAACGCTCGCCGGGATCGTGACTGGCAAGATAACGCTCGACGGAGTTGAACTCCTGACGCTAGCCGGTTCTGACACCGGCGCCGCTGACGATGTCGACGTGTTGAACTACGGCTACGCAACGGACGTGCGGCGAGTCACCTTCGACACCGCTGACAACGATCCGACACCGGACGGAGACACGATCGATCTTTCCCTCTTGCGTGTGCAAAATACGATTGTCTACGCACCTCTGGGCAAAAACCGAGGACGCGTGACACGCCGCGAGGGGGGCCCGGAACTCAACTTTGCGGGACTCCACGATACACCGACGGCAGGGCAGCTATCGGTCGTCGCTGGCGGCGCTTCGGACACACTCATCGTTCTCGGTTCAGCGGGCGACGATTTGGTGATGACATCGGTGGGCTCCGGCGGCACCCAGATCGAACAGTGGTCTTCCGGCGACCAGCAACTTGGTGTCGACTTGCAAGGACTCGAAGAGCTTCGTATCGAAGCGGGAGCAGGTGACGACCAGCTGATCGTTGACGAAGGCAATGGGGCGGAACCGGCGCTGCTGAACATCCCCGGAGGAATCTACTTTTCGGGGGACAGCGGCACGAACGCTTTGAGACTACAGTACAGCGGCACTGGGGCACTGCTGTCGAGCAGCTATCAGATCGGGCCGGCTGCTGACGTTGGCAGTATCGTCCATCGAACCGCAGCCGACGCCCAGAGCATCTTCTTTGACGGAGTCGCGCCGATCGTCGACACCGTCTCCGGATCGCTCGACATCAAAGCAACCGATGCCGACAACGCCGTCGTCTTCTCCGCCATCTCAGCGGGCGGGTTGGTCACAATCGATGGATTCCCGCGTGTTGTCTTCGACAACAAAACTGACGTCGTGCTCGACACCCGAGGAGGTGATGATCGCACCACGTTAGCAGGTACTTCGGCCGGGTTGAGCGGCAGTTTCACGGTGAACAGCGGGGCGGGTCGGGACACCGTCTCCTTTGTAGGAACGGCTGCGGACGACACATTTGTTTACACTCCTGACCCGCTCTTGGAAACGGCTGGGAGCGTGCTATTGTCCGGTCCCAAACACTTCACCGCGACCGAATCGGTAGTTCTTCATGGAGCGGAAGGCAACGACCTGGTGACGGCACGAGCGGCGAATCTGGCTGACGCCGACGATCAGCTGGTCTGGATGCCCAGCGATGCTCGAAGCGGCAGCTTCCAATTTGGTTCCAGCAGTCGCGTCACCTATGCGGCTCTAGAAGCACGCTCTTTTGTGCTCGGCGCCAGCGTTGACGGCGATTCCGTCACCGTTTCCGCTGACGACATTGACAACCAAATTGAAGTTACAGCGGAAAGTGGATTCATGGACGTGATCGTCGATGGGGGACCATCGCGTTTCCTTTTCGATCCAGATGACGACGACCGCCTGACCATACGAGCCGCCGGAGGCGCAGACACCATCGTGGCCACGCCGTCTGCCGACGTCGCTGTTTTCGTTGAGGGCGGGGACCCAGCCGCCGGCGACCGGCTGAACGTCCTGACAACCGACGCGGACGATACTGTCCAGATTGACCCCGGGGCCGTATCGGTCGCTGGACTGCCGTCGTTGGAATTCTCGGGCATTGAAGAGCTAGGTTTGTCGACGTTCGCGGGACGAGATGTTATTCGCGTCTCCGACCTCACGTCAAGCGGCCTGGCGGAGATCCAGCTCGACCTAGGGAATGATATCGATGCCGACGAGCTAACCTTGTTGGGAACGGCTGCCGACGACCAACTGTTCGTGATCGCCAGCGGACGGGACACAGTCGAAATCACCGGGCTTTCTGCTCGGTTGATGCTGTCCCAAGCAGGACCGCTCGACCTCGTGACGTTCGACGGGCGATCCGGAAGCGATACACTCACGACCCGAGGTGACACTCCCCGAGTTGACGTGTCAGCAGGCAGAGTACGGGAGACGCTGAGTGGCGTGCTGGACTTTGTCGACGTCGAGTCGTTAACGGTCGAAGTCACCGGCGCGTCGCTGACAATTGACAACGCGACGGTCTACGAGCACGTGCCGGGAATTGGGATGGACTCGGGACAAATCAACGCGGACGGTTTGCCGATCCATTACACCGGCGTCGATTCAGGAGAGGCGATCTTACTGGTCGGAGCGGCCAACAGCGCCAGCCGCTTGCGCGCGGTAGGGACGACGAGCAACGATGCATTCACAGCTGCGGGAGATACGATTCAACTGGCAGGCCGTGCGGACCTGATCCTATCGGAAATTCAGTCCGCTACCCTAGCGGGTGGCGCGAGCGACGACGTTTTCTCGGTCACCCCAACAGCGGATGTCGCGATCAACGTAGTCGGGGGGAGCCCTGAGCCGGGCGACCAGCTTACCGTCCACGGGAACAACGGCGACAACGCGATCATCGTGGCTGCCGACTCGGTCAATGTCGACATGCGCACAGTCAGTTTCGCAGAAATCAGCGACCTGCGACTGAAGGCGGCAGCCGGAGCCGACGTGATCACAGTCGCCGATCTGCAGTCAGCGCCGCTCCGCACGATCGAGATCGATCTGGGGGACGATGGCGACTCGGATGCCATCCTGTTGCACGGTGGCGCGGGAGACGATCGGATCTCGGTCACAGCCAGCGGCGGCGAGGAACTCGACGTTGTCGGCCTCGATGCCCGCATCCACGTCACTCGAGCGAGGCTGCACGATGAACTCGAGGTGGACGGTGGCCACGGCGCCGATACGCTCGTGACGAGCGGGGCGACGCCGGCGATTGACACCGTGATGAAACAAGTCATAGGAACCGTCAACGGCACACTCCGCTTTACCGACGTGGAAGCGATCGCTGTGCAGGTGACTGGCGACACGCTGTCGATAGGTGGTTCGACGATCTACGAGCACACTCCCGGGGCAACCAACAGCGAAGGAACATTGGTCGCGGACGATCTTCCAGTCCACTACAGAGGCGTAGGTGCGGGAAAGACGATTTCGGTCGCGGGGCCGCCCTCCGGGGCGATTCTCCGCGCTCGCGGCACCGACGAGGGTAATCAGATCGCAGTATCTCAGCAACGGATCGCCATGCCGAGCCGCGCTGACCTGTTGCTCTCAGATATCCGCGAAGTCGTGGTCACAGCGTTCGGTGGTAGCGACTCGATTACTGTTCAACCGGCGGAGGGTCTAACGCTCAGCATTGACGGCGGTGGCGGTACAGACACCTTGATCGTAGACGGCAGTGACGATCGAGACCAGTTACAGGTTCATGAGAGTTCCGTGGTTGTCGATGCGTTTCCCGAGGTGGCCTTTGTGGACATCGCCGCCTTGCACATTCGTACCTTTACCGGCGCCGACACGGTGATGATCTCCGATCTGACCTTCAGCGACTTGAACCTCATTCGCTTGGATGTCGGAGATGACGGCGACAGCGATACGGTGGCCTTTTCCGGCGGCAACACCGACGACCATGCTTTTGTGATGCCCGGTGCTGGTGAGAGAACCACAGTTGTCGGTCTTTCCACAAGAATTACTGTCGACCACTCGAGGCCGCAGGACGCGATGGTCTTCAGCGGAGGTCAAGGCAACGACACACTTGTTACGGCGGGACAAACACCGTCGATCGACATTGGATCCCACGAGATTCAAGGCGCCCTCCCGGGCCCACTACGGTTTGCTCAAGTCGAGGAGATCGTCGTGCAGGTAACGGGCGGTCGATTGGACCTGAGCGGCTCGACGAGCTACGAGCATGTGCCGGACAACGGGCGGATCCATGCAGGCACGTTCTTCCTCGAAGAACTGTCCATCGGATACACCGGCCTAGACCAAACCGGAACCGCTTTCTTGACAAGTCCCGTTGGAGGCGCGGAGAGCAACGTCGTGGCCCGCGGCACTGCGAGCAGCGATCTATTCGATCTAAGTTCATCGTCGATCGCACTTGCCGGCCGAGCGACGTTGATGCTGTCCAACATCGACACCGTTCGCGTCGAGTCACTTGGTGGAAATGACGAACTGCGAGTGCGGCCGACCGGGAGTACGGCGTTCGAGATCGACGGCGGCGACCCGTCGTCGGGGGATCGGCTGACGTACGAAGCAGCTAGCGGAGCCGCCATTGCGGTCGACCTTGGCCGCGGCACGGTCGTGCAAACGCCGCTGGGGCAGACGAGTTTCAGCGCGGTGGAACAAGTCGTGCTCAGCGCGGCGGGAAACCAACTGACCGTCACCGGCGACGACAGCGATGAGATATGGAGCTACCTTCCCACGGGTCCGGAAACAGGAATCCTCACCAGCCAGAGTGGGCCAGAGATGGCATTCAGCGATCTGGGCCAACTAACGCTTGCCGGCGGCGGCGGTAGCGACGCGCTTCAGGTACGCGGTACCGCAAGGCCTGACATCTTCACCGTCAGCGAAGATGCCGTTCTCTCCCAAGGGTTGCAAGGCGTTGACGGCGTGACGGAATTCGAGTCACTAGAGGTGTCTGGCGGCGACGGCTCGGACATCTTCCATGTTACTAGCGGTGCGATTCCTATCTTCATTGATGGAGGTCACCCCATCGGCGGTGACGGCGACGTGTTGAACGTGGCATCCGGACACACCGTGCGGTTCGGACCACAAAGCGATGAAGGCAGCCTTGTCGTCGATGGGAACCAGCCGATCAGCTACGACCACATCGAGAACCTCGGTCCTTTGAGCGCGCCCGGTGGAGTGACCATTACCGGATCGAATACCGCCGACACGATCGCCGTGGTCGCCCGCGACGACTCGACACACGTCGGTACCGACGGAGTCCGGGACTTTACGATTGAGGTGAACGATCGCCCGGTGTTACTGTTCACCGACACCGCGGCCGTCCAGATCGACGCGGGGGGAGGGAAAGACGACATTCTGGTCCGCAGCCCTGCTCCGAACGACGCCGAGTGGGACGTGGCGGTCTCGGTCGATGGCGGAACATCATCCGCCGGAGATCGCTTAGTTTACGAGGCACCAGGAGCTGCCTCGGATCGTGTGGTCTATACTCCCAGCCAAGCGGCAACCGCACTGCTGGATCCGGCCGGCCCTAACAACGCGATTGAGTTCTTCGCTCGGACCGAAGGCATTGGCGGCAACCAGCTAACGGTCAGGTACGAATTGGGCTCGGCGCTGGCCATCTCGGAAGCGGGCAGCGACGTGACGATTCTCGTGACCCCGTCCACAACCGCAGCTGACGTGATCCTGCTGACCAATACCAGTGCCAGCAGCACTCAACTGTTTGCAGTCGCTCGAAGTGTGGCAACAGGAGTGGCAACGGGTGTGGTGGCGCCGGCCGGGCCGGTGCTGCTGAGCGGTGGCGGTAGCGGCTCGCGGGGACGGCTGACCATCGATCAGAAGGGTGACGGTGACGACAACCTGAGCGTTGTGCTCGACCGAATCGAGGAGTTCATCTACGACGCTCAAGGCAGCAATGACCGGCTCGAAGTCGGCGGTTTTGCCGGCACGGTCACCTATCATCCCGGCGACACAACCGGCTCTGGACGATTGGCGGTGAACGGCGCGTTGCCGATCGATTTCCAAGCTTTGGGCGCGGCGGCCTCGCTGGTCGTCACGAGCCGGGGCGACCAGGATAGGTTGCAAGTGCTGGGGACTGCACGCGACGATTTCTTTCTCGTCACCAGCTCGACCGTCAAACTTAACGATCAGCTTACGATTTCGCACAACCTGAGCGCCGGTGAGACCATTCAACTCGTCGCCGATGGCCCGGCCGGCAATGACACCGCGACCGTCGTCGGCACCCGTGACTCGAATCGCAATGTGGCAGAAGAACAAGGTGATGAAATCTATTTGGATTTACTCGCTGGAAGACTGACCGTTACGGGAGGCACGACAAGCTATCCGGATGTCGCCCTGGTTGGGATCGAGCATCTTGCTGTAGAAGGCGGCGGCGGTCTCAATACTGCTGACTCGTTTACGGTCGACGAGCTGGGTACGGGCCCTCTGCTGAGCGTCAGACTGCAAGCACAAGCCGGCAGCAGGCTAATCGCAAATGGAACGGCGGTGAACGACACCATTGATGTCATCCCGTCGGCTGCCGGCGCAGGTGCCATCGCTGTCGGCCAGCCGGCAATTCACTACAGCGGATTTGGAGGCGGTCTGACAGTCAACGGCGACACCGGCACTGATACGCTACAGATCCTGGGATCTCCGGCCGCCGAGAGTATCGTTGGCAACGGATCAACGATCGCCGTGGCCGGCAGTCTGGTGACTCTGGGAACCAGTCTTGAACAGCTGCGGTTGCTGGCTGGCGGTGGAGACGATCGAATCAACTTGTCCGGTTTGGCGGCGACTATTCCCAAGACAGTCGAAGGCGGAGAAGGAAGCGATATCATCACGCTCGTAGGAACCGGTAGCGTGCCATCGACAAGCCGGCTGTCGATTCGCGGTGGTGGGTCTGAGGACATCTTGCATCTCGTCGGAGCGGCGAACAGTGCTGAGTCGGTAGTAATCGAACCCGATCCGAGAGGTATTGGCACACAACTTGTCACAGGCCTCGACTCGCCTCTCGATGTTCGGGATGTCGAGAGAATCACATACACCGGCGCGGACGACGACGACGTTTTGCAGCTCCGGCCGGGGCCAGGGGAGGACACGGTCCTGCTCTCTCGCGCCGCCACTCGCGACCACGTCGCAACAAACAAATTGCCAGACATCGAATTCTCGAACCTAGCCAAATTCGTTGCAGACTTGGACGATGGCAACCGCGATTCGATCACTTTTGTCACAAAGAATCTGGCGGGTGTGGTGGATCGCCGCTACGAGTTGTTGTCGGACAGCAGCGACCGACTGCGAATAGAAGGTGAGGACGGCTCGGACGATCGGTTTACAATCCACAAGCCCGACGGCGCGATCGCTATTTCACACGATTTGGCTGCCACGGTGATTGCGACCACCGACGCGCTGGGCGATGTGGTTGTCGCGGGTGGAGGAGGCCGGGACCAGTTCTCAGTAGCCTTCACGAGCAACGCTGCTGCCGGCAGTATCGCCGTCCCGATCACGATTGACGGTAGTCGCGAAACGGACTCACTGGAGGTCGAAAGCGACGCCGCGGACATCACGGTGCAGGCGACTGGCCCGGCCAGCGGCTCGCTGCAGTCGAGCGCTCGGTCGACTCTGGTATTCGGCAACATCGAGCAGGTAAAGGTCACAGGAGACGGTACATCGCAGCTGTCGCTAATCGCCACGAACGCCGACAACCAGATAACGTTGCGAGGTACTTCCTCGGATTCCTTCACGGCCAGTATCGACGACACCGCGACCATGGCCTACAGCCGATTCGCAACCGCAGAGCTCGAAGGAATGGGTGGAGAGGACGAGTTTGACTTGCAGGTCGGCGACCTGCAGATCGAACGCATTACGGTTCATGGCGGTGGGCCGGGTCAGTCGATCGATCGTGGCGATCGCGTGACCGTCACTGGGCGCGGCACCTCCGGCCCAATCAGCTGGCGACCCGACCGCGGCGGAGGTGGTGGCGACATGGAAGTGGACGGCCAGCTGATCGAGCTGCGGACCGTCGAACAGGTCGGGTACGACGCCGCCGGAGCAACCGACGAATTGACCGTCCACTTGCCCGAATCTGAAACCGCCACGACCGTCTCCTTCAGCAGCCCCGGCAGCGGTCAAATCAGTCTGGTAGCCGACGGCTTGGCGTTGCCTCCCGTCGCTTTTTCCAACTTTGGAGTCGATACGCTGGTCGCGCAGCTGGATTTTCTGGTCCCCACGACTCACACCAGTCAATTGACGCTCGTCGGATCAGCAGGGTCGGACTCTTTTGCTGCCGAGACTGGCGGTCGGTTGCAGCTGGATAACGGCGTTCATACGTTCTTGTCGGTGGGTGCAACCGGCATGGAGCAGGTTACCCTGGATGGCGTCGCAGGAAGCGACCAGTTTGACGTGCAAGCTGGACACAGTTTTGCCTCGCTGACGTTGGCGGGAAAACCGGGCTCTGGGTCCGTGGCTCGCATCAGCGGAGACGGTACGCCGCTGGCCGCGACACTGGGAACACCAACGACCGTCAGCGCAGGGTCGCTAGGCACGGTCGGCTTGCCGGGGATTGAAGAACTGCGGTTGGACGCCGCAGGGTCTCGTCTCCAGGTCATGGGCCGCGCGGAAAACGACGACCTGACGTACATGCCCCTGGGGTCGGATCGTGGGACGCTTCACGATGGCAATTCGCCCGTCGAGTTCCTTTTCGAAAATCTCGCCGAACTTATCGTGGACGGTGCAGAGGGCGACAACATCTTGCGTTTTCAGGGAACGACCGGGGACGACGAGATCAGTGTCGGTGTCGCCAGCATCGAGATCGCTGGTCTGCAAGGAATCGACGGCATCGTCAATTTCAGTTCGTTGCGAGTTAACGGACGAGAAGGCTCCGATGCGTTCGATGTCGTCCCATCTGACATCGCGATCTCCATTGACGGTGCCGACCCGATCGGCGTGGCCGACGGTGACCGGCTGGCCGTGAACGCGGGTCCCCTTGTCGTAGTACTCCACCCCGGTCCAGAGGACGACGAAGGAACTTTCGTCGTCGATGGCAGCCAGCCAATCAGCTTCGACCACATCGAGGACGTTGGTATCGTGGAGGGCGGCACGGGAACAGGAGTGGCCGGCACTGGTAGGAACGATGCCATCACCATCATCGCCCGGGATGCGACCACACATCCCGGTGCAGACGGAGTGAACGACTTTACCGTCACGATCAACGGCGGCATGGAGGTACTGTGGATCGACCAGCCGCAGTTTGAGCTGATTGGCCAAGGGGGCGCTGACCTGTTTTCGGTCGTTGCACCCTCGCCGAATCCGGCAGGTGCTTGGGGGGTCGATCTGAAAATCGACGGCGGCTTACCCAACGAAGCGGATGCCGTCATCATCGAGACGCCAGGGCAGACCGACACCAGCTGGACCCCTACCCAAACGGACGGTGGGGTTCTGGAGCTGGTCGATCTCAACGCCCGCATCACCTTGGCCCATATTCAACAAGCGGTTTACGATGGTCAGGCCGACAACGATACGCTCACCGTCGTGGGCGACGCGGCAGGACCAGGCAGTAACGACGTTGTGGTACACGTGCCCGGACCAACCGCGAGTTCCGGTTCGTTTCAGGTCAACAACTTGCTGCCAATCGACTATCGGAACGTTGGTCCCGTTGCGACTCTCCGAGTCGACGGCCGGAATGGAACTGATCGGTTGGTTCGTACTGGGACCAACAGCGACAACTCTTTCTTGGTCGGTTCCGCTGGCAACAGCACTGTCGAACTGACAGGTTCCCTGCCGATTCAGACCGTGAATACCGAGCAGCTGTCGCTACTGGGTTTGGCAGGCGACGACCGCTTTCTGCTCGATGCGGGCACTCGCTTCGCTCAGATCGACGTCGATGGAGGTGAGTTGGCCAGCAGCAACGATCTGCTTGAAATCAACGGCCGCGCCGGCGTCAACGAGCGCTTCGACGTGGTGCATGACCAGTTCGGAGCCGGCCGGGCCGTCGAGACGATTTCTTCGGAGGTGGTGACGTTTGTGTCTCTCGAGCGTCTACAGATCGCGGGAAACGGCACGGAGGATTCGCTGCGTTTGGGCGGCACTCCGGGAGACGACAACTTGCAGTTGGCTCGAGGTCCGCACGGCGATCAGCTCACGGGGAACGATCAAGTTCCGGTGGATATCGCCGGTATGTTTCGGGATCTGACTGTCGATGTCGGCGGCGGAACCGGCAACGATACTTTGACCGTCCACGTCACGCGGCTCGGGTCGGCCTCGTCCTACGCCGTGGCGGCGGACCCGGAAGAGATCGAGCAGCTCGAGCTGTTAGGAACAGACGTACGCGACCTGGTCACAGCCACGGCAGATTCGATTACGGTGACAGAAGGTGTGAACGCCAACACGATCCACATCACGCCCGGTCAACTCGACTTGATCAGGGTGCTCGGGCTGGCGGGCAACGACTCGATCGAACTTGTCGACTTTACCGAGCCAGTTCAGATCGAGGGAGGGGCCGGGCATGATCTGGTTGACGTTTCC
The DNA here is from genome assembly GCA_965223305.1 of Pirellulaceae bacterium. Taxonomy (GTDB): domain Bacteria; phylum Planctomycetota; class Planctomycetia; order Pirellulales; family Pirellulaceae; genus CBDCWT01. The sequence continues at coordinate 379,875 of CBDCWT010000084.1, read as the reverse complement.
GAGGCCGCTACGAGCAGCGTGATTCACGGCGGAGAAGGCAACGACGTCCTCCGCGGAGGTCCGCAAACCGACTTTATCGATGGTGGGCGGGGAGACGATCTTATCTTTGGACTCGGCGCAGTCGACCGGCTGCTCGGTGGCGACGGGGACGACTTCGTTGCTGGTGGTGCGGGCCGCGATCACTTGGCTGGCGGAAACGGTAGCGACACGTTTCTTTGGAATCCGGGTGGCGCGACAGATATCGTGAGTGGTGACGACGGTATCGACGTAGTGCAAATGGTAGGCGGCAGTGTCGCCGACACGTTTCAGGTAAGAAACGAGGGGGCCCGGCTTCGTCTGTTACGAGATCCCGAATCTGAGGGCGTGGATGCCGCAGGCGTCGAGCAAGTTGACTTGAATACGCGTGCCAGCCTCTTCGGCAAACTTGGCGGCCAGCAAGTCGTTCCTCCTAACCAGACTGACCGTTCTGGTTCTGCGCTGCTAACCTACGATAGCCTGACAGGAAGTTTCGAAGTCGACATCCAGATTAACGGTATTCCGCCCACAGAGTTTACATCCGCCGAAATCCGCTTGGGAGCGGCTGGGAACAATGGCGAGCCGATTGTCGACATCCGCGACGGCGCCTGGGCGCTCGAAGAGAACAGCCTCCACCTGCGCGCCGAGAGTATCTCGTTCCCGCCAGAGCATCTCTCGGAGCTCTTGAGCGGCCGTACCTATCTAAACGTATCGACTGCCGCCAGCCCGCAGGGCCTACTTCGTGCACAGCTGGCACCGCTCGCTACGTCAGCGAGCTTGGTCGGTGCCGACACCTTTCAAGTTGGCGACTTGACCGCCTCGGAAGTGCAGTTCGTCAATATTGGCCTGGGACCGAACGACCAGAACGAGATCGATACAGTAACGCTGGAGGGTCGGAGCGTGAACGACGAGGTCACGTTCTCGATAACCGACGGGACGCTCAATCTCGCAGGGCTCTCGTACCACGTTCGGCTCGGCCTATCTGTTGCCGGCGACGATCGACTGGAGTTCCTGGCCGCTGAAGGGGACGATACGGTTACCGTATCGGATGAGGCAGCCCTGCTCTTTGCTCCCGATGGCATCTCGGTCATGGGAGGCGACGGCCGCGACAGACTATCAGGATTTGGTGAGTTGATCGGCGGTGCCGGCGACGATCTTCTCTTGGGCGGTGGTTCCAGCCAAGTATTGCGCGGCGGCGACGGTAACGACGAGCTGCACGGTGGCGGCGGCAATGACTTGCTGTTTGGTGGCGGTGGCGACGACCTGCTTGTCGGCGATGGCGGAGATGACAGTCTGGACGGCGGAGCGGGATTCGACACGATCCCGATCGCGGGAACTTCGGCAAACGACGTGATTGACGTGTCGCAAACTTCAGAGTCGGTCTTCGTACACACGGTAAACCAAGTTGTCGAATCGGACATGCTGGTTCCCGGCACCGTTGAAAGCGCCCGCGTCGAAGCCGGAGACGGCGACGACACGATCCGTACGACAATCGCTGACGAGCTGTATCGCCATCCGGATCTGGCCGTTCAGGTAACGATAGACGGCAGCCAGTCCGGTCGCATCGGCGATCACTTGGTGATTGTCGATCAAGGCGTTGCAGATCTTGTACTCTACCACCGCCTCAGCAGCAGCAACGGCGCAGCAACGATCGGGCCGGCCAACCCCGAGCCGTTCGAGTACGCCTATTTTGACATCGAACGGACGTCGTTTGTCGACGACCAAGGCCGTGTTATCAGCCCGGACACGGGCGACAGTGCGCGGCTACTGGTCTTTGGCGAAGATCCTTTTGAGCTGAACGACGATCGGCTACTCGCCACTCCTCTGGGAGCCAACCAAACGCTCAGCATGGCCCTCACGATCGATCCGGCGTTCGCAGCATTTGGTGGCGGCTTTTCGATTCCGGGCGACTCCGATTGGTTTCGGATCGTGGCCGATACGACCGGCGTGCTGGACATACGGGTTTCTTTTGAGGAGATCCCTGGGATCGGCGTTCGTCCTGGCCTGCCGGGCAACGGCAACCTTGACATCGAGCTCTTTGATACGGATGGCACTTTAATCGCGGGACACGGCGAATTCGGCGAGAACGACGGTCCGTCCGAGGTGGACTTGGATGGCGACGTATTTGCCGAGGACGAGCGGATACGGATTCCAGCAGTGGCAGGCCGATCCTATTACCTAAACGTTCGCGGTGCAACGCCAGAGGTGACCAATTCGTACACTGTATCGACTATAAACACGGCAGCGCCAAGCCCGTTCGGGATGGTGCTGCTCAACGACAGCGGCGCTGTCCAACACGGCAATGTAACTGCCGACACGACTCCGACCGTTTCATTCCGAGTTGACGACAGCCAACTACGGTCTGACTCGCCAGCGGGTAATCCCCCTCACGACCAGCTGATTGAGATCCCCTTCCAGCCTGCGGCAGGTGCGGCGGGATTCCGCGTGGCAGTCTTTGCGGACGGTCCCGGCGCGAACTCACTAACTCCGGCCGGTTTTGCGGAGGAGGTTGGCGGCGTTCCTGGAGTCTACGTTTTCACGTTCCCAGCCGAGTTGGCTGCAGGCAGTTACGACCTATCAGCCCGACTGCAGATCGTGGACCCATCGGTCCCAGGGCACACCGAGTTTGGGCCGCGCAGCGAATTGCTGGAGCTCAGCATCGACCCGACTGCCCCGTTTGTATCTTTCGGAGAAGCCGACCTGGCAACGGACGGCCTCGATCCGGACGGCGGCGACACCGGCATACCCGGCGTCTTGGAATCGTTCAGTGATCGTGTCACCAACAACACCACACCCACGATTTGGGGATGGTCGGAGGCGGGGGCGCTTGTTCACCTCTACGTAGACCAAAACGACAATCGAACTGTTGACGGCGCCGACGTATTGATCGGTTCGACGGTCGCCGCGGCCGATGTGGGCTTGAATGCCGACAACGTGTGGCGCGTCGAACCGACAGTCGATCTAAATGATCCAAGGTACTTCAGTCGTGACGGCGTTCGCACTTTGCTAGTGACTGCGGCAAATGACGCAGGCGTGGTAAGCTCGGCCGATCTTCTCGAAGTCTACCTCGATACAAGTGGTCCAGTCATTCGTGCAGTCACCGTCAACTCACCGGCCGATAGCTATGACCTCTTTGCCCCGGATCCGCTTGCTGGACCAACACCAGCGGTCGAATCACTGATCCTGCATCTTGGCGATCAGCCACCGCGCGACGGCGGCGACGGTTTGAACCCGCTGGTCGAACCGTCCATCGTCGCGCATCCGGGCCACTATCGGCTGGTGGGTGACCACCATGGCGCGATACCGATCGAATCGGTGAGTTTGTCTGCAGAGTCCGAGCTCACACTGACTTTTTTCACACCATTACCTGACGACCGCTATACGCTGACAGTCGATGACGCGATCTCGGATAGGGCCGGCAACGCGTTAGATGGTGATACCAATGCCGACCAACCGTTAGCCACGCCGCGGCTGCCCAGTGGAGACGGCGTCCCCGGTGGTCAGTTCGTGGCGCGGTTTGTTGTCGACAGCCGTGCTGAGATTGGCACTGCATGTTGTGGCCTGGCGGCGATCGACATCAACGGCAACTTTGAGTTCGATCCGGCAGGTGGCGGTGCTGCGAACCAAGACATCGTGTTTCGTTTTGGTGGCGACGACGACCGACTGTTCAACGGCAACTTCGCGAGCGCGACGGGCAGTCCTGCGTCCGGTTTCGACAAGCTGGGAAGTTACGGGCAAGCAGCTGGGATATTCCGTTTTGTGCTCGACTTTGATCACGACGGCGTTGGTGACTTCGAGAGCATTCCGGACGTGCAGTTGCCAGGAACGCCCCTGGCGGGTGACTTTAGCGCGGGCAAGTCAGGTGACGAGATCGGCCTCTTCCACGTCGACACCGCCAACTCACTCGTGCGGTGGTATCTCGATTCAGATGGTGACAACAATCTTGAACTGTCGGATGACTCCGTTGAAGTCAACTTGACAACGTACCCGGAAGTGCAGCAATTGCTGGCGACCGAGCCAGCTGCGGGCGAGAGGATCTTCCCATTGGTTGGTGATCTCGACGGCGATGGGTCGGATGATCTCGTTCTCTTCGACGCGGTGAACAACCTGTTCCATGCCGACCTGGACCGTGACGGGCTGCGCGACGATCTGCTGCGTTTCGGCCTGCCGGGTGATGGAGAGCGGCCGGTCGCCGCCGATCTGAACCTGGATGGCATCGACGACATCGGCTTATTTCTTGCCGGCGACTCCGCATCCGAGGCCGGTTGGTGGCAGTTCTTGATTTCGGACGAGCCGGGCGCGGTGCCGTCAGTTATCTTCGACGCGTACTCACCGGCACCTTTGGGCAACGACCTGTTTGCCTCGTTCGGGAATGCCCAGGATCAGCCACTGCTAGGGAACTTCGACCCACCGGTCGGCGCCAGCCTCATGGTACCGAGCCCGTATCGCAACCGCGTCGACCCGTTGGATGTGAACCGGGACGGCGAGGTAACTTCGCGGGATGTGCTCGTCGTCGTCAACGCTATCAATGCGCACGGCGCTGGATCGTTGCCCGCTGTTCTCGGCTCGGACGTAGTCTACGCACCGCCGCGTGCGTATGTCGACGTCACAGGCGACCGAATGCTGGCGCCGGCCGACGTGCTGCTCGTGGTCAACTATCTGAACAGGAACACTGCCGCGTTGGCTGAGGGCGAAACAGCTTCAGCCTCCGGGACGTTCTGGTACCGGCCAGGAACCCTCATTGGCACTACGCTGGCCGAGGCAACGGCGAAACATCCCACCCGCAGTCAGACGGCAGAACCGGAAAGCGCTCGTCCACTCGGCCGGACAGTGACCGCGCGGCCACCGCATGACGTGGAGATGCTGTCCGGCGAGGATTGGGAAGAGCTACTCGCCGATATTGCGATCGACGGAGAACAACGCTTCGCGGAGTTGATCGATGCCCTCCGCCACTAGCCCAAGCTCGGAGAAATAGTTCTGGCGTAGCCGAACTCGCCAGAGTTTGGCGAAATGCCGATCTACCCAAACTCCGGCGATCGCCAAATTCTGGCGAATTCGGCTACAAACAACTTGGCGGCGTTTCCCCGCATCCACCCGGTATTCGGCTGCTAGCTGGCCCCAGTCAATTCGACGCTCTTTCCGTGCGGGTCGGCTGGTTCTGCCGCCGAGTGAATTTGCTCCAGCTCGGTACACCGACCGGCGATGACGAACACATCGCCCGGCGCAAACACACGGTCTCCGCCCGGCCGACAGGGTTCACCGCCGTCGCGGTCGTTGGCGTTTACAAACACCACATTGGAAAACTCACGACCCACATCGCTTACGGTGCGCCCTATGAACGGCGAAGATTCACGAATGACCAGCTCACTCAACTCGATTTCACCACGGCGGTTTCGCAGCAGGAAATCGGCCAGCTTGGGGCGCAGGATCGCATCGGTGATTTGGTTGCCCGCCGACACGTATGGAGACACGACAACGGCGGCGCCGGCGCGGCGCATTTTGCTAGCGGTCGCGTGGCTGCTGGCCCGAGCCGCGATGATCAGACTGGGGTTCAACTCACGCGCGCTGAGAGTCACAAAGACGTTTTCGGCATCGGAGTCAGTGACGCAAATGATACCCCGTGCTCGTTCGATGCCGGCCTGAATGAGGACGTCGTCTTCGGTCGAGTTCCCTTGAATGACAAGAAAGTCACGTTCGATTGCCTCTTGCACGCAGCCTTCAGCATGATCGATCACCACAAACGGCAGCGCCGCCTCTTGGAGCTGTTCCGCGACGGTTTGCCCGATGCGTCCGTGGCCGCAAATAATGAAGTGGTCCTGCAGGCGGTTGATTTGACTTTGCATCCTTCTCTTCCAGCTTGCGTGATAGGAAATCGCGATCTTGACAAGCGATGACAGGCTGTAGGTGGCGGTGCCGATGCCCAACAACAGCACAAACATGGCGAAGACTTCACCGTCGGACGACAGCCCCTTGTCGCCGTAGCCGACGGTCGTAATCGTAATCACGGTGAAAAACAGTGACTTCCAGGGCCCCCAATCCTCGATCAGCATGAACCCAACCATACCGATCAGAGTGACCGCCAGCAGCGCCGAGAAGCAGCGCAGCGCCAACTCCAGATCCTCGTTGAGGTGGAAAAAGCGGCGGTTGGGGGTCGGAAATAGCATCGCGTCTGTTCGGTTGTGGAGTGCGCTCCAAGAAATATAGCTCAAGTCAAGAGCCCTGGATTTGACGAGCAAGCATGAGCCAGAAGGCGGATGCTGCCTGTTCTGGTTGTGCCGATTGTGATGGCAAAGTCCTTCAAGGTAGTAGGCACACTCCGTGTGCCGTAACCTCAAGCCACAAAAAGCGGACGGCACGCGGAGCGTGCGTGCTACTATGAGCTGCTACAATGGCGGCACGTCGCAGCGCCGGCGTATAATCCTCCTTATTGAGTTGGCAACTCAGCCCAGCAAGTGGACAGGACAGATTCAGCTATGACATACGGTGATGAGGCGATCGAGGCTCTACGGCAGGCGCTCCAAGTGTCGCCTGACAACATCCCGCTGCGGCTTCACCTGGCCAAATCACTGGTCGGGATCGGGCGGCTCGAGGAGGCCGAGTCCGAATATCGGCAGGCGTTGGCGGCGGCTCCGGAGAATCAGGAAATCAAGCTAGGTTTGGCCGAATGCTACTACAAGCAGGACAAGACGAGCCAGGCACTGGTCATCATCGAAGACGTCGTCGGCAAGCGGCAACCCCCGGCCGAAGCCTATGTGCTCTACGCGCGGTTGTTGCTGAAAGATGGCAAAGTCGCGGACGCAGTCGCGCAGTACAAACTAGGGCTGGAGCTCGATCCGGAAGTTGAAGACCGGGAGCTCACCGAACGTTTGGGAGTTGTCCCTGAGGCGGAGGCCGGAGATATCTTCGAAGGTCGAGTTCGCGAAGCAGACGGTGAGCACAGCGCGGAGTTTCAGGCGGAAATCGAACGGCCGCAGATTAAGTTCGATGACGTCGGCGGCATGGACGAGCTGAAGGAGGAAATACGCCTGAAGATCATCTATCCGCTGCAGCATGCGGAAATGTATAAGATGTACGGCAAAGAAATCGGTGGGGGTATCCTGATGTATGGCCCACCCGGTTGTGGAAAAACCTACCTAGCACGGGCCACGGCCGGCGAAATCAACGCCGGCTTCATGTCGGTGGGTATCAACGACATCCTGGAGATGTGGATTGGCAACAGCGAACGGAACTTGCATGAGCTGTTCCAGCAGGCTCGCTACAACAAGCCGTGTGTGCTGTTCTTCGACGAAGTCGACGCGTTGGGCGGTCGACGCAGTGATATGGCGGGGGGAAGTGCTCGGCAGTTGGTCAATCAGTTTTTATCCGAGATGGACGGAGCAGAGAGTTCCAACGACGGCCTGCTGATACTGGCGGCGACAAATGCGCCCTGGCACGTGGATCCGGCCTTTCGCCGCCCCGGCCGCTTTGACCGGGTGCTGTTCGTGCCTCCGCCGGATCGGGCGGCGCGGGGCGAGATCCTGCAGCTGCTCTGCCGTGAAAAACCTGTGGACACCATCGACTTCGACCAGCTGGCGAAAAAGACGGACAATTTTTCGGGTGCCGACCTCAAAGCGATCGTCGACATCGCCGTGGAGGCGAAGCTGCGGGAAGCGATGAAAGCGGGAGTTCCTCAGCCGCTCAGCTCGAAGGATCTGGCAGCCGCCGTCAAGACGCTGAAGCCGACCACCCGAGAGTGGTTTTCCACGGCCCGCAACTACGCGCTCTACTCCAACCAAGGCGGTGTTTACGACGACGTCTTGAAGTACCTCAAGCTGTGACCCCTGTCACCTCGCCGTCTGCCAAGCGCCCATAGACTCAACCTCCCCGATGGCCAACCCACATCTTGAACGCGCTTGGATCTTGCTGAGTCAATCTCGCTTCGAGCTGGCGGAGCAGGAACTGCGACAGTCACTAGCTCAGCAGCCTGACGGCGCCCAGGCCCATGCACTCCTGGCGCTCTGCCTGTCGGAGCGCGAGGCCTTTGAGGAAGCAACTGAAGAGGTGCATCAGGCAGTCCACCTGGCACCTGACGAACCGTTCCCGCATTATGTGCTGTCGCGTGTGATGTCTGATCGGAATCGTTATCAGGAAGCCAACGAGGCGATTTTAGAAGCGATTCGACTCGACCCCGACGATGCGAGCAACTTCGCACAGTTGGCTCAGATCCACTTCGCACAGCGGCGCTGGCCAGCAGCGTTGGAGGCCGCCGAGCAGGGTCTGCAGTTGGACCCGGAGAACGATCCGTGCACGAACCTCCGAGCGATGGCGTTGGTCAAGTTGGGCCGTAAGACGGAAGCGGGGGATGCCATGCAGGCGGCCCTTGCCCGGCAACCCGAGGACGCGCTGACCCACGCCAATCAGGGCTGGACGCTGATCGAGCTGGGCCAGCACGAAAAAGCAATGGAGCACTTTCGCGAAGCGTTGCGGATCGACCCTAGTTTGGATTGGGCGCGGCAGGGCATCGTCGAAGCACTCAAGGCCCGCTACTTTATCTACCGGATCATGCTGGGGTACTTCCTGTGGATGATGAAGTTGGGCGGCCGGGCCAGGTGGGGGGTGCTGCTGGGTGGTTACTTCGGTTTCCAGTTCCTAAGGTCGCTAGCCAGGCGCAATCCGGAGCTGGCTCCGTGGATCATGCCGCTGCTGGTCGTCTATGTCGTGTTTGCCATCATGACTTGGGTCGCCAGCCCACTGTTTAATTTGCTCTTGAGACTGAATCGCTTCGGCCGCTTGGCGCTCTCTCGCGAACAAATTGTGACCTCGAACTGGGTGGGAGCGTGTGTGTTGGGGGTAATTGCCTCGTTGATTGCCGAGTTTGGCTTTCAGCTGGGCGGCGGTGCCATTTTTGCGTTGGTGTGCGGTTTGTTGATACCGCCGCTCTCTGCCATCCACAACTGTGCGCGCGGATGGCCGCGTACGACGATGCTGTTGATTACCTTGGCGTTGGCCGGTGTGGGTTTCGCCAGTGCGCTGCTGATCGTGTTAGCAACTTTTGCAGAACAAAAGACAGCGGAGTTGCTGTTCGGGTTTGGCACGACGTTGTTGCCGCTGTTCCTCTTTGGTGCCATCGGATCTCAGTTCGCGGCCAATGCGCTCGTGTCCGCCGTACCGCGGAGATGATTCTTGTAGCCGAATTCGGCAGAATTTGGACGAATTGCAGTCCACCAAACTCTGGCGAGTTCGGCTACCATCAGATCGCGGCAGTCCACCAAACTCTAGCGAGTTCGGGCTACCATCAGATCGCGGCAGTCCACCAAACTCTGGCGAGTTCGGGCTACCATCAGATCGCGGCAGTCCACCAAACTCTGGCGAGTTCGGCTACCATCGGATCGCGGGTCCACCAAATTCTGGCGAATTCGGCTACGATTGGATCGCGGTTGAACGTGGGGCAACGGTCTTTGACGGCGATGCCCCTCACCCTGCCCTCGTGCCTCCTTAGGCTCAGCGGAGATCGCCTAGCGGCACCCCGACCACTTCGGTTCGCTTCACCGCGCGGCCGGCATCCAACATCGTGATGATCCTCTTCGAATCGCAGTCCACCACGGCAACCTGCCGTTTGCTGCGAATGCTGACAAAGCAGTACTTGCTGTCGGGCGAGAACGAAAGCCAGTAGACTCGTCCCGGAAAATTGATCGCCGCAATCTCTTCATAGTCACCACTCGCTAGCTCGTGCACATGCACCATGTGGTGCTCGACATTGCACGACCAAATCTCTTGCTGATCGGGCCGAACTCCCAGCCCGTGGCTGCGACTCCATTCACCCTGCCTTGCTCTCGGAATGGAGTGGCGAACGCTCTTGACCACCTTGCGCGCAGCAATATCCGCCACCTGAAAGCCCAGCATGTTGTCGATGTTCTCGAAGAACCTGCCTTCGTCGTCGGTGATCGCTGGCGGTCGAGTGACGTCGCCGAACGGAAGCTCGCCGATGACCTTGTGGCCATCGTTGACATCTACGATCGTCACGGCATGCGGATACCCCATCGGCGAGAGATACATGCGTTGACCGTCCGGCGAAACCACCGTGTTGTGGGGGCGGCCACCTGTCACAATCTTCTTCACGACTCTCCGAGCTATACCATCCACGACCCAGTATTGGCCGTCTCCACAAGGGACGTAGATCCACTTACCGTCTGGCGTGCATTCATGCTCTTGTGGCTGAGGGCCAACTTCGATCCGATCCTGAATCTCGAAGGTTGTTGTGTCGACCCAAACCAACTCGCCGCGAGGGTCATCAAAACGCTCCACTGCTACGTGCACCGTGCGACCGTCGGCAGTCACCGACAAGCCGTGGGGATTCGGCCCCACAACGAGCCGCTTGAGCAACCGGAAACTCCCCAGCTCGTAGATATAAATATCGTCACCGTAAGCGCTCGCCAACCACGCTTGCCATTGCTTTTGCACCGGCCGTGTGGCGAAATCCGACGCGTTTGTCCAAAGACGTCGCAGGCTCTTGAGTCCACGCAGCTGCTTCAGCCCCTGGGTCGATACATTGGTGTAGCGCAGATTCAGCGTCTCCAAACGCGACATGCCACTAAGCGACGGCAGGCCGGCGTCGGTCACGGCCGTACCTTCAATGTCAAGCTCCCGCAAGTTCGTCAGGCCCTGTAGATGAACGAGCCCAGCATCAGAAATGTCGTTGTGATAAAGCCCTAACTCGGTCAGTGCGGTCAATTGCGCTAGATGCCGCAGCCCGGCGTCCGTGACTCTTGTCCGTGACACCAACAACTTCTTAAGTCGGCTCAGCCCGACGAGGTGAGCCAAACCCTCGTCGCCGACCTGCGTGTTCTCGACATCGAGCTGCTCGAGCTGTTTTAGTCCTGCTAGCGATTTCATTCCAGCACTCGTCACCAGCGACATATGTAGTGACAGCGATTTCAGATTCGGCACGAATTCGAAGTGCACGAGTCCTTTGTCTGAAATGTTCGTTTGAGTCAATGTGACACTTTCCAGACTTGGCAAGTTCCTTAAGTGCCTTAACCCATCATCCGTGACCTTTGAGTGCCCTATTTTCAGCTGCTTCAGCCGTGGAAGTTCGCGCAAAACACCAAGTACGTCATCGGGAAAAATACACCCTTCCAGCTGGACGGCTTCGACGAATCCGTCCTCCGACACAATGACGTTAGCACCCCATTCGGTGACGGCTAACACGGCTGCGCGTTCTTCTGGATTCGCGCGAGCGGCAATTTCCTGGTTTCGGTGCCGTGCCGTACGTCCGTCGAAGTCGTCAGCGGTGCAGGGAACAGTGAACGAGACCGCGATGACGATGGTAGCAACATACAAACGCTTCATCGGAGATTCCTGTTATTCATCCACGGTAGGGTATTGGCCAGGTAGGTCTTCCCGGTACCACTTGTCAAGCACCGCCTGCCAGTCTTGCCGGCAGTGGATCTGGGCAAACTCGCTGCGCACTTCAGAGTGCTGAGGATGGAGCCGCGAGTATTTGATGCCAAACTTGCGCATCAGCTGCCCGCAACGCTTCGGGTCATACAGCTGCTCGGCAAGTGTATAGTGCTCGCACATCACTTCGCGTTGTTCGTGCAAACTCGGCGGCAAGGGAAGCGGCTGGCCGGCTGCAAGTGCCCTGGCCTGCGCGAAAATCCAGGGATTCCCAATCGCTCCCCCGCGCCACAGTGACGCCATCGACGCCCGTGCGAGCCATCATTTCCAAACACGATGCGGCAGTGAATAAATCTCCACTGCCCAACACAATCCGGTCTCCTGCGAACTGCTTCACCTCCGCCAAGAAATCCCAGTTGCTGGGGCCGACATACCGTTGCTCGACCGTTCGCCCGTGCACCGTGATCGCGTCCACTCCAAGCCGATAAGCGCCAGCTGCGATGCGGAAGAAACAGTCGCGGCTGGATTGCGAGTCGTCGATCCCACGCCGCATCTTGACCGTCACGGGCGTCTCGTCTGGTACGACGGCCCGAGTCCTCTCGATAATCTGCAAGGCCACATCCGGCTGCCCAAGATGAAAGCCGCCGCGACAGCGCCCCAGAACTTTCTTGACTGGGCAACCAAAATTGATATCGATGCAATCGAAGCCGGCTTCGACGAGTTTCTTGGCACCCGCGGCAAATTGCTCCGGCTCGGCGCCCATCAGCTGCCCCCCGACCGGACGTTCTTCATCATCCAGATACAGGAAGTGCTTCGTCTTGGCTCGCCGCCGCACCGCCACCAAGAACTGGTCAAGCATCACTTCGCAGACCGCGTAACCCGCGCCATGCCTCCGCGCGAGCAGCCGCATCGGCCAATCGCTGTAGCCCGATAACGCCGCTTGAACAACTGGGAAGTCGATCCTGACGCCCCGCAGCTGTAACGGCGCCAAGGAGTCACCCAACAACAGGTCGCCAGTATTCGTCCCTCTCGCCCTGCCCTCTTCACCGACTATTCTCGCCGGACGAGCCAGGGGAAAGCGAACAGAAGTCGGCAACTTGTTGTTTTGCATCGCCTAACTTCACCGCGAGAGGGCACACCAGTTCCTGCATTTCAGCGAAGTTCAAGGAGGTCATGGCCCACGCCGCAAGAGAAGCATCTTCCGGCCGGGCCGACCGAAAATCGTACTCCGTGCTTCACCGCGTCAGCCACTACTCCCGCACAACCTCGATCGCTGCTAAGCGGGCCAGCGTTTCACCACGAGAGTCGATCTCTACGACCAGGTCCTTGCTGACTTCGACTCCCTTGAACTGCCGGACAAGCCCTCGAGCGCTGCCGCCGGCATCCGCTACGACGTCCACATTGCGCGCAACTTGCTTACCCTGCAAGCGAACGTCCAGTACCGAGTCGCCAGGACGGCAATCCTCGAACTCGGCAAAATACAGCTTCACCGTATAGGTGCGAGGTGAATCCTCATCGGACAACAATGGCAAACGGCAGCGGGCCATCCCCTGTGCGCCGGAAGTTAACAGCCAGGGTGTGGTCGCGTCGCCCACTTGAACGGATTCGGAGTTGTAACTGTAGTAGTCACCTCCGTCCGAGAGCTGCGCCTCGATATCGAAGTCATACTCCAGCCGTCCGACCGTTCTGGGCCGCGGATAAGCGAGCCACAGTGTCCCGAAGCCGTCGCGCCGGTCGCCGGGCGCCCCGAGGTTGATGGCCATGTGTTCCACAGGCGTGGCGGTCCCCCCCAGGCTGACGATTTTCCAGCTGTCCCGTTCCGGTCGCGGTTCCATCACAACCGTTGCCGCGATCGAGAACTGGCAAACGCAACCTGCACTAGCTTCGGGAATCATCAGCAGCCCGTTGCCGGGAATTGCGTTGACCCAGCAGCCCATTCGCTGGCCCGCAAAATGACTCACACCACTGTCGGAGTAGAGGTCGTAGTATCCGGTATAGCCACTCCTGAAGAAAAGCGTATTGGGAGTCGCGGTGATCATACCGCAATGGTGACCGGGACGGCTGAACTGCCATTTGGACTCAGCACCGGTCAGCGGGTGTTCACGCGTTTTTTCCTCACCCGTTGCCAAATCGAACGACCAGGGTTCGGCGAGAATCTCGTTTTCCAACACGATCGGGCGGTGTCGGTAGTTTGCATCCTTAGACCATAGCTTCTTGCCACTGGCAGCCTCGAGCACAACCAGCCGCCGCTTGCTGAACTGACCTGAGAGGAACTGTCGCCAATAGTGCCCGTTCGCGTTGGCGCCGCAAATCACGACGTGTCCGGCGTGGTACATTAACGTTAGTTGTCCTCCACCGATGCCGACGTAACTGCAATCGGTCACGTCGACAGGCTTCGACCACACCGCCTGACCGTCATCCGCGCGAAGGGCCACGGCCAGCCGAATGTCTTGCTTCTTGAGTTCCGCTTCCTTCTCCTGCGCTTCCTGGGGGCCTAGCTTCTTCAGTTCCGTCTTGTCTTCCCGCAACAAGGCGTCACGCTGTTGCTGTGAAATCGAGCTGTCAATGAAATAGACGTGGTCGTCGCCGACCGCGATCGTCACATGCAGGATGTTCCGACCTCGATAGAGCCACTTTTGCTCACCCGTCTTGACGTCGATGGCAAACAATGCGTCGGTTGTGTTCGCCACTGTGTGACCTCTGCGGCGCAGCGACTGCTCCAAGTCCTTGCGAATCGTGCTTGTACCGATCAACATGCCGTTGTAGTAACCGACATATCCCCAAACGCGGGGGATCCCATCCGTCGATTTCGGCACACGATAGACAGCTTGAGTGTTGCCTGTGGCGGCGTCGAGCTGGGTGCACGTATCGTCAACTGCGACAAACAGCGCGTCGTCGCTGGCGGCGAGGTTGCTGCACTCTTCGTTGTTGAAAACGCCCGTTCGCTTGGCTCCGGGGTTCAAATAGTCCCAGAGAAAGAGGCCGTTATAGGCGTCGTAGCAGAGGATCCGATCGATGCCTTGAATGAACATCCGCCCGTTGGTCGATAAGGGTGCCACAGCGGCTTCGTGCCGGTTCACCATCGGCGCCGGTCCCGGGTCCCCGTACCACAGAACGCTCATTCCACCCTTCACGAGATAGTCGTTGCTCATCGAAGTATTGGCCACGTTGCCATACTGGTGTGACCAATCTCCGGCTCCCGGCAACTTACCTCGCACCGCCACCGCATAGCCCTCGTGTAGCTCAGCAGCGGGAGCTGCGGCCAGTCGAGCAGCCCATTCTCTCAACTGTTCATCGGCCATCCCCTGAAGGCGTGCCGGTGCCGAAGCTGGGGCGCCCAAGCAGACAACCCCGCCGCACGGCTTGACGCGCAACGCCCACTCCGACGGCCGGCCAGGCACCTCGCCTGTCAGCAGCAACGTATCTGAAACCACGAGGTTGGCGAAGTAGTGCGCCAGCGGCACTTCGGAAGGATCCGCGTGAATCATCGTCACGCGTGAACCGTAAATACCCGCCCGGTTCAAGGCAGCACGTGCATCGGCCACCTTTTCGGCATCTGCCTCGACTGCATAGATCTCCAGCTCGGTTTGACGGGCCAACTCAAAAGCCAAACGTCCCCGCTCTCCGCCGATCACCAAACAAAAGCCGCGTCGAACACCAGACCGATCGACCATCTGCTGGGCTGCCGCGGCGTACATCTCGGACAGTTCATCGTGAGCGAAGGGATCGGCGACCGGTTTCAGGTACTCGTCCACAACCTCGATCGGTTCAGCGGTACTCGGATCAGAAGCACCGAATGCGTAAATTGTCCCGCTCTCGGTACTCACCAATAGCTGGCCATTGGCCGCGGCCAGACCGCTGGCCTTTCCATCGACTGCTGCGGACCATACTTGCTGCCCGTTGTCCATCCGGTAGGCGGCCACTTCACCGTCTCCGCCAGCGATCGCCAACTTACCCGCCAGAATCAATGAAGCATCGGCGGTCGTGTCGACAGACCAGAGAGTGCCGACTTCGGAAAGCTCGTCGATGCGGCGACTCAGCTCACCCGACTTTTGTTGATATTCTTCTGCGTCCATCTCACGCCGTTTACGTCGCAACGCCTGCAGCTCAAGGTTGGCCTCTTGGCGCGTCGTCGTCGCCTTGGCGTGCGCGAGTCGGTCGATGGCGACAATCCTCTCGCCGGTGGCCACGAACCCCTGCTCGCCGGAAATGGTCAGCTGCCGGCCGGTCAACCAGGCAAAACCGACCGCACCTGTCTTTTGATCCAATGCCAGGAAGTGGTGTGGTCCGGAGGCATAAATCTGTCCATCGGCCAAGACCGCCTTGTATCCACCAACCACGCCGCCGGCCGTTGAGCGCCAGCTGTACGACTTGTGGTGCACCTCCTCGCCAGTCCGCTTGTCAAATGCCGCAGGAAGCGAACGTCCCGACGGAACGAACAGCATGTCCTCCGAGGCCAGCAGATACCCTTGCGGCGAAAGCGGGTTGCGGCCCGCGTCTTCTTGGCTGATATGATCGTTCTTCCAGATGACCTCGCCGGTGTCGGCGTCGAGCGCAACTAAGTAAACGGTTTCGTGCGGAAAGACGCCAGCTCCGAAGTAGGCAACTCCCTCGTCGATCAAGACGCCCGTGCGAACCGGCCAACGCGAAGTCAGTTGGCCCCGCGCCAGCAGACGGTCTTCGCGGGGTCCGGCCCGATGCTTCCAGGCAACCGCTCCACTATCGGCCGTCAAGCAGTAAACAAACCCGTCGTCTGAACCAAAATAGACCTTGCCTTGCCAGACGGTCGGAGCCAAACGGATCGCCCCATCGGTGAAGAAGGACCAAAGTGGTTTGCCAGAGCGAGCATCAAGGCAGTACAGCTGGTGATCGACCGATGAGCCGAAGTAGACGCGATCATCCACGGCCGCCACGTGCAGTGCCTGGTCGAAGGCCACCCGATGCCGCATCGCGTGCCCTTCGATTCGCTCTTCCCGCGGACCAGGCAGGGCCATCTGCAGGTGTTCCGGCGCGCGGTAGATCCACTTCAACTGCAGGTCGCTGGATAGAAGCTCCTGCGTCGCGCCAACTCGGCCGTTGCCGTTCAAGTATGTCGGCCAGTCGGCGGCAGCGAGCGGCAGTGAGACAAAGAACAACAGCAACCAAGTTGAACATCGCAGCATCGAATTTCCCCCGGCGCAGAAGGGTGAACGGGCATGACAACGCAGGACTATTGTCGTACCCGGACCGCCGCCAATGCAACCGGTAAACGACTGTTCTTTGAAAAAGGAGCATGAACCCGACCGGCTGTCTCGCCGACATCGGCCGAGCCGCGATTGCGGCCGGTTCTTGGTGGGCCCTTCGGCTCGGCAGGAGCCTCGCCCTCCCGAGCGCCTTAAACGGATGTTGCAGTGAGTGTGACGGGCATTCTGCCATGGCAAAATCAGCCGCTGGGCGTTAGCCCACGGTTTCCACTGTGACCAGCGCTCCGATACACCTCGGCTCGGCAGGAGCCTCGCCCTCCCAACACGTAGGCAGCTTCAAAGTAGCAGGCTCACTCCGTGAGCCGTCCGCCAAATCACAGGAGCGCAACCGACCGATCGCGGTGCGCAACAGAAAGCCGAACCCCAGTCTCGACGCTCTTCACCAGGACAGCTCGGGCCGATCCGCCGGTCAATCTGCGGACCAGCCGCCCAAGCCGACGCCGTCCAGCTCGGCGGTTTGTACGGCGCCGTTAGAGATATCAAACATACCAGGGAACTTCTGGTCCCAGCCGCTGTTTCCCGCCGGGCAGTATTGGCGGCCGTTGCCTTCGATCGCCGCCACCGTCGGTATTCGCGCCGCTAGACTCGCGGAATGCAGAAACGAGGCGCCGATGCAGGTCAAATCCTGCACGCACAGAAACAGGTCGTATTTTTGTGCAGCGGCGCCCATCAGCAAAGCTTCGCTGTGACCCTTGCACGCTTTCAAGGCGACCCCGGAATAGCCTTGTTCCCGCGCCAGCAACAGGCTCTCGAAATCGACAAGCGACTCGTCAATGACCACGGGTTTGATTCTTGCGGCCTCGTGCATGCGGTTTTCCGGGTTCGACCGCAGATCCCGATGCGTCGGCTGTTCGATGTACTGGACGCGCCGCAGCGCTTGCGGTGATCGTTCTTCAACCTGGCCCAGGAAGTCGAGAACGTACTGCACGTCGGCACACTTCTCGTTGAAGTCGAGCGAGTAGTACCAGGTGTCGCAACCACGCTCCGCCTGAGCGCCGGCGGTGACCCGTTCCACAGCCACGACTCGCTCGACATCCCACCTCATGTCGTCACCGGCGAGCTTGATCTTAAGATGCGTCAAGCCGTCCGCTTTCACCCACTGCGCAAGCGTCTCCGGCAGGCCGTCGTCGATCGGCGATTCGATGTCGTCCACCGACAGCGGATCCAATGCCCCCACGAGGTGGTAGAGCGGCATGGCAGCTTTAGGCTGGCGGGACGTGTACCTGTCCAAATACTCGCCACTGAACTCGCCGGTCAAGTAGCCGCTCAAATCACCGGATACATACTCCTCACCAAGCAAACTGTAGACGTTGGCACCGAGGGCTCTGCCGTAGGCATCGTAAATGGCTGCCTCGAGCGGACTGACGGCGACTAGCTGAGCCAGGCGCGGCATCGACTCGGCAAGTTCCAGCTGCCGCACGACTGCTTCCACCGCCGAGGCATAGTCATGTGACAGCTGTGTTGTGATCTCGAGTGGATGGCCGACGCAACGAGCTTGACCCGCTCCTGTCGCCAGTCTTTCGGCCAACTCGATCATTGCCCTGAGCGTCTGGTCGGCGTCGACCGTCTGGCTCGGCCACGCCCACACGTTGCCCATCGGCATCGAACCAAAGCCGGTCCCCCGGCGTCCGTCCTGCGTTTCGACATCAACGCTGACATTGAACAAGACAACATCGACAACAACCCTGCCACCGAATTTGATTGGGGCACGGTAACCGATCTGCTGCCGAGAGGTTCGCACCTCTCGCAGAGTGATGTCTGTTGAGCGCGGCATGTTGTCTTTGTAACTAGATCAGACTCTGGCGCACAGCCCACACGGCGGCTTGCGTTCGGTCAACAACTCCTAGCTTCTGCAAGATGTGCTGAACGTGTTCTTTGACGGTCTCATAGCTGATTCCCAAGGTGTCCGCAATCTCCCTATTGGTGGCTCCGAGCGCCAACTGCTCGAGAACTTCGTTTTCACGTTCAGTCAGGAGCAGTTCGAATTGCAGACTGCCGCGGACAGGTTTCAAATTCAACTTGCGCGGGCGACTTGGTTTGAAGGTGGCCGCCGCCCGCAGTGCTGTCAACAAGGTCTCTCGAGGTGAGCTCTTGAGTACTGTTGCTGCGATTCCCAAGGCCGAGGACCGTATAGCCAGTCGCGACGTGTCGCGATCGGCGTAAAACACAACCGGAGAGTCCGGTTGGATTTGCCGGAGGCGTTCTGCGATCACCAAGCCGTCACCGTCGGGCATATCGACATCGACCAGCGCCACCTCCCAGCGACGAGTCAGAGATAAACGGACCGCTTCGCTGCGAGAGGCTGCCTCGCCTACAATTTCGATCTCTGTGGCCTGGAACCAAGTCCGCAGCCCGGCCCGGACCACTTCGTGATTGTCTGCAAGGAGTAGCCGTAGCGTCATATCCCTGCTGCCCTCTTTAACGGCCGCTTCATGGCGACGCCCGTGCTTGCCACGACAAACTGAAAGACCTCTCGTACGAAGCCCTTCACCGAACTCTGGGCCGACCGACCCACTCTCGCCAATTATACAAACTTTGGCGTGCGGAGAGCTCGCCGGCGCCCCCCTCACGCAACGCCGTTAAGGATTTCTTCACTCTCCCCTTTGGGGAGAGTCGGCCCGAAGGGCCGGAGAGGGGGAGCCGCCCCCGGACGCCACGCGTCGGTTTCGCTGGGGAACCGTGGGCTAACGCCCAGCGGCTGATTTGCAGCGTAGCCGAACTCGCCAGAGTTTGGTGGATTTCATGAAATGCAGAAGCTGCACAGCCTCCGAGCGGGAGGGTGGGTGGATGTCCGCTGGCTTGTTTAATCATGAAGCGTAAAAGCTGCACGACGGTTAGAAGTTCGCAGGCACCAAAGTGGGCCGGCGGCCACTTGAAGATCAGCCGGACGGTTTCCAACACACGGAGTGCGCCGCCAACCTTTTTTAAGGGACCAAGAAAATTGCCTCAGACCCGGGCGCACGGTACAATCCCGACGCAAAGCGCTCTCTCCAGCCGGAGGAACCAGTCATTGCAAGCTCTACTCGCCGAGGGCAGCCCCTTCAACCGACGATTGGCAGCAGCGTTGCTCGAAAAGCAAGGGTTCACGGTTGTCTCCGTGTCCAGCGGGCAGGAGGCGATCGAGCACTTCCACAACTCACAGTTTGATCTCGTACTGCTCGATGCACAGCTCCCGGGTATGGACGGATCGGCGACGGCGAGCGCGATGCGCAGTCGGGAGGCAGCGGCGGGCGGGCACGTTCCCATCTTGGTGCTGACTGCTAGCGACGGGCCGCCGCGCGACCGGACGACGGGCGTTGACGGATACCTGGCCCGGCCGTTGCACCCGGCCAGTTTGTCGACCGCTGTCGCTCAACATGTGCGTGCATCTGAACCCCTGCAGAATCGGATCGACTGGACCACGGCCTTGGAGCTCGTCGAGGGACGACGCCAACTGCTCGTCGAGTTGTCCGAGATTTTTCTGGACGAGCATCAACGCCTACTGGAACAGATTGAACAGTCCATCGAAAGCGGCGATGCTGAGAACCTGCAAGTGCACGCGCATGGGCTGAAGGGTTGCCTTCGTTACTTTGGCGAAACCCAAGCTGTGGCGCACGCAGCGCAGCTCGAAGACCTGGGTCGCGAGTCAAGCGTGGCTGGCGCTAGTGAGCTGTTTGGCGATCTGGTGGCCGCAATTCAGGAACTGCTCCCGGAGATAAAAGAGTTTGCCTCCAGTTAATGCTGCCGCAGGATGCCCGGTGACCATGATTCGGCAATCAGCCGCTGTAACTGTAGCAGGCACACTCCGTGTGCCGTCCGCCAGAAGCAGAATAAACACGAAAACGATACGCAGGACAACGGCTCGGCAGGAGCCTCGCCCTCCCGAGCGTCTTAAACGGATGTTGCAGTGAGTGTGACGGGCATTCCGCAATAGACTTCCTTAATCCTGTTCATCTTGTCGATCCTGTCCTCTTTTTTTCGACAGGATTTACAGGATCAACAGGATGGCCCGCGATACAAAATCAGCCGCTGGGCGTTAGCCCACGGTTCCCACCGTAACTGTAGCAGGCACACTCCGTGTGCCGTCCGCCAGAAGCAGAGTAAACACGAAAACGATACGCAGGACAACGGCTCGGCAGGAGCCTCGCCCTCCCGAGCGTCTTAAACGGATGTTGCAGTGAGTGTGACGGGCATTCTGCCATAGACTTCCTTAATCCTGTTCATCTTGTCGATCCTGTCCTCTTTTTTCGACAGGATCAACAGGATGGCCCGCGATACAAGATCAGCCGCCGGGCGTTAGCCCACGGTTCCCACCGTAACTGTAGCAGGCACACTCCGTGTGCCGTCCGCCAGAAGCAGAATAAACACGAAAACGATACGCAGGACAACGGCTCGGCAGGAGCCTCGCCCTCCCGAGCGTCTTAAACGGATGTTGCAGTGAGTGTGACGGGAATTCCGCCATAGACTTCCTTAATCCTTGTTCATCTTGTCGATCCTGTCCTCTTTTTTTCGACAGGATTTACAGGATCAACAGGATGGCCCGCGATACAAGATCAGCCGCTGGGCGTTAGCCGGCGTTAGCCCACGGTTCCCACCGTAACTGTAGCAGGCACACTCCGTGTGCCGTCCGCCAGAAGCAGAGTAAACACGAAAACGATACGCAGGACAACGGCTCGGCAGGAGCCTCGCCCTCCCGAGCGCCTTAAACGGATGTTGCAGTGAGTGTGAATCGTCCGTGCTCGCATAGCGGCCGAGCGGGTGATATCCTAGGTTTGGTCGGAGAACTGCAAAGGCACGTCGCGCAGCGGCACGATATTTTCCCTCTCCCGCTCTGCCGAAGAGGCCAGGGGTGAAGGAAATCCTGTGGGTAAGCCTCACAGAACCGGACATGGAGTGTCCCTACTTCAGTATGCAAGGAACGAACTATGACACCGATGCGGTGCCTCTTCATTTCGGCGATCGCCGCGGTGACAATTCCCGCTGCCGGTCAAATGCCTGCTACGACTTTGGAGAATTCAACCGTCGCGTTTCATGTCGCCGAGAAACCTTACGTTGTGCTGCGGCGCGGCGATGTTACAGCCGTGGTGGTGGACAATCGTGCTGTCGACGACGAGATCCTGCCGGGACACCGGGCAGGTTACAGTGGGCTGGCCTCTCTGACTCACCGGCGGCGGACCGACAATCTGTTCGTACCCGCCTACGCAGGGCTGAACTTCGAACACATCCATGATGGCACTGTGCAAGAGCGCAGTGTGCTGTTTGAACCGCGCCATGCGCCGATGGAACTGCGTGTCATCGATGAACACACCGTCGAGTTGTATCAGGCCCCCAGCCCGCATTTCGGCTTGGAGAGTTGTCAGCGGTACCAATTGCTAGAGGACGGGACAGTCGAATTGACGATCGAGTGCATTCCACGGCGGCGGGCGTTCCACCACAATTACATTGGACTGTTTTGGGCCAGCTATATTCATCAGCCAGCCTCTCTGGACATCCACTTCAAGGGCACTCGCGGTTCGGAAGGTACGGACTGGGTTCGAGGTGTAACTCCCGAGCACGGGGTGTTGTCCACACATCTCGCGACTACTGACAACCGGCAGTTGGCTCACGCCGACGACTTTCCATTGACGCTTGTTTTCAACCGCTCGAACTACCGCTACTCTGAAAACTGGTACTTCGGCGTCAGCCATGGGATGGCGTTGGTCCAGATGTTTCGGCCTCATGACCAGGTCCGCTTCTCTCAGTCGCCGTCCGGCGGGGGGCGAGGCAATCCTGCCTGGGACTTCCAATTCCTGATCGAGGACTACCAGGTGGGCCAGCGCTACCAGATGGTGATGCGCGCGATGTACACACCCTTCGAGTCGCCGGAACAGATCGAGCAGCGCAGTCGACCTCACCGGCTCGTACTCTCAGGCGGCGACCGCTGAACAACGCCCCCATTTCACTGCTAAGGTTCATAGGTACCCACTACGATGCATGACCTCTCGGTTCAACCCGTGGAACTTCTTGTCGATGCGCGGGCGGTTGTTGGTGAGGGACCGATTTGGGATTCACGTAGCAACGTGTTGTGGTGGATTGATGTCGAACGAGGCGCACTACATCGTTACGACACTACGAATGGCTCGAACACGACGACTGACCTCGGACAACGAGTCGGCGCAGTGGTGCCGCGGCAAAGCGGCGGCCTGATGGTGGCCGCCGAGCACGGCTTTATCGCAGTCGATCCGGAATCTGGTAACCAACAGCCCATGGTCGACCCGGAGGCCGATCGCAGCGAAAACCGTTTCAACGACGGCAAGTGTGATCCGCGCGGCCGATTCTGGGCAGGCACGATGGAGATTGCCGAGCACGATATGACGAAAGGCTCTTTGTATTGCCTCCACGCCGACCACAGTGTGACCAAGCACGTAGCGGGGATCGGTGTCTCGAATGGGATTGTCTGGACCTCCGATCGCCGGACGATGTATTACATCGACAGCCCGACGCGAAGAATCGACGCCTTCGACTATGACGATGAGACCGGTCGCATTGACAACCGCCGAGTTGC
Source organism: Pirellulaceae bacterium (assembly GCA_965223305.1). Classification (GTDB taxonomy): domain Bacteria; phylum Planctomycetota; class Planctomycetia; order Pirellulales; family Pirellulaceae; genus CBDCWT01. The sequence goes on along the minus strand of CBDCWT010000084.1, from coordinate 356,718 downwards.
CCTCGAGCTTCCCGACGGGATGGGCTATCCGGACGGCATGGCAATCGACAGCGACGATCGGTTGTGGGTCGCCTTGTGGGGTGGCTGGGGCGTGATCTGCTTCGATCCGCGCAAGGGAGAGCTGCGAGGTAAGATCCCGGTGCCGAGCGAACAAGTCTCGGCGTGTGCCTTCGGAGGAACGAACCTCGACCGTCTGTTCATCACAACTGCGCGCCGAGGCATCGAAGGTGAGCGGCTGGCCGATCAACCGCATGCGGGCGGGTTGTTTGTCGCCGACGTTGGTATTCAAGGTGTCGAGCCGTTTGCTTTCGCCGGGTGATGGCTAGCCGCACGCCTTGCAACCCATGTAGGACGAAATAATGAACTGTAGAGTGTTGTTACTGTTGGTGACGATGGCCAGCCTGTCATCGATCTTGCGGGCGGACGACCGACCCTATGGAATCGACCGACGTGTGCCTTGGACGACGTCGCGGATTACAGGTTCTCCCGAACCTCCACCGCCGTACCGAACGGAACGTGTCTTTTCCAACCTCTCGTTTACCAACCCCGTCACGTTGACCGACGCACCGCGCAGCGACCGACTGTTCGTCGTCGAGCTGAAAGGTAAGATCTTCTCGTTCAGGAACGACCAGGACTTTCCACGCAAAGATGTGATGCTCGACCTGGGTGCTGCGCCTCAGCGAGCGGATCGTGTTTTCGGCCTCGCTTTTCATCCGGATTTTCCCAACACACCCTACTGCTACATTTGCTACACAACGGGCGACCAGATTGACGACGGGACGCGTCTCTCGCGTTTCTTGGTCAACACTTCTGACCCACCACAGATCGACGCTGACTCGGAGCGGCTGTTGCTGACCTGGCTATCCGGGGGACACAACGGAGGATGTCTTAAGTTCGGTCCGGACGGTTATCTGTATGTTTCGACGGGTGACGGTGGACCGGCGTTTCCGCCCGACCCGTTGAAATCCGGACAGGATGTCTCCAACCTGCTGTCGTCAATCCTGCGGATTGACGTCGATCACGCCGAAGGGTCGCGGCCCTACACGATTCCTGCCAGCAACCCGTTCGTCGACTTAGAAGGGGCGCGGGGCGAAATCTGGGCCTACGGATTGCGGAATCCGTGGCGGATGAGCTTCGACTCGGTGACGGGCGACTTGTGGGTTGGTGATGTGGGGTGGGAGCTTTGGGAACTGGTATACCGAGTCCAGCGAGGAGAGAACTACGGCTGGAGTTTGGTTGAGGGGCCGCAGCCGGTGCATCGTGAACGAACGCGTGGACCGACTCCCATTGTGCCGCCCACCGTGCAACATCCCCATACCGAAGCTCGCAGTGTGACCGGTGGTTTCGTCTATCGCGGTGAACGGCTCAACGAGCTCGCCGGGGCATACATCTACGGTGACTATGTGACCGGTAAGGTTTGGGCAGTCAGGCACAATGGCGACTCGGCCTCAGAACCGCAGGAGTTGCTCGACACCAATTTGCAGATCATATGTTTCGGCGTTGACCAACAACAGGAACTCTACCTCGTCGGCTACGACGGTACCATCCACCGCTTGGTGCGGAACTCGGAGAGCGAGGCCAATGCAGCGTTTCCTCGGAGGCTTAGCGAGACCGGTCTTTTCCGGTCGGTCGAGACCCATGAAGTCGCTGACGGTGTGATTCCCTATGCGATCAATGCCGCGCCGTGGATGGACGGGGCCGAGGCCGAGCGGTTCATCGCGTTGCCTGGGACGTCGTCACTGGAAATCTACGGCCAAACCAACGCTCAGATCGGCTTCATCGAGGGACACTGGAAATACCCGGCCGATGCGGTCCTGATGAAGACGATTTCCATGTTGACGGTACCAGGCGATCCGTCCAGCCGCCGCCGACTCGAGACACAGCTGCTGCACTTCGATGGAGATCAATGGCACGCTTACAGCTACCATTGGAATTCGGAGCAGGACGATGCGTTGCTTGCCGAGGACGTTGCCAGCTCGACGGTGATCTCGATTCACGACCCAGCTGAACCGGACGGGCTGCGCGAGCAGACATGGAGTTTTGCCAGCCGCACGCAATGCCTGCTCTGCCATACAACCCGGGGTGGGTCGATCTACGGGTTTACCCCACCACAACTCAACCGCGACTTCGACTACAGCGGAGTGGTTGACAACCAGCTCCGCACGCTCAAGCACATCGGCGTGTTTCAAAAGCAACAGCGTAGTCCGTTCAGCCGGATCGCGGACCCTGCGAATCCTGCTGAGGACCTTGAAGAACGCGCGCGGGCGTACCTGCACGTTAACTGTGCGCACTGTCATCGCCGGGGTGGAGGCGGAACCGCTCACATCGAGCTGCCCTACAGCTTGCCGCTGGCCAAGACCCACCTGCTCGACGCCCGTCCCACCCAAGGCGCTTTCGGAATTCACCGCGCTGAGGTGCTGGCACAGGGTGATCCCTACCGCAGCGTGCTCTATTATCGGATGGCGAAGCTGGGACGCGGAAGGATGCCGTATATCGGCTCGTCGGTGGTTGACGACGCAGGCCTGCAGCTGATCCACGATTGGATCGCGAAAGTCGGCGATGAGTCTCACGGTGACACCGCAACACAACGGGAGCAGCTCAGCGAGTTGCTCAACGCGGCGGGCAATGAAAAAACCTCGTCACCTGTGGTTAGCGAGCTGCTGGAGACAACGAGTGGAGCGTTGATGCTAATCGCCGCGCTAAGTGACAACGCGCTACCTGAGGAGCTGGCCCAGCGAGTTGTCTCGGCAGGAACAGCACACACAGATATCCAGGTTCGCGATCTGTTTGAAACGTACGTACCTCACGACGCACGAAAGAAGCGGCTAGGGGCCAACATTGACCCGGGCGAAATTCTAGCGCTGGCGGGCGATCCGCAACGCGGCAAGGAGTTGTTCGAACAAGGCAGTGGCGTTCAGTGCCGCAATTGCCATCGTATTGGCGAGGTGGGCCAGCAGCTGGGACCGGACTTGGTGGAATTGGCTAAGAAACAACCGAGAAAGCAGCTCTTGCAGGGCATTCTCAATCCCTCACAGAACATCGAACCAGACTATCTAGCTCTGTTGGTCGAGACTGCTGACGGCAAAGTCCACGTGGGCCTGTTGGTCAGCAAAGACGATAAGCAGTTGATCCTCAAGGACGCTCAAAACAAACAGATCCAGATCCCGCTTGATGAGATCCAATTCCAGGCGCCGCAGCGCAAGTCGCTGATGCCGGAGTTGCTGGCACAGGAGCTAACAGCGCAGGAATTGGCCGACTTGCTGGCATTTCTACGGCCGGATGAGGGTTGACGACGGTCTGCGCCTACAGGAACCAGGGTTCGATCTTCGTCCAAACGGTCCACAGGCCGGTGACGAGCATTCCTGCCGCAGACACCCAGAGGAAGATGTCCCACAGCAATTTAGGGGTGATCCGCGAGTCGGTGCGCCGATAGCGGAAGAAGAGTGCCGCTCCGGCAAGCATCGGTAGCATGATTCCCTGCATCACGCCGCCGATCAACACCAACGCGGCCGGTTGGCTGAAAAGGCAGTAAACCAGCACGCAGAGAAGCGGAAAAACCGCGCTGACACCGCGCACCCAAAGCTGATACGAAGCTTGATCCGTGGGCCCGATTCCCATCACGCGCAACCCGTCCGGAACGACGCGCGCCATGCTGGCCGTTGCCACAAAAAATGTCGAGTACAGCACGGCGAAAGCCCCGAACAAAAACACCCACCTCGCCACGGCGCCGAACACCGGCTCGTACATCACTCCCAGGGTGCGTATCATGTCTTCGTTGGCAGGATTGAGACCTGTTCGTCCCAGGATCGCTGCGCCGAGCAGAAAGAAGGCCAAAGTGGCAAAGGTGTAGACGACCATCGAACACCAGGCGTCCCAGTGCATTACATGCATCCAGCCACGGGCCCGCGCCTCCCATTCCTGGCTATCGTCACGGGGACCAGTGAACCGGGCGTAGCCCTTCTCCAAACACCAGTAGGGATACGCAATCAACTCGTTGCCGCCCACGCCGATGATCCCGAAGGCAGCCAAGGCAGTGGCCACACTGGCAGTTGTCGTGGCACCGGGTGATGGAGGAGGCAACCGAAACGTCAGGCCGGAGATCAGGTCCTCAGTCGATACGGCCCAGTACGAGTTGGTCTGCAACATGACCAAGTTGACGACGGTGATGAAAGTGAACGACGCCACAAGAACAGTTGAAAAGGACTGGATGAGCCCATAGCGGCCGACGACAAGTACGACTGCCGTGATGATCGCTATGACCAGTGCCCAGATCTCGTCGTCCCGGCTGGTGCGGCGGCCGAAGTTCCCCACAGCCGCTCGCAGCGCCTTGTTGCGATCACCCAGCAAGTCCTCCGTCGCGTCGTCGAAGACAAGTTCGGGTCGCATGCCGTTTGCTTGGATGCGCGCTTCAACTTTGGCTTGCGCAGCTTCCAGGAGTTCCAGTTCCCGTGCAGCCCGCTCGCTGGTGGCGGAGTCACGGCGCAGCCGTGTTGCCTGTTCGCGAGCAACCACCAACCGCTCTTCGATGAACTTCGGCGCGAGCTCCTCAATCTGCGGGCGGAGCTCGGCGACCCGAGCCTGTCCAGCCGCGTCGCCCTCATCCGCTTTGCGCTGCGCCAAACTCAGCTCACCGATCGCCACGGTATACTCGGTTTCCACATCGACCTGCCGGTTGAACTGACGGCCACTCTCAGTGATCGGGACGCTGATTTGGAGCGCCTGGCCCACACCGCCGACGATGCCCCCCACCTGCCCAATCGTCGCCAGGAAGACCAAGAACCAGTACCAGGTCAACCAATTGCCATGGCCCGGTATGCGCGGGCCGGGGACTTCGGCCAACCCGTCCATCGTCGTCTTGCCGGTCACAATCGAATAGCGTCCGAACTCAACCTGCGAAAAGACCTTGATCAGGCAACCGATGATGATCAGCCACAGCAAGAAAAAACCCGTTTCGGCGCCCGTCTTCGTGGTGGCGATGAGCTCACCTGATCCCACAATAGAGCCGGCGATGATCAACCCCGGGCCCAGCCGTTGCAGTATGCCGGCAATGTGCTTCGGCGGTGCCTCGATCGAGATCGCGCTACGGGAACCGGAGGTTGATTCTTCAGACATGGTGATGACTCGCTGGGACCCTTGCCGGCGCTGCCGTACAGCTAGAAAAGCGTGAGCACGTCTACGAGTGCTAACCGTACCCTAGGGCGAGTCGTAAGAAAAGCATTCGCTCGACTGCAAACCAGAGAATCTTGCCCCGTCTGCCAGAATCTAGACGAATCCGCGTTCCGCCAAACTCTGGCGAGTTCGGCTACGATCGGATAGCGGCGGAACGTTGGGGCAAAGTCTGCACGACCTGGCTTTGCTATCCAACAAAGCTCAGAGTTCCGCAGGTGGCGCCAGGGTTGGTTCGCCAGGCAGTGTCGACTCGAGGGGGACGGTAGAAAGCTCCTCGGCAAATCCGTCGCTCGGCGCAAACGCAGAACCAACGCGACCGTGCCGCATGTCGGTGCGCTGCCATCTGCCTCCGTACGCCGCGTAGTTGTAGTCGTCATCACTGCAGCACATCGCACATCCCGCGGTGATCGGCAGCGCAAGCAGAAGTAGCATCCATGCGCAACGCATTGGCAGACTCGCTCAAGAGACTTGAGGTGGATCCAGCGTTTCTGTACATGCAGTTCGGCATAATAAACAGGGAACTTTAGTACAACTTTGCCGATTGGCAGGGCCCCCGCCGATCTTATGATGGGTGGGACATCCACCTCACCCTCCCGCGCGGAGGCTGTGCAGCTTTTACGGCATCACAGTTAAACAAACCTGCGGGACATTCACCGTTACCCTCCCGCGCGCGGGAGGGTCGGACGCGTAGCGTCCGGGGAGGGCTTCCCGGGAGTGATCGCCCCGAGGCGTGCTCCCTCTCCCGAAAACGTAGGCCGATTAATGTAGCAGGCACACTCCGTGTGCCGTCCGCCACAAGCAGAATCAACACGAAAACGACACGTGACCAAACGGCTCGGCAGGAGCCTCGCCCTGGGGTGACGAAAACTTTGGACCACAACAGGCAGTGTCAAAAAGCAATTGCTATCGCAACATTTGGTGGGAGCAATGCATGCTAGTTGTCAAAAAACCAATGCAATTCGAGGCAAACTCCTATGCTGCGCCCGATAGCATCGAAGATGTTGGGACAAGTTCGCTCGGCGACTACCACATGTTGTGAAGAACGTTTCACCATCCCAGCCTCGCCCTCCCGGATCCCGACAAAATCAGCCGCTGGGCGTTAGCCCACGGTTCCCCAGCGAAACCGACGCGTAGCGTCCGAGGAGGGCTTCCCGGGAGTGATCGCCCCGAGGCGTGCTCCCTCTCCCGAAAACGTAGGCCGATTAATGTAGCAGGCACACTCCGTGTGCCGTCCGCCACAAGCACAATAAACACGAAAACGACACGTGACCAAACGGCTCGGCGGGAGCCTCGCCCTCCCGGAGCCCGACAAAATCAGCCGCTGGGCGTTAGCCCACGGTTCCCCAGCGAAACCGACGCGTAGCGTCCGGGGAGGGCTTCCCGGGAGTGATCGTCCGAGGCGTGCTCCCTCTCCCGAAAACGTAGGCCGATTAATGTAGCAGGCACACTCCGTGTGCCGTCCGCCACAAGCACAATAAACACGAAAACGATACGTGACCAAACGGCTCGGCAGGAGCCTCGCCCTCCCGGATCCCGACAAAATCAGCCGCTGGGCGTTAGCCCACGGTTCCCCAGCGAAACCGACGCGTAGCGTCCGAGGAGGGCTTCCCGGGAGTGATCGCCCCGAGGCGTACCCCCCCCCTCTCCGGCCCTTCGGGCCGACTCTCCCCGTGGGGAGAGTGACGAAATCACGCACAAGCTTAAAAGCTGCACGACTCCTCTCACTCGCCTTTGAGGTCAGTGGCCCAGCGTTCGTATTCGGCCAAGCAGTCCTCGGCACTGACAAACTTCTTCCAGACGAGCCGGCCGCGAAAGCCGTATTCAACTTGAGACTCGACCTAGTTGATCACGTATTGGAAGTCCCACGCGGGACGAGGATGCCTCGGCAGTTTGAACTTGTAAAGGCTGAAGCGAATCTGATCCAGCTCGGAATGAAGACGGTCGAACATCAGAATCAGCGTCATCCCACGCGCAGCACGACCGTAGTAGAACGGTTTGGCGATCCGCGGCCAGTCATAGGACCAGGTGTTCAACCGGAAGCGAACGTCATCGTCGTATTCCAGATCATCCGCGTGCAAAGCCCGATAGTTTCCACCGCGATTCCAATCCGGATGGCCTTTTGGTGCGTTGGCGGCAATCCAAGCTTCTGAATCGTCGGCAGACTCGTAGCCACGAAAGTGCAGTGACACATCATCGACATCGTTCATGTAGTTAGCAAAGAAGAACAGCGCGTACCCACGGCGTCCGAACTGCGAAGCGTCATGGGGTGTGCAGCGGAACTCAAAGTCAATGTAATGCGGGTCGGTGACGACGTACGTCAGTGTGCTGGACACATTCCACGGGCTATCTTCTGCCCGCCGCTGGAGCTGCACCGACCGGCCGTCCGATAACTCATGGAGTGTGTAGCGGCCGTGGCGAGGCGTGAACTTGTTTTTTGGGCTGCGGTGCCCCGAGATGATGTGCTCGAAGTTCAACCCGGCCGAGGCGCCGCGCGTCTCCGGATCGAAGGCGTCGTAGTTCGGAGCATGCCGGAGGTTGAACAACGCATCGAGACCGCTTAGTTCTTGCGGTGACCGCGAATTGTCACGAAACACGACGGACAGTTCGCCGCGCTCGATGTGGGAAGACTCGACAGCATCTCCCTCCTCACCTGCAGCAGCCGGGAGGAAGGTGAGCATTACGGCAGCGCAGAGCGCTGGGTGGTGTACTTTCATGCCTGTTATCGTAAACCCGTCGATATTTGGGACACCGAAGATGATCACCAAGGTTCGGCGATTCCCAGATCGCGACAGATCTTGCGGGCCAACACATCCGAGACTTTCTTTGTGTCTTGGCACCGCTGACCGCCGCCCGTTCTCTGGGATTGCCCCACCAGGAGTGGCTGCCGCCTTCACGGACCAATTCACATCCGTGGTCGACGAGATGGCGGATTAGATCCCGGCGTTTCACGGTTTGATCACGACTTCCTCGAAGTCGTGACCGGCTGCTCGCCGAGCGTCTTCACGGTTCATCTCGAGCGCTTCCGAAAGCGCTTCACGGAGATTCGCTAGCAACTCGTCGCGTGAAGATCCCTGCGTGTTGACGCCAGGAACCTCTTCAATCCAGCCTATCCACCATTCGCCGTCTCTGCGGATCACTGCATTGTAGTTCGACGTGGTCATGCTCCAATTATACCAGCCGACAGAGCGCCGGAGTATCGCTTCCACAATGGAATGGCGCGGTACAGCAACGGCCATGTGGCTCGCGGGCACTTTCCACTGCCAGAGGTGCTGGAATCGCCATCGAAGTTCAACAGCTACAGATGCAAGGGAAGAAAAACACCAAATGGCTACTTGGTGCTGTAGAGCCTTGCCAACGTGCATGATAGCGCTGCGGCAGCTGCGACCGTTAGCCTGCTGCCAGCAGCCGAGGTTCGTCGCGAATTACGTTCAACAGCTGGTCGAACTGCTCGAGGTAGAGATCGGCGTCGGCGTCGGCATCATGGTTAAAGGCAATGGTCAACAAGCCGCAGCGGGCAGCTGCCAGCAAGTCTTCGCTGTCGCGGCCCCAGATAGGCCGTTCTGGCTGGAACGAACCGCCCCAGCTCGCAAAGCCAGTGAAAGTAGTGATCCGCGTCCTCGACGAAACTCGGATCCGAGGTAGAAATCACTTTCAATCGGTAGAGCACCGAAACCCAGCCGCGCTATCCGATCTCGCATCTCGGCCTGCGTCTGCGGTGAGCGGCTGACCACGATCAACGTCGTCCCCGCCGCGGCTAGCTGGCGCAGTGCGGCCACCACGCCGCCGAACGGTCCGAATTCGATCGTCGAAAAGTCGCAGCTTCGCGCGCGTGGCCGCTGCGACTTCGTCGATCTGAGCCGGGGAGAGACCTGCTGCCAGCAAAAACGCTCCGTAGGCCGACCAGAAGTCCCGGCGACCGCACCAGATGTCGCGTTGGAACTCACGATCCCACAGTCGAAAGAAAGGCGCATAGTGCGTATGCAGCCCCATTCGCGTCACGAGTCCCAACAACCAGCGCTTCCACTCAGAGTCGTCGTAGAGCACACCACACATGTCGAGCACTACATGATCGATCTGCTGCCGCCGGTCGATCTTGAGCACTTCGCGGCTTAGAGTACCACGCATCCCAATCTGACTTCCTTGTCACGGGGACGAAGTGAGACCAAACTCGGTCCAATCGCCGGTTACGAACCGGCAGCGGCGTTTTCTTCCGCAAGGTTCAAGTCTGCCATTCGCTGCCGCAACGCCGGTTGCTGATCCAAGAGACAAGCGATCGCTTGCCAATCCAGATCATCCGGCCCCAAAGCCTCCAGGATCGTGTAGACGTTTTCCCAGTCCTCTTCACCCGCAATCGTCAGCCGCAAATCGGGGCGGTCCAGCTGCGGTGGGACCGGAATGAGCCGAAGTTGAAAGATCTCTGCGTGCGAGAGGATAAAACGGGTGACCTCGCGCCGATCACTTCCGACCGCCGTCGCATCGGAATCGTAGACGGCTTCAGTGCGGCACCACTCGGCGAACATACCCAGGCGAGACCGTACCGTTGGCTCGCCACTGCCAACACAATAGCCGATGTAATCGCAGCCAGGATGCGCATTGGCCGTGCAGATCAATCGATCGATCAGCTCTGGGTCCACGAAAGGACAGTCGAGACGGATGCGCACAACTTTGGTGGCATCAAACTCCCGACACGCGGCGGCGAAACGCCCAAGAGCGTCTGGTTGCCGGCTGACGACGACCGACACGTCAGAAGGTATCAGCTGCCGGAGCGACGTTTCCTGCTGAGGACTGAACAGAACGACCACACGGTCCAGCAAGAGAGAATCAGTCGCTCGGCGGATGACCCAATCCAGCAGCGGTCTGCCGCCAAGCTGGCGACCAGCGAAACTGATTTGATCGGATCCACTCAGACCAAGATCAGGGACCTCGACAATCCCAAGCGTGGTGACCATCCTTGAATATCTTTAAAGTGGGTTCGCTGACACCACAACACACCGCGCAGCTCCTTCACTCACTTCGCGGAGTCTAACATCGACGGCGTTCGAACGTCAAGGCGAACTAGCTGCCTGTTGATTTTCTTAACGGGCTGCCGCATCACAGGGATGTGATGCCAAATCAGCGACGTAAGTCGTTGATTTGCGAGCCGCGAAGAACTCCGTTGTGAGGAGGTGGTGCGGCTTTTACGCTTCATGAAGTCCGCCAAACTCTGGCGAGTTCGGCTACGCTCCAAATCAGCCGCTGGGCGTTAGCCCACGGTTTTTCAGCAAGACCGACGCGTAGCGTCGGGGAGGGCTCCCCCCCTCTCCGGCCCTTCGGGCCGACTCTCCCCGAGGGGAGAGTGAAGAAACACGAAATCACGCACTAATTTAAATGCTGCACGACCTCTGCGCTGGTGAGGTTGAAAAACGCCAGGACGGCGTTTTCAACAGGCAGCTAGGGGCGCTCAGGGCGCAGCCTCCTCTCGCTCGGGCTGCTCGACGTAGATGGCCGCTAATTCCAGGAGTATTTCTTGGAGTTGGTCGTAGTACCGCTCAGACGGCAAGGAGGCTTTGCGCGCTCGCAACTCCTCGAGCTCCCGTTCGAGCTCGTCGCGGTGCTGTCGCTCGTCCGGCGAAAGCCGCTGTTCCACTTCGCTGCGGAGCAGGAAAAACTGATTGGCCCGCAGGCCGTCCGGCGCAGCTTTGTTGTCCCGAGGCGAGCGGGTCGTGCGAACTCCACGAAACCAACTTGCCGGCGTTCCCAGCCCGTCGCCGTTGTCATCGACGATCGCGTTTTCGGTCGCCAGCCGTCCCTCCGCCTCGTAGAATTCCGCGACCCGAGCTGCGGCCAGCAAGAAAGCTTCCAACAGGGATGTTTGCTCGTCCTTGTCGAGATCTGCTTGGGTGTCAGCGATGGCCTCCGAGAGATAGCGGCCAAAACGAGCATAGTTGTACTCGTATCCGCTCTTCGTGGCGGCAACGATGACCCGGTTTTCGGCCGAGAGCTGATTGACAAAAGGCGCGCTGGCTGAAGCGCAGTTCACGACCACCAACGGGCGACTGAACTCTTTGAGCCACAGGGCTAACTCGGCTGCCGAGAGATCGGGACCACGCAAATTGAACTTGGCGGTCCGCCCGTCAAAGGTCCCGTGGCCAATCAGCACTAACCAGAGGGGATCGTCGCCGTCACTGCGCTGTTGCTGGAGTACCTCGAGCAACCGCTGGCGATCCGGCGCTGTGCTTTCAGAACCCAGGCCGATCGCCTGAAAACCAACACCCGCTTGGTCCGCAACGTGCCGCCAACGCTCCATCCACTCCAAGAACCGCTCCTCGTACTCTTCATCTCCGGCGGCGCCCACCAGGACAATCAGCATCTGCTCGGCGTGAGCAGACGAACTCAGCACCAAGAGCGGCAGCAGGCAGAGTAGAGGACGAATCACGGACATTGGTCGATATACTGGTTTGTTGGCGGCCACGAAACACTTATCGCTTCGCAGCAGAATCGCTCGTGAATAATCCGGGCTAAGCCCCAAGGCCTTTCCAGCGCCGCAGGCCCCACTCCCCGGCTAAGCAGGAGATGGCTAGCGCGAGGACGCCCCATTGATGCCACAACGGATAGACCCACGGTTCGGTGATGGGGATCTTTCGGTTGGGTAGGCTGCTGACAAAGTCGTCCAGCCGATCCAAATCGATAACCTCGCCGCCGGTCCTCTCGGCCAGCTGGGCGAGGAGTTCGCGGTTGGGCTGCAGCTCTTGAAACTCCAACGTCGCCGGTTGGGTGACCCAGCCTGTCTGACGACGGCCGACTTCGCTGCCGTCAGCCGCGGTGGCAATGATCTGCGCCCGGTAGGCGCCGGGTTTCCGCGGCGAAAAACTGGCTTCGTAACCGCCGGGGACGATGTCGCTGCCGGACGTCGTCAGCTCGATAGAGTTACCCGTAGGTGTCTCGACTTGGACCGTCACGGTTGCGTTGTCCAGCGGTTGGAACTGTTCATCACGAACGTGGGCCACGATCTCGATCGCTCCGGCAGGGTCCGCCAGTTTCAACCGCACCTCTGCGTCGACTCGTGCAGGAACATCGGCCACAAGCCAGCGGACCGTTTGCCGCCAAGCCTTTTCTAAGTCACTCTCCGCCGGATTCGCGCGGCGCATGTTCCAACGCCACAGGTCACCAACTAACAGCGCTGCCGACCTTCCTTTTCCGAATCGCTGTACGACTAAGGCGGGAAGCTGCCGGTTGTCTGCCGACTCGACATGAGCCAACACGCTGGCGCCGGGCTTGATCGACTGGATCGGGTTCAGCGTCCGGAACGACGGCATTCCGGCCAGCCGTGCTTCTTCGTCCTGCTCATTCGTTCGCAACCGCGTCCACGGCTGCAGCCATCCTTCGCGTGTCAGTTGCAACTTGTAGCCGGCATCGGCCGCAGGTCGGTTAGTGGGCGGGTCGAGATAAACCGGCAACAAATCCCCAATGGGAGTGCGATCGTATTTTCCGCTGGCAAAAGACTCGCGGCCGCCCAACATCAGGAAGCCGCCACCGCGCTCGCTCACAAATTGCTGGATCAACGACAGCTGATCCTGGCTAAAAAACGAGGCATCCAGTTCGTCGAGGATCAAGGCGTCGTAGCGAAAGAGCTCTTCGGCCGACTTGGGAAAACCATCCCGCAGTTCCTCGCCATCTTCGCCAACGCCCAATCGCAATAGGACCGGTTGATCGTATTGCTCGGCGTCCTCGTCCTCCTCGTTGCCAAACCCCCTGAAGAGCGGATTCGTCTTCTCGCCCAAATGTCCCCGAAAGGTGAACTTGGGCTCCTTCTTAGCAATCCGCACCAAACCGACAAGGTGCACTTGATCATCTTCCTGGATTGCCCGCCGCAGAAACTTGAACTCCCAATTCGGCCGGCCGCCTACATAGAGCACCCGGTAGGGCCCGCCCGCCTGATCCACCAACACTAGCCGGCTGTTGTTTTCCAGCGTCGCCTCGGAAGCCCGTTCAGGATGTTCCAACTGCGCTTCGTCTTGACGACAGAACATCCGCACGCGGTAAAAGTTGATTCCCTGCTCCTCTGGGCGCATCAGAAAACGGTGAGCCAACGGTTGGCCGTCACGTTCGTTGCGGAGGGAATGCCGCTGCAGCTCTAGTCCACCTTGAGTCAGCAACTGAAAGACGATCGTTGCATTGGGATAACCTACACATTCGCCTTCGACATAGATCGTAACAGGAGACGTTTCGAAATTGGTCTGACTCACCGAGACTCTTGTCACACGTATGTCCCTGGGCGACGTGGATTCGCCCAACACAACTGGATAGATCGGCGGTATCTCTTCGTCTGCAGGTAAGTCCTGCATTAAATCGGTAGCGTTGCCGTCGGTAAGTAGCAAGAGTCCCGCCAGCGGGCGCCCGCGATAGCGACCAAAGATCGTCGTCAGGGCCGCGCCGAGCGACGAACGGTTACCGTCAAAATTGAGCTGAGAAAAATCTGCCACAGGCTGTACACGATCGCCGAAGACGTAGCGCCGCACATCAAAGTCTTGGCTCAGCCTGGCCTGCCATGAAGATGTCTCCGCCAGCGCCGCCTGTAGCTGCTCGCCCCGCGTCACCCGCGACGCCTGGTCCGTCAGATGCATGCTGCGGCTGCCGTCGGCAGCCACGACAAACAGGTTGGCGCCCGGCCGTGGCCGTACACTGCTGAACAGTGGCTCGATCAAGCATAGGGCTAGACAGACAATCGCTACTGCTTTCAATAAACCGGCAGCCAGCCGCAGAGGAAAGCTCCCCGCCGCTCGCGCATAAGACCACACCAACACGGCCAGCAGGCACAACACCCCGATCGCCGCAGGAATCACCCACTGCGGTGCGCCGAGCGTGACGTCGGCAAGCACGATGTCCATCATACGTTCATCGCCCTGTTTCGATTTAGCTCAGAAGAACCCGACCTGTTCGGGCTCATCGTTCACTTCCCAATTGCCCACTACCCAACTGCTCGTAGTACTTTTCCACTTGCTGGCTGAATCTGGGCGGTACCGGGTCGCGGTCGATGGGGACCATCGCATCCGGTTGACTTCTTCGTAACAACTCCTCGACCACCCGCTGTTGGAGCTCGGCCAGCGGCGTGACGATCCGCAGTTTGACGAGATCCCAGTTGGGTGGCTCGGAATGCCGCTTAACATCTTGCCGCACACCCCGAGCCCGATCCCGAATCCGCGCTGCTTCAGCGCGTAGGTCCGGATCGGAGATCATCTCTTCAACGTTGCGCAGGCGATCTGACCACTCTCGAAAGTTGTCTCCGGTCAGCGGGGCGGCTTGCCGCAGGCGATCGTCTGCCCGCCCACCGCCACCGCCGCCCAGACCGCGCGGGTCGTTGCGGCCCGACAGCGTGCGCAGTTCTCCGGCCCTCCGCGCGCGACCGGTTGGCTGTTGCGACTCGGCCGAACGCGCACCGTCGGACGGTTCGCCTTGAGACTGGCCTGGCGATGGCTGCCGGAGCGAACTGCCCGTCTCGCTGCCGCGCTCTGACCTGTCTGCCGGACGAGCACCGCCAGGAGCACCCTCGCGCTCCGACTCTCGATCTGATGACGCCTGCTGCCCTGGTGCCTGCTGGTCGTCTTGGCGACTTGCCGGCGGCGGTGACTCGTTCTCGTCCGGTTGGTCACCCGGGCGGTTACCCGAGGGTGACTCCTGCGGGCCGGCGAGCCGGTCCATCTCCTGCTCCAGATCCCGCCTCAAACTCTGTAGCTCCTCGCGCGCCTTGCGCAGCGCCTCGGTTTCGTCTCCCAGCACGTGTTCGGCGGCGCGCGCAACACCATCCCGCAGCTGCCGCACTCCCCCGCGTGCGCGCTGTTCCAGCTGTTGCGCATCATCGAGAAAACCACGTTGGGCTGAGCGCCGCGTCGCTTCTAAGACATCGGGCAACCGGTCGTGCATGGCGTTTCGCGCCGTGTCGTATAGTTCACCGGCCAGCAACGGCTCGGACGCCTCCGCCTCCTGCACCATCTCGCGCATTTCGTCGAGCAGCTGTTCGACCCCGCTCTGTTGATCCGCCAGCTGCTCGATCAACTCGTCGCGCCCGCCGGTGTCTCGTAGCGACCTCGACTCGTCGCTGGGTACATTAAGTGCACGAATCTGCTCGGAGATTTCCTGCTGCTCCGTGTCCAGCTGCTGGGCACGCTGCCGCATTTCGCGCATTTCATCTTGAAATCGCCGCGACGATTGCCGGCGAAACTCGTCCCGCAACTCCTGAAACTCCCGCTCGGCGCGGGTGCCGGCCGCGACTGCCTGACCGAGCCGCCCCTCCTCAAGCGCCTCGGAGGCCTGCCGCACGTTTTCCCGAGTCTGATCGAGCTGCTGTTGTTGACCAGCCATGCGTTCCTGGTTGTCCGGCTGCTCCATCCGGTCGCGTACTTCGTCAACGTCGCGCAGGATTCGCTGTTGCTCCTCCCGCAACCTCTGCAATTGACGCAGGATCTCCTCTCGCTCTTCCTCTTCCTGAGCTGCCTCCAACGCAGACTGCAATTCCTGCAGTCGATCGTTGAGATCGCTCTGGCGACGAGCTAGTTCGCGGAGCCGATTGAGTACTTGCCTGGTTTCAGTGTCTTGCTGTTCCTGCTGCGACCGTGCCTGGCTTTCAGTTTCGTAACGGCTGTCATTGTCACGAAGTTGCAGCTGATCAAGCTGCCGCTGCGACCGATTTCTGCCGCCCCCACCTCCACCGCCACGGCGATTGCCACGGACGACCTGCTGCTCGATGTCGCGGAGGCGCAACAATGACTGATAGGCGGCTTGCTCTGCAGCAAGTGCCTTCGTCAGAGGCTCGATCTCCTCGTTCTCGGCAGCTTCCGCGAGACCCTGGATAGCGTCGAGCATGTGACGGCGAAGATCCAGCACATGCTGCATCGACTGTGCCGAGCCACGCGCGGCCTCAGTCAGTTCCTCGGCCTGCTCCAACGCCGATCCTTGGGAATCGACAAGAACTCCGACATCTTCATGAAACTGCTTCGAGCCTGGATCCGCCCGATCACGCCGGATGACCTTCCAAGTACCGCTGATGATCTGCTTCTGCAGCTCGGCCAACTGCTGAGACGGGCCTCCTCCACCTCCTCCACCTTGCTGCTGTTGCTGGTCTCCGCCCGGCGGTGCCTGACCTTCTCGAAAGATCTCCTCGAAATGCCGGACTTCTGCAAAATAGATGTCGCTGGCGACCCGCCGCGGCGCACCGTCGGGGCCGCTGTCCTCCGCCCAAAAATAGTAGGAGACCAGTTGATCTGGTTCAGCCTCCAAGTTTTCCAGCGCCAACGTATACTCGGCGGATGTTCGCTCTTTGCCCCCAGCAGCTTGCGCCAACACGACCTCTTCGTTCGTGTCGTCCAACATGTAGTTCAATCCCACTCGAGCTACGCCGAAGTCATCCCAAACGCTGGCCTTCATTTCAACCTCTTCCAACGGAGAAACTTCGAGGTCGCGCGATGGCTGAACCAGCTTCAAGTCGGGCGGCTTGTTAGGAAGCACTTTGATGACGAACTCGGGAGGCTGCTTGTTGGAGCGCCCCTCTGGATCGACGAGCTTCAATCGCAGCCGTAGCGACTGCTGCAACACGAACTCGGCTGTATGGGTCCGCGGGTCTTCCTCCACCTTCTGCAACTCTGTGCGCTGGCCGTCGCCGTCGACAAGAACCGCTTCAGCGACAGACTTGTTCAGCCGAAATGTCAACTTGACGTGCGTTTTCTCGACTGCCGACAGCCTGCGGACATCTTCAACTACACGGTCTTTAAGCGACGTGTAGTCCGGAAATCGGAGGCGAGCGTCAGCGCGCTCCAATCGCGGATACTCAAAGACGTTTACGTCGAAGCGCTCCGTTTGCCGGCCGGCGAACTCAACACGATACGATAGCTCAGCTGTGATCTCGGGAATGCGGGCCCCAAACACCGGATCTTCGAGACTCTTGGACATCGCGAACTGTTCGCGCACTCCGTCGTCACGTGTTACCACGAGCGTGGCCTCAGGAGGCATCGTGCGGCTGAAACGTGCCATCACGAGCAGCCCTGTGCCTCGCTCGACTTCGGTGCTGCCGGGTTCGACCTTAACGTCAAAGTCACCGTGCAAAGTCAGCGTTGCTGCAGCCGCAGAAGTCACCGTGGTGGGCGGAGCCGGAACGAGCCAGCTTGGTAGGGCGACCAGGCAGGCGATCATGCCGACCAACATCACGAGGTTTAACAGGTGTCCGGTTAGCAGCTTCCACGGCGGAACGGTCTTGAGCCACGACACCCGGTACGCGTGCCTCAACGCCTGCTCGATCACCGTTGCCTGCAAATATCCGTAGCGTTCTCCGGGTAGCTCCGGTTGCTGATCGATGGCCGCCAACAGTGCGGTGTTTAGCTCCGGATAGCACGATTCGATATGCCGAGCCAGACGCCGCGGGTCTCGACCCGACCGCCAAGCCAACCCGATCGCCGCCAAAGCACCCACGGCCGCAGCCGCGGCAAGCGCCCAGGTCACGCCGGGCAGATACCAGCCGACCATGCGATTGGCGGCCACAATCAACCAGGCGATCACGATGATCGCCAGCCAGGTGACAATCCAAGCGGTCAGCAGCCGACGGTGCCTCCAACGACCCGCGACCTTCTCGATCTGCCTGAGCAAGCGCCGTTCAATCATCGGTTCGCCTCGCCGCTTTCAAAACAAATTCACCTCTTGACCCGCGAGAACCTTCCCGCGACACAAGTTTCTACGAGCAGCACGCCCATCGCCGCGACGATCAACCACCGCCACACCTTTTGCCGCCCCTCTAACTCAATATCTCGCAGCTGCCGCTGGCGTTTCAGCTCTTCGCTGCGGCTGGTGTGCGTTCCCAATTGCACGCCCAACTGCTCCAGACGCTCCCCATCCAACCGCGATGTTTCACTTTCCGCCGACGCCAGGTTCACCGCGAAGGACTGCTGCCCACCATCCCACCGCGCCTGATAGACGCCGGGCAAATCGGTGGCCGAAAACCGCGCCTGTTCGGCGGGGAGCTGGACTTGCTGACCGTCTGGTCTGGTCACCTGCGACGCATCTGCCGGCAGGGCTACGCGGTCGTGGACGGTGTAGCCGGGAAGCATGGCGGCACCGCCGCTGGCTTGCTCGAGAATGCCTGTCAACAGAGGCACGAATTTCGTCGATAGTGCCAGTTGGCTGTCGAGCGGGTCCCAGCCACTGGTGATCACGATCAACTTACCGTCGCCCGCGCATTTCTCCCACAGCGCCGGAGATCCATCATCAAAACGGGCCAAGACACGAATCGAGTCCTGTTCAGGCATCTGCATGCGGACGTGGTTCCAAAAGTGGATCTTGGTAAAGTCATTGTATTGCGGCTGAGCGAAGGCTGAGAACAGCGGATGCGAGAAATCAATTTCGCTCAACATCACGTATCCTCCTTCTTCCACAGCCCCCTCCGCTTCGTCCGAGATCGTGACCTCCTCGACGAAATTGGCCAACTGTACAGCGGCGGCCGGCTCTTTCAGCACAACGAGCAGGCAGCCTCCTCGATCGATGTAAACCTCCAGCTGTTCCAGCAACTCTTCCGAAAGCGGCTGCGCAGCCACCACCAACTCCGGTCGAGGCAAATCGCTCAGAGCCGAGCGTTCTCGCAGGCTGAGCCTTTCGACCTGCTCGGGACCCACAACCTCAACTTGCCGGAGAAACGTATCGGCCAGCGCGAGCTCCAGGTAGTAACGAAGACCATCAGGATCGTCCGGTTGATCGTCCCCCAAATAAGCGACCAGTACTTGCTCCTTCTGTAGCGGGACAGTGTGGAACACGTTGTCAAAGGGAGCGTCGTCACCCTTCAACACAATTCGGCCGGAACTGGCAGCTCGCCCTTCTCGAGAGAGCCGGATGACTCGGTTCTGGCCGGGCGGCACGTAGATCGCCAGGCGCTGGTCACCATCGACTCCGCCTTCCCAACCCACGCGGAACTGATCAACCGCCGAGTCGATGGAGTTTGTGACTTTGACGCGCAGCTCATCTGAATCAGCTTGGCCCCCGTCGGTCAACACCCGAAGCGTTGCGTTTGAAGGCGCCGCGGCAGCAATCCGTTTGACGGAGACCGCGACCTCTTGCGGCCAGTCATAAGCCTGCAGCGCGTCCAGCCGCGCCCCCCGTTGCAGATCACTGATCAACACGATCTGCAACGCTGCGTCGGATTGCCGTAGATCGTTAGCCACTGTCAATGCATCGGCCGCGGTCACCAGAGCAAGGCCCAGGTTGGTACCCCCCCAGGTGGGAGCGGTCTGGGAGAATTCGTGACGGACCAACTCCATCTGCCGTTCGCGAGAGGCGGGCTGAAAATCGACCACGGTTTGGACCCGGTCGTCGAAGACGAAATAGGCGACCTCGTCACCCGTTTCCAGCTGACTTAATACGCGTTCTATTTCGGAACCAGCTTGCTGCCAGACACCGCTGCGGCGCATGCTGGCGCTGGCATCCACGACAATCGCCAGCCGCCGAGCGCGGGCATCGTCCAGGGTCAGGTGGACGGCTTCCCGAAAAAAAGGTCTCGCGAAGGCAAACGCCAGCAGAGCAAGCGCCAACGCGCGCAACAACAACAGCAGCAGATGCTCCAACCGGCTGCGGCGCGTCAGCCTGGGGGGCGAAGCTGTGAGAAACATCAGCGAACTAAAGGCGTGCCGGCCCCGCGGCGTGCGGCGAATAAGATGGAACATGATCGGCAGCGATACGGCCGCCACGGCCAGGACGTATAGCGGCGTTAGGAAGCTCATGCGCGCCCCCTCTCCTGCCGCCGACCGGCGTACGACGTTCCCCGGTTGATCTGGCGGCCCCTCCGCATCCGCGCTTGCAGGAAATCAAACAGCGTCAGCTCCAACGGCTGGCTGGTCGTTAGATCGTAGCAGTCGATGCCAAGATTGCTGCAGGCGCGGCGGATGGCTTGCTGGTGGGCCGCGAATCGTTCGAGATACCGGTCGCGGACTGCTGCGGGGTCGACGTACAACTCCCGACCGGACTCCAAGTCCTCGAACATCGTTGCCTCCGAGAATTCAAAATTGACTTCCGCAGGATCGAGAACACGCATCACCACGACGTCGTGACCGCGCGATCGCAAGTAGCCCAAATGTGTCTCCAGTGTTTCGATGTCCGCCAACAGATCAGAGATCAAGAGAATCAACCCCCGCTTCTTCACCGTCCTGGCAATCTGCTCGATCGGGGCCGCCAGACGGGTTTCCTTGCCGGCCAAGGTATGCTCCAAGCCGAGCATCAGCCGATGGAGATGGCCCGGGCGAAAACGAGCAGGCAAGTGTTCGACGATTTCCTGATCGAAGGTCACCAGTCCGACAGCGTCCCGCTGCAGCGATAAGAAGAAGGCCAGCGTGGCGGCCACCGTCTTCGCATAGTCCGATTTGGTGTAGGGCAGCGAGCCATACCCCATCGAACGGCTCATATCGACCAACAGATAACAGCGAAGATTTGTTTCGTCCTCGAACCGCTTCACATAGTAACGGTCGCAGCGGGCAAACAACCGCCAGTCGAAATAGCGCAGGTCGTCTCCCGGCGAGTATTGACGGTACTCGCTGAACTCGACCGAAAAGCCGTGGTAAGGGCTGCGATGCAGTCCGCTCAAGAACCCTTCGACAACCACTTTGGCCCGCATCTGCAAGCTCTTGATCCGCATCAGCACGTCCGGATCGACGAACTTGGCAGCCGGCAGACGAGCTTTGGTTGAGGTTTTTGGCATTGCATCAAATGTTGTGTTGGCCGTTCCCCTGCCCTGCACGGGAATGACACGAACCTCGTAGCACTGAACCCTTCGCCCCGACGAGCCGCAGCCAAGAGCTCCCAGGGATCAGGCTGCCGGGACCGTCTCCAGCAGCTGATCGATGACCTGTTCCACCGTGATTCCCTCGGCCTCTGCTCGGTAGCCGACCAGCAGGCGATGGCGGAACGTTGCATGCACCAAGGCTTGCAAATCTTCACGGATCACGTGCGCGCGGCCGGCAAACAAAGCCCGCGCTTTGGCGCCCAGCACCATGTACTGAGCCGCCCGCAGACCTGCTCCCCAACTGACCCACTCATTGATGAACTGGGGCGAATCGGCTTGACCAGGTCGGCTCGCTGCGGCCAGCCGCACCGCGTAGCGGACCAGCTCCTCCGCAATCGGCACTCGGCGCACCACCGCGTGGAAACGGCGCACGTCGTCGCCAGAGAACAACGGTACAATCTCCTGCGGCTGCACCGACGTTGTCTGCGTGACCACCGCCACCTCGTCGTCTTCCGACAAGTAGTCGACAAGCACATTGAACATGAACCGATCCAGCTGGGCCTCCGGCAACGGATAAGTGCCCTCCATTTCGATCGGGTTCTGGGTGGCAAGAACGAAAAAGGGCTCTTCCAGCGGATAGCGGACACCTGCCGCCGTCACCTGGTGCTCCTGCATCGCCTCTAAGAGCGCCGCTTGGGTTTTGGGAGGTGTTCTGTTGATCTCGTCTGCCAGGATCACGTTCGCGAAGATGGGGCCTTTGACAAACTGCATCTGCCGATGGCCGTCACCCGTCTCCTCGAGAATCTCCGTGCCGGTGATGTCGGCCGGCATCAGATCGGGGGTGAATTGAATGCGTTGAAACTTCAAATGAAAGATCTGCGCGATCGACCGTACGAGCAGCGTCTTCGCCAAACCTGGAGCTCCCGTCAGCAGGCAGTGGCCGCCGGCAAACAGCGCGATCAGCAGCTCTTCGATCACCTCTCCTTGGCCAATAATCACCTTCGACAGTTCGCTGTTGATCCGCTGGCGGCTGTCTCGCAACTGCGCCACCACTTCGGCTTCGGCTTCGTAAGTGTCCACTTCACTGGTCACATAGGTTCTCCTGTGCTATCGCTGCCGCGCAGCTAGGCACGCCGCGCGAGTTGTTATCCTGTTGAGCCGTCGTAACCGTGCCGTCTTCAAGCTCCCTCTCCCGCTGGCGGGAGAGGGCCGTGGTGAGGGTGGACTTGGCGGACGCTCCCTCAGTGTGTCATGGCATACACGACAATGTTGATCCCCAGCGGATAGGCGCGCTTCTCTGAATACTCGCTGAAATACCACGCGTCGTATCCCTCTTGCTCCCAGCCATCCCCCAAGTCCGTGTTGTGGCAAATAATCGCCATCATTCGCTGGTTGTCGTCGAAGATGGCTCGATAGTGAGGCTCGCGCGCGTCGCGGCGCTCGGTCGTGTAGCCGTTCATCGCGTGACCAACACTGGGAATCTGAGGTTTCTCGTTCAAGTCGTAAACGCAGTGAAAGATCTCGTGATCCAGCGGCAACTCTTCGGGTTCTCGCCGGGGAAAGACGCGCTTGATCTGAGTATAAAACTGGTACCACTCACGCTCTCCCCAGAAATCGTCCACCATCAAGAAGCCTCCGCTGAGCAAATAGCGTCGCAGTGCTTGGACTTCTGAGTCGTCAAGAACCAGGTAACCCGGTTCGATCAGGTAAATAAAAGGATAATCAAACAGCGCGTCGTCTGTCAGGGAAACGATTTTGCCGTTGGGATCAACATCCAGCGCGGTAAGCTGCTGGAGGCGATACGAGAAATTCAGGTCGCTGTCAGGCCAATCAATGCCCCAATTGCCACGACGGTAACCGCCGTATCGGATGCGGGCAAAGGTAAATGTCTCGTGCGGAAACTGAGCGTCCAAGTCCCAGCTAGGCACTCCTCCCCGTAGCCGTTCATCGGAAGCGTCGTAGCTGCTGGGCCCGCGGCGCCACCGCCGGCCACGTCCCCATTGAGCCACCGCGAGACTGGAGACCACGGTCGCCACTACGAGACTGATCAGGACCACTCGCCTTCGCTTCACGTGTCGCTCTCCCTTTCTGCGGCCTCCTCCGGCGTGGACGCGGTTGGGCGTTCCGTCCGGCCCAACTCGGCTAGGATCTCCAGCAGCTTGCGGTGCGCGGCACGAAAGCGCGGCGCCTCCTCAAGCGACTGCAGGATGTGCAACCTGGCGTCCGCCAATCTTCCCAAACGATGCAGGTGGTCCGCCAGACGAAAATGGATGTCGGCCGGGTCGTGCGGTTCCATCAGTGCCAGCACCCGTAACCCCTCGACAGCTAGCGCCGCGTCGTCCAGCTGCTCGGCCGCCTCGGCGAGGAACCGATGGGGCGCCTTTTGCAGCGGATTGACAGCCAACTGCCGCTCGGCATTCACCCGCAACGCCTCCCAGTCCTCAGCCTCATTCGCCAGCTCCATCAAACGCAGATAGGCATCTACCGAGTTGGCGCTGCGGGAAGCTAGGCTCTCTAACACCGCACGCTCGTCCTTTGTTTCGTTCAATTCCCGATGAACCCGCGCCAGTATCGCATAGGGGTTGCCCTCGGCAGCGTCGTCGGGGTAGAGCGCTATCAGCCTCTCGAGCGGCTGCTTCGCCGCCGCCCAGCGCTGCTCCTGCACCCATTTTGCTGCGATCCGCTTCAAGCCCCAGTAGCTGTCTGGATGATCTGCATTCCAGGCCTCGATCTCCCCGGCGGTCGCCGTCGCAGGCAATGGAGGCTGCTGCCAATCGATACCGGGCGCCAGCTCCTTGGCCCGTTGCCGGGCGTAGTCGGCGAACTCCTCGTCCAAAGCCTCCAGCGACCCGGTGTATCGCCGCAGTGACTCGTTGATCGGCATCCCCACTCCCAAGTCGACCAAGATCCGTTTCAGGGTGGCCAAACCGTACTTCTCAACAAGATACCTGACCACCAAAGACGACTCGAAATAGGCGAATTGCAGATGCAAGGGACTCTTGGGCTGCAGGAACGCCGCGCTCAGCTGCGACACCGGGGTCAAATCGCTGCCCAAGATCATCTCGCGGTACTGAGGGGTCAGAGACTGCCCCCAGGAAGCGTTGGCCTCGCGTTCTTCGTAGACCGAAATGCCCTCGCTCAACCAGCGCGGCATCTTATTGCGGGTCTTCTTGAGCGTCACAACATGACAATACTCGTGCCACAACACCGACTCCCAGTTCGAGGGATGGCTGGTCTGCGAAGCCGGGCTGTTGGCGGTGATCACGCCGCCGAAACAGACACCTAGGAATCCAGCACCACCCGGCAGCCCAAAGGTACGAATCGCAAAGTCGCCCTGCTGCGGAAAGATCTCCACCAGCACCGGCTCGCTGATCTCGATTTCGTACTTGGCGGCGAGGCAGCTTCTCGCGCGGGCAAGCAACCGCATTACCCGGTCTCCATAAATCTCGGCCTCTTGCGGATCCATCCGAACCACGAAGTGCTCGCTTTCGATCGTCCGATAGCCCGCCAGCCGATCGTGCAAGGTGACCAGGTTGTGCGCAACGACGTTGTAGCCGTCGTCTTCGTAGATCTCGCTTGCCAGCTCCCAACCACGTTCTTCCTCGCCCAACCGCAGGAGATCTTGGCAGAGCGCAACCTTCGCCTCCGCGTAGTCGGGGTCGAGCGCCAACGCCCGGCGTTGGTACTCCGCGCCCTCGGCAAATCGATACTTTTGCGATAACTTCCTTCCGATCAACGAGTCGACGATGGGACTTTCGCTCGACCAGGCAAGCGCCATCTGGCGGCAAACCTCCTCGTCGACAGGGCGGTTCTCTAGATGCGCCAACAGCGAGCGGTAAGCCCAGCCCCGTGGCTCGTTGGGATTCACCGCGAGAACGTCGAGAAGTAGCCCGCGGGCTTCACCGTATCGTTCGGCGTCGACGTGGTTATCGACCAAGAACAACAAGCTGTCGACGTGATGCGGATTACGGGCCAAGGCCGCTCTCAGATGCTGCTCGGCCCGCTCCCCGTCACTCTCCGCATAAGCACGGGCCAACCCGAACTGAATGCCCGGGTCACCCGGATCAATCTCCAGTGCGGCTTCGTACTCCTCGGCAGCCAATTGGTAGTCGTGCTTTGCGAGAGCTAACTCGCCGGCGGCGACATACGGAGCCGAGAATCGGCGGCTGCGGTTCTTCACGTCGTTGTAGACCGAATCCAACACCGTCTTCGGATCGGCACCCCGCTCCAGAAAGAACCGACCCAAAGTCACTCGGCTGGATCGGTCACTGTAACGCCAACCAGCTCCATCTGTGAGCTCGTCGATCTGGTCGAGCATCTCCTCGGCACGCTCCGCCTGCGAATTGAGCCGATAAACGGTCGCACCCAGCCAACGGAGCCGAATGTTTCTGCGGAAACGGGACATCTGCAGCGCCGTTTCCAGCGTAGCCCGCGCCGCCCGATAGTCGCCAGAGGCCAATTCTGAACGGATTTTGTAAATCCGCCAATCGTCTTGATAGGCCCCTGCTTCGATCGCCTCGCCAGCCAGTTCGACGCATTCAAGGTAGTCACCGGCCTGAAACAGCTCTAGGGCATCCCCCAGTTCCGCGGCGTGACCATGGAGCCGGAGATCCCACACGGTCGCAAACGCAACGAACAGCAGGCAGAGAAGGTATTGCGGCCGCGCGCTCCGTGCTCTTAGCATGAGGTGAACAACCTGGTGGTGAAGCACGTTTCCTACGTGCCCATCGTCTGTGCCGGAGCACGCCAAACGTGTCCGGATGAACTTAGCAAACCATTTCAGATTCGTCATTCATTGTATCTCACTGCCTAGACGGGGCCAATTAGTTTGCCCTACGATACCACGTAAGCTGGCGCTGCTGCGTAGGATGGCTTCCCTAGGAAAGCACCGGCTCATCCACGTTTAACCGCGACGCAGAGGGGATCTGCCGCGAAGGACTGGCCAACTGAAGGTTGACTCAACCGGCAGGTCCCCGACGCCGAGCGCGCAGGCCGAGAGTGCTTGCCGCCCGCGCACTACGTCTCGAATCCGGGAGACGGAGCCGACGGAGATGAGTCTGGCAGCGCAAAAACTCTGCCTCTCGAATCACCCTCCTCACGGTAAAGCCACCATGACTCGATCCAACTGGTCCTTGCAGAACTCCACTTACCCGACAGCGACAACTGGAAGCCTCAAACGTCGAGCAACGCCGCTCCAGGTTTGGAGTTTCTCGGTCTGCTTGGTCTGGATGTTCTGCGCTGTTGCCGCTGCGCAACAGGCTGGCTCGCCGAGCGCCATTGGCCTGGCGGCCGGGCTGCCGCCGCAAGCTGCGGCGGCCCGCATGACGGTACCGGACGGCTTTCAAGTCGAACTGGCAGCCGGCGAGCCGGCGGTCCATCAGCCGATCGCATTCACCATCGACGCGCGAGGACGGCTGTGGGTGGCCGAGGCGTACACTTATCCGATCCGTGCGCCCCAAGACGTAGGTCGAGACAAGATCATCATCCTCGAGGACACCGACGGCGATGGAACGCTCGACAACCGCCAAGTGTTTGCCGAGGGACTCAACCTGATCAGCGGGCTCGAGGTAGGTTTTGGCGGTGTGTGGGTCGGGGCGGCACCCTACTTGTTGTTCCTAGCAGACCGAGACGGCGACGACCGCGCGGACGGAGAGCCTGAGATCGTCTTGGACGGCTTCGGCTACGAGGACACACACGAGACGCTCAACTCGTTTATTTGGGGACCTGATGGCTGGCTCTACGGCTGCCATGGGGTCTTCACGCATTCGCGTGTAGGCAAACCCGGCACCCCGGCTGACGAGCGCGTACCGCTGAACGCCGGAGTCTGGCGTTTCCATCCGCAGCACCGCAAGTTCGAGGTGTTCGCCTGGGGGACCAGCAACCCTTGGGGAGTCGACTTCGACGACCATGGACAGGCTTTTTGTACCGCCTGTGTGATCCCTCATCTGTTTCATGTCATCCAAGGAGCGCGCTACCAACGTCAAGCCGGACGCCACTTCAATCCGTATGTTTTTGAGGACTTGCAGACGATCGCCGACCACGCTCACTATGTCGGCAACATCCGGGATCACGCCTGGTGGGGCCACGAGCCGGAGATGCCGGCAAGCACGTCATTGGCCGGCGGCGGCCACGCCCACTGTGGCGCGATGATCTACCTGGCAGATAGCTGGCCGGCGGAGTTCCGCAGTAGCATTCTGTTCAACAACATCCATGGCAACCGGGTCAACCGAGACATCTTGGTGCGAGAAGGGTCCGGGTTCGTCGGCCAACATGGTGCAGATTTTCTGTTGGCGAACGATCGCTGGTTTCGCGGCATCAATCTCAAGTACGGCCCGGACGGCGGCGTCTACTTGATCGATTGGTACGACCGGCACGCCTGCCATCGCCGGAACCCCGAGATCTGGGACCGAACGAATGGTCGGATCTACAAGGTGACCTACCCAGCCCGCGCGCAAGCGGTTGCCGACCTCGATCTCCAACGGCTGTCCTCCCGCGAACTGGTCGACCTGCAGCTCCACGCGAACGACTGGTTCGTGAGGATGGCCCGCAGGCTGCTTCAAGAACGCGGTCCGGATCCCACAGTCCACCGACAGCTGCAGATGCTGTTCGCTACGGCTGACGCGGCACCTCAACGGCTGAGGGCTCTCTGGGCTCTGCATGTCACCGAGGGATTGACCGAGCAGCTCGTCGAACGGAGCCTCCGCGACCCTGTCGACTACGTGCGCGGCTGGGCCATCCAGTTGTGGCTCGAGCGGCACTCCGCAACGCCAGCGCTGCGCGATACTCTGGTCCAGTTGGCCCGTCGCGATCCATCGCCGGTCGTGCGGCTCTACTTGGCCTCCGCCCTGCAGCGTTTACCGACGGATCACCGCTGGGAGCTGGCTGCGGCACTCGCCGCCCACGCCGAAGACGCTGGCGATCACAATCTGCCACGTATGTACTGGTATGGCAGCGAACCGCTTGTCGCCGCCGATCCGCAACGAGCTGTCTCGTTAGCGCAAAGTGTGAAGATCCCTCTGGTCGAGGAGTTCATCTATCGTCGCTTGGCATCCGAGCCCCATACACTCCAAGTGCTGGTCAAGTCATTGGCTCGGGCCCATCCGGCAGATGGCCAACAGATGCTGGCCCAAATGCTGGCGGCGTTCGAGGGACGGGTCTCAATCGAAATGCCCGCCTCTTGGCCTGAAGTCTCTCGGCCCTTGCTCGAGCACGCCGATCCCGCCAGCCGCGACCTGGCCGAACGTGTGGCGGTAGCACTGGGCGACCACAGCATCTTCCCTCAACTTCGGGACACTTTGGTCGACCGAGAAGCTCCGATCGCGAGGCGCAAACGTGCCCTGGCGATTCTGGTCCGCGGTCGAGATCGTAAGTCAGCCGGTGCGCTGCAGACCGTGCTTGCCGAGCCTCCTCTGCAAGCAGCGGCGCTCAAGGCCCTGGCCTTGCTCGGCGATGCCCGCACGCCGCAAGCGATTCTCGAGCACTACGCGTCTTACCCGGCCAACGAGCGTCGGGACGCAATCGCAACCCTGGTTTCGCGTCCCGCCTACGCGACGCGGTTGCTGGATGCGTTAGATGCCAAGCAGGTCCCGCGCACTGATGTGCACGCCTATCATGTCCGGCAGTTGCTGCGGTTCGAAGATGCCGGCTTGACCGCGCGCTTGCAAGAAGTCTGGGGCGAGATCCGCCAAACGCCGCGAGAAAAACAGCTGTCGATTGAACGATACAAGTCTCAATTGACACGCAACGCGATTGCGAATGCGCATCCAGAAAACGGTCGCCTGATTTTTCAGAAAGCGTGTGCCGCCTGCCATATTCTGTTCGGCGAAGGCGGCCGGGTCGGTCCCGACATCACTGGTTCCAACCGCGCTGACTTGGATTACATCCTCTCGAACACAGTTGATCCTAGCGCCGTGGTCGGCAAGGACTATCGGATGACGGTCGTGGTCACGCAGGACGGACAAGTCATCTCAGGGGTGGTTCAAAACGAAAACGAAGACGCAGTGACACTTCGGACCATCAACGACACGGTCGTTGTCGCCAAGGCGGAGATCGAGGAGCGGACGTTGTCGACCCAGTCGTTGATGCCCGACCAACTGCTCGATCCGCTCAGCCAGCAGGAAATCGCAGACCTGATCGCCTACCTACGAAGCCCCCGGCAGGTGGCTCTGCCGGCAACAAAGTAGTAGGCACACAAGGTAGGCACGCTCCACGTGCCGTAACTGGGCTCAAGGTAGTAGGCACACTCCGTGTGCCGTAACCCAGGTTCGAAAAGTAGTAGGCACGCTCCGCGTGCCGTAACCCCTCGGGCCCTAGCCCGGATTATTCATGAAGATCGTCGCGAGAGGTTGTAAGTACGTTCGTGGCAAGGAAGGCGAGCAATTCTCCCGCAGGCGTATTGAAGCAATACGTCGAGGGAGAATTGTGAAGCATGACGAAGCCACGGATGGACTTACCTCGCAGCAGATCGCTCATGAATAATTCGGGCTAAATCCAAACAGCGAACGCCTCACAAAATGAGCCTGCTACTTTGGCGGACGGCACGCGGAGCGTGCCTGCTACTTTGGCAGCCAGCTACAAACGGTCAGCCCGTCGATAAGTCATTACAAAGGCTGCAGTTAGCGTTCTTACCAGGGAATTGCGAGCTCGTTTGGCCCACCAACTGCACTACTGGTTTAACCCAATAGGGAGACCTGGGAGCGGAGCCGCTTTTTGCGACCTTCGGCTCGGCCGGAGCCTCGCCCTCCCGACCGTTTTTTTTGCCGCTCGTCGGGAGCCTTGCCACGGCCTCGGCGGTCCCAAGCGCATTTCGCCAGGACCCGACCCAACAATTTGGCGGCGGAAACGAATACCAGGAAGCGAATCACAACTCGAGACACTCAAAGGGAGCGCCTGAATTGGGCCCTGCCATCAGGGCGACGGCGTTTTCAGGAGATGATGATATGAAGTGGAAACTGGCACAACTATTCGGCATCAACGTCTACGTTCACTGGTCTTTCTGGCTGCTGCCCGCCTGGATCCTGTACGCCGCATTGGGCGCCGGAACTGGGTTGGTGACGGCCATCGACTCGGTGGTCTTCGTCTTTGCAGTCTTCGGCTGCGTCGTTCTCCACGAGTTCGGCCACGCGTTGGCGGCTCGCTACTATGGGATCGGAACCCACGACATCACACTCTATCCGATCGGCGGCGTGGCCAGCTTGCAGAGGATTCCCAGAAACCCCGGCCAAGAGCTAGTGATTGCACTGGCGGGTCCCGCGGTCAATGTGGCGATCGCTTCCGGGCTCCTGTTTGTGCTTGGCATCGGGCCCATCCTCACATTGGGGCTGGTCGATCCGATCGGCAGCGGTTTTCTAAGCAACCTGTTGCTGATCAATGTCATGCTCGTTGTTTTCAACTTGCTCCCAGCCTTTCCTATGGATGGCGGTCGCGTGCTGCGGGCATTGTTGGCGATGTTCCTGCCTTACGAATCCGCGACCAATATTGCCGGACGGATCGGTCAGGGAATGGCGTTGTTGCTGGGGTTGTCCGGCATTTTCGTCTTCCAGGCTCCCACGATGGTCCTGATTGGGATCTTCGTTTTCCTGGCAGCCTCAGCGGAAAGGGCGCGCGTCGGCCAATCGCTAGGTTTCGGTTCAGCGCACTCACCCTTTAGCTCCTCGGAAACCACCCACCGCGACGACGACGATATCATCTGGGTTGGTGAGATCCGTGACATTCGCCGGGCCGCATTGCCCAACAAGGGTATCTGGTGGGTCTAAGGATGTTGCGTTTCTTCTCCTCTATCGGAACCCGAAGCGTCAGCGAGGGAATAACTTGCTTCGATGCACTAACACCCCCTCGCTAACACTCTTTGAAGTTGCGCTCTTGGCCCAATCGTAAGCGCGAAGCGTCAGCGAGGGAATGACTTGCGTTGGTACACCAACTCCCCCTCGCTGACGCTTCGGGTTCCGAAAAAAACACGGCGAACCCAGCATCTGTCCCTGCCGGACGCAGAAAAACGTGCCTTCAAAAAGCGTCGGTAAGGACCACGCCCTAGCCCGGATTATTCATGAAGATCGTCGCGAGAGGTTGTAAGTACGTTCGTGACAAGGAAGGCGAGCAATTCTTCCGCAGGCGTATTGAAGCAATACGTCGAGGGAGAATTGTGAAGCATGACGAAGCCACGGATGGACTTACGACCTCGCAGCAGATCGCTCATGAATAATTCGGGCTAGTCCCTCACCCTTCTCCGGCCTCGCCTGGCCGTGTGGACTGGCAAGCGCTCGTTCGCGCGAGTCTTGATAGGTTGACGAGCCAAGGTTCAAGAATAAACGCAACCTTTCGTGATGAGCGGGGTTGGCGGGCTTTTTTTTGCGCCGGTGAATTGCAACCGGCCGCGGAAGCTCGACAATAGCGAGGAGTCTGCAATTTTGAGATATCTCACAAGCGAATCGAAAGGAGCTGATTATGTCGAGGAAGTTTACTGTGTTGGTTGGTCTGCTGATGTTGACCGCGAGTCCGGTCCTAGCGCTGGATCTATCGTCCGACCTCGCTAAAGGAACCGTTCATCTCAGCTCTGCGGGTTCGCTGGCATTCGGCCCTGATGGAATTCTCTTCGTGGGCGATTCGCGCGCAGCAACGATCCACGCGATTGCCACTGGCGATACCTCCGGGAACCCTGACGCCGTGTCGATTAACGTGGAAGGAATCGATGGCAAGATCGCCGCGGCGCTTGGCACTGATGCCAGTGACATTACGATCAACGACTTAGCGGTGAACCCGCTCAGTGGTAACGCCTATCTGTCGGTCTCGCGGGGCCGCGGGCCGGATGCAGCCGCCGTGATTCTGCGTGTCGACGGCAGCGGCGAGATCAGCGAGTTGTCGCTCAAGAACGCCGGGCACGCCAAGACCGAGCTGGAAAACGCTCCGTCGAAGACGGCCAGAACCCGCCGCGGGCCGGCTCGGCTGCTGTCGATCACGGACCTGACATACATCGACGGTCGTGTCCTCGTGGCTGGTCTTTCGACGGAGGAGTTCGCGTCCACGCTACGGTCGATTCCGTTTCCTTTTGTGGATGAAGCGACCGATGCTGGCACCGGAATTCGGATCTACCACGGAGCGCATGGGCGGCACGAAACGAACTCGCCCGTGCGGACCTTCGCCACCATGGAAATCGACAGCCAGCCGCATCTGTTGGCAGCTTACACCTGCACACCGCTGGTCCGTATTCCGCTGATTGAACTGGTCCCCGGTGAAAACGTGAATGGCACGACCGTAGCCGAACTCGGCAATCGAAACAGGCCTCTGGACATGGTGGTTTACGAAAAGGGCGGCGAGCAGTACATCCTGATGGCCAACAGCAGCCGCGGGATGATGAAGATCAAGACCAGTGGCATCGATCGAGAAGAAGGAATCGAAGACAAGATCAACGGCACGGCAGGCCAGGACTACGACACGCTGGGAGACCTCCAGAACGTGGTCCAATTGGATCGTCTCAACACCGACCACGCACTGCTGGTCACAGGTGCCCAGGATGGTCCCAAGAGTTTGAAGACCATCCCGCTGCCGTAACCGTTTCAAATGTAGCAGGCACGCTCCGCGTGCCGTCCGCCAACAGCGAAAGGGCACACTCCGTCGCGCCGCCCAGACCCGAATCAGGCACGCTCCGCGTGTCGCCATCGTAGCAAGCACGCTCCGCGTGCCGTCCGCTACTTGAAGGCCACGGGTTACGGCACACGGAGTGTGCCTACTACCTTTTAGGAGCTCCCAGTTGAAAACACTGCTGCGGTGCTTGCTGGTCTCAGCCGCTCTCGTCTCGGCGGTTTCAGCCGAGGTGGGCGACAAAGTGCGCGAGCAGGCGCAGGAAAAAACGCCAGGCAAGCTGCAGATCACCTTGCATCGGAATGCCGCCCCCAAGGCCCGAGAACGGTTCGAGGTAACTGGCTTCGCCGAACGAGATTGGCAGGGCCAAGCAGCCGCCGAACTGTTTGCAGTTTACGTGCACACTGATTCCGAGCACGCGACGCCACTCTTCGGCGAATATCGCGTCACGGACGGCAGGATTCAGTTTGAACCGCGTTTCTCACTGCGAACGGGCCTGGCTTACCGCGCTGTCCTTCAGCTGCCGGGGAAGAAGCCAGTTGTGCAGTTGTTCAAGATCCCACGGGAAGCGCGGCACCCGACGGCGAAAGTTGTCCAAGTCTATCCCACCCAACAATTACTCCCCGAAAACCAGCTCAAGTTCTATATCCACTTCAGCGAACCGATGAGCCGCGGGGGGGTCTACCGGCATATCCACCTTTACAAGCGGAGTGGTGAGGAGGTCGAGTATCCGTTCTTGGAGCTCGATCAGGAACTGTGGGACCGATCGGGCAAGCGATTCACGTTGTTCTTCGATCCCGGCCGTGTCAAACGCGGGCTCAGACCGCGCGAGGAGGTCGGACCAGCCTTGGTCGAAGGTGGCGAGTACCGTTTGGTTGTCGACAAAGAGTGGCTCGACAAGCACGGCGTTCCCATGCAGACCGCCTTTGTCAAACACTTCCGCGTAGAAGGTCCAGACTACGATCAGCCGCGTCCACAGCACTGGAAGCTGGAGATCCCCGCCTCCGGCACAAAGCACGCTTTGCGTCTACATTTTGACGAAGCGTTGGACCACGCCATGTTGCAGCGGGTGATTACGGTCGCCACCGGTAGTGACCAAGTCGCCGGCGCGATCGAGATCGACAAGCACGAAACCCGGCTCTCTTTTCAACCCGATCGGCCGTGGCAGGCTGGCAACTATACGGTGGTCGTCGAGACAACCTTAGAGGACTTGGCGGGCAACAGCGTCGCCAAACCCTTCGAGGTGGACGTGTTTCGCACATTCCAGTCGCAAGTGACTTCGGCACAAGAACGGTTGCCGTTCCAAGTGAAGTGAGCGGGAAAGACCGCCGGCGATCATGTAAGGGGCTGTGCAACATGGGAGGGCGACGCTCCTGCGGAGCCGTTTTTCCACGTCGGAATGGAGAGTCAGTGGTCTCTCTTCACTCTCCCCTCGGGGAGAGTCGGCCCGAAGGGCCGGTGAGGGGGTACACGAGGGACGATCACTCCCGGGCAGCCCTCCCCGGACGCTATCGCGTCCGACCCTCCCGCGCGCGGGAGGGTGAGGTGGATGTCCGCAGGTTTGTGAAGCGCAAGAGCTGCACGACCTCCGAGCAGGAGGGTGAAGTGGGTGAGGGGCACGCTCGGCTTAGCGACGATCGCGGTCAGCCGTTTTCAGCAGCGCCAAAGTTGCCCAGCCTGTGGTCGAGATGTGCTGAGCGTAGCTAATGCCCTGAGCCGGTCGCGTCGTCTCCCGCCAGCCACCGCCATCGAGTTGCACGTCGATCAGATATCGCCGGCCGCGCTCGATCAACGGGTCGATCAGTTGGGCATCGAGCTTAGTGCGCCAGGCGTGCAAGGCGAGCAAAACCACGGCGGTGTCGAACGGCTCGGCGGACGACTTGGTATAGGGTCCCCATCCACCCCCTTTGGCTTCGCCGCTCTGGATCAACTCTCGTGATCGATCGACAACGGGATCATCATGAGGTCGCTCCAAGTCGTGCAGCGCCAGCAACAACACCGCGGCATCGAACACGTTCTGGGGGGCGCTGCTGACCCAGCCAGGTGTCAGCCAGACCAATCGCTGCCGCGAACCGCTCACGCCCAGCAGCCACCAACACACGTCTGGCAGTCAAGGTCGCGAGCGTCTCGCCATAGGTGGCCGGCGAGCCTAAGCTGCCCGGGGCGTCGATCGGCCACGATCCCGCTGCCGTTTGGTGCTCGACGACCAGCTCTGCGGCCTGCCGCAGCGCGCCCGAGCTGCCGCCCTGCCCTGCCTCCAGGGCCGTCAGCAAGGTATGGGCGAACTGGACTGTCGCCAGCCGCTGATCACTAACCTGAGGGTCACCCCGGTTCTTCGCCCACCGCTGGGGAGCGGCCAGCCAGGCCGTGGTGTCGACCAGAGCCGGTCCGAGTCGTGGGTATCCGAGTTGCGCTGCGGTGTAGAGCGCCCGAGCGGCGTCCCCGTTGTTATGACACGAATGGCAGTGATTCTCCTGCGCCCAGCTAGGTACCTCCTTGCTCAGAAATCGCACCGCCCGCTCGGTCGGAGTTTGGGCAGACACCGGCGCCGCTGCGAACGTCGACAGGATCAGCCACGCCAGCCGCCCCGCAATTCGCCGTCGACCGCTTGTCACCTGCCACCCGCCTCGCTCGGTTGTTTGGCCGCTTTCACGGGAATCTCTATCGGGATGTCTTGGCGCAAGAACAGACACTGCCCGTCCACATCTTCGCACACATAGTAGAGCGCGTAGGTCGAGAGCTCCAGGCTGTCCTGCGCCGTTTTGGGGACTTGCACCTCGAAGTCTAAACGCCGTACCTCGCTGGACACGGCCGTCTTGACCGGGGCTGTTGCCAGCAGCTGCTCGGTGACCGCGCCGCTCGTCGGTGGCTCGATCCACAACCGCAGCGGCTCCGACTCGTTGTTCCAATGGGCCCGCCGAACACGGTTGGGGATCAAGCTGATGTGCACGCGCGCCGTCTCGCCTGGGGCGACGCGCGAGGGGACGATCGTCACCGTCGATTGAATTAGCTTTCGCATGTCACGAAAAACCGCGCCACGGGGGTCCGGCGCGACGGCCGTTGATTCGATGCGTTCAAAGTCGCGACTTGGTGCTGCGAGTTCGGCTCCGGTCGGTCGTACAGCTAACTTGATCGGGCTCTCGCCTCGTTCGGCGATGTCGGCCTCAGCCGCATCGACCCAATCGTAGAATGGGTACGGCTTGATCAAGCGGGGACCGTACTGCTGAATCCGCCGCCGCCAAATGTACTGGTTGGGGTTCCCGTCCAACGCCTGCTCCCAAGCCGCAACCGCCCGCGAGAAATCCTGCGGCCGACGCCGCTCCGTCTCGTGCCGCATGCGCAGGCAGACACCGAGCCGAAAGTGACTGGAAAGGTCGTCAGGGGCCGCCGCCACCGCCCGCTCGTACGCCGAGATGGCCTCGTCAAGCCGCTGGGGAGCCTGCCAAAGGGCCAGGCAATCGCCGAGCACTCTCCAGTCTCGTGCGTCGCTCGAATCCCGGGCGGTCTCTGCCAGCTGCTGATGATCGCGAGGCGGAGTGATCGCCGACACCGCGCCGGCACTCGCGTCGTCAGTGAACGAACGGTTGAGAAACGACTCCTCAAAATCATCCAGCTTGGGGCGCACCTTCCGTACAATCCCATGTTCGTCGATGGCGACCACGATCGGCACGCCAGCGGCTTCCAGGACGTTGATTGGATCGTGCAAGATGGGCCAGTCAAATTGCTGCCACTGCGCGAAGAGCCGGCATCGCTCGGCATGTTGCTCTTGAATGATTCCTACCATCGCCAGCCGCCCCTGTTGGACCCACTTCTGAGCTCTCGCGTGCCAGACCGGCACGTGACGTCGGCAGCCCGCTCACCACGAGGCAAAGTGAATCAACAGCACCTTCTTGCCGCGGAACTGGGACAGCGACACCGGCTGGCGGTTCGCAATATTGGGTAGCGTCAGATCAGGATGTCGGTGGCCAACACGCGGTGCATAGGATTCCGAAGAAATAGCCGGCGGCGCAACAACCATCCAGCCCAACGCTAGAGCTAGCAGCAATCGTGATTTCGTCATTTGGTGGGTCCCACGGGGAAGTTGACGTTCAACGCACCCGACATTATGACTCGTCTTGTGCGCTCGCATCAATCGTAAGCGCGAAGCGTCAGTTTTTAAGTGGTGCGTTTCACTTTTCTTCAGCGGCAGGACGTCGAGTTCGTCGCGTCTTTCGTAACCCGACGCGTCAGCGAGGGGTGTTAGTGCATCGACGCAAGTCATTCCCTCGCTGACGCTTCGGGTTACGACTGAGATCGCAACTTCAAGATTTACGCTTCGGGCTACCAGACAAGCAGCGAATCGCCATGCGTTGCCGACAAGCTGCGAAGAACGCAACTTCAAAGAGCGTAAGCAAGCATACATAAAACATGCCAGTTAGGCAGAATTTGTAGATACGGGCGACTTTGACGGCCGATGATTGCGGTGGTTCTTTTCGTCGACTGTGGCTCGTCTCGGGGTCACCGTCGTGCTCTGGTGTCGGCTGAACCTTGGGTGCCGCGATGGTCCTCTGGCTCGTGAAGTTTGCTTTTTGCTGCCGTCGTGCAGCGGGTGATTTCACCCCGCGACAACTGGCGTTGGGCTGTGCGCTCGGACTGATCCTGGGCCTAGTACCCAAAGGAAACCTGTTGGCGTTGGCGATTGCCACCCTGGTCTGTTCCCTGCGTCTCAACCTGCTAGCAGCAATGCTGTCGACTTTGGTCTTCAGTTTCCTCGCCCCGTGGCTCGATCCCGTGACGCACGTTATCGGTCTGGCCGTGCTGGGCAACGATTCGCTGACGGACCATTGGCGGGCGCTCTACCAATACCCGCTGGCACCCTGGACTAGCTTCAATAACACCGTCGTGCTGGGCAGTCTGTTGCTGGGCGGAGGGATCTCCGTTCCGTTTTATCTCCTCGTGAAGTTCCTCTGCGGCCAGCTGCGGCGACCAGCCTCCCCCCAGCCCTCCGACACGGCTCTTGCCACCAACTGAGCGACCGGCGACCGATGTTTCGAACTGCGTACCTTGTGCCACGTCTTGTCATCTTGCTCGCGTTCTGCCTGTTGTTGCGTTTGGGCCTCGATCCGGCGTTGAAGGTCGGCCTGCAGAGTCTGGGCGGAGCGAGCCTGGGCGCCCGCCTCGATGTCGAACGTGTAAACGCCTCGTTGGGCAGGACCAGCCTCTATGTCGAGGGCGTGCAAGTCACCGATCCGGCCAATCCGCAAAGGAACCTCGTCCAATTCGACGGCGCTTGGTTGAAACTGAGCGGCAGCGCGCTCTTAGACCGCCGGCTGATCGTACCGTACGCGTTGGTCCAGGGGTTGCAATTCGACACACCGCGCGAGCGGTCGGGCGCACTGGACGAGGCGTCTGAACCAGCCGACGACTCGCTCATCGAGATCTATCGTCAACGTCTAACGGCGCAGGCAGGCGCGGGCGCGGAGGACTGGCTGACGGATCTAGAGGCGCGGCTACGCGGCGACATCCGCAGCGAATTCAAGTCCATCCCGCTGGCCGAGGAACTCGTCGTGCGTTGGCGATCGTCGGCCGATAAGATCCGCGAGGATGTCAAACAGTGGGAACAGCGAATTGGCGACTATCGCGACTTGGTGGAATCGGTCCGCTCCAATCCACTACGACACCTCGAGGCCCTGGACCAACGGCTGGCAGACGTGCAGTCACTACACACGGAGCTAGGCAACAGCAGCCGCCAGCTGGCTCAACTCCGGCAGCAGATGCTGGCCGACAGGGAGGCGATTGCCGCGGCCAAGGAGCACGACCTGCAACGCCTGCAAGAGCTTGCTCGGACAGAGAACATCAACCCCCAAGCACTGACTGAATACCTGCTCGGGAACGAGCTGAGTGGCCGCCTGGCCTCGATCACCCGCTGGGTCAAACGTGGGCGGATGCTGGTCGATTACGCGATCAGCTCCCCCGAGTTAAATGAAGAGACCGGCCGCGGGATCGACTTCCCGTTCGGACTGGATCGCCCGGGCTTCCTGATTCAGGAGCTGGCGTTCTCCGGCTACAGTTCCGCGGCGCCTGCCTACACCTTTGCCGGGCGGGCAACCGGACTCACGCACGAAGTACACCCGGACTGCGAACCTACGGTGATCGAACTGACAACAAATGGTCTGCTGGCCGCACAGATCCGCTGCGAGGTTGACCTCTCTGCAGAACGCCCACAGTATCGGATGGTGGCCAAGTGCCCCCAACTTTCGCAGCCAGCCTATGAACTGGGTGACAAGCAGCTGCTGGCAATCGGCGTACCTGCCAGCCCGGTTGCGGTCTGGCTCGACGTGACGTTGACTGGCGCTGAGTTATCGGGCCAAGTCCGCTGGCGGCAAGACGCGTTGGCCCTGCAACCGCAGCTTGCAGGTGAGCACGGCGAGCGCCTGTCGGCTGGTTTGGCAGCGATCTGCGAGGAGGTCAGCAGCCTGCACGCCGTGGTTGAACTGGCCGGTTCGCTCGACCGCCCGAGTTGGCAAATCCACAGCAATCTCGGTGAGCAATTCTCGCAGGGCTTGACGGCGGCAGTCGAACGACAACTGGCGCAGGCCAGCGATCAACTGGTTGCGCAGCTCGACACCGAACTTACCAAGCATACGGCTCAACTCGACAACATCCTGGACGACCGCCAACAAAGCTTGACGAAGGCTCTGGAAAGTCTGAGTGTCATTCAGCGGCAGTTGACAGAGCAATGGTACGGGCCACTCAAGCGGATCGGCCTTTCCCGCACCGGCGACCCACGATAAAGCAGCCCACGATAAAGTAGTAGGCACACTCCGGTGCAGTGACAAAGTAGTAGGCACACTCCGTGTGCCGTAACTCACGTCTGCCGATCTGCCACTACCCACCGCCGCCTCACCACACGAGCCTCTGGCATCTTTGATATCGGAATGGCAAGATGGACTCCAGGGCCGGGTGTTTCCGGTTGTGGGTTTGTCCACCCGGCTGTGGCGACAAATCGACGGTCTTGCGGCACGTTCGTGGCCCGTCTGCTCACCCGGCCCCAGCCGCTCAGATTGGCGAATGATGGAATTGCCGAAATCACTGTTGTATTCTGGTCAGCATGACCGAAGTGACACGGCTCTTGTCTCAGATTCAGGAAGGCGATCCGGCCGCGACCGAGCAGTTGCTACCGTTGGTCTACCGTGAGTTGCGCAATCTTGCCGCCGCGAAGCTGGCCGACGAGAAGCCGGGCCAGACCCTGCAACCTACGGCACTGGTTCACGAGGCCTACCTTCGCCTGGTCGACACGAAAGAAGTTCTGCGCTGGAATAGCCGCAGTCATTTCTTTGCGGCGGCCGCGGAATCGATGCGGCGGATACTGATCGAGCAGGCGCGACGCAAGAAGAGCCGCAAGCGTGGCGGAGAGCTGAAGCGTGTGGAATTGGCGGCCACGGACCCAGCCCTTCCCGGCCCCGACTTGGACTTGCTGGCCCTTGACGAAGCGATCCAGCAGCTGGAAGAAGTGGACCGCCGCGCTGCTCAGGTCGTCAAGCTGCGTTTCTTTGCCGGCTTGACTGGCCGGCAAATCGCCCAAGCGCTGGCAGTCTCGGCTGCAACCGTCGACAATGACTGGGCTTACGCTAAGAGCTGGATCCGCGGTCGACTGTCAGCCGACGACTAGGCCGACTTGATCGAAAAAAACTCTTGGATTCGCTAGGGAATTCAGCCCTGGATTTCGCACTGCTCTAGAGAGAGATATACATCACCCACAACACGAATCCGGATGGACGCCCGATGAGTACCGAGCAGCTGTCAGAGAAAGAGATCTTCAATGTTGCCAGGCGACTTGACTCGCTGGATGCAGTCGCCGAGTACTTGGGGCAGGTGTGTAGCGACGACGCCCCACTCCGGGCGCGAATTCAGCAGTTACTAAAGGACGACCAAGCGGACAGTTTTCTGGAACAGCCAGCAGTAGCTCCGGGAGACACGATTGATACGTCACAGCCCATGGAAAAGGAGGGGCAGTCAATCGGCCGCTACAAGCTTTTGCAGCAGATCGGCGAAGGCGGTTTTGGCGTGGTGTTCATGGCCGAACAGCAGCGCCCCGTCCGGCGGAAAGTGGCGCTGAAGGTGATCAAGCCGGGAATGGACACCAAGGAAGTCATTGCCCGCTTCGAAGCCGAGCGGCAAGCGCTGGCCATGATGGACCATCCGAACATTGCCAAAGTGCTCGACGCGGGCGAGACCGAGAGCGGCCGACCTTTCTTCGCGATGGAACTGGTCAAAGGCGTTCCCCTCACCGAATTCTGCGACAGTAACAAGCTTAGCACTCCAGAACGGCTTGAGTTGTTCGTTACAGTTTGCCGAGCGATCCAGCACGCTCATCACAAGGGTATCATCCATCGCGACCTCAAACCCAGCAACGTGATGATCACGCTGGACGAGAATCGGCCAGTGCCCAAGGTCATCGACTTCGGCGTGTCGAAGGCGATTAGCCATCAGCTCACCGAGCGGACACTTTTTACTGCCTATGGGCAAATGGTCGGCACCCCGGTGTACATGAGCCCGGAACAGGCTCAGATGAGCGGCATCGATATCGACACGCGCAGCGACATCTACTCATTGGGCGTCATC
This sequence comes from Pirellulaceae bacterium, assembly GCA_965223305.1. Lineage (GTDB taxonomy): Bacteria > Planctomycetota > Planctomycetia > Pirellulales > Pirellulaceae > CBDCWT01. Next base: position 315,644 of record CBDCWT010000084.1, on the reverse strand, counting down.
CTCTATGAGCTGCTGACAGGCACGACGCCTTTGGATGCTGAGAGGTTGCGGAAGACGGCCTATATCGAGATGCAGCGCTTGATCGCCGAGGAGGACGCACCCAAACCTTCCACACGCATCACCACGCTGGGAAAGCAAACAGCGAAGATCGCACAATATCGCGGCACGGATGCGAGAAAGCTGAAACAGTTTCTGCTCGGTGATCTCGATTGGATCGTCATGAAGGCGCTCGACAAGGAGCGGAGCCGGCGGTACGAGTCGGCAAGCAGTTTTGCCGACGACGTCGAGCGTTTCCTTAGCGACGATGCCATCGAGGCACGTCCGCCGTCCGCGGCGTACCGATTCCAAAAGTTCGCCCGACGCCACCGGGCAGTGCTTTCCACCGTAACCGCCATTGCCGCGGTGCTCGTGATCGCCGCGGTGGTGAGCACTTCACTGGCGGTGCGCGCGATCAAAGCCGAGGCGGACACGCTGGCCGCACTGGACGAAAAAACGCTCCAAGAGGCGGAAGCGCAGAAGCAAAAGGATGCTGCGTTGACAGCGCAACTGGACGCCGAGGCAGCGCAGCGGCAAGCCGAATCAATCGCCGAGCGCAACCGGCGCCTGCTGTATGCGTCGAACATGCTGGCGGCCGATCAAATCTCTCAGACCATCTACGGCGGGCAGCAGAAGGTCGAAGAGTTGTTGGCTGCCTGGATTCCGACCGATTCGCAGGGCGATCCGCATGCATCCGATCTCCGTGAGTTTGCCTGGCGCTACCAGTGGACGCGTCTGCACTTCAGCGCCATCAATTCGGTGCTCGAATGTGACGCAGCGGGAATCTCCCAGAGCGGTCATCTGGTCACAGCGAACAAGACCGGCGTACGCGTCTGGGACGACGGAGGCGCCCTGCTCGATCACGTCTGGAAGAAAGATGCCAGTCAAGCACAGCTATCACCCAACGGACGGTGGGCAGCGATTCCTGACACGGACGAGGTGAAGCTGATCGAGTTGAACTCAGGGCGAGTGAACCAGCGTCTCCGCGGTAATCGTTGCTGCTTTTCTGCCAATGGTGAGTTGATCGCCACGTGGGGCGGCCAGGATGGGATGGGTGTCTGGAACGCGGCCACCGGTGAGCACGTAACTTCTCTGGAGTCCCATGCGGAGATTGGCCTCCCAGTCAACCCAAACCAGCGGAGTTTGTCTTTGGCTCCAAATGGGAGATCTCTGCTCTTAACGGGACATCCAAGGCACTTCATAGCGACCGCGTTTATGGATGGACGATCAGATCCCGTGGTTTACCGCAATCGCAACGGAGTTGGAGGTGGATCCTGGTCGCCGGACGGACGGCTGATCGCCAACGGTACCGCTACCGGTCGGCTTCTCCTCCACCGAACCAGCGATCCCGGCCAAGCGACTGTCACAGGATCGCACGGGACCCCGACTTCGACTACCAGCTTCTCGCCGGATTCAACTCGATTGGCCAGTGGCGGCCACGATGGCACGATCGACATCTGGGACGTAGCCACCGTTCTCGCCTCGAATAGCGCCAGCTACGGCCAGACAGAGTCCTCGGTAGACGATGGTGAAGGAGTGTTGCTTGAGGTTGCCGATCAATCGCAACGTCCGCCAGGTCTCATTCAGTCTTTACAAGCGCACATGTCGCGGATCCAGTCGCTCGTCTTCTCAAAGGACGGAACGAAACTTGTGTCTTTAGACAGCGGGGGCGTGGCGAAGCTGTTCCATTTGGGTGGCGATCAAAACGCCTATTCTGTCGAGAACATGGCGGAAGATCGATTCGGAGGCTCTCCAGGCTTAAACATCGTGAGCACAACGTTCGAAGAAGGGCTGAAGGACGGGATCACCATTGCAGGTGTCGTGCCGGGAAGCGCGGCTGATAGGAGTGGCAAGATCCGCAAAGGAGACCGCTTGATCGCCATTTCTGATGGTCGCACTGGCGAAATGATTGACGTGAGGGAGCTTCATGTCCGCGAAGGGGTCGAATTGATGTACGGCCCATTCAGATCAAGCGTGAAGTTCAAGTTTCAGCGGGACGATTCGGAACCGACCGTTGTCGAGCTCGAGCGCGATGAGAAACGGTATCCGCGATCGTTCACGGTCGCCTTTGCTCCCGACGGCAGGTCGATCGCGGTGGCAGATCAGTGGATTGGTGCCGCGACATGGGACTTCGACGGAAAGGGCAGGCGGTTTCCCGCCCGTGACGAGTCGCTCGCCTTCTCTCCGGATGGTCGGTTCTTGGCGCTTAGCAACGACCCGAAGGTCTTGTTGTGGGACCGGAAGAATGACCGACTCTTTGACACGTTGGAGGGTGGCGGGTTTCTGGCCTTCTCACCCGACGGCAAGTACCTGGCGGCGGGCAGAGGCTACCCGTACAACTCTTCGCCAATTGATGCGAAATTGAGGGTTTGGAAGATACCCGCCCGTGAAGAGATCGGATCTCCGCTGTTCACGGGAACACGTGTGATTTGCTCTGTAGGCTTTACGCCCGACGGGAACTGGATGTTGGGTGCCGATCACAGTGGGGCTGTCAGAATATGGAGCACTTCCACTTGGAAATTGGAGCGGACGCTCCAAGTAGGAGAATACGTCGTGACAATGGCCGTCTCACCGGACGGTCAGACGCTCGCGTTCGGCAGCCAACCCCATGGAATCGTGCTCTGGGACTTTGCATCAGGAACACAGTTGCGTGCCCTTAGGGGACACACCGCCTGGGGACTCGCGTTCTCGCCAAATGGCCGCACGCTGGCCTCAACCGGGCGTGATAGCACGGCCGTACTGTGGGATGTTGAGTCGGGCCGCCAGTTACGGACATTCTACGGTCACACGGATGCTGTCTGCGGCGTGGCGTTCTCTCCGGACGGCAACACACTGGCGACCTCGGGTACCGATGGCGTGCTCCGGCTCTGGAAGGCGTCCACATTCGAGGAGATCGAACGCCACCCTTTAACGCTGCGCTCGATGCGTAGTTTGGGTGCTGTCCACAATAAACAGGAACGATATGCAAAAGCCGAGACAATCCTGCGTCGCACGTTGAGCCTCCAGGCAGAGACACTGCCGAGTGATCATCCCGAACTCCTCCGCACACGCTCCGAGATTGCCAACACTTTGCGAGGCCAGAACCGCTGGCCTGTTTTCACGCGGCAGCCACAGAATGTTGCTGTCGCCCTCGGTGAGCCGGCCAACCTTGAAGTGGCGGTGGACGGGAAGGGGCCTTGGGCGCTTCAGTGGTTTTTTGCGGGAAAACCGGTCGAAGGGGCAACCGGAACGTCGCTAGAGATTCCAGTTGTCAGGGAAGAACACTTGGGCGCTTACCACGTCCAAGTGCAGCCCGTTGAACCGGATCCAGCTATCGGCGCCATGCAAAGCTCGGTGGCTCTCTTGTTCGAAGAACGGTCTCCGAACGTTGGTCGGCGGGGGCTGCACCGCGAGGTATACCTGGATCTTCCGACAAACTCCCTGGGGAATTTTGCCAGTGAACCGGACATCCGAGACACGGTCGATCTCTTTGAGACGCCGCGGGATGTCGCCGACGACTATGGTACCCGTCTGACCGGTTTTCTCGTTCCGCCGATCACAGGAGATTATGTGTTCTACCTCTGTTCGGATGACCAGGGCGAACTCTCTTTAAGTACGGACGAGTCATCCGAAAACAAACGGCCGATTGCCAGTGTCGACGGGTGGGCAAAGTACCGCCAATGGGAGGAGCTGAGCGAGCAAAGCGTCTCCACACCGGTGCGCCTCGAGCAAGGAAGACGTTATTGGCTGGAAGCGGTTTTCCGGGAAGGTATGGGGGAGGACCATCTATCGGTCACTTGGCAGGTTCCCGGTGGACTGCCACCTCGTAACGGGGATCCACCCATCCCCGGTGACTTCTTAGAGCATGACCGCCGGCAGTGATGCACCAACCCCGCTCGCGTGCGTCAGCAACATCAGCGCGACTGGCGCGCGTTGAGCCTACCCGGGTCGAGTCCGCGGTCTTTGATCGCGTTACCCGTCATCCCAGATAATCGCGCAGTTCGGCAACTTTACTTGCAACGCTTGGACACCTGCGCGGGTGACCTTGGTGCCGCCGACACGCAACAGAGTGAGGGTCGTCATTTGCGTTAGATGAGCTAGGCCCGCATCAGTAACGTCAGTCTCAACTAGGATCAGCTGCTGCAGCGGCGGTGCCGCTGCAGCCAAATTCTTGAGTCCATCGTCTGTGATCGCGCACTCGGCCAAGCTCAACCACAACAACATCCGACACCCTGCAAGGTGCGTCAATCCGTTATCGGTAACCTGTGTACGGTTAAGCGTGAGGCTCTGGAGTGTGGTCGGCATCGCGGGCAGTGCGGTTAACTTTGCCAGGCCGCGGTCACCGAAATCAGTCATGTTGAGAGTAACCGATATCGCTGACATACGGTGCACATCCGCAAATGCATCGTCGGTGACGGACGTGTCAATGAGACTCAGGCTCGCAAGATGAAGGCCATTTAATGCGGACGCCGATTTGTCCGTGAACTGCCGGCCAGTTAGGCTCACCGCACTGCCATTGACGAGCAGCGGCCGCAGCTGGACGAAGTCTTCATCATCAGACTTTCTTGAAAGCGATGCCCAACTCAGCGTCCCCCCCAGCAGAGAATTCCACCCCAACGTCCCACCGTCCGCCTGGACCTTGCCGAGTAGCTGTTGTCGCGGGGATTGAGCCCAAGCGCCCAACCGATGTGCTGCCAGCCCGCCAATGCTCACAAGAAACACGACGACACCGAAGAGTGGCACGAGGCCAAAACGACGTTCGCGAGCGCTGCGGAAAACCAACCACTGAATCCATCCGGCAGCGGCGCTCAAGCTAAGGCCGGCAACGACGCCAAGGGTGTATGAACCGAAACGCAGAGCGACCAAGTGCTCCCCGGTGATGCCTTTAGATCGGGAGACTTCCAGAAGCGTCGCGGCTGGCCACGCCGCCATCAGACCGCCGACAGAACACAGCGCCAGCGGCCAAAGGAACGATAGCTGAAGATTCCCTGTCCAAAACGCCAGCAACGTGCCCAGTCCAGCGGCAAATAGAATCATCTGCCACGCCAAGACCCACGGCACAAACGGAAAGACGCAGCAGCCGAAAATGATGGGAAGCAGAAGAGCTGCGAGCGCGCCGCGGAGAGGCGCACGGGGCTGAAAGGGGTTGATCCATCTGCCCACGACTTCGACAAACGCCGGCGTCCGACCATCACCTCCTCCCACGACGGCAGAGTGGGGCTCGCTCTGCGCGACCACGGACCGCGGATACATCTTTGCGATGACAAGAAATACGCCTGCGAGTGTCCCGCCCAGCAAATAGCCGAATAACATGCCGATCATGCTCAACATAGCCAGCGCGGAAGCGAGAGCCGCCGGCGTATCGAGTCCACTCGCCAAGGGTCTCCATCCGGTGAACTGAGTCAGGGATTCATCGATGATGGCTGCCACTAGTATTGCCGGACAGATAATCGCGCCAGTCACAATGGAGGCGGCCCGTGGTCGATTCCCACGAAATAACACCATCTGCCCCACAGTCACAGCCGCAAAGAACAAACAGGTGATCGCCGTCCAATTCGAGCTGGTGCCAATCATCACCAGAAAGCGAAAAAGCACGCCGTAGAAGGTCAGCAGGACGAAGAGTGCAGCTACGGAGAGCCTCCGTGGCACACCCACTTCCCTGGCATCCAGACTTCGATCGACAGCAGGCAGCATTGTCAGCACTCTCAGTTCAAGACCCAGATCTTCTATTTATCCTAGCAAACGGAACCTTCGATAGGACTGCTGGTTCTCAAGCTCCGTGTCCTCTGTGCCTCTGTGTTTTAACTTGTCGCATTTTCGTAACCCGAAGCGTCAGCGAGGGGTGTTAGTGCATCGACGCAAGTTATTCCCTCGCTAACGCTTCGGGTTCCGGTTGAGAAATGCACAGCTTTAGAACAGCTATGTCGTCCCACTCAACTCTACCTAGGTCCTGGTCTTTCTCACCAGTCGCATCGAATCGGTGTGGCCATACATCAACAGTAGGGCTTCATTGGCGGCGAATTCCTCGAACAGCGCCATCACCGTCTGGTGCTCGTTAGGCCAGGGATAGACGAACACTAGATCGATGTCATCGGGATCGATCTCGAGTTGTTCGTAGGCGTCGTCGGCGTCGGTTTCTAGCCAGTGGAAGTCGGCGTGCTCGGCAGCGTACTGCTGCTCAGCCAAGGCCTCTCCTCCAGGAGGAATGAAGCTGCCGTACGCAAACTGGGCGGTGATGTCCAAGTCGCTTGCCAGCGCCTCTGCGGCTTGCACGAGCTCGTAGTCGATTTCGATTCCGCAGGCATCGAAGTCCAGCAGCGCGGCCAGCAGCGTAACGACACCAAAGCCGCTGCCCCATTCACAGAACAGACTTCCCGGCGCGAGGTGAGCGGTCGTGATTTGACGCAGCGCGTGGTAAACGGCGACAAAGTCGCTGGCCACAAAACCGTGTGCACTGGCCGGCCGCATTCGAAGATGGGCATCGATTCGCTGATCGGCTTCGGCCAGCAGGCAGCGCACCTCCCTCGGCAGCTTGGCGGCATCCGGCGGAAGTTCGACATCGACGAGCACGACTTGAAAGATCCAAAGAGAAGTTATGTGGCGGCGGGACGTCTGTTGCCGGGCCAGCTGCCAGGGCGGACTTGCACCGGGCTGTGCGTGTGTCGACAGTCTCGAAGGCTGAGTCTCGTGGCTACGTCTGGAGGCTTGTCCGCCAAGTGGGCTCTACTGCGCCAGCTCGTCAAACGTTCGTGGGAACCTCAGTACGATCCGTAGCGGGCGACGGACGCAAAAGATCGGCCAATCCCGCCTTGGCCTCCAAGGTCAAGCTGAACAAGCTGGGTACCAAAAACAACGTGAAGAGCGTCGACACGAGCAATCCACCCAGCACGACACTGCCAACACCCCGGTAGAGCTCGCTGCCCGCGCCGGGGAAGAGCACCAATGGCAGAAGACCGAATGTCGTAGTAAAGGTCGTCATGAAAATGGGCCGGACACGGTTGCGGACGCTGGAAATGATGGCTTCGACCGGCACGAGTCCTTCATCGTGGATATGGTTTAGCGACTGATGGACGATCAGGATGGCGTTGTTAACAACGGTTCCCACAAGAATGATGAATCCCAACATCGTCAGGACATCGAGCTGCTGCAGGACAAATACGTTCATCAGTTTCAGACCGGCTAATCCGCCCACGGCCGCCAGCGGAACGCTGGCCATGATCACCAGCGGGTAGAGCCACGACTCGAACAATGCAGCCATCAATAGGTACGTGATCAACAGCACGATGACGAGATTAAAACGAAGTGCTTCCCAAGTAGCCCGGAGCTTGTCGGCTGTACCGGACATCGTGATTTGATAGAGTCCTTGCAGCTTGCCGCTCTCCTCCAGCGGTTTGACGACTTCTCTTTCGATCGTGTCGATCGCCGCGCCCAAGGCCACTTCGTCGGGCGGGACCACTGAAATCGTGACGGCACGCGCCCGTTCGACGTGGGCGATCTGTGGAACACCGACGCCGATCGAAACGTCAGCCAAAGCAGAAAGCGGAACAACCTGACCGCTAGGGATGGCAATCGGCAGGTCATCTTCTTTAATCGAAACGTCGTCACCCGCCACGATCGTCAGGTCTATTTCCTCGCCATGATGGAAGTAACTCGTAGCGTACGCGCCGTCAACGAGAGCACTCACCGAATATCCCAAGTCGGACGCCGTCACGCCCATCTCGGCGGCAAGGTACTTGCGCGGAACCACATGCAGTTTCGGCGCGTTCAAGTTCAGACTCGGCCGCGCGTTCACCGCGGCACCTGGGATCAGCTCTCGGACGCGATCGCGAATATCTTCACCAAATGCGACCAGCTGCTCCAGTTCGGGACCCCGGACATCGATATCAATAGAGCGGCTGGCCCGGTTATAGCCGCTTTGGAAGAGCCCCGACTGGTTGATCGACGACTCGACACCTGGATTCTCCGCCGCGATCTCGTTCGCGATCTCCCTCATCAAGGGCACCAGCTCCGCTGTCCGCGCCGGATCCGCCGTGCGCGCCCCCAACCAGATGTATCCGGTGTAGGTGCCGTAATACAGATCGGATACTACCGGGTAGGCGAGCTTATCCGCTTCGGGAGAATTCGGATCGACCTCTGCGAACGGTCGCAGCCTATCGTGGAACTGCCTGGCCAGCCGCACCATCTTCTCGAGGCTGTATCCTGGCGGCGGATACAAGTTCCCGGAAATCCGGTTTTGATTCCCCTTGGGAAGATACTCAATGGGTGGAAGCATCAAATAGATGAGCAGCAGCGAGCCGCAAAAGAAGATCGTCACCAGCACGAGCCGCCGCGGAGCGCTTCGCAACAACCACGTGTTCAGCACTACCAAACCGTCGACCAGCTTTTCACAAGCAGCGTCGATTGGCACCAACCAACCTGCGCCGCGGCCGTTTGCCGGCTGCGGTTCGGCCTGGTTGCGGAGCAGCCGGCAGGCGGCAGTTGGGATCACGGTGACGGAGACGATCAACGAAAGTCCCACACCGCAGCTGATGGCCAAGGCGATATCTCGGAATAGCTGGCCTGCTTCCTCGCGGACAAACAAGATGGGTACAAAGACCGCCAGTGTGGTCAGCGTCGAAGCAACCGTGGCTCCCCAGACCTCTTTGGTTCCCCGCAGGGCTGCCGTGACTGGTGTCTCGCCCTGTTGATGATGGCGGAAGATATTCTCCAAGACGACCACAGCGTTATCAACCAACATCCCCACGGCGAAGGCCATGCCGGCCAGGCTGATCACGTTCAGCGTTCTGCCCAACAGTCCCAGCATCAGAAAGGTCCCGATGATGCTAACGGGAATTGCCAACGCGACAACTAACGTGGTCCGCGCATTTCGCAGGAACATCAAGAGGACAACAAACGTCAGCACACCGCCCAGCACGATGTTCTTCTTGACGAGCGATAGTGAGGACTCGACGTAGATCGTCGAGTCGGCGCTCTGATACAGGTAGACGCCTGTCTGTTTGAGGATCCCCTCGTTCAGCTCATCGCGGACTTTCTTGACGCCCTCGACCACGTCGAAAATGTTCGCCCCAGGCGTCTTGGTAACGCCGATCGACAGGGAACGCGACTCGAACTGCCAGGCCTCTTGCCTCCCCACCTTATGCCCCAACCGAACCTCCGCCACGTCTCGCACGTAGACCGGAGCACCTTCATGTACGGTCAGGATCTCGTTAGCCACCTGTTCCGGCGAGGCGTACCGGCCCATGGTGCGAACGGCGTAGTGGTCATCCCCTTCCTGCAAGTCACCACCGGGGGTGTCCTTATTCCCGGCCCGCAAAGCCTGGCGGACATCGGGGATCGTTAGTCGTCGACCTGCCAGTTCATATGGGTCGACAACGACCTGCATCTCGGGTTTCTGACCTCCCCAGACCCAGACGTAAGAAACCCCTGGAACGCGCGTAAACTGGTCAGCCACCGCCTGTTGGGCAAACAGCATCAGCTTGTTGACCTCAACGTCAGGAGGCAACAGCGGTCCCAGTTGAGGATGTTCCGCGACCAGTGCTTCGAGCCACTCCCTGGCCAGGATTGGGTTGTGTGCGCCCCGCACTCGTTCTAACGGTTCCGCTAGTTTGGGGAACTTGCGTTGAAACTCTGCGACTTGCTTCGGATCGGGCGGACGGGCCACCAGGTTGAACCGCGCCACGGGAGTTGAGGAAGTGTCCGAGGTGGAAATGGTGGGCTCGTCTGCGTCCTCGGGATAGTCACGGATCTGCTGCAGCCGACTCGAGATATGAACGAGGACGTCGGACATATCGGTTCCCACAGAGAACTCCATCCGAATGTAACCCTGAGACTCGCGGCACTCAGAAGTCACTTCGGTCATGCCCGGTAAGTCGTTAAGCAGGTCCTCCAACTTGAAAATGATTTCGCGTTCGATGTCTTCCGGGGCGGCCCCGTTCCACCGTGCCCGAATGGTCATCCGGGGGCGTTCAACCTGCGGCGTCAATTCGACCGGCATCCGTACCAAGGCGATGACGCCGAACAGGACGACTAGCAGAACGCCTACAGAGACCTTGACTGGGTTGCGAACAAATGCCTCGATCAGTTGCATGCCCGACCATCATAGCAGACCACGGGAGCGCGGTCACATTCGCGCCGCTGCTGCGGAATGACCTGCCCGTCCCGCCAGGGTGTTTTCCGGCCACAGCTGCGCTGCACACGTCCAGCGCACCACCCTTCCACCCGATGGTCAGTGCGCGTTGAGCTCGACCAGGTGACGGGAGCTGGCCTTTCTAATCCGGTGGGGACATGGTTCCGAGCACGACTCATATCGGGCCGATGACTCCGGTGCGAAAGAGCGGGCACCTGTCGTGCATGGCCAACAGCACTGAGCGGTCCGCCGGTGGCCGGCAATCGGCAATAGAGCATTGGTGTTCAGCTCTGCGGATGGCCGTTCTTCTTAACCAAAGTGTCGCGCTGCGGCGCTACGATTACGCCACGGTCTTATCCGAACGGCGAGTGCCACGGGATCGAGGTCAACGCCGAGCGAATCGACAGATCATTCTTCCCACGCCGGGCCATTTCAAGCGGTCATTATGCGGGGTCAACGAGAGGAATCTGGGCACAAAATGAGCGATGCGTGCGCTTTCCACCTGGTGTGCTTCCGATGTGCAGAGTGTTTTGTAGAATGGGCAATTTGGTGGCCCCTTCCGCGTTGCTGCCGGGGACTTGTTCCGCCGGCGTTGTGGGCACCGCGGTAGGAACTGCAACCTGTGCCGCGACCGCGTGGCGGAGTAGCTCAGTTGGTTAGAGCAGCGGAATCATAATCCGCGTGTCGGGGGTTCGAGTCCCTCCTCCGCTACCTTCGTCATCCAAAGCCAAACACTGACAAAGGGTGACTGACGTCTCTTGCGACGATGGTTTCTGCTCATTAGCCGCAGCGTCCTCTGCCACCCAGAGTCAGAGGTTTGGACAACGTTCATACACAGGGCGATTGGTCATTTTGGGTAATTTGGCATAACACGGCAGACGCGATTCGACGGTCTGAAAGCAAGTCGCTTCATCGAATCGCCGGTTGCAAGGAGGTGTGTTGTGCCATCGACGGAATGTGCTGCGATAGAAGATCATTTTGCCTAGTTGACAGATCCGCGACGCTGTGAGGGAACTTATCCGCTTGTGAACGTTGTGGGCAGTGATAAGTGGGCGGACGACTTCGTGGCAGTCGCAGGGCGGCCGCCATGTATCTATACGGGTGACGTCGAGTCCTCACCCAGGCCACGCCTCCCGTCTCTCCAGTCGGTAGCGCCTAAGTAGGTGACTTTTCGGCGAACTGGACACTTCCTACGATTGGATCGGAGACATGGTCGCGGGCCGTGTCAACCGTCCGCAGCTCGAAAAGGGAATAGAATGGCCACGACTCGATATGTATGGGATGTGCTAAACGACAACTATCTGTCGGAGAATGACGGACCGTCGACTACCGCCGTCTACACCAACGAACCAACCGAGTTCGGTGAGCTAGTATCGCAGCGACGGGGCGGAGTGTCGCGCTACCATCATTTAGATGGGCAGCGTTCGACACGAGCATTGACTGACACACATGAGAACATCACCGACACCGACATCTATTCGGCGTTCGGCGAAGGCGTTGCGAGCACAGGCAGTAGCGCAAATCCGTTTGGGTTTAAAGGGGCGTTGGGATATCATACGGATTCGGACACTGGCGATTTGTATATCCGGGCCAGGCAGTATTGGCCGACGATTGCAAGGTGGCTGTCCCAGGATCCTCTCGGATTGACGAACCGCATCAACTTGTATTCGTACGCCGGCGCGGAGCCGGTCAACAATGTCGACCCCACTGGTCTCAAAGAGGAGGGTTCGCATACGTATCGACTAGCCTGCTGTTTTGTTGAATCATTCGCAAAGTGCGGCTCGTCGATGCTTCCCGGACGTGCTGCCGCATCTGCGAGCTGTCTTGGCTGCCTGGCAATCGGTCCACCCCAATCTGTTGCTTGCCTGGTATTGTGTCTCAAAACCGTCAACTCCTCAATCAGCGCGGCTCAAGCATTGTGCATAATCTCCGAAACCAAGGCCTGTCTCTCCGACCCAAGTCGTTGCGTGGTGCCATCCCTGCCGTGTGCGCAAGAACCCGATATTCCGGTTGAGTCGTGGGAAGATTTCTTTATTCGAAAGTGCAAAGCCTATTGTCTCAATCTTGACAACTGGTCTCCCGAATGCCATGTAGCGTGTATGGACGAATGCGTTGACAATGCTCTGTCACCGACTCCCGATCTACGCTGGAAGTTCGAGTGCTGATGAATCGAGGCTATTGGGAATGCGAGTGAGTGTCCAGATTGCGGTCATCGCGGCATGTGCGTTTGTAGTGCTGTTGGATGTGTACTGGCTGTGTTATCGGAGGAATTCCTCGATCTCTGTCTTAGGTGCTGTACTTCAAATCACGCTAATGATTACCACGATCGTGGCCGTGCTCTTGCAGAACTTCTTTTAGTCCAGCGCAGAGCAGAACAGACTTATACTAGGTGGCTTTGATTTGTTGGCATTCGTCGGGTCCGTCGTAGATATCAGCGCGCCACCGAACTGGCCTGCCCGCATCACCGGCGTCGATGGCAGCGTCGTCGACGGTGACGTGAATTGCCTCGTATCGCGGAGCCACTTTCTTGACCGTCGAGGTTCTTTACCCTGGAGCCCACCCACAAGAAGAACGGTCTAGACCGACGACATGAGTATCATTTCACCAGTGGAAACCTTCGAGGCACACCAATGACCAATCAGCTGAGAAAGGTCAGCTGCAGCTGTCTAGTAATCACCGTTAGCGGCGTGTCGCTGGTTGCCATCGCTTCTGCGGCCATCTATTTTGCCGCGCAGTACAGGGCAGGTACGAAAGTAGACAGTCAACTCGCAGAGCTGAGTGAACGTGGGATTCCCATCACACCAGAAGACCTACATGGCTACTACGTTGTGCCCCAGTCAGAGGCTGACGTGACAGATCTCTGGCTAAAGGCACTTGCGCCGCTCGCGTCCCCGGATTTCCGGACTGACGCGGAAGGACTTCCTTTGGTTGATACCGATCAGCCAATTCCTCCTCCCGGAACAGTCTGGGATGAGTTGGACGGAGTCCGGTCGCTGCTACAGAAGTACTCTGTCTCGCTGCAACTGCTGCACGAGGCAGCCAGCCAGGGCCCAAGTGCGCGGTTTGACACGTTGTTCGAGAACGGACTTGAGATGCAACTGCCGCACGCACAGAACCTCCGTGTTGGAGCGAGAATGCTCTCTCTTGAAGCGCACGTACGCGCCCGCGATGGGGACGCCGCTGGCGCGGTGAAATCGCTCCAAGCATGTTTCAGGTTGTCGAGGGCCCTGGAACGCGAGCCGGTATTGGTTTCCCAGCCGGTACGCTTCGCCTGCAGTGCAATGGCGCTGCATCAGGTTACGGATCTCGTGCCCTACCTACAGATAAGCGACGAAGAACTGAAGGAACTGCAGGTGACAATACGCGAGAGTGATTATCGTGATGGCTGGTGCCTGAGTACTTGCCCTCGGAGCCAACGGATCCTTTCAATGGGGAGGCCCTACGGTATCACGTCGCCGAAGACACGGTAGTCATTTACAGCGTCGGAGCCGACGGCGTCGACGACGGTGGCATAGCAGATGAACGCATGGAGCCAGATGTCGCGATCCACTTGCCGCGCAATCCCTGAATGACATACGCGTTTGGAAATACGGCTCGATTCAGCCTGTGGCCGGTAGTAGTCAGGCTGTGCTGTTCGCGCTGCCCAAAACGCGAGACGTCGTCGACCGTGCACCTGCAGGCAACAGTCGACGACTCGCGCCTCACCTGTTATGACTTCCCGAGCGTTCGATAGCGTATCCGAACGGTTTGTTGTTCGTCGTTCCAACTGCTGATCTGTATCAGGCCGACAGATTCTTCGGCCGTCTTGTAAAGATACGTGGCTGGTACATGCTCTTCGCCAAATGCCGTCGATGAACGGTAGAGAGTCGTTTTCCACGGAGACGCCGCATCGATCCACTTTACCTCTTCCGACACCAGAGCCGGGTCCTCGAACCAACGATTGGATACACCGACGAGTACCGTACGATGAAAACGGACCTCCCGCGTTTTGAACGGCTTGACCTGAACGTCAACGCTCTTGGATCTAATGAAGTTGTCCCACGCGTAGAGATCCTCATCTGTAGTCGCAACGAGCGCCCCAGTGTCGAGATCAAGAAAGTTGCGGCCGTTCTTTGGCGAGATGACTAGCTCCACAACTTCCGAGGAACTCGACTTAGCACTCGGATCCGCCTGCCGCTTGACGTCGACGTCCGGAATCGCATCCACCGAGCTGAGGAGCAAGCGATATGCGATTCTCAACGCGTTTGACTCGGCGTCCCAGCCTGTCAGTTGGACGACTCCCATGGCTCCCTCACGCGTCTTGAAAACGTAGGTCGCTTGTGGGCCGATGCCTGCTCTCGCTCCAATTTCAATCGGTGTTCCTGGCTTCCCGACTTTGGATAAGAACTCCAACTGACGCTCAAGTTGTTTGTTAGAAAAGTTTGGGAATGCGGCTCCGACATCGACGTGTAACGCAACCATGTCAATCCCAAGCAAGCCGTCGCCTCCGCCTTCGCACATTGCGTCGATGCCCTCTTCGGCCATCCAACGGAAAGCTGCGATGGGCCCATCTCGAAGCACTTCCGGCGGGGGCGACTTGATCTCGCCAGTATCGAGATCAATCAAGAACCGGCGATCACGAGCGCTTTCATCCGCGATGGTACGATAAATGACTGGCGAGAACTTGCTATCCTGTCCGTTACTCGCTTGGCAGGTAGCTAGGCAGAGCAAGATGGTGACTGCAATAGCCCCCAACTGAGCTCTTCCACACTTGTGCTGGTGAGACATTCTCTTTTCTCCTGAGCAAGACTTGGATGTGCACCGACAGATGCCGGACAGGCATCCATACAAGAGCTCAGGAGATGGGTAACAAAAAACCCTGAGCGGCTGAGAGGGTTGTTACCGAACGCGAGTTCTGTTGTATGGAATGACACCAAAGGGAAATAGAAGGGCATGCCCAGCACAGACGACAATCGAGCCACCGGTGCAAGCCGTTTTCAGTCGACCCACTGGAGCGTCGTTGCGTCTGCGGCCGGTGGATGCGACGAGGCGATGGCGGAGTTGTGTGCTGCTTACTGGAAACCGCTTTATTTTCACGTGCGAATGATGGGTTACGACGTAGCCGACGCCCAAGACCTGACTCAGAGTTTTTTCGCCCGGCTGATCGAAAAGCGGCTAGTCTCGAGTGCTGACGCCAGTCGCGGCAGATTCCGCACATTCTTGATCACGTCGCTGCGGCGCTTCGTCATCAACGAATGGAAACGCGGACAAACCAAACGCCGCGGGGGAATGACGAAGACGATGAGCCTCGACTTTGATAACGCAGAATCGCAGCTCGCACTGCAGCCGTGGTACGACCTCACGCCCGATCAACTTTATGAGCGTCAATGGGCAATCGAACTGCTCAAACAAGCATTCCAACGCCTTGAGGATCAGGCCGCGGCACAAGAGAAGACGGAGCTGTTTCGCAAGCTTCGTCCGTGCCTCAAGTGCATGGACGATGCTCCACAGTACAAGGAGCTAGCTGAAGAACTCGGGGCAACTACTGGTTCGCTCAAGATGACCGTCAGCCGCTGGCGCAAAGAACTCGGGCGTTTTATGAAGGAAGAGATCCAGAGCACGGTGCAAAACGAATCGGATGTCGAAGATGAACTCCGGCGGTTACTTTCTGTGTTTTCCAGTACCGATGCGTCGGCGAATCGAGGTGCAACATTATGACCACCGTTGAAACCTGTCCCGATTGCGGATTCTCCTTCGCGCCCACTGACGCGGTCAGCGGGATGTGCCCCAGATGCTTGATAGGCTGCGTGGCCCGAAGCGACGAAACCCGTGCGACACAGTCGGCTGAACCCGAAAGTGGCGCGCGGTTTTCCGTACCAAGTGTCGCTGATCTTCAGCCCCACTTCGAGCAATATGAGATCGTCGGACTGATCGGCTACGGGGGCATGAGCGCTGTCTACAAAGTCCGGCAAAAGAGCGTTGGTCGATTCGTCGCGCTGAAGATTCTTCCAAAAGAAGTCGCGGAAGCCGCAGGCGGAAACGAACGATTTGCGCGAGAGATTGGCATTCTAGCCGGACTTAGCCATCCAAACATCATTACGTTGCTGGACGCCGGGCAAACCGCCGAATGGTGTTACTGCACTATGGAGTATGTGCGCGGGCCGAACCTAAGGCAGTTGATGGGCGAGCAGCGTTTGTCGGCGTCCGACGTATTGAAACTTGTTCCGGACATTTGCGACGGACTGCAATACGCCCACGATCAAGGCATCGTTCATCGCGACATCAAACCGGAGAACATCCTCATCGACGAGTTCGGCCGAGCGAAGATTGCCGACTTTGGACTGGCGAAGATCTTTGCCGCCGATTCAGCTACATGGAATACGCTCACACAGCATGTAGTTGGCACGCCTCGTTACATGGCTCCCGAGCAAATAGACCGACCAACCGACGTAGATCATCGCGCCGATCTGTACGCGCTTGGAGTCATGATCTATGAGATGCTGACCGGGCACCTGCCTGCCGTCGGCAGTGACCCACCTTCCACCGATAGTGACGACGGCAGCGTGAAGCAACTTGACTCGGTCGTCATGAAGGCGGTTGCAGGAAAGCCGGAACGCAGATACCAATCAGCACGTGACGTGCGCGCTGATTTGCTGACGGCGGCGGCCAGCAAACATACAGAGCAGGAGGCCGACAGGCGAACGCCGTGGTGGCGTCAACTTATTCTCCCGTCTATGTCGATCGTCCTGCTCGTTCTCGGCATCAATCTTGCAATGGAGGCACTCGAACAATTTCATAGGATGCGGCGAGAGGCCTTTCTTGACGATACGATTAGGTCCCAAGTATCGCGTAATCAATCGATTCTGCATGGAATAGGAAGTGCTGCGGCGATGCTGGCGAGTTTCATCTTGGCTCGCGTCGACGTAGCGGGGCTCAAGTCCTGGTCTGACGCATTCGTAGTGCAGAAGCTGACAGCGCCCATTCTCTACGCCGGTTATTGTATCTTCGGAATTGCGTACGCGTTGGTCCCGGCCATCGCTGTCCTCGCCTGGGCTGGAGTGCCTTTGTTCGCGGAGGTAAATGACTGGGCCTTCCTCGGGACAAGGTTTTCGCACGACGACAAGAACGTCGGCCTTTCTCACTATTGGCTGGTCGCGGTGTCTGCTGCACTCGCAACATCAGCGTCTTGGTTGTTGCTGACAGCCTCCTACGTGCGTCACTACCCTTGCGAGACTAGCACGCTCGTAAGCCCTGCTGTCAAGCCTAACGTGCTTGTGAATATTGCCGTGATCACCGGTGCTGTATTCTCTGCGGTGGCCATCGTCGTGTGGGGAATCTCCAGACAGCTGTGATCGTTTGGAAGCTGCTTAACGCCGACGTGTTGAATCCCGGGAAGCGGTGGTTTTTGCTGCGGGACAACGCCCCGTGGACGGAATGCTACTCGATGCCAAGCTCTCGAAGCAATTCGACGATTTCCCGATATCCCTCGCGATCAAGGCTAGGGTCATATTCGAAGTCGCCGGCTAGTCCACGCTGTGCCAATTCCATGGCACCTGTGGTGTCGGCGCCTCGCTCAACCAAGGTCCGGATGATCCTCTTGTGGCGATGGACGACAGCAGCGTTCAGTGGTGGTGACCCGTAGTCCTGCTCGCGAAGCTCCAAATCTGCGCCGTGATCGAGTAGCCATTCAAACATCTCAGGCCGGTCGGTGTAGATGCACGCGTGCAAATTGGGTGGAATCGCGTCGACAGTTTCAAGTTGGTCGGGATCGTCGGCCAGTATCTGCTCCGCCAGAGCGTAATCCTTTGCGTCAAACGCGTCGAAGATCGACGGCTTTGCGGGCGGGGCCGGGTACTGCTCGATCGAAGGACAGAAGTCGCACGGTCCGACCGCAGCGGCTGCCAGGCGAAAGCCGCAATAGCGGCCGCCGCCGTAATTGGCGCGCGCGGCCGCGCGACAGCACTTTCGCGTGTTAAAGTAGCTACCCCCGCGGCAAGCTCGCTGCTTGTGCTTAACCCAAAACCAGTCCTGACACATCTCCCAGACGTTGCCCAACATGTCGTAGAAACCCCACTGATTTGGGGATTTCTCGCAGACCGGATGCGTTCTGAGGTCCGAGTTTCTGAAATGCCAGGCGATGGAATCCAACGGACCGTAAGTTGCGTCGGACGTCCCCGCTCGGCACGCGTATTCCCATTCCGTTTCGGTCGGTAACCGATACTCCCAATCGTCGCTCAGAATACCAGCATCACGGTCGATCTCGGTGAGCTTGCTGCAGAATTCGGTGGCCGCCTGCCATCGAACGGAATCAACGGGCGCGTCGGGGGTGGTTCCTAGATGGTCCGTTGGGTTTTCGCCCGTGACCCGTTCGTACTGTCTTTGCGTCACAGGAGTGGCGCCGAGATAGAACTCGTGCGACAGAGTGACCTCACGTTGTGCTTCCCAAAACGCATGCCCCACTTCACTCTGCGGGCTGCCCATGATGAACGAACCAAGAGTCACGGGAATCAGACGGATGCCGTTAGAGCTAGTCAGTTCCGATTTCATAGACGCAGGATACTCGATTTGTTGGCACCGCGGTGGGCCCTCCCCGCGCAGCTCCTGACCGATCGCGTGGTTTCCTCTTTCGTCACTCTCCCCTCGGGGAGAGTCGGCCCGAAGGGCCGGAGAGGGGGAGGCGCGCCTCGGGGCGATCACACTCAGGTGGCCCTCCCCGGACGCTGCACGTCGGTTTCGCTGGGGAACCGTGGGCTAACGCCCAGCGGCTGATTTGGAGCGTAGCCGAACTCGCCAGAGGTTGGTGGACTGCAAGCGGGAGGGGTAACGTCAAAACAGAAGGAAAAAGGGGGATTACTGTCGACAATGGCACGAGTTTAGAATAAAGCGTGTTTGGGTCGATGTCGAAGAACCGGCCGCCATGGAGCAACGCACTCAGCAGTTCCGAAGCTCATTTTGTCCGGCTGCTCGCTCATTTATTCGATGGAGCAGGATCGTTGGTTTGCGGGGCAACGGTTCCTGTTAAGTAGGAATCATGCAAAAGTTGATTTTGACATTCGTTCTCATCATTGCTGCCACGACTCCCGGCATCGAATCCCGCGCCCAGGATTCGACCAGGACGGATTCCGAGATCCTGTTCGTGCGTCGCGTTGGCCCAGTGCTGCGCGAAAAGTGCCTCGGCTGCCATGGAAACGATCCTGATGCGATCGAAGGATCGTTGGATCTCCGATCGATAGCGGGATTGCTTGCCGGCGGCGACAGTGGCGAAGCTTCCATCGTGGCCGGAGAGCCCAACAGCAGCCCGCTGTATCTAGCTGCCACGCGACAGAGCGACGATTGGTCCGAGATGCCTCCGAAGGAAGCTGAACAGCTGTCTGCCGAACAACTGATGTGGCTGCGAGATTGGATTACCTCGGGTGCGGTCTGGCCAAGCGCAGTCAGAAGGAAGGAGATCGAAAAGGATTACGAAAGCCAGTGGTCCGCCGAGGACGGGATCACCGTCAAGACTTCGGGAGGTCTGGATGGTGATTGGACGAACCGCAAGTACGACCCCGCCGGGCTCTGGGCCTATCAGCCACTTGCCAGAGTGAACATCGAACAGAAGAGAAATCCCATCGACGTGCTCGTCGAGCGGGCGTTGCCCGCCGGCTTGGCTGTTGCACCGCGGGCCGATCGCCGGACGTTGATTCGGAGAGCCACGTTTGATTTGATCGGCTTACCTCCAACGCCCGGCGAGGTGGAAGCTTTCTTGACAGATCCACAGCCGGACCGCGAGGCGTTTTCCCAAGTCGTTGATCGGCTCTTGGATTCGCCTCACTACGGCGAGCGGATGGCACAGCATTGGCTGGATGTGGTCCGGTACGCCGATTCGTCTGGCTTCGCCAATGACTATCAGCGTGGCAATGCCTGGCGCTATCGTGACTACGTTGTTCGTTCGTTCAACAAAGACAAGCCTTACGATCAGTTCGTTCGTGAACAGATTGCGGGTGATGAGCTCGACCCGAATGACGCTGAGCTGATCGTGGCAACCGGATTTCTGCGGATGGGTCCTTGGGAATTAACCGGAATGGAAGTCGCCAAGGTTGCCCGCCAACGTTTCCTCGATGACGTCACCAACAGTGTCGGCGAGACGTTCCTTGCTCATTCGCTGCAGTGTGCTCGCTGCCACGACCACAAGTTCGACCCTGTCCCGACGAGGGACTACTACTCCGTTCAGGCGGTCTTCGGTACGACTCAGCTGGCTGAGCGGAAGGCTGACTTCTTGGAGATCGAGAATACCGCCGGCTTCGAGGAGCAATCGTATCTGAGGAAAACTCAGCAAGCGCATCAACAGACGCTCGCCGAACTCGATCGCGTGCTGCTGGAAAACGCCCAACGCTGGTATCAAGATAAAGGACTTTCGTCGGCACGCTGGGACAAAACAGTCGAGCAACTCGAGGCCGACGGCAACAGTAGTCGACTCTTCAATGCGGCTCGAGCGGCGCTGGCCAAGGCCGGAGTCTCAGAAAGCGAGTATCCGCCGAAACTGGTCGGCTTCACTCCCGAGCAATTCGGACGCGAGCGTGTCGCCCGCAAGGGGCTGGAGCGACTTCGCTGGGAATTCGACCGCTACGAGCCGTACGCGCTCGCCGTTTACAACGGTCGGACGAAGAGCGTGCGAGGCGTTTACTCCCCGACCAGAGTTCCCGGCGACCGCATGAAACAAGGCGAGTTGGAACAGACAGCAATCCTGACCGGCGGCGATCCGTTTTCGCCGGACCAGCAGGTCGTGCCCGGAGCGTTGAGCGTGATCGACGACCAGGTTGCCGCCAGTATCCCCACTGTCATCGAAGGACGCCGCACAGCGTTCGCCGATTGGGTCGCAGATTCAAGGAACTCGCTGACCACACGCGTGATCGCGAATCGCCTCTGGCTTTGGCACTTGGGCGCGGCGATTGCAGGAAATCCAAACAACTTTGGATCGACTGGTAAGCGGCCGACCCACCCGCAACTACTCGACTGGCTCGCTACGGTCTTCGTCGAAGATGGCTGGTCGATCAAAGCAATGCATCGACGGATCATGACGTCGGACGCGTACTGCCGCTCGAGCCGCCATCCTGACCCGAAGTCGCTGCGCGAACTGGATCCGGAAGGCTTCAGCTACGCCGTTTTCAAACCTCGGCGGCTGAGTGCGGAAGAACTGCGAGATGCGATGCTGGCCGTCACGGATGAACTCAACCCGACCATCGGCGGCATACCGTGTCGTCCCGAGATTAACCAGGAAGTGGCCCTGCAACCGCGACAGGTGATGGGAACTTTTGCGGCCGCATGGACACCCAACCCACTCCCCCAACAACGGCATCGACGTTCGATCTACGTGCTGAGGCTCCGTGGTCTGATCGACCCACTGCTGGAGGTGTTCAATACGCCAGCTCCTGACTTTTCCTGCGAGAAACGCGAAGCGTCAACCGTGACTCCACAAGTCTTCAGCCTGTTCAACGGCCAGAACACACACACCCGCGCTCTGACCTTGGCGCATCGGGCAAGACGAGAAACTGACAGCGACCGCGCTGCGCTGGCGCGCTGCTTTCAACTCGCACTCGCGCGTGAACCTTCATCACAAGAGCTGGACGAGTTGCTCGCGCACTGGCGCGAGACCGAGCAGTCGTTGTCCGCAGAAGCACCTGCCCGGACTACGCCGCCGCTAGAGGTTGTTCGCGAAGCTGTTGAAGAAAACACTGGAGAAAAATTCAAGTTTGTCGAGCGGCTCTATTCGAACGTTGACTTTGTTCCCGATTTGCAAGCTGCCGACGTCGACCGCCATACACAGGCGTTGGCGGACGTCTGTTTGGTGATCTTGAATTCAAATGAGTTCGTTTACGTGTACTAGATCGTCTCTCTTCACACCATGGGGAGATTCAGTAATGAACGGCCGCCGAGAGTTTCTGTACGGACTAGGTGCTTCGCTGGGCAGCATTGCCTTCTCGTCGTTGCTTGCCGAGGACGTCCGAGCGGATGAGAGACAGAGTCCGCTCGCACCGCGCGACGGCCATTTCCCCACAAAAGCAACGAACTGCATCTTCTTGATGATGGAAGGCGGACCTTCACACATCGATACCTTCGATCCCAAACCGACATTGAAGGACTTGCACCTCAAAGAGTTCGTTCGCGAAGGCAAGCAGAAGTCTGCGATGGAAAGCGGCAAACGGTACTTCGTGCAAAGTCCGTTCAAGTTTCGTAAGCACGGTCAGAGCGGTGCCGACATGGCCGAGAACTGGGTGCATCTCTCCCGGGTCGCTGACGAGCTCTGCTTCTTCCGAGGCTGTCAAGTCGACAGCGTCAACCACCCCACTGCGATGTACCAAATGAACTGCGGCAATCGCTTCGGAGGCGATCCAGGCATCGGGGCGTGGGTTACATATGGTCTGGGATCGGTGAATCAGGATCTGCCCGGATTTCTGGTGCTGCCGGAAGTGTCGTACCCACAAGGCGGAGCGGCCAACTGGAGCAATGGCTACCTGCCGGCTTTCTATCAGGGAACACCACTAAGACCCACCGGCTCTCCCATCCTAGATCTGCAGCCGCCCGCCGGAGTGACCAGCGAGCGTCAACGCAGAAACCTGGACCTGCTGACCCGAATGAACAAGCGACATGCCGAACAACATCCGGATCACCAGGAGTTGTCAGCGCGGTTGGAGAGTTACGAGTTGGCCTTCCGAATGCAGACCGAGGTTCCCGACGCGATCGACCTGTCGGGTGAGGACCAGCAGACGTTGTCGATGTACGGTATCGGCAACGACGCAACTGACGCCTTTGGACGCAAGTGTTTGTTAGCCCGCAAGATGGTCGAAAAAGGGGTCCGCTTCGTTCAGCTCTACAACGGCACCTGGGACAGCCACGACTACATCGAGCGCGCCCATGGGAACCTTGTCCGAGCCGTGGACCAGCCGATCGCCGCATTGATCGCCGATCTGAAGCAGCGAGGTCTTCTGAAGAGCACGCTTATTGTCTGGTGCGGCGAGTTCGGGCGTTCACCCGATAACGGCGTACGAGGTGGAACGGCCTACGGGCGCGATCACAATCCCAGCGCAATGACGATCTGGCTGGCTGGCGGTGGTTGCAATGCCGGCCATACGATCGGTGCCACGGACGAGACCGGCATGACTGCAGTCGAAGAAGTCCATCACGTGCGCGATTTTCACGTCACGCTCCTACGACTGCTCGGGCTTGATGACAGCAAACTGACCTACTACCACGCCGGTCGATTTAAGCAGCTGAGCCAATTCGGTGGCAAAGTAATCGACAAGCTCATCGCCTGAGTCAAGCAGGCCCGAGCGCAGCTGCGGCAACGACCTGCAAACTACGTCGGGCTCCGTTTGTGGGTAGCCGAACCGGTGGAGCGTTAAAGTCCGAATTGTGGGTAGCCGAACTCGCCAGAGTTTGGCCCCTGCGGGACCTCTTGTCACTCTCTCGCGAGGAGGTCGTACAGCTTCTAAGTCGTGCGTGATTTCATCTTTCTTCACTTTCCCTTCGGGGAGAGTCGGCCCAAAGGGCCGGAGAGGGGGGGCGTTGCCGGACGCTACGCGCCGATTTCGCTGGGGAACCGTGGGCTAACGCCCAGCGGCTGATTTGGGGTGTAGCCGAACTCGCCAGAGTTTGGTGGATTGCATGAAGCGCAAAAGCTGCACGACCTCCTCGGGCGATCGGGCCGGAGAGGGGAAGCCCTCCCCGGACGCTGCGCGTCCGACCCTCCCGCGAGCGGGAGGGTGAAGTGAATCTCGTTCGCCTGTGCAGCTTTTGAAGTCGCGTGTGCTCTCGTCCTTCGTTACTCTCCCCTCGGGGAGAGTCGGCCCAAAGGGCCGGAGAGGGGGGCGTCGCCGGACGCTACGCGTCGGTTTCGCTGGGGAACCGTGGGCTAACGCCCAGCGGCTGATTTGGGGTGTAGCCGAACTCGCTAGAGTTGATTCGGACCCACCTCCGGTGACCGTCCCCTTCAGCCCACCCAGGACTTCAGTTTTCGCCGCAAACCGTCGCGTACGCGGGATGCTCGCTTGCGGGTCGCACTGTGGGACAGACCCTCACGCTGTGCAATCTCCTTGATAGCCAGTTGTTCGATCAGACGCTGCCACGCGATCCGGCCGCTCGTCTCCTGCTCCTTGCTGAGCTCTTCGGCGACCTTCGCGTTCAGCTCTCGGTATTGCAGCTCAGCGGTAGGATCCGGTTCCTTGCCGGCGGGCTCGTCGGAACGCCGAAGTTGACGAGTGCGGCTCAGAAAGCGTGCTTCCGATCGGTAGTAGTTTAATATCGCCCATCGCATCTGGTTGTAGAGGTAGGCCTCGAATGTGCACTGTTCATCAAACGTCGCAACGGCGTTGAGTAACGCGTGCCAGGCGATCTGGTATTCGTCGGTTTCATCGAGCGGTGGTCGGACGACCAGCCTCGAACCACGGCCTTCGGACCGGACCCATTGCTTCGGTGGAAGATGCCGACGCACGAGACGCTGGACGATCGGAGCCCATTCCGCCGGATTCATGGCCCACTTGCCGATCTCAAGCCGATCATCGAGATCGAGCTGCGGTTGCCAACAATTCATGTCGCTGACCGAACCGTCGGGCTTCTCCTGGTCAGAGGTTGCGTCAAGTTGGTTCTGTCCCTCAGCCTCGCCCTCTTCCCCTGCAATCGACGTCTTCGTTTCACTGCTGTAAGTAGAAGTGCCGGAGGCGAGAGCCTCTCTCTCGTCGCACGTAGTACGCACGGCCCAGCCCTTTCTGCGCTCGCCAAGAGATCAAGAGAGCCGCCGCGCCTGCGCCGCCGCAGAACGCGACGGCCTCCGACAACCCGATGAGCGCACAAGAAACGGCCGAGACCGGTTACTCGCCGCTGGGCTTCGCTCCGTGGTTTCCCACGTAAGGTAGGCCCTGGGGCCCTTGCTCCCCGCCATCGCGGATCAACGCTCGGGACTCCCAACAAGCAACCGGTCTCGGCCGTTCTGGGTTTCATCAGATTGTCACCTTCAAGCGAATTTAGCGCCTTCCAATCTACCGCAGGCCCGAGCCAGGTGTCAAACTGTGTTGTCGCGAGCGGCTAGGCGTCGGCAGGCGACATCTGAAGTTATCCGTCAAGGGCCGGGAGGCACGAGGCTCCTGCCAACTTGTACGCCCTTGGGCCACAATCAGCCGGAATGCGTTAGCATCCGGTTCTCGTAGGAACCGTGGGCTAACGCCCAGCGGCTGATCTTGGATCTTGTTGATCCTGTAAATCCTGTCAAAGAAGCAGAAGACAGGATCGACATGAGCAACAGGATGAAGAGGACGGCTCCAACTGCGGCACGCCCGTCTCACCCCCATCACCAACCGTGTACACCCTGGCCACAATCAGCCGGAATGCGTTAGCATCCGGTTCTCGTGGAAACCGTGCGCCAACGCCCAGCGGCTGATCTTGGATCGCGGCCGCTGGCCATCCTGTAGATCCTGTAAATCCTGTCGAAAAAGCAGCAGACAGGATCAACATGAGCAACAGGATGAAGAGGACGGCTCCAACTGTCGAATACCGGTCTCACCTTTCGGCCGCACCAGTCGTGTACAGCGCTCGGGAGGGCGAGGCTCCTGCCGAGCCGAGGCACAACAGAGTGATGATTCGAAACCATGGGCCAACGCCCAGCGGCGGATTTGGATCGCGGCGCTGGCCATCCTGCTGGTCCTGTAATCCTGTCGTGCCGGAATCGCTCTCGACGCTCCCACGATCTGGACCAGATGTGGTACAAACCTAAGGAAGAACACGAGGTCCGCTTTGGCATTCGCCGCAGTTCGGGTGGCCGCTCCGTCTGCATGTGAGCTGATCGGCCGAAGAGCCACTCGGCCGCGATCCAACTCGACTCGCTTTCTCCAGAAACACAGGAAAACACCATGAAATTCAGTCTCGATACGGTCGGCTACGGCGGTTACTTCACCGATGGTGAACACGTACCTCTCGAGGAAGCAATGCGACGTGCGTCGCGGTTCGGTTACGACGCCGCCTGCATCTACGCCCACCGTCCGATCGGGTTCCCGATGGACATCGATCAGGACCGGCGTCGGCGGCTCAAAGATCTTGCAGGTGAACTCGACCTGGAACTGGGCACAGTTGTCTGCTGCACGAACTTCATGAAGGGCAACCATGTGTTGCTCTACCCACAAGAGAAGGAGATTCTGTACGTTCGCGATTGCATCCAGCTGGCCAAGGATCTAGGCATGCAGGTCGTGCGCGTGCTGGCCGCCTTCTACGGGTATTTCCAGAATCCCTTTGCGGGCACTGGCTACGGCAACCCCGCCTTCGAATCTCGTTCGGCACGTGTTTCCCAGAACAAGGACTGGCTTGAAGCGTGGCACCAAGTTCGCGAGGGACTGACCGAAGTGGCGAAGATCGCCCAAGGTGAGGGCATCACGCTCGCCCTGCAAACCCATCCAGAAGTCACTAACAACAATGAAGAGACGCTGGAGATGATCGAAGAGGTCGGTGTCGACAGCCTCAAGGTCGGACTCGATCTACCCCTCTTCGAGTCGTTCGCGCCCGACTTCGTGCGCAGAACCGTGCACAGCATGAAGGACCTCATGGTCTACTCGCACAGCATCTCAATCGCTGGCAAGAAGACCGTAGGCGGGGTCGTTTACGGTTGGGACGAAGTGACCCCCGGCAGCGACAAAGACCCTTGCCCTTGGAAAGTGTTTCTCGAAGCCTGTAAAGAGATCGGCTACGACGGATATCTCTCACACGAGCAATGTTCGCCCATGATCGTCAAGGGCCATAAGATTGCCGGCCTCGACGATGTTGACCGGCGATACCAGGCAGCGCTAAGATACCTCAAGCCGATTGCCCTTGAACTCGATTACTACACCGGCCACAAGAAGCTAGACAACTAGCCGATGAGTTCCTGAATGACCTCGCCGCCGAATTGGCTGAGCTGCTTGTAACGACCACCATGAAAGTAGGTGAGTTTGTTGTCGTCGAGCCCGAGAAGATGCAACAGCGTGACATGCAGGTCGCGAATCGGGTGCACACATTCGACCGCAGCTGCTCCGACCTCGTCGGTGGCGCCGACTGCCGCTCCCCGCTTGACGCCGCCACCGGCAAGCAACATCGTCATGGCGTCAGCATTGTGGCCTCGTCCCAGAGCGTAGACGCCTCCGCGTCGGTTGTTGTCCGGCGTGCGGCCGAATTCACCCGTCCAGACAACGAGCGTGTCGTCCAGCATACCGCGGGCCTTCAGGTCCCTGATCAGCGCCGCCATGGGCTTGTCAACACTCTTGATGCGCGCCGAGTGGCCACGTTCGAGATAGTCGTGGCTGTCCCAACCACCGCTGAAAATCTGCACGAAGCGCACCCCCTTCTCGACCAGCCGCCGGGCCATCAAACATTGTCGGCCGAACGAAGCTGTTTCCGGATCGTCCAAACCGTACATGCGGTGCATGTGCGCTGGTTCGCCCTCCAGATCGACCACACCCGGTACTTCCGTCTGCATGCGGTAGGCAAGCTCATAACTCTCCATCCGCGCCGCTAGTTCCCGGTGCTGCGGATGCCGTTCCTGATGACGCTGGTTGAGAAAGGCAAGTTCCGTCAGGAACTCTCTTTGGTGCTCGCGCGACTTGTGGGCAGGTGACTCGAGGTCAAGAATCGGACTGCCCGCGGCCCGCAGCCGAGTTCCCTGATAGTGGGCCGGCAAAAAGCCATTGCTCCAGTTTGTCGATCCACCCTGTGGCAACGCCAACTCGGTCATCACGACATAGCCCGGAAGGTTCTGGTTCTCTGACCCCAGCCCATAGGTTACCCACGAGCCTACCGCTGGATCACCACCCAGCCGGCTGCCGGTATTCATGTGGAACAGAGCCTCGGGATGATTGAGCGACTCGGCAGTACAACCGCGGAAGTTGCACAACTCATCAGCCACTTCCGGCGCTGCCAGATACTGCCATTGGTCGCACATTTCGAGCCCCGCCTGGCCCACTCTGCGAAACTTGAACGGGCTGCCCACAAAGAACTTGAATCCCTGCGCCAAACTGCGAGTCGACTTCGACTCCGTCTTGTGGAGCCGACTGAGTTCCGGTTTCGGATCAAAGGTATCCATATGCCCGGGGCCACCCTCCATGAACAACATGATCACCGACTTCGCACGTGGTGGTGCCATCGGCTGCTTCGGCGCCAGCGGGCCTGTGTGAGCTGGGGACTCTGCGGCGAGCAAATCTGTTAGTGCGAGCGACCCCAAGGACGCGCCCAGACCGTACAGAAACTGGCGCCGCGTGGTCGCATTGGAAACGGGACGGCAGCAGATGCTTTTCATCGCTCAATCTCAGTAGACATAGAGGAACTCATTGCTATTAAACAGCGCCAAGCAGAAGTCTGCCAATGCGCGTGTGTGGACCGTGACGTCAACAGCCTTCTTGTCTGGGATGTACTCCTCAAAAACAGGGAGAATCTCTTCATACTCGAAGGGCTTGCCGGAGAACTCTTCGACCAGCGATCGCGTGATGCGTGTGGGATAACGGGTCGGCCGCGGCGGCGTGCTGCGATGATAGGCCTGCATCCGCTCCACATACTCAGTCATTCGCCGCTGCTCGACCAGAGTCGGCAAGCGGCCAAAAGCCAGTTCGAAAGCCCGCGGCACCCACTCGGCCAGCGAAGGTGACCCGTCCTTGAGCCGCAAGGCGAACGCGATCGCTCGATCCTCCATCAACTGGCTATTCATCAGCGTAAAGGCCTGCGGCGAAACGGCTGCCGCATCACGTACTTCACAAGACTCGTTCGGATTCGGCTGGTTAAACACTTCGAGGAACGGATCGGCCTGACCACGGACGCGGTAGGCATAGATGCTGCGGCGGTTGCGCTGCGGCGGCGTGCGGGACGGCTGGTAGGCCGGCGCCAGCGAAAACTGGATCATTCTCGGCTGTAACGCGACCTCCATGTTGATTTCCGGCATTACAGGTAGACCGCCCACTGCCGGATTCAGTTCGCCCGTAACTTTCAGCATGGCATCTCGCAGCTCTTCGGCAGTCAGCCGCCGGACCGGGAAGAAGGCCAGCAGATCGTTGTTCGGGTCGTCGTTCATCAGCGACTCCGCACGCGGATGTCGACTGGCTTGCCGGTAGGTCTGTGAAGTCATGATCCGCCTGTGCATCCGCTTCACCTTCCAACCGTGCTCGACAAAGTCTGCCGCCAGCCAATCCAGCAGCTGAGGATGTGTCGGCTTTGCACCCTTGGCGCCGAAGTTGTTGGGGTTCCCGGCGAGCGCTTTGCCGAAATGGTGCTGCCAGATGCGGTTGACCACCGAGCGAGCGGTGAGCGGATTGCCGGGGTCCGTGACCCATCTGGCAAACGCCAACCGGCGGCCGCTCAGCTGGTCACCGACCAGGTACGGCTCGGCGCTCGAGTTGCCGGCAGGAATACCCAGAGCGCTGATCACACCCGGTCGCACCTGCTGCCCGCGTGCTTCCATGGAACCGCCGGTATAGATGTAGCTCACCAGACGGACGTTCGTCTGCATCTTCTTCGGCATTCGCAGCTTGCGAGCGTTCAGGACCTTCGGATCCCCTCCGTTGTAGACGCTTTGCGCCAGCGGTTCATAGCGTTCCAGTCTCCGCTTCCAAATCCACTCGTCCTGTTCGCGGACCTTGAGTCGACCTTCGTCCACATAGTCGAGCCCCACATGCCGCGGGGGCTTCATTTCATCAGGCAGAGCCTTGCGATCTTCCGCCGAGACGTATTTCAGTCCACGCTCGCCGTACCACGCGCTGGCTGCAGCCTCGCGTTTGTCATAGAGCTGCTGTTTTTTCGTGGTGGCATGAGAGAGCAGCCGTTGAACCAGTGCCTTTCCGTCCTTAAATCCGAGCAGGTTCTCTTCGCTCAAAAAGGGCGCCGGGCGTTCGGCCATCTGCGTCCCCGCAAACGCCGCGTAGATGCGGTAGTAATCTCGCGTGGGGATGGGGTCGAACTTGTGATCGTGGCACTTAACGCACCTCAATGTGGTCGACAAGAAAGTCTGTCCGACAGCGTTCACGACGTCGTCGAGATAGATCTGCCGTGCCTGTGGAGTCTTGACCATGGCCGGATCCCAGGGACCCATCCGCAAGAATCCCGTCGCGACCAGCAACTCCGAGTCACGCTGGCTAGCCGGCTGCTGTTCCCAAAGCTCGTCCCCGGCCAGCTGTTCGACTACGAACTCGTCGTACGGCTTGTCGTCGTTGAATGCACGAACCACATAATCTCGATAACGCCACATGTTCGAGCGTTCGTAGTCATTCGAGTATCCACCAGTGTCGGCGTAGCGGGCCACATCCAGCCAATGCTGACCCCAGCGTTCACCATAATGCGGACTGGCCAGCAAGCGATCGATCAGGTCAGTCCAAGCGACGTCGGGATCCGATGACCAGGCCGACTGAAAGACTCGAATCTCTTCGGGCGTGGGTGGTAGCCCCAGCAAATCGAACGTCGCGCGGCGAATGAGCGTGAGCGGCGAGGCTTGTGGCGCCGGAGAGATCGCGGCGTCCCGCAGCCTGCGACGAATCAGAAAGTCGATCGGATTCGTACCAGCAGGAACTTCGACTCGCTGGACTGGTTGGAATGCCCACAGGTCTTCCGGTGAGTACCTGCGGTAGGTCCATTCGTCGGAAAGCCCGCCGCTCGTATCAACAATCACTCCCTCGTCAGTGGACTTGATGCTCCACTCTGCTTCGCGATGCTGCCGCTGAGTCGCTTCATCGGGCCACGGCGCGCCTGCCTCGATCCAGCGGCGAATGACTTCGACCTGTTCCTCGTTCAGACGGTCGTTTTCCTTGGGAGGCATCTCGATGCCATCCCACTTCACGGCCTGAAACAACAGACTTTGCTCAGGATCGCCGGGCACGATCGCCGCCTCCTCAGACTCGCCGCCATTCAGCAACCCCGTGCGGCTGCGAACATCCAGCGCCCCCTGAATGTCCTGTGGATCATCACCGTGGCAACCAAAACATTTGGCCTTGAGCAACGGGAGCACCTTGAGAGTAAAGTCCCGTTCGGCGACTCGCTCGTTTGCACCTGCGGTGGCCACTCCAACGGCCAAGAGGAGCGTTATCGCTTTGAGGTTTATCATCATTCGCTTAGCTGTTTGGTTCGACTATGAACATTTGCGCGGCAGGTCAACAACTGAGATAGACAGCACACTCTGTTATGCCTCAATCTCCCGCACAGGTCCAGAGTTGAATTCTATTTGCGGCGGCGAAATGCTCATGACATCCACCACAACAGTTGTGTAAGACGCTCGGGAGGGCGAGGCTCCTGCCGAGCTGAAAAGCACGTCGGTGTGCTGGTAACGGCAAAAACCGTGGGCTAACGCCCAGCGGCTGATCTTGGATCGGTCTCCGGCCATCCTGTTGATCCTGTAAATCCTGTCAAAAAAGCAGAAGACAGGATCAACATGAGCAACAGGATTGAAGGGACGGTTCCAACGGCGGCATGCTCATCACATTCACCGCAACAGTTGTGTAAGACGCTCGGGAGTAACCGTTCACGGCAATCTGATTGATCTTGGCCGATTTTCTGTTTTCGGACTATCCTGTTTGGCGTCATGGCGGACGACAAACGACAAGCTGGATGTCCTCGTTGCGTTGAATTAGAGGCACGCGTCGCGGCCTTGGAGGCCGAGTTGGCGAAGTCTCGGAAGAATTCGAGCAACTCATCCAAGCCTCCTTCCAGTGATATTGTCAATCCTCCCAAGAAGGGTAAGAAGAAGGGTGGCGGTAAGAAGCGAAAGTCCGGTGGCCAACCGGGGCATGAGCGACACGAACGAACCCCCTTCACCGAGGATGAGATCGATCAAACCTGGATCTGGTATGACGCTGAGTGCCCCTGCTGTAGCGGCAAACTCGTCGACGTCGACGAGCCGCCACGCACGATGCAGCAAGTGGAACTGCCCCCCGTATCCGTTGTCGTCGAGCAGCACGAAGGTCGACCGCAGCGGTGTGCTCGTTGCGACAAGGTATTCTACCCCAGTTTCCCCGAGGAACTCTGCAAGGCGGGGCTGGTGGGACCAAGGTTGACGGCCTTGGTGGGCTTTCTCAAGGGTGCCTGCCACATGTCCTTCGGGACGATCCGCAAGTATTTTCGCGACGTGATTGGCGTCTCGATCAGCCGTGGCATGCTTCGCAAACTGGTGGGAAAAGTGGCCGACAGCCTGCTTGAACCGTACGAAGCCCTGCTAGCCATGTTGCCCAGTGAGGACCGCCTGAACGTGGACGAAACGGGCCACAAGGAGAATGGCCAGCGGATGTGGACCTGGTGTTTTCGGGCGTATCTTTTCACGGTCTACAAGATTTCGCCCTCGCGTGGCAGTGACGTGCTGCTCGAGGTTCTGGGCAAGGAATTCAACGGCGTGTTGGGCTGTGACTATTTCAGCGCCTATCGCAAGTACATGAGACTGAATGAGAACGTGCTGTTGCAGTTCTGCCTGGCTCATTTCATTCGCGACGTAAAGTTCCTGGCTAACCATCCGAACAAGCGGAATCAGGCACATGGACAGCGTTTGTTGATCGATTTGCGAAAGCTGTTTCGCGTGATTCATCGCCGTGACGAATATAGCAACGGGCGCACCTTCCAAGCCGCCCTGGAGTCGGGCCGTGACACCTTGGTTTGGAATGCCACGATGGAATCACCTCACACCCAAGAGGCGCTGGCGTTGGAGGAGCGGTTCTTCCAGCACACCGAGAGCTACTTCCGATTCATCACCGAACCCGGCGTCGAACCAACGAATAACTCAGCCGAACAGGCCATTCGCTTCGTGGCTATCCATCGGCGAATGACCCAGGGGACACGAAGTCAGGAGGGACGAGCCTGGTGCGAACGGATCTGGACCGTCATTCAAACCTGCAACCAGCAATCCCGCTCCGTGTTTGAATTCTTATCCGCGGCAGTCACCGCGCATTTTCGATCCGAGAAAGCGCCTTCTCTCGTGCCAATTTCGAACCTTGTGCCGGATACATCCTAATCCGCGCTTCAGCTTCCATAGCCGACTGAACAATCACTCATGCCTCTCGTCGCCAGCCGCGCCAGCTCCGCACGGCAACGCGAAAAAACTGGCGAAATCCCGTGAACGGTTACGCTCGGGAGGGGGAGGCTCCTGCCGAGCCGAAAAGCACATCGGTGTGCTGGTAACGGCAAAAACCGTGGGCTAACGCCCAGCGGCTGATCTTGGATCGGTCTCCGGCCATCCTGTTGATCCTGTAAATCCTGTCAAAAAAGCAGAAGACAGGATCAACATGAGCAACAGGATTGAAGGGACGGTTCCAACGGCGGCATGCTCATCACATTCACCGCAACAGTTGTGTAAGACGCTCGGGAGGGCGAGGCTCCTGCCGAGCCGAAAAGCACATCGGCGTGCTGGTAACGGTAAAAACCGTGGGCTAACGCCCAGCGGCTGATTTCGTATCCCGGGAATGACGGCTTCCTGCACGCACCACAAGTGCACCCTGGCGCGGTAGGATGGACGCCCGCCCCAGGTGAGTCCGTGCCGGAACCGAGGAACGAAATGCATCGTGTGAACCCCAACTGGACGTTCGCGGCCGGCTGTCGAGTGCTGGTAACTTCCATCTCGATATTGGCCGCAACGATGGCTTCAGCCGCCGGCCGGCCGAACATCTTGTTTTGCATCTCTGACGACCAAAGCTACGCTCACACCGGAGCCAACGGCGATCCAGTCGTCAAGACACCGGCCTTCGATCGCATTGCACGGGAGGGGGTGCGCTTCAGCCACGCGTTTTGTGACGCGCCGAGCTGCGGTCCTGCACGCAGCGCCATTCTCACCGGGCAGCCGATTTGGCGACTGAAAGAAGCCGGCAACATTCACAGCACACTGCCCGCCGAGTTCGCAACCTATACCGAGATGCTTGCCAAAGCCGGATATTTGGTAGGCTCGACCGGCAAGGCCTGGTCGCCGGGAAGATTGGAGCCGGGGGGACGGACGGAGAATCCGGCGGGACCGCTGTTCGCCGACCGCAAGCTGGTCCCTCCCCATCGTGGCATGTCGAACAAGGACTACGCTGGTAACTTTGCAGACTTTCTCAATCAACGGCCACAGGGCACCCCCTTTTGTTTTTGGTTGGGTACGCACGAGTCGCACCGCAGTTTCGAGCTGGGTGTTGGCGCCGCTGAGGGAAAGGACGCGAGCCAAGTCGTCGTACCGGCGTTCTTTCCCGATCACCCAGTAGTTCGAAACGACCTGCTAGACTACTTCGTCGAGGTTGAGTATTTCGACACCGTGGTTGCCAATGCGATCGCACAGCTGGAGCGGATCGGGGAACTAGACGACACGCTGGTCGTCGTCACCAGCGATCACGGGATGCCGTTTCCTCGAGCGAAGGCCAGTCTGTACGACGCCGGTACGCGCGTTCCCCTGGCCATCCGCTGGCCTGCGGGTATCGAGGAACCGGGACGAGTTTCCGCGGCGCTGGTCAACCTCAGTAACCTCGCGGCGACGTTTCTTCAGGCGGCGGGGATCACGCCGCACCCGACGATGACCGCTCGTAGTTTGATGAGTGAACTCACTCTGTCTGGTCCGCTCCCTGCGGCGCGCACCTTGGACCGGGCCTTCATCGCGATGGAACGTCACGACGGCTGTCGCCGCGGCGGCAAGGGGTATCCCTGCCGCGCGCTGCGGAAGGCCGATTTTCTCTACATCAAAAACTACGAACCCGATCGCTGGCCCGCCGGCGATCCGGACGCCTCGGTCTGTGCGCGTGCGATTCCGTTTGGCGAAGTGGATTCGTCGCCGACCAAACAACTGCTGATGGACAACGCAGACGATCCCGACTTTCGTCGCTACTACGACCTCGCCTTCGCCAAACGCCCGGCCGAGGAACTCTACGACCTGAACGAAGATCCGGATCAGATCCACAACGTCGCCGCGGATCCCGGCTACATCGCGATTCGCAGCCAGCTGCGCGATGAACTGCAGCGTCATTTGGCCGAAACGGGAGATCCGCGGGCAACTGGAGAAGAGGCCTTGTGGGACTACTATCCTTACTATGGCCTGCGGCGCAACAAAGATTGGAAAGTCGATCCCAGGCCGCGGTAGCGGGGAGAGTCATGCGGTGATGCAACCGTCCGTCTCGTGCCTAGAAGACACTCCGCTCCCCGACGCGTTGCGTGACGTCGAGCAGCTGGAGTCGTTTCTGGCCACGCCCAGCCGGGGCTTGGTCGACGACTTTCGTCATCTCGACGGTGACATTCTGATCCTGGGCGTCGGCGGGAAAGTGGGTCCCACCTTGGCGATGATGGCCAAACGCGCGGCGCCGAACAAACGCGTGATCGGTGTCGCGAGGTTCTCCGATCCCGATGTGAAGCAGCGATTGCAGGCGGCGGACGTCGAAACCAACACGTGCGACCTGTTGGACCGCAGAGCTGTAGCCCAGCTACCCGACGTTCGCAACGTCATCTACATGGCGGGCAAGAAATTCGGCACCGCCGGCAGCGAACCGTCGACCTGGGCCATGAACGCCGTGGTTCCGACCTACATCGGCGAGCGTTTACGAGAGACACGATTTGTCGCCATTTCGACATTGTGCGTCTACCCTTTTTCGCCGGTGGATGGTCCCGGGGCCAATCCTGCCGATACGCTGCCGACTCCGCTGGGCGAATACGCCAACTCGTGCGTCGCTCGCGAGCGCGTCTTTCAGTATTTCTCGCAGAAGTCGAACAGCCCCGGTGTCCTCGCACGGCTGAACTACGCGATCGATTGTCGCTACGGAGTGCTGCACGACATCGCGTCGTGGGTGCGGCAGGGAACGCCAATTGACCTGCGGACGGGTGTTGCCAATTGCATCTGGCAGGGCGATGCCGTCTCACAGCTTCTTCGTTGTCTTTGCCACGGCACTGTGCCCGCGCGCCCGATCAACATCGGCGCACCACAGCCGATCCGCGTGCGGGACGTTGCGCAGCGTTTCGGGCAGCTGTTTGGTAGGACTCCTGTCTACCAGCATGAGATCGAACCAACTGCCTGGCACAGTGACTGTTCGGAGGCTACCGCGTTATTCGGTGAGCCGATTGTCGATCTCGACACGATGATTCGCTGGAACGCCGATTGGATATCGCGAGAGATGCCGGTGTACCACAAGCCGACACACTACGAGCAACGTGCCGGTAGCTTCTGACCCGGCGAACACTCACTTCACCCTCCCGCTCGGAGGCTGTGCTTCATGCAGTCCACCAAACTCTGGCGAGTTCGGCTACGCTGCAAATCAGCCGCTGGGCGTTAGCCCACGGTTCATCCAAAACCGGATGCTAACACATTCCGGCGGATTTGTTTGACCGTGGAGCGCGGTTAGAGTTAGACCTCGATATTACCTCTATCGCACAAGGCGCCTGTACGGTCGGCAACGTCACGCGGAGCGTGACGTCTACGTAGCCATCACGCTCCGCGTGATGAGGCATCGCATGTGGCGCGAGTTCTAAGATGGTCCGTCCGACCTCTCCGCGGTAGAGCGTCTCGGAAATCCTGTTCATCATGTTGATCCTGTCTGCTGCCTTCTTGACAGGATTTACAGGATCAACAGGATGACACGGCACGCGATACAAGATCAGCCGCTGGGCGTTAGCCCACGGTTCTTCAGCTCACCCTCCCGCTCGCGGGAGGGTCGGACGCGCAGCGGCCGCGGAGGGCAATCCGGGAGGGATCGCCCCGAGGCGTGCCCCCCCCTTCTCCGGCCCTTCGGGCCGACTCTCCCCGAGGGGAGAGTGATGAAGGACACGAAGGACAAAGTTACGCGGCAACACCAGCCGCTCGACGCGCACCCACAAAGTTGACTCGCTGGCCTACGACCGCTACACATGGGACGTTATGCGAGGGGCTTCAGATCAGGGTCGCAGATTCTTCGCCCATTCAGTGGCCGGGGCGCCCGATACCGGTGCCTGGGAATTGCTTTGCATTCATCTTGCTGAAGTCAGCCGTCTCGCAGCGAGCTTCGCTGCTACCTTTGCCGCCGAGAATTGGGGACTGCTGGCCGGTCTCTGGCATGACATCGGCAAGTATGCCGAACGATTTCAGGACTATCTGCTAACGGCCAACGGGCTTGAGGCGCATATCGAGCAAAAGAGCCGGGTCGATCATTCCACGGCCGGCGCCCAGCACGCCGCCAAGTCGATTCCCGTCTGGGGACGTTTGCTGGCCTATGTCATCGCCGGGCATCATGCGGGCCTTGCCGATGCGACCGGTTCCGCGGCGAGCCTTGCCGATCGTCTCGTGAAACCGATCGACGACTACTCGGCAGCACCGCGGGAGAAACTCGAAACAGACCTGCAGCTCGGTCGCCCACGATTGAACTTCGAGTCCGATCGCGACGTGGCGGGTTTTCAGTTGGCGTTTTTCACACGGATGTTGTTTTCGTGTCTCGTCGACGCTGACTTTCTGGCCACCGAACAGTTCATGAGCCCGCAGCGCGCAGCCGCACGCCCGACTGATGCCCACTCTTTCGCCGCCATGCAATCTGCGCTGAACCAGGAATTGCGTAGGTTAAGCGATCAGCCCACTGATCCTAGCCGAGACGTGGTGGCACGATGTCGCCAGCAGGTGCTTGCCGCCTGCCGCGAGGCTGCTGCAGCTGCGCCGGGACTCTTCTCGCTGACGGTACCGACCGGAGGCGGCAAGACTCTCTCCTCGCTGGCCTTTGCGATCGATCACGCCTTGCAGCACGGCAAACGCCGCCTCGTCTATGCGATCCCCTTCACAAGCATCATCGAACAGACGGCCCGTGACTTTCGCGGTGTGTTTGAGGCGCTTGGCGACGATATCGTCATCGAACATCACTCGAACCTCGACCCGGAAGATCCGGAGCGTCAGTCGTTCCACTCGCGTCTGGCTGCAGAGAACTGGGACGCGCCACTCGTTGTGACCACCAATGTGCAGCTGTTCGAATCACTGTTTGCCGCCAACACGTCGCGTTGTCGCAAGCTGCACAACCTGGTCAATAGCGTCATCATCCTGGACGAGGCCCAGACGTTGCCGGTCGACCGCCTGCGTCCTTGCCTGGCCGTGCTGGAAGAGCTGGTACGCAACTATGGTTGTACAGTCGTTCTGTGCACAGCCACACAGCCCGCCGTGGGACGGGAGGATCTGGCGATCGGGCTGGCGAACGTCCGCGAGATCATCCCGAATCGAGAACAACTTTACGTCGACATGAAGCGGGTCACGGTGCGCCAGCTTGGGCAGCTGGCTGACGACGAACTGATCGCGCGGCTGGCGGAGCACGACCAGTTCCTGACGATCGTCAACACGCGGGGGCATGCGGCGAAGCTCTATCAAGGTTTTGCTGAACGAGAGGGAGATCACGACGGCACTTATCACCTCAGCACATTGATGTGCGGCGAGCATCGAGCGGACGTAATCAAAGCGATTCGGCAACGGCTCGAGCATCAGCAGCCGTGCCGTGTGATCAGTACGCAGCTGATCGAGGCCGGTGTCGATCTCGATTTCCCGGTTGTCTATCGGGCGATGACCGGGATCGACTCCATCGCCCAGGCCGCCGGCCGCTGCAATCGGGAAGGACGGCGCGACTCCGCTATATCGAGCCTGGGAAGATGATTGGGTAGTAGAAATGCAAAATCAGTAGGTGGTCAGCACAATGTGTGAGCAACTAGCAAGCAGTAGGCCGGAACAAGCGGCGCAAGAAGCGTCCTTCAGCTCACGACTTCCCGCCGCGCCGTTCCGGCACACGCCACCTATGCGCTCAATACAAACCCATCGCACCGGGTACTCGGGCGTGAGAATCGACCGAGCGAGGTATATCGAGCCCGGGAAGATGATTGGTAAACAGTAAACAGAAACGCAAAAAGGCGTTCGCCAAATCGGCATACGCCTAGTTGCATCAGCTTCAAACACAAAGTTTCAATCCGCGCTACTACGGGGGTAGCGATCAGCGAGCTAAAGCCCCCTATCAATTAGGTACCCAAAAGAAATGCGTGAGCAACAACCAGTAGGCCGGAACAAGCGGCGCAAAGAGCATCCATCAACGCACGACCTCCCGCCGCGCTGCTCCGGCACGCGCCACCCAACGTTAGAAACGAACGGCATCGAACGCTGCAGTGCCGGAACTGCGCGGCGATCATATCCTGCGACAAAGCAGCGTCCTTCACGCCGCTTGTTCCGGCCTACTCAGCCGGCGCCAAACCA
Organism: Pirellulaceae bacterium; assembly: GCA_965223305.1. Lineage (GTDB taxonomy): Bacteria > Planctomycetota > Planctomycetia > Pirellulales > Pirellulaceae > CBDCWT01. Next base: position 276,387 of record CBDCWT010000084.1, on the reverse strand, counting down.
ATGCGTGAGCGTGATCCACACCGCTCGAGATAATTCCCGAACGGCATGGACCAGTCTAGGCCATGCAGCTAACCCTTCCGAGCTCTCGATCTGTCTCGAAGAGATGCTGGGGGTCGCGGTAACCACCGGCCAGCTCTTCTATGGCGAGAAACGGCGCCGCGTATCGGTCAAGCTGGACAGGCGTCTGCGCGATCGCACGGCCACGGCCGCAGGTCGGCTGCACGAGATCATCGATCACCGCCTCACGCCGCCGGCGGCGCGGGACGCGCGGTGTGACACCTGCTCGCTGTTGCATCTCTGCCTGCAGCGCCGCCGTGCGGGCGATTGTCGCCGGCAAGCTGGCCAACTGCCGCACGGTCTTGCTACGCGCCGCTCGTGACGCAAGCGACAGCGAACGCGCAACACGGCTGCAATCAGCGGCCAAACGTCTCGGCGCGAACCTGGTCGATGTGAGGTCGGTCGACCGCCTGCGCGGCTTGGAGGGAGAAGCGGCGGTGACCTACTTTGCCGCCTTCAACGATCTTATCCAGGTAACCGATCCCGCGTTTGTCTACACGAAACGAACGAAGCGACCTCCCCAAGACCCGCTCAATGCCCTGCTGTCGTTTGTCTATGCCTTGCTCTCGCACGATGCCCGTTCGGCCTGCGAGGCGGCCGGCCTGGATGCGGCCGTCGGCTTCCTGCATCGTGACCGCCCTGGCCGGCCCGGCATGGCGCTCGATCTGATGGAGGAGTTTCGTCCCTTCCTGGCCGATCGTCTTGTCCTTTCGTTGATCAACCGGCGGCAAGTTGCGCCCGGCGGCTTTCAATTTCTGGAAACGGGCGCCGTCCGCATGGATGACGACACGCGAAAAACGGTCCTGGTCGCCTACCAACAGAGAAAACAAGAGACGATTACCCATCCGTTCTTGCAGGAAAAAACATCGGTGGGACTGCTGGTTCATCTACAGGCGCGGTTGATGGCACGCTGGTTGCGCGGGGATCTCGACCTCTATCCACCGTTTATTTGGAGGTGAGTAGGCTGTGCACGACTGAGAGGAGTCACCGTTCATGTATGTGCTCGTCACCTATGATGTTTCGACGACCACGGCCGAGGGAAAAAAGCGTCTCCGCAACGTTGCCAAGATCTGCCTAGACTACGGCCAACGAGTGCAAAACTCTGTGTTTGAGATGAGCGTTGAGCCGGCGCAGTGGGTTGACTGCAAGGCGCGGTTGGAGTCGACGATCAACGCTGAGGAAGACAGCCTGCGCTACTACTACCTGGGCAGAAACTGGCAGCGGCGTGTCGAACATACGGGTCAAAACCAAGTTACGACATAGATGGGCCACTGATTGCCTAACGCGTACCCCAAGCGAACGTACGCGGTGCGGTTCGTTCGCGATGCGGTGAAAGACTGACAGTACAACGACTTCGAGACGACGATGTTGTTGCGACGTATATCGACAGCCGATCTTGCGCGTGGTTCGCGGATCTGCGCTCGAAAGCTGCGTCACACAACGGATTTGACACAGCGCCATCGCTCCCCACGCGGGAGCGCGGATTGAAACTCGTGGACTAACCTCTGAAGTTCGCAGGTCACATATCGCTCCCCACGCGGGAGCGCGGATTGAAACCTTCTCATCGCCAAGATTGTCCATCACGCTCGCCATCGCTCCTCACGCGCAGCGATTTTTCCGCAACATTGATTAGACTGGCCATCCCGACTCCGCTAGCAAGCATGGGAAGTGGCGAAACTAGACCAGGCAACGAGTATTGGATTGGCTCAACTACTTTGGGTCGCAGCTTCTTTCTATTGGATTTCCCCAGCTGGCTCACGGCGGACGTTACAATGTCGGTGTCGTGAATCCTGCGTGCAATTGCTGAAATTGGAGACTGACGCGATGTCTTGGCGTGACAAGCTCTTGTTGGTGTTAGCTAGTTGTATGGTGGGTTGTTGCGGTGGAGTCGCGTTGGCCACTGATTCGACCTCCACACTCCCACGGTACCAGTTTAAGGTTGGCCAGGAACTCGTCTACAAACTGACCTCCGAAGAGAAGCTCAAGTGGGAGAACGACACTGGCTCTGAGAGGGAACGCGAGTGGCGAATCTACGTCACTCGCCAAAACTCAGATGGTAGTTGGAGACTCGTTGTTCGCTCAACCGTCAAGCTCTTCAAAATCCCGATCGAAGGCGATCCAATTCTGAGACTAGAGAACGACTTTCTTGGATACTGTAACCTGCATTCAGATGGATCCTACGCGCTAAACCCAACGTTGGGATACAACTTCTGGTTTTGGTTTTGTCCTGACGAGATTCTGTTTCCGTTACCTCGGGACGTCGAATCGCTCCGAAATGGGTGGAGTGGCGCCGCGCCTTCGGCTGATGGGACTTTTAGTTTCATGACGAATGCACGGAACGGCAAGGCGCTCGCATTCTCCGGGACGCGTCGCGACCCGGGCGACGCCTCAGCTAAGCAAACGCGGACGGTGACGGTTGACTTTGACACTGCACGCGGTCGCGCTGATAAGATCGTTACCGAGGTTGACACTCGCATGGGGGGCAACGGGAAGAACGCTCACATCTTGTACACGGTTGAACTGGTAGAGGAACGATTCCATGATGCGGAATGGCTTGCCACGTTTGACGCAGAGGCCGAGGCGTATTTCGCTTTAAGCGAACGATTCTTCCGAGTTCACGACGGCCTATCTCACACTGCCAAGTCTCGATCTGCTTGTGAGTTGGCGCTTAGCGGGATGCGACGCTCGATCGTCGACGCACGTGATCGAGCGCCGATGCACGGAGAGGCGTATACGATGCTCCTTAACATCCACGATCGCTTGTCCAAAAGCGCACGCATTCGCGCCGAGAAATATGAACAGATCTACGCAATGTTGCCCGTTGACTGGGTCACCACCGATTTCGAGGACCGACAGCATCGGCTCGTCGATTACCGCGGGCGGGTGGTGTTATTGGACTTTTGGTACCGCAGTTGCACTCACTGTATTCTTGCTTTCCCCAAGGTCAAATCCCTGATTGAAAAGTACAGAGAAGCGCCGGTGGTCGTTCTCGGCATCAACAATGACCGGGAACATGAGGACGCACGTCACGTCATTGCCAAATATGAGCTGCGGTATCCGACGCTACACGGCGCCAACGTAGCGAAGTCTTACAAAATCACATCGTGGCCAACATTTCTGGTAATCGACCAATCCGGTCGCGTGGCTTCTATTCACACAGGCAACATGCCGCACTTGGAGGACGAGATTTCAGAAGTAATCGACAGACTACTTAGTCAGCCCGAATAGGCACACGCGTCCGAGCGGCAATGCGGCATTGGAAACCGTCAGAACTGTGGCGCCCAGAGAGAACTTATCCTAGATAAGCGACGGTTGAATCGCTCACGGGGTGACTATTCAGCAGGTGATGCGTCGCCGTGCCGTTGGCGACGAATGGAAGCCCGTTGATGGTCGCTCCAGCGCCATCCAATTAGTCCTTGCCTTGGGAATGTCGCCTCTTCCCCCTTCTATAAAGAACCAGGCCGGCAACCAGTATCCCAATGGACACGCCAATACCACCGGCGGCTTTGCTGACGTCGTGCGATGAACTCATGTCGTACTGCGTCAGCGCCAGATTGATGCCGCTAAGTGTCATCAGTCCACCAATCACCACCAATACAATTCCCACTGATTTCATCAGACTCCTCTGACACGTCCGTCTAGCTACCACCGTGCCTCTATTGGACTGCTTTGCCGTGCCGCGAAACCAACCGCTAAGGCTCCCAAAATACCCATGATCAATGGTGCAAATGCAACCGGTAGCAAGGGGAACGTGAAAACGAATTGATTCAGCAGCCAAAATATCAATGACCCGGCTAGGCCAATCCAGAACCCCGCAGCAACGGCCGGGCGGGCGGAAATGCCGGCGATTCTGGCGCGGCCGAGCTGCGGCGAATTCCGAACGGCAAGATACAACCCTCCCCACAGCCCGATCAGAACTCCGAAAGTCGCTGAGGGCCAATGCAGAGTGCCGCGGTTCAGCGACGGAACGATCGTAAACAGTAAACAAAACAGGGTCGTGGTGCTCACGACGTTGTAGGCCAAGTAAGTCAGCGGTGGTGCGTCGTATCGAAACGCCTGTTCGGCCAGCTTGACCAGGGAAATCGGAAAACTCAGCAAGCTGGCGAACCACATCGTTGACGCCACCACCCGCATAAGATGTTGCTCGCCGATAGCCGGGAGAGCCAACACAACCGGGAGCGGGACAACGGGGACAAGGTGAACGATCAAAGCTCCCCAGTGACGGCGCCGCACGAAGTACCAAAGCAGCAACAGCCAGCAGCCAGCAACAAGACAGGCACGGGACGTCGACGGCGTCTGCGCACCGAACAGCTCGACTGCCGAACCCAAAATCGACAAGTAGGCGGCACAGTACACCAACCAAGCCAAGAGACCGCCTAACGATAACTTTGAGTGAGAACGGCTCATGTTGTCGGCGAGCGGGATTGAATTGCGGTTAGTTCCGGAGACTTCGTCCTGTTCATCCTCGCAAATCGCAGCGACTTTCACCAGTTGTGTTTGCTCTCTCGAAGACGTGGGCTGCAGGCTCGACCGCTTCGCTCAACATAAGAATATTCGCAAGGCTAACATCCTTGGAAAGGAGGTGAGAAACGACATCGTGACAACCTATGTGGCGTCAGCATCAATAGCCGACAAGATCGCCTGACGGAAGACACACGTTTGCGCAACTTGCCATTCTTCGCACCACTTACGGTAGTGGCATCCAGGCCGTGCGGTTTAGTCCGGATAGCAAGAAGTTGTTTGCATCGGTTAGAGAGCAGTTCATCTACCGGTGGAACCTTCACACCATCCGTGGTGAATTGTCACAATTGGGACTCGACTGGGGCAAGTGATTTGCATCGCGGCGCCATTCTCGGAAGTGGGTGAGCGAGTGCCCAGGCGTGATCGCATTACTTTGCGCCGGCCCCATTCGGACGGACGTTGTCGATGCCTTCCAAATCGGCCGCCACATTGGTTCTCAACCAGGCGTAGTGCTGTTGCGCATTGACGAGCGTTTCTTGCGCGATCTCCAACAATCGCTGCGCCTCGTCGTGTTTCACAGTGTGTTCGACCAGGAACTTGGCAAGACGTTGTTGGGCGAAGGCGATCTGAAACTTATTGCGGAACTTTGCCTGCTCTCGTTTCTGAATACCGTCCCGGTAGATTCTCTCAGCCGCTACGGTGTCACCGGCAGCGAGATATCGCTTCGCCAGTTCGTCCTCGACTAGCCGGTTGCGGGCTTCGGTAGGTCGCCACCACTGAAACGAACCGGGCCGCTCGTCAAACAATCGCTTCAATTTGCTCATCGCGGCGTCGTTCTCCCCGGAATGAGTGTCCAATAACGCATCTGCGAACTCGAGGTCTGGAAAACGAACATCCGCATTGGGCGTACGGGAGCGGATCGTCTTGACCATCTTTCGCGCAAATGCGAACTGTTCGGGAGTAAGGACGTCCATGTGTGCGATCGCCAGCGGAAGACCGACGGCCATCTCATCTGGGAGCTGCTCGACCATCGCAGGTTTCACGTTCACTAGGAAGCTCGACAGGCTCGTCCCCATATCGCGGCCGCGCGCGCGGACCGCCTGGTCTGGATGATCCAAGAGCGCAAGCATCATCTGCAGCCGAAAGATTTGGGCCACAGAATGGTCGTTGCCAAACGCTGCTCTTGGCATCCGTTCGGCTTCGTATGACAGCAATTTCATTGCCTCATCCAAATCGCCAATATTCCACAGAGCCAAAGCAAGATACTGTGCGTAGAGCCAGTCCGTGCGACTGTCTTGTTCGGACATCTCGCGCAACTTTGCGATCATCTCATTTGGCTTGCCCTGGTGCATCAACACGCCGCTGAGCCATGCGACGTGGAGCCGAGCGAACTGGGAGCCGGACTTCTCAGAGATGGCCACGGCCTTCTTCAGATAGCCTTCGGCCCGAGCAGGGTCATTCTTTCGTTGTGCCAATGTTGCGAGTATCCACCAGCCCTGTGCTGTGTGAATGTGATTGCTACCATGCAAACGAAGATGCGATTCCACCGCAGCGTTAGCAATCTGCCATGCTTCACGCTCTTGGGACGGCGGAAGTTTCTCGGCCAGCACGCACATCGCATTGGCGGTGGTACGGTATTCACCGGGCTGCATTTCATCGATTTCAATCACCCGCCGGCAGTGCTGAATGCACGCTGCGTTGTCTTGGACTCCGGAGCCGTAACCAAGGATGAGGGCCAATGAGAAGTGCAGCTCGGCCAATGATTCACCTGGCTGGTCACGATACTTCTCGGTCACGGTCGTGACTTCTTCGACGATCTTCGTGAGGTCAACCTGCCATTGTTCCGGATACCACATGGTGGGTGTTGCAAGTGCTGCGAGAATCTGCGCGCGTTCGAAATCATTTGTCGAAACGGACTCGTGGAGGTCTCGTGCTCGTTTGAGATGCTCAACGGCATTCACGAGATCGAACCGTGCGTCGTACGCCTTACCAACGGTCAGATGAAGAGACCAGGCGATATGTGGATCGTCGGCAAAGCGGGTGTCGATGGTCTTTGCGAAATCGTCAAGCATTTCTCGAACGGTGAAATCAGCCGGCCTTCCCCCCGCCGCAGGATTGCCGTGGTCCAGCATTTCGTTAAACACACGAAGGATCTGCGTTACTCGAGCCGTCTCGTTCTCGGCAACCCTGCGTTGCTTTTCGGCTTCGTCTCGCTCGCGCCCGGCCTGCACTCGCGCCGCAATCGCGTCGTTGCGTTGTGCCCCGATCGCAAGAGCTGAGTAGGTCGCGACACAAAGACAAACCAACAGTGATGCAACTATGACGCCGGCTGCGGCGACTAACCCGCGGTGGCGGCGACAGAACTTCGTCAGTTGATAGATCCTTGAAGGGGGACACGCTTCGACCGCCTCGTCCTTCAGATACCGCTCAATGTCCAACGCGAAGGCTCCAGGGCTGGCGTACCTCCGTCCACGTTCCTTTTCCAGCACCCGCAGCACGATCCAGTCAAGTTCACCGCTGAGGATCTGCTGCAGCCGCCCCGGTTCGACACTGCGATGTTTGGCAACTACGGTCAATTCGTCGCCCAAGGTGCTGAGACGCGCACTCAGCGGTGGCGCTTCCTGTTCTCGAATTAGGCGTTGGATTTCAGAGTATCCCGCTTCGCGAATCTGCTTGGCATTCAGAGGTGTTGTTCCGGTGAGGATTTCGTACAGCAACACGCCAAGTGAATAGACATCACTTCGCGTGTCGACGTCGAGGCCGCTCATCTCCGCCTGTTCAGGACTCATATATTGCGGAGTGCCAATCATCTGACCGTAGGCCGTGAAGAGTGTCTTTGCCGTGAGCTTTTGGTTGAGCGCCTTGGCTACGCCGAAGTCGATGACTTTCACCACCGGCATACCGTCGTGCAGCGTCACCATCACATTCGACGGTTTGAGATCGCGATGGATAATGCCTTTGTGATGAGCGTGTTGAACCGCCCGGCACACGGTAACGAAGAGTTCCAAGCGCGCGCGGGCGGCGAGCTGGTTCTTATCCGCGTACTCCGTGATCGGCACGCCACGAACGAGTTCCATCGCAAAGTAGGGTCGGCCGTTTTCGGTTTGCCCGGCGTCCAGCACGCGAGCGATGTTGGGATGATCCATCATCGCCAACGCTTGTCTTTCGGCCTCGAAACGGGCGATCACTTCACTTGAATCCATGCCCGGTTTGATGATCTTCAGCGCGACCTTCCTCTCCACGGGTTGACTCTGTTCCGCCATGTAGACAACACCGAAGCCGCCTTTTCCGATTACTTGCAGAAGCTTGTATGGGCCGATGGTACTCCCCACGGTCTCAAGGGGTAGCGACATGTCTGCGGTGTCAAGTACGGGAGGATTCAGGAGGCCAGACGCCTCTCTATGCGAGCGGATTAGGGCCTCAACGCGTTCTCGCAAGGCTGGATCGGAGGCACACACTTCGTCCAGGAAGGTTGCGATTCCTTCATCCGTTTCGTGCTTGATAGCTGCGGCAAAAAGGGATTCTTCGTTCATCGGCATATCACACCTCTTCGACTTCGCAACAACGCCACTCAACACGCCTGAAGCGGTCGCTGATCTCAGTGCGGAATCTGGCGACGCACTCCACCATACTCTCCCAGAGTTTTCGACAAGCCAGTTTGGCAATGGTCTTGCGACACGAACGCATTGGAGGGCTGAGATGCCAAAAAGACCGCGGTGGATTCCTAGCGGAAGCGTCGACCTTCGGACTGAGCGCACCCGAACCGGCAATCTGCTTTGATCGTTACTCGACAGTGTTTGCTTTTAGGAAGGCAATTGCTTTCTTCGTTGCCTCCGGCGACAGACCGCTCCGGTGGTCCGCGTTCTTCAGGATAAGAACCTCAGTGTCTGGCTTGACACGCTTCAAGCCTTTAACCCCAGTTCTAAATGGGTCCTCGTCTCCAATTATTACCAGAGTCGGAACGCGATTCACCTTTATGATCTCGTCGGGTAGGACGAGCTCATGTGCTGCCGAGATGAGAGCGACTAGAGCATCCTTGTCCTCTCCTTCGAGAATCTCATGGCTTATCTTGCCTATCACAGCAGGAGGCAGTTTCCCAGGAATCATGTATTTGACGAGAGGTTGCACACCTTTGCCATCTGCCAACGACTTTGCGGCTTCTTTCAGGGCACACACAAAGCGAGGTTCCATCCGGCCTGCACCAAACATCGTCAGTGAAAGCACTCTGTTGGGATATCTCGTCGCGACGTTCAATCCAACGTTCGCTCCCAATGAGCCGCCTGAGATGTGTGCCTTCTTAATGTTTAGATGGTCTAGAAGGCGAACAACGTCTTTCACCATCTCTTGCCCGTACCTTCTTTTGTCATGTGGTTTGCCACTCTCGCCATGACCGCGCAGCTCCATTGCAATGGCCATCATCCCATTGTGCTCGTAGTCCCGAAAGAATCCCTTCGGGAACTCGTCGATGCTTGAAGTTGCGCCGTGTAAGAAAACGATTGGCACTCCACTTCCACGGACAAAGTAACGAATTGACACACCGTCGGAATCAAAACGTGATTCCTTCGGCTTCGGCTCTTCCGCGTTGCTCGATAGAGAGCTCGCTCCAAGAGCGACAAACGAAATCAGTAGAGACTTCCCAAGCATTTCAGTTACTCCTTTTGAATATCAGTGAGTGAACGAGTCGTACTGAGGGTGCCAACTGTTCGAGTTGGGCGCAGATCATCAGCGAATTGCAACCTTGGTCATGGCACACTCCGTTCGTGTGGAACCTGTAGGAGTCGAAATCGCGCTAGCCCGGATTATTCATGAAGATCGTCGCGAGAGGTTGTAGGTACGTTCGTGGCAAGGAAGGCGAGCAATTCTTCCGCAGGCGTATTGAAGCAATACGTCGAGGGAGAATTGTGAAGCATGACGAAGCCACGGATGGACTTACGACCTCGCAGCAGATCGCTCATGAATAATTCGGGCTAGTCCCAATGCGGAATCCGCGGCTGAAATCCATCACACATTTTTCGAAGATTTTGAAACCCCTTTCGGATCCTGGCTTTGCGCGACGAGGGGCTCGGCAAGCAGACACACGCCAATCTACGAGACATCCGGAGAATCAGCTGCCGGCTGTCATTCGTCGGTGAAGCCACGCTCGGGCATAGGCCCAATCACGCTCCGCGGTAGCCGTGGAAATGCCTAGACATTCGGCTGCTTTGACGTTGGTCAGGCCAGCAAAACAGCGCAACTCAACCAGCGAGGCCTTGCGACGATCTTGATGAGCCAGCTCCTGCAGCGCCTCGTTCAATGCGAGAACTTCGTCGTTCACAACGGGTATTGCTGGCTCGTTTAGGCTGTCGATCTCTCGCTGCTGCAAGCCTCCGCCCGCCCGCTGGCTGGCTTTTCGGCGGGCGTGATCGACCAAGATTCGTCGCATGGCTGTCGCCGCGGCTGCAAAGAAGTGAGCCCGGCTGTCCCACTGCGTAGCAGTGTCGACATCCACGAGTCGAATGTACGCCTCGTGGACAAGCGCCGTCGGCTGCAATGTGTGTCCAGGATTTTCCGACGCCAAGCGGGCGGCCGCCAGTTTACGAAGCTCTTCGTAAACCAACGGCAGAAGATCTTTCGCGACAGCGGGATCCCCCGCTTCTATCTGAGATAGGATGCGAGTCACGGACTTCACAAAAGCCCCTCCATCTCCAACAAAAACAAGGTCAGTGCGAGACCGACGTCATAGAAGACCAAAGATAGCCTGCGGGCCTGGTTTCCCGCAACGCTGCCTGACTTCCCCGTCGAGACTACCACCGCCAGCTAAGCATCGTGCGCCAGCCCAACCGCAAACCGCGTATGTCGACGGCAGTACGGTTCGAAGATTGTCCGCACCCGCAGCGACATCGGTACGACGCGGGTCTGGGTGCTAGATCCGTATGGGCCACCCTTTCCCTTGATGCGAAGACACCGCTGCTGCCACTGGATTGCTTGGGCGTCAAGCTGCAGAGCTCTGAGATGCGAAGGCCGCAGTCTAGGAGCGGCCAAATGATGAGCTTTTCGGTGCAGGATTGGCAGGTGTTGGCCAGTTTGTCAGCATCCTCGCTGGTAAGCGGCTCACCGACGAATTGATAACCCATGGTCCTCCTAGGAGGTCAGAGCGTTCATGTAGCTGATAGAGGATTGCATTCTGCGTGATCTCAACTGGGTGTTCTGCGTCCGACGGCCAAACAGGTACGACGTTCTCGCCAAATGAAATCCCCACAACGGAGTTTGTGTCGAGCCAATTCGGACTGTTGGTGAGTTGCCGTTTGGCCTCGAGGATCCGAACGTGCAGCCATTCTGTCGAATAGTGTGCGCGAGGATTGCGCCTTATTGCCTCTTTGATCCAATCGAGTGCACTGTCCAGCTCTCCGGTAAGTTCATACGCTGTCCCAAGGTTGGCCGCGATGGCATACTCACCCCCTTTCTCAGATTCAATCTTCTTCAGAATGTCGATCGCTTGCCGCTCCTGTCCCAGTCGAATCAACATGACGGCGTAGTTGTTTCGAACTTCGACGCTTGAATCTTCCTCGAGCTGTCGCTCGAGTTCTGTTTTACGCGATTCCAACTCAGCCACGAGTGGCTTGTGTCGCTTCAGCAGTGACTCTACCGGCTCGGCTTGAAACTCTACGAGACTTCCGTGAGCATCTGTTCCATATGTCCAAAGACACGCGTAGGCGACGTCGAATGACGTGATGACCGACCAGAGTCCGAAAGTGACGATTGCGTTTCTGGTGGGCATGATAGTGGTGGGTGCGGGCACCCGCCTTCGAGTCAAGAAAGTGCTCAGGAAGCAGCTCGCTGGAATTGGCCACGGTTACCAAACGAAGGATCCACGAACACAACAAAATATTCCCAACAGTTGTGCCAAATCGAGGTGGATTCTAGAGGCAGTGAGAGCGACCAACGTTCTGGCACTTGCTGTCCGCTGGGCGTTAGCCGACGTTAGCACACGGTTTGCACCGTAACCGGATGCTAACGCATTCCGGCTGATTGTGGCGCGAGGGCGTCTATGGTTGGTGATTGAGTGTGATGAGCGTGCTGCAGTTGGAGCGCGCCTTTCATCCTGTTCATCATGTTGATCCTGTCGTCTGCCTTTCTTGACAGGATTTACAGGATTAGCAGGATGACCCGGGCCCGTGATACAAGATCAGCCGCTGGGCGCTGGCCGGCGTTAGCCCACGGTTCCCACACCAACCGGACGCTAACGCGTTCCGCCTGATTGTGGCGCGAGGGCGTACACGGTTGGAGGGCTCCCCCGTCTACCGTGCGTCCCCTTGTTCACTTCGACTGATTGCTAGTTGTGAGGACCGCTTTAGATATCGAAAGATGATAGTGTTTGCCTCCCAGCCATCTTCGGGCGATATCGCACGGCCGTTCTTCAGCCATACCGCGCGAAATGGTGGGCGCACTCGATCGAGTTCTTGAGATAGGTCAACTGCATTCAGTTGAAATGTAAAGTCAACTTCCACGTGCTCGCGAACATCGCCAATCCATTGTACGTCTTCGTGACCAATCGCATCTTCAGCTAGCTCATCCCATCCGCTCGGCCATTCGTTGTTGTGTGTTTCAAGATATTGAACAACGAGTTCGCCGGCTGTTTGGGCTCGATACGGATTAAGTGCATTGTCTTCGACTCGCTCGATCACGGCCCGCATTACGTAAGCGCCGGCAGCAATTGCGACGGCGATGCAACACCCGGCTGTCAGTATTCGTTTCGGTTTCATGTCCACCACCGCAAGTAGCTCGAACGACTGCCCGAGGAAGAACTTGGGGTATCCCCGGTCATACCGACCAGATTACGAATACAAATGATCCGACGAAAGCAAGCACTATCCAAACTACGAGCGAAACATAGCCCGATATGAAGAGTAGGCGGAAGATCGGGTTGACTGGGTATCCGCCGTCCGCACGCTTCTTTATTACGTCTTTGACCATGAGCACGACAACCAGCAACACAGTCAATGTCACGCTGCCCACGAACAACCAAAGGTGGAATCCAGGCGGGCTGTCCTGCGCGTTCGGCGAGGTCAACCACAAAATCAGGAGATTCGCGCCAACTGCTAAACCAACCAGACACCCCACTAGCAGCTTTAGCGGCAGGTGACGCTCGGATTCAAACGCGGCGCTGATTTTCTCTTGAAACGGAATCCACACTGGTGCTACCTTCCCAAACTCCAACATCGGCGCGGCTGGTGTGAACTTCGGTGCGACTTCATCCTATGCAGCAGTCTTTCTCAACGCCGACGAAGCTACAGCAGACTAACAGCATTGCCATAGGAATTTGGCCGCCGCATTGCACGACTCACAGGCGAAGGCATAGCCAGCACCGGCGTCGCCGAAGTTGATCCCGCCGCCGCGTGCTTCGATTTGGGCGACGAATCTCATGCGTTCGCCGCACGAGCATTCTGGCGTCTCGTCACCTTGAATCCACAACGCAACGCCACCCGTTTTGCCAAGTACCGACGCATCAGAATCAAATCGTGCGCAGTAGTTGTCATCCGGTGTGTCTCGCCGCGCCGAGTCATCATAATCGGTCGGGAGGACCCGCGACTCGGTCTCAAGAGTTGTGGGGCCGCCAGGGGGAGCTACCAGCGTGACGTGATTTGCCGAAACCAACACGGCGGCATTGCCACCTGAGTCCGCATCCCATTCATCACACATGCCCGGATCGTTTTGGCATTGAAATACGAGCATCGTTTGCTGGCGTTCTCGAAGTTCTTCGATGTCCGTTTCGTGCAAGGCGATTTGCGCAAGGAACTGCATTGGACCACTGCAGGATTTGCAGACAGGCCAGAGAAAGTCCGCCGGGGCTGCGGGACGGCCACCTACGCGCGTGGCGTAGGAACTGTCACGGTGCTCGATCAAGAGGCGTGCCATCTCTTCTGCCTTCCACCCTCCGTCGCTGTCTAGTAGTGATCATTCCAGGTCCATCGAACAGCTTCTCGCCCTCAGCTTCGCACCCGATCTCATGGAATCGACTTCACGTCACCATCCTTCAACTGCTTGGACCGCTGCTGTACCTCAGAACGCCTGGCAGCCTGCAACTGAGAAGCGTCATCTGGTGATGCCGGTTCGAGACTTTCGAGCAGCCGCTCGATGATCGCGACACGTTCCTGCCGTTCAAGCTGTTCGGCCTCTTCGGCGATGAAGTCCGCTTTGCCGGTCATTTCGCATTAACCTCCGCCAGTTATTCTACTCGCGAGCTTGAGTTTCGGCCAATTCGGCAGTTCGAGCGATCGTGGCTTTGCCCTGGGAATGTCCCAGCATCTGGTGATTTTCTCGGACTCTTGCAAGCCTCTTTATCGTTCTTTCATTGCGTCTCCGGCATTCCGTCCCACCGCAAGAGCAAGACGATTGAATAGACTGCGCCGACCATTTGACCCACGATCCGCAAGTCAAATCCCCTCGCAAAGAGCATTAACCCGGATTATTCATGAAGATCGTCGCGAGAGGTTGTAAGTACGTTCGTGGCAAGGAAGGCGAGCAATTCTTCCGCAGGCGTATTGAAGCAATACGTCGAGGGAGAATTGCGAAGCATGACGAAGCCACGGATGGACTTACGACCTCGCAGCAGATCGCTCATGAATAATTCGGGTTAAGATGCCGCCCAGTGTCGCGAATCCGCAGTACGCGATAATCAGCCACGGGACTTGAAACCAATAGCCGAGATCCCATGGCACAAGGGAGCCAAGGAACACCACGCCCCCAACAGCAGGAACTGCCGCAATCTCACTGAGCTGAGTCCTGGAATCCTCATAATTCCTCGAGATCTCTTGAATTCTGCCACTCGACGACTGAACCGGGCTTCAATTCGTCCTTGTACGTCCCGGTCAGCAACCCGCGAACGACGCTCGGATCGAGTTCACGTGTGAGCCCACGTAGACTGCCGTCGGCCATGGCGACCCCAACGCGTTTGAACTTACTGCTCAGCCCGTTTGGCGGATCGGTGGACAATTCGAAGCTCATGTTATCAAGCTCGAGATCACGCGGTTCCATCCAGCAGATCGTCGAACCTCGGTTTTCGACAATCATGATCGTGTTGCTGGCATCGGCGATATCGTGGAAGTTCTTGCCGACACTGCCTGGCCAAACTGTTTCCGGACCCACGATAGCCAAGTAGTTGGTCACACCGCTATTTCCGGGAACCTCACCGGGGAGCACGTACGAGTTGGGCATTTGCGAGACTAGCTGCCGATTGTTCGGGCCGTCCCAGGGTTCTGAGAAGTCGTATCGATCGTAGAGTGCACCCGCATCGATGAATGGAAGAAGCAACACGCGCCAGCTATGCAACGGGCGCCCGTCCTCGGCGGCAACGTAGGCCGGCGGAAGTGTCCCATACTGATCTTGGTAGTTATGGCACGCCAAAACAATCTGCTTGAGGTGTCACTGGCTCATCATGGCCTGGGCACCCAGACGTGCCTGTCGGATTGCCATAACCAGCGGTAAACCCAAGGCCAGTGCCGCGAGTGCAAGTCCACTGGCGACGACCAGGCGGCGCTTTGTCAGCATTCTCATGATTGCAGTGGCTCCTCGTGGGTTAGACGTCCAAGGTTAGGGTGAGGGAGGCGGGGCCATTTCGCATGATAGCCCAAATCGTGTGCCGACGCCTGTCTTAACGTGCTTGTCTGGGTAGGTAGCTCAATTGAGCTACTCGAATCACGTTCTGATCCTCGGCCAACGACGCGAGCGATCTCCAAAAGAGCACATCTCCTTCGTTCGTCCGCCAACATCTTGTGCGTCGCTAAGCGGGCTCAGGCAGTCAGTCTAGAGCTGGGGGCAACAACCGGCAGCGTCGGTGATTCTGAGAGTCGAGATCTGGCCACGCGCAAACGACACTATGGCGTTCGCCGGATGCCGACCACTGCGATTCGGCCAGTCATCGGCCCGGCTTTCCGCAAATGGCAGTGAGCGCATGTCGCCGCCGCGCTCACGGCTCTGATGTAGCGAACATCGCCACCCCAATCTACATGGCTAACTTCCGTGGCCCCATTGCGAATTTGGTTCAGTGCTTGCCTCTCAAATTCGTCAATTGGATTCTTCACTGTGAAATTCACGCTTCCCGGCGCAGCATCGATCACATCGAAGGACCAACCAGCTGTCCCGCCAATCTCGCTGGTCATCTGGTCAACAAAGCTCTTCGCGGGAAGTCCCTTAACCCAAAGTTTCCAATGTCCCTCGACGATTTGGTGTTGAACAGCCGCTCGTGCACTTTGCAGCTGTTCGTGACGGCGTGAGCGTTCTGACCAAAGCAGCGCAAACGCAACCAGCGTTACCAACAGGAACAGAAATCGGAGGCTGAAGGTCGGCTTTAGGTGTCTGGGCTGCTGTCGCACTCGCTCACTGGCGTCACCCACTCCAATCATCCTCCACATTTGTTCGAGTCCGTTCTGAAATGCTCCAACACCGTCTTCTGAAGCAACATGTATCAGGCCTGAAAAGTCTGCGGCGGCCATTGCTATGCCTCGATCCTGAATGCGTTGATGAAAGAAGAAATCTCCTCATCGTCCGCCTGCCAGTCCCCTCCCCTTGCTTGTCACTCGTCGGGGGTAGCCAGGGCGCCAAGACGGTGCGGACGTCTCACTCGTCGCCGATCCATTGCTCAATGATGGACATGAACCAGCCCTCGACAAAGCCGTACGTCACCAGCACGCCCAAACCGACTAGCGCCCCTACGGCCGAGTGTCGAGTGGCAAGGGCCGCGAAAAGTACACACGCTAAGGTAGTTGTGATCAGTGATGCGCGCAAGCTGAATTGCAGTCGATTGGATCTCAGATAACTTGGGTCGGACGGCCAGTCACGATGGAGCATCTCGACCTTGCACTGACGGTCTGAGTCGAAGTCGTTGTTGGCAGACTGTGGCCTGTTCCGGTCCCTCGCCATACCACCAGTATAAGCTTGCCGAACAAGTCACCCAAACGGTCGTTTCTTGGCACACTGCTATCTTCCGGGACCAAGGAGCGACCGATTCATCATCATCCTCGGGCCGAAAGCACACCCCAAGTGCCCACGAACCACAAGCCGGTCCATCTTCGGGACGTTTCAACGATGGTCGGATGGGGTGCAGCGGTAGATCATGTATGGACTGGCGACGGTCAATGGAGTTCGGTCATAGTCACCCCACGATTGCAGCACGCGGAAGCCGCTTCGTGCGATCAACAACTCGATGTCCTCCTTTGTAATCAGATGGAACTGGACGTCCTGCTCGCGTTCGTCGATCGCGTGGCCACGTGAATCTTTGACGACGAAGAACTGCTTTCCTATGACCACTCCGGCCTGGGAAGGTGGTTGGAATTGCACACAAAACTCCAAAGTCCGTTCTCCATCCTCGAAGTTGCAGACGAGGGGCTCACTTTTCTCACCGGTAAGATTCAACGAACGTACGGCAGGATTGTGTAGGGCAAACCCCAAATGTCCCGCTGGCGCTAAGTGCGTGCGGGCTTGTCGCAATACACATTTCTTGTCGTCATTGTGAAGGACTTCCGAAAGAGAACTGAATCCCACAAAGATGAGATCGAACGATTCCGAGAGCTCGAACGTCCGCGCATCTGCAAAAACGAGCTGCGGCGCGCCGCTCAAGTTTTTCAGTTTCGCCTGAAACTGCTCCAGTTGTCTCTGACAATAGTCCAGGCCAGTATATTTGACCCCCGCTTCGACTAACGGAAGACCAATACGGCCAGTGCCACACATCAACTCGAGGACGTTTCCCGAAGCAGCAGAGGCTTCCTGTTTCCAAAAAGCGATATCGGAATCGACCCGCACAAGCACGTCGTAGAGATCCGCCACTTCATCAAAATCAATGCTCTTTGGCTTCGGATCAAGCATCGTCTTAGGGCCCGGCCTGCTGCTTAATGGACCTCGAGGCAAATTCAAAGATGTGACACGCTGTTCGCGGATAGGTTCAGTCGAACGTGTGATACTTTTTCCTGCGACACCTGAACTGAAACTCTAACGTCTCGTGGCGAACGTCAGCGGTACTTAGCTGGGTCAACGTCTTGATTTCCGTCCTCCACGTCCTGAATATACCGCCACACATCCGGACGGGAACCGTCGACATCTGTGAAGCCATACTCCGCAGCAAGTCGTCCGGATGTCACTGATTGCTGGTTCCATCGGGCCCGTTCGCCATCAGTTGCCAACGCAACGATCGCGCGTCCCACGTAGCGCGGCGACTCAGATACCGCAAACCCCGGTGGAGCATTCGCGCTCTGCCAGTTACTCTCCGTTACCTCAAAGTCCTCAAGCATCATCTCGGAGCGGAGCCACCCGGGTGAAATCGCGACTGCGGTTGCCCCCAGCAGCGCGAGCTCATGCCCCTGTGAAAACGCGAGCCGGTTAACCGCGGTCTTCGCCAGGTCGTAGAGGACCGACAGCCGGTATCGCGATGCGTTGTAGTGAACTGTACCGTCGGTCACCTCCACGAGGAGGCCACCTGGCCGGTGGACTAGAAGCGGCAAGAGATGGTGGGAAGTAGTCAAGTGCGTATCGATAGCGAGGCGGAGAATTCTGAGGCCCTTCTGCAGGTCGACCTCCCAGATGGGCGTGTTCCAGCCGGACGGTCCACCCTTAAGCTGCTCTGCTCCCCAGATGTCGTTCACCAGTATGTCGATGTGTCCGTGGTCTTCCCTGATCTGGTTGGTTAGTCGTCTGACCTGTTAGTGCCACAACCTGTATTGCTGTTCAAGCAAAATCCCAATTGTCACCGCAGCCGCGGAACAAGTCGATGACGACAGAAACCTGCGGCCCCCGCAGTCTCGTTTTGCCAGTCCAAAATCAAAATGCCAGAAACTCGTGGCGCGATTCCCTGCCGCAGAGGGGACGTTCCGCCGCTCTCCGAGCATGAGCCGCTCGAGCTACGACGCGGTGATCCAAGGGACCCTGGAAACCGGTCTCACTCCGGGCGCTGGTGCTCAGTCTCGCGGGGCGCGGGCGGATAGACTCCGCCGGGATCGGGCAGTTCGAACTGTCTTGCTAGCCAGGGAACCGCGAGGTACCCTTTGAAATAGTGATGACGCGCATCGACATTGGCGTATTCGAACCATTCCGCCTCGCCAAGGCCCTCCGGGATGGGCTCATCATCGTGGCGATCAACCGGATCGCTGTATTTCGGATAGTAATGGATGGAGACGTTCTCCGGCGCCCCGGCTATCTCGTAGGCTCTTCGTACAAGGTTCAACGAGTGGGTGGGCCCCCCTTCCGTGATGATCAGTGGACGCGGAGCGCAGGCTGCGACTAGATCCGGGTAGTCGAACCACTCCCAGAGACTCGGCACGCAGTGGCCCAGCCAGTTTGCCGGCGGCCGCAGACCGCGCTGGTTAGGCCTCGTACTCACCTTCGCCCGCTGGATGTTTGGGCAGAGGAAGTCGTTCCACACGATGGCTTGGATCTGCGGGTCAAGTACGGCCATCACCAACAGAGGTTCCGTTCCTAACGAATGGCCGCTCAACGCTATGCGATCGGGGTCGACAAACGGCTGGCCCCGCAGCCACTCGAGAATCCGCATCTTTTGAAACACGGACAAACCGATGTAGTGGCGGCCCGAGTCGATTAGATAGCGAGCGAGGGTACGCCGATCGTCCATGGTGGTGCCGCGGTACTTCGCCAAGTCGGAGAGTTCGCCGTTTCCGGGATGGTCCACCGCTACTGCAACCAGCCCTGCCTTGGCGAACTGAACGGCCTGCTGGTTGCGGTCGGCGTGTCGCCATCCATCATGGGTACGACCGTTCGCCTTGAAACCCGAGTGCAGCGGCGGTTCGCCCGCTAGGTTCTCTTTTGTCCCCGACGAACCGGAGAAGCACATCACCGCCGGAGCAGGTTGCCCGGGCGTGACGCCATCCGGAACAAGCACCAAATAAGGAACGACACTGGCCGGCTCAGGATACAGTTCCCACTTCTCCAGTACATAGCCTTGACGGTCCTTGACCCAGAGCTTTCTCGGCGCCGGCTGTGGCGGCACCTCAGGGAAACTCATCAAATCCCGCAACTTGGTCCGGACACGCAGCTGCCACTCTTCAAGTTCCGCGGGCGTGAATTCCTGGTCAAAAGCCAGCTCAGGATTCGCGGTACGCAAGAGATGCTGGATCAATCCTCGCGTACTTACATGCCGCCCATCCGGCCGCTCGCTTCGAACAATTTTTTCCCGTTCAGTGTTTAGCTCTTGTCCGACAGCGGGAACGACAGGACCCAGAATCCACGCCGCGACGAGGCCAAGCCATATCTCGCGCGCCTTGAGGAACAACAAGAGAGTAGCGTCGTCAAAATAAGGTTGATACGACTCGATCTCATCAGGGTTGAGCTCGGTCAAACGGCCGTCGATGACCGCAACTGCCTCTTCGGCGGGTAGTCCGTCGTCCATTTTCCAAAACTGATTGACGTCCATTGTTCATCTCTGCGTGGCAGCGGGCGCGGTCAGAGCTGCGTCGAAAAGGGGGCTCGACTAGACCAGCAAAACCCCGACCGCTTTGCTTCACCCACGCCTGAGGTGTTCGACAATGCTCCCGGTTTGCGGCACAAACAGCGGCCGCTCAGGCAATTCTACCCGGCGAAGACTGGACTCCCAAGAGAAAGCATGGGAGTGCGGGACTCAGCCCTGAAGACCCGAGATGGCGGGATGCCGTGATTGGTGAGAGCGCCGAATTGGAGTGCTAGGGCGTAGCCGAAAGAGCGGCCAGACATGGTGGACCTCGGTGTGAAGCTGTCGCAACCGAACGGCCTTTTTCACGCTAGCCCGGATTATTCATGAGCGATCTGCTGCGAGGTCGTAAGTCCATCCGTGGCTTCGTCATGCTTCACAATTCTCCCTCGACGTATTGCTTCAATACGCCTGCGGAAGAATTGCTCGCCTTCCTTGCCACGAACGTACTTACAACCTCTCGCCACGATCTTCATGAATAATCCGGGCTAGAGGTGGTCACGTTCAGGGATCGGGAAGATATTTGGCGACCGGAGATCTTGACAAAGGCAGCGCAACTCTGGGATACCGTTTAGAATGAAAGCACTGGTTGAGCGTTCGCCTTTCGATCTTAGGACTCAAGGAGCCAGGTTGTGGCTGAGTGTGAAGAGAATGTGCGTGGCGTCGTCCACGGTAAAGTGATTCAGCTAGAGAGTGACATCGGCTTGCCTGATGGGCAAGAAGTGACGGTACTGGTGCGCCCCATCACCGAAGAAGGTGAACATTCCGGCGACGGCCTGCGGCAGTCGGCGGGGGCATGGGATGACGATCCCGAGGGACTGGAAGCCTACCTCGCGGAGAGCCGACGTGCGCGAAAACGCGATCGGCCGCAAGTTGACTCGTGAGCTTCCTGCTCGATACCGACACGTGTTCGGCGCACTTGAAGCGTTCCGGCGGCCTCACCAGTCGCCTGGTACAGCATGCCGGGAGGTTGCACATCTCGGTTATCACGGTTGGAGAACTAATGACCTGGGCCCGTCGCCGCGATACACCGCCACGGCGACTGACTGGCATCGAGGCCCTCTTTCGTGAACTCAAGACCCTTCCCGTGGACGACAAGGTGGCTGACGTTTTTGCCGAGCTGCGCGCTGGTCAACTCGACAGTGGCCAGCTGACACCTTCAACGGACCTCTGGATCGCTGCGACGGCTATTGCCCACAGTTTGACGCTCGTTACCCACAATACACGCGACTACGAGCACGTTGCCGGCCTCTCGCTCACAGACTGGCTGACTTCCTGACAATCACAGCGAATCGACAAGCGATGTGCCCCGGTTTAGATCGGGTCGTTTCCTAGGACACGAATTGCTCATCGCCGGTCGCACGTCTTGTCCACCTCTGACATGGCCAATTGCTCCAAATCCCGACAATCATTCGAGTTCATAGAACGGTTTGCCAGCCGCTCACGCGACTCTACTCGCCGATTGTCCGATTCGTCCAAATTCTGGCAAATTCGGCTACTTGTCCAAATTCCGGCGAATTCGGCGACCAATCGGCCGGAGAGTGCTCATCCCGCGGGCTTGAACGACTCGTCCATCAACCGCGACCATTGCTTACCGTCCGGTGAGGCGTCCATCGAGAACTCATAGCCATCATTGCCGGAGAAATCGAAGACCATCCGGCTGTGCCCCACGCTGGAAACTTGCTCGAAGACGATGCGGTCCCCATCCCATTGGCCTAGGGCGGGCGTGCCGGGATTCCAGCCCTGGGAATCGAACCAATAAAACGTGTACTGGCCTCGCTCGTCGTCGTATCCGATCACGCCACGCGCGGTGTAAACATTGCCGCCCGGCTGCCTCTGTTCGTAATCCATCAGCACGAACCACCCACCTAGTTCCCGCGTTGTCTCCGCTCGACTCTCGGCGGTCATTCCGTTGGGGATCTGCGGATTGGGTGGCATCGTAACGGTACCCGACCAGCTCCCACAAAACCGCTCGAGCCGATCGTGGTTGGCGTCAGGACTTGGCGTTTCCATGGTTTTTTCCTCGCTAGTCTGAAAAACTCGTTCTCTTCTGCAACCTTCAGCGGGCCGTGCCCTCGGACAATAGCAACTTAATGGCCGCTTCTACGTGGCCATCGAAGATGTCGGCGTAACGCAGTTTACCATTGCGATCAATGAGAAAGAAATCTGGATAGGAATCGACCTGCCACAAGGTTGTCGTCCGCTCTTCGACATCGATAGCGACGGGCCACCGAATCCGTTCTTGCTTGAGAAAATCTTGCAGACCACCTGAGCGAGCCGTCGTGTGCACCCCGAGTATTTCCAGACCATCATCGTGGTACTTGTCGTACAGCTCCCTAAGCTCTGGAAGCTTGGTGTGCCAGCGCCTGCTCCACATGCCGAAGAAATCCACCAGCACGACCTTTCCGTGGAAATTCGGTGCGATCACCTCGGCACCGTCTGGAAGAATCCAGTCGCCAACGGTTAGCTCTGGTGCCGGTGCGTCTTCAAGCGCGTCCTTGGCCGGTCGCTCCTGCAGAGTTCCTTCTCGCCAAAAGCTGTCCTTCTTGGATGCAGTGACCGCCTCACCGCCCTGCCGGTATTCAAAGTGGTTTACTTCCTGTAAGGAAGGGATGGCCGCCGACAACTCCGCCAATCCATTCTTGGTGATGTAGGGCGAGGCAATCTGAAGCATACGGAGCGACTGCAGTTCCTTGATCGACTTCAGCCCGTCGTCGGTGACAAGGCAAGGTATCGTCAGGTGCTGGAGTTTCTTCATGTCAGACAGAAACGACAATCCCCGGTCCGTGATTCTTGATTCGTTCAGGCGGAAATCGGTCAGAGTGGTCAATCGAGACAAGTGACTGGCTGACGCGTCATCCAAGATGATGTCGTTAATGTCCAAATGCTCCAGTTGTGTCAGACCCGAGATCGGCTCCAGCTGCTCACCCGAAATCCCTTCACCGCTGAGATCTAACCAATGGATCTGCCTCAGCTGTCGGAGCGGCTCGAGGCTCAACTGCATCTGACTTCTACGATCCGATTCGCGGCCGAAATGTAAGCGAAGGAAGCGCAGAGCTGGCATCTCCTTCAAGTGCACCAGTCCTCGGGCATCAAGCCCACTCCGCGAGATCGACAAGTCCTCGAGATTTGGAATGGTCTTCATATGGGCAAGTGCATCGTATGTAATCGCGCAGTCAGATAGGGACACACGCTTCAGTGTTGGATGGCCTGCGAGCGAGCGAATTGCATGGTTCGTTACGCGCCCGCCATCTCCGTCTAGCTGGATTGACTGAAGCCGCGGCAGCTTCGCAATTTGAGCAACGCCTTTGTCGGTCAAGCTCAGC
This sequence comes from Pirellulaceae bacterium, assembly GCA_965223305.1. Lineage (GTDB taxonomy): Bacteria > Planctomycetota > Planctomycetia > Pirellulales > Pirellulaceae > CBDCWT01. The sequence continues at coordinate 253,116 of CBDCWT010000084.1, read as the reverse complement.
CGAGCGACAATTCGTTCCAGTGAGAGGATTGGTCCAAGATGCCGAGCACCTTCGTCGTTGATATCTCCATCGGCGAGATTATAGGCCCTGAGTTGCTTCAGTGACTTCAGTCCCGCCAAATGCCGCAGACCAGCATTAGTGACCTGCGTGTTGTCAATCGAGAGATGCTCAAGCTTGTTCAGGTCAGCCAAATGAGCCAAGCCATCATCAGTGATCGGCGTACCGCTCAGCCGAAGTGATCGAAGTTGACTCAGTCTACCCACGGCCGGGAGTCCTTTGTCGGTAACATTGGCGCCTTCGTCGTACACACCGAGGGAAAGCGACTGCAAGTTCGGTAGCTTCGAAAGCAGTTTCAGACCCAGGTCGGTAACCTTCGTTCCCTCCAGGCTGACGCTGCGCAGCGACTTACATTTCACAAGATTAATGAGCCCAAGGTTCGTAACTTGGGTCAACCGAAGTGAGATGCTCTCGAGGGCGGGTAGATTAGCGACGACCGCCATACCTTCGTCCCCAACCCCAAAACCGTCTCGATGAACTGCAAACGCCGACACACCCAGATACTGCAGGTTGCGCAAGTTCCGCAGATGGTGGACCCCTTGGTCGGAAATACGCGCTTGACCTAACTGGAGGAAACGAAGTCCGGTGAGCTGCCCGACGTGCTTGAGTTGGTCATCGTTGACGTTGGACCCTCGCAACCAAAGCGCATCGATCGCCGCTGGGTCGAGTTGTTCGAGAAAAGCTAAATCAGTCGACGCGGCGTTCGAGATGTTCAATCGAATGTCATGCCCCAGAGGCTGCTGGAGCTCACCCCGCGCCGGACCAATCGGCTGCCAGTTACTGTAATAGTCGACACCATAACCATATCCCGTAGGTACGGCCGGCCGGCTGTAGACAACTCCAACGGCGCGGTCTGTTGGAAAGCTCAGCACGGTATTGCTGTTCGCGGTCTGCGCAGCGGCGACGACCGACCCCAAGCGACACTCACAAAGGACGGTCCCGAGCACCAGCATCGCGAGTGTACCGATCCCAGCAACTGGAACGCGCGGCAACCGGAACACAACCGGGTGACAGAATACTAGGCTTCGTCTCAAATGCCTTCTCTCTCTCTGAGTTGATCAGGCAGCTGTCTGCCGACTCCGGCGCATTCTACAGCGTCTGGTGGGTGTCCGACAAAAGGCAATTCGTCTTTGGCATCCATTTCTGCGCATTGCAATGGACTCCGTCGGCGCTGATTGCTGGACCTTCAGGACAGCACAGCGATGTGCGACGGCAGCTCACCGCGCTAAGTACGTTCCCGCGCCGTCGCCACGGGCGTCCTCCCTTGCAGCAAACCAACCACAACAAACACGAATCCGAGTACAAGAATTCCAGCCGATATGGCATTTACCTGAGGAGCTACAGTTCCAACCATGTAGTCAGCTGCAAGGCCGGCGAGCAGTGCAGCAGTAAACCCAGCGAGCAGACCCCAGAACGACCAGTTCTGTCGTCGGTTCAATCCCATCCAGATAGCGAACAGCGACACCAGACAGAACGCAATGTTTGTGCCGTTTGCGAAAACAGCAATCGAATCCAACGTAGCTAGCACTTCCGCGCTCAGCCCATTGACCTGTTCCTCATTAAGGACGGCGTACAAAGCAGGTGTGTGGCCTCCGCGGAAGATCGTGTTGATGAGAATAAGCAGAGAGGGAACTAGGTTCAAAATCGTCCACAAGCTGAGAATGACACATCCGATTTTGAGCATTCAGCTAAGACCTTTGAAGTCGATTCTCCAGACGAACAACCAGATCCAGAATCCAGTTGCGATCAGCACAGCACCGGCAGCGACCATGAGCAACCGCACAATGACGGCGCGTTTGACGGGAACGAGTCACCTACACGCAGTCTCGATTCTACCACGGCTACCGGTCTAGCGCAGTTGTTTGAAATTCATGGGTTGGACTGCATTGACAGGATCAACAGGATGCCAGAGACCGCGATACAAGATCAGCCGCCGGGCGTTAGCCCACGGTTTCCGCAGTAACCGGATGCTAACGCATTCCGGCTGATTGTGGCGCGAGGGCGTACACGGCTGGTGATGGGGTGTGATGAACACGTCGCAGGTGAAGCGTGCCCTTCATCCTGTTGATCATGTTGATCCTGTCTTCTGTCTGTTGACAGGATTTACAAGATCAACAAGATGGCCAAGGACCGTGATACAAAATCAGCCGCGGGGCGTTAGCCCACGGTTCCCGCAGCAACTAGCACTCCGATGTATTTCGGCTCGGCGGGAGCCTCGCCCTCCCGAGCGCTCTACACGACTGTTGCGCGGCAAGAGTGAGACGGGGCATTCCGCAGTTGGAGCCGTCCACTCGATCCTGTTGATCATGTTGATCCTGTCTTCTGTCTGTTGACAGGATTTACAGGATCAACAAGATGGCCAAGGACCGTGATACAAAATCAGCCGCGGGGCGTTAGCCCACGGTTCCCGCAGCAACTAGCACTCCGATGTATTTCGGCTCGGCGGGAGCCTCGCCCTCCCGAGCGCTCTACACGACTGTTGCGCGGCAAGAGTGAGACGGGGCATTCCGCAGTTGGAGCCGTCCACTCGATCCTGTTGATCATGTTGATCCTGTCTTCTGTCTGTTGACAGGATTTACAGGATCAACAAGATGGCCAAGGACCGTGATACAAAATCAGCCGCGGGGCGTTAGCCCACGGTTTCCACAGTAACCAGTACTCCGATGTCTTCCGGCTCGGCGGGAGCCTCGCCCTCCCGAGCGCTCTACACGACTGTTGCGCGGCAAGAGTGAGACGGGGCATTCCGCAGTTGGAGCCGTCCACTCGATCCTGTTGATCATGTTGATCCTGTCTTCTGTCTGTTGACAGGATTTACAGGATCAACAAGATGGCCAAGGACCGTGATACAAAATCAGCCGCGGGGCGTTAGCCCACGGTTCCCGCAGCAACTAGCACTCCGATGTATTTCGGCTCGGCGGGAGCCTCGCCCTCCCGAGCGCTCTACACGACTGTTGCGCGGCAAGAGTGAGACGGGGCATTCCGCAGTTGGAGCCGTCCACTCGATCCTGTTGATCATGTTGATCCTGTCTTCTGTCTGTTGACAGGATTTACAGGATCAACAAGATGGCCAAGGACCGTGATACAAAATCAGCCGCGGGGCGTTAGCCCACGGTTTCCACAGTAACCAGTACTCCGATGTCTTCCGGCTCGGCGGGAGCCTCGCCCTCCCGAGCGCTGTACACGACTGTTGCGCGGCAAGAGCGAGACGGGGCATTCCGCAGTTGGAGCCGTCCACTCGATCCTGTTGATCATGTTGATCCTGTCTTCTTTTTTTTGACAGGATTTACAGGATCAACAAGATGGCCGGAGACCGTGATACAAGATCAGCCGCGGGGCGTTAGCCCACGGCTTCCACAGTAACCAGTACTCCGATGTATTTCGGCTCGGCGGGAGCCTCGCCCTCCCGAGCGCTGTACACGACTGTTGCGCGGCAAGAGTGAGACAGGGCATTCTACAGTTGGAGCCGTCCACTCGATCCTGTTGATCATGTTGATCCTGTCTTCTGTCTGTTGACAGGATTTACAGGATCAACAAGATGGCCGGCGACCGTCACAAAAATCAGCCGCACCAAAACCGGACGCTAACGCGTTCCGGCTGATTGTGGCCGACGGTGTACGCGGTTGGTGATGGGGTGTGATGCTGTTCGCCAAATTCTGGCGAATTCGGCTACTAACCGGCCACCAGAAGTCCCTTGGCGGTGTTGCCGCGCGCGTCGCTGCGCGAGCGCCGCGCTGACATTCAACCGATTGTCAAATAGCTCGTCGGAAAAGTCTGCCAATTAGTGGCCTGCTTGTTCTGGGCGTAACGGTTGTGCGGCTTGTCTCGCAAATCTTTCCTTCGCAGATCGCACTAAGTGCTGAATAAAGTCTAGCTTCGTTGGAAAACGACGCTGTAGATTGGCCGGTGCTTTGACGGATGTGCAAACTTCTTTCCAGTGCATGCACATTTTTCTTAGCCAGAGTGAATTTCATGGATGATCAGCGGATTGGCATCGGATGGTAGTAGCCTGGCGGCACCGATCGTCAACATTTCATTGCTGCACGAAGACAGAGCAAGCAGCTGATCGAGAAAATCATGAAGCGAAGAAACTCTCAGAGGCACAAACGAAAACGACTCGGTAAATCACGCTGGATGCCGTCGCTCGAGCAGCTCGAGCAGCGTCTTCCGCTCAAAGCTGCACCTCTCGTCGCCGATGCGTCCATCGACCCACCGGCCGACAAGATCGCGCTGGTTCATCACGACCATCATGCCAAGCAAGGAAACGCGACGGACAACTCGGTCGACCAAGCTCTGCACGCACAACCCTTGGACGCTCCAGACTGGCACATTGTCGACGATGGCCACGGGCGGCTCGCCCTAGACGATATGATTCCCGCCCCTGAGGGAGGCATCGCCCCAATCGGAGCGCCTGGCCTGCTCGGAGCTCCTGTTCCGCTGGCCGATCTTGTGGAACTGAACAGCAACTCGGCAGCCACCGCCACGATCTTCCTGGACTTCGACGGGCATTCAGAAACAACGTGGGGCTCCTTCTCCAACGTCGTGATTCCAGTCTTCGATACCGACTCCGACAATACGACCTTCAGCGACGCCGAAGTGGCGTTGATCACAGAGGTCTGGCAGCGGGTCTCGGAGGACTTTTCACCTTTCGATATCAACGTGACAACCGTCGAGCCAAGCGACTTCAGCGACGGAGTGGCCGTGCGAGTGGCGGTTGGGGGAGACGGCGCCTGGACGGGCGATACACTGGGAGGTGCCGCATACCTCGATTCGTTTACGAATTCGCTTGCCAACACGGTCTTTGTCTTCTCGGACAATCTATCCGATTCCGCTCGCAACATCGCCGAGGCGACTTCTCACGAAGTTGGTCATTCTTTCGGTCTAGAGCACCAGAGCCTCTATGAAGCCGGCGCTCTGACCGAAGAATACAACCCGGGCAATGCTGTCTGGGCTCCAATCATGGGTGTCAGCTACTACTCTGCACAAACGCTCTGGCACAACGGTCCGACATCAAGCGCTGAAACCGATCTGCAGGATGACCTGGCACTGCTATCCCGCAGTGCGAACGGTTTCGGCTACCGCACTGACGATCACGGCAGCGTCTTCAGTTCCGCGTCCACCGTCAGCGTCGGCTCTGTGAGCGAATCTGGAATTATTGAGCAGATGGACGACCAAGATGTGTTCACGTTCACTACTGCAGCCAGCGGGCAGGTCGACCTGACCGCGTCCGTTGCTGCGGTGGGATCGAACCTGGACATCGCCCTGGAGTTGTATTCAGCGGACGAAGAGCTGCTGTTCTCCGATGATCCTTCCTCGGCGTTGAGCGCGTCGGTTGACACGGTTCTGGATGCGGGCACGTACTATGTCGTGATTGCCAGTTCCGGCGAGTACGGTGAACTTGGGCAGTACACTCTGACAGGAACGATCCCAGACAACAATCCGCCCGTACTGGATACGATCGACGACCAGACGATGGTGCACAACGTGGGGTCGTTGGACATCACGCTGTCGGCAACCGACCCAGACTCTGATCCCGTGACGTTTACGGCCGCTGCGGTTGTCGTCGATTCAGTGGCGGTGACTGCTAGCCAGCTGAATCAAGACCACGGTCTGGTCGCCGCCATCAATGAGTTCCTCAACTTTCGTGGCCTTAACGAAAAGTACCTGCAGGGCGCAGGCGACACTTGGTTCTACGTGCTTCCGGACGGTGAAGTCTATCAATGGGGAGGCAGCGTTGCCGACAGCACACTCTTAGCAACGTTAAACTCGGACTACTATGACGATCTGAGTCTGCTCTACGACGCGGCTGAGCAGCCGTACACGACCTTTAATGGAACGGTGAGCGTCACAGGTACAACGCTCACGGTTGATCCGGATGCGGGTGTCACGGGTGTGTTCGGGGTCACCGTAACCGCGTCGGATGGAGACACAACCGATACGCAGACTTTCGGCGTAACCGTCACGAACGAAGCCCCAGTCGTCGCTTCGATCAACGACCAGACGCTGGCCCACAATGTTGACTCCTTGGACGTAACCCTCTCCGCTACCGACGGCGACTCGGATACGGTGACCTACTCTGCGACTGCCGCTCAGCAGGATCCGGCTGCCGCGACGGCATATGAATTGGACCAAACGCACAACTTCACTGCCAGACCGGGCGAGTATGAAAATTTCCGGGGCCTACAGGAAAAGTACTTCGTTGGAGCCAGTGGTGCGTGGTTCTACGTGCTGCCGACGGGAGCCGTCTATCAGTGGGGGGGATCCGTCGCAGCCAGTACGTTGCTGGGCACGACGGACAGCAGCTATCACGCCGACCTGTCCAAGTTTTACGATGTTGAGGAGCCTGAATTCGAGGCGTTGAGCACGGTCGCGACATCTCTCTCCGGCACAACATTGACCATCAATCCTGATACGACTGTGGTTGGTGAGTTCACCGTCGCGGTCACAGCGAGCGATGGCATTGCTGAAGGCACTCAGTCTTTTACAGTGACTGTGACCAACTCGGCCCCGGTCCTGGCAGCAATCGACAACCAAACTCTTTCCCATGCGGTCGATTCACTCGACATCACGCTTTCCGCCACGGACGGTGACGGTGATACGTTAACGTACACGGCAGAAGCCGGGCAACAAGATCCGACCGAAGCATTGGCGTACCAACTAGATCAAACGCACGACTTCTACGCTGCCTCGAACGAGTTTCTGAACTTCAGCGGTCAGAACGAGAAGTACTTCCACGGTGACGGAACCGGATGGTTCTACGTGTTGCCGACCGGAGCTGTCTATCAGGTTGGCAGCAGCATTGCAGACAGCACGTTGCTAGGAACCTTGGACAGCACCTACTACGACACACTGAGTTTGCTGTTCGACGTGTCCGAGCCGGAAACCGAAAGCGTTGATGTGACCGTGTCGTTGACCGGCACCACTTTGACGTTGGACCCAGCGTCCACGTTCCTCGGCAATGCCACGATCACGGTAACGGCCAGTGACGGTGCCGAGGAGGACACAGTTGCTTTCAATCTCGCTGTGACGAATGACACACCGGTTCTGGATCCGATCGACGATCAAACAATGTCGTACGCGACGGATACGCTGGATGTGGCGTTGTCCGGTACAGACGCCGATGGCGACACAATCACCTACTCCGTGACTTCCTCCGAAGGCGACGTGACAGGTTCGATCAGCGGAACAACCTTGACGCTAGATCCAAGCAGCAGTTTCCTCGGCGACGCCACGATCACCGTGACAGCGGATGATGGAATCGACCAAGCTAGCGAGTCTTTCTTGCTGAGCGTCACGAACTCGACGCCAACACTGGCATCCATTGACGACCAAACAATAGTCCATACGACCGATACGTTGGACGTCACTATCACTGCGGCAGATGACGACGGCGATTCGCTGACTCTGACCGCAACTTCTTCTGAAACAGATGTGTCGACATCGATTAGCGGCACGACGTTGACACTAGATCCGGCTGACCTGTTCGCCGGAACTGCCACAATCACCGTGACTGTGGACGACGGCAGCAATCAGGTCGTCGAGACATTCACGTTGGCCGTTACGAACCAGGCACCCGTATTGGGAACGATCGCCGACCAGACAATAGCACACAACTTGGATACCCTCGACGTCACACTGTCGGCAACAGACGGTGACAGCGACACGGTGACCTTCACTGCGACCGCGGGCCAGCAAAATGCGATCGATCTCTTGGCCTATCAGCTAGATCAGTCGCATGACTTCTTTGCGGCTGCGGATGAGTCTCTGAATTTTCGGGGTGCCAACGAAAAGTACTTCCGGGGTGACACGGATGGCTGGTTCTACATCTTGCCCGATGGAGAAGTGTACGAGTGGGGTGGGAGCATCGAAACTAGCACATTGCAAGAGACTCTGGATGCAACATTCTATGCTGATCTGACCAAGCTCTTTGACGTTGTGGAGCCAGCGCTGGATCCGGTGGCCGTGACGCTCACCGTGGACGGCACGACTCTGACAATCGACCCTGACGCATCGGTGCTAGGTGAGTTCGTCGTGACAGTGACTGGAACCGACGGAATCGCCGAAGACACAGCGACCTTCGACGTGACTGTAACCAACACCGCCCCTGTGCTGGCGACGATTGCCGACCAGCCATTGTCGTATGCCACGGATACGCTCGACGTTTCCATCTCGGCCACAGACGCAGAGGGTGACACTTTGACTTACACCGTGGTGTCTTCCGAAAGCGACGTGACCGGTTCAATCTCGGGTACGACACTGACCTTGGATCCGGCGTCCAGCTTCCTGGGTGACGCCACAATCACCGTCACAGCTAACGACGGCGCTGAAGAGGACTCGACTTCGTTTGTCCTCAGCGTAACGAACTCGACTCCCACCATCGTCTCGATCGGCGACCAGTCCATCCCACACACGACTGACACGTTAGATCTCACGATTACGGCAAACGACGCCGATGCAGACTCACTGACACTAGCGGCGGCGTCCTCGGAGGGCGATGTCTCAGCTTCCATTAGCGGTACGACGCTGACCTTAGATCCAGTGGCTCTGTTCGCGGGCACGGCGACGATTACGGTGACGGCGGACGATGGAAGCACGCAAGCTACCGAGACGTTCACGCTCACCGTTACCAACCAAGCTCCTGTCCTCGGAGCGATCGCAGATCAGACCATTACCCACAACTTGGATACTGTCGACATCACGCTGTCAGCGACCGACGGAAACAGCGATACGATCACATACACCGCGACTGCGGGCCAGCGGAATCCGACTGAGGTGTTGGCTTACCAGCTGGACCAGGCGCACGACTTTTTTGCTGCATCCGACGAGTTTCTCAACTTCAGCGGGCAGAACGAAAAGTACTTCCGCGGCGATGCCACCGAGTGGTTCTATATATTGCCCAGCGGAGCGGTCTATCAGGTCGGCTCCTCCATTGCCGATAGCACGTTGCTGGGTACGCTGAACAGCTCCTATCATGACGACCTGACCACACTGTTTGATGTCGTCGAGCCGCTGCCCACCGAGTCCGTCGACGTCACACTGTCTGTTTCCGACAACACCCTCACGCTGGATCCGGCGGCGAGCTACACAGGTGAGTTCATCGTCACCGTCGTCGGAACAGACGGGATCGATAGCGACACGACGACGTTCAATGCCACGGTCACGAACTCTGCGCCAACGTTGGACGCCATCGCCGATCAATCCATGTCGCACACGATCGACACGCTGGATGTGGCGTTGTCAGTAACCGACGGGGATGCAGACACCTTGACCTACACCGTTACCTCGTCGGAGACCGACGTAACCGGCAGCGTCACGGGTACGACCCTCACGTTGGACCCGACCAGCAGTTTTCTAGGAGACGCCACGATTACCGTCACAGTCGGAGACGGCGCCGCGGAAGACACCCAGAGTTTCACACTCAGCGTTACCAACGATGCTCCGGTCCTGACGGCCATCGTCGATCAGTCGATGTCCTATGCAACGGACACTCTGGACGTGACCATTTCGGCCAGCGACGCTGACAGCGATACGCTGAGCTACACCGTGACATCTTCCGAAACGGATGTCACAGGATCGATCGATGAAACCACGCTAACCTTGGACCCCGCCAGCAGCTTCTGGGGTGACGCCACGATCACCGTCACCGCTGATGACGGGATCGCGCAACACAGTACAACGTTTATCCTCAGCGTCACCAACTCGACGCCGGTTCTGGACCCCATCACCGATCAGTCCATCCCCCATACGACCGACACGCTGGACGTGGCGTTGTCGGTCACGGATGCGGACGCGGACAGCGTAACCCTGACTGCCGCGTCCTCGGAGAGCGACGTCGCGACTTCGATTACAGGAACCACGCTGACGCTCGATCCCGCCGCCCTGTTCGCGGGTACAGCAACGATTACTGTCACGGCGGATGACGGCAACACCCAGGCCGTGCAGTCGTTCACATTGACCGTTACCAACCAGGCTCCTGTGTTGGACGCCATCGTCGACCAGACACTGGTTCATAACGTCGACACGCTGGATGTGACGCTGTCGGCCACCGATGGAAACTCGGACACCCTAACGTACACGGTCGCTTCTTCTGAGACGGATGTCACTGGATCGATCAGCGGTACGACGCTCACCTTGGATCCGGCGAGCAGCTTTGTAGGCGACGCCACGATCACAGTCACCGCGAGCGACGGAATCGAACAGGATAGCGTGTCATTTGCCTTGAGCGTGACGAACGAGACTCCTGTGTTGGTCGCGATCAGCGACCAATCGATGTCGCACACAACAGATACGCTGGACGTGACACTCTCCGGCTCTGACGCCGACAGCGACCCACTCACTTATACCGTGGCGTCTTCCGAGTCGGATGTCACAGGGTCGATCACGGGCACCACGCTAACCCTGGACCCTGCCAGCAGTTTCTTGGGCGATGTGACGATCACCGTTACGGCAGACGACGGTCTCGCTCAACATGATGTCTCGTTTGTGCTCAGCGTAACCAACGCTGCACCGGTGCTGGACGCCATTGTCGATCAGACACTGGTTCACAATGTCGACACGCTGGACGTAGCTCTGTCGGCGACAGACGCAGATAGTGACACCATTTCCTATTCGGTTGCCTCCTCAACCACCGATGTGACCGGCTCCATTACCGGCACAACGTTGACCTTAGACCCAGCTAGCAGCTTCTTGGGCGACGCCACGATCACGGTCACCGCCGACGATGGAATCGCCCAACACGATGTCTCATTCCTGCTCAGTGTGACAAACACTGATCCGGTGCTGGACCCAATCAGCGACGAGACGATCCCACACACAACCGACACTCTCGACGTGGCTCTCTCAGTCACGGACGCCGATAGTGACACGCTCACATACACCGTCGTTTCGTCGGAGACTGACGTGACGGGATCTGTCACCGGTACGACTTTGACGTTGGACCCAGCAGCTCTGTTCGCCGGCGCAGCAACCATTACCGTCACAGCCGCAGATCCGCACGCTCAGGCGACCCAAACCTTTACGCTGACCGTGACCAACCAGGCCCCTGTGTTGGATCCGATTGTCGATCAAGCTATGTCGTATGCCACCGACACGCTCGATGTCACGCTGTCCACGTCAGACGGCAACTCGGACACCCTCACTCTCACCGTCAGCTCATCGGAAACCGACGTGACCGGGTCGATCACGGGATCGACGCTGACGCTGGATCCAACATCCACCTTCCTAGGTGACGCGACGATCACGGTGACTGCGGACGACGGTATTGAGCAAGCTAGCCAGTCCTTCGTACTGACCGTCACAAACTCTACACCGGACTTGACAGCAATTGCCGACGAGACGATGTCCCACGCCACAGACACATTGGACGTCGAGCTCACAGTTTCGGATGCCGACGCCGACTCCGTCACGTTGACGGCTACGTCTTCCGAGAGCGACGTGACGACGTCCATCTCCGGCTCGAATCTGACGCTGGATCCAGCGGCACTCTTTACCGGCACAGCGACGATCACAGTCACCGCGGACGACGGTAACACACAAGCCGAGGAGACCTTCACACTAACCGTCACAAACCAAATACCTTTCCTGGACCCCATTGCGGACCAGACGATGGGCCACAACGTCGACACACTGGATGTAACCCTCTCGACCACGGACGGGGACGGCGACACCGTTACCTACACGACTTCCGTCGTTCAGTTAGACCCCGTCGAGGTGCTGGCCTATCAGTTAGATCAGGCTCACGACTTTTTTGCGGCCAGCTCGGAAAATCTGGACCTACTGGGCTTGCAGGAAAAGTGGTTCCGCGGAGACACCTTTGCCTGGTTCTACATCTTGCCTGACGGAGAAATAGTCGAATGGGGAGGCACCATTGGGACGAGCACGTCGCTGGGTACGCTCGACGCTACCTACCACAGCGATCTGACAACCTTGTTCGATGTAGCGGCACCGACAGAAGGAACGGTGGATGTCACGGCGTCGATCTCTGGTACAACGCTTACATTGGATCCCGCAGTTTCCGTTTTCGGTACGTTTACCGTGACGGTGACCGCAAGCGACAGTATTGCCGAAGACACCGAGACGTTTGATGTCACCGTGACCAACTCCGCTCCGGCCTTGACGACAATTGCGGATCAGCAGCTGTCGTATGCGACTGATACTCTCGACGTGTCTATTTCGGCGACGGACGGCGACGGCGACACCATCACCTATTCGGTGTCGTCTTCCGAAACCGATGTGAGCGCGTCACTGACCGGCACGACGCTGACCTTGGACCCAGCCTCCAGTTTCCTGGGAGATGCGACCATCACGGTTACTGCCGACGATGGTGCCGAGGAGAGCGCAATCTCGTTCGTGTTGAGTGTGACGAACTCAACTCCGACTATCGCTTCGATCGGTGACCAGTCAATTCCTCACACAACCGACACTCTGGATCTCACGATCACTGCCAACGATGCCGACGCGGACTCGATCACACTGACGGCGGCGTCAACGGACAGTGACGTATCGACCTCGATTACCGGCACGACGCTGACACTCGATCCCGTCGCCCTATACACCGGGACAGCAACGATTACGGTAACAGCGGATGATGGCAACACTCAGGCAACCGAGACATTCACGCTCACGGTCACGAATCAGGCTCCCGTGTTGGACGCGATCTCCGACCAGACAATCACTCACAACTTGGATACCGTAGATATCACGCTGTCGGCGACCGACGGCAATAGCGATACGGTTACATACTCGGCCACCGCAGTCCATCAGAATCTGATCGATCTCTTGGCCTACCAACTGGACCAAGCACATGACTTCTTTGCTGCTTCCAATGAGTTTCTCAACTTCCGCGGTGTGAACGAAAAGTACTTCCGCGGAGATACCGACGCGTGGTTCTATATCCTGCCCACCGGAGCCGTCTACGAATTTGGCACTACAATTGCCGACAGCACGTTGCTAGGTACCCTTGACGGCACGTTTTACGGCGACCTCACCGCACTGTTTGACGTCGCCGAACCACCAGTCGTAGACGCCACAACTGAAGTAGGGATCTCCATCTCCGGTAGCACGCTGACGTTGGATCCAATTGCCAGCTATACGGGCACCGTTACGGTTACTGTGACCGCAACGGACGGGATTGACTCCGACACGACTACCTTCGATGCGACGGTCACGAACTCTGCGCCGGCGCTGGACGCCATCACGGATCAATCCATGTCGCACACCACCGACACGCTGGACGTGGCGTTGTCAGTGACCGACGGGGATGGGGACACCTTGACCTACACCGTTACCTCGTCGGAGACCGACGTAACCGGCAGCGTCACGGGTACGACCCTCACGTTGGACCCGACCAGCAGTTTTCTAGGAGACGCCACGATTACCGTCACAGTCGGAGACGGCGCTGCGGAAGACACCCAGAGTTTCACACTCAGCGTTACCAACGATGCACCGGTCCTGACGGCCATCGTCGATCAGTCGATGTCCTATGCAACGGACACCTTGGACGTGACCATTTCGGCCAGCGACGCTGACAGCGATACGCTGACCTACACCGTGACATCCTCCGAAACGGATGTCACAGGATCGATCAGCGGCACCACGCTGACCTTGGACCCGGCCAGCAGTTTCTTGGGTGACGCCACAATCACCGTCACGGCTGATGACGGGACTGCTCAAGACAGTACGACGTTTGTCCTCAGCGTCACCAACTCGACGCCGGTTCTGGACCCCATCACCGATCAGTCGATCCCCCATACGACCGATACGCTGGACGTGGCGTTGTCGGTCACCGATGCCGACGCGGACAGCGTAACGCTGACTGCCTCGTCTTCGGAGAGCGACGTTGCGACTTCGATCACAGGAACCACGCTGACGCTCGATCCCGTAGCCCTGTTCACCGGCACTGCGACGATTACCGTAACCGCAGATGACGGCAGCACACAGGCGGAGCAATCGTTCACACTGACCGTCACCAATCAGGCCCCCGTGCTGGCCACGCTGACCGATCAGACGATGGCTCACAATGTCGATACGCTGGACGTTACTCTGTCGGCCACCGATGGGGACAGCGATACAATAACGTATACGACAACCGCTGCGCAGCAGAATCCGGTCGAGCTGGCGGCCTATCAGCTGGACCAATCGCACAACTTCTTTGCTGCGTCAGACGAGTTTCTCAATTTCCGCGGCGTGAACGAAAAGTACTTCCGCGGTGATACCGACGAGTGGTTTTACATCCTGCCGGACGGCGCCGTGTACCAGTGGGGCGGAAGCATCGCCTCGAGCACGCTACTGGAAACTCTCGACGCGACGTTTTACGCTGACCTGACCAAGCTCTACGACGTTGCTGAGCCTGCACTCGATCCAGCTGATGTTACGCTCAGCCTGAGCGGAACGACGCTGACAATCGATCCTGCAGTTTCCGTGACGGGGGATTTCGTCGTCACAGTGACCGCAACCGATGGGATTGACGAAGATACGGGTACTTTCACAGTAACCGTTACCAACACGGCACCAGTGCTCGACGATGTCACCGACCAAACGCTTTCACACGCCACAGATACGCTCGACGTCACGCTCTCGTCCACAGACGCGGAGGGAGATGCGGTAACCTACACGGCGGAGTCATCTGACACGGATGTTGCGGTGAGCGTGAGTGGATCGACGTTGACGTTGGACCCGGCCTCGTCATTCTTAGGTGACGTGACGATCACCGTGACTGCGAGCGACGGTGCCGAGCAGGATTCAACCTCCTTCCAATTGAGTGTCACCAACGCGGCTCCGACGATCGCCGCGATTGCCGACCAAACCATGTTGACCACGACGGACACGATCGACGTCACCGTCACCGCCTCGGACGCCGACGGCGACTCGGTGACCTTGTCTGCGACAGCAGTGGAAATCGATCTGCTGAATCAAGCAGCCTACGCACTGGATCAGATCTACGACTTCCAACCTGCTCCTGAAGAGTATCTCAATTTTCACGGGGCAAACGAAAAATACTTCTTGGATGCCGAAGGGAACTGGTTCTACATTTTGCCCACCGGTGCCGTGTACCAATTTGGGACGAGCTTCGGTGACAGTACGCTGTTGGACACGCTGGACAGCAGCTACCACAGCGATCTGACAACCCTCTACGACGTGGTGCTCCAAGAAACGGCCGTCACGGTGGGGCTGACCTTTAGCGGCTCGACACTGACGATCGATCCACAGGCCTCCTACGTCGGCACCATTCAGATCACGGTCACCGCATCAGACGGCACGCTGAGTGCAACGGAGTTGTTTAACCTCACAGTCGATTCCTCGTCGATCGTGGTGCCTGGCGTGCACGGACTAACGACAGGACTATTGATGGACGCAGCCGGCGGAGCATCTGGTGCAGACAAGAAGGTGGGCCGCAACAACGCGCGAGATGACAACGATGCTTTGGACAGTCTGTTTGGGGCGCTCGCAGGAGGACGGTTGGGGTCACTGGCAGCACCCGCCGCTGACGAAATTGAGCAAACCGAGTCCCGCGAGACCAACCTGACCGAGCTCGACGCACTGGAAGAGATCATGGCCGTGTGGAATAAGAGCGAAACGTAGATTCGGAGGTTCGCGGATCCGGCCCGAGGACAGGAAGATTGGGGCAGCAGGTAGGCCGGAACAAGCGGCGCAAGGAGCGTCGACAGCCAACGACCCTCCGCCGCGCCGTTCCGGCACCACCCCAGGCTAGGCTTTGTCTCGAAAGCGCCTCTCTCTGAGCAATTGGGGAGGGTCACGGTCATCTTTCTGTCCCAATCTTTCTGTCAACAAAACCTATTCGCAGATCCGGCTGAAGGACAGAAAGATTGGGACAGAAAAATTGATGGCCCACTAAAGGACAATGCAGGCACTCGTCCGCCGGAACTGCGCGGCGGATCGCGTCTTCGCCAGACATCCGCGTCGCGGCGCCGCTTGTTCCGGCCTACTAACTACTAATCTTGAAGAGCATCATGCCGGGTTTGTCTGCTCCGATCTTTCTGTCGCCTACGGCCGCGGCTAGCGCGTCTCTGTGCTCTGCCTTTCTTGAGGGGTCGCTCCGCGACCGGAATACTTGTTTTAGACAGAGCCTAACCTGCCCTGTGTGCCGATACGATCATCGCGTCGTTTTCGTCGGTCAATGGGTGGCGGTCGAAGCCACCGTAGATCTCCCACTGTGCGAAACCCGCGACCCGCAGCAGTAGTTCCATCTCCTGCTTGTAGATGTACCGGCCGCGGACTTCGGAGCGGTAGACCGTTTCCACGCTGCCGTCAGCAGCCAGCAACTCGAGTTCGTTGATCGAGTGCTGGACTTGGGCGACTCGGTCGAACGTCCGCGTGTCATACATCCGCATCGGCAACCCGGTCTTCGGATGAGGCAGTTCTCCCTCCAGTACACGGGTTTGCTGTGCCGCACCAATGATCTCCAGCGAAGGAAAGAACGTATCGAAGACCAACTCGCCACCAGCGAGCAGATGCTCGCAGCAACACTGCAAGCAGGAGATTTGTGCCTCCTGAGTCATGTTGTGAATGAACGCGTTGAACGGGATCATGATCAGGGCATAACGGCGCGGTAGTGAAAAGTCGCTCATGTCGGACTGATGGAGTCGCGGCGACAGACCCAATTTGGCCGCTTTGTCCCGCAGCGTCTTGAGCATCGGTTGGAACAGGTCCAGGCCTTCGATGTCGACTCCGGCCTGCAGGCAGGGCAGCAGAATCCGGCCAGTGCCGCAGGCGACGTCCAACACCGGGCCATTGGCCTGTCGAGCTAGGGCCGCGTAGAAATCAAGCCCGTACGGAAGGTTTTGGGCGACCAGATCGTAGGCCTCGCCATCTTCGAAGGTCGAAGGCAGGTTGTCGGCGGGTGGCTCGTTCACGTGAATTCCGTTTCGCAAATTGCTTGTTGAGTGTCGCTGGTTTCGGTATTTGAATGGCGTGCATTCTACGCTGCTGCTGTTGGCCCTGGAAGCGATCCAGCGCGGCGTCGCCACCACCAAAGTCCCTTCTCCCCTCCGGAAGTCGTGCAGCTTTTTTTCGACTTCGTAGCAGGGTGGGTTCGACGTTCCGAAGTCTGCATAGTTCTGGTTTTGCAGCACAGCTAGTACAATTTGAGTGTGATGAAACCGCTTCGCTACCGAAGGACGTAAGGGCCCCAAAAGACCTAAGGAGTCGCCCAACAACAGGTTGCCGATGTTTATCCTCCTCACCCAACGCCGTTAAGGACTTTCCCTAACCGAGTTTGGACGAATCGGGATCCGCCAAACTCTGGCGAGTTCGGCTACCACTGCCCTCTCCCGCTGTTCTCGCTGCGCGAGGCAGGAGGGAGGGAACAGAAATCGGCAACTTATTGCTGGGCAGCGCCTAAAGGACCGAGAGGGCCAGAAAGCGGAGGACTGCCAGTGGGGTGCTGCTTATCACGGCGCCGTCGTCTAAGACTGGAGCAACTCGAGCGTCGTTACTTGCTCGCAAAGTTCGCCGATGTTACGGCCGCTGTTGGTTTGGACCAGTATTTGGCGTCCACCGGTGACGCTCATGGTCCGGGCGCAGTGTTCGCCGATCTGGACAATGACGGTTGGCCCGATCTTTATCTGGTCCGCGCTGGTGAACCGAACGAACTTCATCTCAACCGCGATAACGCCGGACGGCGCGTGTTTCAACGAGCTGCCGAGGATGCCGGCGCGGGGCATGCCGGGCCGGCCACAGGTGCCGTCGCCGGTGACTACGACAACGATGGAGACCTCGACCTCTTTGTGCTCAACTTCGACGACGATAATGTCCTGCTGCGGAACCAGCTCGTCGAAACAGGTTCGCTGCAGTTCGTGGACGTGACGGGTCAAACGGACCCCACGCCTGGTGTCGAGGATGGTCAATTCGGACTGCGGACCGCTACCTGGGACGGTATCACTCTGGAAAAGTCGCTGACGGCTGCCTGGGGAGATCCCGACCGCGACGGGGACCTGGACCTGTATGTCGGCAACCACCACGAGTGGCTGAACTCAACAGCCCTGCAGGTAGGGGAGAGGGCCGGACAGCGCGATATCTTCTACATGAACAACGGGGATGGCACCTTCACCGACGTCACGATGGAATTCGACGTGCCCGGTTTTGTCACGGCCTCGGGGATGTATGAATCGGCCAACCAGTACTTCAGTTCGTCTAACGCCGTCATCTTTGCCGACTTCGACAACGATCGTTGGCCGGACTTGCTGGTTACCAACAAGGTAGGCGGAGCTGATGACCGCGAGATGCTGTACATCAATCAAGGTGCGGACGAGCAGGGTGTTTGGCAAGGTTTCTCGACCGAGACTTACGAACTGCCAAATACCTTCGGCCATCGCTCCGGTGGAGCAATGGGCGTGGCGGTCGCCGATCTGGAACACGACGGGGACCTCGACATCTACATTACCGACTGGAGCAGCGCCGGCAGCTTTGACGATCGTAGCAGCGGCCGAAACGACATCTGGATCAATCAACTGTCGGAAACCGGCCGGCTTGACTTCGTTCACAGTTCAGCTGCCGGCGGGCTGTTCTCTTGGGGCGTGCAATGGGAGGACTTTGATAATGACGGGTTTCAGGATCTGCACGTGGCCACCCATCGCGGCGCCTTCGACTTCTACTACGCCAACACTCTGGGGGCGCTGACGGATGATTCAGTGGACGCTGGTTTCGTCAGCGTGAGCAACGCCCGGGGTGATGTCGCGGCAGACTACAATCGGGACGGTTGGCTGGATCTGTTTGTCGTCAACATCGACGACAACGTATCTGCGTTCTACGAAAATCGCTCGGCTGCCGACTACGCAGATCGGCACTTCTTGAGCCTCAAGCTCGTGGGGAATCCCGAGCTGCCCGGACCGCTGCGCTCGACGCGCGATGCCCTGGGCGCGCGGGTCGTGATCCGCGCTGACTTGGACGGTAGCCAGTCGTTGGAACCACATGAGACTCTCATTCGGGAAGTCCAGTCTGGATCGAGCAACGCGGCCAGCACCAGCAGCCTGGAAGTAGAGGTCGGTCTGGGAAAGGCGCTGCAAGCCGACGTCACGGTTTACTGGCCCAGTGGACGAGTCACGGACATGGGAACGATCGCCGCAGACGAATTTGTCGTCGTGCACGAACGACGGACAACGGTCGGCACCGCGGCAGCCGGCGCTCAGAATCTGGTGCC
Source organism: Pirellulaceae bacterium (assembly GCA_965223305.1). Lineage (GTDB taxonomy): Bacteria > Planctomycetota > Planctomycetia > Pirellulales > Pirellulaceae > CBDCWT01. Next base: position 233,906 of record CBDCWT010000084.1, on the reverse strand, counting down.
CAACCCTGGCTTCGAGGCCGGCATCGCGCCCTGGCTGCCTTTGGGTGACGCGTCGGTCACGGTGACATCCGCGCAGTCCCATCAAGGGCTTGCCGCCGCGCATGTGACCAATCGAACGGCTGCGTGGAACGGCGTTGGACAGTCGATGATCGGCATCATGCAGCCAGGAGCAACGTACCAGATCTCCGTCTGGGTGAAGCTGGATGGAGTCGACCAGGAGAATATCGGACTCACCTTGCAACAGACCGACGGCAGTGGGACCAAGTGGACGCCGCTTGATTGGTCCGTCGGTTCTCAATCCGAATGGATCAGGCTGTCCGGATCCTACACGTTGGACGTCGTCGGATCGCTGACCAGGTTATTCCTCTACGTCGAAGGGCCAAACCCCGGAGTGAACTTTTTTGTGGACGATCTGTCGGTCGCGCCGTTCGACCCCGTAGCGTGGAAGGCCGAGGCCGACGCCCGCATCGAGCAGCTCCGCAAACGGGATGCGCAGGTCATCGTGCTGAACGCCGCGGGCAACCCCGTTCCCGGTGCGGTGATTGACATTTCCCAATCACGGCATGCTTTCGGATTGGGGACGACGATCAACAGTGGAGCCCTGCCCCATCCGGAATACGCACAGTTTCTGCGGGACAACTTCGAGTGGGGCGTGATGGAGTTCGAGGCCAAGTGGCACCAGACCGAACAGTCGCAGGGGAACGTGGACTACGCTCTCGCTGATCGGATCGTGGAGTTCGCCCGGGCCAATGATATCGCCTTGCGGGGGCACACGATTTTCCGGGGCGTCGAACAGTTCGTGCCTGCCTGGATCAGGCAGTTGACACCGTCCCAGTTGCGCAGCGCGGTAAACAGCCGTTTGGCAAGCGTCGTCGATCACTTCCGCGGAGACTTTCGCCACTGGGACGTGAACAACGAGATGTTGCACGGCAGCTTCTACGAAGACCGTTTGCCGGGCATTCGCACCTCGATGTTCCAACAAGCTCGCGCTGCCGATCCGGACACGCGGTTATTCGTCAACGACTACGGGGTCATCACCGGAGGCTTGGCGGCGACCTACCGGGCGTTTATCGAAGAGTTGATTGCCGGGGGTGCACCGATCGATGGTATCGGCGTGCAGGGGCACTTTCCCGCGGCGCCTGCCATTGTTTCGCCGCTGGATGTGCTCCAGCGGCTGGACGTTCTGGGACCGCTCGGGCTGCCTGTCTGGATCACCGAGTTTGACGTCCAGGACCCGGACGTCGAGTCGCGGGCCGACCAACTCGAGGCGCTGTACCGAACCGCCTTCAGCCATCCGGCCGTGGACGGCATTTTGATGTGGGGTTTTTGGGCAGGAGCTCACTGGCGTGGTGCGGACGCAGCTCTGGTCGATCAAGACTGGACTGTGAACGCAGCCGGCCGACGCTACCAGGAGCTGGTCGCCGAGTGGACCACACACACTGCAGGCAGCACCGGCGGCGACGGCCGGTTTGATCTGCGCGGGTTTCACGGAACATATGACGTGACGGTCACCGTTCCCGGGCAGGCACCGCTTGTCGAGCAGTTTGTGCTGCAGCCGGGAGCCGGCACTCAAGTTATCACGCTGAACTTGGACATCCAGCCAGCCAGTTTCGTCGTGGAGTCGCTCGTGCCAACGAGTTCAGGCTTCGAAGCACATTTTAGCGCCGACCTGGATACCAGCCAGCTGAATCTCTATGACACCCGGGCGGGAGCATCGGGACCGGCAGACGTCGTGCTACAGGGAGTCGCCAGTGGTCCGGTTGAGGGTTCGTTGGTAGTCGATCCGGCTTCCAGAAAAGTGACCTTCGTCAAGACCGGCCAGCGGCTGCAACCGGATGTCTACTCCGTCAGACTGCGGAGCGGCACGGCTGGATTTCGCACCGCCAGCGGCGAACCACTGGACGGAGACGGCGACGGGACCGGTGGAGATGACTTGATCAGCAGCTTCAGCGTGGCAGCCACAGCCGAAAACGCGGTCATCATTGGTATCCCCGACATCGTGCGTGGACCGGGCCAGCCGATCAACTTGCCGGCCAACACGACGCAGGGAATTCCTCTGACAATCAACGCTGGCACGAACGTCCGATCGATCGAGTTCCAGATCCGCCATGACCCCACGACGCTGACAATCACCGCGGCCACCCTTGGTGACGATGCCCCGATCGATGCGACAGTGGTCTTGGAGAACGGCACGCCGGGCGTGGCCACCGTCTCATTCGCCAGTTCGACGAGCCTAGCCGCTGGAACGAGCACGGTCATCTATCTGGTGGCTGCTGTGCCGACGTTGAATGCGAGCGGCATCTATGGCAGTCAAGCGGTCCTCGACATCCAGAATGTGACAGTTCGCGACGCAGCAAACCGCGAGCTCCCGGTGATTGCCGACGACGCCTATCAGCTGGTCACCTATTTGGGAGATGTTTCAGGCAACGGCCGCATCAATGCAGCAGACGCGGCACGCGTCGCCGGAGTCGCCGCTTTGATCGGCACCGGCTTCGCCGGCTCGGGCAACACCGATCCGAACTTGATCGGCGACATCAGCGGCAACGGTCGCATCAATGCAGCCGATGCATCGCGGCTGGCGAGATTTGCCGCCCTGTTGCCAGTGCCCGAAATCCCTCCGCTTCCAAGTGGCGTGCTCGTCACGGGACTCGGTATGCCGGTCGGTCGCTTGGCCGGCAGACGTGCGGAACGGCAGACCGCCGAGGCCATCGATCGCATCATGGCCGAGCCGAATGCTGTCGCGCATGATGACAACGCGGCAACCGGCCGTTCTTCACCGTCGAACGTCTTTGAAACCACCCGATTTTTTTGTCCCAATGTTTCTGTCCTGCAAAGCCTATTCGCAGATTTGGATTGGGACAGCAAGATTGACTGGCCGTTGACTTCGTCTCCGTCACCCTGGGGGAATTCGCTGTCTTTCGTAAGCGCGAAGCGTTAGTTTGTAATCGCGCGTTTGGCTTAATCGGAACCCGAAGCGTAAGCGAGGAAATTAATTACGTTGGTACGTCAACTCTCCCTCGCTTACGCTTCGGGTTACAAAATACCCGGCGAATTCGACATTATGTCCCTGCGGAATGGCTAAAGGCGCAACTTCGAAAAGCGTCAGCGAGGGGGAGTTCATGTTTGGCCGACTGCCGATTCGGCCAAATTCTGGCGAATTCGGCTACAAGAAGTCCTTACCTCCCCACCGGGGCCGCTCGGATCTTACCTCACGCGGAACACGAACTCTTGGGTCGTCGAACCTGCCTCCTCGAGCACGTCTTTTAGGACTTCGTACTGCCCTCAGGTCAACCGATCCAACAAAGTAGAGTCACGGGTGATCGAAACCCAATAGGTAGGCCAAGAGGTCAGCCATCTCCTGAAGTGAGATCTTCTGCTCTAACCCCTCCGGCATCAGTGACTTCCCAGTCCCGCTAATCTCGCTGATATCTCGACGCAGAATCGTCTGCTCCTTGTCTTCCGCACCGCGCAGCGTGAGGGCAATCGCCGTCTCCGCCACAATGGTCCCCGTGGCAACTCGTCCGTCTGCAGTCACCACGGCATACTCCATGTAATTTGGCGAGACCTCACGGTTCGGGTCTAGGATATGCAGCATCACGTCTGCAGCGCTGCGATGACGAATCGTCGCCAGGTTGGGCCCTACCTCGAATCCGTCCGCGCCGAGGCGATGGCAGTTGCGGCACTCGCGCCGGTAGACAATCTGTCCCCGCGTGAAATCGGGAACCAAGGAAAGCGCCGCCTGGTACTTTTCTACGACCTGCCGCCGTGGACTCGGTGCGTCCGCCGCAAACAACTCGGTAGCCAGCTCGACCATCGCCTGGTCATCGCTGCTGAGAATCCGTCGCCGCTGAGAAGCCGAAATCAGCGTCGGCGAGACCCGGCGTTGTGCCACCGCCTCAACGAGCTTCGGCAAACGGTCGTACCGCGCGAGAAGTGCTTGCACTACCTTTTTGCGCAAGGGGGGAGTCAGCGCTGCGTACTCCGCCAACAAGGCGTCCGCGACTCCGGAGTGCCGGAACCCGGCCAGTGCATCGATCACCGCAGACTGGATGATTTGCGGTTGTTGGGCCTCTAGTAGTGCCATCAACGTGGGCCGCGCCGAGTCAAAGCTGTCGTAGCCCACGAGTTCGATCGCCGCGACGCGACGTGCCGACGGAGCAGTGCGATCGATGACAACGCGATGTGCCGCAGCAAGCGACTCTGTAAGCAGCTTCGCATGCTTGCTCGATCCGGAGGTAAACTGAACCAGATCTCGTCCCGTAGATCGCAAGCCAGCTCCAAGCGCGCGGACCACGACTGCTTGCAGCGCGGGCTGTGAACTCAGCTGGTCGCTCGCCGCCGCCACAAGCACCTGCTGGATACTAGTGTTTGATTCTCCGAGCCCAACTGCGTGGCTCAGCTGCTCGACCATCGCTTGTCCAGCGCCACCGGCGGCAAACTCAGCATGCGACAGCAGTTCGACGAGAAAGGTCGCCGTCGAGTTCGACAGCGAACTGAGGATCGCCAGCCGAACCCAGTTATCCTCACCATCGCGTCGCGCAATCCGAACCAACGCATGAGTTGCCCGCTCGTTCTCCAACTCGCCCAGCGTCAAGGCAGTCTGAAACCGTACTCCCCTATCCGGATCGTCGGCCGCATCTAGTACCGCCTGAGCCAGAGTCGTGGACTGCTGGAGTAGCGGCTCCGCCAGGCGAACTGCGTGACGGCGCACCTCCGCTGACGAATCTGTCAGCGCGCGAGCGATGTCGGCCGCGTCGATTGCATCGAGCCCCACTAGGGACCACAATGCGTGCAACCGTGCGATGGCCGAGTTACTTTCAGCAAGCAGCCTTCGCAAGTGGGGAATGCACTGCCGGTCCTGACGCTCGAAGATCAGTCGATGGGCCGTATCACGCCACCAGGAGTTGGGATTGGCGAGCTCGGCGACGAGCTGTTCTGCGGAGGCACTCCCTAGGCGCGGCTGCTGCGGTGCGGTGAATCCACGGCGGTAGCGGGCGGGGACCAGGCGATAAATGCGGCCGCGATCCCTGCCGCTGACAAGGTCCAAGTGGGCTTTGATGTCGTCGGGAATCGACCAGGGATGTTCAATCGTCTCGCGGTACATATCAAGGACATGCAACGTGCCGTCGGGCGCGTTGGCGAAATTCACCGGGCGAAACCAGTTGTCTGTCGACGCAAGGAATTCAAACTCGCCGTAAACTCTCTCGGCTGCAATCGACGGCCCGCGCGGCTGCAGCTTGTAGCGCAGCGCAACGTTGCCGGCAACGTCACCCACGAAGACATTGCCGTAGTACCGCTCTGGATACGCTGCCCCGCGATAAACGGTGACTCCGCTGGAGGAAGTCAGAAAACCGGCCGGTACCTTCTCGCTGTTCGGCGAAGTGCTGTCGGGATCGCTGGCGAGGCGTTGCGAGTTGATCACTCTCCACGCTTCCGGGGGACTAGCCCGAAAGACCTGCACCTCGCCGCCGGACGGTGCGGCGTCGTGCAGCGCTGAGCGAACCGACAACAGTGAGTTTCGGGCGAGGTAGCGGTTCTGCAGCACAACCTGCTGGACCGGATTACGAATGTCGCAGAGGAAGCGGTTGCCCCAGTCGTCGAAAGTGTTCCCAAAACGGGCTCCGCCGGTAATCGCCTCGAAGGTCTTGCCGGCCGGATCGAAACGAAAATCGCCCCGCCTGATCCGCACGGGATCGGCATCTAGTGCGTCACCCGGGCGAATCTCGCCGCCGTTTGATGAGCCGGCTCCATAGATCAAATGGTCAAGACCCCACTGCAGATTGTTGATCACTGCCTGCACGTTGAACTTGCGGAATCCGGTGTAGACCACCCGCCGTACATCCGCCTGTCGATCTCCGTCGATATCCTTCAGATAGATGATGTCGGGAGTACTTGTGACGAAGACACCACCCTTCCACAACGCCAACCCGGTGGGCCATGACATCTCCTCTGCGAAGAGAGTGCTCTTGTCAAAGCGACCGTCACCGTCGGTGTCTTCCAGCACGCGAATTCGCCCTAAAGGAAGTGACGTCTGCTCTGCGTGGGGACGGTCATGGGATTTGTCGGAGTACGGGTAGTCGCCCATCTCCGCGACGTATGCCAGCCCATTCTCGTCATACTTGATGGCAACCGGGTCGGTCACCAGCGGCTCGGCTGCCAGTAGCTCGAGTTGAAATCCATCGAGCAAGCGAAAAGTCTGAGCTACGTCTGCCGGCTCGGTGGCAGGGACTCGCGGCAGCTCGGCTGCCAGCCGAGTCTGGCCAGCTCGCTGCGGCAGAGCAGTCGATTGCGCGATCGAATGGGCATGAAACAGAACCACCGCCAGCAAAGACGAGAGTCCCAATCGGAATGCGGGTGTCATGGGCGGATTCTCCGACTTCGTGATTTCAACGTTGCCAGGCGTGTGGTTTGTTCAAAGTAACGACTCTTGGAAGTTGCGCTTTTCGCTGTCTGGTGGAGACAAGATGTCAACTTCGCCGCGTTTTTCGGAACCCGAAGCGTAAGCGAGGGGGAGTTAGTGTACCAACCCAAGTCACTCCCTCGCTGACGCTTCGGGTTCCGATTGAGCCAAGAGCGGAACTTCAAAACTCAACGGCTTGGGGCACGAAAACCCAAGGGAATCGCGATCCCAGCGTCACACTTCCCCAAGCGGCAAAGCAGAGAATCTACGCAATTCTGTTAATTTACGTCCTGATTACCGGGTGTGCCACGATTATTGAATTTCCGGCTTTGACCGGAACGAAGAGATTAATCAATTGAATCGATAAGTCTGCCTAGCAGGCATCGTCGTGGCGTGCGCTGGACACCCGCATCTGGCGCCGGCAGGCCCCACGCGTGAAGGAGATTAACAGTCATGAACTGCAAGCTGAACTGGGCCTTAGTTGCCGCGATCCTGGTCACCTGTACGACCGCGGCCAGTGCCCAGACGTCACGGACCTATTCAATCTCAGATAGCCTCTCCGCCGACGTCACTTCCTTTGGAGCCGTCGTGCATCCGCCCAGCAGCAAGGGCTCAAAGGGCGGCGGAAAGGGGTCTGCCTGCGGAGGATGCAACTCTTGTGGAGATTGCGACTCCGATCAGCCGTGGCGACTTTTCCCTGAAACAGCCGGTGGCTGGCAACTCACCGGTTGGCTGGCGGCAGGGGCCACGGCGAACGCTGACAGTCCAGCGACGCGCATCAACGGCCCGATCACCTTCAACGACCGCTCGAACTTCCAGGCAAATCAGTTCTACATGACTTTCGGTCGCGATGTGGAGCGAGGTGGTCACGGACTGCAGTGGGGTGGCCGAGTCGATTTCTTGTTCGGCACGGACTACTTTTTTACGCGTGCCGCCGGTCTGGAGTTGCGAGACGACGGTAGCCGGCACTGGAATCGCCGCGGCAACCAGTACGGTCTGGCGCTACCTCAAGCCTACGGTGAAGTGGCTTTCGGAAACATGTCGCTCAAGGTCGGCCACTTCTACACGATCATTGGCAACGAGACCGTCACGGCCCCGGATAACTTCTTTTACTCGCACGCCTACACCATGCAGTACGGCGAGCCCTTCACGCATACTGGCGGTTTAATCACCTGGCAGCTTAACGACAATTTGGTCGCCCATGCCGGCCTGGTAAACGGCTGGGACAAGTTCGATGCCGTTACCGACCGGGCTGCGTTCCTAGGTGGGCTCACTTTTACACCTCGTAGCGAGCAGTTTGAACTGACGGCCACGGTTATCTATGGTGACGAAGACGGCGTCACCGGCGTTAGCGATCACACACGTACGCTGTACAGTATCGTCTTCCGCTATCACATTAACGATAGCTGGGAGTACGTGCTGCAACACGACAACGGCTGGAACAACTACGACGGCACGCCCATCGACGAAGAATGGTACGGCATCAACCAGTACTTGTTCTATTCGCTCAACGATTGCTGGACTTTCGGTGCCCGGGCCGAGTGGTTCCGGGACGACGACGGCTCGCGACTCTATACCGTGCCGCTGCGCAACGGCGTGGGTGGTCCGGTGCTGCCGGGCGGCCTGACTTCGAGCTCGTTCGCTGGGAACTACTACAACGTCAGCGTCGGACTGAACTGGACGCCGACAGCGAACATCATCGTCCGCCCCGAAATGCGATTCGATTGGTCTGACGGTACCGAAGTCGCGCCATACGACGACTACACCAAAGACAGCCAGTTAACCGCGGCCTTCGACGCGATTCTGTTGTACTAGCCCGAATTATTCATGAGCGATCTGCTGCGAGGTCGTAAGTCCATCCGTGGCTTCGTCATGCTTAACAATTCTCCCTCGACGTATTGCTTCAAATACGCCTGCGGGAGAATTGCTCGCTTTCCTTGCCACGAACGTACTTACAACCTCTCGCGACGATCTTCATGAATAATCCGGGCTAGGGTGCGGAGGGGGCTCGCTGACGCTCTTTGAAGTTGGTGCTTTTCGCTGCGCAGCAGGCGAATTCGCCAGGCATTTCGTAACCCGAGGCGTCAGCGAGGGGGAGTTGGTGTACCACCGCAAATTTTCCCTCGCTGACGCGTCGGGTTACGATTGAGCCGATAGCGCGACGTCAACGTTACCGCTCGAGGAGCGCTGCGGCTCGGCAGGAGCCTCGCCCTCCCGAGACGAGCTCTCGCCTTCCAAGCACAAGCGATCCCCCGCGTTCCGCGACAAGGCTACACCCGCGATCTCAAGAGCGTCGGGAGCCGAACTCGAAGACCAGTTGCGGGTCGTCACGTTCGGCCTTGGGGTTCAACTCCTTGTACAACAGGCTGGGTTGGATGTCGTCTGCGTTCTGGTATTTCTCGCTGTCGTACTCGGAAATCACACCTTCGATCTGATGGTAGAAGATCTGGCAGATGGGAATGCCGGGATAGACTCGTACCGGCTGGACTGCAAACATCTCCAACGTCCAGTAACCTTTGAACCCGACGTCTCCGAAACCAGCTGTGACGTGCACAAACAAACCCAACCTGCCAACGGAAGAACGACCTTCGATCATTGGAACGAGGTTGTGCGTCTCGGTGTACTCCGCGGTTCGCCCCAGATAGAGCTGATTCGGGCTGAGCACCAGTCCCTCTTCGGGTACCGGTATCCTGCGGACCCGGTTTGACTGGCGCATGTCGAGCACCACCTCTTCATAGACCATTACCTCGTCATGCAGGGCCAGGTTGTAGCTGTTCGGATTCAGCTGACCTTCGCGAAACGGGTCGATGAAGATATTTGTGCCCAGTTGCCGACGGATTTCATTGCCCGATAGGATCATGGCCACCCCGATCAGAAAGCCAAGACGCGTTGCGAATGCCCCTACGTTCCCACACCCATCCTTGGACAAAACCTGCTTAGCGAGCACTCATCACAGAGCGGTCTGCGAGCTTTGCAGACCCGCCTGCCATGGTGAATCATCCGATGAGAATAATCGATCCACTCTTTGCGCGGAAGCAGTTCGACGAGATCTCGTTCTATCTTGACTGGATCTTTGTTGGTTGTCAGCCCCAAGCGGCGGCTAATTCGGCCGACGTGGGTGTCGACGACGACCCCCGTCGCCAACCCGAAGGCGGTGCCAAGAACCACGTTGGCAGTTTTTCGCCCCACACCCGGCAGAGCGACCAAGGCGTCCAGTTCCCGCGGGACTTGGCCATCATATTCCGCCACAAGCTGCTGGCAACAGGCTTTGATGTTCTTGGCCTTGTTTCGAAAAAACCCTGTGCTTTGGATCAACTTTTCCAGGCGTTTCAGCGGCAAGGCGGCCAGATCAGCAGCAGTTGGACACTTAGTGAACAGCTCGCGCGTGACAATGTTGACGCGCTCATCAGTACATTGGGCGGAGAGGATCGTGGCAATCAGCAGCTGAACCGCATCGTTATGGTGGAGCGCACACTTAGCGTCCCCGTAGTCGCGCTTTAGCCCTCGCACGACTTTGGCCGCGTGCCGCTTGTTCGCCAAAGCTGTGGTCATCGGTCATCCCTTCCCCAGACGACAAAAGTAGTAAGCACACTCCGTGTGCCGTAACCCAAGGTAGTAGGCACACTCCGTGTGCCGTGACCCAAAGTAGTAGGCACACTCCGTGTGCCGTAACCGCTTTCAATGGCGGACGGCACGCGGAGCGTGCCTGCTACTTTGCAGGCATACTACTGCACCCCCAATCGCTCAGCAAGTTCCGTCAGTTTTGCCCAGTTTTCGTCGTCCAAAAAGATGCCGTGCGACTCCCGTTCAGCCAGCGTCCTCCGCTCAGGGTCGCCCGGCAAGGTGATGCGGTCGACCCCTTCGGCACGCGGACAGTTCCTGATGTAGTCGACAAGCTGCTCGACCTCGCTTCGAAAATGTGCTTGGCCACCAAACTGAGCCGGATCCACCAGCAGCATCAAGACGCAATTCCCCAGTTTGGCGTGCAGTGGTTCGTGAGCGCAGCGGCCGCCCGAAAGCGCCCCCGTCAGGATTTCGATCATCAGACTCAGCCCGAACCCTTTGTACGCCTGCGGGCCGCCCATAGGAAGAATGGACCCGGGCGGGTCGCCGTAGAGCGTATCGGGATCCGTCGTCGGTCGCCCTTGACTGTCTAACAACCACCCCTGAGGTACCTGCTCGCCGGCGATCTTCTTGACCCGTACTTTTCCCTCAGCCGTCGCACTCGTGCTGAAATCGAGTACCAACGGCTCGTCTTCGTGTGGTACGCCAATGGCAAGCGGGTTGGTGCTGAGCCTCGGAGCCTTGCCGCCCGGCGGCGCGACGCGGACGACAGCACCGTGGGAGTTCACGGCCAATAGGGAGACCAACCCGTCGCTCGCCGCTGCCTCGCAGTATTCCCCTAAACGGCCGATGTGTCCCGACTGGTGCATGGTTCCCATCGCCATACCCGACTGGCGAGCTTTGTCTGTCAAACGAACGCGGAGACGTTCTGCCTGCAGTTGACCGAAGCCCCAGTTGGCGTCACAGACGAGGTGCGTTGCCGACTCCTTGATAACTGTCAGCTCCGCTCCAGAGACAATCGTGCCCTTGCCGAGCGCATCGAGATAGGATGGCAAACGCATCACGCCGTGCGACTCGTAGCCACGCAGGTTGGCATTAACAAGGCTCGCAGAGACGCGCGCGGCCTCCTCCGGGGTGACTCCGCCAGCCGCCAAGACGGAATGGCCAAATGACTCAAGCTCGGCGGCGGAGAAAGTGGGCACAACAGCACTCCCTTCATACACGTACACGAAAACAGGTCACTTCACTCCGGCCCCCACTGGCGAACAGCCTCGAAAACAACCACAGCGACCGAGCTGGCCAGATTCAAGCTGCGCACGGGCGGACGGATGGGGATCCGCAAGAGTCGATCAGCGTGTTGCTCGCGCAACGACGGGGGCAACCCGGCATCCTCGCTGCCGAACACGAGCGTGTCACCCGGTTGGAACTGCACGTCGCAATAGAGCCGATCTGCCGTCTTGCTGAAGAACCAGGGTCGCCGCGCCGGCAGCGCCTTGGTCGCGGCCGCCCAATTGTCGACAACCTCCCAGTCCAAGTGCCGCCAGTAATCCAAGCCGGCTCGGCGAAGGCTCTTTTCGTCCACACGGAATCCGAGAGGCCTGATCAACCACAACTTCGCCCCCACGGCCACACAGGTTCGCCCGACGTTGCCAGTATTCTGCGGGATCTCGGGCTGGTAGAGCACTACGTTGAGCGTCGGAGCAGTCACTTGAAAGCGACGACGGCATGCCGCCGCGATGTTCTTTGTTGCTGGTGTCTCGATACTGGCCACCGCCAACTACAGAAACTACGTGACACAAAGGGAGGATACAAGGTGCCCCAGCAAATACCGTCTGCCGACGACTTCTCAGCCGGCCGGATTGCTCATAGACTCGTAGCTGGCAGGCGTCCTGCTTGGCGCCGATAACGATTGACAAAGAACGGGACGTGGCGGTTGGACGCTGCGTCGCTGTTACGAGCTGTCAGGTGACGTAGCGAGTGGAGCTCCCTCAGATGGTTGATGGTCAACGCACCGACGAATACACCGCGGCCCTCGAGTTCGCCGAACAACAGGTGTCAGCATTGATTGCCAAGCATCCCGACTTTTTTCCCATCTACACCGTGGATGGAAGATGGCACCATTCCGGTGAGTTGTGGACGGACTGGACCGGCGGCTTCCTGGTGGGAATGATGTGGCAATTCCACCGGCGCACCGGAGAGGAGCGGTGGCGCCAGCAAGCCGAGCACTACTCGCAGCTGCTAGAACATCGGCAGCACGACCGCAACGTGCACGATCTGGGATTCATCTTCTTGAACACCTATCGGCCATGGTACGAGCTGACCGATGACCCTCGGCTGAACGAAGTGCTCGTCCAAGCCGGCCGGACGCTCGCGATGCGTTTTCAGGAAAAGGGGCAGTACCTGTGCAGTTTCGTCGCCTCGGATTCGCTGTTCATCGACATCATGATGAACGTACCCATCATCTTCTATGCGACCCGTGAGACGGGTGACGCGGAGCTGAACCGAATCGCTACAGCGCATTGCCGCACGACACGAGACTGCCTCGTGCGTGAGAACGGCTCGACCGCCCATGAAGGCATCTTCGATACCGATACGGGGGCCTTCCTCCGCCAGACAACGCACCAAGGGCTCCGTGGGGACAGCAGTTGGGCACGCGGCTTGGCTTGGTCGCTGTATGGATTCAGCCAGGTCTACGCGCTGACGGGGGCAGAAGAGTTCCTAGAGGTTGCAGAAAGGAACGCCGAGTTCTGGCTGCTGAACCTGCCTGAGGACCGCGTTTCGTACTGGGACTTTGATGCCGATCTGACGCAGCCAGCTCCCTGGGGCCGCCAAAAAGACAGCTCGGCGGCCGCGATCGCCGCGAGCGGATTGCTCGACCTGGCCAGTCAAACCAAATCGCCGGCGCAAGCGATCGCCTACCGGACAACCGCGCTCGCCATGTTAGATGCGTTGGTCTCGCCAGAGTATCTGGGCCGAGACACCCCCGGCTGGGAGGGCATTCTCAAACACGGCGTCTATCACACCGAGAAGAATCTGGGCGTGGACGAGTCCGTCATGTGGGGCGAGTTCTTTTTTGTCGAGGCGCTGAGCAAAGTGGTGCGTGGCTAGACTCCCGTTAGCTTCCAGCCAGCTTTTGAAGTTGCGCATTTCGCCACAATCGGAACCCGAAGCGTAAGCGAGGGAACAACTTGCGTTGGTACATCAACTCCCCTCGCTGACGCTTCGGGTTCCGAAAAACGCGGCGAATCCGACATCGCGCGCGCGACGGCGGACTCCAAAGTGCCGGGCCGGGAGGGCGAGGCTCCTGCCGAGCCGCAGGTGCATCGGAATGCCGGCTGTGGCGGAAACCGTGGGCTAACGCCCAGCGGCTGATTTGTCAGTAAAAGAAAGACAGACAGACAGACATCAACATGATCAGCAGGATTGCCGGGAGGGCGAGGCTCCTGCCGAGCCGCAGGTGCATCGGAACGCCGGCTGCGGCGGAAACCGTGGGCTAACGCCCGGCGGCTGATTCTATCGCTGTCACCGGCCAGCCTGTTGCTCCGCCTCGCGTAGCACGCGCAGGATGTTCTCACTCATGATCTTGTGGATCTCTTGGCGAGTGTAGCCGCGGTTGAGCAGCTCCTGCGTGATGACCGGATAAGTTGACACATCTTCCAATTGGCGCGGGAGGCTGGTGACCCCGTCGAAGTCCGAACCCAAGCCGACGTGATCAATCCCGGCCACGCGTACGATATGGTCGATGTGATCGACCACATCCTGAACCGCCCCTGGCAGGATCGGGTTTCTCGCCCGCCACTGACGTCGGGCTGCGCGGTAGTCATCGTCGTCAGCATACTTGGCCCGTAGCTCGCGATCGACGTCAAACATCTTTGCCATACGGCGTGCTGACTCGCGGACGATGAAACCTGAGTAGAAGTTGACCATCACAACCCCGCCGTTTTCCGCGGTCATCCGCAAAATACGGTCTGGCACATTGCGCGGATGGTCGGCGATCGAGCGCGCGGATGAATGTGAGAAGATCACTGGCGCACGACTAACTCGGATGGCATCCTCCATTGTTTCAGGTGAAACGTGCGAGAGGTCCACCAACATCCCCAAGCGGTTCATTTCTCGGATAACTTCCTCGCCGAGAGCGTTGAGACCACCGTGGCGAGCATCGTCGGTTGCCGAGTCCGCCCAATCCAGGGTGTCAGAGTGAGTCAAAGTCATATAGGCGGCACCGAGACCGTGAAGCCGACGCAAGTTCTCCAAAGAGTTTTCGATGGCATGTCCCCCCTCGACTCCGATCAGCGAAGCGATTTTCCCGGCACCTTGAATTCGCTCGACATCAGACGCCGTGCGTGCCAACTCGAAGACATCGGAGTACTTTTCAATCATCGCGCCAACCAACTCGATTTGGTCTAACGTCTCGCGGAGGGCCACGCCGCGGTTGGCGGTGTCGGCGGGGACGTATACCGACCAGAACTGCGCTCCGACGTTGCCTGCTCGGAGCCGCGGTATGTCGGTATGAAGGGAAGGTTGGGATTTCGCGATGTCTTTCCTCTCGAACGACGAAGAGGCTGTCTCCCGCAGCGCCCAAGGCAAGTCATTGTGCCCATCGAAAACATAACTCGCCCCATGGATCTCCTTGGCTGCATCGGTGACCTCCACCTGCTTCCGACGCTCGGGGCCCATCCAAAAGCCTGGGCCTCGTACGAATTGGCCTGGCGTCGCGCCGGTGTGCTCGCCCGCTTGCAAGACTTGCACCCCGTTGACAAATACGTCCCGAACACCGGTGGCAAGCTGATGGGGTTGTGCGTAGGTGGCGAGATCGGCGATCCGTTGCGGATCGAAAACGACGACGTCCGCGTAGTAGCCGGGCTGCAAAAACCCACGCTGTCGGAGCCCCAGATTCCGTGCCGGCAATCCCGTCATCTTGTGCACGGCCAACGACAAGTCGAGCACTCGTTCCTCGCGCACGTATTTGCCGAGCAATCGGGCAAATGACCCGTAAGCGCGGGGGTGTGGGTTGGAGGCAAGAAAAACACCTTCAGGCGCGACCGACGCCGAATCGCTACAGAGACTTACCCAAGGAATCGCGATCTTCTTCTTGACGTTCTCTTCGCTCATCAGGAAGTAGACCGTGTCGACGCGGCTGCCGTCTTCCACGACCAGATCCATCGCCGTCTCCTCGGCAGACTTGCCGCGCAGCGCCGCCACTTCGGCCAACGATTTGCCTGTTAGATGTTTTAGGTCCGGGTTGCGAAATCCCACCAACAGGACTTTTTCGGGAGATCCTGCCATCAGCATTAAGTTCTCCCACTCATCCGTCGGCGTGCGCATTTCCCTGAGCAGGCGAGCGCGGATCTGCGAGTCACGAAGGCGCTCTCGCCACTTATCAAATCCACCCTCCTGCACCCAAGGCGGCATGGCGGCGTTGAGCCCAGTGGCACCCGCGGTGTACGTATACATGTCCGCAGTGATCCGCAGTCCCTCTTGGCGCGCCGACTCGATCTTGCGAATAACTGCGTCCAACTTCTGCCAGTTGGCTTGCCCCGCCGCCTTGAGGTGATAGATCTCCGCAGCGATGTTCGCCTCGCGAGCAATTCGGATCAGCTCGTCGGTCGCTTCGAGGAGCCGATTCCCCTCGCTTCTCAGGTGAGAGATGTAGATGCCGCCATAGCGGGCGGCCACCTTGCACAACTCGATCAACTCGTCCGTCTGGGCGTAGAACGCCGGCGCGTAGATCAACGACGATCCGACGCCGAGTGCCCCGCGCTCCATCTCCTGCTGAACTAGTTGGCGCATCTCCTCGAGTTCTGCAGCGGTGGGTTTGCGATCCTCGTATCCGACCGCGTGGATGCGCACCGTTGTCGCTCCGACAAACGACGCGACATTCGGCGAGACGCCCTTCGCGGCGAGATGCTCCAGGTACTCGCTGAGTGTCGTCCACTCGATGTCGTATTTGATGTCGCCCTGGTTTTCCAGCTCCGTCCGCCGCATGTCTGGAGTCAGCGGCCCCATCGACCAACCTTCACCAAACACCTCCAGCGTGACACCTTGCCGAATGTCGCTCAAACTGCGGCCGTCGTGCAGCAGCGACTCGGTCGCCCAACTGAGCATGTTGATGAAGCCCGGGGCGACTGCCATGCCCGCCACGTCAATTTCTTGCGCGGCCTGAGCGGCGGCTAGGTCTCCGATCGCGGCAATGCGACTTCCGTTGATCGCCACATCGGCTCGGCGACCCGGCTGCCCGGATCCATCATAGACCTGCCCGTTGCGAATGATCACGTCATACCGCTGATCGGTCTGTTGACCATGCAGCGTCAGCGGAAGCAATCCGCACCATCCAGCCGCCAAGGCCGCACAGAACATCATCGACCGATAGCGTTCGGCATCGCTGAAGAGCATTGCTTCCCCCTTCTGTGCAAGTCGGCAATTGGACCTTACGACTCGCCAGTCTGATTTCTTTTGAGGCTGAACACAAGGCGGCCGTGCCCGCAGCCGCCAACACGAGTTGCTGACTCGCCCAACAAGTTCTGGTAAGTTGTCGAGTTCGGCTGTCCGTCCGCTCGAAAAAGACGTCCGCAGCGGTGCGGAGACGGGTGCACAACGCGAAACCAACTGCCCTTAACCGGAGCAGCCAAAGCATGCAAATTCTGTCATCTACATCAAAACGGCTACGTCGGCGAAGCTGTACCAGAGTCGGTCTATCGATCGGCGTTGGCTTGTTGTTCTTATTGACTGCCTACGGCGCCGGTCCGTCTGTGTTGGTCGCGCAGGAGGACATCGAGCGCTTGCGCCAATTGTTGGACGACGCATGGGAGTTCGATCTCCAGCAATCGCCTATTTTTGCAACACGCTTGGGTGATCGCCGCTTCAACGATCGCTTGTCGGACGAGTCCCTTGCCAATCAACACGCTCGCCACGCGCAACGACGCGCGTTTCACGAGCGGTGGCAGGCAATCAATCGGGCTAACCTGCCGCGGCAAGAGCAGATCAATTACGACATCTTCGGTCGGCTGCTAGAGGACGACTTGGCAGAGTACGAATTTGGCGCCCACTTGATGCCGATCAGCAATCGGTGGGGGTTTCACGTCGACTTTCCGGAGCTACCCAGCCAAGTTCCGCTGAAGACAGTTCAGGATTACGACGACTATGTGTCGCGTTTGCGGGCGTTTTCCCAATACACTGCTGACCATATCGAACTGATGCGAGCGGGAATCGACGATCGGCGTGTACTGCCGGCCGTGGTCTTGGACGGCTACGAAGAGGCCCTCACCACCCACTTGGTGGCAGACCCGGAACGGAGCCTGCTCTACGCCCCGTTTAAGAAGATGCCCGAAACTGTAGCGGCCGAAGGCGACCGTTTGCGAGAAGCAGGTCGCGCGGCGATCGCGGCTCATGTTATCCCCAGTTATGGAAAATTCCTGACGTTCATGAAGGACGAGTACATGCCGGCCTGCCGGGGATCGATCGGGGCCTCGGCGCTGCCCAACGGGCGCGACTTTTATCGGCATCGCGTGCGCCGCTTCACGACCCTGCAGGTGACTCCGGAAGAAGTTCACTCGACAGGCCAGGCCGAAGTCGCTCGAATTCGACAAGAGATGGAAGCGATCATCCGCAAGGTAGATTTTGAGGGCGACTTCGCTGCCTTCGTCGAGCACCTACGAAGCGAGCCGCGATTCTACGCGGATACGCCCGAACAGCTACAAAAAGAGGTCGCTTTCGTACTGAAGAAGATCGACGGGGCCCTCCCCAAGCTGTTTGGAAAACTGCCGCGCACGCCCTACGGCATCCGCACCATCCCCGACCATATCGCTCCCAAAACGACGACCGCCTATTATCAGCCACCGGCGGGGGATGGCAGCGACGCCGGTTACTATTACATCAATGTCTACAACCTCAAAGCACGGCCGCTGTATGAGGTCGAGGCATTGTCGCTGCATGAAGCGGTGCCGGGCCATCACTTGCAAATCGCGCTCCAGCAAGAGCTCGAAGGCCTGCCTCCGTTTCGCCGTTTTGCACCGGTTACAGCCTTCATCGAAGGCTGGGGCCTGTACGCAGAACGGCTAGGACTCGAAGTGGGTTTCTACCAAGATCCCTACAGCGATTTCGGGCGGTTGACCTACGAGATGTGGCGGGCATGTCGGCTGGTAGTCGATACCGGCATGCACTACTTCGGCTGGACGCGAAAGCAAGCCATCGACTTCATGACGCAGAACACGGCACTTTCGACGCACAACATCGTGGCCGAGGTGGATCGTTACATCTCGTGGCCCGGACAGGCACTGGCCTATAAGACAGGCGAACTCAAGATTCGCCAGTTGCGGGCGCGGGCTGAAGAGACCTTGGGCGACCGTTTTGATCTGCGCGAGTTCCACGACGTGGTGGTGGGAAGCGGAGCTGTTCCGTTGTCCGTCCTCGAAGATAACGTCGAAGCGTATCTTCAGCAGAGCAAGTGAGCCGGCGATTTCAGTAACTTTGATGCAGCAGCCCGCCAAACTCTGGCGAGTTCGGCTACGCTCCAAATCAGCCGCTGGGCGTTAGCCCACGGTTCCCCAGCGAAACCGACGCGTAGCGTCCGACCCTCCCGCGAGCGGGAGGGTGACGTTGATGTCCGCTGGTTTGTCACCGAAAGGGGTGCTCTAGCGACCGACTCAACCTGCTGAAGTGGCCGGTATGATGATCCAACCACTCGCGAAACTCCTCTTGCGCCAACCGCCCCGCCTCGTGCTCGGCGACAACGAACGAGCAAGCATCGTGGAGAACAGCCAGCTCGGTTGCCTTGACATGGTGTTCGATCTCGCGGCCCGGACCACCAAGACCGTTCGCGATTGTGCAGCCCAGCGAGATGAGCATGAGCAGCGCGGCGGTTGCTACCAACGGTAGGACGGGGCCGCCGACACCGGCAGCCAGCAGTATCAGCAGCGCCAGGAAACCGGCGACCAGACCGATCCTCTCGATGAACATCCTCTGCCGGCGACAGCGTGTGCTCAGGTCCTGCTGCTCTTGTGCCAGCGAGCTGGCTTGGTTGCAGAGCCGTTCAAATTCGAGCAGTGTGGGCTCATCCAAAGTGTGTGATCCTGATTCGTGTTCGACTTGTCGGGTCTTCCGGCAGTTCCCCCCTTTGGGAAGACCCTATCTTATCGACTTTGTTCGCTGGTGGACAAAGCAGTCGACACAGTCTTTTCACTGGTGGGCGATGGCACACGACAGACCGCAAGATGTGCTCGACCCGCGCTTCACCTTAGCCCGGATTATTCATGAAGATCGTGGCGAGAGGTTGTAAGTACGTTCGTGGCAAGGAAGGCGAGCAATTCTTCCGCAGGCGTATTGAAGCAATACGTCGAGGGAGAATTGTGAAGCATGACGAAGCCACGGATGGACTTACGACCTCGCAGCAGATCGCTCATGAATAATTCGGGTTAGGATGGAACGGCTACAAGCGTCGCTGCCGCGAATCAGAGCGTGCAGGTCAGCAGGATCCCAGCGTTCCCCCGACGACGTAGCACCGTTCCTGCACACGTTGGCAACGCACAATCTGCAGCGTGATCTTCCGCTCCGGCAGCCAGAGGCGACACGTTTCCGTTGGGAACAGCTGTCCAGAATGAACGAACGAAATCCCCTGTCGAGAGAGATCGCGCATATACACGACCTCGTATTGGTGTTCCCGTTCGATGCTCGGCAACGATTGCCGGACCTCCAAGACAGCCTTTCCTCGGAACTGGTGCCGGACAAAACGTCGGCGATCATTCGGTATAGCCGGCAAAGGGCCGCGACCCTCGAGGAAGTTGCCCCATTTCTCAGGTATTTCCACTCGGCACGGCAACTTCGATATCAGCTGGGTCAGACGTTCTTGATAATCGCCTTCCAACATTGCAGCATCTCCGGGTCAAAGGCGCAACCGGCGTCTCGGTCCATGATTTGGAATGCCTCAGAGGTCGCCAATCCGGCTCGGTAGGGCCGGTTGCTCGTCAGGGCCTCAAACACATCCACCACCGTACAGAGCCGCGCCCAGTCGTGAATCTCGCCTTGAGTCACACCAACCGGATATCCTTTGCCATCCAAGCGCTCATGGTGCTGATAAACCATCATCAGCTGCCCGAGACTCAAGTCCTCGCGATGACACAGTTTCTGAAACCCAACGGTAGGGTGTGACTTGATAATTTCAAACTCGGTGTCGGTGAGCCGCCCCTTCTTGCAGAGGATCTTCTCGGGGATCTCTAGTTTGCCGACATCATGGAGGAGCCCTGCCGTTGCGATTTCAACCAACAAGTCCGCGTCGGTGATCGAGAGCTCTTCAGCCAGCATCGTACAGTAGTACGATACGTTCGCGGAGTGCGTAAAGGTGTGATAGTCATGGTACATCACGCCCAGCAAATCCGCACCGACAACATCGTTGCGGCAGATAAGTTCGACGTTGTGCTGCGCTAGATCACGGCATTGTTCGATGGCTTCGTCCATGTTGCCGCCGGCGAAAGTCGTCGCCAGGACATCGCGAACAACCTCATTCAGTGAGGCAAACCGTTGTTCGACTCGAACAGTCTCGTCGCTGACGACGTCCGCCAGGTTGTCGCGAAGGTACCGTTGGTAGTCCGAGTGGTCGTCGGCGCTGACATAGAGTTTGGTCTGTCCTCGCTTGAGCAGCTTTTGCAGATCGTCTGCGACCAGCTCCACCTCGGGACCGCGGTAGAGGGTCATCTGACCGCTCTGGCTATCACGCAGATACAACCCCGTACCGACCGTCGTTGCCGGCACGAGGGTCGCCACGGATACAGGGATGTATCCGTCCGCAGCCAGTACGTCCGCCCGAACTCGGCTCATCGGTCTTGTTTCTCACTTCGAGGCAGGATCCTACAGCTCAAACTTAGCTCGTTTCCACCGCGCAGGCTGGAAAGGGACGGTGGTACCGGTCTTGGCGGTCGCGTCGGTTCGCAACTTCAACACCCCACGCAGTGGGCAGATATCTCCCCCTCGCTGACGCTTCGGGTTACGATAATCGGGGCTCGCGTGGAGTCCGCGGTTCTTACGTATCACCCTACTTTGAGGAAAGTGCCCCGTGTCCCGACTTGGAATCCTGTTGTTGACGGCCGCCCTGGTCGGATGTACCGCAAGTCAAAATGCCAACCTTCCGGCGCCGTCCACACAGACACTGCGCATCGCCGTGATACCCAAAAGCACGGGCCACGAGCACTGGCAAGCCGTGCACAAAGGCGCCCAGCGAGCCGCGGACGAGTTGGACGTCGAGATCATCTGGAAAGGACCGCAATCTGAGTCCGATACGGCTGGTCAGATCGGTATCGTCAAGAACTTCATTACAAAACGGGTGGATGGAATCTGCCTTGCTCCGACACAGTCCGAAGCGCTCGTCGATGCTGTGATTGAAGCGAACGACGAGGGAATTCCTGTCGTCGTTTTCGATAGCGGCTTGGGCGCGGGCGCCGAGATTATCAGCTACGTCGCCACCGACAACTTCAACGGCGGCAAGCTTGCCGCGCATCGGCTCGCAGAAGCTATTGACGAAAAGGGCGATGTGATCTTGTTGCGGTACCGCGCTGGAAGTGAGAGTACGGAACAGCGAGAGGCCGGCTTTCTGGAGGCGCTGCAGGCATACCCCAATATCAACCTCTTGTCATCTGACCAGTACGGTGAAGCATCGACCGAAAGCGCCATGAAGAAGGCGCTTTCCTTGCTGCTGAAGTACCAAGACAATGTGGACGGTATCTTCGCCGTCTGTGAACCGAATGCGAATGGTACGCTGGAGGCACTCGAGCAGTCGGGGCTCGCAGGTAAGGTTCAGTTCGTAGCGTTCGACCCAAGCGATGGACTGGTCAGCGGCTTACAAGAAGACAAGGTAGCCGGTATTGTCCTGCAGGACCCAGTGACTATGGGATATCAATCGGTCAAGACAATCGTGGCTCACCTCCGCGGTGAGGAAGTCGAGGAGGTCATTTCCACCGGGGAATACGTGGCAACGAAAGAGAACCTAGACGAGAGCCCGATTGACCGACTGGTCACTCCGGATCTGAGCGGAGCAAACTAGTGGAGCGTCAAAGTACACCCATTACACTCATTACCACGAACGTATACGGCGCTCGGGAGGGCGAGGCTCCTGCCGAGCCGAGGTACATCGGAGTGCTGGTTGTGGTGGGAACCGCGGGCTAAACGCCCGGCGGCTGA
Organism: Pirellulaceae bacterium; assembly: GCA_965223305.1. Lineage (GTDB taxonomy): Bacteria > Planctomycetota > Planctomycetia > Pirellulales > Pirellulaceae > CBDCWT01. The sequence continues at coordinate 211,777 of CBDCWT010000084.1, read as the reverse complement.
TTCTGGGACATCGGTTTTCGTTCCTCGTGAGGATGCCACGGCAATCGATCGAAGAACTGATAGCTGTCGCGGTGAAACCAGAGCAATCGTTCTGCCAACCACTCACGGAGAGCTCTTTTGAAACTCCTGCTGCCTATTATCGCCCTGGCGTTGTCCTTTCCTGACGATGCAACGGAGGCTCAACAACGTGTCGCCGGAGTGCGAGAGCCGGTCGAGATTCTCGTAGATCGGTGGGGTGTTCCGCACATCTACGCGGAGAACGAGCATGACCTTTTCTTTGCACAGGGGTACTACGCGGCACGCGATCGGCTTTTCCAATTCGAGATTTGGCGCCGGCGGGCGACCGGGACCGTTGCCGAGATACTGGGGAGACGCGAGTTGGATCGCGATATTGGCGCCCGGCTGCATCGATTCCGCAAGGATTTGAGCCAGGAGCTAAACCACTACCACCCGCGCGGTGAAGCGATCGTTACCGCGTTCGTCGAAGGCATCAACGCCTACATCGCAGAAACCGAAAAAAATCCAGACCTGCTCCCCCGCGAATTTGAACTGCTTGGAATCCGGCCGGGCAAGTGGTCTCCGGCTGTCGTCATCTCCCGCCATCAGGGGCTGCTGTCGAATGTGACGCTAGAGTTGCGGCTAGGTCGGGCGGTGAACGCTATCGGCGAGTCTGCTGTGCGGGAACTTGACTGGTTCCGTCCTGGAGAGCCACAACTAGCGCTCGACCCGGCGATCGACGGAGCCCTTCTCAGCGAAGACATCCTGCACCTGTATCGCGCCTTCCGACAACCTCTGACGTTCAAGCCGACGGATGTCGATCCGTCACACCGTAACGTTGCGCCCGAACCGGAAGACGCGAGCGTTAGCCAGGTTGGTCCGCTTGCGCTGGAAGACGGAGGGGATGGAATTGGCTCGAACAACTGGGTCGTCAGTGGGCGATTTACACAGTCCGGCTTTCCGTACATCGTCAACGATCCTCACCGGACTTTGGCCGTTCCTTCGCTTCGCTACTTCGTTCACCTGATTGCACCTGGCTGGAATGTCGTCGGTGGTGGTGAGCCGGTGCTGCCGGGTGTTTCCATTGGCCACAACGAATACGGCGCGTGGGGATTGACTGTTTTCGGCCAAGACAACGAAGATCTTTACGTCTACGAAACGGATCCAGACAACCCGGATCGATACCGCTACGGCGACGGTTGGGAGGTGATGCGGACGATTCACGAGTCCATTCCAATTAAGGGTGAAGGTCCGGAGGTCGTCGAGCTCAGATTTACGCGCCACGGTCCAGTGCTCCATCGGGATCAGAAAAATCATCGAGCCTACGCGCTGCGAGCGGCGTGGATGGAGATTGGTAACGCACCTTACCTTGCCAGCTTGCGTATGGACCAGGCCAAGAACTGGGAGGAATTTGTTGATGCCTGTTCGTACAGCCGAATCCCGGCGGAAAACATGGTTTGGGGCGGTGTCGACAAGACCATTGGGTACCAGGCAGTCGGCATTTCTCCCGTTCGACCGAACTGGAGCGGGCTCGTTCCAGTGCCTGGTGATGGGCGGTACGAGTGGGATGGCTTTCTTCCCATCAACGCCTTGCCGCATGTCAAGAACCCCAGCCGCGGTTACTGGGCAACCGCGAATAACTACATGGTTCCTGACGGCTATCCGTACGAATCCGCGTTGCACTATACGTGGGGTGACGAGATGCGCGGACTTCGAGCGGACGAGCTGCTGTCCTCAGGGCGGCGGTTTAACATCGTCGACATGATGCAGTTCCAACACGACGAATTGTCAGTTCCTGCGCGTTGTTTAGTGCCGCTGTTAGCGGTGGTCGACGTGGCGGAGCCTCGCTTGCGATCGGCCCGAGCCGTGTTGCTCGACTGGGACTTCGTGCTGGACAAGGGTTCTACGGCGGCGGCTATCTACGTCACCTTTGAGCGTCGCCTGTTCGAGAATGTCCGAGACCTAGTTGTGCCCGAGCCGGCCAGAGAGTTGTTTAAACGTCTCAACAAGAAACGTGTCATTGATTGGCTTGTTGCGCCCGACGGTCGATTCGGCCGTGATCCGATCCAAGGCCGTGATGCGCTCTTGAAACGAAGCCTGGCCGAGGCAGTGAAGGAACTCTGCGAGCGATTGGGAGATGATACGACGCGCTGGCAGTATGGTCAGCTGGAATTCAAGCACGTTTGGTTTCAGCACGCACTGAGTTCTGCTGTTTCGGACGAAGTCCGAGGGAGTTTGAATGTCGGTCCGGCTCCGCGGGGTGGTTACGAATCGACGCTGAACAACACGTCCGACAGCGATCGCCAACGGTCGGGCGGCACGTTCCGAGTGATCATGGACGCGGCCAACTGGGATAACTCTGTGGCGACCAGCGCGCCTGGCCAGGCGGGCGACCCCCGCAGTCCCCACTACGGTGACCTATTCCAGCTCTGGGTGAAGCATCAGTATTTTCCGCTGTTCTATTCGCGCGAGAAGATCGAGACGGTCACGGGCCAGCAACTGGTGCTGATGCCGAGGTAGAGAGGCCGTGTAGCTTATTAAGCTAGTGCATGACTTTGTCTTTCCTCACTCTCCCCTCGGGGAGAGTCGGCCCGAAGGGCCGGAGAGGGGGGAGCCGTCCCCGGGCGCTTCGCGTCGGTTTCGCTAGGGAACCGTGGGCTAACGCCCAGCGGCTGATTTTGAAGCGTAGGCGAACTCGCCAGAACGCAGCAAAGCGCGCTCCGCGGGCGTTCACAGAAAATGAAATGGAACTTGGCGCGACGGTTGAACCGGTGGTCACGGCACACGGAGTGTGCCGACTACGTTGGACTACCAGACGACGGACAGGTCGACGCACACATCGGGGAGGCACTGCGGCACGATCGAGTCCGCCTGGTTGCCGAAATGCTCGTAGACACCCGCCTTAAGCACAAACTGTTCCACCACGTGACGGTCGGGGTCAACGATCCAGTACTCCGGCACTCCGCTCCGCAGGTAGAGATCTTTCTTTTTCTTGCGGTCGTAGTGGACAGTTGAAGGCGAGAGAATCTCGACCACCAAGTCGGGCGTGCCGTCGATTTTGGCCTGAGTGATGATCTTGCGGTGCCGCTCCAGCACGACGATCAAATCGGGTTGAACGATATCTATCTCTGACAGCTGTAGATCGGTCGGAGCACTGTACACCTCACCCAACTCTCTTTGCTCAATCTGAGAGTAGAGCTGGAAGTGAATTCTGCCGGAAAGCTTCTGGTGATAGGTATACGGCGCAGGGTTCACAATGTGTTGTCCGCCCACAATCTCGTGTCGCTGTCCGTCGTTAGGAATCTGGGCGTACTCCTGATAGCCCAGTTTTCCGGGAATGTGGACTTTCGAGGACATTGTGGTGACCCGTGCGGTGATTGCACTGAAGCCATGCCGTGCATGACCCCCGCTGGAGGCAGAACTCACAGGCGGGTATATCGAGTATATGCAGCGACGTCTGTTGCGACAAGTTGCAGGTAGTCGTTGATCTCGCCCGGATTATTCATGAAGATCGTCGCGAGAGGTTGTAAGTACGTTCGTGGCAAGGAAGGCGAGCAATTCTCCCGCAGGCGTATTGAAGCAATACGTCGAGGGAGAATTGTGAAGCATGACGAAGCCACGGATGGGCTTGCGACCTCGCAGCAGATCGCTCATGAATTATTCGGGCTAGCGATCAGCAGTTCCACAATCCTCGGCCCGACTACGTTGGCCCCACAAGCTCAAAAGGTCACTCATCAAGCAGTCGGCTCAAGAACGTTCGCTTGACTTCAGCCATTGGGAGTGCAGCCTCGACGTTCAGCGGCCAAGTGGTGATCAAGACCGGGTGGTCCTCCTCCCGCTGTGGCAGCCGCCCGTGCGAACCACGGATCTGCGACGCGTCCAGGCTGACCACGTCAAACGGAGCTCGAAAACCAAGCTGCTTTTGCAGCAACCGCCACAGCACCCGTAGTTTTCCACCCTCTCCCAGGAACATCTCGCAGGGATCGTGCCCCGGTTTGTCGTGAATCGCAACGCAGCGGGCAAAGTCGGGAGCTTGGCGGTCGTCCAGCCAGTAGGGATAGGCAAACCACGCATCAGCGGCCGCGACGGCGACCAACTCGCCAGCACGCGGATGAGCCAACCCGTACTCACGCTTTCCATCCGCGTCTAGCACCTGCTCAACTCCGTCGGTGGCCTGCAACAGCTGCCGTACCTGTGAAGTATCAGCGACGTCGGCAACGTAGACATGAGCAACCTGATGACTGCAAGCCGCGAATGCCCTGCTGGCGGCAGGCTCCAGCAGTTCACCGTTCTGAGCCCGCTGCACGCGAACGAAGCCGGCGTCGCGCAGCACCCGGTTCAAGTAAACTGGCCGCTGGACCTCTGTGATCCCGTACTCGGACAAGATTGCCACGTCATAGCCAAGCGAGGCCGCGGTTTCGATCAGGCTGCCAACCTCGGCGTCGACTTCCTGGTGAGCCCGTGCGGCTTCCGGGCTGTTCGGCCCGAACTTCTGCAGGTCGTAGTCAAGATGTGGCAAGTAGGTCAGTACCAGCTCCGGGCGTTCTGTGGTGAGTACGTGGAGCGTCGCGCGGGCGATCCAGCAGGTCGACTCGATGCTGGTCGCGGGCCCCCAAAATCGAAACAGCGGAAACTCTCCGAGCAGCTCGACCAGTTCATCACGGAGGCCGGCCGGCTCTGTATAGATATCCGGTCCCTTGCGACCATCTGCCCAGTAGGTCGGGCGTTCGGTGACAGTGATTTCACAGTTGGCATGGGTGCAATAGCGCCAGAACAATTGCGCAGTGCGGAGTCCGGGCCGCGCATTGCGAGCAGCCTCCCAGAGTTTCTCCCCGGTAACGAGCTGGTCGGAACGCTGCCAAAAGCGGACCTCACCGCTCTCGTGAAAGTACCAGCCGTTGGAGACGACTCCGTGGTCCTGGGGCAGAGTCCCCGTCGTGATGGTCGCCTGAGAGCTGCAGGTGACCGCTGGCAGAGGCGGCACCAAACGCCCGATTCCATGCTTCGCCGCCAGCTGCGCGATGGCACGAGTGTGCGAGGCGATACCAGCCGGTGTCAGCCCCACCACGTTGATCACGAGTAGCGAAGTCAAAACGTAACCGTGCCGAAGTAGTCATCGATCGTCTCGGCTCGACGAATCATTTCGAACTCGCCGTCTTCCCGCAAGAGCACTTCAGCGGAGCGCAACTTTCCGTTGTACTGGAACCCCATCGAATGTCCATGTGCTCCCGCACCGTGAATCACCAGGATGTCGCCCCGCTCGATCTCAGGAAGCGCGCGATCGATGGCGAATTTGTCGTTGTTTTCGCAGAGAGACCCGACCACATCGTAGATGTGGTCGTACGGTGCATCTTCCTTGCCCAGCACGGTGATGTGGTGATAGGCCCCGTACATCCCCGGTCGCATGAGATTGGCCATGCACGCGTCGACTCCCACATACTCTTTGTAGATGTGCTTGTGATGCAATGCTCGAGTAATCAGAAACCCACCAGGACCTGTGATCATCCTCCCGTTTTCCATCATCAGTTGGACAGGATGCAGCGCGGTCGGCCGAATCATCTTGTCGTACAGCTGATGAATTCGCTCCCCAACCACCGCCAGATCAACCGGTCTCTCTTCGGGGCGATAGGGAATCCCAATCCCACCACCCAAGTTCAAGAACTCCAGTTGCACTCCAACCTCTTGGTGTATCTCGTTGGCCAGCTCAAACAACATCTCTGCGGTCTCGACAAAGAAGTCACCGTTCAGCTCATTCGAGGCCACCATCGTGTGCAGCCCACACCGCTGAATACCTTTTTGCTTCAGTAGCCGATAACCCTTGATCAGTTGCTCGCGCGCGAAGCCATACTTCGCCTCTTCCGGTGTGCCGATGATGGCGTTGCCCTCACGTAAGGGCCCGGGGTTGTATCGGAACGACAGCACTTTCGGTAGGCCTACCTCGGCCTCGAGGTACGGGATGTGGGTAATGTCGTCGAGATTGATGATCGCACCCAGCGCGTTCGCTTTGCGGTATTCCTGGGCGGGTGTGTTATTCGATGTAAACATGATCTCATCGCCCGACAGCCCAACTCGCTCGCAAAGCACGAGTTCCGGCAAACTAGAGCAGTCAGCACCGAGGCCCTCCTCGCGCAGCAAACGCAAGATCGAAGGGTTGGGGGTTGCCTTAACCGCAAAATACTCTTTAAATCCCTCACTCCATTCAAACGCCTGATTGAGCTGCCTGGCGTTGTTACGAATCGTGCGTGCATCGTAGAGGTGAACTGGCGTGGGAAACTGCCGGACAAGCTCCTCAATTTGACTCTGGTCAAACGGGAGCTGTAGGTGATCTGGCTTCAATGAGGCTGACATGATTGAGCGACTTCCGTGAATTTCAGTAAAGAGACTATTTGAAGGCGGGGTGTGACACATCGCCGCTAGAAACAAGGTAAGCGATCAGGTCCCGAATCTCGTCCCCGTTCAGTGTGTTCAACAGGCGGTCGGGCATCGTGGAGATGGGCACCGCAACTTCATCCTCAATCTCAGATAGCTCGATCACCTTCGACTCGGACGGTCGCATCAGGTTGGTGTTGAGACGAAGCGTCGCCGCGTCCCGCGAAACCACTCTTCCCGACAGCGAACGGCCGTCAGATGTAGTGATCATAGTGATGCGGTACTGATCCGAGATTGCCTTGCTGGGATGGAGCGTGGAGTCGAGGATATCTCGAATCGTAAAACGCTGGGCCAGCGACGAGAGGTCAGGGCCCACGGCGTTGCCGGTGCCATGAAAACGGTGGCAGGAAACACAGCGGGCCGCGGCGAACATCTTCTTTCCGTTCTCGAAATTACAGTTGCCGAGTCCATCATCAAATAGCGCGAGCGCCTGCTGCAAGCTCCAGTCTTGGCCCGGTCCAACCGGTTGGGGAAGACCTTCTTCGCCCCCTAGTGATCGTGTGCCGGTGGCAAGCGAGCCGACTTCTGACCGATCCGCCTCTGGCACCTGATCTAAAGCCGCTGCGCGAATACGTTGCCAGAACTCACCGTACCAATACCCCCCACGAGACTGGGCAGTCGCAGATTCTAGTAGCTCGAAGTACCGGCGGCGCTGCTCGAGACTCCAACCCTCTCGGATCCAGATCAACATCTGGGCATGATGCATGCGGTCCACCAACGGCGCCGACTGAAGCATGTCTTGCACGGCTTGACCGTACTTCTCATTGCGCACGAAGTAACCGCCGCCAAGCTCCGGGCGCTCCCCGCGATCTTCCGCCATCCGCGCCAACAGGGGGTCGATCACGGAATCGTCCTGCAGGAAACAGAGCAAGCGTGCCAACTCGCGATCCACATAACGTGCCAATTGTGGATGCTCGTGCTGGGCGGAGGACTGTGTCTGCTCGGGAAATATCGAGCGCAACTTCCGTCGCACGGCATCGTGCAAGTTAGCAACTCCGTCCTCGCCCCGGGCCAGCGCCAACTCGTAGACGCGGAGCGCCGCGAGAACCCGGGCGGGTGGAAAGGACTCCAGCGGCAGGCGATTGAGTTGATCGAGAACGCGGCTCAAGTCCCCGTTGTCGCCCTGCCGGGCGAGTGCCAGAAGAGCGGTGAGTTGGCCGGCGACTTCGGTTGTGGCCAAGGCTCGCGCGCGCCAGCTGTCGACCGGCTGGGCTTCCACCGCCACCCGAGCGGCAAAACGAATCGCCCGATCATGATGGCCCAGATAGGACCAAGCCGCGTCCAACGCTGCGGGATGTGGTTCGCCGTGGAACTCTTCCAGACGCCGGCGCAATGCGGGCAGCTGTTGGTTTGTCTCGGCAACCTCTTCCGTCGTAACCGGCTCGTCACCGGCGTAGTGCACGCGATACAGAGCCGAACCCAACCGTCGACCGCCGACCACAAAATAGATCGCACCGTCCTTTCCAACGGCTATGTCAGTAATGGGCAATCCCCGGCCTCCCAGGAACTCTTCGACCTCTGCCTTGTAGCCAGCACCGTCCGGCTGCAAATGCACAGCGTGAATGGTGGCGAACGTCCAGTCACAGGCATAAAGCGCATTTTGGTATTTGCCGGGGAACCGCGTGCCGTACCCAAACACCATCCCGCTGGGCGATGCCGGTCCGACGTTGATCACCGGTGCAACGCTGTCGGGAAAGTACTCAGGCCACTTCGCGGCGTCCCCTCGCCAGCCGAACTCGCCGCCACTCACCAGTTGGCAGATTCGTGTCGGACGATACCACGGCGCGCCCAGATCCCACTCCATGTCCGAGTCGAACGTGAACAGGTCACCGGAGCGGTTGAAGGCCAGGTCAAAACTGTTGCGGAGGCCACTGCACACGAGCTCCAGTAGCCGACCGTCGGGCGCGAGCCGACCCACCCATCCGGCCGAGGTGTGACTCGAGCTCTCGAAACCAGGAGGCAGCAGATGGTCTAGACCGCTCGTCGCCATCGGTCGCGTCCGGAAAGTGCCGTCGGGGAGGCTAGTGCCGTTGCCGCAGATGATGAACAGTGAGTCCCCGTCTGGACCAACGACGACGTTGTGTGGTCCGTGCTCGCCGGCAGCCTGGAACGAGAGCACGCGCACCATGTGGTCGAACTGATCGTCGCCGTCCGTGTCACGTAGACGGTAAAGCCCGCTGCCGGCGCTTTCGTTCTCTTCGCTGACGGTCACGTACAAGCTGTCGAATGCGTACAGCAAACCGTGCGACCAGCCGAGACGGGAAGCAACTCCACCCAGTTTCTCGAGCTTCGTTTCAGCCTGTGGGTCGCCCAGTGGAGGTACGGTCACGCGGTACAGCCCAGGTCGGTGCTGGGCTGCCGTAATCAAACGGCCGCGATCATCGACGCAGAGCGCCGTCCAAGAGCCCAGCTCTTCGGGAACACTCATCATGCGAGTGGCCACAAAACCAGGCAACGTTTTGATCGAGCTTGCCCCGGCTGGGGTGACGGGATGGCCCGGTTGATACCAGTATTCCGAGTCGGCGTACCGATCTTCTTGGGGCTCCTCAGGTTCGCTGAGTAAGTCCGGTTGTGCCAAGTGAGCAGCAATCTCATCGCGAGCGTAGAACCGTGACTCAATTCCCCTCGGCGGTACCGGCAAGTGGGCAGTCCAGGCGATCGCGTTCAAGATCGTCTTGCGAAACTGCGGGATCTTCCAATTGTCGTAAAAATGTCCGCAAGTGGTCGCAAAACCCCGACTGCCGTGCGAGCGTTCCACGGCCCAAGCGACCACTTCCCCATGCTCCTTCGTGGCTGGCAGTGCCGCCACGCTCCAAATCGGGACCCACTGTGGATCGTTCGGCCGGAAACGGATGTCAAAATAGAACTCCTCCCGCACGGTAAAGGGTGATACACCGCGGAGCAGCGGATGCTCGCTGTCTGCCGGCTGTACCTCCGCCTTGATCGTTGTGATGTCCGAGTACCACTGGCGCTCGCCATCCGTCTCCCAGTCAAAGTAGCCGCCGTACCAATCGAGTACCTGGTCGGCGAAACGGTCCGGCGCGAACGTGGAAAAGTGAAACGTGATCAACCCGCATCCGGACTCTACCAGCGAATCAACGAATTTGACCCGCTCGGCGGAAACCAGATGCGGAGCCTCGCTGCCCAGCTCGCCATCTCGTCCGTCGGAGATGATCATGATCGTGTCGGCGCTGCGCAAGGCCTGCGTGTCTGGTGGCCATCCATTCAAGTAGGTCAGGACATTGACCTGGTCGCGGAGGTTCGAGTTCTCGAGCAACGTCTTGAGCAATCGTGCAGACCAGGGGTAGTCATGGATGCGGTTCCCTTCCGGACCGTGGCTCTTGGGACCAGCAATCAATACAATGTTCTTTCGTTCCTCGGCGACGGCGGACATGCCGATCGTGACGAGGCACAACCAAGTTGTTAACCAGGTGGATTTCATCGCTTGTCTGCTCTGAAGACGTGGCAAACGGGACATTCTAGCTCGCCGCACGCCATCGGTAACCCGATCCCCGCGGCGGTGATCAGCCGTCATTCTAGCATGGCGGCAAGTTATGTTTGCCTTCTGCTATCGACCCTGCCGCTCGTCGTGGGGGCGGTCGTCGCGCTGCCGGGCCAGTCTGCCGCCGCCGAGCAGGCAGTCTACTTGGATCCCGCCCGGGCGGGTCCAGACTTTCGTGTGCAGGGCGAATATGTGGGGCTGGTGGGAAACCTCCACCCGATCGCCGCGCAGGTGATCAGCATCGGCGACGGCCAGTTCGATGGCGTGCTTTACTCCGGCGGTTTACCGGGAGCGGGATGGGACGGCGTCTCCAGGTATGCTTTCAGGGGCAAGACCGAGCAAGGAACGACTCGGTTTCACGGCGTCCATGGTGAGCAGCTGGCTTTCGAAAACCCGCTTTTCTCTGCTGTGCACGACAACGGGACCATCGAAGGGACTGCGCGGATGTTCCTCAACCGAGTAGCCGATGCCTCGTTTGTACTCCACAAGAAACAGCGGAGCTCACCCAGCCTCGGCGCGCCTGCACCACCGGGTGCGACCGTGCTCTTCGATGGCAGCAACACCACCGCCTGGCAGGTAGGAACGATTGTCGAAGAGAAGCTGTTGGACCGCGGGGCGACATCAAAGCAAGCGTTCGGCAGCCACTTCCTACACCTGGAATTCCGCTGCCCATTTATGCCAACCGCTCGCGGCATGCGGCGCGGCAACAGCGGGGTTTATCTGCAAAGTACCTGGGAACTGCAGATCTTGGACTCCTTCGGGTGGAACCGTGACAACCGCAAGTTCGAGCGGCTCTCGGCCCTGGGGCGCTGCGGCGGCCTTGCTGAAATGACCGCCCCCGAGATCAATGCGGCGTTCCCACCACTCAGTTGGCAGACGTACGACATCGAGTTCAGGGCTGCCCGATACGGAACGGCTGGGCAGATTCTGCACCCAGCGATGATCACCGCCTATCTCAACGGCATCCGCATCCACAATCAGGTCGTGCTACCCGCTGCACCACCCGAAGAGCAACGCCCACCCCCGCGGCATTCTCCTAGAGGAGTTGGGCGACTGCACCTTCAGGATCACGGCAACCCAGTTCACTTCCGCAACATTTGGATCATCGAGCGACCGCGAAACCAGATGTGAACCAATGGGCGCGGCGCTTACCCACGAGCTGGTCTGCGCCGACACATCAAGAGAATGTAGGCCAACAAAGCACCGAGGGCGACGGGAAGCACACCGCCTATGGATAGCACACGCTCGAAGGCGGAAAAGACGAAGTGCAGCACTTGCTGCAGCGTGGGAAGTCCGAACGAAACCAGCAACCTATTCATGAGTAGGCTCCTTGATGGTCCCAATTTAAAGATAGCTCGAACCCGCGCGGCATGATTCCTCAAAGAGCTTGAGTGGGAAAACCAGTATCGATAGCGGCCGGTTTCTAGCGATCGTTCCGGTGAATCGGTCGGTTTGCGAGTCCAGGGGAACCGTACACGTCGCTGAACTCTGATATGCTTCATCCTAAGGCCGGGCATTCGACCAGCGTCGAGACTTGAAGCCCTTTCCCCAGCCTTGGGCAGTCGTCAGATATCCCAAAAGTGAGACCCGCTTATGACCATGCAACCCGCCGACGCGCGACGTCGCTTCATGAAACACGCCGCCGGAGTGGCCACCGCTTCAGCCTTTGGTGGGGTCCATACGTTCGGCCAGACGACACCTGCCGTGCTGCGGCTGGGCCTGATCGGCTGCGGCGCAGTGATGGACTTCCATGCCAAGCGGCTGGCGGCCAACCCAGCGACGACGATCGCCTGGATCTGCGATGTGGATCCGGGCCAGCTCGAGCGTTTGGCGCGGGAGATTTCGCAGCAGCCACCACCCCGCCAAACCAGCCGCTTTGAGGATGTTCTCGATGACGACTCCGTGCAGGCGGTTGTGGTGGGAACACCCCATCACTGGCATGCGCCGATTACGCTCCGCGCGCTCCGCCGCGGGAAGGACGTGTACGTCGAGAAGCCGATGTCACATGTCTACGACGAGGGACAAGCGATCGTCCAGACTGCGAGGCAATACCAACGGATCGTTCATCATGGAACCCAGATGCGGAGCAGCCCCGTCACTGAGAAGGCGGGGCGGCTACTTGCGGAGGGTGTCATCGGAGACGTCAAAGTTGCTCGCGCCTGGTCGGCCGAGAGGAGGAAACCACTGGTGCCTGTCGCTGACAGCGTTAAGCCTGACGGTGTGGATTACGACCGCTGGTTGGGGCCAGCGCCGGAGCGGCCGTTCAACCGCCGCCGATTCCATCAAACCTGGCGCAGCTTTCGCGACTACGGCAATGGTGAGATTGGCGATGACGGCATCCACGATCTGGATCTCGCGCGTTGGGGCCTGGGAGTTTCCACGCTTCCCGTCGAGATCACCGCCCGAGGCGGGCGGATGTGGCTGGAGAACGACATCAGCGAGTATCCCGATAACATGACTGTCAGCTATCAGTATCCGGACGGAAAGCTACTCATCTACGAAGATTATCCGTTTACCGGTTACGGCCTACACGGCTTCGACAGCGGCAACGTGTTTTACGGAACCGCAGGCTACATGGTCTTCTCGAGACGGGGAGCATTCAGCACTTTTCTCGGACCCAAGCAACGGCGCGGCCCGACCGAGGGTCAGGCGATCCGTGGTAACCGGGGTAGCGAGGAACACATGCAGCGCTTCCTGGAGGCAGTTCGCACGCGCCAGCCAACTCATTCCTCGCCTGAGATAGCGCACCGCTCCTGCGCGCTGGTGCATCTCGGCGAGATTGCCTACCGCACAGCGGGACGACTGCAGTTCGACACCTCCACGCAACGGTTCCGGGACGACGATCAGGCCAACTCGCTGCTGACCAAGGAATATCGCCAACCGTTCGGGCTGGAGCCTCCGTCCTAGCCCGAATTATTCATGAGCGATCTGCTGCGAGGTCGTAAGTCCATCCGTGGCTTCGTCATGCTTCACAATTCTCCCTCGACGTATTGCTTCAATACGCCTGCGGAAGAATTGCTCGCCTTCCTTGCCACGAACGTACTTACAACCTCTCGCGACGATCTTCATGAATAATCCGGGCTAGTCGTCTTTCGTCACTCTCCCCTCGGGGAGAGTCGGCCCGAAGGGCCGGAGAGGGGGAGCCCCTCCCCGGACGCTACGCATCGATTTCGCTGGGCAACCGTGGGCTAACGCCCAGCGGCTGATTTGCAGCGTAGCCGAACTCGCCAGAGTTTTGGCGGATTGCATAAAGCGTAGTAGCTGCACGACCTCCGAGCGGGAGGGTGAAAGTTAATCAAGAGGTGCACGACCTCACTTGGGGGAGTTGTGCAACGGCTACTGCGCAGGCGACTCGATGAACGCCCGCACGACAAGCAGTACGGCGGCCGAGAAGATAACGGCGGAGAAAATGCGCTTCAGGACGGCGTCGGATAGGCGGTTGGCCAGCTTCCCGCCGACAATCACTCCAACTGCTGCACCCAAAATAAACAAACCAGATAGTGTCGGGGCAGCCAGGCCTCTGCCCGAGGCGAAATAGGAAACGGCGCCCGTGCTGCTCACGATCCCCATGACAAGCAGCGCGGTACCCACGGCGCGGTACATGGGCACTCCAGCCAGGAGCACGATCGCCGGCACGATGACGAATCCGCAGCCAATGCCAAATGTGCCGGACATCACGCCGGTTACGAGACCCACGGCTAAGATCGGCCAGTGACCGGCCCGCGCGGGCTCGCCGCGCAACTGGCGATTTGCATACCGCCTGGATTGCTGTAGCATTCTAAGGGCTACTCCGACCATCAGCGTGGCCAACGCTATCAGCAGGACCGTCTCAGAAAACGCACCGGCTAGCCAGGTTCCCGGCGGAGCACCAATCATGCCCGCCACGGCAAAGCAGATGCCGGCGCGGGTTTCCACCTGTCCGGCGACCAGCCGGGGAATCACCCCCACTAAACAGGCCACACCAGTGGCCGCCAGAGAAGTAGCGAATGCCTCCCGCAATGTGAACGACAAGCCGTACATCAACAACGGAATTGCCAAAAGAGACCCGCCGGCGCCGCTAAGCCCGGTAGAAAATCCGACAAACGATCCAAGTAAGACGCTAAGCGGGTAAGACATGCTGGCAAGCTCCCCAACATAACCCAGCGACGTGTTTGGCGAAAGAGCAACCCGACCGCCGTATATTACCGCCGTTGAAGTCTATTCACTGAGGGAATCATGCAGCACTCGAATTGGAAATGTCCCAAATGCGGCAACGTCGACTACGAAACCGATGAGCTCCGCGCGACTGGCGGCGTCCTGGCAAAGATCTTCGATGTGCAGAACAAGAAATTCTCGACGGTGTCTTGCACACATTGTCACTACACGGAATTATACAGGGCCGCTAGTTCGGCACTTGGCAACGTTTTTGACTTCTTTACGAGTTGAGAAGTCGGCAACGTCTGCGACTCAGCATGATCGGAGCCTGGCAGGTTGCAGGTCCACGGGACTCACAGCTTATGGATAAGACTGCAGTAGTTCCTAGGCCAATGGAGAGGTCTAAGCTCCTGGCTGGCTGGTTGTCTACTCTGCGAAAGCTGGCGATTGCCGGCGGCGGCATGACCTGCCTGATCACGCTGTTGGGTTACTTCGGCGAATGGCGATGGTACCTGGACCTCTGCGCGCACTTTCGCGTTCAGTACGTTGTCATCTTGTGGATCTGCGCGGCAGTCGTCTTGCGAGCTCACCCCCGCTGGGCTGCTTTGTTTCTGTTGTGCGGTACGGGCAGCCTGCTATCCGTGCTGCCCTTTTACTTTGGAACAGGTTCTGTACAAGAAAGTGAAACCACTCTGCGCGTGTTGTCGATCAACGTCAACATGAAAACGGGAGACCCCGCGCAGGTTGGCCAGCTCGCACAGAGCGTCGCGCCGGATCTGCTCTTGCTCGTAGAGGTCAACACTCGCTGGCTGCGTGAGCTGGCGCCGTATGTGGATGCCTTGCCCCATTCGGCGGTGGTTCCCCGCGAGGACCATTCTGGAATCGCCTTGTTCAGTAAGTTCCCAATCGCCAGCCACACGGCCGAATTTCTCAAGTCGCCGTCGCCGACCGTGATCGCTGCGGTCCAATGGCACGACCATGAGATTTCCGTCGTAGGAACTCATCCCCTCCCGCCAACGCGCGGCTGGAAGTCCAGCTCAAGAAACATGCAACTGGCTGCCATCGCCGAGCGTGTGCGCGTCATCGACACACCCGTACTATTGCTCGGCGATCTTAACACCACGCCGTGGAGCGCGCACTTCCGCAAGCTGGTCAAGAACAGCGGATTAAGGGACAGTGCCCGTGGATTCGGTTTCCAACCCACGTGGCCGAGCTGGTTGCCGCCCCTGCTGATGATCCCCATTGACCATTGCCTCCACTCACCGGAATTCCGGGTACTGCAGCGGCGGGTAGGACCCAACGTCGCCTCGGACCACCTGCCGCTGTTCACGGAGCTGGAGCTGGTGGCTACGGATCTGAATCAGCCGCCGGAACTGTAGCAGGCACACTCCGTGTGCCGTCCGCCAGCAGCAGAGCAAACACGAAACCGTTACGCGGGAAAAACGGCTCGGCAGGAGCCTCGCCCTCCCGAGCGGTTACACGGTTTATAGTCCGCCAAACTCTGGCGAGTTCGGCTACGGATCTGAATCAGCCGCCGGAACTGTAGCAGGCACACTCCGTGTGCCGTCCGCCAGCAGCAGAGTAAACACGAAACCGATATGCGGGAAAAACGGCTCGGCAGGAGCCTCGCCCTCCCGAGCGTCTTACATCCACTGTTGTGGCACAGAGGATCGTTTCGGGCTCAGGGTGAGGCGGCTGGTCGGCTAGTCAGCCGCTGAATGTACTGGTCGGCTAGGTCGCCATCCGCCTGTGCATCACGAGCGCGCAGGACGAATGCGGCGAGGTCCCACGAACCGTAGACCACGTGCAGCACGATCGCAAGCTTCAGTAGTTTTTCGGGCGAGAGTCGTTCGAGGGCCATGAAGTCCTTGACGTAAACCGCGTCCGCCCAGAGGAGTTGGCTGAGAGCGCGGTTGATGTTGTTGTTGGCAACCAAGGGCTTGAAAGTTCGCCCGCAGAGACCGCCGAATTTGTGAAACACATAGCCCGCCTGACGCAGACGTTGATCAACCTCGGCAAACAGCGGCTGGTCCTTGTAGAGCGGGACAAACTCAACCTCTGTATGGACGATGACGGCTTCGCTGAGTGCCCGTTGCGCACCACCGAGAACATCGAATTCGGCACCCTGCACGTCTAGCTTCAAATAGTCCGGGTCCCTTACCTCTTCGATGTCGTCCAGGCGATGGGTCTGCACCTCTTGTTTCTGCACAACCTCCATCACGTTCGCCAAGTTCTGGAACTTCTCGACCAAACTTGTGTATGGCTCATACAGGGAAGAAGTCATTGGATAGTTGCAGACATGTAGCTTCTGCTGGGTGCCGTCACCGATGGCATAAGGAAGGTAGACCTTGCTGTCGCCGGCGGCCGCATTCAGTTTTTCGCATTCGCTTTGGACGGGCTCGAAACCTACGATCCGGGCAACGCCCGCCTGTTCCAGTGACGAGTACGAGTCGGTTCCCGGCCCCAATGTCATTGCGCCAATATCGATCACTTTGATGGTTGGTCGGTCAGGGATGATTTCGAAGATGTCAAACGACACAGTCACTCTCCTCAACATGGTCAGGCACACTCCGTGCCGTCTAAAAGGTAGTAGGCACACTCCGTGTGCCGTAACCTGAAAGTAGTAGGCACACTCCGTGTGCCGTAACCGCCTTCAAATGGCGGACGGCACGCGGAGCGTGCCTGCTACCTTGAGATTGTGCGCTATCCGGCCCGGATTTTCACGGTAGAATACGACCCTGCCAAGCGAAAGGATGACTTTCTATGACGAGGATCTCTCGACGCTGCGCCGTGGCGGGCATCACGGCCGGGTTGGCTTCGCTGTCTTCGGCCGTGAACACCACAGCAGCAGACAAGCTGCGGCGGCCGCAGAACGTCCCAGCAATCGGCGGCGTGCGGCTGGCGATTGCGACGATCTGCATGGACGGTTTCGGCGACCACGACTTTGCACCGACCTTTGAAATACTTCCGCAGATCGGCTTTCGCCATGTCGAGTTCAATTGCTGGTATCCCCGTACGCTGACACCGGCTGGCATTGACTCGATCAACGAGCGGTGCCGGAAAATCGGAGTGACCCCAATCAGCGTTCAGGGTTCCGGCTTTCGAGATGGGAAGGTGCAGGACGTGGCACACAAGCTATGGTGCATGCAGGCCGCCAAGAGACTCGGTTGTTCGCGGGTAAAGTTCACCGGCGCAAGACGAGGTACAAACGGAGGTCTGCCCGCGGTGATCAGCACGCTACGAGAAATCGCCCCGGCTGCTGAAGAGATGGGTTTGATAATCTGCGTCGAGAACCACGCCGACAACAACTTGGAAAACATCGCCGACTATGAGCGACTGTTCGAGGCTATCGACTCGCCCAATGTGGGGCTGTGCTTGGACACCGGACACTTCGATGGCGCTGCGGTGGACATCCCCGCAGTAATCGAGCGATTCCACAAACGAACGGTACATGTGGATTTGAAAGACTGCCTGGCGCGAGGCACTTACAAAACCGTCAACTTCGGCGAGGGAATTACCGATCTACACGGAACGATCGAACTGCTGCTCGAGCACGGCTACCAAGGGTACCTGGTCGTCGAACAGGCACCCCCGGTGCGGCCAGAACATCTAGTGCAGGACCTCATGGCCGCTTACCAGATGTTCCAGCAATACGAGAGAAGTTAGCCCGAATTATTCATGAGCGATCTGCTGCGAGGTCGTAAGTCCATCCGTGGCTTCGTCATGCTTCACAATTCTCCCTCGACGTATTGCTTCAATACGCCTGCGGAAGAATTGCTCGCCTTCCTTGCCACGAACGTACTTACAACCTCTCGCGACGATCTTCATGAATAATCCGGGTTAGCCGCCAGAGTTGACGACAACCTGTTCCCGCTCAAAGTTGCGCTCTTCGCTGTCTGGCGGACCGGCAATTCGCCGCGTTTTTCGGAACCCGAAGCGTCAGCGAGGGGGAGCTGGTGTACCAACGCGAGTCATTCCCTTGCTGACGCTTCGCGCTTCCGATTGAGGCGAAATGTGCAACATCAACAAAGCGTCAGCAAAGGGAAGTTGGCGTACCAACGCAAGTCATCCCCTCGCTGACGCTTCGCGTTTCCGACTAGGGTCCGAACGCGCAACTCAAAACCCGCGCCTAGCTGCGACGACGACGAAATCCAACGACCAATCCCATCGTCGCCAGACTCGCCAGGGCGAACATTGTGGACGGCTCGGGAACCGGTGTCGACACTCCTAAGCTCTCAATGTTCCACTCGTCACCCATGTTCCGGGCGAAGAACTCCCAGGTCGTGCCCAAGGGAAGGGTGTCTGGTAGCCGGACCAGCCCCGGCACATGCATCGGCGGGACCAGATCGTAGATGACGTCGGTACCCAACAAACCAGCCACGTCGATCGGATTACCGTCAATTGCTAGATCGAACTTCTCAAACGCTCCGACGAACGCGAAAAACACCTCGTCGACACGCACTGGGTGAGAGAAGACCAACCGAATCACCTCGGCGCCGTCTTTGCCGTCGACGTGGACTCGGTTAAATAACATGCTTCGATCGTTGGCGGCGTTCTTGTTGAGCAGACCAAGCCCCCAGTCACCCTTGATCGTATCGACCATGTCATTTTCGGCGGGAGTCCCACCGATCAAGTCACCGTACGGCGTGACACGCAGAAAGGCGTCACCGCTGGCCGGTCCTATTTCGACCCCTTCGACGTTCTCTTCAGTCATCAGCGGCGCTGAGAAGTCGAACATAGCGCTGAACGTGGTCGCCTGGGCCGGCAGCGCACAGCAAAGAGAAGCTAGAAAAGCCGTGGCAAAAATCTTAGATGCCATTCCCCTGTCCCCCTAAGTCAAACACTTTAACTCCTATAACTACTACACAGTTTCTAGTTTATTTGGGGAAAGGTGGGGATACTAGGGTTTTTTCTTGGGGTCTCGCCGGCTGTTGCCTGCAGGAGCTGCAATGAGAAGATGTAACCGGCGTTCAAGACTTCAGTTACGTCGATGCGAGCAGTTTGCCGCAGATGGCGGCTTTCTATTTGAGACGCGCCACATCCCTAATTAGGCTAGGCGGGAGTGAAAAGTACCCCGTTTTCGGGTGCTTTGGGAATTCGCATGTCTTCGACTTGGGCAGCCCCATGTTGGATGCTTGCCAAGCGTGCCGTGCGCCATCGCGGATCTGCCGCCTTGACGGGACGCTAGCTCGCCGAATCAAACACCAGTTTGGAACGCCTGTCTACGTCATTGATGTGCCCGGCGTGCGGACTCGATTTGCCGAGCTGTTAGCTGCCGCGCGGAGTCGCTATGCGGCGAGCCAGATTGCCTTGTCGTACAAGACGAACTCGACGCGCGCCCTTCTCGCCACCCTGCACTCGGCGGGAGCCTGGGCAGAGGTTATCTCTGGGGACGAATGGACGATCGCCCAATCAATGGGCCTGTCGGGTTCGCAAATCGTGTTCAACGGGCCCGCCAAGCGGGACGCGGAGATCCGGCGGGCCTTGGCCAGTGAGAGTTTTCTGCATTGCGATCACTCCGACGAGCTGGATCGTATTGAGCGGATTGCCAGAGAACAAGGCAGTCCGGCACAGATCGGCATTCGCCTGCACTTCGACGATCAGGAAGACTGGAGACGATTCGGCTTTCGGGTGGGCGACGCACCTGAGACAAGCCCGGCGCATCTAGTGGCGGAGCGAATCCTCGCCTCGCCGTTCATCAAGCTGGGCGGCGTTCACGTTCACCTGGGAACGAACATCCGCGACCTGAGCCGCTTCGCCGTCATGGCGGAACGAATCAGCTGTTTCGCGCGCTGGTTGCAACGGGAACGCGGTCACGAGTTGACCTGGATCGACGTCGGCGGCGGGTTGTCGGCGATTGCTCCGGAAATTCGCGAAGGCACCATGGAACCCTTTTGTTTGCCGGACGCCGGTGACTATTGCGACGCCGTGATCACGCCACTAAAGGGGTACCTGGAAAGTTGCCGTGAGTTGCCCATTCTGTTGTTCGAACCAGGTCGAACGTTGTACAGCGCGTTTGGCGGCCTGTTGGTTTCGGTCCTGGGAAGGCGTTCGCGGGAGGCGGACGGAACCGAACCGGTGATCCTCGACGGTGGCCTGACGAGCATGGCGTTCGCCTGGCGGAACAACTATCCGATCCACGTCTGCACGTCCAACCGGCCACCCGTAGTGCACCGGTTTCTAGGCCCGACCTGTATGTCGCTCGACCAACCTCACCAGCCCATGCCCACGCCCGAGCTGAAGCTGGGAGACTTGGCGGTGTTCTGTGGCGTCGGTTGCTACAGCATGGCGATGGCCAGTTCGTTCACGCACTTCCGGCTGGGAGTGTTGGGTTGGTTCGATGACGACGAGGTGCGCTGGCTACGGGTACCGGAGACGATCGAGCATTCGATGCGGCTGGATGTGACTGAAGCGTCTGACAGCGAAGGTAACGAGAGGTGAATTGAGACTTGAGACGACTGTTCAACAATCCAATCGATCGCGGTCTGTCGACTTTGATGAATTCGTGGTGCGCGTTGTCTGGGATTCGGACCGCTCGAATCACGACGCCGGATGAACGAATCGAGCATGATGGGCTGGTCCAGCGGATTTTCTATCAGGCCGGTTACTATCAGTCGCCGGACACACAGCTGCTGCCGGACTTGCCCGACTCGCACGTGGAGCGGTTTCTGGTGCGCAAGCAGAACGTTGCCGTCGGCGCGTTGAGTTTGATAGAGAACCAGCATCAGTTACCGGTGGACCAATTTTTTTGCGTTGATTGGCCCGACGACGTTGACCGGTCTGCAACCGCCGAAGTGACGCGCTACGTGCTGGACGAACGGGCTCGCAGCCGGGACCCGGCACTGCAGGCTCAGATCCTGCACGCAGCCCTGCGTTACTCGGTCGAAAGGCGAAACCTCCGCTGGTGGGTGTTTTGCGTGCCTTCCGTCTATCTGCTGGGCTTTCTGCAGTACTTCCAGGACTTTCGCGTCCTACAGCAGCTACCCCCTGGCGCCCCGCAAATGGCGATGCGCGAAGGCCGGGAGTCTTATTTTCTTCCTTCACGAGAACTGCGAATTACACTGGTTGATCTGAACTCGATCTCGGTTCGCGGCGCGGCGGGGATCATTTGGAAACGCTACCTGAAACGAAGACGGAAGCGCCTGCTCGTGCCAGTAGGCGAACGGGAACCAGCATGACGGCTCAGGCACCCATCGGACACTGGCGATCAGCCGCACGGCACTGGCGGCAGGTGGGACCGCCGTTGCGGCCTGCGCGCGAAGACGTTGAGTTTTTTGCGCGAACCGTTCAGGAATGCGGCCCACCAAGACAACCCCCTCGCGTTTTGATTCTCGGAGTCACGCCGGAGATTTACCATCTAGCTTGGCCAAGCGGTACGGACCTCAAGGCTGTCGATCTCGCGCCATCCATGATTGCCGAGGTCTGGCCGGGTCCGCCGGAGGATGCAATCTGCGCAGATTGGACCGGGATGCCCCTGGAAGCTGGATCCCGCGACGTGGTCCTCTGCGACGGTGGACTCCACCTGCTGCGGTATCCCGATCAGCAGTCCACCCTGGCCACCGCGCTATATCGGTTTGTCGCCCCGGGCGGACTGTGCATATTTCGGCTGTTCGTTCCCCCTCCCGAGCGTTCGCCGTACCGCAGTGAATCTGTGGATTCCGTTCTAGATCAGCTGCTCGCCGGCCGCATTGCCGACCTCAACCTGCTTAAGTTCCGACTGTGGATGGCGCTGCAGCGCTCCGCAACGGAAGGTGTCGCTGTCCATGACGTCTGGCGCGTGGTGCACGATCGTGTGCCGAACTTCGACGTGCTAGCGCGACGAATCAAATGGGAGCCGGAACAGCTGCGGGCCCTCGACATCTATCGCGACAGCCCCAATCGCTACCACTTTGTGACAAGCGAAGAGGCAACCGCCGTGTTTTGTCAGGGCCAGAGTGGATTTCAGCTCAACGAATCATTCACACCGACGTACGCTTTGGGCGATCAGTGCCCCACGCTCGTTTTTTACCGACCGGAATAATCCCGCAGACGCCATGATCCGCAGCGCGAATCCTGCAGACGAATCGAGCAGAAAACGCGTACTTCTCCTCTACGGAGGATGGCGCGGCCACGCGCCGGTGAAATTCGCCGATTTCGCCGAGCGTGAGTTGCTGAAGGGATACGACGTGGTCCGCTCTCGCTCCCTCGACGATCTCACCTACGCCAAGCTGAAGCGTTTTGATCTGATTCTCCCCATCTGGACGTTCGGCACCCTCACCCCGCCGCAAGAGCGGGCGCTGCTAAAAGCAGTCCACGGTGGCCTCGGTTACGTGGGTTGGCACGGCAACGCCAGTTCTTTCCTTGAGTGCCGCCCGCACAAGCTGTTGCTCGGCGGTCAATTTGTCGCGCATCCAGGAGGAAACCAGGTGCGGTACACCGTCAGCTTTGACAGGGATGACCAACTTGTTAATGACCTTGGGGACTTCACGGTTGTCTCTGAGCAGTACTACTTGCTCGTCGATCCCGCGGTCAAAGTCCTGGCTACGACTTCCATCGACGGCGGGCCCATGCACTGGCTCAACCGTGTCCGTATGCCGGTTGCCTGGAAGCGATGCGCCGATCAAGGTCGCGTGTTCTATTGCGCACTGGGCCACACGGTCGACGTGCTCCGCAAACGGCCCGTATTGACCATGTTGCGCCGGGCGTTGGCGTGGGCCTCGCGGGGTTCCGCCCTTCCGTACTGACCGCTCTCGGGCCACAAATCAGCCGGAATGCGCTAGCGCAACACAGCTTCGATGAGGGTAAGTCCCATCCCGACGGCCACTTCGTGGCGGGGATGAAAGCCTGCGGACTGTAACAACGCCAGCAGCTGCTCCCGCGTTCGCTCGCGCGCACCATGTGCCAGCAACATGTGCAGGTTGCTCCGGGCAACGTCGCGGTGCTCGGAGCTGGGTTCCAGTCGCTCGGGGAACGCGCGTTCGACGACCAGTAGCCGTCCCGCCCCCCCTGCGGCTTCGCGGCAGCGACTTAGGATGAGTCCGCATCGCTTGTCATCCCAATCATGCAAGACACTCTTGAGCAAATAGACGTCCGCCCCCGCGGGCAGCTCTGCGAAGAAGTCACCTTCACGGAATTCGCATCTTGCCGCTAAACCCCGGTCAGCGATCCGCTTCAATGCGCTAGCATGAGCGTGCTGCTGGTCCAAAATCAGTCCGCGCAGGTTTGGAAACGCCTCGAGTAAAGTCAGCACAAACTCGCCGGTCCCGCCGCCGACATCTACGACCGTCGCGAACGAAGAGAGGTCGTACCTGCGCGCTACCTCGCAGGCGCTCAAGCGAGAGAGCTGTGCCATTGCCTCGTGAAACACCTCCGCTCGCTCCTGGTCCTGCTCCAGCTGCTGGAATCCGTCACCTCCCGATGTTTGGCTGCGCGCGCTTCGCCCGGTGCGCACCGTCGACAAGAGGCCAGCCCAATCGCTCCACAACTGCATGCCCCACCAAAGTGCCCAGGCGCGGACACTGCGAGGGTGGTCAGCCCTCAACAGCTGCCCCATCGGCGTGAGTGCAAACCGATCGTCGGCTGTTTCCACACACACGCCAATCGTGCAAAGAGCCAACAGCAGTCGATGCATCGCATCCTGATTCGCGCCCGCGCGGTGGGCAACGTCGAGATAACCGACCTCTCCGTCCCGGAGAATGTCTGCGACACCCAGAACTGCCGCGACATGAACCGTCTGCGTAGTCCAGCCGGCACCAACTAGCGAGAGCAATTCCTCATGCGACATGAACGTCTGCGCCGAAACGCATCCCCTGAGCACGCTTTGCCTAAGGCGGTCCTGCAGCTCTTGCGCTTTATGCAGTTACGCGGAAAAACGGCTCGGCAGGAGCCTCGCCCTCCCGAGCGGTTACACGGTTTGCAG
Source organism: Pirellulaceae bacterium (assembly GCA_965223305.1). Taxonomy (GTDB): domain Bacteria; phylum Planctomycetota; class Planctomycetia; order Pirellulales; family Pirellulaceae; genus CBDCWT01. The sequence continues at coordinate 187,817 of CBDCWT010000084.1, read as the reverse complement.
TCCGCCAAACTCTGATGAGTTCGGCTACGTTGCAAATCAGCCGCTGGGCGTTAGCCCACGGTTCCCCCTCTCCGGCCCTTTGGGCCGACTCTCCCCGAGGGGAGAGTGAAGAAAACGAAATGACGCATCAAGTTACCCCCAAGGCGAGAAGCCATCCGCTAAGATCGCTTTATCAACTCCTTGCCGACCCAAGGCCGCAGGACCTCCGGGACGACGATCGACCCGTCCGCCTGCTGATAATTCTCCAAAATGGCGATGATCGCCCGACTGACCGCGATCGCTGTCCCGTTGAGAGTGTGGGCAACCTGCGTACCTTTCTCGCCTTTCCGTTTGAAACGCACGTTCAGCCGCCGCGCTTGATAGTCGGTGCAATTGGAAGTGCTCGTGACCTCACCCCACTCCCCTCGTTCGCCCCGGCCGGGCATCCAGGCTTCAAGGTCGAACTTTCGATAGGCGGGCCCACCTAGGTCCCCAGTTGCTGTGTCGACGACGCGGTACGGGATACCCAGCTCGTCGAACAGCTGGCACTCGATCCCGCATAGGTCGTCGTGCATTTCGTCACTCTGCTCGGGGAGGGTATAGACAAACATCTCCACTTTTGTGAACTGGTGTACCCGATAAACCCCCCGCGTGGCCCTGCCGTGCGCACCAGCTTCGGTCCGAAAGCAGTGACTGATCCCACAGATTCTCAGCGGTAGTTGATCGGCATCAAGCGTTTGTCCCGAGTACAGCCCGCCCAACGTGATTTCCGAGGTGCCCACCAGACTGAGCTCGCTGCCCTCAATGCTGTAGACCTGGGTTTCCGGGCCGCGCGGAATAAACCCAATGCCTTCCAAAATCTCGTCCTTGGCCAGGTCAGGAGTGATGGTCGGCGTAAAACCCTCTTCGATCAATCGCCCGATTGCGAACTGCTGGAGCGCGAGTTCCAGGAGAACGGCTTCGTTGCGGAAGAAGTAGAATCCGTGCCCCGTCGTACGAGCGCCGCCTTCCAAGTCGATCAGGTCTTGCAGCTCACCAAGCTCGACATGATCCCGTGGCTCGAACTCGAAAGAACGGGGCGTCGAGCGGCCGCGTTTGATCTCTAAATTCGCTTTGTCGTCTTGGCCGATGGGCGCCTTGGGATGAGACATGTTCGGAATCGACGATTGGATTTCCAGAATCTCAGCTTCGAGGCGGTCATGTTCGCCTTGAGCATCGTCTTTTTTCGCGCGAAGCTGTCGGCCCTCTGCCTTGCGAGCTTCTCTCTCGGCGTCGTCTTTCGCTTTGCCAATCGACTTCGAGACCTCGTTGGCCTGCTGGTTCCATCGTTGAACTTCCTGCAATTTCGCTCGACGAACGGTCTCCAGCTCAACCAGCTTGGCCACTTCGACCTGGACGCCGCGGTTGGCGCAGTTTTCTGCGACCAGGTCGCGGTACTCGACGATGAACTTACGATCCAACATAGGAGCCGATTCCGGTTAAGAGTTTGAAGTGCCGCTGATCACTGGCGGCTGAGGTCAATCTTGGCAAGTTCCGACCACAGATAGGCACTTGACTTGATGCCGCGGTGAAAGTCGGCCAGGCAGAATTTCTCGTTGGGGCTGTGGGTGTTATCATCGTCCAACCCCCATCCGAGCAGCAGGGTGTCTGCGTCAAGCTGGCGGGACAGTTCAGCAGCAATCGGAATCGAGCCACCCTCGCGGATAAAGACCGGCGGCCTGCCGAAACCCAGCTCAATGGCCCGCGCGGCGGCCGTCACGTGAGGACTGTCCAGAGGCACGACAAATCCGGGGGCACCATGTAAATCAATCAACTCCATGCGCACACCAACGGGACAAATCGACTCGAGGAAAGCTCGCAGGCTTTCAGCAACCGCTGCCGGCTCCTGGTCGGGCACCAGCCGAAAGCTGAACTTGGCGGCGGCACGAGCCGGCAACACGGTTTTGCCGCCTTCGCCTTGATAGCCGCCGGTGAGGCCGTGAATGTCGAACGTCGGTCGCGCCCAGCGGCGCTCGAGCGTAGAAAATCCGGCCTCCCCGGAAAGGGCCTCCACGCCAAGCTGTGACTTGAAGGCAGATTCGCGAAAGGGAAGCGCTGCAAATTGCGCACGCTCGCGGTCGGTGAGCGGCAGGACAGCGTCGTAAAAACGGGGGATTTGAATGCGTCCTTGGTCGTCAATTAGCGCCGACATCACCGACGTCAAGGCGTTAAGTGGGTTTGCGACAGCTCCCCCAAATGACCCTGAATGGAGATCCTGTTTGGGACCCGTCATCTGCAGCTCGAAATAAGCAATGCCACGTAATCCATAGGTGATTGCCGGCTGACCGCGGCTGAATTGACTCGTGTCGCTGATCACGACCGCATCACAGGCCAGCCGCTCTCGCTGGGGCTCCAGTATTTCGCTGAGCCCGTGGCTGCCGACCTCTTCTTCGCCTTCGATCAAGAACTTGAGCTGGATCGGCAGTTGCTGTTCGGCTTGCAGCCAGGCCTGCGCCGAGAGGACATGGGTCAACATCTGACCCTTGTCGTCGGTAGCACCGCGTGCGTAGATGTTCCCATCCCGCCGCGTGGGCGTGAAAGGCGGGGAAATCCACTCCTCAAGCGGGTCGGGGGGTTGCACATCATAGTGACCATAGACCAACACGGTTGGTCGGTCAGGGACGGCCGTCGACTCGGCATAAACGACCGGATTTCCCGATGTCTCCAGCTGCTCCGTGGCCAGACCCAGCGAGTTGAACTTGTCGGTCAACCAGTCCGCTGCACGTTGCACGTCTTGGCGATGCGTACTGTCAGCACTGACACTTGGGATCCGCAAAAGCTCGCACAGATCAGCTTCAAGCGCCTCTCGGTGTGTTTCCAAATAGTCCGCAAAACCTGGCATGATTCGTCCTTTCGGAAAAGGCCAGCGGTACAATATAATAGGCGGGCCCAATTCGGACTATTCCCGCTTGTTGTTCCCTCCAGCCTTGCTGGGCTGCACGGATCGCATCAGCGCACAGTCTGTTGTCGAAGAGACAATCCGTTGGGCCGTACGAAGAAGGAATCGGACGACCAGGGCATCCATTTCAAATGGAAGCTAGGATCCATGACATCGAAGACCTTGGTAGCTGAGCAGCCGGTGACCGAGCAGCGGTCTGCGGCGCATTCGAAACCTCGCCGCCAACCTCGCTTTAGCGTGATCCTCTGGGATGACGATGATCATTCCTACGAGTACGTCATCCGCATGATGCAGCAGCTGTTTGGCCACCCGATCGAGAAAGGCATGCAGATCGCCGTGGAGGTGGATACTGCCGGACGTGCGGTTTGCCTGACCACGACCAGAGAGCACGCCGAGCTAAAACGCGACCAGATTCTCGCATTTGGTCGTGACATCTTGATCGCCCGGTGCGAGGGCTCGATGTCCGCTACAATAGAAGCGGTCTCGCCCGAGTAAAGTGATGCGAAGACGATAAGCTGCCGATATTCCGCCGCTATCCGATCGTAGCCAAATTCGCCAGAATTTGGACGAATCGGCAGTCCACCAAACTCTGGCGAGTTCGGCTACAAGAAATTCTCCTATATGCCAGCTCGCCTCAAGACTCTGACACTGGGCTGCAAAGTCAACCAGTATGAGACCCAATTTGTGCGCGAGGGATTGCTCGGTGCCGGGTACCGAGACGCCGCTTCCGATGAACCGGCGGACCTCTGTGTCGTCAATACCTGCACAGTCACCAACGAGGGAGACGCCAAGAGCCGGCAGATGATCCGTCGCGTCGCCCGGGAGAACCCCGAGGCCCGCATCTTGGTGATGGGCTGCTACGCGACGCGCGCCCCCGACGAAGTAGCAGCTCTGCCCGGAGTTGCCGAAGTCGTCACCGACAAACGCGAGCTGCCCGACATGCTGGGCCGCTTCGGTGTCGTGGACATTCCCACCGGGATTTCCCAGTTTGGCAACCGCCACCGCGCGTATGTCAAAGTTCAAGATGGTTGCCTGCTGCGGTGCAGTTACTGCATCATTCCCCATGTTCGCCCACAGCTGCAGAGCCGACCGGTTTCGGACATCCTGGCCGAGGTCGGCCGACTAGTAGCAAACGGCTACCGCGAGATTGTGCTCACCGGCGTTCATCTTGGTCACTATGGCGTCGACTGGAACCGCGGTAGGCCGAAGGCCGACTGGGTCCGCCTAGCCGATCTCGTGGAGATGATTGCCGCCGTCCCAGGAGAGTTCCGTCTGCGGCTTTCCAGCATCGAAGCCACCGAAGTAACTCGAGAGCTGCTGCAGGCGATGGCCCAGCACGCCGCCAAAGTCTGCCCACACTTGCACATCTGCCTCCAGAGCGGCTCTGACCGCATTCTCCGACGAATGAAACGGCGTTGGGGAGCACGGCGATTTGTGGATCGCTGCGCGCTGGCCGCGCGCGAGCTGGACAATCCAGCGCTGACCACCGACGTCATCGTCGGCTTTCCCGGAGAGACCGACGATGACTTTCAGGCGACTCTCGACGTCGTGAGGCAAGTCGGTTTTTCCAAGATCCACATCTTTCCGTTCAGCCCACGGCGAGGCACGCCGGCCGCTGGCTATCGAGACGCCATTCCCAAACGCATCAAGTCTGCCAGACAACAGCAACTCAAGGAACTAGAGGCTGAGCTCCGGCGGCGCTACTTTCAGCGGCTAGTCGGACGCCAACTACAGGTTCTTGCCGAGTCGCCGGTTCCTGGCCAAGCCAAGCGACTGAACGGAACCAGCAGCCGTTACGCACCTGTCGAGCTGTCCGGAAGCGAACAACAGTGCGGACAGCTGCTGCACGTGACGGCCACTCGCTTGGTGGAAGGCATGGTGCTCTGCGCACCGTGAGGTCCGCCCCGCCGCTTAACGAGCGGACAGGCGACCTCGGGAGGAGTTCAACAGTAGGTCTCTACTGCCGGTTGAAGACTTCCGCATCAAATGGATCGCGTGGGACGTACTCGTCAGCCTCTCCGTTGTGAGCGTCCGGAGTCTGCTTTGCAGGTCCCGGCGGCGGGCTCCGATCGGCTCGCTGCAGTAGGGTGTCCGGGTCCGGCGGATGAGCGGACGGCGGCTGACTTTGGCTGCTGTCCGGTAACTCCCGAATCCACTTCAGCAGCACTCTGATTTGAGCGATGTCTGCCGCCCCGAGGACGGGTTGGTCCAGGCCTCCGTGCGGTCGCCGGGGGACGGTCAGGAGCGGGCTCTCAGACGGTGAGTGTTGGTGCACGTGCTGCAACACAGTCAGAAGATTTCGCTGGGTTAGCCGGCTCGATACAGGCTGCCCGACTGGGGGCCGAGACAGCTTGAACGCAGTCATCGAACCGCCGCTGTGGCAGGCCCCGCTGGCGCAGCGATTCAGCAGAAGCGGCTGAACGTGCCCGGTGAACTGCTGGATCGACTCGCTGGTGAGCCGAGCTGCTGGTGCAGGGAGAGCGAGCTGGCTAGGGGGTGTCGCTGGCTCGCTCGGACCAGCTTGGCTAGGTCGAGACGCTGACTGCAGTTGTTTTTTAAGCGGCACGATTCTTGGATTGCCAGGGTCGATGGCATAGGCGGCCAGGATTTGATCGGCAGCTCGCGCGTGCAGGCGGTGGCGGAGGCACCAGCCGGCCAAGACGAGATGGGATCGCACGTCTCCCCTAGCAATTACGTCCCGTTTGCGAAGGTAGGCCTCTTCAAGCGTGCTGCAGACCATTTCGACTCGCCCGACAGGAATGCGGATTTGATCCGCGTCACTTTGCACAACTAAATAATGGTCTCCCAGCGGGACGATCTGACCGTGTAACACGTATCCGTTGCGCAGCACCAGCAGACTCATGCTTGACGTCATCGGTATGTCGGCAGCGACCGCTACGGCGCTGGCCGACAATACAACCGCTAGCAGTGCTCGGTGAATAGACATGGCGCGGGATAGTAGTTGCCCTCACAGGCCGCGTCAAGAGACGTCGCACGGGGGGCAGGAACGCCAGGTTGCCGGTGGCCGTCCGCCAAACTCTGGCGAGTTCGGCTACGTCCAAATCAGCCGCTGGGCGTTAGCCCACGGTTCCCCAGCGAAACCGACGCGTAGTGTCCGGGGAGGGCTCTCCCTCTCCGGCCCTTCGGGCCGACTCTCCCCAAGGGCCCCAAGGGGAGAGTGACGAAAGACGAAATCACGCACTAACCGGATGCTAACGCATTCCGGCTGATTTGTGGCCCGAGAGTGCACGAAGACAGCTTACCTGATCAAATGCTGCCGCCTGTTTGTAGCCGAATTCGCCAGAATTTGGACAAATCGGCAGTCCGCCAAACTCTGGCGAGTTCGGCTACCTCTCTCGTCCCTTCTCCCCGCCGGGGAGAAGGTGGCCGAGGGCCGGATGAGGGGGAAAGAGCCAGAGTGAAAAACTTGCACACGGCGCGAGGACTTTGAAAACCGGCTGCTAACGCGGCTCGGCTGGTGTTTGGGTCGAGACCAGCCGACCCACGCTCGCCGCCGCCCTGCCACGCCCAGCTCAACTTTCTCGATCCGTCTCCAAACTGTGTTCATGGCAATACTCGCGTATCGACTCGACGAACTCGTCTCCGAAGTCAGCTAGTTTCTTTTCTCCGACGCCACGCACCGCATGAAACCCGGCCAAGGTGGTGGGGCGACGTCGAGCCATGTCGCGGAGCGCGACATCATCGAAAATCATGTAGGGAGGCAATTGGCGTTCCTGAGCCTTGGCGGTACGGACCTGCCGCAGTCTATCGAACAGCCCGCGATCGACGCCGTTCCACGAGTCAATATGGGGAGCGGCAACGCGCCGTCGCAGCTGCTTGACAGGCTTTAGCAGGCGAGGAACGGCTTCCCCCTGTAGCAACTGGCGACCAGTCGCGGTCACTTGCAGCACGTTGTAATCTCCCACCTTCTCCAAGAATCCTTGGCCAACCAGTTGCTCGATCCAACCGCGTATGGTCCGTTTCTGTTGGTCGGCGAGCAAACCCCACGTACTAAGGCTATCGTGTCCACGTTGCAGCACGGCCGCGTCGTTCGACCCGGCTAGCACTTTGGCGGTGTAATCACCCCCGAACTGCTGATTCAGCCGCACGACACAGGAGACGATCTTCTGTGCCACCAGCAGCGGCTCCTCCACCTGATCCAGCTCACCCAAACAGACATCGCAGGCGCCGCATGACTCCCGCTCAAGCTGTTGACCGAAGTGCTCGACGAGCCCCCGGTGACGACAGACGACACTGTTGCAAAAGTCCCACATTGCATTGAGCGAATCGAGGCTGCCCTGCCGCGCGGAAGTCTCGGAGTCGTCGACGATGCGTTTCCACGTGTGGAAGTCGTGTCCCGAGAAGAACAGGCAGCACTCGGCTTCCAAGCCATCGCGGCCGGCACGCCCACTCTCCTGCTGGTAGTTCTCCAGCGACTTCGGCATGCCCGCATGAATCACATAGCGGACGTCTGGTTTGTCGATCCCCATTCCAAAGGCGACCGTCGCCACAATCGTGTCGATGCGGTCTTCCATGAATGCATCCTGACTGCTGCGCCGCGTCGCATCGTCCAAGCCTGCATGGTATGCCCGAGCACGGACTCCCAACTCGTTCAGCTTGTCACATGTCTGTTCGACCTCCTTCCGCGTGATGCAATAAATCACTCCCGACTCGCCAGGGTGCCGGTCGATGACACTGCGGATCTGCTGTAGCAACTGCGCGCGCGGTTGGATCTTGTACACCAGATTGGATCGGTCGAATGAGCCGATCAAGTATCTTGGTTGCTGGAGCGAGAGCTGAGCAGCAATATCTGCCCTAACTCGTGGCGTTGCCGTTGCCGTGTAGGCGTGAATCCCGACTTCGGAAAATCGCTCTCTCAACACGCTCAATCCGCGGTACTCCGGTCGAAAGTCGTGTCCCCAGGCACTGATGCAGTGAGCCTCGTCAATGGCGATCAGCGACAGCTGCTGGCTCTGGAGAAACGCCAGCGTGCGGTCTGCCAGCAGCCGCTCTGGGGCGATATAGAGAAGGCGGGTGCGTCCGCTACGAATCGACTCAGCGACGTCACGCCGCTCCTGGTACGACAACGTGCTGTTAACATAGGCGGCCGGGACACCTATGTTGCGCAGCGTATCGACCTGGTCCTTCATCAGGGATATCAGCGGCGACACGACCAGGGCCAGGCCTGTGCTGCACATCGCCGGTGCTTGAAAACACAGGGATTTTCCGCCACCGGTCGGCAATACCACCACCGAGTCTTGGTTTTCCATCACGGACTGCATCGCTTCGAGTTGCAGCGGCAGGAACGCGTCGAACCCCCAATACTGACGTATCACCGCCTGTAAACGGTCTACTACCACCGCCTTGCTCTCAGGGATGTCCATATCTCAATCGCGTGTTTGTGGCTGCTGGCCCTTAAAACCGACTCCGCAGTTTCAAGCGTACAGCCGGCGTGCGGCCAGTGGCAAGTGGCGGAGGATCCTTGTACAGTGGGGCGCCGCCGATGACCCGTGGGCCGGAACTAGCGGCGGGACCGATGCTGACTTCTCGCCTGACGTGACCGCCATTCCGACAACACCGGGTGGGCTATGTTTTGCGGTGCCGGAACGGCGCGGCGAAGAAGTCATCCGCTGATAGACAGCTTTTTGCGCCGCTTGTTTCGGCCTACTTTGCTTTGCGTGTTGAGCCGAGTGGATCCCCGCTGGCGCTTGGCGAAGCGAATCGAAAACTCCAGTTCATCGTGGCCGCCGCCACACGAGAGCGCCATGACAAATCGCCACGTGCCCTTCTCTCTGCTGCTGTTACTGGCCTCCGTGGCGACCGCGGCGCCACCCAACGTCGTGCTGGTGGTTTCCGACGATCAGGCTTGGACCGACTACGGATTCATGGGCCACGAGCACATTGAAACACCGCATCTCGACCAACTCGCCCGTGAATCGCTGACCTTCACCCGGGGCTACGTGCCGGACAGCCTCTGCCGCCCTTCGCTGGCAACGATCATCTCCGGCCTTTACCCGCACCAACATCGAATCGTGGGAAATGACCCACCACCGCCGCCAGACCTGGCGCACGAGTCAAAGGCCGCCCAGCGGCGGGACCCTCGCTACCTGCGGCGGCGGATCCAGTACATCAGTCACATCGACCGTGTGCCGAAGTTGCCCGAGCTGCTCAAGGCGGAAGACTACTTGAGTCACCAGTCAGGGAAGTGGTGGGAGGGCAGCTTCCAGCGCGGCGGATTCACACACGGGATGACCCACGGAGATCGGACACGTGGCGGTCGCCACGGAGACAACGGTTTAGTGATTGGCCGAGAGGGCCTCGATCCGGTCTTTCGGTTCATCGAAACCTGCCAGCAAGCAGAGAGGCCGTTTTTTGTCTTCTACGCGCCGTTTCTGCCGCATACACCGCACAACCCTCCCCGCCGCCTGCTCGACAAATACAGGTCTCAGACTCCCCACCTTCCGATCGCCAAGTACTGGGCCATGTGCGAGTGGTTCGATGAGACGGTCGGGCAGCTGATCAGCTACCTGCACACCAAGCGGCTAGCCGCGGAGACACTGGTTGTTTATGTCACCGACAACGGCTGGATTAACCGTACTGACCGTAGTGCCTACGCGCCGCGCTCGAAACGATCGCAATACGATGGCGGGATCCGCACACCGATCATGTTCCGCTGGCCGGGTCACATCGATCCGCACATCGATCGCGAGCACCCGGTCAGTTCGATCGACCTTGCCCCGACCGTCTTGGCGGCGGCAGGGCTGGAAAGGCCGCGGCGGATGCAGGGAATCAACCTACTGGATCGTCAGGCGGTCGCGGCGCGACAGGCGATCTACGGCGAGATCTTCGAGCACGACATTCAAGATATGGCGGACCCGGCGGCCAGCCTCCGTTATCGCTGGATGATCGAAGGGCGCTGGAAGCTGATCGTGCCGCACCCGAACCGCGAACCCGACGCCGACGTCGAGCTGTTTGATATACTCGCCGATCCCCACGAGCAAACCAACTTGGCCGCTCGACAAGCTGGGATACACCGCCGGATGACCAACCTGCTGGACGAGTGGTGGTTGGCGGAATAGACCGGTGCGACTGGTGCATTCGGCAAACGCGCCGAATCCGCTTCGCTTTTCCCAGTTTCTGTGGAGTCGTCTTTCAGACTGTTCGGCATTCTCGCCGAATCCAAACCTACGCCTCGGTTCTCATCCCTTGCGCAGGTTCAACAACTAATGAAGACTCTAGCAGAAAGAGTTGATTCCGCCGTCGTGACGAGCCCCTATCTTGCCGACCGCCGGCTGCGGGTCAAAGCCAGTGACGATTGCGTGGTTGTGGAAGGAACCGTTGACAGCTACTTTCACAAGCAGATGGCGCAAGAGACCTTGTTGCGCGTCGATGGGGTCCGTTGGATCGACAATCGGGTCCGCGTCGTGTAGCGCGCCACAGTAGATGGTTGGCCGGCGATGTGGTGGTTCGGCCCTTCTTCGGCTCGGCAGGAGCCTCGCCCTCCCGAGCGCTTGTTGTAGTAGGAGTGTGTGACTCGGCATTTCGTGACACAAAATCAGCCGCTGGGCGTTAGCCCACGGTTTTACCGTAAGCATCACTCCAATGTCCTCGGCTCGGCGGGAGCCTCGCCCTCCCGAACCTTGCCCTTCCGAACCTTGCCCTTCCGAACCTTGCCCTTCCGAACCTCGCCCTCCCGAACCTTGCCCTCACGAACTTCGTGTTTCGAGCCCGCGTCGTCTTGCACTTGCGGTGCATCCAATCCGCCACCCCCTTGAACCGCACCGACACCGCCGAGATACTACTGCCTGCCCGAGCCGTTTGGCCGGGTTCGTGAAGCTGGTCCCGGTCTCTGACGTTGGGGGCCGCGGCAATCCGAACGACTCGAAAGGAAGAGCAACTATGTCACGCAGCGGTGCTGTCACGTTCAAAGGAAATCCACTGACGCTGGCCGGTAACGCGGTTCAGCTTGGCCAAGCGGCCCCCGACTTCTGCGTTCACTACTTCAGTGATGGCTTGCACACCGTTTCGCTGGCCGATCTAAAAGGCAAGCCATCTATTATCAGCGTGGTCCCGTCGTTGGACACGCCCGTCTGCCAGACACAGACCAAGCATTTTAACCAGCAGTTGGCCGAGCTGGGCGATCGCGTCAACGCGCTGACCATCAGCTTGGACCTGCCGTTCGCGATGAACCGGTTCTGCGGAGCCGAGGACATACAAAACATGAAAGTCGGCAGCGACTATCAGGACCGAGCGTTCGGCACGGGCTGGGGAGTGTTGATTGAAGAGCTGAAGTTGCTAGCACGCGCCGTCTTTGTACTGGATGCCGACGGCAAGGTCGTTCACGCCGAGACGGTCCCCGAAGTGACTGACGAGCCCAGTTACGAGCAGGCGTTGAGCGCTCTGAAAGGACAGCTGTAGTCGATTGATGCAAGACTCCGCGCTTGAATTCCTGCAGCGGCTGCTAAGCACGCCGAGTCCGTCGGGCTACGAAGCAACGATTCAGCAGGTTGTCCGCGAGTATATCACCGACTTTGCAGACGACTTGATTGCCGATGTGCACGGGAACTTGATCGCTGTCAAGAATCCCGGCAGCCCGTTGCGGGTCATGCTGGCGGGACATTGCGACCAGATTGGGCTGCTGATCACTCAGATTGATGAGGCGGGATTTCTATACACGCAGCCCATCGGTGGTTGGGACCCGATCCAGTTGATCGGCCAGCGGATGACGGTTTGGACCGACCGCGGTCCCTTGGCGGCTGTCATTGCCCGCAAGCCGATTCACTTGCTCAAGGACGAGGAACGAAAGCAAGGAGTGAAGCTCGAAGAGCTGTGGCTTGACATCGGCGCCCAGGACAGAGACCAAGCCGCCGAGTACGTCCGCATTGGGGATGCGGTCACGCTCGAGCTCGGTTTTCAGCCGTTGCTCAACAACCTGGCCAACGCGCCGGGTATGGACAACCGCACCGGACTGTGGGTGGTGATGGAGGCTTTTCGCCGGGCTGCAGCCAGTCCTCTGCGCTGCACGCTCTACGCCGTCTCGACGGTCCAGGAGGAGATCGGCTTGCGGGGCGCCCGCACGAGCGCGTATGGAATCGACCCGCATGTGGCGGTCGCGGTCGATGTGACTCACGCCACCGACTGCCCGACCATTGACAAGCGCCAGCAGGGAGAGATCCAGGTCGGTGGCGGGCCGGTGATTTTCCGCGGCCCCAACATGAATCCGGTCGTCACCCAGCGGCTGTTCGACCTCTGTGAGCGAGAGGAGATTTCCTGCCAGCCAGCGGCGATCGGCCGAGCGACGCCAAACGATGCCAACACGCTACAGATAAACCGAGCCGGAGTGGCCACGGGACTGGTCAGCATCCCAAATCGATATATGCACAGCGCCGTCGAGACAATCTCTTTGGAAGACATCGACCGGGCAGCAGAGCTGCTGGCAGCGTTGGCCACATCACTCAGCGAGGAAGATGACTTTGTGCCGAAGTAGCGGTTGAGCCGCGTCAAAAGTCGTATTCGATCTCGAGAATCTCGAACTTCAGCGTGCCTTTGGGCACATCGATCTCCGCCACCTGGCCAACTTTCTTGCCCAGCAGTCCTTGACCGATGGGACTCGTCACCAGGATCTTGCCAGTGTCGTAGTCTTCCTCTCCAGCGCCGACGAGAGTGAATAGCTCTTCATCATCGAAATCGACATCTTTGACCTTCACGGTTGCTCCGAAGGACACCTCGTCTTTCGGCAACTTCGATACGTCGACGATCGAGCCCCGCGCAAGCTTGTCTTTGAGCAGGTTGATTTTTGCTTGCAGCATTCCTTGCCGTTCTCGTTGGCCGTGATATTCAGCATTTTCTTTGAGGTCGCCCTCGTCTCGAGCCGCGGCGATCTTCTCGGCGATCTTGGGCATCTCCTCGCGTTCCAACCGCTCGATTTCGGCCTTGATTTTGTTGTATCCGTCTTGAGTCATTGGAATGAGATCGGACATAGCATTGCTCCCGGCACAAGACAAAAAGACGACCTCCGAACCCTGTTTCCTCAGGCTGGAGGTCGCCGATGTTTTCTCAGGCTTGTCCGGTCATTCTGAGCGAAACGGGCCAACGTGTAAAGATACATAGGCGCTGCACAGCGATAAGTGGCCGACTCCTGCCTCTCTCCCCTGCCCCGCGCAGCGAGAATAAGAGGGGCAGGGCGAGTGGTACAATTACCGGCAACTTATTGTTGGGCGACTCCTTAACTCAAGATCCTACTGACCTTCCTTCCTTCAGGTAGAGGAGCGCTCCGCAGTTCTTGCAAGCAACTGGTTTGCCTAGATAGAGTTCGTTCATCATCTGTGCGGTGAGGGTCTGAAAGCAACTGCCGCACACTTCGGCGTCGACCTGAGCCAAGGCGTCTTCGCCACGAGCCTGTGCGATCCGCTGATACTCCACCTTAAAGTCGGCTGGCAAGGCCTGTTCTGCACCCTGGAGTGCCTGCTCAACACGACCATGCTCGGTTTCGAGTCCTGCCCGCTCGCCCTCCACTCGCTGCTTGACCTTCGCGGCCTCTGCGGCCGCCCGATTCAGATTCTCTTCGGCGGTTTTGACTTTCTCGGTCAGTTCGTCGATCTTCTCGAGTCCTTCGAGGATTTCGTCTTCCAGCACGCTGTTGGCCTGCTCGTCGGCGGCGATCTGCTCCTTCAGCGCTTGGTACTCGCGGTTGCTGGCAGCCGTATTCAATTTGCCTTGGAGGTCGCTGATCCGTGACTCGCGCTCCTTCAGCTGCAACTGGCGCTCATCGCCTTGTATCTTGGCCCGTTTCAGGTCCTCGCGAATCCCATCTAGCGTTGTCTGGAATCGCGCGATGCCGGCCTCCGCAGCACGTATTTGGTTGGGTCCTTTTTCAAGCCGCTCGCGAAGATCGGTCAGCTGCCGGTGAATGCGGTGCAGTTCACGCAGAGCATCTGCGGAAATAGCCATAGGTTGAATCAGCTCCTTAGCGTTAGGTCGTGACCACAGAATCTGGGAAGGAAAGAAATCCTGCGGCGGGGGCAGGCCAAAAGAAAACCGCCGGTCTGAAGACCGGCGGTTGTGAATCTCAACGAAATTGACCGAGCGGGTTGGGCTTGGGCCAACGGCGTCGGGTCATCCAGCGACGCTACGCAAAAAGCCCTCCAACTGGCAGCTCCGCACCGGGTGCTGCAATTTGCGGAGGGCTTTCGCCTCGATCTGTCGTACTCGCTCGCGAGTAACCTTGAAAATGCGTCCCACCTCTTCGAGCGTATAAGTGTAGCCGTCACCCAAGCCGTAACGAAGGCGAACGATTTCGCGCTCACGATAGGTGAGCGTCTTGAGCAAACCTTCGATTTTGTCTCGGAGTATTCCATTGCTGGCGTTGCGAACCGGGTTATCCTGCTCGACGTCTTGGATCAGCTCGCCGAAACTGCAATCATCGCCTTCTCCCACTGGACGATCAAGGCTCACAGGGTGCCGGCCGATGTCGAGGACCCGTTTTACCTCCTCGACGCCGATGTCGGCCCGGAGAGCAATTTCCTCGACGGTCGGCTCGCGCCGCATCTCCTGCTGCAGCCTCTTCTGAATATTGCGCAACTTCGAGAGGACGTCAATCATATGTACCGGAATCCGGATCGTACGTGCCTGATCCGCGATAGCTCGAGTAATCGCCTGCCGGATCCACCAGGTGGCGTAGGTCGAGAACTTGAAACCGCGGCGGTACTCATACTTGTCGACCGCCCTCATGAGTCCGGTGTTCCCCTCCTGAATCAGATCCAGGAAGCTGAGCCCCCGATTGCGGTATTTTTTCGCGATCGAGACGACCAGGCGAAGATTGCCACTGGACAGCTGCCGCTTCACCAACTCGTACTCTGCGAATTGCTTGCGCACCGTGTCACAGCGCGTTCTTAACCCCCTGGGGCTCTCCTGCGCCAACATCATCAGATCTCGCAACTCCCGCCGCAGGTTGGCACGCTCGTCGTCGAAGATCGTGTCGGCCTCGAGCGTATCGAGCCGGCGACGAATCTCAGTCATCCGTTGCGAGATCTCTTCCAGCCGAGCCATGAGCGGCTGGACACGCCTCGTCCGGAGGCTCAGCTCCTCCACGAGCTGCAGGCACTTCCTCCTTCCGCGCAAGAACGACGCGCGAATTTCGCGCCGCTGCTCGCGCGTCGTCGACCTCTTGATCAAGCGTGCGAAGTTCTGCCGATTCTGGTCCAGCAACGACTCGAGGGTACTCAAGTTGTGCGGCATCCGAGCCAAGATCTGCTCTTTGGTCAGCTGCTCGGTCAAAGAGACCTTGATCGTCCGGTCAAAGGGCAACTCGCCGCGGTGGACCTTGGTCAGCGTATCTACGGTCTGCCGCATGGCATAGTCACAACTCAACAGAGTGCGGCGGAATCGCTTGCGGGTGACCTCGATCTTCTTGGCCAGCGAGATCTCCTCGTCGCGAGTGAGCAGGGGGATTTCCGCCATCTGGCTGAGATACATACGAATCGGGTCGTCGCTCAGCTTCGGCAACTCCTCGGCAACCCGAGCGGTCGACTCGGCTTCCGCGGCCGTTTGCACTTCCTCCGCAGTGGGGGCCTTGCTGGTCACCGTATCCTCAAAAGGAGCGGGCGCCTCATCAACCAACTCGACACCCACTTCCTCGAGGGCAATCAACAGATTGTCCAGCTTCTCCGGAGTGACATCCTCGTCTGGAAGATAGGCATTGACTTCGTCGTAGGTGAGATAACCTTGGGTCTTGCCTTTGGAAACGAGGAGCTGCAGTTCTTGTTCATGACTTTCCACGTGTCAGTACCTCCCGCGCTTTCCTGCGCTTCAAGGGACACATTGGCGAGCAAGGCAGCTACCCATCCGTGGGTGCGGGAATACCTTGTCGCCTTCGCTCTTGCTCCACGAGATGTCGTTTTCGCTCTCGTTCAGCAAGATCGTGAAGGATCTCTATTTCTTCCTCCTCTGAATAGAGTTGTTGGTCAAGTCCCGCAATCGCTTTACGTTGCTGGGCTTGATCAGCACGATTCTGCAAATCTTCTACCAAACGTCGCAGACGGACCAGAGCATCTTCTTGAGCCAATGGCTCCCTAACCGCCGCCTCCTCGTCGATGTCAACTAAGAGCTTCTTCTCGACGGGATCTTCGAGCATCGCCATCACGCGCACGAATTCAGCTGCTTCTCCTTTCGCCACCAGCTGCCGATAGGCGGTCAAGATGGCTCGCACCGGCTCGTCAGGTAGATCGGTAAGCACGATTTCGTCCAACACCGACTCAGCCAGCTCAGGATGGGTGACCAGGATTCCCAACAGTTCGACATAGACGGGAGCCAACTGCAGTCGATTCGACACGCCGCTGGAAGGGGCAGCCTTTGCCTGCACACGGTCAGGCTCGGCCTTCCTCAACTCACCAACCCGCTGTCGAAGTGTCGCCTCCTCGACATGGAACTCGCGTGCCAATCTGGAGAGTATTTGCCGCTCACGCAGCAGACGTGATGACTTCGTTTCGCGAGACAGTCGCGGAGCCTTGGCAATAACACTCAACAACTGCTCAAGAGCTTGATTGGCGCGATGGGTATCCTGTACCAAGTCGATACCCGCCGTTCTTGTGCGCACCGCGTGGGTGAAAACATCGTCGGCTGCATCCAGCGCCGCACGCATCGCGTCTGCGCCTTTCTCCGCGACAAAATCACACGGGTCGTATCCGGCCGGCAAAGTCAGGATCTGCAGATCGGTTTCGCTGGCTACGAACAACTCCAACACCTCGTTCGTCCGACGTTGGCCCGCTTCGTCGCCGTCCAAGACCAACGTGATCGAGTCGGCATACCGCCTGAGCAGCTGAATGTGCTGCGAACCCAAGGCCGTGCCAAGCACGGCGACAAAATTCTCTAGGCCGTGCTGGTGCGCCATGATGACATCGGTGTAGCCCTCCACGACAACGACGCGTCGCGACTTGCTGATCGCGTCTCGCGCGAGATCTAGGCCGTAAACGTGGGCGCTTTTGGAGAACAGACGTGTTTCCGGTGAATTGATGTACTTGGCAACCGACCCTTGGGCAAACTCAGGTAGAATTCGGCCGCCAAAACCGATGACACGCCGCTGGACGTCACAAATTGGGAAGATCACTCGACCTTTGAAGCGGTCGTAGTGCCGGTTGGTCTGTGAGCTGCGTCCCAGCAGTCCCGCCGACTCCAAGACCGCCGGCGCAAACGAGCTCGACCGGGCTCGATCGAGCAGCCACTGCCAGTGATTGGGAGCGAATCCTAGCTGGAAGCGGCTGCGGCTGCGGGCATCGATTGCCCGTTGGTCGAAGTAGTTGCGGGCGACTTCTGCCTCTGGGGCTTGCTCGAGACAGGTCTTGAACTGCTGGTTGGCCCAGCCGACAGCCTCGTAGAGTGTTTTCTTGTCGCGGGGATCGCCCGGCTTGGTCGGCTGGCCCCGCGCGAGCTCGACTCCCGCCCGATCCGCCAACAACTCGAGCGCTTCGCGGAAATCGACCTGCTCGCGCTGCATAACGAAGCTGAAAACGTCGCCGCCAATGTCGCAGACCCAGCACTTCCAGCTCTGCCGCTCGGGATTAACCTGCAGGCTGGGCCGGGTGTCATTGTGCCAAGGACAGGTCCCCACGTAAGCCCGGCCCTGCCGCCGCAACGGGAGGTACGAGCCCACTAACTCGACGATGTCAATCGCCTGGCGAATCTGCTCCTTCGCGTCATGCGACGATGCGAACGACACCCGTGTCTCCTGTCCCTGCTCTGTCTGCCAGCGGATTACGGTGCGGAATTATAATGAGGCCCTATTGAGGGGTCAACATTACGCCTCAATTGACAAAAGTCTTTCGTCGTTCGCATGTTAGAGCAAAGCAAGATTGGGCTTGACCCGTTGTCGCTTCTCCGCGTTGGCCCCGCCAGCACCGTACACGTCAAGGGATGTTATCTGTTTTCTGCTGCTCGAGACGTCGCGCCTGGGGCGCGGTGCCTAGTGCGTCAAGCTCAATTGTGGCAGTAGCCGAAGTCGCCAGACTTTGGACGAATCGGCAGTCCGCCAAACTCTGGCGAGTTCGGCTACCCGCAAGCTTGGACTTGGACATGCCACCAGGCGTTAGTTTTGAAGTTGCGCCTTTCGCCTTTCCCCAGTGACAAGACGTCGAATTCGTCGCGTCTTTCGTAACCCGAAGCGTCAGCGAGGGGGAGTTGATGTACCGACGCAAATCACTCCCTCGCTTACGCTTCGGGTTACGATTGTGCGGAAACCGCAACTCAGACCGTTAAGGACTTCTTGTAGCCGAATTCGCCAGAATTTGGACGAATCGCAGTCCGCCAAACTCTGGCGAGTTCGCCTACCTCTGGCGAGTTCGGCTACCTCTGGCGAGTTCGGCTCCGCTGCAAATCAGCCGCTGGGCGTTAGCCCACGGTTCCCCAGCGAAACCGACGCGTAGCCCCCGGGGTGCGCCCCCCTCTCCGGCCCTTCGGGCCGACTCTCCCCAAGGGGCCCCAAGGGGAGAGTGACGAAAGACGAAGTCACGCACTAACTTAAAAGCTGCACCACCTCGCTGACGCTTCGGGTTACGATTGTGCGGAAAGCGCACTCAGAGCACCGCTAAGGACTTCTTGCAGCATTAACCCGGATTATTCATGAAGATCGTGGCGAGAGGTTGTAAGTACGTTCGTGGCAAGGAAGGCGAGCAATTCTTCCGCAGGCGTATTGAAGCAATACGTCGAGGGAGAATTGTGAAGCATGACGAAGCCACGGATGGACTTACGACCTCGCAGCAGATCGCTCATGAATAATTCGGGTTAACGGCGTTGACCACCCTGCCCTCCTCTACGCTTGGCTCACTCGTCCAAGCCCACGAAGGCGAGCAGCTTCAGAGCGTTCGTCGTCGTGGCCACACCCTCGCGCATCATGTAGTCGAAGGACATCGTATTCTGCGCGCCGTCGTCGTCTAACGATTCGCGAAAGTGGACGGCCCGGCACGCGTCCACAAGCCCAGGGCTGGCAGCTAACTCGACATCGTGCGTCGAAATAGCTCCCAGTGCTCGGCATTCAAGCAGGTGGTGCACCACCCGCTGTACCGCAATGTGCCGCTCACGTGAATTCGTCCCTTGCAAGATCTCATCGAGCAGAAAAAGCAAACGA
Organism: Pirellulaceae bacterium; assembly: GCA_965223305.1. Classification (GTDB taxonomy): domain Bacteria; phylum Planctomycetota; class Planctomycetia; order Pirellulales; family Pirellulaceae; genus CBDCWT01. Next base: position 168,783 of record CBDCWT010000084.1, on the reverse strand, counting down.
CAGTCACGACGGTCTGAGAGCGCTTTGGCAAGGTCCACGATCTCCTTCAACCGCCGCAGTTCGGCCATGAAGAACGAGACACCGTCAGCCAGAGAATCGCGAATCCGCATACTCGTCTCGATTTTCACCGGCGGCATCGACCAGCCGCGGGCGCAGACCGGCGCTCCGGTCATGGCGAGTAGCGCATTGGTGCCAATCGACCTCAGCAACGTGCTTTTGCCCGACATGTTGGAACCTGTAACAAGCAGGAAAGTCCCCACCGGGCCGACCTCGACGTCGTTTCTCACGCAAGCACTCTGCGGCAGCAACGGATGCCCGACTCCTGTGCCGATGACCGTATCGAGAGCTTCATCGACGCGCGGAAACTGCCAAGAAGGGTGCTCGTCGGCCAAGGTCGCCAGGCCAGCGAGCGCCTCGAATTGCCCTAGCGTGGCGAAGCATGGCCTGATGTACTGCCGACTGCGCTGTTGCCAGAGCTCCAGCCTCCAGAGCACATGAAAGTCCCATAGCAACAGAATCTGAAGCGGCATATAGACCAACAGGAACATCATGGGCGAATGCGAGATATTGGCGAGCACCATCAGGCGACGCAACTCGCGGAACCGCGCCAGCACATCGCTCTGCTGCAGCTCGGCTTGGAGTCCAGCGAGCTTCGGAGCCACAAGGCTCGCGCTGCAAATCAGCTCCAGCATTTCCAGGTATTTGGCTGCTTCCCCATTTCGCGTCGAGACGGTGCGGAACAGGTCGTGGACGGTCGCCGTAAAGAAGACACTCAGCAGACAGTGGAACATCAATAAGCCGGTACATGCCAACGTTCCCGGCAGCGGTGGGATGACGCCCATCACGCTCAGCAGCAGGACAGCGGCAAGCAACAACGGCGAAATGCGGCATGTCCACAGCAACCACTGCCGGCGCAGCAGCCACGGCTCGGCTTCGGCCCAGTCGATGAAACGTTCGATTCCTGTTTCACTCGCTGTGACAAGACTACCCAGCAGCTGAAACCGTTCTCGCAGATCTCGCTGAGCAGCCAGCTCCGCAACGGCCTCCTGGCGGTGGCGGATTTCGGCAGGCTGGGGTGAACCCATCATCCAATCGCGCAACGTCCGCCGTCCAATGGGCGTGCCGACCGCGCCCACCAGCTGAAACACCGACGCGTGTCCGAACAGGTCAAGGTCGAGTGCTGCCGCCTCCCACTCCGCAGGAACCTCCGGCTCCCACACCGGTAGCTGATCCCATTGCCGCCGTTGACGGGCAAGTCCCTGGCGAGCCAACTTGCGCAGCTGGCGTACCTCTCGCAGCTGTCGCCAAAGTCTGTCGTGCCTGCTAACCGCGATCACGAATACGACAAAAAAAACAGCGGCAGCGCTAAAGAACATCCTGGATTCTGCAACCGACAAGCCCCACAACACGCTGCCCAACACCATCACAAACAACAAAACCCGGAGGTGAGCGAGCCTGCGGTCCCACCTTAGCAACTCTGCCTCCTTAGTTGTCTGATCGGCGATGCGCTGCTCGTAGTGGACCTCGATCTGCGCCGCGGCTGCCGAAGCAATTTCGTGACTCTGGGACATCTGCCTGTACGCTCCTAAGTGTCCTACCGCGGAACTGAATCTGAAACCTGCCGCGGCATCCGGCCGCTGCGGAACTTCACCCTTCCTGCTCAGCCACCACAGTTTTCTCGGTTTGCAGCTGGCAAACGACGCCAAAACACGTCGCGGGAGAGCCGCCGCCGAGATGGAACTCGGCCCTGGTCAGCGGCGTCAAAAAGTAAGAGATCGGAGTTTCGGCTCCGGGAGGCAAATAGAATAGAGAGAAGCGGACAGGAACAGCAAGAGGAGGTACAACCATGAAATGGCGGAAAATCGACCGTCCGGACGGAAGCAGCGAAATTGTCGCACTCATCGATCGAGAAAAACTGCACCAATGGCCGCCGCCAGGGAAGCTCGGCTACGAGCGCAGTATTTGTTGGCTGCACCCCATCGAGACCCTGGACTTCGTCCGCGTAGCGTACGTGCGAGTCCCGTCACGCCGCAAACGCCTCAGGGTCAGCGACTCGGGAATCCTCTTCGGCTACTCGACCCTCGTGGCAGATGCACCGCTCTGCCCGAAATCGGGCGCCTACCTGCGGCGCGCTTTCTTTCTGCGAGAAGAGGATCAACAGCGGAACATGAATCAATTCCCCGCAGGCGCCGTGGACCCTCAAACGCTGCTGCCGGGACGGCCCGGCAAATCACCCGACCGACGAGCTGTCGAACGAGGCTATCCCTGGTACCTGTGTTATGAAGTTGCACCAGCGCAACAATCGAAACCCGGCGCGTAAGCGAGTGAATGACCTGCGTTGGGTGCGCTAACCGTGACTCCCTGACCTTTTGTAAAGTTGCGCGTTCGCCTCAATTGGAACCCGGAGCGTAGGTTCTGAAGTTGCGCATCGCCTCAATCGGAACCCGAAGCGTAAGCGAGGGATAACTTGCGTCGATGCTGACGCCTTTTGATGTTGCGCGTTTTCTCAGTCGGAACCCGAAGCGTGAGCGAGGGAATTATCTACGTTGGTACACCAACTCCCCCTCGCTAACGCTTCGGGTTACGAAAAACGGGACAAATTTGACCTGTCTGTCTCTGCCAGCCGCCGAATAGCGCAACATCAACACTGACGCTGCGGGTTACGAAACCTGCGCCCAACGGACTACGAAAAGCGCAATCTCAAATAGCGGTGCAAACTACTCGGGCTGCTGCTGACGCGTACGCTCACTCGGCGTACGTCAGTTCCCACGTGCAACGGATGCAGTTCTTGACCGACTGATAGGCAGGACATTTTTCCGCGTGTGTTGCCACCGCGCGTTCCGCTCGCTCGCGGTCCGCCGGGGCAACTTTGGCCGTATAGCGGAGCCTGATCTCGGTGATGCGGAGTACCCCATCGACCTCAGCAATGTCGCCTTCTACGTCAGCCACCAAGTTGTCTGCTGAAGAAATCTCCCGCGCGTCCAGCGCGGCTCCCAGTGTACCGGTCAGTCAACCGGCGACACCGGCGATCATATGGTCGAGAGTTGCAGGGTACTCTGGACCACTGATCTCCCGACCGTACTTGTTTTGGTAGAAGTCCTTGATTCCTCCGTGAATTCCGAAGTTCAAAGGCTCGGCAAATCCAGCAAGATGCGCGGTGCGATGCGGCCCCGCGTGTTTTTCGATTCGCATGCTGCTTGTGTGTGCGATGGACATCACTTCGCTCCATGAGATGAGTAACCGTTCACGTCAACAAGCACGCGGCATGCCCTCCGACCCGAGAGCCACATGCTTTGCCACCACCTTCGTTTCCCCTCTTTAGGCGCTGTACAACAATAAGTAGCCGACTTCTGTTCCCTCTCGCCTGCCTCGCGCAGCGAGAATAGCAGAGGGAGAGGGCAGGGTGAGGGGGATGAATATCGGCAACTTATTGTTGGACGACTCCTTACTCCCCTGCTCCGTGCTCTGTTGCCTCGTCAAAGTACTCGAGAATGCGATCGATCGAGTATCCCCACAGATCCGACATCACCAGCGGCCCTCCAACACCGACCTTTTGCAATCGAATGGCCGGAATATCCAGCGCCACAGCCAGCTGACGCTGCCAGTCATTCGGCCATCCCTCGAACTGCTCACTGTCGGGATAGATGTCTGCGTCGCGCCTCTGGTGGACTGTCAATGCCTCGTAGGCTTCGTGCCGCGATTGTTCTGTAATGGCGCCGTCACGAACCTGCGCTCGGACAAAGAAGCAGATCTGCGGTTGCAACTCCGCATCGTCGCACAGCACCGAGATGACCCTCAGCTCGTCTCCAACATCATGATCCAGCGCCGAGGCCGAGCGATCACCACTCCAGACCTCTTCGACAACTTCCCGCTCCACTCGCCGCAACTGGTGTTCCGTATCCACCACATAGTAGCTCAACAGCATTAGGACACCCCTCAACATGCTCAACCGGCTTGATACTGCTGCGGCCAAGCCCCGTTCGCCGTGGGATGGCTGGACTGCCATGACGGGTCGCGGCTGTAGCGCTCGGCCGTATCCTGGTCGTCGTCGCAACTTGCCACGACGGCTGCCACCGCAGATCGACTGCGCAGATGACGCTCCTGAAGAATTTCGCCCCGATTATCGCCTGTTGGGCACCGAGAAGGAAGCTGTTTCACCGAAAAATCGCCACGTTTTCGTCAGGCGACTGTGCATCGAACCGTCACAAGTAGTCCCCGCAACACGGCTCGGGAAGCTGGGCCTTGTGAGGTGTCGGCAACGCGGCCTGCCTGCCCAACGCCTCTTGCTCCTGCTTCAGCACGATCGCCCCTCTGCGAGAAGCTGGCTGCCAACTCGTGCGGCGATTCGATGGTCACTCGTGTTCCCAACCACGAGTCCAAGAGGACCAACTGGATCCGGCCTTCGGCTCGTTCACTGGGGAATCGGCGCGGTACGGCGAAGAAAAGTGCCAGGAAACCGGTAGTAGACGATCGGGCCCATCCACCGAATGGAGGAGCCCATGGAGCCCATGATCGGATCGACCGGCGGTCTTAGTGGTGAGTAACCGTACCAACGGTACATTTCCAGTCGAGCTTGTCGCTGAGCCGCCTTCCACGCCGCACGTTGCTGGATCGCCGCGCGGGCAGCAGCTTCACGGTCCATGTAGTAGCCGCTTCCTTGGCCACTGTTCGGTCGGGCTTCCGGCTGGTCTTGGGCACCCGCAGTCGCGCAAACCAGTAACGTCAGTGCGATCGCAAAGGTGAGTTGTCTCATGGACATGGTTCCTGATGATCAGTCGAGTTGAAACGGCGCCTCCGATACACGATTCGGCTGGCCGGATCGATTGAGATTAGCTGGATTTGGCCGGGGTGGTCGTTAGCGGTTGAGCCAGCCTGCGGGATCGCAGTGAGTTTGCCGGCCAGATAACTCTCGCCGGCCTTCGCTCGGGGGACGACGCAGCCGCAAGGGTGAGCATCCGGTTGTGGTGGGAACCGTGGGCTAACGCCCAGCGGCTGATCCCCCGGGTCGCGGCCTTCGGCCACCTTCTCCCCGGCGGGGAGAAGGGACTTTCGGTTGCGACAGTGGTGGCAGCACGGCTCGGGAGGGCGAGGCTCCTGCCGAGCCGTTTTCCCGCGCATCGGTTTCGCGTTTACTCTGCTTCTGGCGGACGGCACACGGAGTGTGCCTGCTACAGTTACGGGTGGAAACCGCCGGCTAACACCCTGCGGCTGATGTTGGATCACCGTCCCCGGCCATCCAGCTACACGACTTTTGTTTGAATCATGCGCAAATAGTGATCTTCTGCACGCTCGCCCTTCACGACCAGCACATAGACGGAACTGCCCTGCTTCCAAATTCCAACGCAAACTCCCTGCGTGGCAAAAGGCCGCCGCGGTGGCGTTACCGCCGAGACATTGGCGCGGCGGGCAGGTATCTCGAAGAGATAAGCCATCGCCGGGCCGACACCTGGTAGCTGATAGCCAATGACCTGGGAAACCTCTGGCAATTCGACGACTTTCCACCGTCGCACTGCCCTTCCTAAGGGTGAGTTAGGTGGACTACCCGAGAAAGTAGGATCGTCGATCGCGCGCCAGCCAGCAGACGAGATCTCATCCGGCCAACTCAATGCTAGTCCCTGCAGTTGCCCCGCTGAGAATACCTCCCGCGGACGATCCCACACCGTCAACGCGACAACGAAGGCGACGACTGCGGCCATCGACATCGCCAGAGCCAACATTGTCCGCCAGTCGAAACGCCGGTCAACGTCGATCTGGTCTGCTCCTGGTGCGCAGCGAGCGTCGTCGGGCAAGTCATCCTGCAGTGCCCCTATCGAAAGACCGGCCAACAGCCGGTCCGCCAGACCCTCGGGGACTTCAACGTCATGCAAGTGCTCTTGCACCCACGCATCAAACTGTTGCGACCGTTCCAACACAGCACGCAGTTCTTGATCATCAAGCTGCTCTCGAAGTGCTGCCAGTTCGGACATTTCCCAATCCGCGTACCCCGGGCGGCAGGCATCGACCGCCACACGAAACTGCTTGTATTTGTTCATCTTTTCACTGACGCTGAAACGGGCATGGGATCAATCCAAGAATACCTCCCCGCGACGTGGTGCTGCTCGGTAGAGCTGGCATCCCGGTGGTTCCGAATGAAAACCGGAACCGCCGCGGGCCAACAACAGTTTTCGGAGCCGCCCCTTGGCGCGCGACAGACGGCTCATCACCGTCCCCGCTGGTAACTGCAGCTGATCAGCAATCTCCTTGTACGATAGCTGCTCGAAATAGAACATCATCACTACCAACCTGAACTCCTCGGGAAGATCGTTGATCGCTGCTTGCAATCGCTCGGTGTCCAAGTCACTCTCTTTGCCGCCCCGGTCGGGGATCTCGTCCACGGCCAGCGACTGACCCGTCGCGGGACGGGACTGCCGACAGCTCTTCAAGAAACAACTTCGCAGGATGGCAAACAGCCACGATCTTGCTCTTTCGATGTCTCGCAGTTGATGCAGCTTGCGATGGGCCAGCAAGAAAGTCTGCTGGGTCAGATCCTCGGCATCGGCTGGGCAGCCCGCCAAGCGATAGGCGTAACGGTAGACATCTTGGTAGTAGACCAGCACCATCTGACGCATCTGCGGACCAGCGACGTCAGACGCAACGTCAGATGGAGCCTCGGCTTGTGGCTTTTCAGTACGATCCACCGGGACCTGTCCTCGCAACGTTAGATCCAGAATCGCCGAGAATTATTCCCGGAAGCGTGCCCACCGCGCCCCGCAAGCCTCTCCTCACCCCCTTTTGGGCCTGGGAACTTTGTCGCCCGTCTTGCCGCCCCGCCGTTTACGGCGCTTGGGTTTGGCCGGCCGGGCCGGAACTTCGTGGAGCTTGGCCCCGATCGACTCGCCCAGCTGCACAATGCGATCCCGCAGCTCTGCAGCACGCTCGAACTCCAACGACTCGGCGGCCGCCATCATCTCCACTTCCAATTCGTTGATGTACTCTTGCGTGATAATCACCTCATCGTCGCTACGACCAGCCGCTTCGTTGGCTTGCCGGTGCGCATCAGCCTCCGCCTCGATTCCCGAGCGGATATTCTTGCGAATCGTCGCGGGAGTGATGCCATGCTGTTCGTTATAAGACTGCTGCAGCTCCCTCCGCCGCGAGGTCTCGTCGATGGCACGTTGCATCGAGTCGGTTACTTTGTCGCCATAGAGGATCACCTTGGCGTTTACATTTCGGGCCGAACGGCCGATCGTCTGAATCAAGGAGGTCTCGCTGCGCAAGAAGCCCTCCTTGTCCGCATCCAGAATGGCGACAAGCGATACTTCGGGAAGGTCGAGTCCCTCTCTCAGCAAGTTGACGCCCACCAGCACATCGAAACGTCCTTCGCGGAGATCGCGCAGCAGCTCGACGCGCTCAAATGCGTCCAACTCGCTGTGCAACCACTTGCAGGCCACGCCCTGCTCATTCAGATAGGCCGAGAGGTCTTCGGCCAGTCGTTTAGTCAATGCGGTGACCAGCACTCGCTCGCCCTTCGCCGTCCGCTCTCGAATCTGCGCGACCAGATGCGAAACCTGATTCCGAGCCGGAGCGACCTCCACCTCCGGGTCAAGCAACCCTGTGGGTCGGATGACCTGCTCGACAATCTCGCCACCGGTCCGTTCGAGCTCATAGTCGCCAGGAGTTGCTGAAACGAAGATCTGCCGCGAGACTTTCTTCTCCCATTCTGCGAACTTCAGTGGTCGATTGTCTAAAGCACTCGGTAGACGGAACCCATGCTCGACTAGCGTTTGTTTGCGGCTCTGGTCACCGGCAAACATAGCTCGAACCTGGGGAATGGTGACGTGGGATTCGTCAACAAACAGCAAGAAGTCGTCAGGGAAAAAGTCGTAGAGCGTATAAGGAGCGGCGCCGGCTGGCCGGCCTGAAAGCGGGCGACTGTAGTTCTCGATCCCGCGGCAGTGCCCCGTCTCCAACATCATTTCAATGTCGTAGCGGGTCCGCGCGTTCAATCGCTGCGCTTCCAGCAACTTGCCTTGGGCGCGGAATTTCTCCAGTTGCTCTTCCAACTCGTCCCGGATCGCTTCGATTGCCTGGGCAATCCGCTCCTCGGGCATCACGAAGTGCTTGGCCGGGTAGACAAACAGCTCTTGCTCGGTCGCAATCGTCTCGCCTGAAGTCGGATGAATCAGCGACAGCTGATCCACTTCGTCACCCCAGAACTCAAAGCGATAGGCGAATTCCTCATAGGACGGCCACAACTCCACACAATCGCCGCGCACGCGAAACCGGCCTCGTTCAAAGGCAACGTCGTTTCGCTCGTACTGGATGTCGATCAACTTTCTCAGCAGGTCATCCCGGTCAATGGCCTGACCGGTCCGCAGCGCCACCATCATCGAACGGTAGTCTGCGGGAGAGCCCAAACCGTAGATACTGGAAACGCTGGCCACGATGATGACATCTCGCCGGCTGACCAAGGCGCTCGTCGCTGCCAGCCGCAGTCGGTCGATCTCGGAGTTGATCGAAGCGTCCTTCTCGATATAGATGTCCCGCTGAGGAATATAGGCTTCGGGTTGATAGTAATCGTAGTAACTAACGAAATAGTGCACCGCGTTGCGAGGAAAGAACTCCTTGAACTCGGCGTACAACTGAGCGGCCAGTGTCTTGTTGTGTGAAATGACGAGCGTCGGTTGGCCGATCGACTGGATCACGTTGGCCATCGTGAACGTCTTGCCAGAACCCGTGACGCCCATCAGTACTTGGTGGGGACGACGTTCCCGCAAGTTGGCTACTAATCGGTCGATCGCCGACGGTTGATCGCCCGAAGGCGAATATGGCGCTTCCAACTGAAAGTGCACGAGAAAACCCTCAAGGAGAGTTGAACAAATATTTTCAGCTCAAGTATCGGACCTCTCGCCTGGAGTCACAAGCCTCACCGGCTTCCGACAGGGCAACAAGAAAGGCCGAATTCGCTCTAAGGTCTTGGGCCCGATTCCCTTGACTCGTAGCAGTTGCTCGTGTTCTTGAAAAGGACCTCTTGACTCGCGAAGCTCGACAATCCGCCTCGCTCTCAACTCGCCGATTCCCGGTAGTAGCGCCAATTCAGGCCAGTCCGCCTGGTTGACGTCAAGCCGAAATAACACGGGCGCGACCCGTGCGCGATCGACGTCCACCAGCTCTCCGCGATGAATCCCCTGCCTCAGTAAGGACGCAATGAGCCATAACCAGAGTACCAATGACACTGTGGCTAGAACAAGCTGGTCGCGCCGCTGAATTCGAAGCGGCCAACGGAACTCTTGCATGCCCCTGCTCCGCGCTGCTGCCCCGCGTACTCGGTATCTCCGCTATGATGCAGTCATACCTATCGACTCGCTGGCAAGGGTTAGCCGGCCAGCGCTTGAAGAATCGTACGGCCGAGCCGTCAGAAAGGCCAGCGACGAGAGAGACCGATGCCTTTCCAACAGATCGTGTGGGATGAACAGCCGATCGACGACTGCCGCCAGTTGATCCGGTTGGCGGTTCGGGAGGACCTCGACCGATTCTTCGACATCACCACGCTGTCGTTGGTCGACGCGGATGCCACCGCAACCGCTGCGATTGTGGCCCGCGAGCACGGACGGCTGGCGGGATTGCCGGTCGCCGAACTGGTGCTGCGGGAGATGAACATCGCAGCCGCCTGGGAGCCGCGGGCGTCGGACGGAGACGCCATCGGTCAAGGCCAGCAGATCGCCCTGCTCAGCGGCCCAGCACGCGACCTGCTTACCTCGGAACGGTTGATCCTGAATTTCCTAGGCCGGCTCTCAGGAATCGCCACCCTCACGCGCCGTTATGCCGACGCCGTGGAGGGTACCAATGCGCGGATCTTCGATACGCGCAAGACAACCCCCGGTTGGCGACGCTTGGAGAAATACGCGGTCAGATGCGGCGGTGGACGTAATCACCGCACGGGTTTGTTCGACGCTGTGTTGATCAAAGACAATCATCTCGCCCACTTCGGCACACAGGATCCCGCCCGCGCAGTACGGCAGGTCAGGCAGTTCCTCAGTGAAAACCGCCCCAATTCGTCCATTGCTATCGAAATCGAAGTCGACACCCTGGCGCAACTCGAGCGCGTTCTGCCCGCCACGCCCGACATCGTCCTGCTGGATAACATGTCGCTCGAGGAGCTACGGACCGCGGTCCACCTGCGGAACGAGGCCGAGTCTTCGGCCGAACTGGAGGCATCGGGAGGCATCACTCTGGAAACAGTGGCCGACGTCGCCGCCAGCGGCGTCGAACGAATTAGCGTGGGCGCGTTGACTCATTCCGCACGGTCGCTCGACGTCGGCCTGGATTGGCAGTGAACAGCACCGAGAACGCCATGCCGACGACAACATGGTGACCAGCGAGTCCGTCTAGCGAGAATCAGGGGCAGCCGATGTTGGCAGGCCCGCAGCGTCCGGCAGCAGCGGCAGGACGGACTCGTCGAAACCCGCAATCCGGCTCTGGCTCGCGTCGAGGAGAAAGTCGCGGGGAGTCTGCGCCGAAATCGTCGGGTGCTTGCTGCGATAGGCGTCCGACCAACGGACAAAACTGTCGGCGAAACTCTCCTCGTACCACCCTCCCTCGCGATCGGTCCAGGCAAACTGAAACTCCTGGTTGTCCTCAACTCGCACCCGCCAGCGAATGTCCGTCGCCTCGTAGCAATTGTCCTGGCCACCATATCGAAACTTCTCCTGCGCCTCCGCCAGGCTGCTCACGCCGATGTGCTCGACAAGCGGCTGGCCCGCCAGATGAGTCAGCACGCAGTTCCGGCATTGAATGTCCACTGCCGGTAAGAATGGCCCGGTATCGTCGATCACTACACGGCACAACCCCTGCTCCATCGACGCTGTCACGTTGGTCAAATCGAGTCTCACCACGTCGGACCGGGAGTACTCCGGCAAACCCCGCAGCTCGACCATCCGCTCGGTCGATGTGAACAACCCCTGTTCCCAAGTCAACCAAAAAGGCAGCCCTTCTTCGGCGCGCACCAGCGTCGCCGGGCCGCGGGCAATCGTCCGCTGAATCTCGATGCTCGGCGAACGAGGTTGCTCCAACTCATTTTGTCCCACGACTGCAGCCGGGGCGCGTGGCGCTTGAATCGAAAAGAACGAAGCTCGGGCGTCAAATTCGTTGCGAATCGTGAGGCTGCAGTCCGCGAGAGAAACCTGATCGATCTGATTCAGATGAAACAGCGAACACCGCAAAGCACTGGACTGCTCGTAGGGAAGTTCGAGTCGCCAATGCAATCCCTCGAAGGAGACGCGGTGATTACCCAGCAGCTTGACCATCCTCCATGGCGACAAGGCTGTCTCCCCCGCTGGACGAAAGACAATCTGGGGTCGGTATCCCGGACCAGCTCGAATGGTCAGCGTCCGCCGCAAATCGACAGTAAGAGGCGGCTCCTCTCTTTCTTCAAAGCGGAGCTCGATTGTGTCCACGTCGGGAAGTTCATGGAGCTTCTCGAGCGCTTCCTTCAAGGAAGGCACAAACAGCTCTCCCGCGACCGGACGTTGATCAAAGGCAGAACCCACCACGAGCGTGGTCGTTACGGCCGAAGCCGGCTCGGTTGCCAACTCGGTGGCGCCCGTAGCTGTGCGGCCGCTGCCGTTCGCTTCCGCAGCCAAGTCGTCCGGTTCGGGGCGACTTGCAAACGGTGCAACCTGTCCGCCGCTGCCTTGGCGGGCATCGTCTGTCTCGGTCGCATCGCCAGGTGTGAAAGCTGGTTCTACGCCCGTCGCCTGAGGCACATCCAACTCGTTCTCGACCGGGTCGCTCACGGGACCCGGCAAAACAGGTGGACCAGGAACGCTCGGAGCCCCACGAACGCCGGATGCGGCCAGCCGTGGTCGACCGGGCCCATCTCCAGACACTGAACTTGAGGGACGCCATGCCACGTACATGATCGTCCCGGCCAGAATCAACAGCCCCAGCGAGATCATCCAGGGCAGATGCCAAGCAAACCCGGTCCGCGCGACATCCGTTGGCAGTGCCGTGTACTGCGGCTGCGCGATCCCTTTTAGGTCGAGTTGGTCTGCCAAAGCCATCAGATCGGCGACAAGCTCACGTGGGGTTTGGTACCGCTGAGCCGGTTGCTTGGCCATCAGCTTGGCGGTGACCGCTTCGATCTCGTCACCCAACCCAGGACGCAGATCGCGCATGTCTGGCGGCCGGTCGCCGCTGTGGCTGAGCAACTTCTGCAGTACCGTTCCCTCCGGGAAAGGTGGCAAACCGGTTAACATGAAGTAGAGTGTGCAGCCAAGCGAGTAGAGATCGCTACGGACGTCGGCGCTGCGGGGATCCCGCGCCTGCTCAGGCGAAATGTAGTCAAACGTGCCCAGCGTAACCCCAGTCGCAGTTAAGTCATCTGCAGGCGCGTCGGCTTGGGCGTGCAGGCGGGCTAGCCCCATGTCGACCAACTTCGCCACTCCCTTAGATGTTACGAGGATGTTCGACGGCTTGATATCGCGGTGAACGACGTCGCGTGCCGAGGCGTGTGCGAGGGCATCAGCGATCTGCAAGGTGTAACGGACAGCCTCGGATACCGACAAAGGCCCCCGCTGTGCCACGAGGTCGCGGAGATTAACACCATCGATGAACTCGAAAACGATGAAGTTCCATCCTTGGTCATCGCCCACATAATAGACGCGGGCAATGTTCGGGTGGTCGAGCCGCGCGGCGCTCTGAGCCTCGTTTTCAAAGCGTCGCAAGGTATCTTCGTCCGTATTCCGGCTGGACACTACTTTCACCGCCACCACCCGGTCGAGCGTCGTATCCAACCCGCGAAAGACGGCCCCCATGCCGCCACCGCCCACGAACTCCTGCAACAAAAAATGTCCCAACTGGACACCTTCCAGCGCCTGGCCGACTTTCGCCGCGGGGAGAGAGACCGTCTGTCGCCGCGTGGTACCGACCGTAGGACGGGAGATTACCGTCTGCTCGTCCTCTCTGACCGGCGGGCGGGTGTCCGAATAGCGCAGGCCGTCGCCTGCTGGGTCGATTTCGTGCGAATGAGAACTCGGGTTAGAAAACGAGTCTTTGGACAACAGCGTTCCCCTCCGGGAGCTGGCTGCGGCGGGACGAATGCCCTGAAGAGAGAGTTAAATAGCACAGGGGCGGACACCCCGGCAGCACCCGACGCGACGCGTCTCATTGTACTTCGAGCGCTGGTAGGGGTCAACGAACGACTCCGCCACGAGGCACCGCCGGCGACCGTGAAAAATCAGCCGCTGGGCGTTTAGCTCACGGTTCCGAACCAGCGCTCCGATGTATCTCGGCTCGGCAGGAGCCTCGCCCTCCCGAGCGCCGGGCACGACGGGCACACAACAAGTGAGATGCGCATTCCGCAAATCAGCCGCTGGGCGTTAGCCCACGGTTCCGAACCAGCGCTCCGATGTATCTCGGCTCGGCAGGAGCCTCGCCCTCCCGAGCGCCGGGCACGACGGGCGCACTGCAAGCGTGAGATGGGCATTTCGTGGCATGCAAGCGGTTTCGCAACGCGGCTGTAAAACGCTAGAGTGTTACCTGCTCGCGTCCCCCCAATTCATGTGACACCCGTGCCGATCCAGGAGAATCTCGTGAGCCGCTTGACGATCTCTACCAGCCATCGCCGACCCGCTGTCAGTACCACCCGTCTGGTTCCCCTGGTTCTCGCCTGCTGCTTGCTGGCACCCACAGTAAGGCCGTCGACAGTAGCCGCGAGCGCAGACCAGCCCAACGTGTTGCTCATTCTTGTCGACGATCTGGGCTACGGCGATCTGTCCAGCTACGGGGCCCGCGATCTGCAGACACCTCACATCGACCAACTGCTGGCAGAGGGCATACGGTTGAACGAGTTCTACGCGAACTGTCCCGTCTGTTCGCCGACCAGAGCGTCGTTGATGACCGGACGATATCCGGAGCTGGTCGGTGTCCCAGGCGTAATCCGCACGCACGCTGACAATAGCTGGGGTGACCTTGCAGCCGAGGCCATCCTGCTGCCACAGATGCTCGAGCGGGCGGGGTACCAGACTGCAATCGTCGGCAAGTGGCACCTCGGGCTGTCGAGCCCGAATCGTCCAAACGACCGTGGATTTCAGTTTTTCCACGGATTCCTCGGAGACATGATGGATGACTACTACCATCACCGCCGACACGACAACAACTACATGCGGCTCAACACCGATCAAATTGAGCCGGAGGGTCACGCAACCGACTTGTTCAGCGACTGGAGTTGCCAATACATTCGCCAACACGCCGCCGCGGATCGGCCCTTCTTCCTCTACTTGGCCTACAACGCTCCGCATACGCCCATTCAGCCACCGGCTGAGTGGTTGGCTCGCATACGACGCCGCGGTGCGGACGTCGGCCAACGGCGGGCGAAACTGGTCGCGCTGATCGAGCATCTGGACGCTGGCATCGGCCGGGTCCTTGCGACACTGGAAGAGTCCCGCGTTCGCCAAAACACGCTCGTCATCTTCACCTCCGATAATGGCGGCCAGCTCAATGTGGGCGCCAACAACGGAGCGCTGCGAGATGGTAAACAGAGCATGTACGAGGGAGGACTGAAGGTTCCGTTTGGGGCGGCCTGGCCGGGCCACATCAAACCCGGGAGCAGTTCGAATCACGTCGCTTTGACGATGGACCTGTTTCCGACGATCTGCGCAGCGGCGGGCGTCGCGATCGACCACCAGATTGACGGCCTGTCGATCCTCCCCACATTGCTCGGCGAACAGCAATCGAGTGCCGGGCGGGATCTGTTCTTTCATCGTCGCGAAGGTGGAGAACGCTACGGCGGCCTAACAATCAACGCCCTCCGCCGCGGCCACTGGAAGCTGCTGCAGAACAGCCCCTTCGCACCACAGGAGCTATACGACTTGAAGAGCGACCCGCAGGAGTCGCACGATCTCGCCAGCGAAAACCGAGCCAAGTTCAGGGAGCTCGCCCGCGCATTGCGCGCGCATGTTCAACGAGGCGGCGCCGTGCCCTGGCAGCAACCTGCGCGTCGTGAGATCGACGACCGCTAGCTGATCCCGACAGCCGTGTGTCGTTTCAACCTTCATTGCGATCCGCGGCACATGGTAGGCTGTCCCCCGCCTCCTCTGTGATCTCTGTGCCTCTGTGTTTCAAAAACAAACCAGCTCCCCCCCAACAAGGACTCTAAAACACAGAGGCACAGAGGACACAGAGACCAAGGCCTGCACGCGGGAGAAGATAACCGTCCGTCGACTTCCCGCTCCCAACCTCGCTGTCAAAATAACCAGGCCGGCGGACTCGCTTTGAATGACAGAAAAACTGGCACAAAAGAACTGTCAGTCCAATCTAATTGTTCTTTCTGCGACCAGTCCCTAAATGAAATCCCAAGGCGGCCGTGCGGCGCGAGATAGCAGTTGTGACGCTGCGGAGTCGTCGACGAAATCCTCCCGCTCGGTGTCCCACGTCAACTTTCTTCCTGTGTGAAACGCGATGTTTCCCAACAGAGCGATCGACGTGGAACGATGGCCGATCTCAACATCGGCGACGGGTCGTCGGCGCGTCTTCACACAGTCAAAGAAGTTGGCGACGTGCAGTGCAGTCGAATCGGGTGTGAACGCCTCTTTCCGTTTCGTGCGAAAAAGTTCTGGTGTGATTCGGGCAGGATCCAGCCTCGCGATGTTAATGTTGCGTTTCAGTTCGGGGTAGATCTCGAAACCCAGCCGATCTGCAAACAAGGCGCCCTTGGAGCCATAGAATGCCAGCCCGTTGGGCCGATCGTCAGTGTTGTTCGCCCGATAGTAGCGACGCCCGGCCGTTCGCCCGCCCATCCCATGCGCGTTCAAGGCACAACTCTCATAGCTGAGGATGAAATCGGGAAACTCGTACGTGATTTGCAGCACGTCGGGAATGTCCCGTCCGTCGTGCAGGTCGAACAAGGCGCCGCTGGCTGAGATTGTCTTCGGCGCCACCGCGCCCGTAACATGCCGCATGCTATCGAAGCGATGTGTGCCGTAGTCCGTGACGATACCTCCCGAGTAGTCGAAGTAGTTCCGAAAACTCCCCAGGAAGCGGCTCCGGTTGTAGGGTACTGCAGGTGCGGGCCCCAGGTAGAAATCCCAATCCAGGCCGGCGGGGGGATCGGAGTCGGCCGGTGCCGCACGCGGCGGATAGCTGTTGCGGTAGTTCCAAATCCGCACATAGCGGATCTGTCCCAGCTCCCCTCGCTCAATCAGCTGGCGAATGGTCTCGAAGTGGGCAGCGGACCGCTGCTGGGTACCCGTTTGCACAACGCGATCGTGATCACGTGCGGCCTGCACCATCGCCCGCCCTTCACGCACGCTGTAGGAGAGCGGCTTTTCCACATAAACATCTTTGCCTGCTTGGCACGCCATCACTGTCGGTATCGCGTGCCAGTGGTCGGGAGTGGCAATTAGGACTGCATCGACATCATCTTGGTCGAGCAGCTGGCGAAAGTCGCTGTAGGCCCGGCAGCCATCGCCTACCCAAGCGCGGGCACGCGCTCGATTGCGTTCGTAAACGTCACAGACGGCAACGAACTTAACGGCGGGCACTTTGGACATGTGGGCCGCGACAAAGCGGCCTCGTCCCCCACAGCCGATCCAACCGACCCGGATCTGCTCGTGCGGACTTCGTTCTTGTGCGGCCAGCTCTGACCCACCCACCACGGTCGTCGCCGCAACACCCCCCAAAAAGTCGCGTCGCTTCATGGTCATGCTCTGATGCTCCTCGTCGCCCCACAAAACATATCGAAGTGGCTCGGCTAGGTTTCGCCAACCATCGTCATGTCGCGGCGGCGCAGGTCCCACACCGTGCCTGCCATGCTTGACAACTAACCGGCCAGTCGCGGTAACATGCCATTATCTGATTGATGGATCAAGGAGAACAGTGTTGTCAAGCGAAAGACTCCGCAATGAAATCAGTAAGTTGGGTGAGTTGCTCGGCAACATGATCGCTCAGCTTCATGGTGGGCCGTCGTTGGAGCTGATCGAGAGCATCCGTCGACTGTCGCGTGACGCACGGGCAGGCGACAGTGCCGCCTCGGTAAAGCTGGGTAGCGTCATCACCGGGCTCGACCTAGAGCAGATGCGGCTGGTAATTCGCAGCTTCTCGGTGTTCTTGGATTTAGCCAATCTGGCCGAGGATCGCGAGCGGATCCGGGTGTTGCAGAATCGAACTCGCCAGGCCCGCCCCCTACCCCGCTCCGAGTCGATCGTGGACGCAATACGGAGTTTGAAGGAAGCTGGCGAGGATATCGAGTGGGTACAAGAGCTGATCAGTTGCCTTAACATTGAACTCGTTCTGACGGCCCATCCCACCGAAGCCAAACGGAGGTCATTGCGTGCCAAACTACGTGAAATTCGCCGTTTGCTGTACGCCCTCGACCGGGATGACCCACTACAGGATCGTGGTCAGATTGAGGGACGGCTTCGGTCTGAGTTGGTGAAACTGTGGCAGACCGATTTCATTCGACCCTGGCGACCCAGTGTCCTACAGGAAGTGGAACGCGGACTCGCGATCGCCCCCACTCTCTGGGACGTCGTCCCGTCGCTGTTCGACGACCTCCGCGGAGCACTGCAGGAGTACTACCCCGACCACACGACGCAGGTAACACCCTTTCTCAGATACGGAACTTGGATCGGCGGGGACCGTGACGGGCATCCACATGTGACTGTCGACATCTCTAAACAGACGCTCGTGTGGCTCCGCGAGACGGCGATTGACCTGCATCTGGATGCGTGCGAACGAATGGCCGAATCGCTCAGCATGTCAAAGAGACAATTCCCGCCGAACGCCGAGCTGCGTTCTCGCATCGACGCGGCCCATGCTAGCTGGCCTGAGCTGGCGGACAGTTTGGCGGCGATCCCGCCCAACGAAGTCTATCGGCGCCTGTTACACATCGTTCACTGGCGGCTTCGGCAAACCAAGCAAGTTCGCTTGGATCAAGGCATGCCGATCGGCGCATACCGGTCGGCTCAAGAGTTGCAGGACGATGTCGAGATTATCAAACGAAGCCTGCAGACTCCGGCGACACGGGAGATTGCCGAGAACGAGGTGCAGCCGTGGTGCGATCGCATCGCGACGTTCGGCTTCCATCTCGCTCGCCTGGATGTCAGGCAAGATAGTTCGGTACACACAGCCGTGATGCATGAACTGTTCCGCGAAGCCGATGTGGCGACCGGTTTTGAAGAGCTGGATGAGCTGCAGCGGCAGCAAGTGCTCTTGGAAACGCTCGGCCAGCCATTCAGTTGGCAAGAGTCCCAATTGTCTACAGAAGCTCAGGAGACTTTGTCACTGTTTCGCTTGTTGCGGCGCACCGCGCGGCGATTCGGCATGCACGCGCTCGGAGGTCACGTTGTGAGCATGACGCGGGTTCCGAGTGACCTCTTGACCATCCTGTGGCTCTGGGATTGGTCGGCGGGCGTCGATGGCGGCGACCCGAGGGACGGCGACTTGCGGCTGCCCTTGATCCCACTCTTTGAAACAGTTGACGACTTGGCGCGCGCCGCGGAGACAACCAACTCGCTCCTCTCGCTGCCGGCATATCGAGCTTACGTCGACGAGCTGCGTAACCACCAGACGATCATGGTCGGCTATTCGGACAGCACTAAGGACGGCGGCTACCTTGCCGCCTGCTGGGCTCTGTATCGGGCACAGCAGGAGATCTTTGAGATCACGCAGCGGCATGGCGTTCGCCTTACGTTTTTTCACGGCCGAGGCGGTTCATTGGGCCGTGGTGGGGGGCCGGCAGCGCGCGGCATACGTTCTCTTCCATCGGGAAGCTTGAGCGGTTCGCTGCGACTCACCGAACAGGGCGAAGTCTTGGCGGAACGCTATGACGACCCTCAAATCGCCAGACGTCACCTGGAACAGATCGCCTGGTCCGCACTGCTGTCTGCGGCGGAGGAACGGGATGAGGTCGAACCTGAGTGGATCGAGATCATGCATCATCTCTCGCGGTGTTCACGTGCCGCCTACCGCCACCTGGTGGAACACCAGGGCTTCGTGGATTTCTTTCGTTT
The DNA here is from genome assembly GCA_965223305.1 of Pirellulaceae bacterium. Classification (GTDB taxonomy): domain Bacteria; phylum Planctomycetota; class Planctomycetia; order Pirellulales; family Pirellulaceae; genus CBDCWT01. The sequence goes on along the minus strand of CBDCWT010000084.1, from coordinate 149,794 downwards.
GGCAACTCCGATTCGGGAAATTGAACGGCTGCCGATCGGTTCTCGCCCAGCACGCCGCAAAGCAGGAAACAGCATCACGGACCTGAGAGCGATCCCGTGGGTCTTTTCTTGGACTCAAGTGCGGGCGCTGATCCCAGCGTGGTTCGGAGTCGGCACAGCGGTCAATGACTTGGTCGCGCAGTCTGAGGATGGGTTGTATCAACTTCGGCGGATGTACCAGGCGTGGCCATTTGTGCAAGCCTGGGTCGACAATGCGGCATTAGCGATGTCAAAGTCCGACATTGGAGTTTTCCAACACTACGCTCGTTTGGCCGGCGATAAGGAGTTGCTCGAGTCGATTGCAGACGAAATTGCGACCGAGTTCGCCAAGACGCAACAAGCGCTCTGCCAAATATCAGAACAAGACGAGTTGCTCAGCAATCTACAGTGGCTCGCAGAATCGATACGTGTGCGCAATCGCTACATTGATCCGCTGAACTTGATCCAAGTCGAGCTACTCCGCCGCTCGCAGACCGTGGCCGATGACGACCCGCTCGCAGAAGAGCACCGGCGTGTCATGAGACTGGCGATCAAGGGAATCGCAGCCGGCATGCGCACCACGGGCTAGACTTTGTTTCAAGATAAGTAATCCGGTCGCGTAGCGACCCCCACCCGGCTTGCTGGAGGTTGTGCAGCTTCTAACCTAGTGCGTGATTTCGTCTTTCGTCACTCTCCCCTCGGCGAGAGCCGGCCCGCAGGGCCGGAGAGGGGCACGCTATCGCGTCGGTTTCGTTGGGGAACCGTGGGCTAACGCCCAGCGGCTGATCTTGTCGGGAGGGCGAGGCTCCTGCCGAGCCGTTTGCTCGCGTATCGTTTTCGTGTTTACTCTGCTTGTGGCGGACGGCACACGGAGTGTGCCTACTACTTTCTACGGCACACGGAGTGTGCCTACTACTTTTTACGGCACACGGAGCGTGCCGGCGACTTTGGTGGTCAGTCTCGAAATCGACTCGTGAATCGCCGTCAAACCGTTGAGGTCGATCTCGCCGCACCGCAGTGGGCTGGGCAGATGGTTGTCCTCCATCCAAGCGCACAAGGCCGCCGGGCTCAGCTGCCGCGGGTGCAGCATGCTGATCAGCCCACGCTCGCTGAACCGCCGAGCTCGAATCAGTTGCTCCTGCCGCGGACGTACCCGCGGCACGACCAGCGCCGGCTTGCCAAACGAGAGGATCGAGCAGGCGGTGTTGTAGCCCCCCATCGAGATCACCCGTTCCGCGCGACTCATCAGCCAATCTGCCTCAGGCACAAAGTCCACAATTCTGAGATGGGGTGTCTCGGCAGCATGGCGGGCCAGAATCCCGCGAGCTTCGTCCGGCATGAACGGTCCGCACACGAGCACCGCCTGTTTACGAGTGGAAGCAACCGCCTCGGCAAACGCAATCGCGAGCCGCGCACCATCTTGACCCCCACCGACGACGCACAATACAAACGGATCCCGGGGGAGATCTGCCCAGCTTGGCAGCGGACCGTCAAATGCCGCGCGCCGGCGCTGATTGAGATACCCCATAAATTGCACCCGTGACGCGATTTCCTCTGGTAACTCATATTCCTCGACCAGGTTGAAGACACGGGGATCACCATAGATCCAGATTTCTTCAAAGTAGTCCCGCACAACATCGAGAGTTTGTGTCGCATGCCAGTTCTCGATCGTCTCTCTCTTGCCGTCCAACACCTCACGCAAGCCGAGCACGCAATGGGTCGTTCCACGTTCCCGAATGTTGCGCAGCGTGGGGAGCAGCTCGTCACCAACACCACGGGGTACCTTGTCGACGATCAATAGGTCGGGCTCGTAGGCTCCCACCGCTGCCTGGATCGCCGCGCCGCGGATTTCAATCAGATCACGCAGGGGCAGCATCAGACGACGACTATGATAGGTTCCTGAGAGATCTTTCCGCAAAGACGGCAAGGTCAGGCAATCGACTCCCTGCGGAACGGCGAACGCATTCGCTTCCTTCGCTCCAGCGATCATGAGCACCGTTGAGTTGGGCGTCGACTGGATCACCGACTGAGAGATAAGCAGATTGCGTCGCATGTGGCCCACGCCCATCGTGTCGTGTGAATAGATGGCGATGCGTGGTGGCCGGCCGCGCCCAGCTTGCCCCAGATTGCTCGGCGCATCGCAGCGCTGGGCCGCGTGTCGCTCAGAGACGCATGAGGTGATCACTCTCTCAGTTCCCATCGAGAACGGCTCGTACAGTGGCCCGGATAGTTTTCCCGTACAAAGATCCCCGCCGCGCGCGGGCTCTATTGTTAAGGGCTAATTAAGCACCCCGTTTACGCCAACTTTGTTTGAAAAAGCGAATCTGGGGAAAGAGCAGCAGGGGATAGCTCGAATTCGTCGCGTCTTTCGTATCCGGAATCGCGAGTTTTGATGTTGCGCTTTTGGCAGTTTGGCGGGGACGAATTTGATCGGATTTTCGTAAGCGCCAAGCGTCAGCGAGGGGGAGTTGGTGTACCAACGCAAGTCAGTCCCTCGCTCACGCTTTTTTAAGTTGCGCTGTTGGCTCCATCGGAACCCGAAGCGTAAGCGAGGGAACAACTTGTGATGGTACATGAACTCTCCCTCGCTCACGCTTCGGGTTACGGTGGAGGAGCCAACAGCGCTACTTCAAGACTATCGCTTCGGGTCCGATGGGAGGGAGCCAGCCGCGGAGCTGCAACGGGAGTCCCCGAACTCAGATGGGTCCCAACCAATCCAAGATCCAATACCACGAGCCCAGGTCGACCCAAGGTGGGTCCGCCGCCGGCGGGGGCGCCGCGACCGAATCTTCGACCACAGCATAGGGCTGTTGCGACATCACATCGCCGGGATAGCAGAACTGATCCGCTGAGTCGGCGCAGGCATAGAGAGGCTCTTCGGTCGGGTCGGTGAAACCGCCACTGATCGGATCCGAAACCACGGCGCCGAGTATGCGATATGAGAAAGCTGGGGCGAATGACAATCCCTCAACAGGGGGCACCGTGATCCGCATCGAATACTGACCGGGCGCTAGCAGGACGCTGTTTGACGTGCGGGTATCACCCGGCCTGGTTGCCACGCGGTAGACCGTGTTTCCGGCGGTGTCGTAAACGTTCAACCACACGATGGCGGATGTCGAACGATCCGCATCGAAGGCTGCAAGTCCGAAATGAAACAGCTGCGGTCGGGCAACATAGAGAGTGTGTGTCTGAGCGAGAGTCGCAGCCTCCAGCCTACCCTGAGCAAACGTCTGCTGTATGGTGGCTCTGTTGCCGGAAGAAATCGTGATCGCGTAGTTGCCCGTATCGCGGCTCGCCCCCGGACTGTCAGCTCTCACGACGGCAAAGAACTCCGCGTCCGATGGAACATCAGCAACCTGTACGACGTACTCGCCATTGCCGTTGACGAGAATCGCACCCGGCAACGCGTCTTGGTTTGCATCGTAGATGGTCACCGCAGATATTAGCCCATCGCGTTCCAACGAGCGGAGCGACACGGTCAACACGTGTTTCTCTCCGGCGAGCCCGTCAGGCGACTTGAACCGATAGTAATCGACATCCGCGCTATTCGACAAGCTGGCCTCGGTGTGGTAGCGAGTCGCTTCGGCGAACCCAGCCGCAGTCTTCAGGCCAGTCGCGGTGAGGAAGCTATTGTTCAGCAGAAAGTCGTCGTTGAAAAACAGTGGCTCATCATCCAGAGACAAGTCCTGCAGTTCCTGCTGTCTGAGGAACTCGAAACCACCCTGTGCCAGCACGTCGATCTCCGCACGTCCGACCGTCAAGTTCTCGTCAAACGTGGCAATCAAGGCAAAACTGCCGATATCGAATTCTGCGTTCCTGGCGGCCTCGACCCGTACGAAGTACTCTTCACCATCTAACGCTTCTTGGATTGTTAATGAGACGACGTCACCTGCTGGATTCCTGGACTCCGCGACACCTAACTCCTCGCCGCTTTCGTTGAACACTGTGAGACGAGGCGCCAGGAGGCTCTTTCCCGACGTACGAAGCTCGAAGGTAATCGAACCTTCATAGTTCGAGAGCGATGGCAAGTAAAAATGATCAACATCGCCAGGCCGAGTAATGTCGCCGTAGAGGACGAATGGAATCTGGCCGCCAAGCGATCCTGTGCTACGAATCTTCGTGGCGTTCTCCAGAATGTCGTTGCCATCACCGTCTTCGTGGGAATCCTCGTTCCTTTGCCCGTACAACCGTTGGAGTCGAGCTACGTCATCCGCCGTCGGAGTGATCGCCGCGGAAACACCGTGCAGGAACATTGGTGAGTTAACGTCGCGGCTGTGTTCCAGACCCAGAACATGACCAACCTCGTGCAACGCTACGGAGAAAATATCGTCGACGGACTCGAAATTACCAAGGCTGTTAAAGAGTATGTCTCCTGCCCAAGTGCCAGATGATAGCTCATCATGCGGTACCGAAAGGGCCAATACACTTGTCGACATCGGAACGGCACCGACCCGAACATCACCAAACCGTCGATCGCCTTGGGTCGCGCCGCCGACTCCGAACGGCTGTCCACCGTCCTCCACCACACCAACATTGATGTTCGCGTGCTGGGACCAAGTCTGAAAGGCGGCCAAAATTGCTGCTCGCCAAACGGAAGTTTCGGTAACCGAGTCCAGCGTCGCCGCCAGGGCGTTGGCGTGCCCAGCCACGTCGACACCATCGCTGGCGAAGCTGAGCGTCAAGTGCGCCGCGGATCCCCAGACGGGCGTGTCCAGATCCTCGTCATCCGACTCCTCTTCTTCGGAGGCAGGCGCGTCAGAATGCACTTCGTCGGGTAGGCTCCCTCCGTCAGGAACGGAACCCCATAGGTCGGTACCCACACGGATCAAATCGCCGGGACCGAGTACGCCAAGCTCCACCGGCCAGGATCTCGCGCCGCCGTCATTGTCAGTGGACAGCCTGAGCTCACCCTCCCCTCCTCCGTCGACTTCCAACCGGCCCACGAGCAGTCCTCTGACGAAAACGTCGTAACTGTCAGTTGCGGCGTTCTCTATACCAATCACCAGCTCCTGCTCAACAGCGCCATGCTCCAGCTCCCGCTTGTATTCAACCTCGCCGTGCGCCGGGCTGTCCCCGGTCAATGAGATCTTCCAAACCACCTCGTCAGAACTATCTCGTTTGGCTAAGACTTCCAATGTTGACTGGTTGTTACTCTCTCTTGCTGGCTCGGGCTTGCCCGTCCCTGGAATCAGGGATTCTTCGTGGCGTGGCGCATTCAAAGCGTTGATCACCGCCAGAGCGTCGGCAGACGAGATGTAGCCGTCGCCGTTCACGTCCCGATACTGATCGTCGCCTGCCGAACTGCCGACCGGCTGGGCGCCGAATTCGTTCAACATGTTCACGACGCTGAGCACGTCCAGCGGCGAAACGGTTGAATCACCGTTTACGTCGTGTGGATCGACCGGGTTTTGTCCGCTGGCAGGACCCACATCCTCCAGCACCGCGGCCTCGCCAGCCGACGCCGGGAGACCGACGCCCGCGAGAAGTGACCGCGACTCCAGCAGCTCCAGCCGGGACTGCCGACTGCGGTGCGCAGCTTGACCTCCATCTCGCTTGCGTCCCGATACCAAACGATTGAAGATACTCACGGACCCTTCCTCTCCTCAGAGGTCGTGCAGCTTTTACGCTTCACAAACCGCGGACATCGACTTCATCCTCCAGCTCGGAGGCTGTGCAGCTTACTTTTCATACAATCCGCCAAACTCTGGCGAGTTCGGCTACGCTCCAAATCAGCCGCTGGGCGTTAGCCCACAGTTTCTCAGCAAACCGACGCGTAGCGTCGGGGAGGGCTCCCCCCTGTCCGGCCCTTCGGGCCGACTCTCCCCGAGGGGAGAGTGAAGAAGGACGAGATCACGCACCAACTTAAAAGCTGCACGGCCTCCTCAGAGAGGAGTCGAAAGGAGTTGGTAACTACGCCAAGTTTTCTGCATTTTTTCCACATCCTCACCCGCCGCCAGGCACTTTAGAAACCGGATGGTGTCGATACAGTTTAGCGAGTGTCTGCTGGAATTCGCGGAACTTTGCAGTGTTTCGCAGAGGTCTTAGATCAGGATCGGTCGGCAGGTACTTGACGACCAGAGCCGGTTCCAGAACGGCTGCCCTGGCGAGCAGCTCGAGCGCCATGTCGGCATTTTGAGGCACCTGCGGCGAAGTCTGGGCGAAGATTCCGGCCACCCGGTACAGCGTGTCGGCATCCCGACGTAACTCGAGCGCCGCCTCGGCGTCACGAATCGCCTCATCCACGCGCCCGACTCGACTCAAGAAGATGCCACGCGTGGCCGGCCACTTTGGCACGTCCGGCTCCAATTCCAACAATCGGTCCAAACACTCGATGGCGCGTGCGACTCCATCCGGCTGATGACCGTGGATCTCCGCCAGGTTCTGGAGGGCTCGCCAAGAACGGGGATTGACGGTCAACGCAGCTTCAAAGTCTTCAATCGCCCCATGTGGATCATCGGTACGCCGGGCCATCCCGCGCGCGATCCAACTCAGCTCGTCGGTCGGTGTGCGTCTCAGGCCGGCCTCGCGATCGAGTCGGGCACCCGCATGGTCTGCCAGCTCGTGTCGAACGCGGGAGCGAATAAACAGAATTCGCGATTCGGTGGCGCCCAGCTCAAGGGCTCGAGTCAGATCCCGCTCAGCTTCGCGAAGTCTGCCCATCTGCTTGTAGACCAGCGCTCTGTTGACCAGAAACTGCGCCGAATCGGCATCGAGGCCGATACCTCGATTGAAATCAGCCAGCCCCTTGGAAAACGCTGCCTGCTTGCAGCGGGCCACGCCCCGCCAAAAAAGCGCCGGTGCCGAGTCCGGGTCGATCGACAAGCAGGCGGTGAAGGCGCTTTCCGCATCCTGAAAACGACTCAGACGCAAATACGCCGCGCCGAGCACAAACCAACCGGTGAAATACGACCGCGCACCCTCCAACGCGGGTTCGAGCAACCGGACAGCCTCCGCGTGCCGGTGACTGAGCATCCGCTCGTGCGCCAGAAGTTGATGATCCTCGATTCCCCGCAAGGGGGTTTTCTCCGCATGCTGGCGCGCGATCTCCGCTTGCTGGCTTCTTCCTAGCTGGTCCAGGATCCGCGCCTCCAACACATAGAGCGCTTTGGGATGCTGGTTGTCGAGGAAGGTCGCCGCGGAAGCCTTGCTCCTACGGAGCGCTCGCTCCAGCAGGGTCTTCCTTTCTGTCGTGTCCAGCACGCCCTGCGACTCCTGGAAAAAGGCCGCGGCCAGCAAGTGCTGTACTTCGCCAACCCTCCTCCGCAAACGAGTGTGATCCGCGGCGGAGGCGGGACGATACTCTTTGGGCAGCCGATCTACCGCTAGTTGGTCTAACTGGGATTGCCTCAGCAGGGCCGTCGCTTTCTCGACGGCTTCCGCGAGGTGGTCGTTTACGAATGCTGTATTGAGCGCAGTGCTGTGCGCGCCGAGATTGTCTAAGGACTCCGCCGTGACCTGTCGTGCCCTGAGTTTCGCCGCCTCAAAACTCTTCATCGCGACGAACGAACTCAAAGCGGCCACGATCACCAGCGCCCCCAAGGCGACGCCGGTCGCCGATGAGACCCTCGGGTGCCGGCGTGCCCACTTTCGTAATCGTTCCTTTGGCGAACGATTGGCAGCGAACTGCAACGGCCGATCATCCAAATGCCAATTCAAGTCGGCACTGAGGTGACCGGCATCGCGGTACCGGTCGTCGGGATACGGCTGCAGGCAGCGCAGTATTATCGATTCGACATCCGGGCTGACACTCGGGTTAATCTGTCGAACGGGAGGCGGTAACTTTCGGCGGTCACCGATCGTGCGAGACGCCACTCGTTCGAATGGCCCTTCATAACAGGGAAATGGCAACCTACCTGTCAGCAACTCGTACAGTATGACTCCGAAAGAAAAGATATCGGCAGCAGCATGAACGGTCTCGTTCGCCATCACCGCTTCGATCTGTTCGGGCGACATATACGGGAGCGTGCCGCCCACCACAGTCTCGCCCGAACCCCGACTTGAGGTCGACGCCGACAGATTGAAGTCCAGAATGAGCGGCTCACCGTCGTCGCTCAACAAGATGTTGGCAGGCTTCAAGTCGCCGTGAACGAATCCATGCTGATGAGCATGAAAGACACCAGCGGCGACGCGGGCCATCAACCAGACCGCTGCTTGCTGGTAGCTCATCCCCGCAATCAGCTCCAGTGAACGGCGTCCTGGCGTTTCAGGTTCATTGGCTTCGCTGAGAACCTCGCCGGATGCCAAGGAGCAGGCCGCCAACGTGGACGCACGGCAACCGGCAACCGTGCTCAAGAACCACTCCCCAGACTCCGGCAGGCTATCGAACCCGCGAACAACATCTGCTAGCGTGGCGGCCCCGAGATAGGGCATGCAGATCACGTGGAAGGAGGCAATCCGATGGACCGAGTGGATCGGCACGATATTGGTATGCTGGAGCTGCGCAAGCCGCTGGGCCTCATCCAAAGCACTGGTGGTCACCTTGAGTGCCACGAATCGATTTGCTAGCGAAGGCTGTCGAGCCAGATAGACTCTTGCAAAGGTCCCGGAACCTAATTCGGCGACCAGTTCAAAGTGGCCGAATTGTGTGCCCGCCGCGGGGAACCGGCCGCGTTCGTTAAGCTCGCCGCCAGACTCGCAGACAAGACGATCTACTGCAGCGTATTCCCTGGAAAGGGGTTTCGCGGCGGGATCTGCCGCAGTGTTCCATACAGGCCAACCGGACGTGTTGACACCTAGTTCATGGGCATACACCTCCGGCGACACGGCGTCTCCATGTTGAAACCTCAGTCGATACTCCTCGAAAGCCAGCTCTGCGATTGCGTCCTTGTCCGAGGACAGTTCCTGAAATCTGGTGCAGTACTCGGCCAGGCCACATGGAGCTCCCTCTTCCCATGAGAATTCCATATCAGCGCGGACCAGTTCAACGAGGATCCGTTTGTAGTCGCGATGGTCGCGCGGAGGAACAAAATCTCTTAAGTCTGTCCGTGGATCTCCCGAGCGAGTGGTCTCGAATCGGTCGATCATCGATTCGACGTCTCGGGTTAGCTCGTTGATGCTATCCATGCCTAGCTATCCTCCGAGATGGCCGTGGCAACACGTCGCCGGAAGACTTGTAGCAGCCGTTCTACGGATCGCTTGGAACGATTGGTCCGAGTGGCAATTTGCGCCACGCCATGACCTTCGATTCGCATCAGCACCATCTGACGCTCTACAGGAACCAGTGTCTCGAGCAACTCGTCAACCGTCATTCGAAGTACCGACAGCGCCTCATTATCACGGTCCGAACAGAGTTGATCCATTGATGAAATCCGGCTGGTTCGTCCCACGTCTCTCTTCGTTGCGCGATGGTGTTTGGCGCGCGCCCGGATCTTGTTCAAGGCCATTACAAGGAACAGTTTCCAAAGTTCCTCGCCATCTGGGATGTTGTATTGACCTTCGGCGGCTCGCCGAAAGAACGTCCGGAACACCGACTGCACGATTCCCTCAGGATCAACTTGTACGGTGAGATCCTTAGCCGTCTGGGCATCGGTCAACGCTGCCAGGCGTTTGGCATACCGGACGTAGAGCGCCGTCGCCGCATCTTGTTCACCGCGGCGAAATCTCCGTAGCAACGACCGATCGGAACGGGCCGATAGCTCCCGCTGATCGGAACTCGGACCTAGCTCTTTGGGATTCACAAGCAACCTATGACGACGGGAAACAACGGCTTCCACCGGGACTATTTCCACTGGACCACACCCATACGGTAGACGCAACATGGTCATTATCTGCCGCTGTGTTCCGCCGAGCAACGCGATCGTCTAGCGAACGTCGGTTAACCCGAATTATTCATGAGCGATCTGCTGCGAGGTCGTAAGTCCATCCGTGGCTTCGTCATGCTTCACAATTCTCCCTCGACGTATTGCTTCAATACGCCTGCGGAAGAATTGCTCGCCTTCCTTGCCACGAACGTACTTACAACCTCTCGCCACGATCTTCATGAATAATCCGGGCTAACGGAAAACCGACGCCGCAGGAGGCACTCGCTCCACTCGCCGGATCGGTTTCGTTCAGCAGATTCTCAACTGCAAGAGTCTCTACTTAGGTGAGGTCCATCCGTTCCCGCATTCCGCCAAGAAAACATCGAAACCGTGCCCACTCACCCGACCCCGCCCAATATTCCCGGTAGCCGAACTCGCCAGAGTTTGGCAGTTCGTCTGATTTCCGGCGAATTCGGCTGCGATCGGATAACGGAACGTCGGGGGAAAGCCCGTAGCGCAGTCACTCGCCCGGCCTTTGGCCGCAACCAAGGTCCTCCCCGCCGGAGGCTGTGCAGCTTACTTTTCATACAATCCGCCAAACTCTGGCGAGTTCGGCTACGCTCCAAATCAGCCGCTGGGCGTTAGCCCACAGTTCCCCAGCGAAACCGACGCGTCGGGGAGGGCTCCGGGCCGACTCTCCCCGAGGGGAGAGAAAGTAGGCCGGAACAAGCGGCGGGAGATCTCTGGCTTCACACTCCGTGAGCGCCGCGCTGTTCCGGCGACGCATCAAACCGGTGTTGCCGGAACAGCGCGGCGTGGGAAAATCGTAGGCACAGAGATGGCTGCTGGCGCCGCTTGTTCCGGCCTACCGCTCTTTGACCGCAACCCAAGTCCTCCCCGCCGGAGGCTGTGCAGCTTACTTTTCATACAATCCGCCAAACTCTGGCGAGTTCGGCTACGCTCCAAATCAGCCGCTGGGCGTTAGCCCACGGTTCCCCAGCGAAACCGACGCGTCGCGTCCGGGGAAGGCTCCGGGCCGACTCTCCCCGAGGGGAGAGAAAGTAGGCCGGAACAAGCGGCGGGAGATCTCTGGCTTCACACTCCGTGAGCGCCGCGCTGTTCCGGCGACGCATCAAACCAGTGTTGCCGGAACAGCGCGGCGTGGGAAAATCGTAGGCACAGAGATGGCTGCTGGCGCCGCTTGTTCCGGCCTACCGCTCTTTGACCGCAACCCAAGTCCTCCCCGCCGCACGGCGCGAAGACTTTGACTATTCGTAGCACGGTGCAAGCTGCAAGCGCGACTCGCAGAGCTCAATGAGCCTCTCCGTTGTATGCTCGCGGTCCGGAAACAGTGTGCTTAGCTGGACGTGACGTGCCAAGGCAAGGGTCGTCAAAGGGGAAATCGTGGCGGACGCCTCGCTGCCGGCAAGCTGGGCGTAGCGACGGACAAAGGCCCACTGGGCGGCCAGCAGTTCCTGCCCTTTAACCGGCCTGCGAATACGTTGTTCGATGAGGTGGGCCACGAAGTTCCCGGCGTCAATTCCCGGCTGTCCACGGCAGTAGAGATCGAAGTCAACAAGGTAGAGCCGTTGGCCGTCAACCAGAACTTGATCGGGGTAGAAGTCGCGGTGGACTCCACACTCCGCCGACAGTGGCAGATCTGCAACTAGATTTCGACAGGCGGACAACAAGCGACAAAGGCGCGCACGGAGGCTCGGTGAGGCTTTAGCAACCATGTCCAACCGCTCAGCGAGAATTCGCAACTCGTCGTTCATTGAGTGACGTCTCGAAGTAGCAGCTGGTGTTCCGTGCAGTTTGAACAACGCGGTCGCAATACGTTCGGCAAGTCGATCGCTGCCAGGTCGCTCGAGCAGGCCGGTGGCAGGTACACCCTCTACCTTCCTCTGCAGCCACATATTGAAGCGGGGCACCTTGCCGATAGGCCGGGGAACGCTAACGAAATCGTCGCTGCTGTCATGAAAACCGCGCTCGTACAGTCTGCTCTGCAATTCGTAGCTCCGCTGATCAAGGCCTTTTGCTCGGGCCTTACCGAAGACCGACAGTCGTCTTCCAGACGAGCAGTTGAACTCGTACTCGATGACACATCGCCGACCAGGTTTATGTCGGACCAAGCGCACCCGCGCGACGACGATGTCCTCATCGGGTGACAGGTGTCCAACCGCAGGCGAAATCTCCTCCTGAGCTGCCGCGGGGCTGAGGGCGGAGGCGAGAAACGGCATCCGCGGATCTGTGACGTTGGTTCTTCCGTGGTCTGCAGAGGACAACATCAGCTTCATCCGTTTCTCCCCCCGGAAACAGGATAAACCGTCTTCGATCTGCCGGCGGGCAAGAGCTCATCAGCGCGCCGCAGTATGGCGGCAGTTCGCTCCGGCCAGTTTGGTTCCCGGCGGCGAAACGGATGGGGTACCAACTTGAACAACGAGATGGCGATCTGTAGCGGAACTCGAGACAGCACGCGACGATCCCCGGCCACTCCCGCGTACCCGGCCAGCAAGCGATCGCGCAGCGCGGCGCTCCTGCCCGAGGATATCCTGCCCAGCAGCGCGTCCCCTTCCAGGTGTGCAATGAAATTGCCGAGGTCGGACGCCGGATCACACAAAACGGCGGAATCGAAATCGAGAATGACCACACCTGCCGACTGCACGACCACCTGTTTTGCGTAGAGATCGCCATGGATCGGCCGTCTGAACTCGGATTCCCGACTCAGCCGACCTAGCAGACGTTGCGCAATCTGTCGCGCCATTTCGCCAAGCTGTGGGCAGAGCCGGGCAGTGTAATCTTGTACGGACAAGATCGACCGGGCAATCTCTTCGCGAGATCGAAGTCTCAGTCTGTTCGTCGACCGCTGATGCAACTCCGCGATACTCGTCGCCAGCGATTCGATGCCTTCCGCTGGACAGACCTTGCTCTGCCGTATTAGTTCATGCAGTCCGTCGCCCACACACCAACCGAATGAAACAGCTCTGTATCGGCGTGACCGCCCAAGCCTGTCAGGCACGCGCAAGGTAGTTCGCGAGTCAAACGCTTTCGAAGTCCGCCGGGCCCTCTCATACCCGACCGCCGAATAGAGTTTGACGACGGCGATCGGTTTTCCGCTGGCGACGACGCGCCCCACGTACCGCCGCTCGGGCTTGTAGGCCAACGTCTCGAGGGCCGTGGCGCCAAGTGGGGTCGGCAGCAACCTCTCCAGCAGCCTGCCTCGAGATCGGCAATCGTGAAGGCGGCCCAGCGCCCGCAGGACGCGATCCTGGGGAAAGGGAGAAATGGTGATCGCCAGCTCATCGATCGCGCAGTTCCCAGGAGCATCCTGCCCGCCAACCGCTTCGCGCAAGTGGGCCGCTCGGCGCAATGGCCACTCGTCACGTCGATGAGCCTTGGCCACGAAGACCAGGTTTTTCTTGCCGGCTGTGACATGATAGGCAGCCAAGCAGTTCGTGGTCGGTTTGTACCGCACGTAGGAAATACGGGCCTCGGCTCCGGTAAGCGGCCACACCTGGTCCAGACGACGCAGCAGTGACGGTGCGTCGAGCACTGTCGCCAACCCGGGAATCTCTCGGTCTCGCCGTATCAGTTTTCGGTCGGTGGGATTCAACATGGATTTAGCCCCCCCGATCAGGAGGTCGTGCAGTATTTAAGTTAGTGCGTGATTTCGTGTTTCTTCACTCTCCCCTCAGGGAGAGTCGGCCCGAAGGGCCGGAGAGGGGGTACGCGAGGGGCGATCACTCCCGGGCACCCTCCCCGGACGCTATCGCGTCCGACCCTCCCGCGCGCAGGAGGGTAGCAGTCGATGTTCGCAGGTTTGTGAAGTGCTAAAGCTGCACCGCCTCTCAGCATCGGAGTCCCGGCCGACAAAGTGCAGCTCGGTCGGCATGCTCGGGCCGCCTCGCTCTCCCGCAGGCCAGAAAGGACTGGGCAAAGGGCTGACACTCATCGCTTGAGTTCCCTGCCGTACAGTTTCGCGTAATGTCCGTCTGACAGGAGCAGTTCATCGTGAGTTCCGTGTTCTGCCACGGTCCCATTTCGCAAGTAGACCAAGCGATCCGCTCTGGCAGCCAAGCTCAGGTCGTGTGTCACGATGATCGTCGTCGCGCCAATGGCGAGCTGTTGGAGCGCACTCAACACAGCCCGCTTGTTCTCGCTGTCGAGCCCGGTAGTCGGCTCATCTAAGAGTAGAATCGGCGCGTTGTGAATGGCGGCCCGTGCGATAGCAATTCGCTGGCGCTGCCCCTGGGATAAGTTGGCCCCCCTTTCACCAAGGATGGTCTCATAGCCTTGCGGGAGTCCCATGATGAACTCGTGCGCATTGGCAAGGTGTGCTGCTTGCTGAATTTGGGCATCCGTCGCCGCGGCGTTTCCAAAGGCAATGTTCTCCCAAACACTAACTGCAAATAGGGTGTTCTCCTGAAGCACAACGCTCAGCTGCGATCGCAGCGAGCTGAGGGTGTAGCGGCGAATGTCATGGCCGTCGACAGCGATTGTGCCAGCCAACGGATCGTAGAGCCGAAGTAGCATGTTGATCAATGTTGACTTGCCGGTCCCGGATGGGCCGACAATGGCAATCGTCTGTCCGACAGGTATATCCAAGTTCAGATTTCTAAGCACGACTTTGCCACTCTCATAGGCGAAAGTGACGTTCTTAAACTGCACCTGGCCCGTCAGCGTCGGCGCGTCGATCGCATCAGGTGCATCGCAAACTTCCGGCCGCTGCTCTAGAATCTCGACGACGCGTTCTCCCGCGGCCGTCGCCTTCGCCAGACGGCTGGCATACTTGGCAAAGTCTTGCAGCGGCCGGAATCCTCGCTTTAGGTAGGCCAAGAACACGACGAGCTCACCGGCCGACATTTCCGATCGCAGCACCAGGTGCGCGCCCCACCAGAGAACAAGCGCCGACGCAATCGCGATCAGCAGATCGACCGTGCGTTCCAGGCTGGCCGACAGCCTGCTCGTCCTGACACCCTCCTTTTGGCTCTTGTTGCTCTGGTCCGCAAAGTCTTCTTCAAAAACACCCTGGATGGTCAGCGTCTGCACGACCTTCACGGCGGCCATTGACTCGGCGACTGTGGCCGCCATGTCGCCCTGACGCCGCCGCTGCTGTTGGGCCGAGCGGTGAATCTTCCGGCTGAGCTTGACGGTCGTCAGCCAAAACAGCGGCGCCACTGAAACGGCCAGCAGCGTCAGTCGCCAGTTCATCCAGATCATCACACCCAGCATCCCCGCAAACATCAGGGTACTTGCAGCTATGGGTAAGACCGCCGTAACCACGGCGTCCTTCAGCATGTTGACGTCGCCAATGACCCGCACGGTCAAGTCTCCGTGTCGAGACTTGTCGTGAAACCGCAGCGACATGCACTGGAGATGCCTGAAGACTTCCCTCCGCACTTCGGTCAAAACACGGTTTGCCAGCAGAGCAAAGCCAACAGCCCGGCGGTAGTCTGCCAGCGCTCTTAGCGATGCAATCACCACGACTGTGATCCCGCAGGCTGCCAGTAAAGTTGTTGGATCGACCGACGACAACGAGCTGGGGAGGTCTGTGGAGTTTGTTGGCAAGTCGAGCACGGCGTCGATGACGACTTTCAAAGGCCAAGGCTCCAGCAACCGCAGACCGACGCCGGCAAAAAGCGCCAACAGCGAGCTAGATATCAGCCCAGGATAACGGCGAAGTCGCGGCAGGAGGTGACCGCAAACCCGCGCCAAGCGCGGTAGTCCGTCATCGAGTTGCCGGGGACGAGCCACTTTCAGTTCAAGCGATCTTTGCCAAGGAGTCGGAGCGAGCACGCTCGAGAATCTTCTGAACAACGTGGCGCCAAGTGAACTCTTGCACCACCCGACGTCGACCGGCCACGGCAAGCCGATGGCGCAGTGCCGGATCTGCTTGGAGCCGTTCAATGGCGTCCGCGAACTGCCGCGGATCGCCCGGCTTGCACAGCAGGCCATGCACCTGGTCGGTCAGCAGACGCGAGATCTGACCGATGCGGCTTGCCACGACCGGTAGGCCGGCAGCCAGATACTCAAATAATTTGAGCGGAGAGAAATAGAACGCCGGCAAGTCCGGGTAGGGAGCCACGGCGACATCCATCGACGCGAGCAGAGCCGGCACACGCTCCGGACGCACCGAGCCACTGAACTCAACCGACGGCGCAATTCCCAGCTCCGCTACCTGCTGCTCGAGCTGGCAACGCTCCGGCCCGTCGCCCACGATCAACAGCCGCTTCTTCACATCAGGGAAATGCGATCTGGCGAACGCGTCCATCAACGTCGCCACACCGTGCCATGGTTTCAGCGTACCTAGAAACCCCACCGTAAAAGGGCCACGCCGCGCGGGCGATCTGTTTACCGGTGCAAATCGACTCGGATCGACACCGTTGGGAATGACCTGGATCCGCGTCCCGGCCGAGGGGTACGCTGCCAGATGCGCGGCAACCTCCTCGGACACGGCCAACAGCGACGAGGCCGCCCCGAATGCCGTCACGGTAGCGCGCCGCGCCGCCCGCTCGTTGCAGAGCCGCCGGTGTTTCAGCTGTTCGTCGATGAGCAGCGAGTTGACTTCCAGTAAACCCGGAATCCCGGCCTCCCGCGCATACTCCATTGCACTGCAACTGAACAGTGAATAGCGCTCGTAGACAAAGTCAAACGGACCCGCGGCACGGAGCCTCTCCAGCAGCGCGCGGTTACTCTCGATCGTTGAGCGTTCGCGCGCTGCTGCACCACTTTGTGAGATCGGCAGCTTGTGCAGCGCAACGTCGCTGAGATCGCCAGGGGGCTGCGCACCGGTGCGAGCCGCAAATAGCTGGACGCGGACACCTTGCCTGGTCATCTCGCGAATCGTCTCTTGAACGTGAACGGAACAGCCCTTTCTTCCGAACACTGGCACGCCCGGGTCTAGACAGACATACGCGACCTGCATCAAGAAACTCCTGCAAGTTGCCGAAGAGGGACGGGCGCGGAGTTATTGAAAATCAACTCTCGTATTTCAGCCGCATTAGAATGGACGTCAAACTGCTCTTGGATCAGCGTGCGGGCCCGCTCGGCCAGCTGAACACGTAAACTCTCGTCCGCAAGCAGACGCTGCAGACCCCCGGCCAGCGACTCGGCATCACCTTGCCTCGCGATCAACCCCGTTACGCCATCTTGGACGACTTCGGGAATCCCAGTGACATCGGTGGAAATGCACGGTGTCCCCACGGCCATCGCTTCCAGCAGCACAGTCGGAAGTCCGTCCCGATTCCCATCGCCACCGACAATACACGGCGCGGCAAATACCGTCGCCTTGCGGAGTAGCCCAATCACCTCCCGTTGCGGGCGAGGGCCCACGAGGATGACACGTCTTTCCAGGCCCAGTCGCCTGATGTGATCGCGCAACGTCTCCTCCAACTCGCCCTCGCCGACGATCTGACAGTCGAATTCACAGCCCCGCTCAAGCAACAGAGCACAGGCGTCGATCAGTACCGAGAAACCTTTTTTCTCGACCAGCCGGCCGACTGAGACGATGCGGCGGGGCCCGTCGCGGCGAGGCAAGTAGGGGAAGTCCTGCAGCTCGAGACCGTTGAAAACGCGCACAACCTTGTCTGCGGATGCACCGTACTCGCGCCGCAAAAAGTCGACGTTGTAGTCACTCACCGTGACAACCGCCGCAGCGTCGCGGAGTTTCAGCGACAGATCTCCGCGCTCGACGTCCTCGTGAAAAATGTCTTTGGCGTGCGCGGTGAACGTGTAGGGGATTCCAGCGAGCCAAGCGGCCAGGCGCGCGACGGTGGTAGCGCTCGTAGCAAAATGGGCATGGATGTGAGTAAGCTGCCGCTGGTGTATCTGCTGAGCGAGGCACACGGCCTGATACACGTCTAACGCGTTCGACTCTAAAGCCACCGCAAACCGCGTCCAGAAGTTTGGCAACTCCGCGCTTGCCTGCCGTACTGCGGTCCAAAAGGAAGTCGTCTTGGAAACGCTTGACGGCAGATAGTGTACCGCTGCCCGGACGCGAGAAATGCCGTCCTGGAAGTGCGTGTCCGCGGGCGGACGCAATGCGAAGATCTCGATGTCCAAGCCGGCGGCCTCGTGAGCGAGAATCTCGTTCACGACGAAGGTCTCCGAGTACCTCGGGTATCGCTTGAGGATATATCCGACGCGGTGAATGACGTTCGCCGACATGGTCCCTTCCGCACAGAAAATACGATCGATCTCGACTAAGGCGCGCCCTGGCGAGAGCAGGCTACGAGGGTTTGGCGATCTTGTTCAGTGCCGCCTGCGCCGCGTCGCGAACCGCTTCGTCCCGATCGGCTAAGGCATGATTAACCTCGGGCAGGGCGCCCTCCGCGCCCGGCCCGATCTTTCCAAGTGTTTTAAGGGCGTAATATCGAACCTGCGGGTTCGGATCGTGCGTTGCCTGCCTGAGGAAGCCAAGGGCCGGCAGCGCGTCCTCGCCGAACATGCTCAGCGACTTGGCTGCATAGTAGCGCACGTCAGATTCAGGGTCGTTCAAAGACCTGCCCAGCAACACCGCCGCGTTGCGAGCCTGCGAGCCGACTTTGGACAGCGCCTTGGCGGCGCGCGATCGGATCTTGGGGTCGCTGTCGTGCAGCAACTCCGCGAGGCCCGAGACGGCCGGCGCTGCTTCGGGGCCGAGTTCTTCGAGCGCTTTGACAGCCTTGTAGCGGACCCTGGCGTCACGATCCGCTAAGTCGGCGGCCAGCTCCTGGACGGGCGACTTGCCGCAGCCGCTCAGCACGGCTGTAACCCACGTCGCGATCAGCCATAGCCCGATTCGTGTTCGCATCGCTACTCCTAAAGCAAAGCAGTGGGAACGCTCCGTGCCAAAATCTAAAGTAGTAGGCACACTCCGTGTGCCGTAACCCCTGATCGTAGTAGGCACACTCCGTGTGCCGTAACCTGACGCCACGCACACCCGCTCCGCTAGAACAACGACTAGCGATTCGCACAAAAGTGTTGTGCCAGCTGTGTTTGTAAGTGCTGAGTTACTTTGTGTTCATGGTGGCGGACGGCACGCGGAGCGTGCCTGCTACTTTGTGTTCATGGGAAACCGTCGTGACGATGTCCCATCGATTCAAACATGTCCGAATCGATGGAGTAGGCGATCGACTGGACCGACCCGTCGACGAAGACAAACTGAACCGTGCCGGGATGCGGTCCACCAAACAACTTGCCGCCGTCACCTTTTGGAGCTGCATAATCGGGCGCAGGTGACTGGTCGGTTCGCCGAATCGTGTCTTCGTTCCAGCCTGCCGTGTAACCCTCGTTGTCGTCGTCTTGCGGCTGACCGAGAAACGTCTTGTTAAGTCGCTTTTCCCCCACCAGCAGCGTGTTGGATGCGCCGTCCCGAATATCAGCAAAGCGCAGCGGTTTGAAACGCTGCACGGGGCCGGTCCCGTCCCGGTTGCTGGCGGCGTAGTCGCAAAGCGCATGACGGATCAGGGTCCCGGTGAGAGGTGGCTCGTAGATGTCCTGCATCTGCACCGTTTGGGGCGAACGCCGGGAAGGGCAGAACATCGTCGGGATGGGAGTACCGACCGCCGTCTCGGCGCCGGCATCGTACGCCGCACGTGCCTCTAAGAAAGGGAGAACCTGAAATCCCCAACCCGCTCGCTGTGCGCCGCCCACCTGGGGGGCACCGTGCTCGTAGGTCGGCGGTGTATTCCACCTCCAACCACCAGACGGGAAGAAGCCAAACGTCTCGTGGTGCTGGTGAAAAGCAAGCCCGATCTGCTTGAGGTGATTCTGACACTGGATCCGCCGGGCGGTTTCTCGGGTGGCTTGCACCGCCGGAGCCGTCAATGAAGCGACGATTCCGACAATCGCAATCACCACGAGTAGCTCGACCAACGTAAAACCGCCTCGTAAGGTGCCAGTGAGTCGTCTGATCTTGCACAGTTTGATCATAGGCCTGGGTCTCTCCTGACTTTCCTCGACGTTCCGCCGCTGTCCGATCGTAGCCGAACTCGCCAGAGTTTGGTGGTCTGCCGATTCGTCCGAATTCTGGCGAATTCGGCTACAAGAAATCCTCGCCGCGTTGGGCAAGAGGGACGAACTACCGCTCAACCTACAACGTCTTAGCTTCTACTAACTGAGAGCTTCAAATCGATTGGAAGTCCGCCACAATTTCGCGGCCCCTTTTCGCTGGCTGCCACGACCGCGTACTTCAAACGCGCACTTCGAGGTAGGATGAGCGCCAGTGTTTGACAAGCCGGTTGCCGACAGCGAATGAACCAAGGCACTGTGAACAAGTCCCTTAGCCTTGCTACTCTCGCGCTCGGTATCCGCATCCTAAAAACCGCCGATCGAGTCACCATGAGCGAGCCGAGCGTGAAGGTCTATGTCTGCGAAGAGGTGCGAGAGGTACGACGACTCCACCAGGACCTGTTTACCGATCAGTTCCGTCAACTTCCGATCGAAGAGCAACTTGACCGACAAGCGGGGCGGATCTTCGAGGCTCACGGGGCTGGCAACTCAGCCGTCGCCACGCATATCAAGTGTTGGCACCCAGAGTTGGTAGGCCTCCCGGCTGAAGAGATCATGCGCAGCGATTTCACACTTGCGGATGCGCGCCTGACAATCGCGCGAGAATACGGCTTCACAGCTTGGTCGGACGTGCAAAAGCAGGGTCTCGAACCACCCGATGCGGAGTTTGAGTTCGCCGTCGACGCGCTTGTGGATGGAGATGTCGAACGCCTGCGGCAGTTGCTCGACGGCAAGCCGTCGCTCGTCCGCGAACGGTCGCGTTTTGGACATCGTGCGACTCTGCTGCACTATGTCGGTTCCAACGGTATCGAGACGCATCGCCAAAGAGTACCCTTGAACTTGGCCGATGTGACACGACTGC
The DNA here is from genome assembly GCA_965223305.1 of Pirellulaceae bacterium. Lineage (GTDB taxonomy): Bacteria > Planctomycetota > Planctomycetia > Pirellulales > Pirellulaceae > CBDCWT01. The sequence continues at coordinate 129,184 of CBDCWT010000084.1, read as the reverse complement.
TGATCGAGGCGGGAGCTGACGTGAATGCAACTGCCGAGATATACGGCGGCTCCACACCCATCGCTCTGCTGACTTCGAGCGCTCACCCAAGCCAGGCCGGCGTGCTGGACGAAGTGCTCCAGATCCTGCTCGACGCCGGCGCGTCGCGAAACTCTTGACGCGAGACTCTTGATTCGAGCTGACCAAGAGCGGTGCTCAACAGCGAGACCTGCGGCGCACCCCACCAAATCGTCGCCAGCATTTCCAAAACAGACTACGGTGAAGGTCTAGCCCGGATTATTCATGAAGATCGTCGCGAGAGGTTGTAAGTACTTTCGTGGCAAGGAAGGCGAGCAATTCTCCCGCAGGCGTATTGAAGCAATACGTCGAGGGAGAATTGTGAAGCATGACGAAGCCACGGATGGACTTACGACCTCGCAGCAGATCGCTCATGAATAATTCGGGCTAGCCTGTTGAAAGCGCCCTCCGGGCGCTTTCAACCTCGCCAAGCTTGGAACAACGTTTCTTCGCGATTGCAAATCGGCGACTTAGGCCGCCGATACCGCATCACATTATCTGACGCGGTGGCGCGTCGAGAAAGTCAACGGGCTGCTAGGGCAGTCATCGCCAGGACGGTGTGTCTCGGAGACGCGTTGCGACTGGCGATGGCTCTTTTTTCAACAGCGATTGCGGTGGGGCAAAGCAACCAGAACCACGAAACAGCAAACTGGCAGAGGGTTGGCGAAATTTTCTGAGGTGGCGCTTCCACACGTGACTGGACAAGCTGGCGATCCAGCAGAATCCTCCACAATTCACCATTGCGACCAAATTGACTAAACACGCGAGTCTTTTTATTGTACTCATGCTCGCCAATCTCGCCTTAGACACGAGGGGCCTTCGAGTCAACGATTAATTTCCAGCAAATAGACCGTGTTTCTCGCTTCGAGCCGCCGATCGACAACCGCCGCGGCCGGTGCGAAGGGACCCCCAATGTAACCGGTGCCACGGACGTAAGCCTTTTCGCTCTTGAATGTTGCGGACTTCACAAAGCAGCGTCTGAGGTGATGCAAACAGCCAAATGTCCGAGACGCAACACGGTCGCGATTTTTCAGGATCTTCTAAAAAAATCGGGTGACATGGCTATGTTGTTTGAATTAGTATTGAGGGATAAATCAGTTGACTACAGTCCTTTTGTGGTGTATCGTCGTCGTTACTTCGTTAAAGTGCGTAGACAAACTGGTAATTAGCTGAGCGACTTTCAAGTCTTTTTCTGACAATCAAAAAAACCAACGTCCACAGGTTTTCTCTGCTCACTAGGGGGAAGAGGCATGCGTTATCCTTTGAAGGCGCTCCGTGAGCGCATCCGGTCTGCTCGTCGCCAACATGACCGAAAGCGATTTCGAAACGGTTCGTTTCGCGCCCACGTCGAGACGTTGGAAGACCGCAGACTTCTGGCGGGCGATTTCAATCCAACGGTCCTGCTTGGATTTTACGGTGTGCCCGAGAACAGTCCTGTCGGTACGTTGGTCGGGACGGTGGCCGCGACCCAGCATCCGCAGGGAGAAGGCGATCTTGTTTACGAAATCACGGGCGGCAACGCTGACCCGGACAACGACGGAACTCCGGCGTTTGCACTCGACGCCACGAACGGCCAGATCACGGTCAACGACCAGGGCGACATGGACTTCGAGACCATGCGCATCTTTGAGCTGTTCGTAACGGTCAAGGACGACACCGGCTGCACAGAAGAACGGCAGCTGATAGCGCTTTCTGACACCCCCGAAAACTCGCCACCAGTGATCGACGTTCCAGAGGAGATCAACCTCCCGGAGAACTCGGCCAACGGTACAGTTGTGGCTACGATCACCGCCTCGGATCCCGAGGGCGATTCCCTTGTATTTAGCTTGCCCGGGGGCGGCAACGTCGATGTGGACGGCGACGAGACGCTACCCTTTGCAATCGACGCCAATACAGGTGTGGTTACAGTTGCCGACACTGGGGACATTGATTTTGAGGGAGGGGCCCCGAATCCGCTGTTTCCGTTGGTCGTGCGGGTCACCGACGACGGACAGGGAGAGTTCTTCACCGACTTGACAATCGACATCAACGTCACGGACCAAAACGACGCGCCTGTGGTCCCCGACCAGTCGTTCACGCTGCCGGAAAACACTGGGAACTCGACGGTCGTCGGTGTTCTGGCGGCATCGGACCAGGACGCAGGTCAGTCGATAACGTTCTCTCTTAACCCGAACGCCGCACACGATCTGGACAACGACGGGGTCCAGCCAGTCGCGATTGCAGCAGACGGGACAGTGACCGTCGCAGACAGTCACGACTTGAATTTCGAGTTGATGGAATCGTTCGAAATCAGCTTCACGGTCACCGACGACAACACAGATCCTGGTGACCCAGATCCCATCTCGAATCCCGCGTCCACGACCACAACGTTTACGCTGGACTTGCTGAACGTCATCGAAAACCTGCATCCGCTGGTACTCGATCAGGTATTCGAAGTGTCCGAGAATGCGGCGCTGGACTTTGTGATCGGTACGGTCGAGGCGATCGATACGGACGACCCGCCTGACGCACTTTCCTACTCAATCGTCAGTTTTGTCGGCGACGTGGACCTGAATGACAACGACATTCAGCCGATCGGCATCGACCCCGCTTCGGGCGAACTGACGGTCACAGATCCCGCGGACCTGCTCAATGGCAATCAGCCGATCGTCTTTACTGTCGAAGTCAAAGACGATGGTGAAGACATGTTATCCGATAGGGCAACGATCACGGTCAATGTGCTGGATGTCAACGATGAACCGGTTGCCGAAGACCAGACGCTGGCGGTTGCCGAAGGCAGTCCCGGCGGGGCCATTGTCGGGCAGATTGTTGCCTCGGACCCGAACGACGACACACTGACTTATACCTTCGTTGGCCCTGGTGACACGACGACCTTTGCGATCAACGCTGCCACCGGACTGGTGACGGTTGCCGATCCAGCACCGCTGGATCATGAAGTGAACCCCATCATCACCACGAACGTGATGATTGAAGACAACGGCATCCCGTCTAAATCGGTGACAATCGAAGTCGACATTCACGTGCAGAACCTCACGGAAAACAACCCGCCTGAGGTCGAAGATGCAACCTTCCCTCCTGGCGAGGGCCAGACCTTCGCCGAGAACCGAGAAGTGGGCTTCGAGATCGGCACGATAACCTTCACCGATCCGGTCTTCCCCGGCCAGATTCCGGCGACCCAAACGGGTACGTTTTCGATCACCGGTGGCAATCCTGGGGACGCGTTCGCGATCGATCCCGTCACGGGCGTGATCACAGTGGCCAACCAGTTTGCAATGGACTTCGAAGAACAGCCGACGTTCAGTCTAGAAGTTACGGTGACTGATGACGGCGAAGGGCCGTTATCTGGCACTGCAATCGCCACGATCAACCTGCGTGACTCGAATGACCCGCCGGAGATTGCTCCGGATCAGTTAGGGATTATTGACGAAGACGCTGCACCCGGAGCGGCCGTGTCAGAAGTTCCGTTCTTAAACGACTTCTTCCTAACCTGGTCGGATCAGGATGACGGTGATACCAGCACGTTCGAGATCCTGTCACAAACCGCTGTGTCCAACGGAGTGGAAACCGACGTCAGCGCGGCCGGCGAGGAGCTGGGAGCGTTTACGATCGACGCGTCGACGGGCCAATTCTTCACGGGCAATGAAGCACTATACGATTTCGATGCCCTGGTGAACCTGGACGGCTGGGATCCTGAGACCGAACTGCCGACCGTCGTAGTTGACATCGTGGTTCAAGCCACCGATGGCGAAGGCGCCGTATCGGCACCCGAAACCGTGATGATTGTGATCCGCAATATCGACGACAACTCGGCACCCGAACTGGGCACTCAGCAAGGATTCAGTTTCGACCTCGAGAACGATGTGGCCGGCTTCGATCCGCTGTCGGACAGCGACGTGGTGGGTGACTGCGTTGCTCAGCTCTCGCCAGACCACAACAGTCTCGCGTTCCTCGGCTGCGGCTCCGATTCCTCGGAAGACGGCACGGCATCGATCCATGTCGATTCTCCCACCGGCGACGCACTGGTCACAGACATTCCGGTCATCGCAGGCGACATGCCTCTGTTTGTCTGGAATCAACTGACGCAGAGCCCCAATCCTCTGTTTGGCGAAGAGGACGAGCCCGAGTTCCTCGACACGCCGTTTGATGCAGACGCATTAGCCGAGCTGCTCGAAGACAACACTCTCTTCCTCGTGTTCAATCTGCCAGCGGGCGCGATAGGCGGCCAGCTGCGGTCCGATCCCAACGGCACTGACGCATTCGTGGTCGACGAAAACGCCGACGGCTTGGACAACGTCGCGGTTGGGGATCTGGTCGGGCAACTTACCGCCGACGACGCCGAGGGATATGCCCTGACTTTCGAAATCCTCAGCGGCAATCCGAACTTGGATGGTGATGAGGAGTCGGCCTACGCGATTGACGACACTGGGAGGATTACGGTCAACGATCCAGACGATCTCGACGCGGACGTAATGCCTCAGAGCACCTTAGCTGTCGCGGTCACCGACCAACCGTTGATCCCCGATTTCGAGGCGGGACATACCTCCTTCGTTTTCCGAGAGACAGCGCAGACGACGACCGCTACGGTGGAGATCAACCTGCGGAACCTCAACGATGCGCCGAGTATGATGCCCGCTCAGCAGTTTGGATCGGTCGTGGAAAACAGCTTGTTCCCGGGTCTAACGCTCGTTGGTGATCCGATCCAGGCGTTCGACGGTGACGGTGATGAGCTCACCTTCTCGATCACTGGGCAGACACCGAGCGGCGAAGGAATTGGCGATGATCTGTTCGCGATCAACCCGACCAGCGGCCAGATCACGGTGAATGGTCCCATCGACTATGAAGTGACCACGGACTTCTTCCTAGACATCGAGGTCACGGACGGCCAGGAAGTCGCGCACGGCATCTTCCTGGCGTTGGTGCTCAACGCACCTGAGAACGAAGCTCCCGAAACACCGGATCAGTTGAACAACGCCGATCCGATCTTGGGTGGCCTCGACTTTGATCTGAATCGCGAGCAAACCGTTCCGGAGATCGACGAGGACGACCATCCAGGTTCCTCGGGTTCCTGTAACTACACGTTCGAGCCATTGGGCGAATGGGGCTACGGTTCGTTTAGCATCAACTGTACCCACGACGTTGTGAATCCCACCGCGGCTCACATCCACCTGGGTGCGGCGGACGCCACAGGACCGGTCGTCGTTGGTTTCGAGGACGGTACAAGTCCGTTGTCTCTCTCGTTCGACCAGACCTTTTCGTCGGATGAGCTGGCCGATTTCCAAGCCTTCGCCGATGCATTGTTGGCCGGCGACTTGTATGTGAATGTGCACTCCGAGGCTCACGGGCCGGGCGAGATACGAGGTCAGATCCCGGCTCCCGACCAGAATCAGCTGGTCATTCACGAGCACACTGCGGCCAACCCGCTGGCCAACATGGACCCGATCGGCCTCTACTTGGGCGCCAGTGATCCGGACCTACCTCTGACGTTTGCGATCACCGGTGGTAACTTTAACACCGACGGTGATACCGAGATGGCTCTCGGCATTGATGAGGACACGGGGCTGATCTACGTCAACGATCCGGGTGACTTCGACTTCGAACGGGTCGGCAAAGCGATCTTGGATATCACGGTGACGGACTCGCCACAAAGCGACGCTCCGCTCAGTTCAACAGGTCGCCAGATGATCTACATCGACGACTTGAACGATGCACCTAACTTCGGACCGTTGTTCAGCATCTTCAGTCCGCTGAACAAGCTGCAGACGACGGTCAACGGTGTCGATGTCGATAGGAACCAGGACTTTGTCGATTCGATCTTCAGTGTCTTGGGTATCGAGACCGAAGGACTGACGCCTGATCCGATCGATCCGGCCGAAATCGCCAGCCTCGGCTTGTTTGTCGACGGCAGCCTCTTCCCCAACTTCTTTGGTGGTGGCGAGAAGTGGCTGCGCGGGGCGCCCGCCGGACCTGGCTTGGTCATGGACTGGTACTTCATTCTCCCAACTGGCGAGTTTGTGCGGTGGGACGAAGGACCCGGCACGTTGACCGGCGAGTCGCTCGGATTCTTCGGCATCGAGGCTTGGGCCGATCCCGTAGGCGAAATCGTCGACGCCGCCGCACCTGAAGACTACCCGCTTCCCAGCGAGGTAGACCTTGTGATCGACGAGAGTCCCGAAGCGACGGGCTTCGGGTTGGGCGACACCGATCCAAACACCTTTACGATCACCCGCGAGTCAGGAGCCGGCACGGCGCTGGTGACGCTTCAGGTGTGCGATGCGGACGACCCGACGCTCTGCGATACGGAAGTCCTCCAGGTCGGCTATGGCGAGAACCTGCCGCCTACGCTAACCCCGATCGGGGACCAGACGTCGGCCGCAGGCGCTGCGACGATCGTTGTGCCACTTTCGGCAACTGATCCCAACCCAGGTGCCAACCTGGAATTCAGCGTCGAGCTGACCACGGTCGAGTACGACTTGCATCGACAGTTTGGCTTCTTCATTGATGGCACAGACTTCCAGGATGCACTGGGTGCAAACGAGCGTTGGATCAAGGACTCCGCCGGTGACTGGTTCTTCGTGTTGCCGACCAACGAGCTATTCCGTTGGGACAGATCGGCAACCGCCACCGGCACTTTGGTCGCGCAACTTAACGCAGGCGTCTATGACGACTTGAACTTGCTCACCAGTCCCGCGAACGATGTTCCGGCCACGGCGGAGATCGTCGACGATGTGTTGACGATTACGAAGGACGCCGGTTTCACCGGTTTCTTCAACGCCGAGGTTGGCGTCTTCGACGGGGCCGACACGGTCAGAGAGAAGTTCCTTGTGACCTTCGTGTAGTCCTCGTCCGGCGGGAAACCTTTCAAGTACTTCCGGCCCGGCCGCCCGTTGATGGGCGGTCGGGCTTCTTTTGTGTCGGACTGTAGGACATGGTCCGGTTTTTCGTATGCGCGACGTGTCAGTTTTGAAGTTCGCGCTTTTCACAATCGGAAGCCGGAGCATTAGTTTTGATGTTGCGCGTTCGGCCTCAATCGTAACCCGAAGCGTCAGCGAGGGATTAACTTGCAATGCACTAACACCTCTCGCTGACGCTTCGGGTTACGAAAAACCAGGCAAATTCGTCACCCTCAACCCGCCAAGCTGTGAAAAGCGCAACTTCAAACTGACGCTTCGGGGTTGGATTGAGCCCCAACTTGAAATGCCAGAGCAGCGGCCGCGCGCAGGTTCAGGAGGCCCACGCACAGGCGTTTGACAAGCCCCATCCTCCGAACTAGCATCAACAAGATACTGCTTCACCTTTTCTTTCTCGGCGCCGTTTCCCGGCGCTTACGCCAACGTTCTCCGGCGCCTACGCACGCTGCCCGCTAGGGGGCATGCTGGCATCTGCATCGAGTTAGCTGAATCGCTGTCTATTCTCTCCTCTTCGCCATCAACTCGGGGTCAACAATGACAAAGACCGTGAATTCCATCGCAATCGCACTCGTCGTCTGCGTCGTTACGACCCTAACTGCGGATCGTGCAGACGCAACCGTGCTCTATGATGGATCGCTAGGCACCTTACCCAGCGCTCAGGGGTTCTTCTACCAGGATCTGCCCGGCGGCATCGTTCCGGTCGCCGTTGGCGGCGCAACGACTCTCGATACGACTCCGCTGGGGGACGTGAGCATGTCTGGGTTTTTTCGGCTCAGCCCTGTACCGCTCGATAGTTCCTTGGGCTACGTCTTGAGCTTCAGCGTCGATATCCGAGCAGAGAGCCACACGAATTCAGAACGGGCAGGTTTCAGCGTCATTGCCGTGGGTAGCAATGTTGCGCCGGGTGTGCCATCCAGCATCGAGATTGGCTTTCAAGACGGGCGTGTCTTCAGCCAAAACGACACTCCTCTTTTTGGTAATCCGGCCGCCGAATCGAGTGCCTTCGATCCGGTCGGAGTTGGATTTGTCGACTATGATCTCGTAGTGCTCGGCTCAAGTTACGAGCTGTTCGCAGACAACACGTCGATCCTCGCCGGCAGCCTACGCGACTACACGGCATTCGCAGGAATCTTGGATCCGTACGAAACTCCCAACTTCATTTTCTTTGGCGACAACACAACTTCCGCGCAAGCGAACATCAACTTCCGCTCAGCGGAAGTCAACGCCGTGCCGGAACCTTCGACCGCAGTCGGACTGCTGGCATTGGGTACACTGGCTGGCATCGGCTGTTTTGTCCGCCGTCGACGATCATCAGCCAAGCTGCGTTAGCAGCCGGTTCGAACCGCAGTCTGCTCTTTGAATTTGCGCACCTCGCCTTCTTGCAGGCAGAAGATGGCGGATTCGCCGCGCTTTTTTTCTTAACCCGAAGCGTCAGCGAGGGGGAGTTGGTGCACCAACGCAAGTAATTCCCTCGCTCACGCTTCGGGTTCTGATTGAGCCATACGCGCAACATCAAACTTGCGCTTCGCGCTCACGATTGGACCGACATGGACTACCGCATGAGTCGCCCGGCTAGCGAAACCAGGCAATTTGAGCTGACCACGCCGCTTTTCGGCCCCAGTTCAGAGTCAAGTGAGCTCGGTCGATTGGTCGATCCGGAAGGAAACGGTTTGTTCCAATTCCCTGGGAGGACCCGCCGGTGATGTTACGCAGCGTTTCGGTGATTTTGGTCTTGGCACTAACATGTTCGTCCGCTCGCGCTCAGCATCACACCGAGCGCGGCGCCGTGCTCGGTGGACTCTCCGGCGCCTTAATCGGCGCGGCCGTCGGGAATCACAATGGGGAGGGAACCGAGGGGGCTTTGGTCGGTGGTGCGATTGGGCTGTTTTCTGGCGCCGCGTTGGGAAATTCGCTCGACCGCGAAGAGGCCCAGTGGCGGGCTCAGCAACAGCATCAGCAATCGGTCCAACTGTACCAAGCCGTGTCGCTGTCCGATGTCGTACAGATGTCTCAAGGCGGGTTGAGTGATCGAGTGATCATGAACCAGATCGCGCAGCGCGGGATCCAGCGCAAGGTTCAGGTACCGGACGTGATCTATCTGCACCAGCAGGGTGTGAGCGACGCGGTCATTACGACGATGCAGCGCACTGGGGTAGCCACGAGTGTTGTAGTTCGTCCAGCTCCGGCGATTGTCGAGCGACATCACTACGTGACGCCGGCCCCTTATTGGCGTCTACACCGCTACCCGCCTCATCCGTACTACCGCAGCAGGTATGCCTACCGACCGGGTGTTCGCTTTGGGATCTCGGTTGGCAATTGACCGCTGCGCTGGTTAGTTGGCAGCGACTGCTGCCCAGCTGATGTTGCTGACACTGCGGATGCTCTTGATAGCGCAACGCGTGATCCACTTCCGGTCTTGAGTCGCTCTATCGTCTTCGCCCAGCGGACCCGAAGACGATCGAATCCTAGCCCGAGTTATTCATGAGCGATCCGCTGCGAGGTCGTAAGTCCATCCGTGGCTTCGTCATGCTTCACAATTCTCCCTCGACGTATTGCTTCAATACGCCTGCGGAAGAATTGCTCGCCTTCCTTGCCACGAACATACTTACAACCTCTCGCCACGATCTTCATGAATAATCCGGGCTAGCGCAGGCGCGTTGCCGGCCAGTAGAGCCGGCAACGGGATCACCATTCCCAAAAGACCGCCAACACGGCCCGGCTGATGTCGGTCTCGTCGCTCTGCTATAGTGGCTCTGTTGTAGTCGTTGTTGGCCGATTTCTGCTGGGAGGGTAGACGAGTATGAACCCTGGACCTGCCGTTGTGATGCACTGCATCTGGATCCTCTCTGGCGATCGGGCAAGGGTGCAATGCTGGTGGCGGCTCAACCTGCTGTTCCTGATGCTGGCAGCGGTTCTGCCTGTGCTTTCAGTTTTCGGCGCAGAGGACTATGACCTTGTCTTGAGAGGAGGTCGTGTTGCGGACGGCAGCGGCAATCCTTGGTTCTACGGCGACGTCGCCATCCAGGGTGACCGGATCACAGCAGTTGGGCGGATACCGGCGGGTACGTCCGATCGTGAGATTGATGTCAAGGGCCTCGTTGTCGCGCCTGGGTTTATCGACATGCATTCTCATTCCGACTATCTCTTGCTTGAAGATGGAAATGCGCAGAGTAAGATCCGGCAAGGGGTGACGACGGAGATCTTGGGCGAAGGGAACTCGGGAGGACCCTACAGTGGTCGGCTCCCCGAATACACGATGTCGGCCCGCGGCCGCAACTACCGCTGGTCGACGCTTGGTGAGTACTTTACGACGATCGAACAAGCGGGAGTGTCCACGAATGTCGCCAGCTACGTGGGGTTGAACAACATCTGGAGGTGTGTCCTCGGCGATTCCTTTGACAGGCCGACAGAGGAGCAATTGCAAGACATGGAAGCGTTGGTCGAGCAGGCGATGAACGACGGAGCGCTTGGGTTGTCGAGCCAAGTCATGATGCCGCCCGGTTCGCTCGCTACGACGGACGACCTGGTACGCTTGTGCAAAGTCGTAGCCAAGTTTGGCGGCATTTACTCGACGCATATCCGCAACGAGGGGACCGAGGTCTTCGCCTCGGTGCGCGAGGCGATCGAGGTGGGCCGACGAGCAGGCGTCGGTGTGGATGTGATTCATCTGAAGATCGCCGACCAGCAGTATTGGGGCCGGATGAACGAGGTCGTGGAGCTCATTGAGCAGGCGCGGCGGGAGGGCGTCAATGTGCAGGCCAATGTTTATCCGTATACGCGAGGCAACAACAACCTGGTCAGCATTGTTCCGCCCTGGGCCCACGAAGGGGGCCGCGGCCGGTTGCTCGAGCGGTTGCGCGATCCTGAGCTCCGCGACAAGCTCAAACACGACATCGAGAACGGGATTGCCGGCTGGTACAACCACTACACTGCCGTGGGTCGAGACTGGAGCCGCATGTTGGTCAGCGGAAACAATCGCTTCAAGGGCCTAACGATGGATCGTGTGATGGCTTTGCGGACTGAAGGCGAGTCGAACCCGGATCTACTGGACGAGCTGTTTGAACTGCTGATCGAAGAAGAAGGTTCGGTCGGCACGGTCTACGCCCACCATACGGAGGAGGACATGAACCTGGCGCTGCTCCAACCTTGGTGCTCGATCGGTTCGGATGGTTCTGCCTACGCTGTCACGGGGCCACTCCGCCGAGGCAATCCCCATCCGCGGAACTTTGGTACGTTTCCGCGAGTGCTGGGCAGATACGTTCGGCAAGCGCGGACCTTGCGTCTAGAAGAGGCCATACGCAAGATGACTTCGTTAAACGCCGCTAAGGTTGGAATTCGTGACCGCGGTTTGCTCGTAGCCGGGTACTTTGCGGACGTCACGGTGTTTGATCCCGACACAGTCATCGATCGCTCGACCTATACGGATCCATTCCAGTACAGCGAGGGAATCCGCTACGTGATCGTCAACGGACAAGTTGTCTTGGATGCTGGTACGCATACTGGCGCCCATCCTGGTCGCGCGTTGGCGGCTCGGCCTTAGCCCCGGGTGAGCGGCGCGCGAGGAGGCACTCGGCGAGTCGCCGCGTTCTGGCCACATCAAATGCGATGCACATTGATTCATCTAAACGATCCTGGCTGGTCGTATTCTTCGGTTTGGCGTTCCCATCGCTGGTCACGTGGATGTACTTCGTCGTTTTTGCTGAGCAAACTGCTCGCTCTCAGCAGCTGGCCTACGGGGTAGGCAAGGTGATTCAGTTCGCATTTCCGCTGCTGTGGGTGTTCGCCTGGCAGCGGCGGAAGTGGCAGCGTCCGGATTCCCTGTGGCGTGGAGTCCCCACAGGACTTGTGTTTGGGATGGTTGTAGCCGCGCTGATGACCTGCTTGTACCAGTGGCTCCAGGACGGACGCTGGTTCGAGCCGGCAACGGCGGCGATTCGCGAGAAGGTGGCGGCAACCGGTTTTGCATCCCGCCTCGGCTACATCGGGTTGGGTGTGTTCTACACGGTCTGCCATTCCTTGTTGGAGGAGTACTATTGGCGGTGGTTTGTCTATGGGGAACTCAAGCGGCTCACATCGTGGCGTGCCGCGGCTGCCATCTCCAGTTTGGGATTCATGGCGCACCATGTGATTCTGCTGGCGAGTTATTTTGGTTGGGACTCTCCGCTTACTTGGATATTCTCATTGGCCATCGCGGTGGGCGGTGCGGTGTGGGCATGGCTATACGAGTGGAGCGGCTCGCTGTTGGCACCTTGGTTGAGCCATGCGATCGTCGATGCAGCGATCTTTGGGATCGGCTACGACGTCGTCCGCGAGCTGCTTTCCTAGCCAGCGAATCGCCAAACTCTGGCGAGTTCGGCTACGCTGCAAATCAGCCGCTGGGCGTTAGCCGGCGTTAGCCCACGGTTCCCCAGCGAAACCGACGCGTAGCGTCCGGCGTGGGCTCCCCCTCACCGGCCCTGCGGGCCGACTCTCCCCGAAGGGGAGAGTGAAGAAAGGAGGAATCACGCACTAAGTTAGCTTTTACGGTTCACGCACTCCGCCAAACTCTGGCGAGTTCGGCTACGCTCCAAATCAGCCGCTGGGCGTTAGCCCACGGTTCCCCAGCGAAACCGACACGTAGCATCCGGCGTGGGCTCCCCCTCACCGGCCCTGCGGGCCGACTCTCCCCGAAGGGGAGAGTGAAGAAAGGAGGAATCACGCACAAAATAAAAGCCGCACGACCTCGCTTGCTGGGGGAGAGAGACCGCGTTCCCGACTCCACCACTGCAAGCCTCTCGGCTATAATAGGTTAACCCAATTATTTTTGGCCCAATCCTGTCGCACCCGTGTTGGGCGACTCCTAAGTGGTTGAAAGTTACGGTCGAACGGGAATATTGACTCGAAAGAGATGATCCATGAACCAAGACGAGATTCGAATTATCGCCGAGCCCCAGACGATGACGTCTTGCCGGTTTACCATAGACCGGCCGGTCTACCCGCACGCGTCTTACTACTTTGGTGACTCGGAAACAGCCCAGTCATCGCCGCTGGCCAAGCGACTGTTCCAAATCGAGCGAGTCAGCGCTGTTTTGGTTGGCCATGACCAGATCACAGTCCACAAGGAGGACGAGGGTGAGTGGCAGACGATCGGACGGCAGGTTGGCGCGGCGATTCGGGAGCATTTGCAGGCCGGCGAGGTGGCGGTCAATGAGGAGTTGAGCGCTGCCATACCACCGGCCGACGAGATCCGGACGAAAATCGAAACCGTGCTGGAGACCGAGGTTAATCCAGCCGTAGCGTCACACGGCGGCTTTATCCGACTGATCGATGTACAGAAGAACAACGTTGTGATTCAGATGGGGGGTGGCTGCCAGGGATGCGGCATGGCCAGTGTGACTCTCAAACAAGGCGTCGAAACGGCGATTCGGCGAGCAGTTCCTGAGGTTGGAGCGATTGTTGACGCCACCGATCATGCCGCCGGACGAAACCCGTACTACGCAGCGTCTTAACCAGACGTTGGTTAGAGATTCTCGATGAAGGGTCCCTACGAGCGACTGAAGTATGATCTCCGGCGCATCTGGGAGTGTCCACTCTGCCATCATCGCGAGCGCTCTCACGGGCGAGTAACGGTTTTGTTCTGCGGCTGCCAGCAGAAGCAGCAGCGTGAGCGCGTGTCGATGAAGCTTGTCGAAGATGGAGCGCGGCGGCTCTGAACGCAGTAGCGTCGGCTTGGCAAGACTCGAAAGTTGAAATCCGAGATGTTGGGAAGCTCCGCTTGTCACCCTGCCCGCCATGCTGATCGGCAGGCCGACGTCTCCGCGTCGCGCGGACGCGTTGCCGCGACCATTCGCCGGCGCCGAGTTCTCGCGATCCCTTCTGCGGCCTTGAGTTGCCTGCTGGTCCTCTGCTCGGCCGTGCTGGCGCGCGGCGCGACGCCCGAGTTCAGCCAGCAGTCGCTGGAGTTCTTCGAGCGCGAGGTGCGACCTCTCCTCGTTCGGCGATGTTATGCCTGTCACAGTGATCGTCTGCCGGAACCGAAGGGCGGACTCCGGCTCGATTCACGGCGAAGACTGCTTGCCGGCGGGGACACCGGGCCGGCGATCGTGCCGAAAGACCCAGCCGAAAGTCTGCTGATCGATGCCATCAACTATGGCGATCTCTACCAGATGCCCCCCAAAACGCGGTTGCCCGCGCGCGAGATCCAGATCTTGACGAAGTGGATTGAGCTGGGGGCGCCCTGGCCGGCCGAAGCGGAAGCTCTCGGCGAAGAGCCTCCACAGTTCGATTTGCGCGGTCGCCAGGAAGCTCATTGGTGTTGGCAGCCTCCTCAAGAACCCGACCTTCCTGCCGTGCGCAATCGCGAATGGACGCTGCAGGAATTCGATGCCTTCATTTTGGCTCGTTTGGAAGCCGAGGGGCTCACTCCTGGAACGCGTGCGAACAAGCGAGTTTTGGTCCGCCGCGCCCATTTCGACTTGTTGGGACTTCCTCCGTCGCCCGCGGCGGTCGAGGCTTTCGTCGCGGACGGGTCCCCGCGCGCCTTTGAAACACTCGTCGACTCCCTGCTGGACTCTCCGCATTTTGGCGAACGTTGGGCTCGGCATTGGTTGGACCTCGTCCGCTATGCAGAAACTCATGGGCATGAATTTGACTATCCGATCGCGCACGCCTACAAGTATCGCGACTATATCATCCGCGCGCTTAACGACGACGTGCCTTACGACCGCTGGGTCTTGGAACACATCGCCGGCGACTTGCTTGACCCGCCACGGCTTCATCCGACGCTCGGCTTTAACGAATCGGTTATCGGCACAGGGTTCTGGTGGCTAGGTGAGGCAACACACGCGCCGGTCGATGTCCGAGACGACGAGGCACGCCGGATCGACAATCAGATCGATGTCCTGTCCAAGACGTTCCTGGGATTGACTGTCGCTTGTGCGCGCTGCCACGATCACAAGTTTGATGCCATTACGACGAAGGACTACTATGCCCTGGCGGGGTTCCTGCAAAGTTCCCATCGCCAAGAGGCCATTCTGGATCCGGCCGGCTCGATCGAACGAACGGCCCGGCGGGTTGAGCAACTCCGCGCAGAGGGCGGCCAACATCTGGCGGAGCACGTTACCGCTTTGTCGGCGGAGGCGTTCACTCGACATTTGTCGGCAGCGTGGCACCAGCGGGAGCCGTCCGACCCAGCCGGTGAGCAGGCGGCGGGTACCAGCGCAGAAGTCGTAGCACGGTGGGCCGCGGCTCTGCAGGATCGAAAGCTACGGGAAATAGACCATCCCCTGCACGCCTGGTTCCTGCTACGCGACCGCGGGGCCGCTACATCGACAGCCGTCGAACAGGTCAGGCGCGAGCTGGCGGAGGCAGCTGAGGAGGCAGAGCGGACCAACGCGGAGCTGCCCCTGGTCGCTGACTTCGATCACGGATTTGATAACTGGTTCGTCACCGGTCAGGCGTTCGGAGAGCATCCTACGCGGTCTCTCGAATGGGATGCGGCGAGCGACGATGCGCGATTCTACCGTCCAGGGCTCGCCCATAGCGGTAGGACCGCCTCCCGCCTGCAGGGCGTGCTACGTTCACCGACTTTTACACTAACCCACCCCAATATTTTCTATCGCATCTCTGGAACAGGCGCCCAGGTCCGCGTGATCGTCGACGGGTACTTCATGGATGTCTTTAACGCGCTGCTGTTCAAGGGATTTGCTTTTGACGTCAGCACAGAGGGAGAATTCGTCTGGCGCCGGCAAGCTCAGGATCTCGGTCGATATGTGGGGCATCGAGTTCACTTGGAGATCATCGATCATGACGATGGGTCGGTAGCCGTTGACGAAGTGCGACTCTCGAACGGCCAAGCACCTCGGACCTTGCCCAGTTCGATATCGCGCTTCGTGTTGTCACACAAAATAGAAAGCCCTGCCGATCTCGCCGCAGCTTACGGTCGTAGTTGGAAGCAAGCGTTGGCGGCGATTCGTCAGCAGCGTGCCAACTCGGAGCAAGTGGACCTGATCAACTGGGCCCTGAGCCATCGGCTCATCACAGGCCAACAAGCGCGGGTCCAGCTAGATGACTGCCGCGATCGGTTGCGCCGTGAAGTCGCCGGTCTGCCTGCGGCAGATCGCGTGTTGGCGATGGGGGACGGATCGGCGGAAAACGAGCGTGTGTTCGTTCGAGGCAACCACCGTACACTTGGTCCTGAAGTTCCCAGGCGCCTGTTGCAAGCACTGGGCGGCCAGGCGGTAACTCACCAGGGCAGTGGCCGTCTCGAACTCGCGCGGCAGATCATCGATCCAGAGAACCCGCTCGTGGCCCGCGTGATGGTGAATCGTCTTTGGCACCATCTATTCGGTCGCGGTCTGGTCCCGTCGGTCGACAATTTCGGTGTGCTTGGCCAGCGACCGACTCACCCTGAGCTGCTGGATTATTTGGCGCGGCGGTTTGTCGAGGACGGCTGGTCCATCAAGCGGATGATCCGCCGGATGATGCTGAGTAGCACCTACCAGCTGGCAAGTGATATTGAACCTACTGCGGCGGAAGTCGACCCACAAAATCTGTATTGGCAGCGGATGCCGATTCGTCGCTTGGAGGGCGAGTCGATTCGCGACGCCATGCTCAGCCTCTCAGGACGATTGGATCGCACGATGTATGGGCCCAGCGTGCCGGTCCACATCACCGACTTCATGCAGGGCCGTGGACGGCCAAAGAAGAGCGGTCCGGCGGACGGACGGGGACGACGCTCCTTGTACCTAGAAGTCCGCCGGAACTTCTTGAATCCCATGATGCTGGCCTTTGACGCGCCGATTCCCTTCAACACGATCGGACGGCGAAATCGCTCGAACGTCCCGGCTCAGGCGCTGACGCTCATGAACGACCCTTTTGTCATCGAGCAGGCGGCCGAGTGGTCCGCCCGACTTCTAGCGCAGGGGCTGACGCCGACCGCCACAATCGAACAGATGTACCTGGCCGCCTTTGCCAGGCCTCCGACCCCACAAGAAATCGATGAGTCGATCAGTTTTCTCCAGCAACAAGCCCGGGAACTGGACGTGGCCGATAATGATCCTCGTGTGTGGGCTGATCTGGCCCATGTGCTCTGGAACGTCAAGGAGTTCATCTACTTAAAGTGATTCCACGTCTAAACGGAGATGTGCAGTTGATGTCCGGCTTCTCTTATCCTTGTAGACGGCTTGCCGCGCCGGCCACCAATCGCCGCGAGATGCTTAAGCAGTCCGCCTGCGGCTTCGGAGCGGTGGCTCTTTCGGCGCTGTTAGGCGAAACCATAGGGCCCCCCTTGCAGGCCAGTTCAAGGCAAGCCAGTCGCGGTCCTTTCACTCCACGTACAACGCACTTCGAGCCCAAGTGCACCAGCGTTGTCTACTTATACATGGACGGCGGCCCTTCTCAGGTTGACACCTGGGATCCGAAACCTCGCCTCATGCGTGACCACGGCAAACCGTTCGCCATGAAAAAGGAACCAACCCAGTTCAATAACAACGGACTGACGCTCGGCAGCCCCTGGGAGTTTGACCAGCATGGTGAGAGCGGGATTCCGGTCAGCCGGCTGTTTCCTGGAATCGCCCAACACGTGGACGACCTGGCCGTTATTCGCTCGATGACGTCCGACTTCTCCGAGCACACGAATGCCAACTATTTTCTTCATACAGGCATCGGAATTCAGGGCCGTCCTAGTATGGGGGCCTGGTTCGGCTATGGGTTGGGTTCGGAATGCCAGGATTTACCCGGTTTCATTGTGCTCAACGGGGGCCTCATACCACCTGGCGGTTTGGATTGCTTCAACAGCGGGTTTCTACCGGCGACGTACCAAGGCTCGATCTTCACCGCCAAGGACCCGCCTTTGGCAAACGTACGAAGAACCGAGCCAACCGACTCGCAGCAGCGCAACAAACTAGCTTTGCTAAAGCGGCTCGACGCGGGCGTGCTCAGCGCTGCAGGAAAAGACGATCAGTTGGAAGCCGCGGTAGCCAACTACGAGCTGGCCTATCGCATGCAAACTGCGGTCCCCGGCATCGCTGATCTCTCGGGAGAGACCGCCAGCACACACGAGATGTACGGATTGAACTCCAAGACGAAAGGTACCGCGATCTTTGCCAGGCAGTGTTTGCTTGCGCGACGTCTGTTGGAGCAGGGAGTGAGGTTCATCGAGCTAACTTGCCCCAGCGTTGGACATGACCGCTGGGATCAACATTCCAATCTCAGAAAAGGCCACACCGACAACGCGATGGCGGTAGACCAGCCAATTGCGGCGCTGTTGACCGACCTCAAGCAGCGCGGACTGTTCGATCGAACGCTGATCGTCTGGTCGGGTGAGTTTGGAAGAACGCCTTTTGCCCAAGGAAGCAACGGCCGCGATCACAATCCGTTCGGCTTCAGTCTATGGCTGGCCGGCGGCGGGGTCCGGGGCGGGACGGTCTACGGGGCCACCGACGAATTTGGATACAAGGTCATTGAAAACAGATTGAAGATCCACGACTTGCACGCCACGATGTTGCACCTGCTCGGCATGGACCACAAGCGGCTGACTTTTCGTTTCAGCGGTCGCGACATGCGTCTGACCGATGTCCACGGGGAGCTCATTCGCGAGATTTTGGCTTAGCTCACTGCTGAAAAGCACCGTCCTTGTGTATTCAATCTCACCAAGGCTCAGAGCGGAGTTCCCTCGCGGCCTGCAAATCAACGACTTAAGTCACTGATTTGGCATCACGACAAGTGATGCGGCAGCCAGCTGAGAGTGGCTGCGGGCTGTGAGCTGGACGAATTTCGCCTTCCTAGAGTCAAATTCAAAGACGGAACTACCAACTTCGACTAGACTTAAACGAACACGGGCTCCCGGTTCTCCGTACGCGCAGAGGGCGGGAGCTCGAACTGAGTTTCTTGATAAGCAACCGGGATTCGGCCATGGCAACCAGACGATCAACGCGACACAACAGGCGACACAGGATCCGTGGCTTGGGCATTGGCCGCAAGCAGTTCGAGACCTTGGAAGACCGCCTCTTGTTGGCGACGACGACTCTCCTCGCATCCAAGGACAACTCGCTTTTTGAAGACTCTGCAGGCGCACTGAGCAGCGGCGCTGGCGAGTTCCTCTACGCTGGGCAGACGATCTCGGCCGGATCTCGCCGCGCGTTGATTGCGTTCGATGCCTCAGAAATTCCAACAGGTTCAACGATCACCGAAGCGACTTTGCGACTGACCGTCTCGAAAGCGGCACGCAACACGACCGACACCGCACCCTTTGCGCTTCACAGACTCACAAGCGACTGGGGTGAGGGAACTTCAGATGCCGGGAATCCGGGAGGCCGCGGTGCTCCAGCGACCACAGGGGATGCAACCTGGCTCCACACACTGTTCAGCTCGGACACGTGGAGTACACCCGGCGGGGACTTCGTCTCCACAGCAAGCGCGACGGCGGACGTCGGCGGGGACGGAACGATGGCCGCCTGGTCGTCGGCCGGCATGGCGGCAGACGTACAGGCTTGGGTTAGCGATCCCAGTTCCAACTTTGGCTGGATCATCATCGGCGACGAGACCATCAACCCAACTGGAAGACGATTCAACAGCCGTGATAATTTCGGCTCATTGCTCGTCCGGCCGTCGCTGGAAGTTGTCTACGAGCCGGCGGCCGCCGACTCGCTGACGTTGACACTGACCGACGTCTCGATTTCCGAGAACGGCGGTACGACGACAGCAACGGTCAGTCGCACGACAACGGCTGGAGACCTGACGGTCAACCTGTCAAGTAGCGATGAGGGGGAAGCCAGCGTTCCCTCGACGGTGGTGATTCCTGACGGGCAGATGAGCTCGCCACCGTTTGCCATTACCGCCGTCGACGACGCGCTGCTAGACGGAACTCAAACCGTTACGGTGACCGCCAGCGCCGCAGGAATCGCCGACAGCACAGTATCATTGGAAGTCACCGATCACGAGCAGTTGACTGTGACTTTGGCCGATGCTGCGATCTCCGAAAACGGAGCTTCAACGACTGGGACGGTAACCCGCACAGATGCCACGGGAGAATTGACGGTCAGTCTTGCCAGCAGCGATACAAGTGAAGCGACGGTGCCCGCCTCGGTCACCATTCTGGATGGCGCCGCGACGGCAACCTTCACGGTATCATCCGTCGACGACACCGTTGTCGACGGCGATCAGGCGGTGACGGTGACGGCAACTGCGGCCGGTTACCAGAGCGGTGCAGCGACCGTCGACGTCATCGATGACGAACTGTCCGTGGTCCTTACGCCCAGCAAGGACAACACGCTTTTTGAGAGCCAAACGGGAGACCTTAGTAGTGGGGGAGGCGCCTTGTTCGCTGGTCAGAACGGCAACGGCGAGCCCCGTCGTGGTTTGGTGGCGTTCGACCTGGCCGGATCCGCGATTCCGGCGGGTTCTACCGTGCTGTCGGCACAGCTTGAGATGTTTGTGTCGCGGTCGAGCTCGGAGGTCAACAGTGAAATCGTAGCCTTGCACCGCGTGACCCAGGACTGGGGCGAAGGGGCTTCCGGTGCGGGAGGTAACGGCGGAGGGGGTGGTGCCGTGGCGCAGGCAGGTGATGCAACCTGGGTGCACACGTTTTTCGATACGGCGTTTTGGACAAACCCCGGAGGGGACTTTGTGGCGGCACCCAGTGCCGCCACCAACGTCGGTCTGGTCGATACGACGGCCGTTTGGTCAACTGCCGAGTTGACTGCCGACGTACAGGGCTGGCTCAACGATGCCAGCAACAACTTTGGCTGGATCATCATCGGCAACGAGAGCGCGGGCAGCACAACGAAGCGATTCGACAGCAAGGAGAGCACGAGCGGCTCGCCCCCCCGATTGATCGTCAGCTACCAACCTCCTAGCGAACAGCTGACGCTCAGCGTGGAACCGACCTCGATCTCAGAGAATGGTGGCACAGCGGTGGCCACCGTTACTCGTAGCGGAGATACCACGGGCGATCTGACGGTGTTCCTGTCTAGCAGCGACGAAACCGAAGTGACGGTGCCCGCCAGCGTCACGATTCCCGACGCCGCAGCTTCCGTGACATTTACCGTGACCGCCGTCGACGACCAAGTGCTAGACGGTACGCAGGCGATCACGGTTACCGCCAGCGCCCAGACTTTTCAGCCGGCCGCCGAGGTTGTTGCGGTGACCGACGATGAAGCAGGCATTCCCACGACTGCAGTGATCGAAGGTGGCATTTTGAAAGTCACTGGCAGTGCACCGAATGACGCCTGGACCATCCGCGTCGATGGCACGAACTTGTTGCTCAGCGATCCAACCAACAGAATCGCCTTTGGCCCGGCGCCTGGTGCCGGCGCACACGAAGTCACCATCCCCTTGGCTGACTTTCCCAATGGCGTCGAGCTGGAAATGGGGGGTGGTTCCAATTCACTGACGCTTGACCCGACGATCAACGACGCGGTTGCCGGCCTCCTATCTCTGGCCGGTGGAGAAAGTGACGACGCGCTTTTCGTGCAAGGAGCCGACATTTCGCTCGATCTTTCGCAGCTGACGGCTGTCGAACAGGTGGACATTTCGGGAGCAGGCGCCAACTCGCTCACGCTGGACGTAAACTCGGTACTGCAGAACGTCGACTCAACAACAAGTCGTTTTGCCGTCATGTCGAATCTGGAAGATACGGTCAACATCGGGGACGGTTGGGCACTAACGGGTACGGAGCTGGGAGAAGCTTTCTTCCGGCTGCTCGTTCAAGACGGCGCCACACTTCTGTTGAACGGCCCGGCCGATTGGCAGAACCCGGTGACACCGAACGACGTCAACAATGACGGGGTCGTTTCACCAGTCGGCGACGTCCTGCCGATGATCAACGAGACCAACGCACCCCAGATCGTCGACAGCGCGTCACGATTTCCACAACCCAATGGTGATGTTCAACCAACACCGTTTGCAGACGTCAACGGTGACGGTACTCTGTCACCCGTGGGGGATATCCTTCCAGTGATCAACTTCTTGAATAGCCAGGGCGATCCGGAGGGCGAGGGTACACAGGGTGCGCGCGCTGATGGTGGTTTGTTTTGGTTGCCGCAACCAGCAGCTAGAGATCTGTTGGACGCGGACAATCGGTCAGCAAACACGCCACCAGCTGCGGTGGGAGTTGTCTTATTGGAGGTACCACCTGTCGAGATTGAGGAGGGGCGACAGCCTGCCCCGACGACCCCCGGTCACTTCGAAGAGCTACTGGAGACACTTGCCGGTGCAGGCCCACAGGAGCTGCTCGACGACCAGCTCTGGTCCGACGTCGATTGGCTCACATTTCCTTAGAAGTCGATTCAGGCAGCAAGAAGCATGTCGACCGTCCCTCAGCAACGCTCGGCATGCCGGTAGGCAGTTTCACCAGTTCCATAACAGCGTTCGCTTTTGGCGGTCTTCCCCGCCCGTCGCAAAATCAGCGACAGAACAACCGCGAGCTCCAGCAACAACCGAGTGGATGGTCATGAGTGACTGTATTTACAGATTCGATTGGCGGTCTTGGACAACCATCATGCCGCTGATTGCTGCCTGCGCGACGGTCGGCTGTGAGCGACAAGAGACAGTCATTCCGGAAAGGCGTCCGCGCCCGGTGACTGTGAAGTTGCTAACGAAGCAACAGCCGCCGCACGGTTCGCTCGTGTCGGCTTCGGTTGGATCGTGGAAGACCGAGCAGATTGGCTTTGAGGTGGGTGGTCGGGTCGAAATGGTCGCCGAGCCGAACACCGAAATCGAAGGCCGCGTTCACGACGAATCTGGAACCTTGATTGTCGAGGGAACACCGGTGGCCAGAATCGACGACGAACGATATCGGCTACAGGTTGACAAGGCCAAGGCGGACGTGACGCGCGCTGAGCAGAACCTCGCTGCAGCGCAGACCGAGTTGAACGAGAGCATCCCGGCCCAGATTGCGGCCGCCGTTGCGACTCGTAATCTGGCAAAGACGGAATACGAGCGCAGCCAGCGATTGTTCGCTCAGAACGCAGGCTCCCAGGGAGACGTCGATCGCGACAAGGCCAACTACGAAAGCGCCATCTCGCAGGTCAAGCAACTCGAAGCGGCCACGAAAGCCCAACAGGCACAGATCGAATCACTGCACAACGCGGTGCTGCAGGCCAAGCAGAGCCAGCGTGACGTAGAACGTAACCTCGAAGACTGCACATTGTATTCTTCGTTTCGCGGGCAGATCGCAGACATTTTCGTGGTACCTGGAAGTGTGGTCAACGCTGGCCAATCGGTGGCGACCATACAGATGATGGACCCCATCAAGATCGAGCTGGAAGTCTCTGCTGAAGACTCGCGTCGCCTGCAGCAAAGAGGCCGGCTGCCGGTCAACGTGACCATGCCGGACGGGACGACTGAAACACACGATGGATATCTCTACCTCATCGATCCCGTCGCCGATCCGCTTACGCGAACTTTCACACTAACACTGTTGGTGATGAACAAGAAACTGGCTAGTGCTGCGAGCCAGCAGGTTGTTGCGACGACCGACGAGTGGTGGCGGCTCGATTTCAAGTTCCTTCCCGGCATCCAGGATGGCATGTTGTTTGTCGAGGAGAGGGCTTTGCTCCACGACGAAGACGGACCGTACCTCTGGAAAATCGAAAACGCCACGATTCACACCGGCGTTCCTGCTGACCGGATGTTTAAGGTCTCGAAGATGCACGTCCGGCTTGGAAGCATGAAGGTACCGTACCTCGGGAACTGGGTTTTTCAGCAAGTGCTGATCGATGGCGATGTGTTTGATCCGTCGACCAACGTCGTGGTTGGGCGGCTCGTCGTGAGCGAAGGAACGCCGCTCGAATGGAACGGAGATACGGTCTTGTTCGATACCGGCGGCCAGTGGATGCTGAGACCCGGCGATCTGGTAAGAGTGGATTTGTCGGGCGACGAACAAACGGCGGGCTATTTCGTCGCGATGGATGCCATCGTTCGCGAAGGCAACCAGTCTTACCTGTTCGTCGTTGAAGAATCAGGCGACAACGAGATAGCCACGCGGATTCCGATTCGCGTGGTTGACGAGTCGCAGGTCAAGGCAACTTCTGCGCTGCGTCAAGTTGCAGCGGCGGGTGATGCCTCACTCGAAGGCGTCCGCTACGTAACCCGCGGTACGCACTACTTGATTGATGGTGAAGCAGTTAAGGCCGTTGATGCAACGGTGGCGACGCGATGATGTGTATTGACTTTGACGTGCGACGGCCTTTCTAAGGTAATTGGCCTTATCTGCCGGTCGCCCACGACGATAGGAGCATCGTCCTGCTGTGAACCTCTCTGAACTCTCGATGCGCTATCGTACGGTCGTCGTGACGCTTGTACTGCTGCTCACGACTTGGGGCGTCATTACTTTCTACACGATGCCCCGGCGTGAAGACCCTGAGTTTACGATTCGCACTTGCGTGGTCGCCACGAGCTGGCCAGGTGCGCCGACGATCAAAGTGGAAGAGCTAATTACCGACAAGATCGAAGAAGCGCTCAACGGGATCGAAGAGCTGGACTTTCTGCGCTCGGAGACGATTACCAGCCAATCGACGATCTATGTCAACCTCGACGATCACGTACCACCGGGTGACATTCAAAACGTGTGGGACAAGGTCCGTGCGAAAGTCGACCTGGTCGAGATGCCCGACTCGGATGTACATCCAGTTGTCAACGATGAATTCGGTGACACGTCGGTACTGGTGCTGGGCGTTTATCAGACACCGCTGAACGGCGAGGATGCGATCGACTCGGCGCATCGCTACTCACCGCGCGATTTAGAAATCTACGCCGACCAAGTTCGCGATGCGATTCGACTGCTTCCCGGAGTTGCCAAGGTCGAGAAATATGGTGTACAGGACGAAGCTATCTACATTGAGACAGATCTTGGCACATGGTCGCAACTCGATTTGACTACAGATGCTCTGCGGCAACTGGTTCAAAGTCGCAACACAGTTGCGCCGGGCGGGAGCATTGACACATCGCAAGGCAAGTTCAACGTCAAGCCGAGCGGGGAGTTCGACGCCATCAGTGAAATCGACTCGCTTACCGTTGCCGCTGTTCAAAGTGGAAACTTCGCGAACCAAGTCGGCCTGACCGACATCGGTCTGTCAGTGAAACGCGATTACGTGGATCCGCCGCTGGTCTACTGTCGCTTTACCGACGAGCGTGGTTCGTTTCCGGCAGTCATGCTGGGAGTCACGATGAGGTCGGGGGCAAACATCATAGATATCTGTAACTCGGTAATGCAGCGAGTCGACCGGCTGGTCGACATCGAACAAGCTCTACCGCGGGACCTGACCATTCGGCCGGTCTCCAATCTCTCGGACAATGTCGACGCCAAGATTGATGATGTCATTCGGAATGTGATTTCGGCGATCGTGATTGTGGTGATCGTCGTGTATCTGTTTGTCGGGCTGCGCACGTCGCTCGTGATGGCGGCAAACATCCCAATTGTCGTGCTCGCCTCAGTTGCCATCATTCGTTTGTTCGGTGTGCAACTGGAACAGATTTCGCTGGCGTCGGTCATCATTGCGCTCGGCCTGTTGGTCGACAACGCAGTTCAGGTGTGCGATCAGACCCGCACGAACATTTTGGCCGGCATGACACCGCGTGCGGCTGCGGTGAACGGCGCGAAGACACTCATGTTTCCCATGTTATCTGGAACGCTGACAACCATCGCTGCCTTCTTGCCGATGCTGTTTGCGCTTAAAGGCGGAGCCGCCGAATACGTCTATAGCCTGCCCGTCACACTTTCAACCACGCTGTTGATGAGCTGGCTGTTCGCGATGTCGATTTGCGTGATTCTGGCGGCGACATTCATTCGAGCTCCGAAGAACCCGCATGTTCCGAACGCTCCGCTGCCGTGGCTCGGATACATGCTGGCTAGGCTTTGGCGGCATCCGCGCAAGCACGCCGTCGACCGGAAGGTGTCGTCATCCGGTTCCACGACGCCGTCTGATCGCGGGGAATCGTCGGCCACCGCCGATCAGCTGGCCGAGGACGCGGCTCCGGAAGACAACGTTTTTCTCCGACTCTACGGTCTCACCGCGCGACCTGCAATCGCCGCCAAGTGGATTACTATCCTGGTGGCCGTTGCGCTCCTGCTAGCAACTCTGCGATTGCCTGTCAGTAGCGAGTTCTTCCCACAGGATCGTCGAGACCAGTTCTTCATCAAGGTTACGCTGCCAGAAACTGCAACGATCGAACAGACCAACGAGACCGTCGCGCAAGTCGAATCGGTTCTCAAGCGGCTTAGTCGCCTCACAACTGAGGACGGGACAGTGGAGCGACTTCGCACGATGCGCAGCATGATCGGACAAGGTGGGTCGCGTTGGGCACTTGGAGTCGACCCGCCGCCGCCCGGCGCGAACTCGGCAGAGATTCTCGTGCGCACCTCGAACGGACTTTGGACCAACGGCTACATCGACGACTTGCGCCGAGTTCTCGACGAAGGAGACGAAGAACTCGGCATCCAGCCCATCACCGGAGCCCGTGTCGTTCCGAAGAAGCTGGCGCTGGGACCACCTTCGCCACCAGTAGAGCTCCGTGTCTCCGGCGATGGGTTTGCCGATATTCACGAGATCCGGCGCATCGCGGACGAAGTCAAGATGATGATCCGCGACGAACCCGGCACTTGGAACATCGACGACTCGTGGGGCATTGATGGACTTCAATTAACTGTCGAGGTCGACGAAGAAAGAGCAAATCTGTCGGGCGTAACGAACGTCGCCGTGGCTGACACTCTCAATGCGTACTTCTCTGGGCTCCAGCTGACGACGTTCCGTGAGGGCGATCACCTGATCCCCGTCTATTTTCGGCTCAAGCCCGAGGAACGTCTGGACCTCTCCGGTCTGGACACAGCCTTCGTCGAAGGCCGCAACGGAAAAGTACCGCTGAATTCGATCGCCAGCTTTGTTCCCACATGGCAGCCGGGAAAAATCGAGCGCCGCGATCAGAATCGCACTATCAAAATCAGCGCGGAAGTGGAGGACGGCGTTTCCGGCAACGACGTCGTGTTGCGCGTATGGAATTCCGCGCGTATGAGCAAGCTCAAGGCGTCTCTACCGGTTGGTTATAAAATCGAAATCGGAGGCGCTCTGGAAGAGAGTCAAGATGCGTCAGTTCAGATGTTGACGTCGTTCGGCATTTCGTTTCTTAGCATCGTGTTGATCCTTGTGATTCAGTACAACGGCTGGTCGAAGACACTGGTCATTCTTGCAACGCTGCCACTTGCACTTATCGGCGCTTGGTTCGGACTCTGGCTGACCCAGAACCCACTCGGATTTATGCCACAACTCGGTCTCTTGTCACTGTTCGGCATCGTGCTCAACGCAGGTATCATCTTCATCGAATTCGCCGACATCCTCATTGGGCGAAAACGCGAAGCCCTCAAGTCGGCGGGCTCGCTAGATGGACCCATTGTCGGCCTTAGCCGCAAGGAGTACCGTGCCTGTCTAATCAGCGCCGGCAAGCAACGCATGCTGCCGATCTTCCTAACGACCGCGACCACGGTCGGCGGGCTGATCCCACTTGCTCTCTCCGGTGGACCTCTGTGGGAAGGCCTTGCTTGGCTGATGATCTTTGGCCTGCTTGTTGCAACTTCGCTGACGCTTTACGTTGTACCCGCACTTTGCGCAATCGTCGTCGAGACGTTTCGGATTGCTCCGGTCACGGTGGCCGAGGATCCTGAGATCGGTGGCACGGAGCCGGCACGATAGCGCCGATTGAGTGGCGGGGTGGGATTGATCCTGTCTTGACAGGATCGCCCGGGACCGTGCTACAAAATCAGCCGCTGGGCGTTAGCCCACGGTTCCAAACATCACTCCGACGTCCCTCGGCTCGGCAGGAGCCTCGCCCTCCCGGGCGTTGACTGACAACCCCAGATGTCTGCTCCTGTCTCCTGCTCCTGCTTCCATTACCTCCCGGCTCGGCAGGAGCCTCGCCCTCCCGAGCGCCTTACACGTTTTGTTGCATTAGGTACGATGAGTATCTTGCCGCGGAGCTCGTCCCTTCCATCCTGTTCATCATGTTGATCCTGTCTTCGTATTTGTTTGACAGGATTTGCAGGATCAACAGGATCGCCCAATACCGCGACACAAATCAGCCGCTGGGCGTTAGCCCACGGTTTCGAATCATCACTCCCATGTCCCTCGGCTCGGCAGGAGCCTCGCCCTCCCGAGCGTTGACTGACAACCTCGGATGTCTGCTCCTGCTCCTGTCTCCTGCTCCCATTACCTCCCGGCTCGGCAGGAGCCTCGCTCGCCCGAGCGCCTTACACATTTTGTTGCAGTGGGTACGCTGAGTATCTTGCCGCGGAGCTCGTCCCTTCCATCCTGTTCATCATGTTGATCCTGTCTTCGTATTTGTTTGACAGGATTTACAGGATCAACAGGATCGCCCAATACCGCGACACAAATCAGCCGCTGGGCGTTAGCCGGCGTTAGCCCACGGTTCCAAACATCACTCCGACGTCCCTCGGCTCGGCGGGAGCCTCGCCCTCCCGAGCGCCTTACACGTTTTGTTGCATTAGGTACGATGAGTATCTTGCCGCGGAGCTCGTCCCTTCCATCCTGTTCATCATGTTGATCCTGTCTTCGTATTTGTTTGACAGGATTTACAGGATCAACAGGATCGCCCAATACCGCGACACAAATCAGCCGCTGGGCGTTAGCCCACGGTTCCGAATCATCACTCCCATGTCCCTCGGCTCGGCAGGAGCCTCGCCCGCCCCGGCGCCTTACACGTTTTGTCGCAGTAGGTACGATGAGTATCTTGCCGCGGAGCTCGTCCCTTCCATCCTGTTCATCATGTTGATCCTGTCTTCGTATTTGTTTGACAGGATTTACAGGATCAACAGGATCGCCCAATACCGCGACACAAATCAGCCGCTGGGCGTTAGCCCACGGTTCCAAACATCACTCCGACGTCCCTCGGCTCGGCGGGAGCCTCGCCCTCCCGAGCGTTGACTGACAACCTCCGATGTCTGCTCCTGTCTCCTGCTCCTGCTTCCCATTACCTCCCGGCTCGGCAGGAGCCTCGCCCTCCCGGCCTCTTGCGGGATAATCTCGGATGTCTCTCCCCCGGCTTGGCTGGATCAGCGCCCGGGAATCGGACTTGCGGTGTTGCCGCGGAAGCGAACAATAAAAATCAAAGTAACCAAAAGGGGCTCATGGAATCTCGCGTGAGGAACGGAATGCCAACAGTCGAGCAGAACCAGCAGACATGGAACGTTGATTACAACTGGGCCCAGCAGGGTAATGAATGGTCAGAGGCCTGGGGATACCCTGCCATGCAGTGGCATGGCACGATTCGGCCCCGTATTCATCGATTTCTTCCCGCCGCCAACATCCTGGAGATTGGTTGTGGCTGCGGTCGTTGGACCGAGTTTTTGCTTCGCGATTGCCAGAAACTCGTAGCGGTCGATCTTTCCGAAAAGTGCATTCAAGCTTGTCGCCAACGGTTCACAGAATGCAAACACGCAGAGTTTCATACCAACGACGGTAAGTCACTGCAAAATCGTGCCCGATCGCTCGATCAACTTCGCGTTCAGCTACGATTCGCTGGTCCATGCAGATCCACCGGTGTTGAACGCCTATCTCTCGCAGCTAGCGAGAATCCTCACAAACGACGGAGCCGCCTTTTTTCATCACTCCAATCTGGGTGAATACGCACCGATCTACGCTGGCGTGCGCCAGATGCCCGAACTGCGAGAGCCTCTTCAGCAGCTTGAGGCAATCGAAGAACAACTGCACTGGCGCGATCCGGGAGTGAGTGCCAGCTTGGTTGCGAACCTCGCCGAGGACTATGGGCTGGCGTGCATCAGCCAGGAAATCGTACCCTGGGGAACGAAACGAGCTCAAATCGACTGTTTTTCAACGCTCGTTCCACTGGGCTCGTCATTGGCTCGTGAAAACCGCATCTTCCGGAACGCCGATTTCATGGACGAAGCGGCGTATGTCGCAGAGCTTTCCGATCTATATGGCTGACGACCGATCGCCTGGGACCGTGACACAAAATCAGCCGCTGGGCGTTAGCCCACGGTTTCCGAATCATCACTCCGATGTCCCTCGGCTCGGCAGGAGCCTCGCCCTCCCGAGCGTTGACTGACAACCTCCAATGTCTGCTCCTGTCTCCTGCTCCTGTCTCCTGCTCCTGTCTCCTGCTCCTGCTTCCCATTACCTCTCGGCTCGGCAGGAGCCTCGCCCTCCCGAACCCTTGTGTCGTGGAAGAGTGTGACCGGACACTTCGCCGTGGAGCCGCCCCGGCAATCCTGTTCATCATGTTGATCCTGTCTTCTGCTCGTTAGACAGGATTACACAAAATCAGCCGCTGGGCGTTAGCCCACGGTTTTCACAGCAACTATTACTCCGATGCACCGCGGCTCGGCAGGAGCGTCGCCCTCCCGAACCCTTGTGTCGTGGAAGAGTGTAACCGGACACTTCGCCGTGGAGTTGTCCCCTCGATCCTGTTCATCATGTCGATCCTGTCTTCTGCTCGTTTGACAGGATTTACACAAAATCAGCCGCTGGGCCGTTAGCCCACGGTTTCCATCCGTAACCGGATGCTAACCCGAATTATTCATGAGCGATCTGCTGCGAGGTCGTAAGTCCATCCGTGGCTTCGTCATGCTTCACAATTCTCCCTCGACGTATTGCTTCAATACGCCTGCGGGAGAATTGCTCGCCTTCCTTGCCACGAACGTACTTACAACCTCTCGCGACGATCTTCATGAATAATCCGGGCTAACGCATTCCGGCTGATGGTGGCCAGGGCGTACACGGTTGGTGATGGTGTGTGACAAGCATTCTGCCGTGGACTTGCCCCCTCGATCCTGTAACGCGTACATCTTGCCTAGCCGACGGAATCGAGCTCCTTTTCTCCTGTCTCTGCGACCCGCACCATCGGGCTGTGGCTGAGCCCTAACCCGAATTATTCATGAGCGATCTGCTGCGAGGTCGTAAGTCCATCCGTGGCTTCGTCATGCTTCACAATTCTCCCTCGACGTATTGCTTCAATACGCCTGCGGAAGAATTGCTCGCCTTCCTTGCCACGAACGTACTTACAACCTCTCGCCACGATCTTCATGAATAATCCGGACTAAGTGACTACTACAAACGGGAAAACCGCTACATCTTCGCCCACCGGCAGGACGATGAAAGTCGGTAGAGTCCGCATAGACGGACCGGTGACCGGAGGGGGAATCAATGACGAGAGTTCAGATCCTGGCGAAGCTCATTTGCGTCCTCGTGCTGGCCGTTTGCGGCCCCGCCGCCTGGGCGCAGGAAGAAGAAGACGACGAGCTCCTCGAGCTGACGCGCCAAGAGCTGATGCTGCTGATCGATCAAAGGCTCGCCGAGCGTGACGACGAGGCTGCGGTGTCCCCCGAGGAACCGCCGGCCGCAGCCGGGTCTTCGGGCTTCGACCAAGCACTCGTTAGTCAGGGCGAAGCTGCCTTCGACAGCGCTTGCACGACATGCCACGATGCCGAGCGGTCGTTGGAGAGACGAAAAGGGTACGCAGCGTGGCTGGCCACCGTGCGACGAATGGCCGCCAAGGCAGACGCCGACGTCGCCTCAAGTGACGTGGTGCCGATTGCCACGTATTTGGCGTCACTGAACCCTGCCGCCGCGCCCAGCGCGGCAGGAGCTGAGGGTGATATGGCAGGTCTCGCCGCCACGGTCGACACGCCTTCAGTTTCGGCCTTCGCAACCATCTCGTCACTCTGGCGCGGCACGAATGACGAACAACTGCTGGAAAACCCCGGCTTCTTTGTCGACGCCTGGGTCGGCGCCGACTGGCGTCCCAGTGGGCCAGTTAGCGCTTCGGTGGTAGGGTGCACGAGCTGCCATGCGGATCAAAACCAGAGTAAGGGGTTCTCGCTCGAGTTGGTCGAAGCGTCGGCGACACTCGATCTAATGAAGCTCATCTGCTGCGACGATGGCACGTCCGAACACGAATCGCCCATTGACGCCACCATCGAAGCCGGCCGTTTCATCATCCCGTTCGGGGCATTCAATGCGATGAGCTATCCTGGTGTCTACCGCACCGTGACCAATCCGCTGATGTTCAACATGGGGAGACGGGTTGGTCCTCTGGGCCCCCTCCAACCGGTCTTGCCAGCACCGTTCTCGGATGAAGGTGTCAACGCCCATCTAGGCGTCAAGCTAGGAGAATGCTGGTCGGCCACGCTGGACGCCTACGCGATCAACGGTTTGCAAGACCCCTCGCCCCGTATCTTCAACTCGAGCCGCAGCTACATGGACAACAACCGGGAACCGAGTGTCGGCGGGCGCGTGACACTCAGCAACAAGTTCCTCAAGTTGGGTGGGTCTCTGATGACGGGCAACCTTGCCAACGACCGCGCGTTAGCCGTGCCTTACAAGTTGGCTGGAGCCGACGCGACCGTACGTGTTCACGACCGGCTAAGACTCTATTTCGAGTATGCCATCCGCGAGAGGGACGCATTTATGCCGGGCCGCCACAACTACGCTTATGGAATCGTGAGCGAGCTGGAGGCCGATATCTGCGACAACGTCAGCTTTCTGGTCCGCTACGACACCCTGGAGCACCGCGACGCCGATGTCGGCAATTCTTCACTCGAGCGTTTCACCTACGGCATCAACACAAGCCTGCGAGGTGGAAGCTGGATCGCTATCAACCACGAGCACTGGATGTTCCCAACCCAAGACATCGACGTGCTGGCGGTGCGCTGGACGGCTACCTTTTAGCCCGGATTGTTCATGAAGATCGTCGCGAGAGGTTGTAAGTACGTTCGTGGCAAGGAAGGCGAGCAATTCTTCCGCAGGCGTATTGAAGCAATACGTCGAGGGAGAATTGTGAAGCATGACGAAGCCACGGATGGACTTACGACCTCGCAGCAGATCGCTCATGAATAATTCGTGCTAGAGTTGTCGATTGGGGGCGGACTTGCAGCAGCCCGCCCGTTCGTAGCCTAAAGTTTCCGCGGGCAAGACTATTCCTCCCTTTTCCGCACCGGCAGGATGATCTGCGATGGGTAAGCGGCCGAATGGTAAACCGTATTGTGCGCGAGAACGCCTTCCGTCTCGTCATAGTTGTTGCCGCCGGTATTCAGGTTGCGCATGTACTGGGGGAACTTGCTGGAGGCAACCTCGACACGAATCCGGTGGCCAGCTTTGAACTCGTAGCTGGTCGACATCGCAGTTGGGTTCAGCTCGTAGACCTCGCCATCCTCCATGAAGACCTCCTTGTCGTAGCCTTCGCGATAGCGGGCACGCAGAATGGTGTCATCGACGTTCCAGGCAACTCCGTCCGAGTGTACATCGACGAGCTTTAGGCTGAAGTCTGTGTCTCTTGCATCCGAGGAAACGTAGAGCTTCACTCTGACAAAACCCGTCACGTCGAGGTTCTCCTCCAGCGGTTCAGAGGTGTACACAAGCACGTCCGCTCGCGCCTCAATACCCCGCTGGTCGAAGCTGCCACCCAAGGTGGCGCCCCGGTTGCAGCAGACACCGCCACCAAGCGACGGGACGGGGTTCATTGGGTCGTACGTGAACGTATCGGAGTCGGCACCGGTGGCAAAGTCTGAGGACAGCGTTCCGTCACCGAACACGCTGTTGGCCTGGCCGTCGCTTGCGAGGTAGATCGGTGTCATCACTGCGTCTGCCGGTGGCCAGGAATCCGCAGATTCCCAGCGGTTGCGGCCCATCGTGTAAAACCGTACGCGCGGTGTCCTCTGGTGGAAGCCGTTGTCCTCGTCTTTCATGTAGTAATCGAGGAACGCGAAGATTGTCTCCCAGTAGTCGTACCAGGCATTGCCCACGTTGAGGTCACCGGCGAAGTAATCGCCGTATTTTGGCGTCCTAAGAAAAGCGCAGTGCAACGTGGGCGCGATCATCATGTACTGGCCGTCGCGAACGGATGCGTCGCTCGCATTGTTCCGGACGTGGTTGTACAGCGCCAGGTTGGGCCCTTGGCTGACGTCAAACCAGCTATTGAACCAGTAGGCCGGGACACCGAAGTCTTCGTCGTCGTGGTAGAGGCCACCCTGGTACCAGCCAGGATCGTTCGGTTTGCGCCTCATGAACTCGGCGCCGGGCCCCTCATTACCATCAGCATCTTTTAGCCAGTCGACTGAAGGGAGCTTGCGCAGCTGTTTTGTCCAGTCCATCTCCGGCATGTCAGCGGCCAGGTCGTACGCCTTGCGCAGCCGCTGAAGCTGCCGCTGACTCAGCCCTCGCGGGAACTGCGGCCGGATGTTCTGCTGCACACTATAAAGCCAGACCGTGAACAGCGTCTGGTGAACGCCCCCTTTGTACCAGTTGCCCTGCTCGTAGTATTCACCGACCCGTCCGATGCCCGCCCCCGCTGCCATCGGAATCATGGCTGCATGCGCCGGATGGTCCTGGGCGGCGAGCGCCATCTGCCATTCGGCGGTCGAAGAGCATCCCCAGGTCGCCACCCGTCCGTTCGACCAGTCCTGCTCTTCGATCCAGGTCAACGAATCGTAACCGTCAGTGCGCGGCTTACCGAGAATCTCCCATTCCCCTTCGGAATAGTACCGGCCACGCTCGTTCTGTACCACGACGACGTAACCGCGCTCGATGGCCTGGTTGGCAAACAACAGCGTCGAACCGCCCATGCTGTTGAAATTGTAAGGCGTCTTGACGAGCACCGTCGGGAACGGGCCGTCGCCTTTGGGCCGGTGCACATCGGTGGCGAGCCGGACACCGTCGCGCATCGGTACCATCACCATCGTGTCGGATTCGGACAGCGCCTTGAATTTGGCGATTCCAGAATCGTCATCTTGCGCGAGTGCCGGCCAGGTGAGAAAGCACAGAAACAGGAACGCGCCTGTGCGGGCGCAAGGTAAAAAGCTCATGATTTCCCCCGATGTTGCTCCTATGATCTAGCCGTCGCCCCGGCAGCAACTTCGCCGTTAATCCGCCGGCGCTCTGCTCGACATCTTTAGCTCGTTCAGCAGTTGTCGGTAACTCATGTCTTGTGGCCGCAGCCGAACCACACGCTCGGCGAACTGAACAGCCTCGACAAAGCGTCCCTGTTTCTGGTAAAGCAACGCGACTGCCAAGGCAAAGTCGTGCGAGTTGGGCTCCAGTTCGGTGGCTTTCAACAGCGCCGCTTCAGCCTCGTCGAGACGATCCGCCAAATAGAGGGATAGTCCATACCGGTACTGGACGGGCGCACTCCGGGGGGCCAACAGAGCGTCTCGCGCCAGGTAGTCGAGCTCCTGTAAGCGCAGCTCGTTAGCCAAACTCCGATATCGAATCGACTCTTGGACCAGGGGCTCTGCTTGCTGCCGACCGGCACGGGCAAATCGCGCGGCCTCTTGCTCAGCTTGGGTGGCCAGGCGATCGTACAACGCTGCCAGGTTCGAACGCGGTCCGGTGACGGTTGGTTCGACCCGCATCGCCAGTCGATAGGCCTCGATCGCTTTCTCTGTCAACGACTGACTCTCGTAGAGGACGCCCAGCGACAAATGCGCGTTCGCCCGGTCGTTATCGGTCTGAATCCCACGCTCGAACTCGCGAATCGCCGACTTGAGAGCCTGGCGGTCCGGTCCGCGCAGCGAAAGGTGGGGCACCCGGGCGAGCAGCCGACCCGCCTCAACGCGAACCATGCGAATGGGGTCGCGTAACAGCGGCACAGCGAACTCGACCAATTCGCGGTCCGGTAGGAACTGCAGATTCCCCACCGCCGCCACACGAAGTTGTGGATCCGGCTCGCCAAGGAACCGTGCAGACTGCCTGCCAATGCGCTCCGAGCCGAACCGCGCGAGTTCCGCCAAGCTGGTGGAACGGACGATCGCAGAGTTGCGACGATCCTCGACAGCGCTCAGCAGCGCCTTGGCCGCAGCTGGCTCACCATGGCGGGCGGAGGCCAGCGCTTTGGCGAAATGAGAAGACAGGTCGGTTTTCTTGCCATACCAGGCCTCAAAAGAGTCGGCTGCCCAACGGTCGACAACGGCAAGCGCCTGGCGCGCCTGCTGGTCGCCTTCGCGAGCGGCCCTTAACCAGTCGGCATACTCGCCGTAGCCCGCTCGTTGTTGCTCCTCCAAGGGCGCGCGATCCAAGTGGCAGCCGCTGCAAGCGTTGGGTGTCGCCAGTTCGACGCTCAAATCCGGCCGTGGAATGCGCAGGCTGTGATCGCGACGCGGATCGACTGCCATGTAGGTCGTTTCCGGCATGTGGCAAGAAACACACTGGGCTCCCGCAGACCCAGGCTGATGCCGGTGATGTGCAGGTGAATCGTATTTGCCTGCCGAATGTTGGTGGCAAGATGTGCATACCTGGTTGCCCGAGTGGATGAGCCGAGCAGTATGCGGATCGTGGCAATCAGTACAACGGATTGACTTGTGGAACATCTTGCTCTGGATGTAAGACCCGAACACGTAGACTTCATCCAGAATCTGACCGTCGGCATGGTAGGTCAGCTCATGCAGTCGCTCGTTGGCGAAGTAGTCGTAGTAGTTCTCGCCGGCTCGAAAGCCGGGGTAGACCACTCGTCGCCGCGAATGGCACTTGGCACAAGCGTGAATCTGAGTCGGAGCGTTCTTGTCTTTCAGTTTGGCCAGCCCATAACCAAGCTTCCGGTCCCAAAACAACGAGTTGGCATTGGCCAATTCGACGTGAACGCTGCCTGGGCCGTGACATGCCTCGCAGCTGACGTCAATCTCCGAAAAAGTCGTGTGATAGGTCTGCGTCCGAACGTCGTAGTTCTTCTGCAAATTGGTCGAGTGGCAATCCGCGCACATGTTGTTCCAGCGCTGCGCGATCCCCGTCCAATGTAGGTCGTCCGATGGGTCCAGCTTTTCGTCGACATCAGGTGGACGGAGATAAAACCACTTCTCTTGATGAGTATCCCACGAGACCCTTGATACCTGAAGGCGGGCGATTTCGTGGTGCGGCATCTCGGCAGGACGATCGAACTCGATCATGTATTGCTGCAGCGGTTCCACACCCAGCACGTACTTGACCTCGAAGTCTGCAAGCTCTCCGTCGGGCCCCTCGGTATGGATCATGTACTTGTCACCGCTGCGGTGCATTCTGGAAGTGATCCCGTCGTGTACCAGCGTCGCGTTCTGGAAATCTCCGAGAACCGACTGAGGAGTCGCCAGATCCATTGCCAAATCGTGGTGCGAGCCCTGCCAGTCGCTGGTCTGCTCTTGGTGGCAACTGGTGCAGGACTGCCGGCCCACGTAAGAAGCGGTCGTCGACTCCGGCAAACACGACCACCAGTCGGCGAAAACAACGCTGCTCACCAGTAGTAGGGCCAGAACGATCGCGAACCAGACGCGCATAAGCAACACGAAGTTGGAGGTTAGAGAACTAGCCCGGACCCCTCATCCTAACCTCCTCCCCAGAGGGGAGAAGGGAATCTTGAAGCTGAGAAGGGAATCTTAGCCCGGATTATTCATGAAGATCGTCGCGAGAGGTTGTAAGTACGTTCGTGGCAAAGAAGGCGAGCAATTCTTCCGCAGGCGTATTGAAACAATACGTCGAGGGAGAATTGTGAAGCATGACGAAGCCACGGATGGACTTACGACCTCGCAGCAGATCGCTCATGAATAATTCGGGCTAGGGCTCAGCCCCTTCTCACCAAAGGACAGATGGGCTGTTGGGGCTCATCCTAACCTGAGGGAAGAGAAGGGAACTCCGGCGGACTCCCTCCTAGTCTATCTCGGCCGGTCCGGCATGAGTACAGGCTGGGGCAGAGCGTTCTGGCCGTAGCCCCTCGGTCTGCCTCCATCCAAACTCACTTCACCGATGGCATCCCAGTAGTTGCTCAGCGACATAGCAGCAGGTGGTATGGTTAGGAAGTGTGACGCGCATTTCCAGCGGTGGCCGTGGTCCATCAAGGTCCGGATAGATGTCTTTCGGGGGGGCGTGGGCGGTATTAAAAAAGAGCCGCCAGCTAGCTCCCTTGGCCACCGTGGGGAGCGCGAAGTCGCGCGGCTGCTGGGACGCGTTAAACAGGATCATCAGATCGCGTCCATTCTCTTGGCTCTCCTCATGGGGAGGAGCCGTTAGCAGACAAGTCAGGCACGGATCATGGGAGTCCCAATCCATCGCAGCGCCCGCGGCGCTAAACCAACTGATGTCTGGCAAACCGCGACCCTCGCAATGACCTGTCAAGAAGTGCTTGCGTCGCAAGGTCGGCTGTGCTCGACGGAACTGAATGAGCGCTCGGCAAAAGTCGACGAGCGACGCCTGACTCTTGGTTAGCTCCCAGTCGAACCATGAAATCTCATTGTCTTGGCAATAGGCGTTGTTGTTGCCCCGTTGCGTGCGGCGGCACTCGTCGCCCGCGACTAGCATTGGAACGCCTTGACTCAGCAACAAGCTTGCCAGCATGTTCTTGATCTGGCGCAGACGGAGTGCCGCGATCTCCTTCTTGTTGGTCGGACCTTCGACACCATAGTTGTCGCTGAAGTTGTTATTGTCACCGTCGCGGTTGCCCTCGCCATTCATCTCGTTGTGTTTGTCGCGATAGGTGACGAGGTCGTTGAGAGTGAAACCGTCGTGTGAGGTCACGAAGTTGATGCTACAGCCGGGATGCCTGCCGGTCTTCCCGTACAGGTCGCTAGACCCTGAGAGCCGCGTGGCGAAGTGGCCGACCGTGCCGTGGTCACCTCGCCAGAACTGTCGAACGTCGTCACGAAAACGGCCGTTCCACTCAGCCCATCGCGTGGCAGCGTGTGAATCGGGCGACTGCAGGTCGCCAAAGGTACCGACTTGATAGGCGCCCGCCGCGTCCCATGCCTCGGCAATGATCTTGGTATCTGCGAGCATCGGGTCTTCGGCGATCATCTCGATCAAAGGTGGATTGGGCATCAGGTGCCCGTAACGATCGCGACTCAAGATCGAAGCCAAATCGAAGCGGAAGCCGTCGATGTGGTAGTTGTGAACCCAGTGCCGCAAGCAGTAGAAGATCATCTCGCGGACGATCGGGTGGTTACCGTTGACCGTGTTGCCGCATCCCGAGTAGTTGGCGTAGCGGCTTCCGCCATTGGCAAGTAGGTAATAGACTCGGTTCTCGAGGCCCTTGAAACTCAACACCGGTCCCAGTTCATTCCCTTCACAGGTGTGATTGAAGACAACGTCCAGAATGACCTCGATCCCAGCCTGATGGAGGGCTTTGACCATCTGCTTGAATTCAGCGACCTGTCCACCAGGTTGGCCGTTGGATGCGTAGCCACGGTGGGGAGCGAAAAAAGCCAGCGGATCATAGCCCCAGTAGTTGGGGCGGTTGTCCTTCTCGCCGTGCACACCGCGAATCGGAAACTCATGCACCGGCATCAGCTCAACTGCTGTGACACCCAGCGACTTCAAGTAAGGGATCTTCTCGATCACTCCGAGATAGGTGCCCGGATGCTGTACCTTGCTCGAGGAACTCTGCGTAAAGCCTCGCACATGCATCTCGTAGATGACCGAATCAGAAAGGTCGCGGCGTATGTGCCGATCGCCCTCCCAGTCATAGTAGTCGTCGACTACCACGCACTTTGGCGGTCTCAACACGCCGTCGGTCGATTTTTGAAAACAACCGGCCAACGCCTTAGCATAAGGGTCGACGAGCCGGGCGCGGCCATCAAACCAATGCCCGCTGGCCGGATCATGAGGCCCGTCGGCCTGAAAGTGGTAGAGCTGCCCCGGGCCCAGACCAGGGACAAAGACACTCCATACATCACCCCAGCGGTCCGTCTCCGGCTCGAACTCGATGATCTCAGCCGGCTCTCGCTGGTTGACACGATCGTACAGCAGCAGGCGGACAGCGTGAGCCGACCGGCTAAACACGTTGAACTGGACACCCCCGTCGTGAACAAGGGCCCCATAGGGAAGAAAGTGGGTGAATTGCAACTCTGGATGGGGGTGTCTCATTAGCATGTTTGGGCACCGGTGCTGGATCGGGGAGCAGGCGCAGAGAATTCACTGAGAAAACCTACCACCCGGATCTCGCAGGGGGGCCCAAAGCTCCTTGAACAGTCGAGGAATTCCTCGTCATCGCGTTGCACGAAATGCCTGCAAAAAGCTTAACACACTCTCCGGTCGCCAGGCTCGCGAAAACCCTGCCGTTTACGCCTGTCGAGCGGCGCCCTCACGTTGACATCTTGCGCTGTGGACCCGTAGAATTTTGCTCTTCGGATTGACCGGCCCAGCTTTCCACGGGCAGATGGCCGGCCCTGATCTGCTCAGGACGACTTCATGAACGTTACTTATCGGGACGCCGGGGTCGACCTCGAACAATACCGAGAGTCGATGGCCCGCCTGCCCAGACTGCTGCAACGGACGTTCTCCCCCCGCGTCATTCCACTGGATGGCGGGTTCGCCGGCCTCTGCAAACTCGACTTCGACAGCCAACTGTTCGGCCGCAACTATCAGGAACCCGTGCTCGTCTCCTGCACCGACGGAGTGGGTACTAAGTTGCGAGTTGCTCAACGCACGGACAACCATCGCACCGTCGGTATCGACCTGGTCGCGATGTGTGTCAACGATGCCATCTGCTGCGGCGCCGAACCGCTCTTCTTTAACGACTACATCGCGATGTCGCAGGACAACCCACCGCTGCTCGAGCAGCTGGTCGAGGGGATTAGTAATGGGTGCCTGCTGGCGGATTGCGCGCTCAATGCGGGCGAGACGGCGATCATGCCGGACCTGTACGCACCTGGCGACTATGACCTGGCTGGCTTTTGCGTCGGTGTCGTCGACCGCCAGAAGCTGATCGACGGCGCGGCGATCGTGCCGGGGGACCGCGTGTTGGGGCTCGCTTCCAGCGGGCTGCACTCCAACGGGTTTAGTTTGGTGCGGCGGGTAGTGTTCGAGTTACACGGACTCGATGTCGACGACCCGGTGGAAGAACTAGAGCAAACCGTCGGCCAGGCTCTGCTGACGCCCACCACAATCTACGCCCGCGCGATCCGTCAGCTGCTGAGCCAGCATCAAGATCGAAACATCTTGCACGGCGTCGCACACATCACCGGGGGCGGACTGCAGGAAAACATCGCTCGACTGCTACCTCCTCAAACCCAGGTTCAACTTCGTCAGGGCAGCTGGCAGATACCAGCTGTCTTTCCTTGGTTACAGCGACTGGGGAAGATCTCTGACGAGGAGATGTCGAAGGTCTTCAATCTTGGCATCGGGCTGGCACTGATCGTTGGCGATCGGGACGCGGAGTTAGTGAGTCGCTTCTTAGATGAGGCGCACGTAGCCCACTGGGAGATCGGCCAAGTGGTCGAGGGTACCAGGCAGGTCGTGTGGGCGTGAGTCCGAGACTTTGTAGCCGAATTCGCCAGAATTTGGAGTAGCCGAACTCGCCAGGACGAATCCGCAGATTGCCAAACTCTGGCGAGTTCGGCTACCAAAGAAACTCTGGTGAGTTCGGCGACGACATGGTGAGTTCGGCGACGACACCGCGCTCGGCGTCGGAGGAGGTCTCACTTATTGAGATGGAACCTGTTTGCCGAAGACAACTTCTCGATTGACCGGCGTCTCGGTCAACGACGGACCTGCCTCCCGCAGTGCTTTCAGGATCTTGTTCGGCCCAAGGTACATACCGCTCAGGCGAATCGGTTCATTGGGTCGCCCAGCCGGGAAGATCGCATAGAACGGAATGGATAGCGCCGAGTTCCCCAACTTTCGCAACAGTTGCTCGGCATCGGGATTGGAGGTCGTCAAATCTGCCTTCAACGTAGCGATGCCGTTTTCGTCTACCAAACGGCGAGTCTTGCGATGATTCAGAGCGAACCGCTCATTGGTTTTGCAGGTCAGTCACGAGTCTGCCGTGAAATCGATCAGCACTGTCCGGTTCTCTGCAGTCAGCGTTTCCAGCGCCTGCAAGGAGAATACCTGCCAGGGTAGTTCGTTCTCCCCGCTCTTCTCCGGTACGGCCACCTGCTGCGCGGTCGGATCCCGTTGGCTGACCCGCTGGCTGACCGTGCGTTCAAAGCGGCCTTGCATGATGCTGGCGAGCGCCGTAAACGCGAAGAGTCCCACCGCAGTTGCGAAAGTCGCTGCGCCCATCCAACCGCGGAGCTTGGTCTGAAATCCCGAAGTAACGGGAATCCGGCCGACCCACCACAAGGCGGCCCAAAGCCCGAACATGAAGGCTACCGCTGGCACCACCACCGGTGCGGGTATGATCGTCAGCAAGAACACAGTCGTGCCGAGCAGTACGAACCCCATGATGTGCTTGAAGGTATCCATCCAGGCGCCCGGTTTCGGCAGAAACGAGACGAGCCGAGGAAAAAGACCGATCGCCAAGTAGGGACTTGCCATCCCCAATCCCACGCAGGCAAAGCCCAGATAGGTAATCAACGCAGGCTGGCGGACAGACCACGCCAACGCGGGGCCCAACAGCGGCCCGCTGCACGGCGTTGCCAGCACTGTCGTCAAAACACCCTTGAAGAAAGCTCCTGCGGCGCCCTCTTTTGCGGCAAGGTCGTTGACTTGGCCTGCACCGACAAAACCGGGGATGGGAATGTCCCAGACACCAAGGAAGCTGAGCGCAAACGCGAAGACAATCGATGCCAAGACCACATTGAAAGTCGGGCTGCTGAATTGTCTCCCCCAACCCAAACTCATGAAGACCGCCAACGACGCCAGCACCATGAACACCGACATCAGGCCGATGCAATACCACAGGTTAAGGGCGAAGACACGTCCACGATTGTCTCCGGACTGTTGGACGAACGCCATCACCTTCAGCCCGATTACCGGAAGCACACAGGGCATGAAATTGAGGATGAAACCGGC
This sequence comes from Pirellulaceae bacterium, assembly GCA_965223305.1. Taxonomy (GTDB): domain Bacteria; phylum Planctomycetota; class Planctomycetia; order Pirellulales; family Pirellulaceae; genus CBDCWT01. The sequence continues at coordinate 86,529 of CBDCWT010000084.1, read as the reverse complement.
GGCAAAGGCGATCAGCAACACAAACGCCAGCGGCTGAGTGTCGTCGGGCTCCTCGAGCGCGTCGAGGTCCAGAGCATCCGTCACGGCGGTCGCGGGTGCAGCCGCGGACCCAGCGGCTGCCAGTTTCGCTGCTTCCGCATACTTGCCTGCCTCGAAGCGAAGAGGTTGTGCGGCAGTCGCTGGATCAGAGACGACCTGCAGATCGACAGTAAAGCGTGCCGCCGCCGGCAAGTCGCACTGAGATTTCGTACACGTTTGGAAGGCGATCGCACCAGGCAACGTGTATCGACCGGGCGCTGCTTCCTCGGGAATCGTGACATCGACGGTCCAGGTCACCGGCGACTCGTGGTAGTACTGGATCGGCTGCTGCTCGAGCCCCGTTTCCTCGGCTTTGGGTTTGGCCGATGGCGTCACCGCTCCGAGCCGCCACGCCGGCGGCGGTTGGAAAACGATCAGCGTCGGTTTCGCCAGTTGATTGGAATCGGAGGGCGCGTAGGCATAGATATGCCAGCCTGAATCGGGAGTAGCTGTCAGCTGAATCCGCACCGACTGCCCGGGCGCGGCTGCCGCCGGTTCGACGCTGCCGGTCAGCGTAAGATGAGTCCGCTTGGGGCGAAATCCTGGCGGCGCCGTCGGCGGCTCGTAGCGCCCCTCGAAACTCAACGAGAGATCTTTCTTCAAAGGAATGCAGACACCGTCGTCCTTGCACACCTGGCCGGAGAATTTGACCGCGATACGGAGTTGTTCGGGCGAGACTCCGTCGTTCAAGCGAAAGGGCGCTGACCAAGTCAGTTTGCCGGTATGCTCCTCGACCCGAACACCTGCCCACACCTCGTACTGCTTGACGTGCGGTGCCTGATCGGGGCGAAAGGGGCCGGCCAGAGAAAACGCCTCGGATAACTCCAACTTCAGTTCTGACTTTTGCGGCCCACCCGGTGGCTGGCTGAGCGAGTAAACATGCCAGCCGGGGGCGATCTCAGCTCGGACAAGCAGCTCGCCATCACGCCCGCCTGCGGCCAGGCGGAACCCACCAGTCAGCTTCAGCTCGTTCCCGTCGGGCCCCGCGCCAAACCCAAACGAACCCAGCTGGTCGACTAAGTTGAGATCCGGTGCCAGCTTGATTTCAGGTTCCTGGGCAGACGCCACCGGGACCAGGAAACTGATCGCCCAGAGGGCGAGGTGGCTGACCGTAATGCTGCGCTTTCCCATCAGCCTCTCTCACTTTCTCAGCCGAGATCAAGGGTCAAGTACGGCGATTATCCCGGATCGGTTCACTCTTGCCAACATCGGTACCTGTCTTGCTATCGATCATTATCGTCCTACAAACACAGAAGGTCTGTGAAAATGGTCACCGGTTGCCAGTTTCTAAGGCGCTGTACAACAATCAGTTGCCGACTTCTGTTCCCTCTCCCCTGCCTCGCGCAGCGAGAATAGCAGGGGGAGAGGGCTGCTCACTCGGCCATCCGCTCCAGTCGCTGCAGCCACTCGTCGATGATTGTGAGAATCTTATCCGGGGGAGAAAACTGGCGCTTCTCCAAGCCTATCCAGCGGAACCAATTAGCGGGGCTCATCAAGACGTTGCTCCGATCGTAGACTTCGATCATGGTTCGGTCGATCTCGGCCAGCGGTCTCGTTTGGTGGTAAGCATCCAGCGCCGCCTGGCGCATTTCGACTTGGTCGCCGACCAAGCTGCCCAGCAGACGTGCGATGTCTCCCGCCCAATAGTCGCGTCGCAGCGCTCCGAAGTCGACCAAGCCGGTCAGCCGATCTCCGCTGAACAGTAAGTGATCGTGGCGGAGATCGCGAATGGCCGGCTGCAGGCGGACGGAGATTTGGGATGCGTCGGCGAGTTGTCCGGCAACGGCGTGGGAGACCCTGCTGAACATCGCCAGGTAGCGGTCAATCCGTGGCTCGAGCCCGGGCCAGGTTGCCCTCCGGGCAGCTTCTGCAATGGTGCTCAAATGTCCCCGACTGAGCTTGGTCAAGAAATCGCGCCTCTCCAGCAGTCCCGGCGGCGGGCCCACGCGCTCTGGGCCAGGCAGGAGATCGGCCGTGACGGTGTGAAATCGGGCGATCCCCTGAACCGCATCCACCAGACGGCTGCGACGGGGAGCTTCGTGAAAATCGGCCCGACCGGGCAGCCAGGGGGTCAGCTCCCAGAGCGTTCCTCCGCAGCAGACGTAGGTCATCCCACCCCGAGCGGTGTAGGGCTCCGGGAGGAAGGTGAGCTCTTGCTGGGCGGCAGTTTTGAGCGTGTGGTGGATGAATGCCAGTCGTTTCTCGTCCGGATGCTCGGTCGGCCAACGGCGCAGGCAGAGCACCGAGCTGGCACTCTGAATCCGCCAGAAGCGGGCGCCGCTGAACCCGCCGGCCGATCCCAGCGATTCGATTTTTCGCCGGTCTTGGAGCGCGTAATGATCCAAAACTCGGTCAACAAGCGTCTCGGCTTCCATCGGTCTCGTTATTCGTCAGCATCGGTGCAATCCTTGTAACTTGCCCTCCCCAGTTGGCACGGGCTAGAATCAACAGGGTGCCGTGTTTGCCTAATCAGCAGCGGTATTACAATGGCGTATAATTGACATCACCGCTTTCTCCCAGCATCCCATACACCCCTCCCAAAGGTCGAACGATGAGAACCTCCTCCCAGTGCATTCTATTAGCCGTGACTTTGGCTGCCATGGGGATGAATGGCGCGGTCCGCGGAGACGATCAGACAGACCAGAATGGAAGCGTGGCGGCGACCCCCACCACCTCCGCCAGCTCTTCCAGCTCGGCGGCGGCGAAACCCACGACGACCACCCGCCGGCCCACTCCAGCTCACGTCACGTTGCTCAAGGATGCCAAGGCGCACACCGGGTTGTTTCGGCTCTGGCAGAAAGGCAGCCGGCTCTACGCCGAACTGAACAGCAGCAACTACAACCGCGAATACATCGTGCTGATTTCGATCGCACGCGGAATCGGTCAAGCTCCTTTGGTTGGCGGCTTTACCTGGCAACTGGGCGATGACGACTGGGTCTGGAAGTTCCGCAAGATCGACGACCGCGTGCACGTGATCCGTAGCAACGTCCGCTTTCGCGCCAATCCTGGTTACCCAGAACAAACGGCCGTTCAGCAGGCCTATACCGATAGCGTCCTGTTCAGCCTCCGGATTGCAGGCAAGGGACCTCGTGGCGGCGACTTGGTCGACCTATCGTCGGTGTTCATGAGTGACCTTCCTCAGATCAGCCAGATGCTGCCAGGATTCGGGTTCTCGAGCGCTAAGTCGACCTGGGCAGATGTGAAGGCGTTCGACCGCAACGTGGAACTCGAGGTCGCGGCGACCTACGCGTCCAGCGGCCGCATTTCCTTCGACACCGTCGCCGATTCGCGGGGCGTGACAATCAACGTCCATTACTCGATCAGCGCGCTGCCCAAGTCGGGCTACAAACCGCGTCTGGCGGACGATCGGGTCGGCTACTTCTTGACAGTGGTCAAGAACTTCAACAAGCAGAGTGATCGCGACCAGTTCGAGCGGTACATCAATCGCTGGCACCTAGCGAAACCGCCGGGAACATCCAAGCCGCCCTATCCACCGAAAGAGCCGATTGTCTTCTACATCGAAAAGACGGTTCCACACCAGTACCGCGGAGCGGTTCGGGCAGGCATCGAAGAGTGGAACAAAGCTTTCGAAAAAGCGGGCTGGCAAGATGTGCTGGAGGTGCGGCAGCAAGCCGACAATGCCACTTGGGATCCGGAGGATATCAACTACAACACGTTCCGATGGATCACTTCGAATGCCGCCTTCGCGATGGGACCGTCGCGGGTGAATCCGAGAACGGGTCAGATCCTGGATGCGGATATTATCTTCGATGCCGATTTTCTCAAATTCTGGAAGGATGAGTTCGAGACACTGACTCCCGATGATGTCGAAGCGATGACGGGCGGCCCGGCGGAGCCGCTGACCCCGCAAGCCTCTGCGGCGAAGCTCGTGTTCGGCACTCGAGCACTCAAACCAAACTGCCAGCTCAGCACCGGTATGGCACGGCAGCTCTGCTTTGGCGCCGCCGCCATGACCGTTTACAAGGATGCGAAAGAGCTGGCTGTCGAACGGGAGAAGTTGATTAAACAGGCGCTCAAAGAGACGGTGATGCATGAGGTCGGCCATACGCTGGGGCTGCGGCACAACTTCAAAGCCAGCAAGCTGATGAAGTTGGACAAAATAAACAGCGAAGAGGGGGTCAACAAACCGATGGTCGCCTCCGTGATGGACTACAACCCAACAAACTACGCCCCCAAGGGTGAGTTCCAAGGTGACTACTACACGACCACCATCGGCCCGTATGATTATTGGGCGATCGAGTACGGCTACAAGCCAATCTCGGGCAACCAGCAGAAAGAGCTGCAGAAGATCGCTGCTCGTAGTGGCGAGCCGGCGCTGACATACGCGACCGACGAAGACACGAGTTCACTCGATCCCGATCCGGACGCCAATCGTTGGGATCTGGGCGACGATCCCCTGAAGTACGCGAAGGAACGAGCTCAGATCGTCAAGGAGGTCATGCCGGGCCTGATTGATCGCACGACCAAGGACGGCGAGGACTACACACAGGCCCGCATGGCGTTCAATATCTTGATCTCAGAGCACGGGCAATCGATGTACTTTGCGGCCCGGCAAATCGGTGGTTTGCACACCAGCCGTAGCCACAAAGGAGACAAAGATGCCAAGCCGCCGGTCGAGGTCGTCGATGTCGAGAAGCAGCGCGAGAGTCTGGCCTTGCTTGAGGAGCAGATCTTCAGCGACGCTCCGTTTGAGTTCCCTGCGGAGCTTTACAACTACCTGGCGAAGTCGAATTGGCGACACTGGGGCGTGAGCCGTTTTGGCGGCCGCAAGGATTTCCCACTGCATGACGTCATTTCGATGTGGCAGACGCGCGTGCTGAGTCAACTCTTGTCTTCAACCACGCTGCAGCGAATGCACGACACGGAGCTCAAAACGCCTTCCGATCAGGACGTGCTGACGACGGCCGAATTGATCGAGCGACTGACCAAGTCGATTTTCTCCGAGCTGGATTCGGTCAAGGAAGGCGACTTTACTAATCGCAAGCCGGCCATCAGCAGCCTGCGGAGAAACCTGCAGCGCGAATATTTGCGGAGCTTGGCACGGCTGGCTATGGGCAACACTTTCGCTCCTGACGACTGCCAGACCGTCGCCTACGCAGAGCTGTCCTCGTTGCAAGACCGTATCAATATGTTATTGAAGGGCAACGTCAAGTTAGACAGCTATTCGCGGGCACACCTCCAGGAGACAGCCAGCCGCATTGGCAAGATCATCAACGCCGAGTTGACACTGTTCCGACCATAGATGACACGGTCCCCGACCGTTACACTCTTCCGCTACAACAATCGCTCGGGAGGGCGAGGCTCCCGCCGAGCCGCACGCGCAGCGCTCAATCCCACCGCAGCTCATGAAGCTCGCCCTGGTACGGCCATTCCTCGGGCTTCCCGACGAGTGCCAGACGGACGGGGTTGTAGCGCACGTACTCCCACTTCTCTTCGTACTGTGCCGAACTTCTCACCCGCGTGTCCCAGTGGTCCGTTTGCCAACGGTGCTGCGGATCTCCATGTCGTTTGCTGAACTGCGACTTCCAGAATGTCACCCAGCTGTTGTACGAAATATGCGACTCCGTCGCAGCGGCGAAGAAGTGGAGATGATCCGGCAAAATCACATAGCGTCCCACAAGCCACGCCGTTGATTCCTGCCAGACTTGTCGCAGTAGTTCATGAACGCTTGCGCAAGCCAACCACGGCTTTCGTTCTCTGGTGCACACCGTGTCGAAGATGATTGTCGGCTGACCTTCGACCAACAGGATGCCGTGAGCCGGGTGCTGTCGATGCGGTAGTTGTTCCGTCATGGTGTGCTCGTTGGGTAGTGGTGAGTGGCGCGGCGTGCTTGCTTTCGGCTCGGCGGGAGCCTCGCCCTCCCGGGGAATCCTCGCCCTCCCGAAGAAACTCGACCTCCTGGAATCATAGCGGGTGGGAGGCGGTCCAGCCCATGTCGCATACGGTCACGTTACAGACCAGCCTCGACCGTGACGACGACCCCCTTGAATGCCGGCGTCTTGGATTGGGAATCGGCGTGCCGGGGAACCAAGGCGTTAGCTTCCGGATAGTACATTAGGGCGTTGCCCGCCTTGATCCGGTCGAAGGAACGCACCAAGATGTTCTGCAACGCACTCACCTCGCTACGTACAACGACCGTCTGGTTCTCGCTAAGACCCCGCTCCCGAATGTCCGCAGGGTGCATCAGAATCACATCCCGGCGCTCTTGCCCGCGATACGTATCCTCTTCTTCGTACACGACCGTGTTAAACTGACCTTCACTCCGTACAGTCATCAGCCGGAGCTGGCCGTCCTGAGTGCCCTGCAGCGCAGGTAACGCGTGCTGATACAGTTGTGCTCGACCGTTGGGCGTCGGAAAGTGAGGTCGATGCAACGTCCGTCCACCGATTTGAAACTCTTCCTTGGTGCGGTCTAGGTCGCCGATCTTCTCGAATCCTGGCACCACTTTGGCAATCATCTGTCGGATGTTACCGGTATCCCGCATCGACCTCCAGTCGATCGGTCCTTGTCCGCCTAAGACCGCCAAGGCAATTTCAGCGATAACCTCAACCTCACTACGGGGTCCGTGTAACCGCTGGGGACCTCCGTCGCTCAGCCGCACATAGTTGAACATCGACTCCTGCGTGGTTGGCTGCGGCTCCTCGTCCCGCGCAAGAACCGGCAAAATGATGGTTTCGGCGGCAACACCGTGTGCATGTCCGGTGTTCAGTGTGGTACTCAGATAGACCAGCGTCTGTAGATTCTGCAGCGATTCAGCCGCAAAGGCGGCGTCGGGGTTCGAGCCGAAGAGATTGCCGCCCAAGCAAAATCCGGTGGTCAACCGTTGCTGGTGGGCCGCTTCCATACAGGCGAGCGTATCGAGCCCCGGTTCGGTTGGCAGCTCGACAGAGAACTCGGACTGCAGCCTTGTGAAGATCTCGTTTTTCAGCTTCGGCGTCACGCCGACCGAACCGATGCCTTGGACATTCGAGTGGCCACGGATAGGCAGCAGCCCAGCCGACGGTCGGCCAACCATGCCTCGCATCAAAGCCAAATTCGCGATCGCTTGTACGTTCTGGACTCCATGAGCATGATGCGTGATTCCCATGGTCCAGCAGAAAATGACATTCTTCGCGGCAATGTATTTTTCCGCTAGGTCATCTATTTCCGCTTGTTGAACACCCGACTTGGCGACGACGTCGTTCCAGCTGATCGTGCGTATCGCCGCCACCCAATCTTCGTAGCCGTCGCAGTGCTGCTGCAGGAACACGCTGTCCTGCCTTCCCAGCTCGTCGATCCGCTTTGCAATTCCGGTAAGCAACGCCAGGTCGCCGCCGATATCGGGCTGTACGTATCGCGTGGCAATCCTCGTCCCAAACAACAGGCTGCGCACATTGCTGGGGATTCGAAACTGGACCAATCCCGTTTCGATCACTGGGTTGATCACAACAACCTCACCGCCGCGTTGGCGTACCCGCATCAGGCTGGTCATCAAACGCGGGTGATTGCTGGGCGGGTTGCCCCCGATCATGAAGACCAAATCAGCCTGCTCGACGTCTTCCAAGACCACGGTGGCTGTGCCGCTGCCGACAGAGCTGGTCAATCCCACACCGCTCGCCTGGTGGCAGTAGTAGCTGCAGTTGTTCACGTTGTTGGTGCCGTACAAACGGGCGAACAACTGCAGCAGGAAACCTGCCTCGTTCGAGCTGCGACCGCTGAAGTACCAAAACGTCTCCTCGGGTGCGGCCGTTCGCAGCTTGGCAACGACTCGGGAGATTGCGTCCTCCCAAGAAAGCGGTCGGTAGCATTGGCCACTGCTTTCGTACAACACAGGCTGCACGAGCCGTCCGCAGTACTCGAGCTGGCGGGGTGAAAAGGCCCTCAGTTGATCGATCGAATAGGTGTTCCAGAAGCCGGGTTGGATAGCCCCCTGCATGTCGGCGGTCTGGGCCTGCACGGACTTCTTGCAGACTTCTGGAAAGCCGCCCGCCTCGTTGACCATGCCGCCCCGCTGGCCCCCCATACCCAAGGCACATGTCTTGCAGGCGTTCCTGCTGCGCAGCGCTCGCCATGTCTTCCAAAGCCCGGCTTGGCGCGCCTTCTTGAAGGTGTACCAGATGGCCGGAAATCCACCGCCGCTCGTGAGTTGCTTCATGATGGGGCCAACCTACTTGTTTTCATGTTGCGCGTTTCGCCACAATCGGAACCCGAAGCGTAAGCGAGGGAATGACTTGCGTTGGTACACCAACTCCCCCTCGCTGACGCTTCGGGTTCCGAAAAACGCGGGCGAATCCGCCACCTTGTGCCTGCAGGAAGGCGAAAAGCGCAACTTCAAAGCCTACTTGCCAGCCATCGTGTCTCCACCGTCGCACAGCTCAGCAATCACGGCGGGAAACTCGAGTGTGAAGCGGCTTCCGGCACCTGGCTCGCTTTCCACCCGGATGTCACCCCCGTGTTCGCGCAAGATCTTCTGGCTGACCGGCAGGCCGAGCCCAGTACCACGATTTCCCTTGCGGCTCTCGAAAACCGAAAACACCTTCTTCAGGTCGCCAGCCTCAATGCCGACACCGGTGTCCTCCACCACGACCTGCACGCTCTTGTCACTATCGCTGAACTGAGTGCTGACTGTGACTGTTTTCTTACGATCGGAGTCGCAGGCATCGATGGCGTTGGTAACGACGTTCAACACGGCGCGATGCAACATCTCAGGATCGAACATCAGCTCGGGGATTCCGGCGGCCAGGCGGACACTCATGGTGACTCCTGCCTCCTGAGCTCTGGACTCCGTCAGCTCGACGACGTCGGCGACGACCTCGTTGATCATCGACGGTACCAAATCCGGTTCGCGATCTTTGCTGAAGGTGAGCATGTCAAGCACGAGGTGCGAGATGCGTTCCTGATTCTTGTCAACGATTCCCCATCCTTTGCGGACAATTTCCGCATCATCGTTGCGGAGCCCTTCTTCGATCAGGAAGCTGCCGCCCCGAATTCCCTGCAAGATGTTCTTGATGTGATGAGAGAGCGTGGCAATCGTCTGACCCATCGCCGCCAGACGCTCTGCGTGAACCATAGCGGAATAGTAAGAAGTGTCCTCCACAGCCAACGCGGCCTGGTGGGCAATCGCGATCATCAGCTTGAGGTGCTCTTCTGAGAAGCGATTGGGCGGCCGTTGGACGAAACGCCCGGGAGCGGTATAGGTGTCGATGTAGGTGACTCCGACCATTCCGTAGCGTCCCTGCATCGGGACGCAGATCGCTTCCCGCACACCCATCTTGACAATACTTGCCGCCGGATCCCAACGCTGGTCTTCTCGCGCGTCGCTGGTGAGCACGCCTTCCTTGTGTTCAAGTACATAGTCCAGAATCGTGCGGCTGATTTCTAACTTGGCCTTTTGTTCTTCAGGGAGCCGCTGGCGATTGCGACTGACTTTGGGAATCAGCTCCCCCGACGGTTGATCGATTAACATGATACAACCGCGGTCCGCCTCGACCCACTCGAATATCAACTCCATGATGCGATGGAGCAGCTGGTCGATATCCAAGGTATGGCTGACGGCGAGCGCCGTGCGATACATCACCTGCAGATTGCTTCTGGCGCGGGCCAACCACGGGCTTTCAGACTGATCAAGCAAGCCGAACAGCTGACTGCCTTCGTCCTGGCTGAGCGATTTGACGATCCGCGAGTTGGCTTCTGACGGATCGCGCCCCACGATATCGACGTCGCTGGCCAGGTCGCCGGAACTTGTCTCATCGGTGCCGGTATAGATCAGCAGGGTACGCCCTAGCTGGACGCGGTCGCCGCTCCGCAGTTGCTGTTGTTCGACCTGTTGGTCGTTAACGAAAAGCCCATTGGAGCTCTCCAGATCGACCACCATGTACCCCTCGTCGTGCTCGCGAATTTCAGCGTGTTGCCGCGAGACCTCGCTGTCGTGCAGCTGAATCGCGTTTGCGCTTTCGCGTCCCAGCGTCATGACAGCGTTGTGGAGATCGAAGCGTTTGCCTTGATCCCGACCTTGAATCACAAATAGCGAAGCCATGGGGTTGAGCGTCTCCACGTGGTCCGTAGCGGGAACTCCCCGCAACGTCGCTTGCCGTCGCACAACGGTTGTCAACTCAATGGTCTTTGGATTGTACGAATCGCCGGCCAAGGCGCAAAGCCGTGTCGAAAGCGTGGGCTCTGTCGGTCGAAAGTCCGCGGAGCGTCAGCACGGGAGACAGTCCGCGCCGACAGCTCTGGTAAGGACCGTGTGTCTCACAACACCGGGTCATGTAACACAGTTGTCAGAGCCCCGAGTATGGCAACTGATGGACGGCGTACTTGCCGCTCGCAGCAACGGGCGGCCATGCAGGCGGTCTCGGGGCCGCGCCTTTTCGATCCAGTGCCGCAGGTTCAGTCCAGTCCGTCGTCAGCCAGAGAATCGCAGTGCCATCCCGACTGCTGGTCAGCGCCTGGCTGCCGGCCGCCGAAAAACTCACCGAGGTCAGTTCCTGCGTGTGGCCTTTGAGGTTCAGAATCTCCTTGCCAGTCGAGGCGTCCCATACTTTAGCCATGAAATCCGCTGACGCGGTTAGAATCCGATCGCCAACAGGAGAAAATGCCACTGAGGTGACCGCGGCCGTGTGCCCGCTCAACTCGTGAATCGTCTGACCTGTCTCGACGTCCCACACACGGGCGGAGTTGTCGTCGCTGCCCGTAACGACCAGCGTACCGTCTTGGGAGAAGACAGCCGACAGAACACCCCACTCGTGTCCGGCCAGTAGCTGCAGTTGAGCCCCGGTCGCCGTACTCCAGACTCGCGCCGTCTTGTCACCCGAAGCCGTCACGATCTTGCTGCCATCGGCCGAAAAACGGGCACTATGTACCCGAGCAGTATGTCCCTCCAATGAACGAATGACCTCACCGGTGCGCGCATCCCAGAGTTTCGACGTCCCATCGTCGCTGGCAGTCAACACCATACTCCCATCGGGAGCGAAGACCGCACTGTTGACATAGCCACGATGGGCGCCCGCCAACTTCAATTCGGCCACGCCGGTCGTCGCGTTCCAAATCCGGGCCGAGCTATCCCAGCTGGCAGTGACAACCCGCTCGCCGTCGGGTGAAAAGCTGGCATCTGCAACGGCTCCGTGAGGACTGAAAGTCATGATCTGCTGCTGTTCCGGCAGTCTGGCCCGTAGGTCCCAAAGGCGGGCCTCGTTACCGCCGATCGTCAGCACCTTGTCGCCATCCTCGGAAAAAGTCGCGGACCAAACCAGACCCACAGATGAGTCCCCGAAGAAAGCTCGCTCCTCACCCGAGGGTCCAGCCGTGACGTGCTCGCTGCCGGTCTTCAGATTCCAAATACGAACGTGACGGCCCTCGTCGTGGACCGTCAGCGCCAGCAAACCGCTCGGAGATATCGCTGCCGCCGACACCGTGTCCTTGCGGAACGGTAAAGTCCGCACCAGCCGGGCGCGCTCGGTATCCCAGAGCCGCACTATGCCATCCCGCGAAGCAGTTAGTGCAAGTCTTCCACTACGCGACATTTCGAGCGACAACACCGAGTCCGCATGTTCGAGAATCCACGACTCGTCCGCAGCAAGCTGCGTGTCAGTTGTTCGCTCAGAGACGTTGAAGCGAGTCACCGTCTTGTCATCACTGGCCGTGATTAGCCACTCGCCATCGGGCATGAAGTGCGCCGCGGTGATCTTGGCGGTGTGCCAGTTGACTTCGCGCAGCCGTTCGCCGGTTTGCAGGTTCCACACGATGCCTCTCCCGCGGGCGTCACCTGTGAACACCAGCTGGTTATCGGCCGAGCAAGCGATTGCGGTCACCTCACCGTGGTGCCCCTTCAGTTCGAGCAGAAGTTCACCAGACTCCGCGTCCCAAACTTTGGCCGACTGCCGATCGCTGCCGGTCACTAGCCGCGCACCGTCCGCAGAAACAGCCGCGGCCGCCGCCCGTCCGGTGTGGCCGAGAGCGTAGAGTTCAACACCACTCGCAACGTCCCAGACCCTCGCCGAGTTATCCACGGCACTCGTGAGCAAACGCTGACCCTCTTGAAAGAAGACCGCCCTGGACGCCAGAAACGAATGCCCCTCCTCAAGCGTCAGCAGCTCTTCTCCCGTTTCGGCGTTCCAAACCTTCGCTGTGCGGTCGCGAGCTGCCGTGACGACGCGTTTGCCGTTGGGAGAAAACGACGCCGACATGACCGAGTCCAAGTGGCCTTGGAGCACACGGCCGCGGAGCACGCGGGCCTCTTCATATCCTTCGATGCTCCACAACTTCACGGGGTTGGTCGTATCGTACGCTCCCGATGCCACCAGCATGCCGTCGGAGGACAAGACACAGTCCCTCACCCAGCTACCGTGGCCGCGCATCGTCTGCAGCAAGGCATGGGAGTCGGCGTCCCAAAGCCTAATCGTATTGTCGTGGCTTCCGCTGGCAATCAGGTTCTTTTCTCCGAACCGCACGGCATCGACCGACCTGACCGCCGCCGCATGCCCCAGCAGCTCGGCATAGTCGGGTGGCGCGGGCGCATCACCCGAAACGAGCTTTTGAAAATCGTAGGGTTGGACGCTATCCGGCCGCCAGACGAGCACACGTTTGTCGTATCCACCCGATACGACCGACTCGCCATCCGGCAAGAACTTCACAGAATAGACAGGTCCACGATGGCCGGTGAAAGGCGGTCCCGCGGTTCCGGTCTCGAGCGACCAGACAAGGACCGTGCCATCTTGGCTGGCGGTCGCCAACTGGCGGTCATCGGCCGAGAAGGCAGCGTCCCAGACCCACCAGTTGTGTCCACGCAGCACCCTGCGCACTACGGGTGCCGCGGGATCGGCCATGTCCCACACGCGCACCTCGCTGTCGAACGAGGTCGTTGCCAGCCAGCGACCCGACTGTGAAAAAGTCACGCTGGAAACCGCGTCAGCATGCCCCAGCAGCGGCCGGCTGACCGGTGCTCCATTGGTCGCATCCCAGATTCGCACAAACCCGTTGCGATCGTTGCATCCGGTTGCCAGGTATTTGCCGTCTGGCGAAAAGGCGACTCCGTACACGTAGAGCGCGTCATGAGGTATCTCCACCTGCCGCCGGCCCGTCCGCGCGTCCCAAATGGTCGCATTGCCGTTCCATCCCGCGGTGGCAAACCGGGTGTTGTCAGGCGAGAAGGCGACAGACTCCACCGGCGCACCCGGTTCGTAGTCGCGCACCATCTGGCTGCAGAGATGCATCAGGCGTCCCCACTCCCAACTGCGCAACTCGGGCTTGCAAACCGGGCTAGTCAGCAGCGCTCGCGCGTCGACAAATGCGTTTTCCTCGATCTTCGCCGCCGCAACGCCGATCAGAGCGACGTAAGTTTCGTACTCCGCCAGATCGCGTTGATTCTCGGCGAACTCGCGTTGACTCTCTGCAATGCTTCTCTGCCGCTCTGCTTCCTTTGCGTTCTGTGTGGCAGCCAGCTGCTGACGCCGCGCTTCCTGAGCGTTTTCAACTGCCCGAACTCGCTGTTTGTCGGCTTCTTCTCTGAGTCGGTCCGCTGCCTTCCTTTGAGTGACCGCGATCTGCTCCTGCCGCCGCGCCTCCTCCCCTTGTCGTCGTGCCTCGGCTTCCTGCCGCCTGGCCTCGGCGGCGTTCGTGCGTGCCAGTTCTCGTTGGCCCTCTGCAATGGTCTTTTGCTCGTGCACGACCACCAATGCAGCCGTGACAACAACCAGCACCGTCGCGACCAGCGCCGCCACAGCCCGCAGCGCGAGCTTCAGCCGGCGCTGCCGCGCGTCTCGCTCCCGACTGGCGTTGGCGATCTCTTCCTTAAGAGCATGATGGGACTCGTTGTCCGGATCCAGTAGCGACGCACCCAGATCCAAATCGCCCTTCCCATAGGCGCTCCGCGCATAGGCCAACTTGGCAGCGCTCACTCCTTGTTCAGCACGCTTGTTGCCGCTCCACAAATTGAGAGCCTCTTGGAAACCAAACAGCGCTTTGGCGTAGGTCTCGTAGTCATCCGACTCCTGAGCTTCCACCAACTCCTCCCGAGCCCGCGATGCCATCGAGATGCTGTCGGCATGTTCCTGGTAGCCGCGGAGCGCATGCTGAAAGTCAGTAACGGAGGCATAACGTGCTGCGGTGTCTGTCGACATTGCGCGGTGGGCAATGTCGAGCAGCTCACCACGCCTGTGAGTGCTGACGATCTCGTTCCTGGCAGCGGCAAGCAGGCAACGCATCACATCCTTGCCCCTGTGAGGTGGACGCCCAACTACGATCTCAAACAGGATCGCTCCTAGCAGGTAAATGTCGCTGGCAGGTCCCAGGTCGTGAAACGGACCTGTCGCCATTTCCGGTGCCATGTACGCCGGAGTCCCACCCATGCCCGGCTTTTGCGAAATCGCGCGTGACTTTTCTTGCTCACCAAACTGCAGCGCCAAGCCCCAGTCCATGACAAGTACTTCACCGAAATCACCTAGCATCGTGTTTTCGGGTTTCAAATCGCGGTGGATAATACCGCGTGAGTGCGCAAAAGCCACCGCGTCGCAGATTTTCATGAGAATCTCGAGGTTCTCGATCTGCGACTGCTGCTTGATCACTTCATCCCAGGGTGTCCCCTTCACGCGCTTCATGGCATAGAACAGAGCGCCCGAGTCGTTCTTGCCGAGATCGTAGATCGGGACAATGTTGGGGTGTTCCAAGTCGCCGGTGATAACTGCCTCGGCCAAGAACTTCGTTTTCTGCGCGCGGTCGACTGCGGCGCGCGGCTTGAGCATCTTGACAGCTACAGTGCGATCGATCGACGCTTGCCGAGCCATGTAGACGACACCCATACCGCCTTCACCGAGCTTGTTGACCAGGTCATAGTCAGCGCTGGCCTCGTCCGGCGGCTGGCCTTCACTTTGCGAGAACGCGCGACTCTGGATGACCAGAGTCGCTTGGCTCGGCTCCTTGCCAGCAGGCTCGTCGCCTTTAATCGTCATCCGAGGCGAAGTGTTCTCCGCGGCAGCGGCGCCCCAGATCCGCAGCAATGCCTGCTGGTCTTCTGCCGACATCGCTTGCGAATCGAACGTGCCGCCGTCATCCGGAAGACGCGCCTTGGCAGGGCCGGACATCGAGGCAGCCACGGAATCGAGAGTCCGGAAGCCTCGATCGTCCATGGTTCCCAAGTCGTCGATGACTTCATCCCCCAGGGGGGTATTCACGGTCTTCGAAACAGTGCGCTCGTTGACCGTCCCGGGGTCCTGATCGGCGTCTGGAGGCAGTTCGGCGAAACCGGGGGGCCCGGCCGTGCTGTCGATTGTTGAGTTCGGACGGCGCGGTTCAACCGCTTCGCTCGAGTCAACCGAGTCGTTGACGTCGTCAAGGTCGCTGACCGTCTGTACCTGCAGACGAGCATCAATCGTCTTGTAGACATCACGGCTCGCGCTCGAAGGCTCCGCATCATCTGACGATACTGTGTCGGATTTCGAAGAAACCTGACTGGCGCTACCGGCTTCGAGATCGTCCTCCGATACCGTCAACGAACCGGCACTTACGGTCTTCGTAACGTCACCGTCCTGCGCGGCGTCGCCTGCGGACGGCGATTGGTCCGGCTCGGGCGGCTGTCCTCCGGCAACAGACTGCGAGCCAGTGTCTGCGGCATCCGCGCCCGACTCTTCAATCTCGGCACCGCACGCAGGGCATTTTCCCGATTGTAAGTCCAGCTCACTCAATGACGATTGGCACTGCCAGCACTTCATGGTTCTTCTTCGGTTGATGTTGTTAGATTGGCTAATACTGCATCGCGTAACCGGCGACGGATTCTATCAGCGCGGCGAATCCGACGCTGCCCCGATGCAAAGGCCTGGCGGGTTCGCTGACGCCATCTGTCGTCCATGCTCAGCAGCGCCGTGGTGAGTATCGGGAGCGCGGCCTCATTGTCTCCTGACGGTACCCGAACGCCCCCTTCCACCGGCGCCGGTTCGCTCCCCACCTTCCTCGTCGCACCCGCGACCAGTGACTGCGGATCCTCATCCGGTCCCAAATCCGATGCATGCATCTCGGCAGCAACTCCATGCAAGGACCGATGTCTTTCGTCGTCGACGAGGTCCAGGTCCGCCGCGTTGTCGCCGCGAGGGACGGCCGCCTCGTCATCCAAACCCGGTTGCCGCTCGCTGGCCCCGTCGCGAAAATTCGGTGGCACAACACGACCTTCGTAGATGTGGACGTCGAGAATCAGCCGGATGCGGCGAGTCTGAGTCTCCTCCAAGTAAATACGATAGTGCCCGTTGGGAAAACGCTTCTCTGTAAACAGACTGATAGGATTGTCGAGCAGCTGGATCGGTAGTTCGATTTCCTGTGACTGCTCTTCTCCGGTCACTGCGTCCACGATGCGGAGGAAAAGCCGGTACTCTACCGCTGCTTCCGGCTCGAACTGCCCCAGCGAAAAGTCCGCGAACTCGCCGACCTCCACGCTCGCGCTCATCGCGGCAGTTGGAATGAACGGGACGCGCTCAGCGCGCAGCTCGACGGGAATAATCTTGCTTTCGACTACCTTAAGAAAAATGTCGAGCCCTAGGCCGGGCGCTCGGAATTCAGCTGAGTCGAAACCAAAGAGTTCTTCGCTCAAGTTCTCGAAGAATCGCACGCCGTTCAGACTTTCTGATTCCACCAATGGCCGAGTATTGTCAAAGTCAAGTTCTCCCTCGCGCCGAGGATCATACCGCAACTCGGCCCGGACGATGATGGGCGCGGACGGATCGTCGGGATCGGGATGGGACTCGTAACGATGATGCACAAAGTAAGTAATCGACTCGACCTCGCCGGCAGCCGGCTGCACGCCACTATCGAGCCGCCCCGTCATGGCCGCGTGTGGTTGGAGCAAACCGCTCACCCCAGCAGTAACCTCCCCGCTGAGAGCGGGATTCCCGGGAATCGGATAGTGCTCGAGCGTGCCGTCGCCCCAATCGATGGTAAGTTGGAAGTTTCGCTCGAGCCGAAGGGCCGGAGCCTCGCTGCCGATGACAACTCGCAATTGAGCACGACCCAAGGCCGCGATCTCTGATCCGCCTTGGTCGACAGCGGTTATCTGAATGACCGGCGGTACATTGACGTACTGCGGTGCCACCGCAGCACGGATTGCTCGTAGCGCCTCCTGAAATCCTGCCGGATCTTCGTTGACATCCGGAATCACTATTTCCGGTGGAGGATCTTGATCGGGGAAACGTTCCGCGTGTGTCCGAAAGACGACGATGGCGTCTCCCTCGTTCTCGACGATGACATTGTCGCGGGCAATGCCTCGGATCGCACCGCCGTTCTCCACCGAAACCTCCGCCTGAGGAAAAGGCATCCCGTCGTCCGCTGTCGTCGGTAGGCTGTCGTTCACGACAAGATCACCGCCCGCGAACAAGATGATCCAGCCGTCGCCACCGCGATTTTGCACTGGCGCGTTCAGGATCAGGTCTCCTGGAAACTCAGCTCGCAGCACAGTGTCCCCGCCTGAGTGGTTGCGAATCGCTTGATTAATGTGAATCGGTCCACGGTTCGTGATCTCGAGATCTCCATCCAAATCAAGCGGACTCTCAGCCGACCCCGCTGCGATGCCACGTAACTCCTCGACCACACCAACCGTCAACACGTCTCCAATCCGGTTGTCGATGCGGAGGCCGCCGCCCGCACGATTTGTTGCTGCGAGCCGCCTGACCTGAGTGTCGATAGCATCGAACGTTCCTGTCCCAGCCGCCGACTCGATCGCCAACTCGCCGGCAACGACGTCGGCCCCAAGGCTGTCTCCCCCGTCGAGAATGGCGCCGTCGAGCGACCGAAGCTGAACCTGGGATGACGTCGACAGCTGACCAAGCTGAATATTCTCGCCCGCCACGATCCGAATCGGTGCGGTGTCGGTGTGGATACGGGCTAGGTCCGCCATTTCCACGGCCCCCGCCGCCTGTACTTCGATCAGCGTTCCCTCAGTCAGGAGCAGCGCGCGGTCGCCCAGCGCGACCTCACCGTCGGCCACCAATCGAATCGGCGCAGCTCCACTGGAGACCATATCGTCTACCGAAATCGCATCGGCAATCAGGCTAACCGGTGCGTTGCCCGCGGAGACGTCGAGTGGGGCGTTGACAGAGATGCGCTGACTTCGAATGGCGAGCGGCGTGTCGGATACGGTCGTCAGCGCTCCGTTGAACTCGGTGTGGCCGCTGCCGAAGTCCTGTGTCAATGAGCGAACCCGGACACTCTTGTAGAACGAGACCGGTCCCGCGTCGACAATGACTACCCGCCCCAGGGCACGCTGAGCGCCGACCGTACTGTGAAACACAAGGGCGCCAGCGCCCGCGTTGAGCCGAAGATCTTGCTGGAAATCGCTAGTGCCCTCCAACAAGCCGCTGAACCGGATGTCACCTTCGCCGGGGCTGGTATCCAAGAGGACATCACTACCGAGCAGGACCGGGTCCGCGAATTCGATGTCGCCGCTTTCCGTATAGATATCGGCAGCCAGTTGAACTAGGCCACCGCCACTCTGAAAGAACCCACCGCTCAACTGAAGTTCGGCGGCAGCCATGAGGTCGAGTGTGCCCGAGACGGTGATCGTCACGTCGCCGTTGCCGGCCGTAGCAACTCGGTCTTCGATGATAACGTCGTGCGTGTTGAGGGCGATCGCTGGGGCAGTGGCGCTGCTTGCCATCACGCTTCCCTGCAAATCCGTCGTGCCGGTGCCGGCCGTTTGCAGTAGTCGAGACACGACCAGCTCGGCCTCCGTAACAACGTCGCGGGCGCTGACGACAATCACTTCCCCCAGCGGCGTTTGGCGGCCCACAGCAGATTTGAATTTGATATCACCTTCGCTGCCAGCGTCCAGCACCAACAGCGATGCACCCGCCGCCGCGCCGTTCACCTGTGAATCGAACGTAATCGCGGCACCGGGCGTCGCGCTGGCCGTGGTCTCGAAGTGAATACGGTTTTCTATACCGCCGGTTATGGTAACGGGATTGGCGAAGTGGATGGGGTTGCCATTGGTCGCAATGCTCCCGGCCGTGGCAACGACTCCCAAGCCGCGCTCACTGAAGCTTCCGTCAATGCGCAGGTCACCCGCCGCGGTGATCACGAGCGCGCCAGAGTGCTCAATCACGACATCACCACCCGCAGCGATCGGAGCGGCGATCTCAAAGTTGTGCCCGTCAAGCGTCAGTCCTTCTGGCGAGGTGGTGATCACTTCGCCATTGAACGCAGTCGTCCCCATCCCGGCGTCTTGGATGATTCGTTCCGCCGTGATTTGCTCCGCCAGGAGATCATCGACGGCGACTACATGAAAGTTGCCAACCGAACCACCAACACCAACCGGCCCCAGCAACTCGGCGCTGCCGTTGGGGAGATCAAGCCGGAGGTCGTGTGTTTCGCCGCTGGCACTGTCAAGTCGGGCGTTGCTCGTAAGCTGGAGATCGCCCGCTATGAGAGTGCGTACTTCCAGGTCGGACTCCAACCGGACAGGACCGTTCAGCCGCAGATCACCGTCGGCAATCTCGATCGTCAGTGTGCGGTCGCCGGCGTTCAGCACGATGCCCTCGACAATCAAGTCGTCGGCACCGTCACCCGTGCCGATATCGATAGAGCCCCGTGTCACGACTTTGTCTACGAAGCCTGCTCCGTTGAACGGGAGCTGGTTGCTAGCTCCGAAATAAACACCCCCTGCGGCGCGGTCGATCTGCAGACCACCGATTCGCTGCCGCTCGCCCAAGTTCGCATTGAAGTACACCGTCCCATCGCCGGCGTCCAGATGAAGATCGTGTGAGTCAGAGACCGCATCGATTGGCGAACTGGCAGTGAACAGCACGTCCCCGAACCCATCGTCCGTATCGATCATCACAGCACTGTACAAGACCACGGGACCATTGAATCGGGCATCACCCTCCTTTGTTTCAAAGAGAAGTCCTGCATCTCCGCCGGCCAAACTGATGCCTTCACCACCGATGGGGTCGTCGACACCAAGGTCGACACCCCGAGCGACGCGGACGAGCGTAACTGCCCCCGTTTCGGTGTCGCCCGACAGCTGGTCGACCGCGCCAAATTGGACCCCCCCACGGGCGCGAATGACCGAGAGTCTTCCGAGCGGTTGGTTGGCACCCAGATCTTGATTGAAGGAGATCGAACCCGCCCCAGCATCCAGTTGCAGGCTGTTCGTCGCCCCGTCGGCGCTGTTAACCGGACTGCTCGCGGTGAACAAAATGTCGCCAGGTCCGTCTCCAGTGCGTACCGTCAGATCGGATGCCAGCTGGACCTCTCCATTGATACGGACGTGCTCGTCCGCTGTCACCAAAGAGATGGCGTTCACGACTCCGCCCGTGAAGACAATTCCTCGCTCGCCGATAGATTTTTGGGCGCCAATGTCGATTGGTCCCGCCCAGACTTCCTGAACCGGTCCCTGGCCACCAGTGCCCGGAACTTCCGTGGACCGTTCGCCGAAATAGACGCCTCCCGCGTCGATCGTCAATGCACCAAGTCGACCCTGTTTGCCGATATCCTCGTTGAACTTGACGCTGCCTTCGCCAGCATGGATCGTCAGCGAACTTGACAGTCCAGGCGCGCTATCGATGGGCGAGTCATTCGTCAGGACCACATCTCCTGCGCCCTGGCCTGTTTCGATCGACAGTCCGGTATGCAGAGTAACCGTTCCGTTGAATCGGATATCATGGCCGAGCGTTGCCACCGATATGCCCGCGCTTGCACTGTTGAAAACGATTCCCGGACCACCGATGAACGTCTGCTGGCCGACGTCGACGCCGGCACGGGCAACGATCCTCTGCAGGGGGCCGAAGTCGCTGCCGAGAAACTGCGGCTCTCCGAACAGCACACCGCCATTCGCGCGGACCACGGTCAATCTCCCCAAGCCGACTTCCTCACCCAAATCGGCGCCAAAACGAACAGCCCCTTGGCCTGCATCGAGCGAGAGGTGATTGTGCTCACCAACTTGGCTGTCTATCGGTGTGCTCGCAGTGAACAGGATGTCGCCTGGTCCTGCGCCGGTCTCAACAGAAAGAGCGCTTGCCAAGGTTGTCTTGCCGTGGATTCGCACCTCATCGCCAGTCGTCGAAACGCGGAGCACAGAGCCAACCCCGGCGTTGAACGTCACACCGCTGCCTCGTACGGGGGCGGTGAGCCCTACTGAAATCGGGCCGGAGGTAAGAATCGCCTCGACCGGACCGGCACCGCCGGTGCCGGCTTGTTCCGCATCTGCACCTCCAAATGTGACGCCGGCGTCGGCGCGGGTGATCACCAATCCTCCGAGTCTCACCTGAGTGCCAAGATCTTCGTTAAAGAACACCGCTCCCGCACCGGCATCGATCTCCAGCTGCCGCGTTGTATTCTGCTGGCTGTCGATCGGAGCATCGGCCGTGAATGTAACTGTGCCGCCTTCCGTGATGATGGAAAGATCACTGCGCAACACGACATTGCCGTTGACGCGCAAGTTTCCTCCCGCCGTATCGATCTGAAAGGTCCCCGCCGCGCCTGCAGCAAAGGTAACCCCAGCGTCGGCAATCCCACCGGCCTGGACCCCGATGTCGATGTTGCCAGCCGTGAACACCGCAGCGCTGCCATGCCGCCCACCGAAGATAACGCCTCCACTCGCTTCCACGACCGCCAAGTGGCCAAGCCGCTGTTCGCCCAAGCTGCCGCTTCCGATAGCGCCGTTGAAGTCAATGTCACCTGCCGCGGCGTCAAGCGTCAAGCCGAAGCGTCCGCCACTCTGGCTGTCTATCGTGTCGTCGAAGTGGATACCGGACGAGCCGTTGCTGGCGATGAAAACATCGCTAGTCAACACAACCGGATCGTTAAGGCGAACTTGCCCGGACCCGACGTAGATATCACCGCCAAGTTCCGTGTATCCAGCTGAGTCGGTCTCGAGGCTATCGAGCGAACGACTCGCGCCGACCGCACGGTCGAAGCGCGTTCGCCCGTTTGCCTCGATCAAGAGATTTGAAGTGGTATCGACTGCGCCGTCGTCGTTCACAGTTCCGCGAAGGGCCACATTGGAAGCCGTCAACTGTGTGTCACCATGAATCACCACATTGCCACCCAATACGATATCAAGCGACGATGCTTCCAACTGCCCCGCCAGGTTCACGGTTTGAGCTGCGATGTGGATGCCATTGGTCACAACCGAGGTGACCGAGTCATTCAACGTTGCGGTTTCAATATCCTCGCTGATAGTCAGTCCATTGGATGGGATAAGAAAAGTATCGAAGACTATCGTCTGGTCCGGTGCCCCGTCGCCACCAACTCGAACGGCTTCTACGTCGCTAAGGCGAACGGCACCACTGGTGGCCTGACCGAGATCGATAGGCACGGCGTTGTCGTGCTGATCGGTGACCGTGATGTCGCCGTTTTCGGCCGCGACGGTAGCCGTATCGACGCCCGTGAGGTCAATCTGCAACTCGCCGGTGGCGGCCAAGAAGGCGGCGCTGACGTCCAGCACGCGACGTTCTTCGAGCCGACGAATGCCCAGCCGAACCGGATCGTAGAGAGTCGGGCGGGCATCTTTCCGGCACCGTCGGCGTTTGCGCCTACGCGTCGTGAAACTGGGAAACCACATTGGTCTTCCTCGCCGGAGTTGGGCAACAAAAACGACGGCCTGGCATTCGCCCCCGGATGGCTGCGAACAGCAGACAAGTACATAGCTACCAAAGAGTTCTGACAGCTAACAGGCTCTCGGTCTATTATCGTTGCGGAGCGAAATCGGGTCAAACAAGCGGGAAGAAAGCACTTGGTCTGATGAATCGGCACAGAGCAGGCAAAAGGCGAGGCTCCTGCCGAACCGGGAGGTAATGGGAAGCAGGAGCAGGAGACAGGAGCAGACATCCGAGGTTGTCAGTCAACGTTCGGGAGGGCGAGGCTCCTGCCGAGCCGAGGGACATCAGAGTAGTGCTTACGGTCGAAACCATGGGCTAACGCCCAGCGGCTGATTGTGTAGCACGGTCGCGGGCCATCCTGTTGATCCTGTAAATCCTGTCAAACAAACAGAAGACAGGATCAACATGATGAAACAAGATTGAGTGTACCGGCTCCAACTGCGAGATGCCCATCTCACCTTTGCGGTGCAACAGTCGTGTACGGCGTTCGGGAGGGCGAGGCTACTGCCGAGCCGAGGGACATCAGAGTAGTGCTTACGGTCGAAACCGTGGGCTAACGCCCAGCGGCTGATTGTGTAGCACGGTCGCGGGCCATCCTGTTGATCCTGTAAATCCTGTCAAACAAACAGAAGACAGGATCAACATGATGAAACAAGATTGAGTGGACGGCTCCAACTGTGAGACGCCCATCTCACCTTTGCGGTGCAACAGTCGTGTACAGCGTTCGGGAGGGCGAGGCTCCTGCCGAGCCGAGGGACATCAGAGTAGTGCTTACGGTCGAAACCGTGGGCTAACGCCCAGCGGCTGATTCTGTAGCACGGTCGCGGGCCATCCTGTTAATCCTGTAAATCCTGTCAAACAAGCAAAAGACAGGATCAACATGATAAACAGGATTGAGTGTACCGGTTCCAACTGCGAGATGCCCATCTCAGCTTTGCGGTGCAACAGTCGTGTACGGCGTTCGGGAGGGCGAGGCTCCTGCCGAGCCGAGGGACATCAGAGTAGTGCTTACGGTCGAAACCGTGGGCTAACGCCCAGCGGCTGATTGTGTAGCACGGTCGCGGGCCATCCTGTTGATCCTGTAAATCCTGTCAAACAAACAGAAGACAGGATTAACATGATGAAACAAGATTGAGTGGACGGCTCCAACTGTGAGACGCCCGTCTCACCTTTGCGGTGCAACAGTCGTGTACGGCGTTCGGGAGGGCGAGGCTCCTGCCGAGCCGGGAGGTAATGGGAAGCAGGAGCAGGAGACAGGAGCAGGAGCAGACATCCGAGGTTGTCAGTCAACGGGAGGGCGAGGCTCCTGCCGAGCCGAGGGACATCAGCGTACGGTGGAAACCATGGGCTAACGCCCAGCGGCTGATTTTGGATTACGTCCGACGGTGATCCTGTAAATCCTGTCAAGAGGCTTCGGCCAGGCCGGTGTACCGGGAGAGACATCTGAGACTCGTTCGGGTTATGTTCAGTCACCGTGCAATTGCCGCAGGCGTCCCGACGTACGCAACATCCACTGGATTCGTTCGAACTCGTCAAGCCACTCTTGTGTGACGGTCGCCAACATCGCCTGCTCGGGAGGCACGATGCCTGTCGGGCAGGCCGCTCCAGTTTGGTCTTGCGCCATCTGTCTGTATTTGGCGAGCGTTCGATCACCGTATCGGCCACAGACAAAGTTGTCCTCACTCAGGAACAGCACGGCTGGTACGCGAGGAGCGCCGCAGGTCGAGAGCACTGCCGCCAGGTCAGGGTTGTCGTCCCGATCGTAGAAGCGAACACGTATCTTGTCGTTCTCGGCGGCGAAGTGAGCGAAGATCGGACACTGATTGACGCAATCTCCACACCACGTCCCAGCCAAGATCAGCACCTTCATCTCTCGCGTGAAACGGTGAAGCAGCTCTTGTTGAGCGGCGCTTAGTTGCACCTGGTCGTGGACGGCTTGCCAGCGCCGTTGGTGCTCGTCGGTGCCGTACTTGACGAGAAAGTCGTTATAGTCGAGTCCTTCTTCAAAGCTGGTGCCGAAATCCACAGTGGTCTCCTTCTGTCGTGGTGGACTGTTCGAAAGAAAGCAATGGTCCGATGAGTTCTGGTCAGAAAGGAACCCGTTACAAGGAATCAGTACACGCAAACAGTAGTCACTACTCTTCCTCGCTTGGTTCCAGCGGAATATGTTCCACCGCACCCGGGACAACGATCCCACCTCGCCGCGTGCCGACTTCGACGTCACCGTACCGTTCGGCGAACGCAGCGGGCAGCGGACGGCCGTTTGAGGCCGAGAGCCAAAGTCGGAGCAGGTGTCGACGGCGGGTGGGGTCATCCTCGTAGGCAGTCCGCGCGTGGAGCACCTGGTGATTATGTAGGAACTGAATGTCGCCCGGTTGAAGGTTCATATCTAACCGCACGTCATCCCGGGCGGCGGTCGACTCGAGCAGCAGCATGGCTTCGCGCTGGCGGTCGGTCAATCGTGGAACTGCGTCGTGCCGTTGGGCTGCTTCAATGAAGTCGCGGGAGTAAATGGTCGTCAGACATCCGGCATGCTCGTGAAAGACTGCCAACTCGTAGTAAGGGAGCTTGCCTAGGGGGATCTCTCCCTTCCGGTCGACAAACAGAGGCCTGCGAAGCTCCTCGACGAGGTCGGGTCGCATCCGCAGCATCTCGTTGAAGATGGTCACCGAACTGGCAATGCTGCTCGCTCCGCCGGATCGAGCCGGACTTAGGCAGAGCAGGCCGACGATGTCGCACGAGTCGGTATGGAACAGGTGGCGATAGCTTGTTTCGTAGACCCGGTTGCGCGGGTCAAGCGGATCCTTGCCCAGATCGATGACGTGTCCGATCAAGTGCCCCTTGGCGTTTTGGGGAACGGCGTCACCAAAATACAGTCCAACTAGCCAATAGGCGGCGACGGCTTCGGCGCGGGAACAGCGATCGACTGGGAAGCCACGCAGCAGTACAAAGCCGCGGCCATCGACGACCTCTTGTTGGAGGCTCTCCAGACGCGGCCCCAGCGTTGGCAGCCAAATGCCTTCGCGCGTTGCACGTCGAAAGTCAGCGGAGTCGCTGGCCAACCGCCGCGCCGCAGACAGCAGCTCGGCGACGTCGGTCGGAGAAAACTCGTAGATCCACGATCCCGTCGCGGCGAGCGATCTGCCGAACCAGGCAGCTGGTCCCGCAAAGGGTTGCCGGCAGTCGGCGGTCTGGTTGGCCTCGGGCATCGATTCTCTCGTCACTGTTGTCACTGTGGGCGAAGTTTCCTTCAGCAAGTATAGACGTTTGCTGATCGATGCGAATATGGCTGGGATTCGGGCCGGACGTATGCCGGCCCTTTTCAACGCTGGATGGAAACAGACTTGGACGGGTCGTCCTTGTCCCAACCGAAGAGCAGCAGTTCTCGCTCCTGCAACGCATCGTCCGACACGCGCGTTGCCTGGGGCTGCTGCATCGGCCGGCGGGCGAATCCGATTGCTAGTCCATCGTCTACGGCTAGGGCGAGGAACTGTGGATGTTGAATCAAGGTCGGAGTATTGGAGACGCCGGTCCAAGACATCGCCACCAATACCTGCATCGACTCCGAATACCACTCTGGTCGGATCAAACGATGGGCTTCCAACATGGGCTCGCCGTCAAGCGGGTCGAGTTTCGCCTGCTCCCAAGCAAATTCCCTAGGTTCGAACACGCGCAACGTCAGCTGCGGCTGCTCGCGCGTCCGCGAATGCCAGGTCAGCGTCGGTCCACTCGCCACAACACGATGCTCTTGCGGATCGCTGTGGACGCTCCATTGAAACTGGTTCCAACTGCGAGTGCGACGTGCCTTCAGCCGTAGGTCGTCGAAGACAAGGCAATGCCCGCCGCTCAAGAGCATCATGTGCCGGCGGTAGCTTGCGACTTCTAAGTGTGGAGAATAGCCGCTTGTGGCGTCGGCAACAACATAGCTGTACCCACGGTTCTTGTCGACGTGTGCGGCCAGAATCCGCACGTCCAAAGCCGCGTCCGGCAAGAGGTCAGCGCTATTTACCGAAACCGTATTCTGAAAATGGCTCGACCGGCGCGCGTAGCCGGCCGGCACGATGAAGTACTCGCCGTTGGCAAAAAGCGAAAAGGAACCGTAGTCAACATGAGCGTGCGAATAGTTGCTCGTTGTCCTGGCTTCGCCAGCCCGCATTCGCTCGGCACAGCGATGGCCGGCCAGTGGGCCACAGGCGAGTGATGCCACAGCATCCTGGCTGCCCCACCCGGTGCGAAGCACGGCCACCCCCATGTTTACGAAGTGATGTGACACGGGCAGGCTCTGCGGAGCTACTGCTTCAACACGCGGATCATACCAGAGCACATTCCAGGCAGCGCACTGGGAGTCCGGATGTGGGTAGAGCGTCCGCGCACGCCGCAGCGACGATCGCTCGTAGGGCGCCTGATAAACGCCCTTCTGATTCGGAGCCAAGTCAACTAACTCATCTCGCGCGGCCAGCCACTGAGCGCGGCCGTCTGAGAACAACGCCGCAAGCCGCCTCAGCAGATGGCAAGAAGCGCTGCCGCTGGTGTTGTACCGACCACTCCGAAACGAATCGTTCAAATAGACATAGGTATCATCGGGAAGCCAATGGTAAAGACGATAGGCTGCTGTGTTTTGCAGCCAGGGTACTTGATGAAGGTCTTCACCGACCGCCGTCTGCCAGGCGCCATAGAACCACAACAGTGGAGCGAGCGTGTAACACCAATCGGCCGCACCTTCGTGCCAAGCGCCGTCGTCTCCCAGCCAGGACATCGATACGGATAGTAGGTGCTTTGCCCGGGCAGCCCAGCTGCTTGCCTCGCCGACCTCGCCCAGCAAGGCCAACGCCGCTTCGCCGTAGCCCCCAACAGGAATCCAAAAATCGTGATGCAGGTGAGCGTCTGCCCACCAGTGTCTCTTCTGATGACGTGGAAACGAACCCAAGTAGACCTGCCGAACCAGGTGACTTAGATGATCACGAATTCGCTCTCGTTCCTCGGCACTCCAGTGCTCGAATAGCCAGTCGTAAGCGCGGGCCAGTCCGGCCGCGTAGACGCCGAGCCCGTAGTTCCGCAACCCGCCCTGCGGTAGCTCGCACATTTGCAAGGCCCATCGCTTTGAGATTTCAAGATGTTTGTCCTCATCGCTCAACACAAACGCCAAAGCGGCGTTCGTCACGAAAGCAGCTGTTTCTTCGAGCGCCACTTCGTTGCCGCTCGACTCGGGCAGCTCCCGAGGAGGCGTCCATTGCTGATAGCGATCGATCCAGCCAAACAGATGTTGCGCGTATCGTCGATGGGTGCCACCCGCCCGTGCTACCAAGGCTCGACGACCGATAGTGTCAAAGTGCAGTCGCGGGTGGCTTGGCTGGATCTTTGCAAGTCGCGCAGCATCTCCGGACGCTTCGGATGCTTCGGCAACGGGGCCTTGAGCGGCCGCGGAGGATGGGCGCCCAGCCACTGCAGCGGACAGGGTCGCGCACGCCGAGCGGCGCAGGAACGATCTTCGCGAACCGAATATGTGCTGGCTGCGCATACCGTTGATCCTCTGGGGGGGTGCAGTTCTACACGGCGCCTTCGACACGAGACTCGCTGGCTCGCGCTAGCCCGTATTATTCATGAAGATCGTGGCGAGAGGTTGTAAGTACGTTCGTGGCAAGGAAGGCGAGCAATTCTTCCGCAGGCGTATTGAAGCAATACGTCGAGGGAGAATTGCGAAGCATGACGAAGCCACGGATGGACTTACGACCTCGCAGCAGATCGCTCATGAATAATTCGCGCTAGTTTCGATAGTTTAACCGCGACCCAGAGGAGTTTCGCCGGCGAGGACGTTGATTCCTGTCAGAAGTGACTCGGCGACACTCCGGCGGCGAGCGCTGGACTGCAGGACGACAGCCTCGCTAGCCCAAGACGTTGAAGTGACTGTCAACGCGTTGAAACGCAAGAGCTGTCTATCAGGACGAACGCCACACAGCGAGGCAACGTAGCCTTATCGAGCGCATTGCCAGACAGGACCTCTATTCGGAAGTCTGTGGCTCCAGCAGATGCTTGCGGAAGAAATCGACGTCTGACAGGGGCTCCCCGCCAGATCCTGGATATTTCAAGTAAGCCGGAACGCCCAGTTGCTTGGCCTTTTCTAACAGCGCAACTCCGAAGTTCACGTGGTGTACGCGCCAGCCTTGAACCCGGTTCACATCGTCGGGTTGGGGAGCGCCGGGCGCCATTCCGTACCGCATGTAGATCGGAGGATCGTCTTCGCTCAGCAGCGACAGGGCGGAGAGTTCGCGGACAACCCGATCGAGGTCACCTTCAGACAGCTGCCCGAAGTATTCCGAGATCGGCCGATGAGGGCGATCGTATCCAGGAATATGCTCCTTCCACCATTTGAAGCTCATGGTTGTCTGGCCACCACTTGTGGCAACACATCTTAGCCGGGTGCTCTGTTGTTCCAGTAAACTGTCGCTCGTGGCATCTGCCATGTCGTCGTGAAATGCCAAGTACATACACAGTTGGGCTCCGGCTGAACCACCGAAGGCCCCGAAAGCGTCCACGTCTAGATTCCATTCGCCCGCCTTGCTGCGCAGGAACTGAATGGCCCGGCGGCAATCGTGGTGCGCGGCCGGCAGATACGCTTGGGCAAGCAGCCGATAGTGGAGCGCCGCGACGGAGATTCCCGCATCGAGAAACTGTTTCACCTTGTCCCGATCGAGGCTGTTCTTGCTCCCGCCACGAAAACCGCCGCCGTGTATATAGATGACCAGCGGGCGGGGCGTCGCCGCCTCTGCGAGCCAAAGGTCGAGGACATTTCGCTCGTGCGGTCCATACGACACATCGGCTTGCGCCGGCGCCAGCTCGCTCGCACGCCGCTGTGCCAAACCCGATGAGCCGGCCAGTAGTAACCCGCCGAGGATCCACACCGGCAACCAGCGGGCACTCTCTATGTTCATTGAGCTACCGAGCATTTTCTGCTTCCTTCATACTGCGGAGGTCGTTGATTCAAGACACAAACAAACTCGGCAAAAAGAGACGGCCCGGCCCGTTGGCTCAGCACGACTTTCGTGACCTGCGCACCTCTCTTGCTGCTTTGCGCCTACTGCCCTGCCAGCTCTAGAAACTGTTTTGCTAGCCGCGGTCCCGTTCCGGCGTCCTCATGTTTGAAGAAGACGTAACTTTCTTCCCAGCCCATACGAGCTAGTTTCTTGATCCAGCCAGCTAGATCGTCTTGCGAATAGGATTGGCCACGTAGCCTGACATAGCCCCACGAAGCCGTTGAAACAAGCTCGGGCGCCTCTGCTCCGTCGACGTCTGCTACACACAACACACACGACTTCTTCCGCAGACAACTATAGACCTGCTCATCGAACCAGGACTCATGTCGAAACTCGAAGGCGGTCTGGGTTTCGGGAGGAATCAGGTCGACGAATGCCTCCAGTCGCGGCAGGTCCTTCTTGAAGTTGGGCGGCAGCTGAACGAGGATCGGACCTAAGTGTTCTGCGAGCGTTGCCGCTGTGCTGAAAAGGTAATCCGCGGTCTCTTCCACATCACGCAGCCGCTTGTGGTGCGTGATTCGTTGGGACGCCTTTAGAACAAAGCGAAAACCTTCGGGAACTTCTGCGGCCCATGACTCGAGGACGCTCGACTTGGGCATCCGGTAGAAAGTGCTGTTGATCTCGACGGTCGAGAGCCGCTCGGCGTAGTAGCTCAGCATTTTCTTCTGAGCCAGTTTTTCCGGATAGAAAGTTCCTTTCCATTCCTTGTAACTGAAGCCGCTTGTGCCAACGAAGTACCGCATCGATCACAGGCCCCAGCGAAGCCATGGGATGAAGTGGATGAGTGGTTGCCCGCGCACCTCGATTCGTGCACTTGACGCCCGTCACCATAACTGGTCTTTGCTGGGAAGTCCAATGATCATCTCTTAGGTCCGGGCCTTCTGCCGGGGACACCAGCACTTCGAATGCAGCACAGGATTTTCGACAAAATCTCCAGAAAAACGGTCGCGCGCCCAATCCCAGCGCAACTCTATAGGTAACGGAAATGTGTGACGGATCGATGGCGGTAGGTCGTACCGCGAAGACCGCAATCTGTCGCACTGTACACGGCGTTACCAACTGATCTACGGGGCAGCAGGATGACTAAGCGAGACTTGGCGCGGGGCACTGGAATTGGCAGACGAGCAGGGTGGGCAGGCAGGCGGAAGCGGCATCGCCGCCGGGAACGGCGAATGGTTCAACGTTTCGAACTTTTGGCGGAACGCGAGTTGTTGGCAGCCGATCTCGATTTGCCGGGCTTGACCGAGCAACGATCGGCCCCGCAGCACCTGGACCAGGTTCCTGCGTCTCAGAATGTCGCTGCGCCTGCCGATGTTAACGCTGACCAGCACATCTCGGTGGCTGACGGGTTGCTGCTGGTCAACGCGATCAACCGGATACTCGACGAACCAATGACCATGCCGCCAAGTGAACCGTACTTGGATGTTTCGGGTGACGGCTTGCTGACGCCGGACGATTTCGACGAATTTGCTAGCTTGATCAACGAGACCGCTTGGGTTGCCGGCGTTCATGTCTCTGGCCAATCGTCTGGAGTATGCGACGAAGACTGTTCCGATCCCGGCGTCGATGACACGCCGCCTGATCTTGAGGACAGTGGTGCGGATGGCGGCGACGATGTCGGTGGGCCCACTGGTGGTAACGACCCGGCGGACGATTCCGGGGATGTTCCCGATTCCGGCGGCGGTGACTCCGGTTCTACAGCGGACACGCCGACCGAGGATCCCGATGGCGGCGAGCCCAGTGGCGGGAGCGGTGGAGACTCCGGCGACAGTGGAGACGACGCCGGAGGGGACAACTCAACTGGCGGGACAACGCCGACGAATGGCACGCCGGGAGGCAGCACGCCGAGTGGCCCGAACGATAGTAGTAATACGGATTACGGAACCGGCGATGACTCCAGTCCCAGTGGTTCGAGCAGCCAAGATTACACAGGCATGCAGTGTAACAACAGTTTGCAGGGTGCCACGGTCGACGAGGGTCAGAAGTTCACTCTGGGGCTCGTCGTTGATCCAAACTGTGTCATGTCCTACAGCGTCGACTGGGGAGATGGGATTCGCGAGGTTCATCACCCGCATCAACAGGCCGTTCACGTTTACGACGATGATGCGACGCTGAACACTCCGGCTGATGACTATACAGTCTTGGTCGTGCTGCAGATGATCGACGGCAGTCAGACGCCGCTGCAGACGACTGTTACAGTCAAGAATGTGACGCCCAGAGCGGTTGACGACCAATATTCAACCAACGAAGACACGCCGCTTTTGATCACCGACGCAGTCTGGAATGACAACGAACCCAGCTTTGAGGACACTCTTTCGATCGTCTCCAAGATTGATACGACTGGAACGATAGGCAAGGTCATCAATCGTGGGGACGGGACGTTCAGGTACGATCCACAAGGCCAGTTCGACTGTTTGGCGGAGGGCGAGACAGCGACGGATTCCTTCAAGTACACGATCCACGACGATGATGAACCAGGCGTCGAGACGACCGCAACCGTAACAATCACAGTGCACGGACGTCCGGAATTTTACTTACTTGCCTACGGAGGCGGACCTCATGCAAATGAGGAAGGAGAGACGCCGGCAAACGCCTTTTTCTCAATCTCTCCGGCGCCCAAGTGTGGGCCGATCACAATCGAGTATGAGCGCGTCGATGAGGCGGGCCCCCTTTCACTCCCGATGGCGAGCGATTCCGACGTCAAACAGGCCAGCGGTACGGTTACATTCGGGCAGGGTGTATCCAGCGTCCAGACGACGATCACACCTGTCGACGACGAAATCATCGAGCCCGACGAGTGGTTCTATTTCGCCGTCGCACCTGTCGACAATGCAGACTACCGGATCCACGCTACGACCGAGCATGGCTACTTCAAGATCAACGACAACGAATGGCGTTTCGTTACCGAAGCAAAGAGTGTGGCGCGGACGATCGGTCCGGATACCGTGGAGGCCTTCTCCACATTCTATGCCTCTTCAGTACTTAGCGGTTCCTATTCGATGAAGAGCACTATCGAGCCAGGACTTGGTAATACCGCGGACTCCACGGCACTGGTCCGCGCAGATATCGCCGGTCTGTTGACTCGACCGGGGAATCCCACGAATCGAACCGACGACTACGTACAGGTTCAGTTCCACTGTGACTCACAGACCGGAGACGTATGGCGCACAGCGATCCAGCATGATGGCCAGCGAAACGACTCGCCGCTGAGCACGACCGTGGGAATGGAGTACCTGATCAACGATATTGGAGACGAGGAAGCGATCGTTGTCGTCGACCTTGACTTTGAGTTTCTAGCGGGGGGCGAAATCCGTAAGGCCATAAGCCCCGGCCTTGATATCCAGATTGGGGATCGATCGAAAGCGACGGCGAGTGGCTTCATCACACTCGAAAAACACCTGATCTACGCTGGGGGAGTCGAACGCAGCGTTGGCGACGGATTCGTGCTGAGATGCCAAAAGGGCGGCTAGATTCACCCGGCTTGGCAACCCACAGGCCTAATCTAGCCCGGGTTATTCATGAAGGTCGTCGCGAGAGGTTGTAAGTACGTTCGTGGCAAGGAAGGCGAGCAATTCTCCCGCAGGCGTATTGAAGCAATACGTCGAGGGAGAATTGTGAAGCATGACGAAGCCACGGATGGACTTACGACCTCGCAGCAGATCGCTCATGAATAACTCGGGCTAGCGCAGATCCAACCTCGGGCGGGAGCACGGAGGCCCCTGCCCAGCGTTGGGGCGTTCTGCCAGCTGTCGATGTTGATTGCCTTTTGATTCGAGCTGTAGCGATGATGAACAGACGATTCTCCCTGCTTGCTCTACTCGTAGCGGTCAGCGTGCTTGGTGTGCTCTTCGCCTCCGTCGAGCGCCATACGCAGGAACGACTGTCACAGACTTGGCATTGTACGCAGATGGTGGCCGCCGACGAGTCGGAGGTGCGCGAGCGGGCAGCTATCTGGCTGGACGGTCACGGATTCCAATTAATCGCTAACCCACCGCCGGCGCTGCTGGCCAGTCCAGATGCGCATCCTTCGGCCAGCTATTACTTGGGCTCTTTCAAGGGATCGCAGGAGTTCTATCTGAGTTTCCACCCCAACTGGGATCCTGTTGACAGAAGGGCCTATGAAAAGTGCTCGAACGTCTCGCTGTTGCTGGTTGCTGAGTGCGCGATCCGTTCGTGGGAGATTCCCGATGAGACTGTACGGCTGAGAGCATTTGTTGAGGAGTTCAAACGCTGGGGTAAATCGTTTGGCCCGCTGCGCCGTGCACGATCGGAGCGAAACGTGATCCAAAATCAGCCGCTGGGCGTTAGACCACGGTTTCCACCGTAAGTATCACTCCGATGTCCTTCGGCTCGGCAGGAGCCTCGCCCTCCCGAACGCCGCACACAACTGTTGCACCAAATCAGCCGCCGGGCGTTAGCCCACGGTTTCCACCGTAAGCGCCACTCCGATGTCCCTCGGCTCGGCAGGAGCCTCGCCCTCCCGAACGCCGCACACGACTGTTGCACTAAATCAGCCGCCGGGCGTTAGCCCACGGTTTCCACCGTAAGCACCACTCCAGTGTCCCTCGGCTCGGCAGGAGCCTCGCCCTCCCGAACGCCGCACACGACTGTTGCACCAAATCAGCCGCTGGGCGTTAGCCCACGGTTTCCAACGTAAGCACCACTCCGATGTCCCTCGGCTCGGCAGAAGCCTCGCCCTCCCAAACGCCGCACACGACTGTTGCACTAAATCAGCCGCTGGGCGTTAGCCCACGGTTTCCACCGTAAGCGCCACTCCGATGTCCCTCGGCTCGGCAGAAGCCTCGCCCTCCCAAACGCCGCACACGACTGTTGCACTAAATCAGCCGCTGGGCGTTAGCCCACGGTTTCCACCATAAGCATCACTCCGATGTCCCTCGGCTCGGCAGGAGCCCTCCCGAACGCCGCACACAACTGTTGCACCAAATCAGCCGCTGGGCGTTAGCCCACGGTTTCCACCATGAGCATCACTCCAATGCCCCTCGGCTCGGCAGGAGCCTCGCCCTCCCGAAAGTCGACTGACAACCTCAGATGTCTGCTCCTGTCTCCTGCTTCCCATTACCTCTCGGCTCGGCAGGAGCCTCGCCCTCCCGAACGTCGTACACGACTACTGCACGAAATCAGCCGCTGGGCGTTAGCCCACGGTTTCCAACGTAAGCACCACTCCAGTTTCCCTCGGCTCGGCAGGAGCCTCGCCCTCCCGAACGCCTGACCGCATGACCTCAGATGCCTCGCGCAACGAGAATTGCAACGGGCAACTGCTAACTGGCCAAACGCGTCGCTTGAACCAGTTCGCTGACGTCCAGGGCCTCGTCGCCGAACAGGGCATCGAGCTCGGCGATCGGGCTGCCGTGGGACGAGTTCGCCAGGTCATCCACAACCGACCCGGCAGGGTCGATCGCGTTCGGGTCGACGGCAAATCCCAGAGCCAGGGCATCACGCCGCGAGTCCTGTCGGACGACCCCACTCTCGTCCTGCGATCGGCCAACGTCGGCTGGCAGGGCCAACGCTCCCGAGGCGGCCGGCGCCGCAGTGACATCGACGCGGACCAAGGTCGAACCAGTCAGCCCACCCACATCGGTCGCTGTAACTAGCACCGAAAAAGTGCCCACAAATCCTGCGTTTGGGTCG
Source organism: Pirellulaceae bacterium (assembly GCA_965223305.1). Lineage (GTDB taxonomy): Bacteria > Planctomycetota > Planctomycetia > Pirellulales > Pirellulaceae > CBDCWT01. The sequence goes on along the minus strand of CBDCWT010000084.1, from coordinate 51,200 downwards.
AGCGTCAGCGTGCTGCCTGCAACAGTAACCGCGGCCGGAACCGGCGCATCTGGCTGGGCATCGTAAAGCAAACTTGGATCCGTGTAGGTTGCCGGCGAGAGTGTCGCGACGAGCTCGGAGTTGGCGCCGATGTTGCGGCCACCGCCCAACCATCGCCACAGATTGCCATCTGGTGTGATGAAGTACCACTCTTGTGAATCGGCCAACAACCATTTCTCATCCAGACTGCCACTCCAATTCTGGAAGAGGTCGCCAGTAAAACTCAGTCCGATCGTTTGATCCAAGTAGTATTCGCCGCTCTGGACCGTCGCGCTGAAGGTCAGCGCGTCGTTGTTGGGATCACTTCCCGATAAGGCAACATCCAAAGTGTCCTGAGTCGTGGGAAGAGACTGGTTCCCTGGCTCAGCAACCGTCGGCGCCTCGTTTGCCAACACATCGACCAAGACCAGTTGGGAATCAGTAAGCGTGCCGTCCGAAACGCTAACTTCGATCGAGATCGTGCCGACAAAGCCGGCCTCAGGATTCACGGTGACCGTGTTGCCGGCGACGCTGACTACGGCCGGCGGTACAACACTGGGCTGAGCGTCGTAGAGCAGCGCTGGATCTGCGTACGTGGCTGGGTCGAGTTGCGCCAACCAGGTACGATTGAGCACTCCGCCTCCGTGCCACTCGTAGAAGGCACCGTCGGGAGTCAGATAGTACCAAGTGGTCTCGTCACCACCTAACAACCACTTTTCTTCCAGCCCACCGTAGTTCAGGAACAGATCGCCCGTAAAGCTGAGGCCCAGCGTTTGGTCGAGATAGTACTCGCCGCTACGGGCTGCTGCAGAGAAGGTCAACGTGTCCCCTGAATCCGCGTCGGTCGCCTCCAATACGATCTCCAGCGAGTCCTGGGTGGTTGGTAGCACCTGTTGACCGGGATCGCTCAAGACGGGAGCCACGTTGGCCGGCTCGTCGATCAGCTGATCCGTGCCATTGAGGGCCACGATCTGAATCTCGAGCACCTGAGCGCCGCTGCGTGTGAAGTCGGCGCCCGGCCGAGCTTGCAGGATGTTGCCTGCTGCTCCGCCTAGTGCAGTCGATCCCAGGAAACCTCCGTGCAGTCGAACAACACCACCTTCGGCCACCCCGGTGTCGGGGGCCGCCTGTGCCAGCGCCGCTGTGTTTTCAGGAACCTCATCATTCACTTCGGTACCGGCATCCCAGACTTGATCGCCCCCGATGACTAGGGCAGTGCCACCTTGCCGTGGGATGATGTTTCCGTCAGCGTCGAACAGATCGATCGCTGTTGGATCGTCGTTGCCGATAAATGCATCGTTACTCGGAATCACCATCGAGGCAAAACTGAGGTATTGCGTCAGTGCATTGAAGCGCTGCACGTCCAACACAACCGTGCGGCTCTCGCCGGGCCCCAGCGGTCCACCCGCTGTGGCCACCGCCTGGTGGACGCCACCACTGGCCAGCGCGGCGTCGATCCGCGGCGCTGTCATGCCGTCTTCGGCCAGGCGTTCTAAGCTGGCAGATGCCGGACTACCGGCGTCAAAGAAGTCATAGGTGCCGTCGGCGGTTGCCAGGAAGACCGGTGTCAGCAAGGCTCCGTCGCCTGGCTGCAGGTTCGTAACGGTCACTTCGATTTGGCCACCACCTTCTAGCGCATCCGTGCCGGCACCGCCAACCAGGCGGTCACTGCCGCCGGCCCCCACCAACGTGTCGTTGCCGTCGCCGCCGAGCAAGGTGTCGTCTCCTTCACCACCGTGCAGGACGTCGTCACCGTCATCGCCGCTCACTTCGATGCTGGCAACTTGCACGCCCGGTCGGGTGAAATCAGCCTCGCTCCGAGCCTGCAGGATGTTACCGAGCGCCCCACCCAGTCGAACCGACCCCTGAAAACCTGGATGCTGCCGGACCACACCGCCTTCCGCGACACCCGTATCGGGAGCCGCTTGGGCAAGAGCGGCGGTGTTTTCCGGGATCTCGTCATTGGCCTCCGTACCGGCATCCCAGACTTCATCACCGGTGACGAAATAGGCGTCGTTACCGGTACGGGCAATGAGATTTCCGTCACTGTCAAACAGATCGATTTGGCGCGGATCATCGTTGCCAATAAACGCGTCATTACTGGGAATGACCATCGACGCGTAGCTCAAATACTGGCTGAGCGGATTGGACGAACGGGCCATTAGGCTGACCGTGCGCGACTCGCCAGGCGCCAGCGGACCGTCGGGTGTGGTGATCGCCTGCTGGACACCACCGCTGGCCAGGGCAGCGTCAGTGCGAGGTTGCGTGTTGCCGTCTTCGGCGAGCCGTTCCAGGCTGGCCGAGGCGGCTGCACCCGCTTCAAAGAAGTCGTAGGTTCCGTCAGCGGCCGCCAGGAAGAAAGGTGTCAACAGTGCGCCGTTTGTGGGCTGCAAGTTCGTCACGGTGACCTGAACCTGCCCACCGCCTTCCAACACATCGTTACCACTGTCACCAGACAGTTCGTCGCTTCCAGCACCTCCGACCAGCGTGTCGTTCCCCTCACCTCCTTGCAACGAATCATCTCCTTCCCCACCACTCAGCAGATCGCCCTCATCGGCGGCGTCGATCTCGATACGAGCGACCAGCGCGCCAGGTCGCGTGAAGTCAGCTTGCCCGCGTGCTTGCAAGATGTTCCCGACCGCGCCGCCCAAACGCACAGAACCTTGGAAACCCGGATGCTGCGCGACGCTGCCACCCTCGGTCGTTCCGGTGTTCGGCGCAGCCTGAGCCAAAGCGGCTGTATTCTCTGGGATCTCGTCGTTCACTTCTGTTCCGGCGTCCCACACCTGGTCACCCGTAACGATATAGGCGTTTTCGCCAGTGCGGCGAATCAGGTTTCCGGTCGAGTCAAACAGGTCCAGCTGCCGCGGATCATCATTTCCGATGAAAGCGTCGTTGCTGGGAATCACCATCGACGCGTAGCTCAAGTACTGGGTTAGCTGATCGGAGGAGTTAGCGATTAAGCTAACCGTGCGAGCATCACCCGGGGCCAACGGACCATCGGGTGTCGTGATCGCTTGCCCCACGCCACCGCTGGCTAGGGCAGCATCGACACGAGGCCCCGTATTGCCATCCTCGGCCAACCGTTCGAGGCTAGCCGATGCCGAGCCCCCCTCGTCAAAGAAGTCGTACGCTCCGTCGCCGGTAGCCAAGAAGAACGGAGTCAGCAGGGCGCCTTGGTCTTCCTGCAGGTTGGACACCGTAACCTCGATTTGACCACCGCCGACCAGGTCGTCATTACCCGCTCCCCCGTGCAGCTCATCGCTGCCCGAACCACCGATCAACGTATCGTCGCCGGAACCGCCCCGTAACAGGTCGTTGCCCGGCCCGCCTACGCCGATGATCGAGTCTGAAAGCGAAGAGCCATCGATGGTATCCTCGCCGGTTCCACCGTCGATCGTGACGCCCAGGCCAGCTGGCAGCGACGTCAGCGTGGCCGTATCGTCTCCATCGCCCAGGGACAGCTCCAGACCGGTGGCCGCGAGGGCGGCGGCGTTGGCGACTAAGACGCTGTCACCGGCGGAGAGCACGAAATTGGGGTTCCCAGTGGCACCGGCGCCGAGGCTAATCGTGTCCCCACCACCAACATCAAACTGCACCATTCCCGACCCTGGCGAAGAAACCGCAACCACGTCCGCCTCACCCTGATCGGCGGTGAAGCTCAACGTCTCGCCGTCGAATGAAACCGCAGCCAACAAGACGCGCGCTTCACATCTTTCGAGCACTAATTTCGAGCGAAGAAATAGGTTCCAATTGGCACGACGGATGGGTCGGCGGCGAACTACTTTACGGAGGCGTCGGAGCCAGGATCTACGAAACACAAGCAATTCCTCCAGGATGAGACTTTGATCGGTTTTCTTGGTTAGTCGAGATTCGATCAGCTCGTTTACACAAATCCTGGAGAAAATCTCGCTTTTCGATGACGAACTACGTCTGGCTCCATATTGTCAAGCTGCGTAAGATTCTGGTGCCTGCCCCGCCGGTAGCACCGGTCCAGGTGAGCCGACACCTGGTTTGGAAAGTCCCTGAAAGAACGACCGGATTCCTAGGAGGTGCAAAGTGAGACTCGAGACCTGGGACGAATCCGTTCGGTCGCAGATCCATCGTGAATCACCGGTGGCCAGCGCCCATCGATATTGGCCTATTCATCTTCAGACAGGCCGCGAAGACAAGCATTGGCGGTTCACAATCACGCTGCGAATACCTCGGCAGTTTGGTTTGCGGTTCTTCATGTCCGTAGTGGTGGTCGCCGGAATGGTCTCCACGTATCCACTGACGCGGTATCACACTTCTGACATGCAGCGTCAGGAAATCCGAAGGAGCATTTGGGCCATACCGGGCGCTCGTCTTAACATCTCTGGCGGTCTTTTGAGTCCGCATCGCGTAGCCGTGTCAGTACCAGAGCAGTACTACGAGGCCGCATGGAGAAAACGGAACTCAGGAATCAAGCGGAAGCCCAAGCGGAATGAGCTCCTTGCAGAAAGGCGTCGAATTAACGACTTGATTGTGAAGGAAGTGCGGTCGCGGGCTCCTGTCGAAGTAGAGGTTGTCACGATCGCCGAGTAAGTCGTCAACGAAACGGCGGAATGCTAAATCACATCCAACTGCAACAGCTGATGTAAGACGCTCGGGAGGGCGAGGCTCCTGCCGAGCCGTTTTCCCGCGTATCGGTTTCGTGTTTACTCTGCTTCTGGCGGACGGCACACGGAGTGTGCCTGCTACGGTTACGGTGGAAACCGTGGGCTAACGCCCAGCGGCTGATTTTGTCATGGTCCTGGGCCATCTTGTTGATCCTGTCAAAAAACAGAAGACAGGATCAACATGGTGAAACAGGATTGCGGGGGTGGATCCGCGGCAGAGTGCTAATCACATCCACTGCAACAAGTTGATGTAAGACGCTCGGGAGGGCGAGGCTCCTGCCGAGCCGTTTTCCTGCGTGTTGGTTTCGTGCTTACTCTGCATCTGGCGGACGGCACACGGAGTGTGCCTACTACGGTTACGATGGAAACCGTGGGCTAACGCCCAGCGGTTGGATCGCGTTCCCTAGCCATCATGTTGATCTTGTAAATCCTGTCAAAGAAGGCGGAAGACAGGATCAACATGATGAAACTGGATTGCCGGAAGGGCTACACGGCGGAGGGGTCCGACGGACGATCTTAGAATTCACGCTATATGCGATGCCTCATCACGCAGAGCGTGATGACTACGTAGACGTCACGCTCCGCGTGACGTTGCCGACCGTGCAGGCGCCCTGTGCGATAGACGTAATATCGAAGTCTAACCGCGTTCCACGGTCAAACAAATCAGCCGCAATGCGTTAGCATCCGGTTTGGTGAGAACCGTGGGCTAACGCCCAGCGGCTGATTTTTATCGCGAGCCCGGGCCATCTTGTTGATCCTGTTGATCCTGTCAAACAAACAGAAGACAGGATCAACATGGTGAAACAGGATTGAGTGGACTGGTTTTGGCGACTTTTGTCGCTATCTTTGAGTTTGCTGCGAGCCTGGCTTAAGGACGTCACCCGAGTCGCGCCCGCGTGGTGAAGCCGAACGAATGCGATTCTTCCGCACTGTGATTTTTCCGCATGAAAACCAATACCATGTCTTACCATCCGGCGCTGCGCGTCTGCTTTGTGCTGTTTACAATCGCATCCTTTTGCTGCTCCACCGCGCTCGCCGCGACGCCAAGGCCCAACATCATTCTGATCTTGGCTGACGACCTCGGGTGGCAGGACGTAGGCTATGCCGGCGCCGAGTTCTTTGAAACGCCGCATATCGACCGGCTGGCCGAGCAAGGTATGACATTCACGGCCGCCTACTCCGGGGGCCCGAACTGCTCGCCCACCCGTGCATGCCTGATGACCGGGACCTATACGCCTCGCCACCAGATTTACACCCCAGGTGGTAGGTCGAAGGGCAATCCGCAGTATATGCGGCTGCTCGTACCGGCCATCGAACGGCAGGATCCGGATCTCAAGCAGCAGGCCTCCCGTCAATTCACCATTCGCAACTCACTCGATTCCAACTTTGTCTGTATTCCCGAAGTCCTCAAACAAGCGGGCTACACGTCCGCTCGGCTCGGCAAGTGGCATCTAGGTAGCGACACGCAGGGATTCGACATCAGCTCGGCGGACGGCCGCGGCGGTCCTGGGGGCAGCCACTACGGCGATGTCGACGTTGCTGAACAGCTGACCGATCGCGCCCTGGAATTCTTGGAAGAGAACAGGGCAGGACCGTTTTTCCTCTACTTGAGCCACTGGGACGTCCACACCCCACACCGGGCGCGGCGGAAGGTCGTGCGGAAGTACCGAGAACGGCTCGACCAGATCCCAGAGACGCAGCGCAGCAACTACAAGCCAGTTTACGCAGCCATGATCGAAGCCGTAGATACGTCAGTTGGACGCGTCGTGGCCAAGGTCGAAGAGCTAGGCATCGGTGAAAACACGCTGATCATCTTCAGCAGTGACAACGGCGGTTTGCCGAACGTGTCACAGTTGGACCCACTGCGAGGCCAAAAAGGTTCGCTGTTTGAAGCAGGAGTCCGCGTGCCCGCCTGCGTGCGGTGGACTGGGCGGATCGAACCGGGCTCGACCTGCGACACACCGATCACCAGCGTTGACTTCCTGCCGACGATGGCAAGCCTGACTGGCACGGCACCTGGCACCTCACACCCTGTCGACGGTACCGATATCTCGCCTCTTTTCTTTGGAAAAGAGATCGCTGAGCGGAGCATTTTTTGGCACTATCCACTCTATCTACGGGGCCGAGGACTCACGATCGACCTCCCCAACGGCGGGACTTATTCGTGGCGCGGTTTTCCCTCGACCAGCCTGCGCCGCGGCAACTGGAAGCTGGTCGAGTTCTTAGAGGACAACACGGTGGGGCTCTACGATCTCAAGGAGGATCCCGCCGAGGCCAATAACCTCGCAGCCGTTCGGCCGGAACTGACAAAACAGCTGCGGGCTGAATTAGACGCCTGGCAGGCGGAGACGAAGGCGCCGATCCCCAGCGAACCGAATCCTGAGTGCGTGCTGAAATAGGTAGGAGCCGTCCAACAACAAGTTGCTAGTTGTCTCGATGCAGCTTCTGCCCCAGGCCGTTGTACAGGGCGATAGCCCCAAAAACAAACAATACCGGCGGATAAAAGAAGATTCTGCCTGCGAATAGGCCAAGGCCAAACCACACAACAGCCCCCAACATCATGCCGATCCCGGAGATGACTTGCTTCGTGGCCCATGAGTCAAGATCTTTCTTCCTTTCGACCTGCTCTGCACGGGCGTTAGCCATCAGCTCGTCGGAAGCCGTCTTGCGTACTGCCGCCATGGCGCTGTCGGTCGGCACGCCGGGGTCAGTTGACGCTGGCTCGGGGAGGTCGTCCCACAGATCATCGTACGCTGCCTCTGGCGCCGATGGGGCGCTTTTCGAAGGCGATGATGCGGTCGAATGATCTGGAACTTGAATTGGGTGCTTGCATTCCGGACAGCGCACTTGCCTGCCGGCGAGACCTGGTTTCGCCGTGAATCGTCGGCCGCACTGACAGGTGACGGATATACCCGGTTCGTCGGCTGTCGGTGGTCCTGGTGCGGAGACTGTCGCTACAGCCCCGCACGCCGGACATCTGACTCGCTTGCCGACGTGATCCGCCTTGGCCCTCAGGCGTTTGCCACACTGACATTTGATCTCGATCGTCGAATTCATTGAGCTACGTACCGCCTCTTTGATTCAGGACTCCGTGTTCCAAACGTGCCGGAGATCTCGTTGCATGTCAGCGCCGACGTGTCCAGAGTGCGTAGTGCAGAAACGAAGTCAGGCCGGCAAAACGATACCCTGAGTCAACGTAGTGCTGAATCACATAGAACGCAAAGTAGTAGAACCGACAAAACGCCCATACACAAAGCGAAAGCAGCAACACCACCCTCACACTAGGTGACTCCAATACGAGGAGTACGGACGCGAGCATTCCGACCACTAGGAAGAGAAAGCCCTTAATCCAAATCACTCGTGGATTCCTAATATCGACCATTCCTCCTCCCTCCGAACAATGGTCCAGGATCCCGGACTCACTTGTCATACCGGCCGGTTCGACAACCACGTACGCCGGCCGGTCGCTTCTAGCCAAGGTATTCTTGTTTGCGAGTGTGCGACCGAAGCAGAGCACGGGTGCAACCGTCCGTACAAAACGTCAAGACCGCCCAACAGACGACGATCAAGATCAACGGGACTCGCACTGTGTCTTTCATTCTCGTGACACACTGCGAGCATGTCAAAAAATGACCGTCATATTTTTCGTGGCACACACTACGCACGTAAGACACTCGTCGCGGGCGCCGGTTTCTGTTGCCGAGCTCGGCAGCTCATCACATGGCGTGTTTCAAGTGAGACCCGAGCGAAACGGATCTGGTACGATGAGCCGTCTGCATGCGCTGTAAGCCGACTCCTTCACCCAGGCTGGCGAGACCACAGATGGCCTTTCCCGTACACAGTGAGGTGACTCAGACCGTCGAAATCGCCGACGGTTTTGGTTCGTGCTCGATCGATCCATCGGACGAAGTCGTTGCCGGCTGCCATGGTACATGGCAGCTGACCTATGAAGCGGGAGCGCGCGGTGTTGCTCTCGGCGGGCGAGTTCGAATTCGCACCGACTCCGATACGGATTGGGGAATCCCGCAGTTCTGCGACCCAAGTGCTGCTGATTATGCGACGGTCACCGCTCCTGAAGGTGTAAGCTGCTGCATCCAACTCGACGGCCCCAAGTCGCTCACACTACATGTTCACGGTCGGGCCCTGAAATCCGGAGAGCGGATCACCTTGACGCTGGGAGAGAAGTGCGGTGGTGGACCGGGGAGTCGAGCTCAGACGTTCTTGGAAGGACGGCATCACTTCCTGGTTGAAGTCGACGTCGATGGTGAGGGCCGATCTGTAATCCTCTCCGAGTCGCCTTACCTGACGATTGTGGGAGGCCAGGCCGAGCGCCTCGTACTCATCGCGCCGTCCTCGGTCGTTGTTGGCGAACCGTTTCAGTTGATTGTCAAAGCCGAGGATCGCTGGGGGAACCCTTCGAGTACTTTCTTTGATGTGGTCGAATTGAGCAGCGCGGGAATCACACTTCCGGTCTCCAACGTTCGTTTCGAAAAGTACGCCGACGCGCCACCGATGCTGCGCGGAGTCATGTGTTTAGGAGGCTTACAAGCCGAGACGGCGGGCGTCCTCGAGGTGCACGCAAGAGCGCGAGATACAAATCTTGCCGGCCGCAGCAATCCGATCGTTGCCGAGGAATCTGCACCTGAGTTACAGTTGCACTGGGCTGATCCGCACGGCGGTCAGGTCGCTTCCAGCGCGAAGATCGCAGACTTTTTTCGATACGCACGTGACGTCTCTGGGATTCAATTCGTTGGTTATCAGCGGAACGCCGATGTCATCTCCAAGGACGACTGGACTGTCCAACAGCGCGAGGAACGGGAGTTCCACGAACCCGGTCATTTCATTCCCATTCCGGGTTTCGAATGGTCCGGGCAAACGCCTACTGGTGGCCACCACAATGTCTACTTTCGCCGACACGATCAGCCGGTACGCCGGAATCCACCGGCGGAGGCTCCGCGATCTGTCGAGACCGCAACGGAGCTGCCGCACATCCGGGATGTCTACCACGCCTATCGCAACACCGACACGATCATCACGCCCCATGTCGGCGGCGAGCACTCGAATCTGACATGGCACGATCCGACACTCGAACCCGCCATGGAGGTCACATCGAGTCACGGTTCGTTTGAATGGGCAATTCGCGAGATCATCGAGCGAGGTTATCAGATGGGGTTTCTCGGTGGCAGCGACTGCTATACAGGCCGTGCTGGCGCCGACCACCCTGGCCATCAGCTACGACGATACGCCAAGTCTGGCCTCACCGGTATTTACACGCGCAGTGTCACGTTGGATGGGTTCTTCGAGGCGCTGCGGGCTCGCCGAGTCTATGCCACGACTGGAGCTCGCATTGTCTTGAACGTCGAAGCCGGCGGACATCTGTTCGGCTCCAGATATACGACCTCGGCTCCGCCTTGTCTGCGGGTGAACGTGGTCGGTACAGCGCCGCTGGAATCGGTCGAGGTCTATCGTGGGCTCGAACCCATCTATGCATTTCCGTTTGATCACCAACCGGTGGAGGACCGTGTGCGAATTCTATGGAACGGAGCCAGCCGCATGAGCAGCTACTCGGGAATCGTCTGGGACGGCACGGCCACCGTCGAGGGCGCTTCGATCCACTCGGTCGATTCCCTACGTTTTGACAGCCCGCGATCTTTCTTCAGCGTTCTCGACGACGAGCTTCAGAAAGAGAGTCGTGTAAAGTGGCACGCATGGGGCTGCGGCTATCCGATGGGAATTGTGCTGGGTTTGAACGGTGGCGATGACGCCCAGTTACGAATAGGCGTTGCCAGCCAGACCATCACCGGACCCATGTACGGCGGCCACGGCGAAGCGGGGCCTCCTCGGCGGATCTCATTTGCTCCGGCGGACCGAGTCTCGTTGAGCGTAAGCCTACGCGATCTGCGGCGTAGCCCTCTTGATTTACCGCTGGGTGTCCTGGATCGAAGACTGATCGTCTCACTCGACAACAGACCCGGCCCGGAAACGGTTTGCTTCGAGTTCACCGATGCGGGTGTCGAAGCTGGGGTCAACCCATACTGGGTCCGTGTTCGGCAAGCTGACCAGGAGATGGCCTGGAGCACTCCGCTTTTTGTTGACTTCGCCGGAGCTTGAGGCCGGGAGGGACGAGGCCCTAGGTCTGGCCACATCTCGGTCATGAGTTCATTTCACGAAGAACGTCTTTCCTCACTCTCCCCTCGGGGAGCGTGCGGAAAGACGAGCATCCACCTCACCCTCCCGCGCGCGGGAGGGTCGGACGCGATAGCGTCCGGGGAGGGCTGCCTGGGAGTGATCGCCCCTCGCGCTCCCCCTCTCCGGCCCTTCGGGCCGACTCTCCCCAAGGGGAGAGTGACGAAACAGGAAATCACGCACTAACTTAAAAGCTGCACGACGTCCAAGCGGGAGGGTGAAGTCAACGACGGCGCAAAAGCTGCACGACCTCCGAGGCGGGAGGGCGACGCTCCTGCGGAGCCGTTTTTTTCCGCGCCAGCGGCTCGGCGGGAGCCTCGCCCTCCCGAACGAACTCACGCACGCGCAGCGGGGAACCATGGGCTAACGCCCAGCGGCTGATTTGGAGCGTAGCCGAACTCGCCGTAGCCGAACTCGCCGTAGCCGAACTCGCCAGAGTTTGGCGGACTGCGTGAAGCGCAAAAACTGCACGACCTTCGAGGCGGGAGGGCGACGCTCCTGCGGAGCCGTTTTTTCCGCGCCTGCGGCTCGGCGGGAGCCTCGCCCTCCCGAACGAACCCACGCACGCGCAGCGGGGAACCATGGGCTAACGCCGGCTAACGCCCAGCGGCTGATTTGGAGCGTAGCCGAACTCGCCGTAGCCGAACTCGCCAGAGTTTGGCGGACTGCGTGAAACGCAAAAGCTGCACGACCTCCGAGACCGACGGCGCGCGATCAACTTACGAGTTGACGGCGTAGGTTAGTTGAGCAACTTGTCCAACAGGAAGTCGTTTGGGCCCTTGTATTTTGCGGACTTCGACTGGTCCTTGATCAACAAGTGGCACTCTTGCCCCACACGGTCGGCTTTTTCCTTCATCTTAACGCCGTAGACCGGGTGATGGATGCCGTGGCCCGCGTTTTCCGACGGCAGCTTCATGTTGTTGCCATAGGTCATCAGCAGCGGAGGGTCGTCTCTGCTGACATGGTTGTATGGAGAGAACTCCACGTACAGTTCGCGATGTTGGTCGTAATTCTTCAGCGCCCCGGCAATCGTGGGTTCTCCCACGGCCATGTTGATCATGTTGTGCTTGAGCACGTTCGGTCCCAGCCATGGTTCGATCACTTTCGGATCGATCGACGTTTGCCCGCCTGCCACGGCCGCCGCTGCGACCCGAGTGGACTCGCGCAGCACCGGATCGTCCGATGTGGGGTCAGCCATGTCGTCGTGGCAGAGAATCCACATCGACGTGCACGCTCCCGCGCTACCACCGGTCAGCGCGATGCGATCAGACCTGATGTTCCACTCTCTTGCTTTAGTGCGAATGAACTGAATGGCCCGCGCCGCGTCATGCACCGGTGCCGGCAGCGGCGCGACACCCGTCAGCCGATACTCGACTGCAGCGTAAGAGACACCTTTGTCCAGGAAGGGACGAACTTGCCTGAGACTGCGTTTCTTGGTGCCGCCGATCCAACCGCCGCCGTGGATATAAACCAACAACGGCCGGGGCCCTTCACCCTCAGCGATCCAAATGTCCAGCACATTTGCTTCGTGCGAACCGTAGGCGACGTTGGCATGCGTCGGAGCAAGTTCCTCCGCCTGCTCTTGTGCCTCGGACGTGCGCGCCACAAGTGAAATCAATACCAACACCAAATGACCGAAAGAGAGCTTCATGACGTTTCTCGCGAGTGGAGGATGAACGTCGCCGAGTCTGACGACTATTGTCTAGGACAAGGTGTCTTGGCGACCATGCTATCAGTTTGACTACTGGCCCGATCGATGGTGGTGCTTTGGCACAAGGCGAGAAGTCGTTTCTGCGCCAGACCAAACTTCCGCGCTCGTGTGACCTTCTCACGCCTCGGAGGAGTTAGTCCGGAGCGACGCCAAATGATAACCACGACAGCGGAAAACAAGAAGCGCCCCGGTGACAGTCAACGCCTCCAGAATCGAGTTGAGCGAGAATTGAAGGCTCGTGTTCAAACTGTCAGTTTGCGAGTAAACAAAGACACCCATGCACATAGCGAGCATCAAGATAGCCAATGAAAACAGCGTTCCAGACCATAGGTTTTGCGCCCCGATCGCTGCTAACGCTGCGATGAACGGAACTAGCGCAGCAAAGACTCCCACGATTATCGTCATCGTGACCAAGAACATGGCGCCGCGGAGTTCGTGGTCATCTTTGAGAAAACGCGAGAACGCGAGAAACGCGGCGATCGCTGCTGTGAACGCGAATAGGTGGCTCAGAGTCAGTTTTCCCCATTCAGAGCCCGCAGACCGGAGGTGATTGGTGAAAACCAAGCGTCGGCGATGACGGACCCAAACGGAGAATACACTGAGAACAATCAGTCGAGAGCTTGAAAGCAGTAGTTCCGCTTCGTTGAATTGGGGACGCAGCAGAAACACACCGAATAGACCGAATACGCCTGCAGCCGCGACACCTAACCTCTTCTCGAGATTCTCGCTGGCCATTCCTACGACAATGCCAAGTAGCGCGAACACGCCAGACGCAACTCCGTTGAACACGAAACCGTTCAGCAGTGATCCTGCGTGATCGACCCCCGCGGCGCAGGAGGCAATCGCAAGGAGAACGAACAGGAACGTTAGCGAGGACATTCGCGGAGGTATTCCGTCGGACAGTACACGTACAGCAAATACATGCGGTGAGCGCCGCAGATTGTAGCCGATTCGGCGACACAGGGAGGGCGAGGCGGCGACGCTCCTGCCGAGCCAGCAGCCAACGACACGTGGCGGCGATCCTCGGGCAAACAGGCAGCATGCCTTCGCGCCCCATCGAATGCAGGCCGCCGATCTCACTTGACTCTTTCCTCGGCATCGCCAAGGATGGTTTGGCGTCTGCAATTCCATCTTGAAGAGTCACACCCTGGAGAACCGAGTCATGCGTGCTCGTATCGTTCTCGGCGTTCCTGCGGCGGCGCTCATGCTCTGTGACCAGTCAGCATCATGACGTGTTGGTGGACTGCCGATTCGTCCAAATTCTGGAGAATTCGGCTACAAGCGATCGTTAACCGCGCAGGGCACTCGTAAATACCTAAGGACCAGTGACTCCATCGAACGTATTACTCGTACTGCTTCATGCGGCGGCGGCCGCCGCGGCGGTCCCACTGCGCTTACACACGGGCACTGGCTCTTTGGCCGAAAGACTGTTCACCGGCCTGGTACTCGGCCAGCTCGGTCTGATCGGGATCTGGGTAGGTTTTGGCGGGACGACCTGGATTGGAAAACTGATGGGAGCAACGGCAGCTGGTACTGGAATCGGGGCCGTTCTCTGGTTCACACGTCTGGGCAGGATGCCGATCGCCCATGACATTGCCTACGTCACGTCTCTTGTCACGATGCACCTCTGCGTCGTTGCCGTAGCGTGCCTTGTTTCTAATGGCTACTGGATGAAATTGACTCGAGCGCCGACTCACAGCTCGAATTCGTCCCTCCGAATCTCGCTAGGGCAGATTATTCTGCTGCCAGTTTATTGTGGTGTCGTTCTTGCGATCGGGCCCGCGGTCGCTTTCGCTCGGTTCACCTCTATTTGGTGGCACTTTCTGCATGAAGCGTTTCTGGCGTTGGCGTTCGCACCTGTGCCGATAGTCACCTTGTGGGCTGCTTTGGGTAGCGAGCCGCTGCCCGTTCGACTCACAGTGGGCACGATAGCGGTAAGCGGAGCCGGGCTGTTGTTGGTCGCTTCCGTTACCATTTTCGACGAGCTGATGGACGTTGTGGCAATTTTCTTGTTGGCAGGCGGCCTGATGTTCGCCAGTCTTCTGGTGGTACGCGCCAACGGCCACAGAATTTCCTACACCTCACCTCGCGTCGGTCGGGTCGGTAGGGCTAGCGCTTGAAGGTTACGGCACACGGAGTGTGCCTACTACCTTAAAGGTTGCCACACGGAATGTACCTACTACGATGGGCCGACAGTCACGGCACCACTATCTCTGGAGAAGCCCGATGGTGACACCACTCCTAGTGAAACGACATGGCCTTGGTTTGCTGTGGTTCACCAGGTTAGCTCGTGCGGCCCTCCTGGCAGGTGTACTGATGATCCCGGTACAGGTAGAGGCTGTCGAAGCGGCGGACCGTCCCAACTTCGTGGTCGTCCTTTGTGATGATCTGGGGTACGAAGACCTGCGCTGTTACGGCAATCGCGAACTGCATACACCGCACATCGATCACTTTGCCAGCGAAGGTCTGCGGCTTACCAGCTGCTACGCGGCACATCCTAATTGCTCTCCGTCTCGGACCGGTCTGTTGACCGGGCGTACGCCGACCCGTGTCGGTATCCACAGCTGGATCCCCATGCTCTCGCCGATGCACGTACCGTCCAGCGAGATCACCGTCGCGACGTTGTTGCGGGAAGCTGGTTACGACACCGCACTCAGCGGCAAGTGGCACCTTAACGGCCGCTTCAACCTGACTGGTCAACCGCAGCCTAGCGATCACGGTTTCAACCACTGGTTCGCCACGCAGAACAATTGCCTGCCGAACCATAAGAACCCTTACAACTTCGTTCGCAACGGCATACCGCTAGGCCCCTTGCAAGGGTTTGCGGCCGATCTAGTGGCAGCGGAGGCCATCTACTGGCTGCGCGAGGTGCGTGACAAGTCGCAGCCATTCTTCCTGTTCGTCTCCTTTCATGAACCGCACGAACCAATTGCGACTCACCCCAAGTACCAGAAGCTGTATCCATCTGATGACCCCAGCTACGCTGCACACCACGGCAACATTACGCAGATGGACGCGGCGTTTGGCAAGTTGATGAGCGCGCTGGACGACTTAAAGCTGCGCGACAACACCTTCGTCTTCTTTACCAGCGACAACGGACCTGCCAAAACTGCGTTTCATCCCAGCGGCTCCGCAGGTCCGTTGCGCGACAAGAAGGGCTACGTTTCCGACGGCGGTATTCGTGTGCCAGGGATCATCCGCTGGCCCGGCAAGACGGCGCCGGGGTCAGAATCCGACACACCGATCATTGGCACCGACCTTTTGCCAACCTGCTGTGAGATGGCCGGAATTCCCGCACCGGATGACCGCGCCTTGGACGGCTGCAGCCTGCTGCCGTTGTTCAGCGGGCGGGAGATCAAGCGTACGACACCGCTCTATTGGCACTTCTACGCGGCCCGCGGCGAACAGAAAGTAGCGATACGGGTGGGTGACTGGAAGCTTGCTGCCACGCTGAACGCCCCTGTGGTGCGTGACCGCGGCGGGATCCACCCGATCGACCAGCAGACGATCAAGACAGCGCGGCTCGGCGAGATGGCACTCTATCACCTCCAGGACGACGTCGGTGAAACAAACGATCTGCGGGAACGTGAACCAGCCCGCTTCGCCGAGATGCGCCAGACCCTGCAAGCCAAGTATCGCGAAGTCCAAGCCGAGAGTCCCACCTGGCCGGCGTGGGACTTCCCGCGCTACGAAGGTCAACGCATCGTCTGGCCACCCTATCGCGGCTCGCGCCGCGTCCCGCCGCGCGCGCCACCAATCCCACCCGACTATCATAACAACCCAGACATCAAGACCGTCGAATCTCCGTGACGCTTGACTTCCTCTTGGACGCTCTACGAAGAGTTGTAGTTGCAGTTTGACAAGATGGAGCCAGAGTGGAAGAACTGGCTCCGAATCGGAGTTGAACGCCAGTCGAATTCGTCGCGTTTTTCGTAACCCGAAGCGTTAGCCCGGATTATTCACGAGGGGTTGAAGATTGGGCAGAGATATGTGGTTGAGCTTTTGATGTAGGTTCGCGACCGCCAACGGGCAGAGTTCCCCCTTTCCCCCCTTGCGAGGGCAGGTGACGGTGAAGATTTGACGAGGGAGACGGACAAGGGCGGGC
The DNA here is from genome assembly GCA_965223305.1 of Pirellulaceae bacterium. Lineage (GTDB taxonomy): Bacteria > Planctomycetota > Planctomycetia > Pirellulales > Pirellulaceae > CBDCWT01. The sequence goes on along the minus strand of CBDCWT010000084.1, from coordinate 34,540 downwards.
GGCTACGTGCCAGGAGCCAAGGCTTGAGCCACGGTGCGGAAGAAGGGCAGATATGGCCAGGAGCCTGAAAGAAATACACGCACGCGACGTGCGGTGATCTTCATGCGTGAGGCTACTTTGATCAGCATCATCCGCCAAGTGTTCGCATGGCCTTCACCCAAAGGATCGGCTTGGCGGCGGCGATTGAACTGGCCGCGACGCGTGCGACCCGTGGACGCTTCAGCCGGAATTTCATGTGTCACTTGCAACGGGTCCGATCCTTGCTCCGACAACACTTTGACCGTCGGTTCCAGTGGCGGCGAGGCGATTCGTCGACGCATCTGCACCAGCAGGTTGTTGGCCGCGCAGTGCAGAAACATGCGGAAGCAATTCGCCATATAGCGATGATCGCTCAGCCGATCTGCGCACAGATCACATTTCAGCTCCTTGTTGCGGTTCTCGCTTTCGCCGCGTTCGCTGTACTCATCATAAGCGCCGTGCGGCAACGTGCGGGCTCCAGGACGATTGGTTACAACGGCTCGGCGGTTCGTCCCCTGCGAGTTGGCTTCGCACTTGACGACGACCCACCGCGGCTGCTCCCAAGTGCCGGGTTGGTAGTCAAAGCCCGTGAAGAGCCGTTGCGGCTGGCCGCTCTTTTCGCACGCTTCGACGGCTGTTTTCAGCAATTCCTCGCTGTTTCGCTTCAACACGTTATTCATGCCAACGCCAATCGAGTAGAGGACACTCAGCCGCTCACAGACCCGATAAAACCAAGGTTTGGCATAGCCCGAGTCGGCCCGTACGTGAATCACAACATCAGGAAATTTTTCACGCAGAGCCTCGACGACACGTTCCAAATCAAGTCCCAGTCCGAGCGCCGGGTCCGCCGTGCCGTACAGCAGCGCTGGCAGCACGACCAAGTCGTTGTCGGCACAGGTGATCGCACGCACTAGGTATTGGTACTGCTTGTAGTATCCGTGGTAGAAGATCAATTGTTGTTGACCGTGAGTGGGATCGTCGAAAACGTCAATGTCCAAAGTAATCTCGACGGGCGTCTCGTCGAAGGAGTCCACGAAGTGTTGAAGGAACCACTCTTCCAACCGCAACAAGTCAGCTGGGGTGACGGCATTTTCAAACCGCGACAACGTGGGTTGACTTGCCAAATCTTTATCGTCCGGCAAGCGGTCCGCGATCATTTTGAAGATGGCGTCACTGCGTAACGCATCATGATCATTCTGGTCTTCGTAGCCGGCGACAATGCCGAACACGCGACTTCGAACCATCTCCAACACCGAATGAGTTGGGTCGGTTCGAGTGTCACCCAATTGAGCGGCAAACCCCTCTGTCAGCTTCAGTTTTTCGTCGAACTGCCGAAACAACAGCAGTCCGGTATCCGTGGAAAGATGTTCCTGTACCGGTTCAATTTCGATAGGCAATTCTGTCGAGAAACCCAGTTCCACATTCCAAACATCGTGTAAAATCATTTCGAGCCTCCAAGCGTTGAAAGAAGTCCTTTAGTCATCACTTCTTAGATGCGTTTGGAGGCTCAAGAATTCCCGCTTTCGTGAATAATCCGGGTTAGCGAGGGGAGTTGGTGTACCAACATAAGTGATTCCCTCGCTCACGCTTCGGGTTACGATTGAGGCGAAATGCGCAACTTCAAACTTACGCTCAATCTTGCGGTGATCGACTCGGTGCGAACTGACGGAGCGAGTTGATTCGCATCGCGAGCAGGCCGCTCAAGATCAAAGCGCCGCCGACCAGCTGCGCGGTAGTCGGGGTCTCACCCCGGCTGACCCAAGCGACCGCGATCGCAACCAGGGGAATCAGGTTCTGGATCACCGCGGCGTGCGCGGCACCCGCGTGCCGGACTCCGAAACTCCACATCGGCTGAGAAAGCCCCGATGATAGAACGCCTCCATAGAGCAGGATCAGCCACAGGCTGCCAGACCGCAAGGCCGGCATACTCTCGGCGTAACGGCCGGTCGCCAGCAGCAAGTGGACCGGCAAGGCCACGGCCGCTGCAGCGGCTGCCAGCTGCAGCGGAGTAATTCGTCGCAGCAAAGGTCGGCTGTAGACCGTCCCCCCTGCCCACAGCAAGGCTGCTGCCAGCACCATCAGATTTCCCAACAAGTGCTCTCGACCCGCCGTAACATCGCCCTTTTGAAACGCCACGATCGCCGTGCCAATCAAGGCCACAAACAAGCCGCACCAGGCCACCGCCCGCAGTCTCTCAGCGATGAACAGGCGCGCCAGCAACGCCGTCCAAATAGGAGTCGTGGCGATGATCAGCGCGGTGTTGCCAGCAGTCGTGCGCGCGATGCCGAGCAAGAAAAGCAGTTGATAGAAAACGGCGATCGCCAGTCCATAGATCAGCAGCTGTTTGTAGTGGCCAGCTAGCGGTGGCGAGCGCCCCTGCCGGTGCTGGCGCCAGGCAAACCAGACCAGCACGGTTGCCGAAATCGTCAGCCGCAGCGCGTTGAAAACGTAGACATCGACCTGTTCCAGGCCGGTCTTCATGAGCGGGATGTTGATACCCCAAATGGCTGCTACGCCTAAGAGGGAGGCGTCCGGCCAAAAGGCAGGATTTTCATCGTGGACGTTGGTGGTCACGCTCAAAGGCGGTTAGTGATTCCTGCTAACCCGAATTATTCATGAGCGATCTGCTGCGAGGTCGTAAGTCCATCCGTGGCTTCGTCATGCTTTACAATTCTCCCTCGACGTATTGCTTCTAATACGCCTGCGGAAGAATTGCTCGCCTTCCTTGCCACGAACGTGCTTACAACCTCTCGCGACGATCTTCATGAATAATCCGGGCTAAATGATTGGGCGTGATTCTGGGACACCGGGCATTGGCCGAGGGTTCACAGTAAACCCGATGCTGCAGCATACACGCTGATCTGTTGTCCCAAGATCAAACTCGTTGGTTTAGTCCGACTCGGGGGGTAAGCTCTGCATGTAATGCCACAAAGCGTCGAACTGCTGATGGGCGCTGCCGCTGAAGTAGTTCCTCAGCTTGGTGCTGCGCCCGTCTTCCGAGAGACGGATCATCTTCGAGTTGACATCGAAACGCTGCGGATTCAGCATCAGACGCTGATAGGGTTCACGCCGCAGCCGCCGGCGAATGTAGCTGAAATTGATCCCCTCGCTGAGTTGCGTGTCCTTATCGCCCCGTGGCTGTTGCTTGCCAATCGCGTGACATTGGCGGCAATCCAGCCCGGTCTGCCGGGAAAGCTGTTCGCCGATCGTCGCTAATTCTGGCGTGAATGAGGAAGAGGTTTGCTCCGCCTGGTCGATGCCGTGTTCGACCGACAACCCGTGTGCCAGTGCCTGCGCGTAGGCCGGGAACGCCGGCATTCTCGCGGCAAGCCAAGGGCGAGGCTTGTGTCGCAGGCCGCCTGCTAACAACATCTCAGTCCAGGTTGGTTGGAATAGCTCCCCGGACCAGGTCAAAGCAGGCACCGGTTCAGGCAGCTGGCCGCTCCCTTCCTCAGCGACCACCGCATCGCGCTGCGATCGGCGTTGATCGCGGTCGTGGCAATTCGCGCACCTCAAGGCCTCGACGAGGCGCGCTGATGTCTCCACTGGGTTGCTCTGTTGCAATGAAGCCAAGTCCCGCTTCAGAAAGGCCTCGAGTGCGCGCCGTTGCTCCTCTGTAAAGGCGAAATGCGGTACGCCACTCTCGGTCGAGGGAACGGCGGCAAGACAACTACGCCTCGCCGCGGCGCGGCCCCAATCCAACTGCGCCGGCTTAAGCACAAGCTGGTCTCCAGCTGTGTGACACTGCCGGCAACCTCGCTGCCCGAACAACGCCTCGCCCCGGGAAGCGTCACCTTCCGGCGCCCTATCGGCATCGTCTCGACCCCGCTTCGTACGACTGCGAACATACGCAGCCAACGCAGCGGCCTCAGCTCCGCTGAGGGAAAAATCCGGCATTCTGGACGCCACGTGATGGGCCGCTGGCGCTTGCAAGAACTTGGCAAGTGCTCCTTTTCGATACTTGGCATCTGCATCGTGAAGCGATCGCCGGTCGAAGCGGTCGTCCGTTTGGGGCGTTTCAAAGTGGTGGCAGCTGATGCACCCCAAGCTCTCGAAGAGCGAGCCGCCGTCTGGAAACTGCTCCTGCGCTTCTACTTCCACATCACCAGCAGACGGTGGCGATGTTGGACCACGCCGGCTCATCAAGTAAGCCGTGATGTCGGCCGCGTCACGGGCAGCGGCGTTGCCAGAACCCAACACAGCCGGCATGTGTGCACTTGGCCGCAACGACCGGGGTGACACCAGCCACTCCTGAAGCCACTCGGCATCCAATCGGTCACCCGCCCTCGCCAGGTCGGGCGCTGCCAACGTCAGCTCGAACATCGTCGACTGGCTGCTCTCCACACGGTGGCAAGCAGCGCAGCGGTGTTCGGCAAACAGCCGTCGACCATCTCGGCGCTGCTGGGCTTCTCTCAGTTCCGCGTCTCCGCTGTCATGGAAGAAAACGGTGGGCGGTACTGGCTCCCAATCGAAATCGTGTCCCTTCCACAACAGTCGCAGCCGCGCCGTGCCTTCGTCTGGACTCGTGTAGTGAAGCCGAATCCGGTTATGGCCCTTGTGCAACACAATCGACTCTGCGGTCTCAGGACGACGCGACGAATCGACGATCTGTTCGCGATTCACAGACAGCCGCGCCGAACCACTCCCATCAATCTTGAAATCGTAATAGCCACTCAACGGCGTGCTGATCGTTCCCGTGAACTCAAGAGAGAACGGACCGGCAGGTAGGAAAGGCGTAGCGGCCTCATCCATCGGTTGATGCAGCGCCACCAGCCGCGCGACGCGGGTGTCGACTTCACCTGTTCCAATCGACTTGAAGCGAAGCAGCACTCCGGGTTCCAAACGCCGTTCCAACTCCGCGTCGATGCGCCGCACTCTCTGCCGGCGGACGATCTCAGCCTCCACGATGGACTCACTGGGTTCGACATTGATCGTGTGCGCATACTGCCCGCGAAACCGAACACCCGCTGCCGATCTGAGCAACCAAGTAATGCTTAGCTGCATGACTGGTTGCCTACCCGGCATTTCGAGGAACACGGCGTGACCGTCGTCCATGAGTGTGGCGGACTCTACCACCACTTCGTCGCGGCCCAACTGAGCTGGATTCTTGACGGAATAGTCGGGGGACCCGTATTCCTTGGACCAACGGTAGTTCCATTGCTGGGCGAAGTATTTATCAGGGTTTTGTGCAAAGTCAGGGTCGAGCGACTCGGTGAAGGTGAGCTTAATGCCGTTCTCGTAGGTCTTGACTCGAATCGGGAGATGCAAGGGTCGGCCGGTGTACCGCAGGCGCTGGAAACAGCCGTCGCGAATGGCCCGCGACTGCCAACCCCTCAAACCGCTCACGTAGAGCTGGCCGTCGTGTGGATTAAAGCGGCCCCGCATGATGCCGGACTCGAAGTCTGCTGGAGCGGTCGGCAACTTGATCGTGCCTCCTTGATAGACACCTCGCACGTTTTCCGTCAGCGCTAGTAAGATCCGGCATTGGCCGTAAGAAAGTTGAAGCAGCCGTCCGCCCAGGGGACCCCAGCGGTCGCCCTCTACCCAAACCTGCGCGCCCCCGCTGTTGTCCATCGACCGGGGGATAAAGCACATAGGCGAATCCCAACCTGCCGGGCGATCGCTGGAAATCCTGGGCCCACCGTATCCGTAGTAGCCATCTTGCCGGACGACGATCAAACTTGACTCCGGGGTCCACTGCCCCTGTTGCGGGGACGCCGTAATGACGCCATTTGGCCCAACGGCCATCCCATTGGGATTGCGAAATCCATCGGCGACGCGTGTCAGGCTCGTTCCATCGGCGGACACGCGCATGACGCCTGTCTTGGCGTGAATAAAGTAGAAGTTGCCGGCTGGGTCGGTATCGAGACAGGTCACGAAGTCGTGGCCGCGCGGGCTGATGAAGAGGTCGTTGTTGAAGTTCTCGTAGAAATCGGCTTCTCCGTCCCCGTTTCGATCGTGCAGACGCGTGATTTGATCGCGACCGATAACATAGACCTTGTCACCTACGATTCTAAGTCCCAGCGGTTGAAACAAGCCTGTGGCATATCGCCTCCAGCGGAGCTCTTTCAAATGCCGGTCGATTCCCGTCACGACCCAGACATCACCATGTATGGTGCACAGGGCGGCCGCACCATCGGAAAAGAAGTCGTGCCCCGAGCTAAACAGCAATGACCGGTACGGGTTCTCGAACGGAAGCGTCAACGTATCGATGACATAAGCACTCTCTGTCTCGGTCGTCGTGCCCTGCGTTCGAAGCACTTCGGGCCAGCGACCGGTGTCTCCTGCGACCAGCTGAGAAAGGTTTTCGGGATCACCTGCTTCTTCGCGAAGCGCGCGTAGTACGTCGTCAGTCATTCCGCGGCGCGCGATCAACAACTTGATACGAACGATTTCCTGATGCGGACCGATGACCAAGATCGGAGTTCCGTCGTCTTGTTTCGTCAGCTGTATCGAATCGTCACCAATAACTCGCACTTCGGACTCCTGGTCTGCGACCCACATCTGCAGGGTCCTGCTGGTTGGACCGATTTCCAGCGAACGGATGAAGGCGCCATGGTCCCCGGATTGGACATGCCATGGAGATTCAAGGACCTCGGCGTCGGCGACTGTGTAGGACAACACAACGCGTTTGCCACTCAAATACAGTCCCCGGTAGTGAGCCCAGTCTTTCGGTAGGTGGACGACGCTACTGCCCGGGGCCACATATCCTTGCTCGACCGAAGTCAGGGTGATTTCATCGGGTTCCGGTACGAATCGTCCGTCGTTAGCCCAGCCGGCAATCTTCGGTGTCGCAAAGACGAGTTTGCCGCCCACGCGCGGGCGCTCCACCAAACCGAATCGCCGCGGTCCGAACTGAACGAACTCACCCTGCCAAGCTGCGCTGATCCGCAGCCTCGCAGTATCAAAACAAACGGCTGCCTGCTGATGATCGCCGACGCGAATCGCGATCCCTTTGAGCGTTATTCCGGCGGATGATTCGATCGATGCCGTCACAAAAGGGCCGACGTCTGCCGCCTGCCACCGGTTGTCCTCCCATTGACTGTCATTTTGAAACGGGATCTGCTTGGGGGTGCGCAACCACGCTTGCTGACTGTCGTCCGCCGGCAGAGTTTGCCCCAGCGAGGAAGCAGGCAAGAATAGGAACGCGATTAGCGCAGTTGAACGCGTCATTGGTGGCTCCGTGGCGTGACCGTTGCATCGTTTTAACGCCTTGCTGCGGTTCGATCCAGTGTAGTCGAGGAATCAACCATGAAGGCCAAACTAGGGATTGCACCCATTGCATGGAGCAACGACGATCTTCCCGAGCTGGGTGGAGATACACCTTTGGAGGTCTGCCTGCGCGAAGCGCGGCAGGCAGGCTTCAGCGGCGTGGAGACGGGAGGCAAGTTCCCACGCACCAGCGCCGAACTGGGACCGCTATTGAAAGAATTCAACCTGCAGCTTGTCTCCGGCTGGTACTCGGGAACGCTGTTGAACAACGATCTCCATGCTGAGCGGCGGCAGGTCGCGGCGCAGCTGCGTCTATTCCACGAGCTGGGCGCGACAGTGCTCGTCTACGGCGAGACCGCCGGGACGATTCAGAACCGCCAAGACGTTCCCTTGGCAAGACGGCGGCGGCTATCGATCGACCAGATTCGCTCCTATGGCGAGCGGCTAACAGAGTTCGCCGCGTTTTGTGCTGCGGAAGGTGTACCGCTGTCGTTTCATCACCACATGGGAACGGTCATCGAAACGGAAGAGGAGATCGACCAGCTGATGGAAGCGACGGGCGAGGAGGTCGGACTGCTCTACGACACAGGCCATCTGGTTTTCGCTGGAGCAGACCCTCTCGCCGTGCTCAAGCGGCACGGTCGGCGCATCAATCACGTACACACCAAGGACGTCCGCCATGATGTGCTGGTGGCGCTGGATCGGGACCAGGAGTCCTTCCTGGACGCTGTGCTTAAGGGCGTCTACACCGTGCCTGGAGACGGGATGCTCGACTACGACGCGGTCGTACGAGGAGTTGCCGACATCGGCTACACAGGCTGGTTCGTGGTCGAAGCCGAGCAAGACCCTGCGCAGGCGCCGCCGCTGGAGTACGCTCAGATCGGATTTTCGGACCATCCAGACCGCGCTGGCTGCAGCCGGATATGAGCTGGATTGAGGGAACTCTCCAAGTCAGAGAAGAAGAAGTGCTCTTTCTCTATCAGATGGTAGCCGAACTCGCCAGAGTTTGGTGGACTGCCGATTGGTCCAAATTCTGGCGAATTCGGCTACAAAGCCGTAGGCCGGAACCAGCGGCGGGAGAGATTCTGATTGACTCGCCCAGCGTGACCGCCGCGCCGTTCCGGCGCCAGCGGGGTGAGGTACTTGACAAGAGCCACGACGTCACCTACTGTACTGGTTACATAGTACAGAGGACAGAGGAGACGGGGCCTCAGGCGCGATTGCTCAGCGATCTCGTGAATAGCGGGTGAGGTGGAGTTGGAAATGCCGAATACCGGTTCTCGTCCAAGCGCACTCTTACTGCTACTGCCAAGAGTAGGACTGCTGTGCGTATCGCTCCTAATCGGAACCGAAACGCGGGCCGGCGAACGAGAGGTCGAGCCAACCGAATATGAAACCTCGCCCGCACTGCTCGATAGGCAGCCGACTGGAGTCTTGCACCTGAGCCTATTCGCTGACGATGGACATTTGCTGGCCAGTTACGATGACGGGTCCATCACACTGCACGACTTGCAATCACGGCAGGTGGTGCGTTCCATCCGCGGGCACCAAGGCGCCGTTTCAGGAACCGCTCTTTCCCATGACGATTCTCGCCTGGTGACCTGTGGCTATGACCAGCTGGTCAAGTCTTGGCGGCTGCCACAGGCTGAGGATGTCGCCGTGCTCAGCGGACATTCAGGTCGCGTGACCGCGGTATCGATCTCGCCCAGCGGAAGGACGTTGGCGTCTTGTGGCTACGACGGCACCGTCCGGATTTGGGATGCAGAAACGGGACTGGGCAAAGGGACGCTGTCAGGGCACAGATCGACGGTACGTTCGGTTTCATTTTCACCTGACGGCACAATGATCGCCTCCGCAGGTGACGATGGAACGGTCAGGATATGGGAAGTGACGAGCCTACATCAGATCCGTTTGCTCGAAGGTCACGACGGCAGGGTTCGTGACGTCGACTTCTCGCCAACCAGCAACACTCTGGCAAGCGTCGGAGAAGACGGAACGCTGCGGCTCTGGGACCTCGACGATGACGAGGCTCCGCCCCGGGTGCTGGTTCATCGAGAGATGGTTTGGAGCATGGCGTTCTCGCCGCGCGGTACAGTTGTCGCCACAGGGGATCTCTCGGGACTCATTCGCCTCTGGGATGTTGCCCGCGGCGAGCAGACAACACAACTTGACGCCCACACAGATGCTGTGACGGCGCTGCGGTTCTCGAGGGATGCGACGTCGCTTTATAGCAGCAGCTACGACGGCACAGTGAGGGTTTGGAGCGCCAAGACAGAACCGGTCTCACCGATTGCGCAAATTAACGTCGACGCCGGCAAAGTCTGGGTATCCGCCATCTCGAAAGACGGCGAACGACTGGCCGCCGCGGGCCAAGGCGGCTTCGTGAATATCTGGAGTATGGTCTCAGGCGAACTGCTCCGCGAGTTGTCCGGGCATCCTGGCACAGTCGACTGCCTCGAGTTCTCGGACGATGGAACAGTCATCGCCACAGCCGGCTGGCGGAGTGACACGATCGTCGTCTGGCGAACGGCGGACGGAGTGCAGGAGCGGTCATTCAAAACAGAGAGCAACGTTCGCAGCATTGCAATCTCCCCCGACGGTCAGAGTTTAGCCGCAGGCTGCGAAGACAAACTTCTGATCGTCTGGGACCTGACAACGGGCAAACAGGTGGGGCGGGTCAACGCCCATGCACTCCCGGTGTACGGCGTCACGTTTTCGCCAGATGGCCAGATGATCGCCACCTGTAGCGGCGATTGGACGGAGCCCAAGCCTGGGAATATCAAGCTCTGGCGGTCGGCATCGCTGACTGAATTAACGCGACTGGAGGGCCACGCCACTGCGATCCGTGCCGTGGTCTTCGATTCGACGGGGAAGCTGCTGGCGTCGGCGAGCGACGATGGTGTCGTTCGAGTCTGGGATGTCGCAACGCGGACCGCGACCAACACGCTGCGAAACTCGGCGGGCGCCAGGCCTCTCGACTTTTCGCCCGACGGCAAGCGACTGGCTGTCGGCCTGCACGACGGCACAACGAATCTGTGGAGTCTCGATACGGAGGCCATTATCGCCCGTCTTGGTGGAGATAAAAACACGTTCTCAGTCCGTTTCTCCCCTGACGGATCGCTCGTTTGCGGGGCCAACGGCCAGAGACGAGTGCTGCTGTGGGACGTATCGGACCTATGTGGTTTGGAGGCCAAGTCTGGTTTGAGCGCGGACAGAGTGCGCCGGTGGGAAGTCCGCTAATCGGTGTACCCTTGGGTCCCACGGGAAAGGGACCCGGAAAAGTGGGAATCGCAAGCAAGCTGCCGAGGAGACAAGACTCATGATTTCTCGACTCGCGTGGTGTCTATCGATCGTGATTCTGGCGCACTGTTACTGCGGCCACGCCGGTGGCGCTGATGCAACATCCACCGTCATTCGGCAATCACCGGACGATGTCCAGCGGCTGGCGGATCGAATTGACGAGCTGATTGCTGCACGGTGGCAGGCAGACGCGATCTCGCCAACCAAGGCGGCCGACGACGCGGAGTTCATGCGGCGTGTCTGGCTGGACGTGGCTGGAAAAATCCCCACGGCGGCGGACGCCAGCGACTTCCTGGAGAGCGAGCAGCCCGACAAGCGCCGCCGCCTGGTCGACAAGCTGCTGAGCGGACCCAACTACGTGGTGAATGCGACCAACTTCTGGAGATCTGTCTTGATGCCAGAAGCTGAGACCAACTTCAACGTTCGATTCATGCTCCCAAGCTTCGAGGCATGGCTGCGCCAGCGAATCGACGAGGAGACCCACTATGACGATCTGGTGCGCGAGATCCTGACGACGCCGTTGGCCGGCGCTAACCCTTACCGGTCCGACACCAATCTGACGCCAGTCGCGTTCTACCTTGCGAAAGAGACAAAGCCTGAGAACCTGGCAGCGGCAACGTCGAGGATGTTCCTCGGCATCCGTTTGGAGTGTGCTCAGTGTCACGACCACCCCTTCGACGAATGGACACAGCAAGACTTCTGGGGGTATGCGACGTTCTTTGCCGCGCTCGAGCGACAGCAACCAGGTCGAAACAGCCTGCTGGGACAGCTAAGGGAGTTGTTCGCTCGTCGGACCTTGAAGATACCTGAGACAACCCAGGAGGTTGAGGCGAAATATCTTGGCGGTGCGACCCCGACGATTCCCTCCGGTACCAGCGCCCGGATCGCGCTGGCTGACTGGGTCACTTCGTCAGAAAACGTGTACTTTTCACGAGCTGCTGTGAATCGCCTATGGGGACACTTCTTCGGTGTTGGGCTTGTGGATCAGGTTGATGATTTCTCCGAACACAATCCGCCCAGTCACCCGGAGCTGTTGGACCTGTTGGCCGAGGAATTCTCCGCACACGAATTCGACGTCGCCTTCCTGATCCGCGCCATGACCGCCAGCCGGACCTACCAGCTCTCGAGCACCGCAGAGTCTTCGGCACCAAGCACGGACCCCCAGTCGTTCTCGCGAATGGCCGTCAAGGGACTGACGGCAGAGCAGCTGTACGACAGCATCGCACAGGCGATCGGCCTTCACGAGACATTCGACAACAACCAGCGCGCCCGCTTCAACGGGGGAGCGCGATCCAGGTTTCTCGAGCAGTTCTCCGACGTCGCCAGCGGCCCGACCGCGCGGCAGAGGAGCGTGCTGCAAGCGCTCACTCTGATGAATGGTGAACTTGTCACCAATGCCACCTCGCTCGAGTCCAGCATGACCCTCGCAGCCATCGCCGACTATCCACTGTTCGACACGGCACAACGTGTGGACGCTTTGTTTCTGTCAACTTTGAGCCGTAAGCCGAGCAGCCGAGAGAAGGAGCGATTTGTGAACTACATCGAGTTGGGTGAGCCCGAACTAGGGCGGCAGCAAGCGCTGAGCGACGTCTTCTGGATTCTGCTCAACAGCAGCGAGTTTTCAGTAAATCACTAGCGAAACCAACTGAGGCCGAGCCATGCCGAGGAAAACGAATCCCACGACCGCGCGACGACACGACTTCAACCGCCGCGAATGGCTGAGACTGTTGGCCGCCGGAGTCAGCACCACGTCCATGTCCGGCTGGATCGAGGCATTGGCCACCGAGACCACCAAACAACCGAACCGGCAGCGAGCCTGTATTTTGCTGTGGATGAGCGGTGGTCCGAGCCAGCTCGACACGTTTGACCTCAAGCCTGGCCACGAGAATGGAGGCCCGTTTAAGGCGATCGAAACGTCGGTCCCGGGAATGCGTACTAGCGAGTGGCTACCGAAGCTCGCAGGCCAAATGCACCACATGGTCCCAGTGCGTTCGATGTCAACCAAAGAAGGGGATCACTCGCGAGCCACCTATCACCTGCGGACAGGTTACCGGCCACAAGGTCCGATTCACTATCCGACCCTCGGGTCACTTCTGAGCAACGAGTTGGGCAGCGATCAGTCGGAGCTGCCCAACTTCGTGAGTATCGCGCCTTTTAGGAACTTCAGTCCGGCTGCTTATGGACCCGGGTTTCTCGGTCCCAAACGCTCGCCGCTGGTCGTAGGAGAAAGCCGCCGCGTGCGGATGCCGGACGAAAACGCCGGCGATGAACAATCGTTGAGAGTAAGGGACCTGAATCAGCCAGAAACAGTCTCGCAGCGGCGGGCAGATAAGCGGCTAGCTGAACTCGCTGATTTCGACGCCGAGTTCAGGGCTTCTCATCCCAGCGTGCCCACTAGTAGCCATGAATCCGCCTACCGGCAGGCGACCCGCATGATGAGGTCTCAGGCCGCCGGCGCCTTCGAGCTGGCGGAGGAAGACAGCGCGTTGCGGGACGCCTACGGACGCCATCAGTTCGGTCAGGGCTGTCTGTTGGCTCGGCGGTTGGTAGAGCGCGGTGTGCCGTTTGTAGAAGTCTCGCTGAACGGCGTCGACAGCAATCAGAATTTCGGCTGGGACACACATTCGAACAACTTTGACGGCGTGAAGGCGCTCTCCTCGATACTCGACCCCGGCTGGGCGACGCTATTGGAGGACTTACAACTTCGAGGGCTGCTCGATTCGACTCTGGTCGTCTGGATGGGCGAGTTCGGTCGCACCCCTCGGATCAACGGTAGCAGCGGTCGCGACCATTGGGCGACGTCCTGGACGACCGTACTATGCGGCGGCGGCATCAAAGGCGGACAGTACCTGGGTGAAACAACTGCTGACGGCATGCGCGTCAAAGATCGTCCGGTAACAGCTGCCGACTTGCTCGCCACGATTTGCCGCGCCGTCGGAGTTGATCCGATGAAACAGAACCTATCGAACGTGGGCCGCCCGATTCGTATCACCGACCCAGAGGCGAAGCCACTCGACGAGATCCTGACATGAACGGCCACCGACTCCTATGTCTTGTATTGCTCTGCCTGTTGCCGGCATGCGGTGCGCTCGCGGCTGACAAGCATCAGTCGGATGCGAGCGAACACATACCTGCAGCAACCCGCGACATCATCTACTTCCATCGCGACTATCCGATCTTCATCCGGATGACCATTGAGGTGGCGGGCGCACCGTTTGACGCACCCTGGCGCAAGCAGATAGCGGCGTTCTTTCACTCAGTTGATCGAGACGAGAATGGCCGGCTAAGCCGGGACGAAATCGACGCACAGACCGCCCTCGAAAACGACGCCGCCTCGGAAGAGCTGGTTCAGCTCCTGCGGCAACCCGGTCTTTGGTCCGCAGACCGGCGTCCATTAGACGGAACGATTGACCAGGAGGAACTTGCCCGCTTCTTCATCGGCCAGAATCGTGGTCCTCTCCAAGTGCCAAACGAACAGGCAAGCCGCGGAGCCCGCGCGGCCTACGGCACTGGAACTGCCGGAACCGTCCTGTTTAGTTTGCTCGATCGGAGTAGTGACGGAGCTTTGTCGCGGGACGAAATCGGACAGGCTATGGACTCCCTAAGAAGACGAGATCTGGACGACGATGGAACGTTTGCCCTTGCTGAGTTGACTCCTGCGTCAAACTCCGTCCTTCGGCGGCGAGAGGAATCAGACGATGGGCTGCCGTTCTTCACGCTGAGCCCGGGAACTGCCCCGACCGACCTCTTGCGACAACTCTGGCGACGCTACGGCCCTGCGGACAACAAGACGATCGGAAACACCTCGGTTGCCAGTCGCGATTTGACCGCTTCCGACCTCGGCATCGAGCCGCGTGTATTCGCGCGGTACGACGCAGACTCGAACTCGCGGCTCGACGTCGAAGAGCTTCGGTATCTAGTTCTCAATCCAACTCCGAATTTAGAGCTGCTTGTGCGGCTCGGACAGCGAGACCGGCAATCGCAAGTCGTCGAAGTGACACGACCAGCGAACAAGCCCGAGATATCGGTGCGCCGCGCGCCCAGCGGTCTGGCGAGCGTGACGATCAACGACGTGCAGCTCGAAATCGCGGAAGTTAAGATTGCAACGGATGTGGCGCGGCAGGCCATGTTGCGTCTCTTCGAGTCGGCCGATCGAGACAGCAACAACTACCTAGAAAAGGACGAGCTTTCGACGGATTCCGGCTTTGCCGCGTCATTCGACCAGTTCGATCGGGACAGTGACGGCCGGCTGTTTGCCGAGGAAGTCACTTCGGTCGTAGACCGCCGAACGGGGTTCGCGGGCAGCCGGACCAGGTTGACGTTCCGCAACCGGGGCCGCGACCTGTTTCAGATTCTGGACAGCGACAGAAACAGCCGGCTGGGGCGCGGTGAAGTCGTTGCGGCGACTTCCCGAATTGCGCTCTGGGATCGTGACGGAACTGGAACGATCTCTGAATCTGAAGTCCCGCAACTCTATCAACTGTCACTCGGTCCCGGTCAACCTGAGTTCCGCGGTTTTGACGATTTGAATCAAACCCTGCGAGCTGCCGGCGGCTCCGCTTCGAATCGCACAGGACCGCGCTGGTTTCAACGGATGGATCGCAATCGCGATGGTGAGCTTGCCAGGCGCGAGTTCCCCGGTTTGCGTTCCGAGTTTCAGAAGATAGATCTCAATGCCGATGGCGTCGTAGACGTCACCGAAGCCGAACGTATTAAGTGAAACATGCTGCCGCTTTGAACACCACTCGTCGTCGAATTAGAGGAGAACTTCAGGATGTTACACGGCAACAGAAGATTCTGGATGCAAATGTTCGCTGGGATCGCCGCGGTCACTGCAGCGCTGACCGTGATGAGCGCCCAGAATGATGCGCCCCGAGCGGTCGAAGAACTGCTTCCAGCCCAAACGGTCCTGTTCTTGCAGCACGACGGAGCGGAGATGCATTCTCAGGGGTGGCAGAAGACTGCAGCCCACGAGGCGATATACGAGTCCGGCTTGGTGGAGGTCGTTGAGAAGGTACTCAAATTCGCGAGCCAGCTCTCCGGCGCAAGCAACAACCCGCAAGTCAACCAGGCCGTGCAGCACGTCGGGGCGCATGGCGCCTCGCTCGCTATTTCGTTGCCCGATCCGGAAGACCCCTCTGTGCCGCAGGCGACGATCGTGTTCCACGAGGCGGCGAAGTTGGAACCCCTGCTGAGCGGCTTAGCAAAGAACATCGGTGGGATGGTGGGAGCTCGATTTAACACACGGGAACAGATTGGCAGATCGGTAACCAGCACGCTAGTTCCAAACACGCCCGGCATCGAAGTGGGTATGTGGGCGGAAGGCGACCACCTGGTAGTCGTAGCCGGCCCCAACTCGGTTGCCTCCATGTTGGCAGTGGCTTCCCGTCAAGCTCCGAATCTGACGACGAACTCAGATTGGAAAAAACACAGCAACCAACGGAGCTTTGAAACGACATCCGGCTGGTGGCTGGACTTTGAATCTGTACGAAAGTCGCTCAAAAAAATGCCCCTGCCATCGCAACCCGAAAAGACCTTCGGTGACCTCCTGGAGAACCTCGGTCTGCATAATGTGGGAACCGTCGCTCATCGATCTGGTTTCCAAGGCCGGGCGCTATGGTCGAGCACGTCCGTCGAGGTCCAGGGGCGACGGTCCGGCGTCCTCGCTCTCACGAATCAAGGGCCCATGACGTTGGCGGATCTGCCACCCTTGCCTGTCAACACCAGTGGATTCTACGCGACCCGGATCGACCCATCTGCCTCTTGGGACGCCCTCACTCAACTCGTCCGCGCGGGTGCCATGTTCAGTCCGCCCAAGGCGGCAGCACAAGTGGATCAATTCCTCCGCAGCTTGTCTGAGGCAATTGACCCCCAAGGCGAGCTGTTGGCATCGATGGGTGACGTCGTATGCGCCTTCTCCGACCCCGATCAGGGATTTCTGGGGACTGGCATGGGTCTCGCGGTCGAGGTGGACGACGCCACCAAAGTCCGAGCCGCCCTCGACCGGGTGCTGGAGATGGCGAAACAGTCTTCGCAAGGCAAGTTCGCCTGGCATCGTGTTCAGAAGAAGGAACACGAGCTTATTCTGTTCGAATTCGCCGGGGCGCAGGTCGGGGCGCTGGGAGTCCACGAGGAATGGCTGGTTGCTGGCTTGATGCCACAGTCGGTCGAAGCTACTTTGCTGCGACTCGACGGCAAACTCGACCGCTGGCAGCCATCACCGGCACAGGCTGGCGCGCTGGCCGAGCTGCCAAAGAGTTTTGGGTCGATTTCAGTGGGAGATCCACGGGTAAGCTGGCAGGCATTCGTCAAGTTGGCACCGGCGATCCTGTCTGGGAGCTCGATTTCGCTCAAGAAGAACCAGCTTCTTCCACCTGATGCAGAACTGCCGATCACCATGGCAGCGGTACCGCCGGCGGAGTTGGTGGTACGACCCTTGTTTCCTAACGTGACGGTGCACACGATCGACGCAGAGGGAATCGTGGTCACGTCTCGGAAATCGGTTCCTGGCATTCCGCTGGTGAGCAGCTTCGGAAACGGGCAGGAGATCGTAACCGTCGCCACGGTGGCAGGGCTGTTGCTACCGGCGGTATCGTCGGCCCGCGCAGCGGCGCGACGCCAGGTATCGGCCAACAACCTAAAACAAATCGCTCTGGCATTGCACAACTATCACGACGCCTACAAGAGCTTCCCAGCTGGAACGCATCCTAACGAGAAACTGAATCCTGAAGAACGGCTCAGCTGGATGGCTTCTATCCTGCCGTTCATTAATGAGCAGCCGGTTCACGAAACGATCGATTTTGAAGAAGCCTGGGACGACCAAACGAACAACGAAGCCGCCACCACCCAGGTGCGCGCGTATCGGCATCCGAGCCATGGCGCTGCGAACGACGGTCCAGCCGAGAGTCACTATGTCGGCATCGCCGGGCGTGGCAAGAACGCTCACTTGCTGCCGGTCACGAACGAGCGGGCCGGTATTTTCGGCGTCAACCGCAAGACAAGTATCCGCGATATCAAGGACGGCACATCGAACACGGTGATGATCTCCGAAGCGACAGCAGAGTTCGGCCCCTGGATTGCGGGTGGACGCGCCACCATGCGGTCATTTACCAAACAGCCGTATATCAATGGACCCGACGGAATTGGTGGCCCATCGCCAGGCGGTTGTAACGTCGCCATGGGCGACGGATCGATTCGTTTTCTTTCGGAGAATGTCGATCCGGAGGTCGTGGAGGCAATGTCGACCATCAATGGCCGAGAAGCGGTGTTTGGGTTTTAACCACTGCGGGGCACGCCCCGCTCGGTATACCGCTGAACCTCGGCGAGCGTCGTCTCGCTACCGATGATCGGCCGTTCCAGATACCGTTGGATGTTGGCCTCCTCGAGTGCGAACGCGCTGCAGCAGCAAGTCAGTAACAACGTAACGCTCGACATCCAGCAAGTGTGCGCTGACATAGGGCGACCTCGGGAAGCGGTGGGGAAGGCTTGGAACACGGCAACAACACCAGCAATGTTGGCGGGTTGCGACCATTGTAGTAGGTCGGGAGACCGGCTGCGCAAAGCCAACAGCATCACAGCAATACTCAACCGCACTACGTCCCGCTCGGCGTCGGGGCCCTGCCGGTCTGCACTTGACGGTTTTTGCACAGCTTCTCGCGGCAGGTCCCCTCTGCGTCGCGGTTAAACGATCGAGTTCGCGGTAGGCCTCCGGGTGAGACGATCGAGTGCCTGCCGGAGGAGGTTCGGAATCTCGCGGTCCATGTTATCGAGCGAACCGTAAACCGGCCGCTAACGCGGTCCGGCTGATTCGGGTGTCGCGGCCTGTCATTCACCGCGAGGCTTAGTCCCGCCGGGTCATGAACAGCGCCGACTGGCAGGGCGGATTGGACGGCCCGACTGATTCCTCGACCAGCCGAAACCCACGTCCAAGATAGTTGCTCAGCGCATGCGGGTGGTCGTGCGAGCAAGTCGTCAACCAGACACGGTTGGCACCGGACTGCCAAGCTCGCTCGACTGCCTTGGTCAGCAGCGCGCCGCCGAACCCCCGGCCGAAGAACGGTCGTCGCAGCCCGAAACGCAGAATTCTCATGCTGCCGTCGTCTTGTTTTTCCAGCTCGTAGTAACCAGCGGGAGCTCCTGACACGTACGCCACCCACGTCTCCAGCTCCGCGCGATCCACGTACGCCGACCACTCTTGCGGTCCCCAGTCCCCGCGGCCGCCCCAGCGGAATTCGGCCCCCACCGCTTGGTGCAAGAACCAATTAAACTCAGGACAGGCGATCTCCACACGTCGGACATCCAGTTCAACAACTGCCGTCGCCGCGCGCCGCAAGTCATCTGGGCTCGACATTTCCAAGCGATACGTGGTCTTTTGCTCGTCGGCTCGGTTCATTACGGTAGCACCTTGTTCGGCTGGCCACTGGTCGCCGCAGTTCTCGTTCTCGTACTCTTGAACCTCAATTCTATTCTATGCGACGCTGCGTGTTCTTGACGATGGACCAGCCCGATGGGTTTTATATCTATGACGACCTCGTCAGCGAACCGATGGCCTCCCGAGGCTGGCAAGTCGAGACCGTTCCCTGGACGACGTCAACAACTTGTTGGGACGACTGCGACCTGGTCGTCATCCGTTCGACATGGGACTATCAAAACGATGTCGCTCGTTTCCTGAAGGCGCTCGAGGAGATCGATCGATCGCATGCGCGCCTTGAGAACCATCTGGAAGTTGTGCGCTGGAACATCCACAAGACTTATCTCCGCGATCTGGAGGAACGAGGGGTTCCAGTCGTGCCTACGTTGTGGACCACTGGGCTCGACCCCCATCGCTGGAGCAAACTCAAGGACGAGTGTGGCACCGAGCGAGTCGTTGTTAAACCGGTCATCGGCGCCAATGCGGACGACACATTCAGGCTCGAGAACTCTGCCGAGCTACGGGTCGCCCACAACGTGCTACGCGATCGTGAAGTCATGGTTCAGCCGTACCTGGAGACCATCGAGACAGTGGGAGAGTATTCGCTGTTTTATTTTGGCGGAACCTACAGCCACACAGTCTTGAAGAGGCCGCGGAGCGGTGATTTTCGAGTCCAGGAAGAGCACGGCGGCATCGTGCGAACGGCCACACCCGATGAAGACATGCTGAGCGTCGGTGCTCAGGCAGTCGAGGCAATCGGCACGCAAGTGCTCTATGCCCGCGTTGACCTGGTCCGTCTAGAGGGTGGAAAGGGAATTGCGCTGATGGAGTTAGAGTTGATCGAGCCATCGCTCTACTTTCCCTTCGATCCGCTCTCGCCGGAGCGATTTGCGGAAGCCGTCGAGCGTCTCTGGTAACAAACTCACTCCGCGAGCCGTCCGCAATCATAGTAGCAGGCTCACTCCGTGAGCCGTCCGCCACAAGAGCAACAACCTCAGCTATGCCAATCCAGGCCCCACGCGTTCGCGGCGTCACAACAACACTCAACCGCGATGCGTCCCACTCCGAGCATTCACGCTCGGCGTCGGGGCCCTGCCGGTCTGCGATTGACGGTTTTTGCACAGCTTCTCGCGGCAGGTCCCCTCTGCGTCGCGGTTACACGATCGAGTTCGCGGTAGACCCCCGGTTAGACGATCGAGTGCCAGCCACAATTGATCTTGCCAACTATGACCCAAGTCGTAACAATCTGCCGCATGACATCACTGGACGGCCGAGCGTGCTACTGCGACATCAGCCGCTGGGCGTTAGCCCACGGTTCCCACAAGCGAATTCCGACAGATTCCGGCTCATTCGCTTGTCCCAAAATCAAACCCGTTGACTTAGAAACCTAAAGAAGACCTAAAGGCGATTCGCTACGACGTTGTTCGGACGAACAACAGGGGGCGAGTCCCGCTGTTGCCATGAAAAAAACGCCGTCATCAACTACCGCGGCTTGCTGCGGGAGAACTTGAACTGCTGCAAATGCTCTGGCGTGAAGGGGGCGTGACGATTTTGGAGGCGCAGCAATCGCTGGGACTCCCGATCGGTTACACCACTGTCCAAACGCGGCTCAATCGGCTGGTGAAAAAAGGTGTGGCGACCAAGTCGAAAGAGCGTCCGGCAAAATACTCGGCAGTCGTGACAGCCGAAGAAGTTCGTGGTGCGGATCTAGACCTGCTCGTCGAGCGCGTGAGCGATGGGCAGGTCACACCGCTCGTGGCGCATCTGGTGAATCGCGAGTCCATTTCCGCAGCAGAACTAAGCGAACTGAAACAGCTGGTGGCCGATGCGGAAGAACGTCTGAAAAGTGAAAGTAGGAAAAAACGGAAATGGAAGGGATCGCGCTAACGCTGCTCCGTACGACTGTGTGCACTACCTTTGCGGCGGGTGTTGCCACGCTGCTGCTACGGGCGTGCCGGGTACACTCGCCGGCAATCCATCGGGTTGCTTGGTGTTTGGTGTTGCTGCAAGGTTGGGCGTTTTTTCCTGTGGTACTGAGCTTGCCGGTCGCAAACTCCAGCATTGTGGACACGAGCGCCGAAGGTACGTTGGTCGCGGGGCAGGTATGGGAACCGGATGGGAAAGTCGAGCGGACCGTCTCCCCCGCGCCGCTCACGACGGGAAGCTCATTCGTTTTGCTGTCGGCTTGCGCAACAGTTTTTTGGGTCGGAGGGGCTGCGGTCGCGGCCTTTCGTCTGCTCCGGAAGTACATTTTATTGCTCTACACCCTTCCCTACGGCCGCTCTCCGCTGAACGCCCAGTGGAACAATGAATGGGAGGCGCTGATCGGTGAGACCGCAACAAGAGGCAAGGTGCAGTTTCGGATCACAGACCGAACTGGGCCTCTGTTGTGCTTCGTACCGTTCTTTTACTTGATCTTAGCTCCGCAACGCCTGTGGTCGGCTCTGGAGGGGAACGAACGTGTAGCGATCTTACGCCATGAGCTGGCGCACCTGGCGCGTGGCGATCTTTGGAAATCTGCCACGATTCGTCTGCTGGCTCTCCCTCAGTGGTTTAACCCGCTCGCCTGGAAGGCAGTTCGCGCCTGCGACGAGGCTGCTGAATGGGCCTGCGACGAGATCGCCATGGGTAACCACGAACGGAACTTCCAGGGGTCCTATCCGTCGACGCTGCTGAAGGTCGCAGAGTTTACTTCGCTACCACCCTCGGGATCTGTCGCCGCTCGAGGTGGTGTCTTATCTAGCCGAATTCGGCGGCTCGTTCGTTCACGATTCAAGGAGGAATCGAAAATGACAAAGTTCTTGCTACCGATGTTGCTCTCAGGGCTCGTTCTGATCCAGTCGATTCGCATCGAAGTGGTGGCGGCAGACGAAGAACCCGCTGCTCGAGCACCCGTCGAGGTCGCAGAGTCTGCTGCTGAAACACGACAAGCGGCTCTCGCCAGGACCGGGCTCGTGCCCTACCGTGTGGGTGCACCAGACTTGATCAAGATCACGGCGACTGGCAACCCCACGGCCGCTGGACCTTCTACGTCCAGTTCCGGGGTCGGTGGGGTCTATCTGGTGAATCCGGAAGGGATGGTGAGTCTAGAATTTGGCGACATCCCAGTTGCGGGTAAGACCGTGAAGGAAATCACCCGAAGCTGTGAATCAGAGGTTGGGGATCGCTCCTGGACAGCCGGGAGTCACGGTCGAAGTGCTGCGTGACAACAGCAAAGCGATCTACGTGATGCTCAAGACCGAGCGGGCGGGCGACTTCGCGTGGAGGCTGCCGTGTACAGCCAACACCGACCTTAGTAGCGTCCTCGATACGGCGTTTCCGGGGGCCGACTTCAGTTCCGCGAAAATCGTGATACGCCGGTCTACAGTCGCCGGCGATAAAGCGGCGATTTCCGTTCGTTGGCAAGGAACTGACAACGAGCGAAGGCCGGAAGACAATATCAAGTTGTTGCCGGGAGACCGTGTGATGGTCACGGGAGTAACGGGTGTGGCAGGTGTGGCGGGTGTGGCGGGTGCGGCAGGTGCGGCAGTAGTAGAACAACCCGTTGCTTCAACGAAAGGAACTACACAGCAGCAAGCAACGGATGCCGTTGTGGCTCAACCTCCTGTCGTCGCTCCGATCGCCGTGAGCAGCCTCCCGGATGGTGCACTCATCGCTGGAACCGACCAGTACACACTCGTGGGTTCAGACGGGAAAGTAACCCTCGAGCTGCCGCGGATCATTTGGCCACAGCTGGTCAACGTGAAACAGGCCAGGGTGAGGATGCATGTCGAAGTGCTGACAGACAAGCATGACAACATGACCGAGTTCAAAGTATTTCAGAGCGGGAACGTCTTGCTGGCTGATAGCGATCAGTTCTCGGCGTCGCTGCGGATCATGAAGAAGAACCAGCTGATCGAGGCGAAACAGGCCCCTGCGATCACGTGCGATACCGGTAAGTGTTCTCGCGTCGAGGTCGACGGGATCCGTATCGAGGTGACACCACATATCCAAGCGGACGCGAGGATCATGTTAGCCATGAAGTTGGATCGGGCGGGCGCACCAACCTATGACGGCGAGACTGGCTCTCGAGTGTTGATCTCGAACAACCAGTCGGTGGTGCTGCGGGCGGCCAGCGAGGAAGGCACTTACCTGGTGCTGACACCGGAGTTGCTGAGATAGACCAGTTCGACAGCGACAGCGGGCAAGAGGCAGCCGGGCGACTCCGTCCGGCTGTTTTCGTCCACGGACCACCGGGCGGCGTCTTCAACCGGTGGCAGAGTCCGAGTTGCTCATTGTCCACACGCGGTCCGGCCATTGAGCAACGACGGAGCCGCTACGGCTCCAGTTCTTGATCCCGTTGTTTTCGACATGATGCTTCTCCAACGGAAACCGAGGACGATCGTGGGGTATCGCTCGCTCGAACCACCAGTGAATCCCCCGTGTGTGGTTCAAAAACGGCCTCGCAGACAAGTTGTCGCGGTCCCGCGCTGTTGCTGTCGTTTTTGTCACGCGCCGGGTCGAGTTGCAAGTCGCGCAGCAAGTCCGCGAGGTCGTCTTCTTGCTCGGAGAAAGCCGCGGCATCGGAGCGATGGTCGATCACTCCCGGTGCACTGGTTAATGTCGCTTTGATGAAAATGCGTCGATTGCCTTCAGTCATCGAATTCTCCTGCAGTCCAGTTTCTACATTCGATGGAACACTGTTGAATCCGCTTTCCTTAGCTGTTGAAGCGGGCATTTCGTTGATAACAGGACCTCCGCTTCTTTCTGCCTTTCCTTAGTCGGTGACATTCATTTCCAGGCCTAACGGAAACGTATCGCGACACAGGGGGCTGCGGTATGCAGAATAGTTGCACTGGACACGCAAAAGTAATGGGGTCGCGCCGCTGATCGCGAGCACAAAGTAGTAGGCACACTCCGTGTGCCGTAACCATCCGAACAGGGAGCCTGCCACCGGACCGATTCGACCTGGTCGATCGTGGTTCGTGTCGTTCCGTCAGGCGCCCGCATCATCCGGGTAGACGACTGATTGTCCGGGAGGACGAATTCTCGGGAGGGTGACCGAGTTCTTCGGAGGGCGACCGAAGGTCCGGAAGGGCGACCGAATGTCTGGGAGGGCGACGCTCCGGCGGAGCCGTTACTTGCTCCTTCGGCTCGGCAGGAGCCTCGCCCTCCCGATCACCTCGCGCTCCCGATCACCTCGCCCTCCCGATCACCTCGTCCTCCCGATCGCCCGGCCCCCCCACTCATCCCCGCAGATTGCCCACAAACAATCCGGGTATAATGTCCAGGCCAGCTTACCGGCCCCTCTCAAACAAGGCCTTGTCACAGCCTACGTGCTGAAGAAGCGACGGGATACGAATGTCCTCGGTCGGAGGTGTCCACCCGGGGTCGAACGGCAGGCGGCATCGACAGACCGGTTCCAGTGAGTGGGAGCAAGAGTTATGAAGACCGGATGGACGGTTTTGGCGCTGGTACTGCTGACGGCACTCCTGACCACATCGCGAAGCCACGGCGACGAGTCGACGGGAATGTCAATCAGCGGTGAGCTGCGAGTCTGGCAGCCGATCACCCTTTCCTTTGCCGGCCCGACAGCGCGGGAGACGGACGACGATCCGAATCCGTTTTTGGACTATCGCCTCCAGGTGACCTTGACTGCACCGGACGGGGGGACTTGGGAAGTGCCAGGTTTCTTTGCCGGTGACGGCGCCGGCGGTGCGCACGGCAACGTCTGGCGGGTGAGGTTCTCGGCGAACCAGCCGGGCGATTGGAAGTACCGCGCGTCGTTTCGGCGCGGTGAAAAGATCGCGGTCGATCTACGTCACGATGCGGGCTCACCGACCGCCTGGGACGGGGCCAGTGGCAGCTTCACCGTTGGACCTCGCGACGAGCAAGCACCTGGGTTTCTCAAGTGGGGGCGGCTCGAATACGTCGGTAAACACTATCTCAAGTTTCGCGACGGCCCCTACTGGCTCCGCGGCGGCACCGACTCGCCGGAGAACTTCTTGGCCTACGCCGGCTTCGACGATACACCGCCCAGCCACAAGTACGATGCACACCGCGACGACTGGCAAACCGGTGATCCCGATTGGGGAGACGGCCGCGGGCGAGCAATCATCGGCGCACTCAACTACCTGGCTTCGAAACATGTCAACAGCCTCTACGCGCTGCTGATGAACGTTGGCGGCGACGGCCAGGATGTCTGGCCGTGGGCCAAGCAGCCACAGTCCCAAGGTTCGCCAGAAAACGACAACCTCCACTTTGACGTCAGCAAGCTCGACCAGTGGAATGAAGTATTCTCCCACGCGCAGCGCAAAGGGATCTTCTTGCACCTGGTGTTCAACGAGGCAGAGAAGGCCAACAAACAAGAGCTTGACAACGGCGAACTGGGGGTCGAGCGCAAACTGTACTACCGTGAGATGATCGCCAGATTTGGCCATCACCTCGCATTGGAGTGGAATCTTTGTGAGGAATACAACATCGCCTTCGATTTCGGCGCTGAGCGGGTGCGCGCTTTCGCCGACTACGTACGGGCGGTAGACCCTTACAGCCACCCTGTGACCGTCCATTCGGCAGGTGATCCAACCAAGGCGTTACAGTTCACCTTCGGAGATGAACGATTCGGTCTCACATCGATACAGCTGAATCAACGCCGTATCGACCAGGTGGCCGAAGCGATCCACCAAGCGACCCGGCAAGCCGGTCGTCCGCTGCCGGTCTCGTTGGACGAGTTCACAATCGACGCCGGCCAGGGGAAGTCGTGGGTACCGGTCGACGACGCCGAGCTACATCGCAAACAGAAACTGTGGCCCACCTATTTTTCGGGTGGCATGATCGAGTTCATTCTGGAGGGACTGCTTGATGTGGACACGTTCCAAAGCGAGCAGCGGGACGCACTCTGGGCATATCTCTGGAACGCGCGCAAGTTCATGCAAGACGAACTGCCTTTTTGGAAGATGCATCCGGACGACCGTCTCGTCCGCGGCGCGGCCACGATCGAAGTGGGGGTGGGCAAAGGAAAAACCACGCCTCTGGGCCCGCAGGTGTTTTGCCTGCCTGGCCAGGTGTACGCGGTCTATCTGCCGGTTGCTACGTCAACCGGTCAACTCGACTTGTCCGCTGCGGAGGGGACGTTCGAGCAGCGCTGGTACGACCCTCGAAGCGGCGAATTCCGTGGTCAGCCGCGGCAGTTGGCAGGCGGCAGTTGGGCGGCGTTGGGCCCGCCGCCAGCCGAACCGGACCAAGATTGGGTCGCGCTGTTCAAAGTGGCCGCTGCGGAGCCGCGAGCTCGCTTTCCCCAGCAGACATGGCAAACGGTCTCGCCACTAAAGCTTGGACTCCGTGCTGACCGGCTGGAGCAACTAGCCGAGGCGCTGGGCGGCCGAGGAGCCGTGGTCAAGCACGGTTACATAGTCCAACGTTGGGGCGATCAGTCACTAACATCTGACTGGTTCTCGGCAGCCAAGCCGGTGCTGGGCACGCTGTTGTTGTTTGCGATTGCCGAGGGCAAGGTCGACGGCGTCGACACTCCGCTGACCGAGTTCGGTTGGGAGTTGTCAGAGAAGGACCGCTCAATGACATTGCGCCAGCTGGCCAACATGACCAGCGGCTATGCGCGGCCAGAGGCGCCGGGGGCTGCCTGGGCTTATAACGACTACGGCATCCAGCTCTACCAGCAGACGATCTTCGATCGGATCTTTGCGGACGATCCTGGGTCGGTGGCGAACGATCCCAGTCGTCTGGGCGCTCTGGGGCTCGCAGACGGGCTCACCTTTGCCAGCCGGACCCGCCGGCTCGAAGCCTCGGTCCGCGACTTCGCCCGCATCGCCTGGTTCTGGCTACACCGCGGGCAGTGGGACGGCCGGCAGCTGATTCCGGGCCATCTATGGGACGAGGTGATGCGGCGACAAGTGCCGGCAGACCTGCCACACACCGCCGACGCGGAGACGAACGATTACCTACAAATCGAGAGTTTTGGCGGCGGGTCCGATCACTTCACCGAGTTCGGCGCCGGAGTCTACGGTTTTAACTGGTGGTTTAACGCCAGGGGCCGCTTGCACCCCACTGCGCCGACCTGGCCGGATGCTCCGACCGACCTGGTCATGGCGATCGGGGTCCGCGGCAACTACTGCGCGTTGCTCCCCAGCCAGAACGCGATCCTCGTCGCGGCCGAAGCCGATTGGGGCCAGCTCGAGGCCGGCCGCAGCGACACCCGGCTGAATCACATCCTGGCGCAGTTCGCCGAGGCGGTCACACCACAGACCGGTGGGCAACCAGCTGACGATCCTCAGCAGGCCGGCGCGCCAAGTGAATTTCAGAAAACCGTGCTGGCGCGTGAGTACTACTGCGATGGTATTCACACAGGTGACATCAACCGGGACGGGTATGCCGACGTGGTCGCGGGACCCTACTGGTACGCGGGTCCCGAGTTCACGTCGGCACACGCCTTTTACCCCGCCGTGGTCCAGGTACCTCAGCGAAGTCCTTCCAACAGTATGTTCTCGTTTGTGCACGACTTTAGCGGTGACGGCTGGCCCGACATCTTGGTGCTCGGCCGAGTGCACAAGCACGCGGCATACTGGTACGAAAACCCTGGTGCCGGCGTCGATCACGATAACGCTGGACCTTGGCCGAAACACTACGCCTTTGAGAGGGTCCGGGGCGAGTCACCCACGCTGGTCGACATGGACGGCGACGGGCGGCCTCAGCTGATTTGCCACTGGGAGGGCCGCTGGGGTTGGATTGAGCCGGTTTGGGACGCTCCCCGCAAGCCTTGGCGGTTCCAGCCGCTCTCGGACCCTCACGATTGGCCGCAGTTCTATCACGGCACTGGAGTGGGAGATCTGAATGGAGACGGACGTTTGGACCTGGTAATCAACGATGGTTGGTTTGCTCAGCCGGAGCAAGCCAACACGGTCTGGGACTGGCATCCCCAGCGGTTCTCCCCAGGCCGCGGCGGCGCGCAGATGTTTGTCCAGGATGTCGACGGCGACGGCGATGGGGATGTGATCACCAGCCTCGACGCTCACGAGTGGGGACTGGCCTGGTTCGAGCAGCATCGCGACGATGGGGAAATCGCTTTTCGCATGCATCAGATTATGGGCACGCGCTCGGAGATCGACCGCTACGGCGTGGCGTTTACTCAGCCCCACGCGCTGGATGTGGGAGATATCGACGGCGATGGACTCGAGGACCTGGTGGTGGGTAAGCGGATGTGGGCGCACGGTCCCCAGGGAGACATCGAACCTGGCGCCGCGCCGGTCCTCTATTGGTTCCGGCTCAAGCGAGAAGACGGCACAGTCCGATTCGAGCCGCATTTGATTGACACCCGCAGCGGCGTGGGCGTACAGGTGACGATCGCAGACCTGAACGATGACGGCCGGCAAGACATTCTCACCGCCTCGAAGCTGGGCAGTTTTGTGTTCGTCAATCAACGACCGGCTGCAAACCGGTAGCTCGCGCGACCAGATGGCTCCTTCCGACCCGGTCAACTCGACCTCGACTAGTTTGCTCTCACGAGCCCGCGCTGCCGACCCGGAGGCCTGGCGGCGGTTGGCAGCGCTGTATGGTCCCGTCGTCTATCGCTGGGCTCGGCAAGCCGGCATGCAACCGGATGATGCAGCCGATGTGATGCAGGATGTGTTTCAGGCGGTATCGCAAAATATTGTCCGTTTTGATCGGCAAGCCGGTCAGGGCGGCTTTCGCGGTTGGCTGTGGACGATCACCCGCAACAAGATTCGCGACCACTACCGGCGATTGAAAGGCCGTGCGCAAGCGGCTGGAGGGACGGCTGCACTGGAACAAATCCACCAACTGCCGGAGCGTCCACCCGAGCTATCCAGTCAGGACGGTGTCGTCGAACGAAGCAGCGTGCGTCGACGAGCGCTCGAGTTAGTGCGGGGGGACTTTGAGGCAAATACCTGGCAAGCGTTTTGGCGAACGACCGTCGAGAGCGAAACACCGGCCGAGGTCGCGAAGGATCTGGGAGTATCGGTATGGACCGTCTACAAAGCGCGGGCCAGGGTACTTGCCCGGCTACGCGAAGAGCTAGATGGCTTGAGTAACCCATCCCACGCGTGACAATCTGCGTGGAACGACAGAAACATTGAGACAGAAAGATAGCTTCCTCTGCGATCTCTGTGCCTCTGTGCTTCAAAAACAAACAACTCTGCCCCACAAAGAGATTCAAACACAGAGACACAGAGGACGCAGAGATGCCAAGACCTGCATGCGGGAGAGGAGGACGGTCAGTCGATTTCCCGCTCCCGACCTTTCTGTCAAAAAACCAGGTCTGCGAACTTGCTTTGAATGACAGAAAAAATGGGACAGAAAGATGATGTCTCGTCAAACTTTCATTGCGCTTCGATCGGAAGGGCGAGGTGAGATACATCAGAGCAATGATTCGAAACCGTGGGCTAACCCGAATTATTCATGAGCGATCTGCTGCGAGGTCGTAAGTCCATCCGTGGCTTCGTCATGCTTCACAATTCTCCCTCGACGTATTGCTTCAATACGCCTGCGGAAGAATTGCTCGCCTTCCTTGCCACGAACGTACTTACAACCTCTCGCGACGACCTTCATGAATAATCCGGGCTAACGCCCAGCGGCTGATTTTGTCATGGTCGCCGGACCATCCTGTTGATCCTGTAAATCCGGTCAAGAAAGCAGAAGACAGGATCAACATGATCGCTGCACGCGGGGTTTGAGTACGACACTCGGTCGGGCCTGGCAGGCTGTTTTCCTGTCCAATCGCTGCGTTGTTTCTATAGGGGGTGTACCCGCCGGGCTGACTGCGGCTCGGCGGTCGGACCGATTTGGTCAAGAGGGAGACCCAAATGAATCAGCCTAAGTGTCTGTCAGAAAGCGAGTTGTCGGACTATATGCAAGGTCGGCTGCCTGCGCATTTGGTCGACAATATTGAGGAACACGTCGAGGAATGTGGCGATTGCCAGTCCACGCTGGCGCTGTTGGGCGAACAAAGCGACACTTTCGTGAGCGAGCTCCGGCGGCCGGCAGCAGTCGATTCGATCGAGGGAGAACCTGCCTGTCGGAGCGGACTGGCCCGCCTGCTGGACACCGGGTACCGATCCGCGGCGCCGCCGGCTGGGGAAATGGACCGCATCGGCCCCTATGTGATCGTGGGCCAACTCGGCGCCGGGGGAATGGGAACGGTCTTCGAGGCCACACACCGTAAGCTGAAACGAACTGTCGCCCTCAAGATCCTACCGGTCAGCCGGTGGGCAAACTCCGCGGCAATCGCGCGCTTCGAGCGAGAAATGGAGGTGATCGGACAGCTCGATCACCCGAATATCGTGCGCGCCAACGATGCGGGAGAGGAGAACGGCATGCACTATCTGGTCATGGAACACGTCGATGGGCTGGATCTATCTCGTTTGGTCAGCCGTCTGGGCCCGCTGCCGGTGGCTGACGCCTGCGAAATTGCCAGACAAGCTGCGATTGGTCTGCAATACGCCCATGAAAACCACCTGGTCCACCGCGACATCAAACCTTCGAATCTAATGCTGCAGCGTAGGCACACCCAGCGCGGCGGAGACAATGGCCTGGTGCTTGTCAAGATTCTGGACCTTGGCTTAGCGCTGCTCGGCGAGGAGCACACAAGTCACGCCAACGAGCTGACGACGGTCGGCCAGCTGATGGGGACGCTGGACTACATGTCTCCGGAGCAAGGGATGGACAGCCACGCAGTCGACATCCGCTCGGATATCTACAGTTTGGGTGCGACGCTGTACAAGCTGCTAACAGGCCAGGCGCCGTTCGACGGGCCACAGTACAACACGCTGCTGAAGAAGGTGACAGCTTTAGCGAACAAGCCCAGCCCTTCGATTCAAGAAGAGCGGCCCGAGCTACCAGCCGAACTGGCAGCAATCATCGATCGTATGTTGGCCAAGGATCCCGATCAGCGCCTGGAAAGTCCTCAGGAAGTCGCTGCAGCCTTAGAGCCGTTCGTAGCGGGGGCCGATTTATCGCGGCTGCTCAACCGCGGCCTCAAGGTCAAGGAACAGGCGAGTGATTCATCATTCGCGCAGCACACTGCCAGTTTGCCACCGAAACGGTTTCCTGCGACGCCAACTGCCAAGCTGAGTGTTATGCGCTGGACGTGGTGGACCAGCCTGCTCGCCTGCCTGCTGATCTGTGGTGGTGTCTCTGCAGCGGTCTTGATCTACCTGAAAACCGATCAAGGTGAGCTCGTGGTGCGGGCCGCGGACGGCGCCCAGCTCGGGATTCGCCGTGCCGGTGAACCGGTGAGGCAGCTGCAGGTCCACCCCGGCGACAACGCGATCACCGTTCGCTCTGGAGAGTATGCGATCGAGTTGGTCGGAGCGAGCGACGAACTGGTTCTGAGCCAGGGGTCCGTGTCGGTCCGCCGCGGAAAGCAGGTGCTGGTCGAGATCCGACATCAGCCTTCCCCGGAAGGTGATCTAGTGACAAGTGGTTCAGCATCGGCCACATCCGCCGGACGGCTTGGAATCCCGCCCGCCGCCAACACACCCAGGGCAGCCGCAGCCAGCCGCGTCGGTGCAAATCAGCCAGCGAGCGAATTGGTTTACGGCGCAGACGACTACGAACTTGACCAGACGGCAATCCTGCAGTCCGGCGCCCTGACCTACAGCGGCAAGACCTATTCGACCTGGCTCTCGGAACTGAAGACCGAGCGAAATCCGGCGCAATTGACCCTGGCGATTAGCGCATTTGCGGCTTTGGGCGAGGACGATCTGGCGCTGGCCACTCGGTCGACTACCGCGATTCTTCACCTCATGCGCCGTTATGGCGCACGCATCATTGACTCCGGACCGCGTGGCATGTTGATCGAACAGGCTCGCGAAGTGCTCATGCAAATGCCGACTGGTGTCGTCATCAAAGCGCTCGAAAACGAGATTGTCCAGGGCACGACACGGAGCCGGGCGTTCGTCAACTACTTCCTCTCGAACGTTGTGTATTCCACCACCGGCCGTTCAGTGGGCTTGACCGAAATGGCATGGGCAGTGGAGAACGAGGGTGAGCAACTCATGCGGTCGCTCACGAAGTTGCCTGACGACGAAGTCGCGGCGGTTCGCGCTGACGCTCTGAATCTGGTCGTGGCGTACGCGAAGAAAGAAGGACTCGCCATCCGCGACGTTGAGGGACTCTATCGCCGCTTGCAAGATGGCCTCCGGTCGAACGACGCGACGATGCTGTCCGCAGCGACGACGGCGATCATAGAGATTGAACCAGACAACGAGGAGCTGGTACCCGCGCTGACCCGGCGCGTCAGACTCGTGAAACCATCGTCCAATCCACTAGGCCTCCGAAACGCCATCGTCGCCCTAGGAAAACTCGGTCCACGCGCAGAACCGGCCGTGGACGAACTGATCGAACTTCTCACTCAGCTTGCAGATACATCTGACGGCGGCCTGCCCATGGCTATGTTGCAAGCAGGCGGCATGTATGGAGGTGGGGGCGGCATGATCCCCAGCAACCAGACGGACCCCTACTACGCCGCGGTGGAGACGTTGGGGCGCATCGGGCCCGCCGCCAAGCGGGCTCTGCCTGTGCTCCGCGAAGTACTCAGGCTGTCAAACGAGCAGCCGACACGGTACATCAGCTCCTACGTGGCGCCGGTCAAGAAAGCCATCGCACAAATCGCGGCTCCTGGTATGGAAGCCACCGTTGTTCGCCCGCCAGAATAGGTAGCAAGTAGTGGGTAGTCGGTAGGCCGGAACAAGCGGCGCAGGAGACCATCCACTTGCGGACGATTTTCCACGCCGCGCAGTTCCGGCACGCGCCGGAGCACGCGCAACATTGAACACGACTCCGGTGCCGCCGGAACGGCGCGGCGGTCACGTCCTTGCCAGAAACCAACATCTCTCGCGCCGCTTGTTCCGGCCTACGCCTTTGTCTCACTCCCGCATTATTTCTTCCTGCAGTAGGTAGTCGTTATATTCGCGTATGCCCGTGAAGTCGTGGCAAAGTAGCAGGCACGCTCCGCGTGCCGTCCGCTATTTGAGAAACGTGGTTACGGCACACGGAGTGTGCCTACTACTATGTCTTGTGGCCAAGCCTAGCCCGCAGTGCGAGTCGATATGCGGTTCAATCAGCTGATCTTCGCTGCCTCGGTCGTACTGCTCTCATGGTATGGAATGATGGCGGTTCACGAGTTGGGGCATGTCGTGGGGGCCTATGCCACCGGCGGCACGGTGAGAAGAGTGTTCTTGGAGCCGCTTGCAATTTCGCACACCGAATACGGGCAACTCCCCCATCCCGGCCTCGTCGTGTGGGCTGGGCCGATCCTCGGTTCGCTCCTGCCGCTGGTTCTGGTGCCAGTCGGGAAGCTGGGTAGGTTCTTTGCTGGTTTCTGCTTGGTTGCAAACGGCGCCTACATCGGCGTCGGGTCCTTCGAGGGTATCGGAGACTGCGCGCTGATGCTGCTCACCGGCACACCGAGATGGGCCATGTGGATCTTCAGCGTGGTGACGTTTCCCTCGGGCTTGTATCTCTGGCATCGGCTGGGTGCTATGACTGACTTCTTGAAGTGGCGGGTGAGCCCCAGACTTGCCTACTCGGCGCTCGGTGCGCTAGCGTTCGTGATCGTCCTGCTGTCATGGTACGGTGGCCCATAGTTACTCCGGCTCGGCAGGAGCCTCGCCCTCCCGAACGTTAACCGATCACCTCAGACGTCCGCTTCCTGCTCCTGCTTCCTGCTCCTGCTTCCTGCTCCTGCTTCCTGCTCCTGCTCCAGAAACTCAGCATGAATCTCCTTCACTCCGGTGTACTCCGGCTCGGCAGGAGCCTCGCCCTCCCGGTCCCTTGACGGATAACCTCGGACGTCAGTCTCTTGCTCGCCGCTGAGAAACTCGACTTGACCTGCT
Organism: Pirellulaceae bacterium; assembly: GCA_965223305.1. Taxonomy (GTDB): domain Bacteria; phylum Planctomycetota; class Planctomycetia; order Pirellulales; family Pirellulaceae; genus CBDCWT01. The sequence goes on along the minus strand of CBDCWT010000084.1, from coordinate 754 downwards.
CCTAATTCGGTAGTAGAACTCTCCTACTCCATTAGGAGACACAGCTTCTCTTCTCGGTTATGTCTGTAGGAAGGAGCCTTGCGATGAGATGGTTGCGTTTTCGCTGGCAGGTGTTTTGTGGGTCAATTCAAGTGTTTGGGCTCGCTGCCGCGGGTTTGATCGTGGTCCTACTGTTGTGGGTGCAACACACGGCCTCGGCCGATGGAAAAGTGGCTACGACGGAGTCTGTTATGCCGGTATCCGAACACCTTCGACAGATCCGCGATGACGTACGACAACTGGGAGCTCGCGTCGACCAGCTGCTCGAACTGCTAGAACAAGAGCCAACACAAGAGCCAGCACAAGAGACGTCAATCGAGCAGGTGGATGTCCTCGAGAACACCTTCGCCGGGCAGGAAGCTTGGGAGCTTTCGCTCACCGACGCGATTCGTCTCGGCCTGCAGAATGCCAAGGTGATCCGACACCTGGGAGGCGTCCAGCTCTGGAGGGTCGACGACGATCCAGGGACACTATCCGTAGCTCCATCGAACGCAGACATTAGTCTTGAAGAAATGGAAGTCGCTGTTTGCAACCTGGTTCACGAACTCGAAGCTGCCTATTGGGAACTCTGGTTGGCACACCGCAAAGTCGGTGCGGCAAAAACATTACGAGATGACGCGCAGCTCTTTTGGAATCGGAGACAACAAGCCAAAGAGGACAACGCAGCGGATGAACTTCAGGCACGACAACAGTACTTCTTCGCACGTGCGCAGCT
>CBDCWT010000083.1:0-109073 GCA_965223305.1 Pirellulaceae bacterium | reverse complement strand
GATCCGCTTCCTGGCCTATGTCGCTCAGGAAAACTGACCCGGGCATGCTCGGCTAAGCTGACCCACTGCTTGGAGAAGGAATGAGTGGGTGGAGTGTTGCTTTTTTCCAAGCAGCAGAGGACTGGATTGGAGGGTGGCGCGGATGGTCAGGCCGGGCTGGTGGACGAGCGCGTAAAAAAACCTCGTCTACGGTCGACGCGTGAGCGACGGTGACGTAGACGAGGGTGTGAAAAAAGATAATGACAGCCTGCCTGACAATTTGGCTTTTGGGCGATCGCGGTCGGGGAGTTCTTCGAGAATTCGCCAAATTGGCACGAGACCGATCGCGCTAAGCCCACTATCCAGTCTTATCGGACCGCTCTAGAGCTCGCTCTGGGTGAGCGTGACGACTTGCGCGACTGCCGCGTCAGTTGCCGCCACTGCGGCATCGAATTCCTGACGGCTCCGGCCAACGCCGGCCGCACTGATCTGCGTTGTCCGTTCGGCTGCCGTGAGCAACACCGTCGCGAGCAGTCGAATCGTCGCAGCGCGGAATACTATCGAACGAAGTCAGGACGCGTCAAGAAGAAGAGGCTGAACGGCCGAAGAGCGAAGCCAACGTCCAGTGCACCGAGCGGATCATCCAACGATTTGCGTTCCACCGCGGTCAGTCGGGCCTCCACCGCAGTCAAGCCGCCTCCCGCCGAACCGACTCCACGAGACGCCACGTCCTCCACTGCTTCTCTCGCGCCATCTTTCCCGACACCTCCGTCGCTCGCGGCGCCGTTGTCTCTACAGCTGCCCGGCAGCATCCAACTCACCGAAGCGATGGTGGAACTTTCGCCCGTGCTGCCCTACGTGGAACTTCTCTTCTCGCTACTCGGCCGCCAGGAGTTCGGCCGCCAAGAGCTGCTCGCGCGGCTGCGGAAACGCATGAGACAACACAGCCTCCTCTATCAGAATCGCCGCGACTATGTTGTTCAATTCCTTCATGAACAGCCTCCCTAAGCGTGTCGCGGGCTCCGCCATGTCTCTATCCATCGAATGCAGCCAGATCGACCGGCGCCATGAAGGCTGCCGTGTTCGTGATTCCGCTCAGGAAGCGCGCCTGCTGGCCGATGTCGCCGATCGCGGCGTTCAAAACCCGCTGGCAGGCGTGTGGCGAGACACGCAGTTCATCCTGCTCGATGGCTTCAAGCGGCTGCGCGCCGCCGAGAAGCTGCACATTCACTGTGTCCCCTGCCGCTCGTTGGGAGAGGAGGAAGGGATGGGCATCCTGAGCCTGATGCGCACCAAAAAACAAACGTCACTCAACGCGTTTGAAGAGGCTCGCTTCATCGAGCTGCTTGTCGACACCCATCAGATGAGCGTCGCGGACATCGCCGCCCAACTTGGCCGCAGCAAAGCCTGGGTGTCGATGCGCCGCGGGCTGCTGGTCGAGATGACTCCCGCCGTGCAGGACCTGCTCAGCCAGGGCAAGTTCCCGGTCTACGCCTACATGCAGACCTTGCGGCCGTTCATGCGCATGAACACGGCCGACAGCGGGCAGATCGAACAGTTCATCCCGCGCGGTCGCTGGGCGATCGCCCAGTCTGCGCGACATCCAGCTGCTAGCCGATGGCTGCTTCCGCGGTCCGGCGCCGTTGCGGGAAGCGATCCTGCAAGGCAACTGGCAGTGGTCGTTGCAGCAAATCAAAGACACGCTCGCTCGGCCCGACGTCTGCAGCGATGTGGAGCGGCAGCTGCTGAGCGACCTGAACAAGACGTCCAAGATGATGGCGCTGATTACATCCCGTTGCCACAGCGCAGCATTGAATACCCCCGCGTTCCTTGTCGAAGCCAATCTGTCGGCGACGGCTCTGCTCGCTCAACTGCCCGCCTTTCAACAAGCCTTGGAGATGTTCGATGGCCGACCCCGAGATGAACCTGGCAATCTTTAAGCTGCACGAGCAGGGAATGCCGCTGCGGGAGATCGCCCGCCGGTTCGGAATCAGCCGCAACACGGTGCGGCAGATCGTCCGCCAACACGGGAGGCACGAGGCGGGCCGCCCACGCCGCGATCGCATTCAAGTGGACTTCGAGCTGTTGCAGCGGCTCTACCGAGAGTGCGGCGGCTGGGCGCAGCGAATGCATGAGAAGCTGGTCGAGGAGGAGGGAGTTCAAATCGGTTACTCGACGCTGACTCGTCTGGTGCGCGACGCGGGCATCGGCCAGCCGGCTTCGCAGCGCTGCGATCGCGTTGCGGATGAGCCGGGCGGGGAGATGCAGCACGACACGACGGTTTACCAAGTGCCGCTCGCTGGCCGCCGCACTCGACTGATCGCCAGCCTGATATACCTGCGTTACTCGAAGCGACGGTATCTCAAGTTCTACCGGTCGTTCAACCGCTTCGCGATGAAATGTTTTATTCACGAGTCGCTGATGCACTGGGGCTGCTCGGCTCCGGTGTGTGTCATCGACAACACGAACTTGGCGCGGCTGCGGGGCAGCGGAGCGGGGGCCATCATCGTGCCTGAAATGGAGGCGTTCGGCCGACTCTACGGCTTCCGCTTCCTGTGCCACGCGATTCTTCATCCCAATCGCAAGGCGGGCGAGGAGCGCAGCTTCTGGACGGTGGAGACGAACTTCCTGCCGGGCCGCTCGTTCCAAAGCCTGGAAGACCTCAATCAGCAGGCGCTGCAATGGGCCACCGTGCGAATGGAGCATCGGCCGCAAGGCAAGGCAAAGCTGATTCCCGTCAAAGCATTCGAGCATGAAGCGACGTTCCTCACGGCGCTGTCGCCAGAACTCCCGCCGCCGTATCAAACGCACGAGCGGCGGATCGATCAGTACGGCTACATCGCGTTCGAGGCCAACTACTACTGGGTGCCGGGCGAGCGCCGGGGCGAGGTGAAAGTGCTGCAGTACGCGGACTCAATCAAGATCTTTCAAGGCCGTCAGGAAGCGGCCCGGTACCCGTTGCCTGCCGAGCATGTCAAGCAGCAGCGGTTCAGCCCGGCAGGGCAGCCGCAGCCGCGATATCAGCCGAAGAACCGACATCGCAAGTCCGACACGGAGACGCAGCGGCTGCGCGAGCTGGGCCAGGAGGTCGCGGATTACCTGGACTTCGTACGGAAGGCGCCGGGAATTCAGCGGCATCAATTCGTCCGCGGGCTGTTGGAGCTGAGCACCAAGGTGGCGCCCGAGATCTTTCGAAAGGCCGCGGCACGCGCGCTGCAATACAAAGTTGCCGACCTTGCGACCGTGAAGCGAATCGCCTGGTGGATTGCTGCACGAGGCGGACGAGCCACTGCCGCAAGCGGAAGTGGACCAGACGTACCGCAGCCGCGATTCGTTCCGAGAAGGCCGGTTCACCGAAGCGCCGAACTTGTCCGACTATGACTCGAAAGACGACCCGAAAGACGGTTCCAAAGACGACCTGAATGACGACCCGAAAGACGACTCCCATGAATGATGAACTACACTCCAAGCTGAAGCAGCTCCGCCTCCATCGTCTGGCCGGACGAGTGGGACAATGACTTGGCGTTGGCGACCAAGCAAGGCTATTCGGCGGCTCGCCTGCTGCTGCATGTCGTCGAGCAGGAGCATGTGGCGAAGCGCGAGAAATCGCGACAATTGCGTCGACAGCGGGCCAACGTGCCGGAGGAGTTGGAAATAGAAACCTATCCCTTCAAGCGTCAGCCGAAGCTGGACCGCAAGCGAATCATGTCGCTCTACGACGGGTTCGACTATATGGAGAAATGCCGCAACATGGTGTGGCTGGGGCCGACCGGATGTGGCAAAACCGGGCTGGCGACGTCGTTCCTGCTACAGGCCATCGACCGTGGATGCCGCGGCTACTTCATCACGTTCCCCGAGCTGATCGATCGGCTGTTCAAGTCGATGGCGGATCACAGCCAGGACAAAGTGTTCCGTCGCTTCGCATCGTTCGACTGCCTGGTGATCGACGAGGTGGGCTATGTCGAAGTGGAGCCGGCGCAGGTGGGGCAATTCTTCACACTGATGCAGCGGAGGCGTGAGCGCACTGTCAACCGCACGCTATTTTCGGCGATTGATGGGCGACGACCGGCGGCGGTTATTCCTCTGCCTTGCGCTCCCTTTCGGCGCGGCGGATCTTGTCGATTTCCCATACATGGCCGGGGTTGGCCTCCAACCAGCGGTCGGGCAGCAGATAGTCAAGTTCATCGCAGGTCACCGGCGCCGAATTCTTCGCCTGCCGAAACGCCTCGCTGTCGCGATGGTAAGGCAAGCGAGTGAACACATCCTTCAGCCATGCGAACGGTTCCACGCCATTGCTCTTGGCACTGCTCACCAGCGAGTACATGGCAGCGGCATCGCGACCGCCGCGTTCACCGCCAACGAACAAATAATTCTTGCGTCCGATAGCTGGGATCTTGACTAGTCTCTCGGCAACGTTGTTATCGAAGCTGAGGAAGCCTTTCTCCGTGTATCGAAACAAGGCATCCCATTGATTCGTAGTGTAAGTAATGGCGGCGCGTATCGGACTCTTCGGAAGAATGCGCTTGTTGTCGCGTTCAGCGTCAAGCCACTTCTTGAATTCGTTCAGGATCGGAACCGAATGCTCTTGCCGCGCAATGGCAATCGCATCGAAGTCGCGCAGGCCCTGGAGGTTCGCCGCGGGATACGACTTCCGCAGCTGCTTTTCGATTTGCGACAGGCGCGCAATGAACCCCAGCGCGGCATTGGCGCGTGGCGGATCGTTGTCTTGGGCTTGATGCCAATAACGGCGCGCATGGATCCAGCAAGCGACCTCGTAGACCAAGTCGCCGGCATAGACGCAGTCGTAGCCAGAATAGGCGTCCGCTTGCAAGTAGCCCCCAAACCCTTCAAGAAATTGTTGCGGACCATCTCGCTCGCGCGTCAAGGTAAAGTCGTACACGGCGTAAGGATGCAGCCAGTCCCCCAGGTAAGGCCAGAACTTCGCCGTTATTGTGCTCCCGGCGCCGGGCATCAGCATCTTGATCGAAGTGTCGTCGGTGTGAATGACCTCTGATTGAAGCACCAAGTGCTTCATCCTCATCACCAGCGGCAACGCCAAGCCCGCCAAGGCGATCTGCCAGCCACATAGCGTGCTGCGGCGGATGTTCATCCCCAAATCGCGAGTGGATGTCTTCCTGGCGGTACATCGGCTGATGGTCGCCAAACTTGGAAAGCACCGTATGGGCACACAGCCCAGGGCCAGGCAAGCCCTTCTCGATTGGCTGGGGCGGCTTGCTCGCAGTTTCCACTTCGGCTTCGCACGACCGACAAGCATACTTCACTCGATCATGTTGTATGACTTTGAGATAACCGGGAATCCATTCCAGCTGCTCGCTGCTTTCGACGCCGATCTCGTGCCGCAGTTCACCGCAACAAGGGCAGGCACGATTCTCTTCTTCAAGTTCATGCCGCCTGACCTCGCGTTCAAGATGGCTGGGAAGCTTCCCGGTTCGGCCTCGTTTGCGCTGGCGACGCTGGGGCGGCGGGTCTTCAATCAACTCGTCGCCGCAAGCGTCTTCCTTAAGTTGCTCGGCAAGCTCTTGAAGTTCCTCAAGCGAAAACAAGAACAGCTGATCAGGATCGATTCGCTCTTGTCGTGAGCCCTTGATGCGCTGCAAGAGGAGCTTAATCTGATGCTGCAGTGCAGCGATCTCTTGCTGCTTCTCTTCCACATTTTTTGCAAACTGCGCAACGACAGCTTCGTGCTGTTCAACGAATGACTGATGCTGTGCCTGAGCATCCGCGAGCGACTTCTTGAGCCGCTCATTCTCTGTTAGCAAGTCCTTTGCATCCATGTAATGTTAGACGCGGCGGCCAGGCAATAAGTTCAACGCCAACGAGAAAAATTGGCAAGAAACGGAGACGCTCCTTCCCGCTTGGTGAGGAGCGTTCATCTCGTCAGCATTCAACGATGAAAAGATCAACTCGCAACCGCAAAACGTTTGCGACGAGTTACGTTGCTGAAGTCAATGCCGCGCAGGAGCATGGTCAGTTCATCGCTTCTCATTTCGATCGATGCTTCGTTCGTTTTGGGAACTTGAAACGTGCCCTGTTCGAGCCGGCGATACCAAATCGCAAACCCGTCGCCGTCCCAGTAGAGGATCTTCAGCTTGTCGCAACGACGATTGATGAACAAAAACAAATGTCCAGACAACGGGTCTTGCTCCAACACGCCCGTGACGAGTCCTTGCAAGCCATTAAAGCCCTTGCGCATGTCAGTGGGGGCAACAGACAGAAAGATCCGCGTGTCGGCAAGAACGCTTAACATGACGGCGCTCCCCTCTGGATTTCTGCGATGACACCAAGGACGTCGCATAGACGTTGAGTTGCCATCGAAGCATCGAGACGAATCGTCATCCCATCGGTTGTCAGCACCTCGATCTTGCCGATTGAAGCGGCACTTTCAGTCTGAGCATTCCGCGGGACGGCCACGTCCACAATGTTGACAGGCAAAAGGGCGCCTCCACCGACATCGAGCCCAAGTGATGGCTTTCCCTTCGACTCCGCGTCGCGCCGTGCAATCTCACGCCGCCAGGAGTAGAACGATGCCTCCTTCAGCCCTTCATTCTGACAAAACTCTCGAGCCGTCTGGCCGCTTCCGTCAAACTCAGACAGAACCAGCCGCCAGAACTCTTCCTTCTCTGCCGAGCGATTTTTATTCGCCATCTTCAGACTCCCTGGGATTGAGGAAACAATTCCTCCAGCCTACCTCAGGCCGCAAGATGCGGTTCACTGTGCGCTCACGCGGAGGCACAAAGCCAAGACAACGTTGATCACGTCCAACCTGGGCTTCTCTGAATGGGATTCGTTCCTGAAAAGCCAGCATCTGACAGCGGCTCTGATCGATCGACTGACAGAGGACAGTCACGTGATCAACATGAAGGGATGTAAGAGCCTGAGAGCCAAGCTGGCTGAGTAGAGCCGCCGCCGTGTCGCACCGACGCCGAAGCTCGCCAAACTGGCGCGAGCGCGCCGACGCTGTCCGCTCCCTCCCGCTGGAGGATGTTCTGCGACTCTGCGGCGCGGAGCGAGACGGCCGCGACAAGCGGCGGTGGGACACGGACCGAGGGGCGATCTCGGTGACTGGCGCCCAGTTCATGAACTGGCGGGAGCACGTGGGCGGAGGCGGCGCCATCGATCTCGTCATACACTTGACGGGAATGTCGTTCCAGGAGGCAGTGCAGTGGCTCGAGCGGCAACCGCTGAGCTGTCCCCCAACGACGCACGATCTGCCGCGAGCGAGCGCTGGGGCCCAATCGACACCCGAAAAGCATGGACAGCTGCAATTGCCTCCGAGCGATCCCAGCAATCTGGCTCATGTCCGCGACTATCTGACAACACGGCGTCATCTGCGTGGCGAGATCGCACAATCGCTCATCCAGCGAGGGGGCGCTCTACGCCGACGCTCGCCGCAACGCCGTCTTTTTAATGGAGCGAGGCAGGCATCGCGAGCCGATCGGCGCCGAACTTCGTGGCACGTCCGCCTCTGATTGGCGTGGCATGGCCCCTGGCAGCTGCAAGGACGATGGCTACTTCTGGTGCGGACAGCAAGGCGCCCACCGCGTCATCCTCTGTGAATCAGCGATCGACGCCATCAGCTGCTACCAACTGTTGGGCGCCTGCATCTGCATCTCAACCGCCGGCGCACGCCCAAACGCCCGCTGGCTGTCCGCCCTCCTGCGGCGCGGCTACGAGGTCCACAACGGCTTCGACAACGACGACGCCGGCGAAGCTGCCGCCGCCGCAATGCGACAGGCCTACCCGATCATCAACCGCCTGGCGCCGCCCGCCAAGGACTGGAACGCCGCCCTCCATCGCTGGGCTTAAGCCAGAATCTCCTGCCACTCGCCCGCTCCACCTGCGCGCCCCACCCGCGCGCCCCAAAGGGTCTGATTATCTGAGCACAGGTGGGTCAAAATATCAGAGCGTTATAGAGAGCCTGAGTGAATGAAACACAAGCCAGCAAGCTGAAAGGCGTTGTTTTTGCTCGGAAGTTGCCGCTTCCGAGGCGTTCTTATGCCGGGGTTTCCTGCATCGCAAACAGGAATCGTCGTAAGTCGAGTACACCCCAGAGGATTCGAACCTCTAACCTTCGGTTCCGTAGGTCCCCACTCACCAAAACGAGCGATGACTTTCCGAAGTTGGAAGTGCTTTTTCTGACTCACTTTACGGCGACACCGAAATCGCCTTCGGAGTTGCCGACAAACCCAAATATTGCCAAATTCCGTACCGAAATCAACCCATTCTGTACCGGATTGTGTACCGAGTTTTCAAATGAGGCGACTTGCTTCATGTGGGTGGACCCCATATACTGGACCACGGATGGCCGTTTCTTAGATAGAGAGAATCCGCTCGTTCGACGTGTAGGCTGACCAGGGTGTCTGCCTTGCCAGCGACTGATGTCGGCGCTGGTGGCAGTAGAAGTTGAAGTACTCTCTGAGCCCTTTCTGACAATCGGCTCCGTCATTGTATTCCTTGAGATACACCTCCTCGTATTTGACAGTCCGCCAGAGTCTCTCGATCATCACGTTGTCTGTCGCGCGTCCCTTTCCGTCCATGCTGATGGCAATACCTTTTTGCGTCAGCGCCGTGGTGAAGTCGCGGCTAGTGAACTGGGCTCCTTGATCGGTGTTGAAGATCTCTGGCTCCCCATGCTCAAACGCGTCCTCCAACGCCGCTAGACAGAAGTCCACGTCCATGCTGTTGGACAACCTCCACGACAAGACGAACCGGCTGTACCAGTCCATCACGGCCACCAGGTACAGGAAGCCGCACCGCGTCGGCACGTACGTAATGTCCGTGCACCAAACCTGGTTCGGTCGCTCAATGCTGAGGTTTCGAAGCAAGTATGGATAGACCCGATGCCCCTTCGCCGCCAAGGATGTCCGCCGCTTCGGAGACAGCCCTTCAATGCCCATTTTCCGCATCAAACGCTGCACTCGCTTGCGATTGACCACATGCCCTTCATCGAGCAGAAAGTCCACCATCTGCCGCGAGCCACGAGCTGGATGCCGAAGGTGCTCCTCATCCATCAACCGCATCAACGCCAAGTTCTCTTCGCTCTCAGGCAGCGGCTCGTAGTAGACGCTGCTTCGTTGAATGCCCAGCAGCCGACATTGTTCGCGAACGCTGAGATCTGGGTTGTCGTAGTCGATCCAAGACCGAGCCTCAGCCACCGTCTTCGGCCACCTTTTTTTTTAGCCACTCCAACTGCACCTTCAGGCGGCCGATCTGCTCGTACAGCTCCTCTGACTTCGGCTCGTCAGACTTCTCCTTTTCTGCCTTCCCCCCTCCCTCAAAGGCCAGTTCAGCGCCCTCCAGCAACTGCTTTTTCCAGAGGTTGATCTGTGTAGGATGCAGCTTGTGCTTCTTCGCCAGCTCCGCAATCGTGTGATGCCCCCTAATTGCCTCTAACGCTATCTTCGCCTTGAAGCTGGCGCTAAAGACCCGTCTCTTCCGTCCCATGAATCCACTCCTTCCGTGGCAACTGAACTTGCAGCCAGTCTCCCACGTCCGAACTGGATTTTCTATCTAACGGGGTGGTCCAAAAATCGGGGTCCACTTCAATGTCCCACAGCGAAGCAGTCGCCTATATAACGCTGACCATTTTCTCTGGTTGGTCAGTCTCACCTGGAATGTTTTTACGTCGAACTTCACTGTTCCGAACATCCTTCAGTCTTCGAACGAAGCGTTTGATTTCTCTCACGCTTCCCTCAACCTTCGAAATCTTATCCAGTACCGCATCGGAAATACTAATGACATCTGGAAACTGCTGTCTAATCAGTTGGGCACCAGCATAGGATCGCTCCAAAGGTGATAAGGGACCGAGATTCACCGGTGTCTCGATCATCCGATTCGCGAAGTCTGCATACTTGTTCGTAGATGCGTCGGGCTCCGTTCCGGCGAACAGCCAAAAGCATGGCATAAGGCGAAACTTCAACAACTTGCGAAGGTAGATACTGTCTTCCAGCGGTGAAAGAAAGGCGTCATACACTGGATTTCCGTCAATCAGTGCGTTGATTTCGTCGAAGAACACTAACAGTGGACGGTAGCGCGACTCGGCTTGCATAGTTGCGATCTTGTCGAAGCAAGACACAAGGTCTTCGCGCGACATCAAATGAGTTATGTTGAATTCACACAGCTCCAAGTTCGCGGCTTTCGCAAGGCATTTCACGAGGTAGCTCTTTCCGGAACCTGGTTCAGCGATGATTTGGATCGCCTGTTGTTGGTTCGAATCGGAAGGCGGTGGCTTCTTGAGAATTCGAAGTAATCGAGCGATACCGAGACGCTTCTGTTTTTCAAAACAGATGTACCCATCGAGCAACGTCATTCCTCGCCACAATTCGATTCGCGCCTCACCCTTAGAATTGATGATGCCTTTGTCGTGGGTTGCTGCCTTCCATTCGTCTTCGGCGTCCTGCCATTTCATCGATTGCGCATTCGTTTGTGACACGTTAGTCAACGGCGTTGGCGTTGCCACTGGATGCGAACGAGGTGTCCGAAGATAGCCAGCTTCCACTTTGGCCCAGTTGTATGCGTAATCGATTGCATCCTTGATTCCAAAACTAATCAATGACGAAGAGTCTGTGCCTTCGCACAATCCGTGATTTACAAGAGACGCGAAGAATGCAGTCGCCCAGCCGACGACACTATAGTCGGTGGTTGATTCGGACACTTCCACGACATATTCCGCCCCTGATTTCGCAACTGCCTTTCCTTCCTCAGGACCGATTACGATGGAGACATCTCCTCGTTTACTCTGTCCGTAAACCAAATTCTCAAGTCGATCGATCGCGACCATGCCTCCCTTTGTTGGTTGCTGTATGGTTGGCGAAATCCAGGAATCGATTGCCGCTGGTTCCGTGTCAGAATCTCCAACGTGCTCGAAGGATTCCAGTGCACATTTTGCTGCGACTGGCGGCACAAAAAGAACCTTGAGATTTACCCGCTTCAGTGCTTTAAGCCAGTCAGCATTCCATTGCTTAGTTGAAACGAACCAAGGCGCGTCGCTGAACCTTTCGATCAGCTTGTCCACCAGTGCCGTCGTAACGACGCCTTTCAATATATCCTTGATGACGACAGCCTTAATGCCACCATTGAATGTTCCAAGCCATTCTTCAAGGCGAGGTAGGTGATCATTGTGTTCCAGGTGAGACTCCCAATCGGTTCGGTCGTGAATGGACATTCTTCCGGAAGATCGTGTGTAAGTACGCACTGCGTGCGTGGTTGTAGACGTTTTTGGACCAAGATTGTGCAGCGCGATTCCGATTGGACGTTCGCTCTCGGGGAGTGCTTCAACCTTCAACTTATCGGGAGAGAGAGAGCATCTGTAGTCGAAATCAAACATGCTGTGTAGCACGTCGGTATCGCTCTCGTGCCACACTCCAAGACCGTCAATGCGGTGCCGTGGCTCTTTGTCCGGACCACGAAGTATTGACGCCAACCTTCCCGCAGCGCAGAAGGCGACGACTGGAGCGACGTGCGATTCCGCTCTGAAATGCTGGCTGCCTTGGCGAAGGCTTGTTTCTGATCGATACACACCTGTCTGCCAGCTGTCGTCGACGACCCAGTCACCAACAAGGAGAATCGAATCTTCGCTGACAACATCATTGTTCGGTTCAGCACCGTGCATTATTCTGCGCCTTACGGAGTGGAGTATGAAGCGGCAACCTTGCGAAAGCATCCATTCTTCAACTCTTCATCGTTTGGTTTTAGATTATTGACCGAACGCTCAAGATTATCAAATCCGTTGTAGCCCAAAGCAGTTTCAATTGTCGACTAGTAGGAGTCGCGAACGCCAGCGACCAGCAAGTCCCTCTTGAACGCGCAGAAAGTGAGCCCCGCACAACTGCCATCATGCGAGGCTCTGAGGCAAACCATTCGGCTTGCCGGGTGTACTGTACTGTTTGCTTCAAAGGCGAATGTGCTTCAGTCGTGGCCGAGGTTGACGCAGCTTGATTGGCTCGTTTTGCTGGCGGCGAGATTCGATGAATTCGTCGAGGTCGTTTGGGTCGATGCGGTAGCACTTTCTGACGCCAACGTTGATGAACGGTAGGTCGCCGCCGGTCACCAGGTTGCGCACGTTCTCTTCGCTACAGCCGAGATACGCGGCTGCTTCCTTGAGCGTGAGCAGTGGGCGGCGAGCAGTCACTTCGTCGTTGCTCCTAGTTCTGCCCGAAGAAACGATCGACGGGAGAGCGTTTCGGCGCTCCGCCGTCCGCGTCTTCAAGGGACTGGAAGTAGGGCGCGAACACCATTCCGATTCCAAACGCCGCCAAGACGGCGATGCCAGTCCAAAACCCGGTGGCGTTCAAAACCACGCTGAGCAGAAGTCCAAAGAACGCTCCGCGAAAGCCCTCGGGCGTTCGTGGAACGAGGACAGATGCGGGGTGGGGGATCTTCATCGGGCGAATCTCCTCCGATGGGCCAAACACAAACAGAGACAAACACACATACCGGTTTCGTTGGGTGGGAATACGAGTTCATCGGCACGCAGTGCCGACCGCAGCTGAGATTCGCGGGTGTAGCCGAATCGAAAGCGAGGACGGGGTCGCCAGGGGCGGAGCCCCGGCTCCACACAGATGACTGGAAGCGATGAATGGACCGTTGATTCTTCAGAAGGAGGACGGTGAATCGATATGTCGATGAGCCGTCCCTCCGAAAACCCTGCTGGCAGCTGTGTGGAGCCGGGGGTTGAAACGACCGAAGGAAGTGGAAAGCTCCGGCGACCCGAACTCGTTGGCTGGACTACACATACAGGCTCAACAAACAACGCACAGCATGGTCCGAAAGCATGGTCACTGGAGGACCACGTCGAACCACAGCAGATTCGCCTCAAGAGAAAGATTGAGCGACTACCCATTGAGCACCGATCCTTTCGCGTCAGGTTTATCGGCGGTGGACCAGATTGGATCGAGCAGCAGATTGCGGTCTAAGTCGTTTGCCGATGCAAGGCGAATGGGACTTGCACAGCCGCGAGCCATGACGTACTCAGCGATCGAACGGAGTCGTCTGCGACTCTTCGTAGTAACGTAGCAGCGGACAGTCACCGGCTGGCCGTTCAGTGATGGCCAGTGCCCGCGAAACCGTTCTTCGCCGACCATACGCGAGAATGCGGGCATCTTCCGTCCAAAGACACGCAACGGCTCGGTGGATCGATCAACTTCCAAATAGCCGAGCAACGTGTGGCCTCTGTAGGTCAGGAAGAAAGCGGCATCGGGTCGATAGGAAAAGGGCTTTGCGTTCGGTTTGTTTTTTGGTGGGTCGAATGTCTCATGCAAGATGTACCGATTCTGGTACGCGGTTCTTGGGTTTGGATCGGCCTTGTATGCATCGGTGGCGTCGTATTCAAGCCGCCAATCCACTTTGCGAAATCCGGCTGCATCGGCGCTCTCGTCGAGTCGCATCAGGAAACGACTGACTTGCAACGTATGGGCTACAAACTGTGCCGATACGTCTCCGACGATTCTTGGATTTGGGATGTCGCAATCCACAACGAGCGACTCGGCACCGCGATCCGTAAGGCCATAGACGTAAGGCTGTCGTCCGTTGGCATAGAAATACTCTCCAACCGAGAAGCGTTTGACAAAACCCGCCAATACGAGTTTCGCAAGCCGCCGGCGGGCGACACGCGCCCCGGTTTGAAAACAACGCTGCTCCAAGTCCTTCGAGTCGACGACCTGGTAGCGGCCGAGCAACTGAAGGATCGCAATGTCACGTTCTTGTAGTCGTATCTGCATGGAAAGACCTAATGAAACGGAGCGCCCTTTCCGTCCAGCTCACCATCGATTGAAGCGCTGTCCGTCAATTGCGGTAGCGGCGATGGTCGCTGTTGTGCCAGCTTCGCAAGTTGACTTTGAAGGCGCCGCTCGTCCGCCTGCGGCGAGAGTTCCGGCGTTCGCATGAAGGCGTGAATCTCACGCAGCCGGACGCGGGCCTGTTCGATCGCTGCGAAATACTCGTCGTCAGTTGCAAACGGCGAGCGGACTTCGCGAACTGTTACGCGAATCGTTCGGCAATTCGTGTCGTCACGGAACAACATCTCGGCATTGCCGAGTGTGGAGAGTTCAGCGGCGATTCGTTCACGCTGAACATCCAAGCCTTCGTCGAGTTGCGGGAGGATTTCGATCTCTGTGCGATGACGCGCGAGTGGTGAGATACTGTAGCCTTCCGACTCGCCCTCATTGGCACCAATCGTTATCCCATGCGACTGAGAGCAACTCCCGCCGGTCTGGTGCGCAACTGCACGTGACTTTCCGCGGCCTTGCCGTATGGACTGTTCTTCGGAGATGGCCTCGGCATTGCCACTTGATTGTGAGAGCCGAAAGCCGGTTTCATCGCGACTGGCGATGCCGGACTCGTTGGATTCAGAGCGGCTTCGCCCCTTGCGAGTCGATGTGGTGTGTCCTTGACGGTGTGCCGTTTCTCGGCTTCGTTGCGTTCGTCGCGTTTTGGATTCGAATGTTTCGCTTGACGTCCCTTGCTCGAAGGAGGACGACCGACTCAATTCAAGTGAATGGTCGCGGGACTCCTGTTCGGACGAATTCGCGTAGCCGTCGGCCGTTCCATCCGTATTGCGACGGTAACCGCTTTCGTTGATCACGCGATCGCTGCTGGTTCGGCGTTCAGCTGATCCTGACTGAGACGAATTCGACGTTCTAAATCCCTTTGACGTGCCTGCGGTGACATCTTCACCGGTAGATTCTCCCTCACGCTGTTCAGTTGACTCGGACGTTGAATACTCGCGTGATGACTCAGTCGATTGTCCTCGCGAACGTCGTTGCGAGTGTTCGGAACTTGCGGATCGGGAAACATCAAATGACTCGCGTCGATCGTGGCGATTCTCAATACCGAGCGCATTACCAATTTCCTGCGAATCTGATTCGGCGACCGTAACGGTCCGCATAGCCGAAGCAGTCACGCCGGTTGTTGAGGACAGCGCCGTCGACGAGCCACGTGACCGGCTGAAACTCGGTAAGGCAACGAAATCGAACCCATCAGGTCGATCAACAACGCGCGACGCCTTGGTGAAATCGATGCGGCCGTGGAGAAGGGTGTTCAGGATTTCCGGCGTTGGTGTCTTGGATTGGAAGCATGCGGTGATTCCACACTCGTTCGCCACAGTTTCGGTGTAGTCCTCGTTTTCGTGCCTGTATGCTCCGAAGTTCTGGGTGAACAGACCAAGCGGTTGTCTTAACGAACGCCCTTTTCGCAGGACTCGTTCGCAATCAGGACCGAATACGTCTGCCGCTTCATCAACAAGAATTGGAAAGGGAGGCTGTTTGGCAAGCGCTGCATCGCTCTCGGAGAAACGAGCTTCGATGACGGAATGAAGGACAATTGAAACGAGCGAAAGCGTTTGATCTCGCGAAAGAAAGGCCGTTTCGCGGGCATTGACAAGAATCACCTTGCGCTGCCGAATCGCGTCCCCAAAGTCGATTGCATCAACGGATTCGCTGAACGCAGCTTTCACAAGCGGTGAGAGAAGCGACCGAAGTCTGTTGATTGGCCCTTCGATCTGAGCGAACACGTCTTGTGGGCGCTTCAACGCGTGGATCATCTCAAGATCGGACACAACTTCATCGGGTAGCTTTCCGGTCGCCTTGCACGCCTCCCAGACTTCCTTGTGATGCCGTGCAAACGGATCAAGAAGCGTCAGGCTGGCAACAAGATCGAGGCCCGCGATGCCGACCGCTTGAAAGACTGCGCGCAGCAGTCGTTTGATGCGGGGACTCCCTTCTTCCTTATCGCCCATCACTCGAAACAGGATGTTCAGAATCACATCCGCTCGCTTGGAAAAAAAGCTGCGGAGCGCGTTGTCGGTGTGGAGGATTTTCTCGGCAGCATCGCCGTTCCATTTCAACGCAGAGATGGACGGAACATTATCCGGTGTCAATTCAATCAGAATGATCCGCCGGAGCATTGCGTCGCAACGTGTCTTCCGAACGTGAGCAACCACGTTGGCCAGAATCTCATCGACAGCAGAGCCTTTCGGATCGCACACGAGCATGCCCCAGCCCCAGCGGATGTAGTCGAGGGCCAGCAAGATCATGAATTTGGTCTTGCCCACGCCGGTGCGACCGATGGTGGAAATGTGCGTGCAGAGCGCAATCGCGGCTATGTAAACCGGCTCGATGGCACCATCTTGCTCTGTAAAGCCGATGTGATGCTTGCGTTGCCGCCAGTCGCTTACACCGCTGTGATTCACAATGAGGCATCGCGACTGTTTGAGAGCCGGGAGCGCGGTTCCGCCTCCAGTCCACAACGTGGAAATGAAGCGTTTGACCTTCGTAAGGAATCTCATGAAACACCTCCTGGTGATTGCAGTTGTTGAATCTGTTGGATCAAATCAGCATGCTCGGCATTCAGTTCGCCGATCTGCTGGGAGACGACGTCTTCCGGTTCATCGGAGTTGGTAAGTTCGCCGATTTCCTGCTCAATCTGGTTGCAAGACATTCGCAGCCGCGCTATCTCTTCCTGTCTTTCCCGCAACGCTTCCTCACGACGCCTGGCTTCCTCTTCTTCTCGGCGTAGGCGTTCACGTCGTTCGCGTCTGCGCCGATCGCGATTCCTACGTCGCTGCTCACGGCGGATTCGTAGTTCCGGAAGTAACTGAAGGAATCCCTCGAAGCCATCATTTGCGACGACGAGCGCAATCGTGATCAGAGCGTGGCCGATCATAAGAAGCCGAAATGCAGCAATAAGTGTCGCCGCTCCAGAGATTATCACCGCAAACGTCGTCGCTATCGCGGCGACATATAGTCCCCACAAAAGAAGCCAGAAACGCAGTCGCCGACGAACTGATTTGCCAATGGGTGATGCGAGGACTTGCCAGCCCCGTCTCCGGCCAGTCGTTGCGTAGTCGGCAAAATACAGTGAACCGACAAGCACAAGCATTGATGCGACGCCCTTCGTCAAGACATTAAGCGAGAGCATGTTGTGGGCGAGCAGGTCGATGTCGAGCGAATCGAAGTCCCCGCGAATGATCTTGGACCACTCGAACGGCTGCCACGGCGAGAGGTCGTTGTTTGAAAGCGAACGGAGAATCCGCAGCTGAACGTATCCGCCGATGACCAGCGGAATGCTCAATCGCAGCAACCACTCGAATCGCTCGCGGATCGTGGCTGGTGCCGTGGATGGTGACTGATCGAACCTGGGCATATCAGCTTCCTTGCTCTGCTATCCGAATCCCAATCCGCACCGCTAAGGACAGGATCAGTGCGGCTTCTGGAATGACAACGTCGAGATTGGACGCCGAAGGAAGAACGGGAATCGCAATGACGGCAGCCGTAATCAGAATTGCATCGATCCACGGCAAGTCATCGACGGCGGTAATTACAGCAAGGAAGAGCGCGGCGGCGTATGCATTCAGAAGCGGCACGCCGACAAGAATTATCAGCGCCATGAACCAGGGCAGGCTCCGAATCCAATCCACGCCGAAGATGGCGAGAACGGTTGCAAGAGCGATTTCAAAGACGCAATAACCCGCCAAGAACCAGGCGTATTCGGTTGTTTTGTTGCCGTGGGACATTGCTACCTCACACGTACTGTGGCCTGAGCAATCACTGCGATGGCGAGTTTGAAAACCAACCAGTACAGGACTCTCGGCGAAGGGATGGGATCATGCCCGTTGACGACATGGCTCGGCAGACCGGCGGACTCAACAACCGAACGCGTGGCCTCCAGATCGCTGTAGATGCCCGTTCCGTCCGGATTGATGCGGATGCAAACGCCCAAAACGCGGCTATAATCTGAACTGCCGACATTGACGCAGATCAGTGGACCGCCGCTACGTCCCGGAATTGGCTCTTTTTCGGCTTGCCAATCGGCAGCGGACAGCTTGTTGGTCGTACCTCTCAGCGTGTCGGACCAAACGGTTGGGTAAGCCGCATTTGAGCAGCCGATGGTAAGTACAGGGCTGTTTGCCGGAGTTGATTCACGTGCCGTCGCCAACTTCAACGTCGTAACGCGAGCAGGCATACGAACCTTGAGGACGGCGACATCAGCGTCTTCGTCAAACGACACAAGTTCAGCATCAAAGGAGTCAATAAAGCGACCGTGTTGAGCGGAGTTTACCGTGTCGATGGCAATTCCTGCCTCGTGTCCATCGTCAACAACGTGATAGGCGGTAAGGACGTAGTTGTCGTATTCGCCGTCGCTTGCTTCGGAGTGAATAAAGACACCGCTACCCGTGCCGTTTCCAATCGACCTGACACGTACGAAGGCATCGAAGCACCGTTCCTGTAACGCGACCGCAGCGTTTCGATCCGAAACGGCAGGCCCCTGAGCGAGTGCAACGGAAGGTAAGAGGGCGAAAATCAACGTGATCGGCTTCATGGTGGTTCCTATGAAGCCGCGCCGCATTCTTCCGCAGAAGAGTGATTCAGAAGGCTCCGGAGCGCCTTCTGAATCTGGGGTGGCTTCGTGTTGTTGAGGATTCGGTCTTTGACCGACACTCGAAACGAAACTGTGGACTTGCGCGGCATCAATGCTGCGTGTTATCCTTGTCCCCGAACTCTCTTAGACCAGACTGTTCAGCAACAACAATGCGGTGACGGTCGAGATGACCGCCCAATCGAAAGCGGCAGTAGGAATGCCGCTTTCTCGTCGTGCTGGACGACTGCTGAACTTGCGTTGCCAGAGGTAACGGAATCCGCGACAGACGATTTCACCAATCCAGAGATAGGTGACGACGCTCAACCTCAGAAGTGATCGCAGGATTGCAATCACAAACACCGGAACGGCGGCGAGGCTGAGAACGAGGTGTTCGCCCAGGCGAAAACACGTCCATGACAAATGACGCAATTCAGCGAGCAGGTACTTGAGGGTTTTGTTCTCCATAACGATCGGGGGAAATAAACCTCGCCAGCAAATGCAGGCGACGGAATCACGCACGAAGAGCGTCCTCGGCGACAGTCACTCCGGTGACCGCCATCGTTGAGAAGACTTCAACGTGTGTATCGTTTGCCGAAATGGCGTGAGTCTGGCCCGGCACCCGCTCCGGGCCGTGGTCTCGACATCGCAGCGGCTAAACCTTCTGATCCGCTTCCGGCCGCTTGCCAACGCCATTCTTCTTCAGACGGGTTTCTTCAAAGCGGACGTACTGAGGGAACTGGCTCGTGAGGACGTGCATCGGGGCACTGCCGTTGCAAGTCAGCACGAAAGCCGTTCCGTTCTTGTTGCAGTAATCGCACGTGGCATCTTCTTGAATGCCAGGGGTGCGATCCGGCTGGGGCGCTGTTTCCCGGGCGATTTTGGGCTGATTTGCGGTGGAACTGGCGCAAGGTGGGTGTGAGAGAATTGGTGTAGGCGAAAAAGGCGCCCTTCCTGAAAATGTGGTTGTGCAACTACAAACCCAGGAAGGAGCGCCAGGATGGCTCAGTCTATCTCTTCGTCGTCGTGCAAAGCAAGCACTAAAGCAGCCGCGTTGGTCGATCAGGCGTGGAACATTTTTCGCGATGTGTTCGTGAAGCTTGCGGGAGCTCTGGAGTCGTCGGTCACGCCAACGACGTTCAAGGAGTTCGAAGAGTCACTTGCAGACCAAGTTCGAGAATTCGCCCGCGTTATTTTGGAGCAAACGATCAACGGCCTCGAGCGAGCGACTGAACCGGGTGAGGAGGTCACCTACAAAGGGTTGGGCTACACTCGGCGTCGCAAGAAAACACGAAACCAGCACGTCTCAACGCTGTTTGGCAACGTTTGCCTGAAACGGTTCGGTTACCGATGTTGGGAAGCGAAGCAGGTCGCTGAGCCCGGCATTTTCCCGCTGGAACTTCGGCTTGGGCTGATGGAAGGCGTAACACCCGCGCTGGGCACGAAGATCGGAAAGCATGCAGCACAGTCGCCCCAGCAGCAGTCAATCACTTGGCTGCGGGAAGAACATGGCGTCACCATCGGCGCGGGACGATTTCGCAAGTTCGTGTCCGAATTGAGTCCGTTGCTGACAGAGCATCGGCAACCTTTGCAGGTGAATGCCCTTTTGACAGCACTGGAGGAAGCGAGGAACAGCCGTGGGAATCGCAAGCCAGTACTCGCCGTGGGACGCGATGGCGTCACGACGTGTGAAAACCGGCACAGCTTCTGGGAGGTCGCGACAGCCGCAACCGTGACAGTTTTCGACCGAGCTGGCAAGCGACTGCTTACGGTCTACTTGGCTCACTGTCCGGAGCTTGGCCAAGCGACCATGAGTCAAATGATGAGCGCCCTGCTGACCAACCTCCTTGAACAATGGGAAGGTCCAATGCCAACACTCGCTTACATCGCCGATTCGGGAGGCAACGAAAGCAGTTACTTCGAGGATGTGCTGCGAAAAATGAAGCACCCTCGCACTGGCAAACCGCTAAACTGGGAACGTGTTGTGGACTACTACCATGCGGCGGAGCGAATTTGGACCATCTCCGAAGCTCTCTTCGGGAAAAAGAGCTGGCGCTACCACACTTGGGCGAGACGCATGCTGCGAATACTCAAGGAGAAACCCAATGGGCCCAAGCGGGTGCTGCATTCGGCGGGAACACACGCTGCCTGCAGAAAACTGGGGAAACAGAGGAAAGAGAAGCTGACACGAGCACTCAATTACATCCGCCGCCGAACCAAATGGATGCAGTACGCCGAACTACGCAACCGACACATTCCCATCGGGAGCGGCATCACTGAAGCGGCGTGCAAGATCATCTTCACGCAGCGATTAAAACTCTCCGGCATGAGATGGAGCCGGGACGGCGCAGTACGCATATTGTCGCTACGAGTCATTCTGCTAAGCGGAATCTGGGACCAAGCATACTGCCATGCGCTCAAGCAGCTTGAAAAGGAACTGCCTGCAACTTACGCTGCGAACCACAGAAACGAAGCACAAATAGCCGCATAATTGCGCCCCAGCCGGATCGCACCCAATGCCAGTGATGTGAATATCGAGTTTCATTTGTGTGGTCTCCAATGAGGGCGGGGGGTGATTCTTATGGGTCGATTCGCGTTCATCTACTTCAGTTCAAGCCGTCTCCCGGTCGTTCCGGCTGGAGTCCGCGCCCGCCAACTTCGTGCTCGATCACGAGTGGATCGTTGGTAGGAAGGCCGTTGGGGATGGGTTCGGTGTTGTCGGGATCGAGTGGCTCAGGCTCAACAGCACCGGGACCAGGGGCAGGGATGCCAGGCGACACGGCCTGATTCGCTTTCACAATTGCGAAAGCCGTGATCGCCAGAACTACAGCGAGCACGAGGCCAGCGATGATGCCCCTCGCAAAGATTTGTACAAACACTGAGACAGGCACCATTCTCGGATCGTTGTGAGCGGCGAAATCGCCTTTTGTCGTTCTCGTAATCTGTTCGTTCTTCACTGGTCACTCCTACGCCATGCCTGCTCGCTGGTTTTGAATGGCGTCTTTTCCGGCTCTTCAGTACATTACTGATAACCGGCGACATGCCAGTACGTTGCATCGAGAGGCGTTTGGCTCTTGTTGATGACTGGTTCTGCGACCTCCCACAGAAGGCGGTCGTCCTTGCGTGGAATGATATGGTGGGTTTGTTGGCTCGCTCCGAAATCGGAACATCCATCGTCCCGAACTCGGAACGAACATCACCGACGCTTGACAATCCAGAGGAAGTCATGTTGACTATAAGTCGTTTATCAGAAATGACTTATGGATCACGAAAGCGCAAGTGCGGAACATCGCAATTCCGGATCGCCAGCACCAAAAATGTTGGAGGAAGAGGTCATTGCAAGGCTATTCAGTAGTGGAGGTGATGCAGCAATTCGGCGAAGGTTGTTGGCAATACTCGATGACCCACACAGCAAACTAAGTCGGTTTCTTGTCACCTTTCAGGAACGGCTAGAAAGCCGCACGCATTAGAGAGAAGGTTGTTTTGCACGGTGACCACCAGATCGCAGCTGCTACGTTTCTCCCCGGCATTGCAGAGGAGTTTTTGTCTGCTTACACCACGTCACTGTCTGATTTGAAGCCACAGCTACTTGAGGCATTTGAGGCACACCTGCTTTCCGCGTACTACACGCCAGTACGCCTCGAAGCTCGCGAGGCGAGTGACAACGACAGTAGCTACGGTCAGTTGGCAGAACACTACGGAGTGAGCAAGACGGCTATTAGCGCTTGGATGCACGACAAACAGTATCCGGGGCTGGAGTCATTCAGCCGGCTGGCGGCGGCGAAGAACGCCAAATTCCAACCCGGTTTTGATGTCGCTGCTGACGCGTATGCGAGGAGCCTTTTGCTGCTCGTTGCAAAGCTACAGTTGCGCCTTGATGCGTCTGAGATTAGTAGCGATCTCATTTTGCTGCTCTACCACACGCTGCGCTCCGAAGGCTTTTACTTGTGGCACGCAACTCGCTCCTATCGATTCCTGAAACAAGCCTTTGTATTTGTGCGCGATATTACTGAGGGCGGGGAGCATGGGAGAAAGTGGAAGTGGCGGCAGGCGGAAGCAAAACAGAGAATTAATCAGTGGCTAGCACCGTGGTGTGTCGTCGAAGGTTGCATTCCGTATGCCTGGTTCTGAGAAACAGCGACTGACGCCCGAAGATGTCGTTGCGATGTTGGGAGGGGCGGCAGACGACGAGTCACGTACGCGACTACTTGCCGCGTTGGAAGATCCGAAAAGCGATCTTTCAAGATTCCTGGCCACTGCAACCCAGCCGGCCCCGCGAGTTCCACACCGCCAGATTTGGGCGAGAATCATTCGGAACGGCGTATTCCTCACGCTCGGCGTTGCCGCGTTGAGTCTGCTTTTAGGTTTGACGGTGGGCCGCAATCGTGCCATCATCATCAACGAGAGTGTCGTCGCGTTTAGCGTGCTTGGTTGCGTTGTAGCATCGTTGTTTGTGTTAACGACGACGAGACATTTCATAAGACATGGTACGCGAAAACTGCCGGACATGATCGGCGGCATCATCTGGCTGGGAAGCTGGGCAACAGCGTTTATCCCGTTAGCCTTACTGCTTGCGATTGTCGGCACATTGCTCGATTGGAAAGACTTGAGCGATGTTCCGTCGCTGGCTGCTTATCTTAGTGCATTGGTGGCGAGCGCGCTTCTCTTTAATGAAACTGATGTGTCCGTGCGGCACGTTTTGCGCAGTTGGCACAACGCTGGCCGAATCGTTGGAGGGTTGCCCATTGCACTTGCGGTGAGCATGCTTTGCCTTGAAATCATGCCACTGCAAGCGGCCACAGTGGGGATAGTGTCGGCGTTTGCGACCGTTGTCATGGCCGGGTGGCCGAGTAACAACACTGAAACGCCCGTCGGTAGTCCGCAGGACGTGTTGGTGGGTTTCTTGATTGGCGCAACCTATGGTCTACTTGTCGAAGTGCTCTCCGTGACTTTCTGGCAGCAAGGAGCAGTCGATGCAGGCGAGAGCAGTGTTGTTGTTCTCTGGCTCGGTGGGCTAGGAAGCCTGTGGGCGATCAATCGAGGATTGAGTGAGTTTGGTACCGGCTCCCTGTGGACGATTGGCGTACGGATTCTTGTGCGTGGCCTCGCACCGCCGACAATCACGGGAGCGTGCTTTGCAAAGGCTGCAACTGTGGTCAACGACCCCGTCTTGTCTGTGAGTCTAAATGTACTCGCGCTCGGTTGCTACTTGGCCGTGCTTGAATGGTGCATGCGCCGCTTTTACAAGAGCAATCTGGGGAGCAGGTCGTTCTTGTACAACCTGTGGTTGCTGATCTATGAGACGTCATCGGAACTCTGGAATTCGTTTGGTCGCCGAAACGTGCTGCTTTCTCCTGCGGATACGAAGTGAATCAGATCGCGATACGTTCGATTTCATCGAGCGACAACTCATCACCAGTCCGGTCGTAGAGCGATGTTGTCTTTGGTGATTCGTGTGCCGCAATCTGCTGGGCATTCTCCAATGTGCCGCCGTTGGCGAGGTATGCAGTGATTCCGGTGGCTCGGAACGTGTGGTTGCAGACAGTGTAGCCGAGATCGGCCTGACGTGAGCGCCGTTTGATCATCATTAAGGCTTCTGTGCGGTGTAATCTTCGTCCGGTGAGGTTCCGTCGCCGGTCGAGTGACCGGAAGAGGGGAGCACCCTTGTTGCCCTCGATGCCGGCGGCATGGATGTACTCGTCCATCAACTGCTCCGCCTTGTGATGGGCTGGGACTTCGTGATACTTCGATCCTTTTTCGCTGAGGCGAAACCACATTCGCCGACCACCACGCAGCACGTAGTCATCGCAATTCATGGCGAGAGCGGCACCGATGCGAGCAAACGAGAACACCATTAGGCCGATTAACGCCCGGTCACGCAGGCCGCCGATCGTGTCGGATGGGATCGAGTAGAGGAGTTGAGCCGCCTCGTCGGGAAGCAGGACCGGCGTTTTGCCTTTCTTTACGACGTGCTTCGGCCCTTTGACCGCTGCGGCTGGATTTACGTTGACAATGTGCCCAGTGACGAAGTAATCAAACAGCATGCGGATTGCGGCCAAGTGTTGCTTCACGCTCGGAGCCGACAATTCCGTGCAGAGTTCCTCAATGTAAAGCGACACCAGAATTGGTTCGATGCGGTCAAGTCGGATTTCCCGTACATCGCACCAACCAAAGAATCGCCAAACAGAACGGGCGTACGCTTCGCGTGTGTTGCGGTTTCGGATCGTCGCCGTGAAGAATTCGAGGAACCTGCGGGTCGCATCTTCACCGGCTTTGGTGACAACAATGGGAAGCCGCCGGTTTGTCAACGGCGACAACGCCTGACTCGTGCCGATGATGGGCTGTCGCTGTTCCGGCATGGCTTAAGCAAGCGGCGTAGGCATGACTATATCATAAAGGGGATTATGATATACATTGACATCGATCGAATGCGTTGCACTTCGGAATGGGTGCGATCCGGCTGGGGCGCAGTTTCCCGGGCGATTTTGGGCTGATTTGGGGTGGAGTTGGCGCAAGGTGGGTATGAGAGAATTGGTGTAGGCGAAAAAGGCGTCCTTCCTGAAAATGTGGTTATTACAGCTACAAACCCAGGAAGGAGCGCCAGGATGGCTCAGTCTATCTCTTCGTCGTCGTGCAAAGCAAGCACTAAAGCAGCCGGGGTGGTCGATCAGGGGTGGAACATTTTTCGCGATGTGTTCGTGAAGCTTGTGGGCGCTCTGGAGTCGTCGGTCACGCCAACGACGTTCAAGGAGTTCGAAGAGTCGCTTGCAGACCAATTTCGAGAATTCGCCCGCGTTATTTTGGAGCGAACGATCAACGGCCTCGAGCGAGGCACTGAACCAGGTGAGGAGGTCACCTACAAAGGGTTGGGCTACACTCGACGTCGCAAGAAGACTCGAAACCAGCACGTCTCAACGCTGTTTGGCAACGTTTGCCTGAAACGGTTTGGATACCGATGTTGGGAAGCGAAGCACGTCGCTGAGCCCGGCATTTTCCCGCTGGAACTTCGGCTTGGGCTGATGGAAGGCGTAACACCCGCGCTGGGCACGAAGATCGGAAAGCATGCAGCACAGTCGCCCCAGCAGCAATCCATCACCTGGCTGCGGGAAGAACATGGCGTGACCATCGGCGCGGGACGATTTCGCAAGTTCGTGTCCGAATTGAGTCCGTTGCTGACAGAGCATCGGCAACCTTTGCAGGTGAACGCCCTTTTGGCGGCGATGGAGGAGGCCAGGAACAGCCGTGGGAATCGCAAGCCAGTACTCGCATTGGGACGCGATGGCGTCACGACGTGCGAAAACCGGCACAGCTTCTGGGAGGTCGCGACAGCCGCAACCGTGACAGTTTTCGACCGAGCTGGCAAGCGACTGCTTACGGTCTACTTGGCTCACTGTCCGGAGCTTGGCCAAGCAACCATGAGTCAAATGCTGAGCGCCCTGTTGACCGACCTCCTTGAACAATGGGAAGGTCCAATGCCAACACTCGCTTACATCGCCGATTCGGGAGGCAACGAAAGCAGTTACTTCGAGGATGTGCTGCGAAAAATGAAGCACCCTCGCACTGGCAAACCGCTAAGCTGGGAACGTGTTGTTGACTACTACCATGCGGCGGAGCGAATCTGGACCATCTCCGAAGCTCTCTTCGGGAAAAAGAGCTGGCGCTACCACGCTTGGGCGAGACGCATGCTGCGAATACTCAAGGAGGAACCCAATGGGCCCAAGCGGGTGCTGCATTCGGCGGGCACACACGCTGCCCGCAGAAAACTGGGGAAACAGAGGAAAGAGAAGCTGCGACGAGCACTCAATTACATCCGCCGCCGAACCAAATGGATGCAGTACGCCGAACTACGCAATCGCCACATTCCCATCGCCAGCGGCATTACTGAAGCGGCGTGCAAAATCATCTTCACTCAGCGATTAAAACTCTCCGGCATGAGATGGAGCCGCGACGGCGCCGTACGCATATTGTCGCTACGAGTCATTCTGTTAAGCGGAATCTGGAACCAAAGTTTTTGCCATGCGCTCAAGCAGCTTGAAAAGGAACTGCCTGCAACTTACGCTGCAAACCACAGAAACGAAGCACAAACAGCCGCATAATTGCGCCCCAGCCGGATCGCACCCTTCGGAATTGGGGCATGCGACGTTTCTAGCACTCTAACCAGGGTGCTTGCATGCCGAGCCGATCGATCTTGGCTTCGCATTCTTCGCGCTCACGATTGCGTATCAGTCTACCGTCATCGCGCGCGAGCCATCCAGCGGCTTTTGCGACCTTCGTTGCTTCTTCAATCCGATTTCCTGCGATGTGCCCGATTACCTCCGTGTCGATCCGTGTTAGAAACAGAGAATCCAAGCGGTAATCAACAAACGCTTCCCAAGACAACGGACACCATTTCGCCACGATGTCCTGACCGATCACGTTTGCATAGCTCCGAATCTCTGCTTGAGCATGAGAGTCCATTCTGAGCGACAAAAAGTGAAAAAGGTTGTGCAGGTCGATCTTCCAATATGCCTCAGTGTAAGTTGAGAGCGGAAGGTCCTTTCTCGCCTGTTCACGAGCAACACCCTCCTTCAGTCGATCTTCGTAAAGCTGTCTTGCCTGTTGGTGAAACCCGCCTTCACTCTCGCTCAGCGTCGTGCCGATTCCAGCGTCAAGAAACTCTCCGCTACCCTGCCGGTTCGACTTTGCCTGACTTCGCCACGCATCCGGGGGTGTCTTTTGGGCTGAATCGATTGCTTCCGAATATCGCGTCGAATACTCATTCACGTTTGCCGTGCGATGCCGAATCCACTGACGCCAGCAATCCATAGGTGCCCTCACGTGCAATTTGATCTCGCACATTTCGAATGGTGTGGTGTGCCTGTGCCGCATTAAGTAACGGATCAGCCCACGGTCTTCATGCACCTTTTTCGTACCCTTGCCGTAGGACACCCGCGCCGCTTGGACAATCGACTCGTCGCTGCCCATGTAGTCGACGACTCGAACGAAGCCGTCATCGAGGATGCGAAACGGGTGTCCAAGAATTGAGTCCAACTCCGAGACGAGAGGACGTGTTACACTCTCTGGATTCTCATTCATGCTTGTCGTTACCTGGAAGGCAGTTCTACGTGGTATTTCCAAATCCGGGCGATGCCCTTACTCGTGTTTCGGCTGTATCGCTCCTCAAACGGAAACAACATGCTCGTCGCGGTTTCAAGACGTTCTTTTAGGTAGTACAGCGTGAACCCCAGCACATGCGCCTTGGTCGATAAAGGACAGAGATATAGGTTCGTGAGTCCCTTTTTCGACTCCCAATCTTCCACGATACGGGATAGCTCTGTCGCAGCGACAAACGGATCGTTGGCGGGCGCGAAAAACGAGTGAACTTCGTCTTCAACGGAACGACCAAGCGATTCTTCCGCCCGGCTCACGCGCAACACATTCTCCTGATACATGTCCGCTCTTAACGAAGGAAACCCAATTACTTGAAGTTTCTGAGCGTCGACTTTGCTTTCAGCCACATGTGAAATCAAGTTATCCTCGTAGCCAGCCCCAATAATCAGTACATCCTTTGACGTATCCAACGTGTGTTGACCTTCGCAAGCCGCGATTTGTCGAACGTCCTTGACAACATCGCCTGAAAATGTCGTCAGTTCGCGCTTCTGATATTGGATAGGCTCCGAGTAAATTGCGTCGAATTGGCGGACACCCTTTTGCATCAAGTAACGAACAAGATACACGAGGTACGGCCGAATGAAACCTGTAATGTCAATGCAAATTCTGGCGGACGCTGCATCGTTCGGCAGTGTGTCCCAAAACTCCCCTACATAATCCGATTCATCTGTATGACTCGACTCAAAACACTCACCATTCGGATGCTCAGATTGGTCGTACTCGTACTCGTTAAAAAGCAGCCATCGCTTGTGCGTAGCGGACACCTTCTGAAATACCGTCGTCGTTCTTTCTGCAGGAACGTACGCAGATACAAAATAATCCCAACTCAGACGACTATCCCAAGCATCGCTGACTGAGAGTTGCTCTTTGTAGTAGATCGTGTAATCAATCATCATTCGGCCCAAACAAAGTTCCCTGCTCGCTTTGCTCATTTGCTTTCGCCGTCGCACCGAAATACGGAGCAGTCATGCGTGCGATACGCGTCGCCAACATCCTGTCAAAATTGCCAACAGCTCCGGAATCGAAAATCGTGTTCAAATCTTCGCCTGGAATCGCCAACGCACCTCTTCGGCTAAACGAAATATCCCATTTCGGAGCCAGCATGCGGTTGATCTGAAACTTCATGTCTACACGCTCTGAGTTTCGATCTCGTTGGTCGCCTACATAAACAAGCAGCAACCATTTCTCAGCAAGGTCGATAATGCGTCTTGTTTCAGAGCTAACGGATGCCGGTTCGTAACTGAACGTTGAAAGGGAGCACTCTGAGGGTTTGTGTGAGTAGCGAATGCTTCTGAACAGTGTCGCCAGTCGACCGACGGCATCCTGAAGAAGCTTGCCGTCACTCCCCGTCATCCGAGCATCACGAAAGAACCAGTCAGCCGCTTCCTTGACGCCCTCCGACTGAGCTTTGATGGAGACTGGTGATTCACCAAAGGGCTGCTCGCCTTTGAAGCCCGCCCAAGAGATCACATGCTTCAGCAGAATTAATAGGTGCCGCGGATTCCCCCAGGACAGTTCAGAAAGAGTGTCAAATCCCGCATAGGTCTGCTTTTGATCGCATTCCCGCTTCAACTGTGCGAGCAGGTCGGCCTTCCAATGAAGCAGCTTGTCGTGATACGGGGATTTTGTGCTTCGACCTTCGACATACTCCTGGCATTGAGCGCGAATCTCTTTGGCTGCATCGACAAGGTCGTGTCGTGAACTCCATCGCTGATAGAAGATAAAGCAATTGAGTTTTTCGAGGAGCGGATAATCGGCGCACGAGAGTTGATCGACAACCGAGCTAATATCGCTGGCACTTGCAACACCTGGCGATGCGTTCGTGGCCATTCCCTTCTCAAGACACCGTGTTAGTGTCTTGAAGTACGGGCGCAATCGACCAGCGTACTTGGTTTTGATGAAGTCTGTCTCTCCGGTAGCCAGGCCCTCGTTTCCCGGTGTCTCAAAAGCTCGCGCAAGATAAGACGCGATTTCAGCGTCCGAGTTAAAGGAAGAAGTCAGCAAGCCACGGTTCGCCAGTCTGCGAACAACCAATCGTCTGGCGAATGATGTGTAGCGGGACTCATTCCTTCGGAGTCGTGCGTCGAGTGGTAGACGCTCGTATTCGGAACCTTCCTTGTTGTCCTCATCAGCGCAGAATGTAGAGTAAGTCCGAACGCCGTAAAGTCGCGAGCCGACTTTGAAAGTACAGGGATGCTGCCTCTCTCGCATTAGGGTGTTGATTAACTTTTGCTGCGGTTCCGTCAGATTCTCATACTCATCGATGAGGTAGACGAATAACAGGTCACTCAGGCCATTAATGTTGTCGGCCAGCACTCTTGGTAGCCCGAATACCAACTTTCCCGATGTTGTACGAATAGTAACATCGAGCGAGCCGTCAATGGCGCAGTTATTGATCGAGACATCGAGTTCTCGCTGCAATTCGCGAAGGTGATTCCGTACTCCGGTGAGCGAGTCCGGGAATTGCTCGTGAGGTGCGTCAAAAAGTGCTCTGATGCCGTTGCAGATAGACGCTTGATTTGTCGACAGAGAAACGTCATCGCCAAACACCGAACAGCAGACGTCGACTGCCATCTGACTTAACCACAACTCCATGTAGTAGGCAAAGACGTCTGCCCACACTTCATCCGACTGTCGCTTACCGCGAAACCGAGCAGAGTTCAGGCCACTGCAACGCATGTAGATTCCCAGGTAGCCTTCTCCTTTGACACCAGAAATCAAGTCGCTCTCATGGCGGAGCTTCTGGAGCGGGAACGACAGATACCGCATAACGTGGGTCTTGCCGCTTCCCTTCCCACCAAGTATCAGCATCGGCATCTCAAGGCGTGGCTTCACCAACTCGCTGAATCCGCCATCGTCGGCAAGATCTACCCAGTACTGGAAAATCTGCTCGTCCGTGAAGTCGGCCGCACGGGTTACGCTGAACGGGTTGTCGAATGATTCTTCCATCTATCGATCATCCATAGAGTTTCGGGTACCGCTTGAATAGCGGCGCCCATCTCGTGGCACCGTCTCCATCGCTCCAGAAGATCGGCAATGTATTGTCTGGTGTGTTGTGCTGAAATCCGAGAAGTAGCTGGCAGTCGTCGTATCCAAGTGCATCACCCGGAAACAAACGGTCTCCGTAGGTCTGACACATCGTTTCTGCAAAGGCTGAAGTGACATCGGTCGGCCACGGCGAAGGAAAGTGGCGCGAGGTCGGCGAAAAGCACTTGAAGCTCTCGTCGAGTTCGAATACGCACTTGACGTTGTCAAATGACGTGTTGTCGCGGACCGCTTTCATGCCCTCCGATGTGCCGCAGAGCACGAAATACGACACTTCGATCGTTGCATTAAACGACTTCAAGTCATCAACGACGTTTTTCGAATACGACTGAGCCTGGTGTCCCGATCCGCAGAAGTCGTCAATGAAAACGTAACGGTTGATGTCTGGATTGCGCAGCGCCAGTGTGCCGGCGTATCGGTCACGCAAATTGAACAGAGACAAGAACATCGCCAGCTTGCTTGGTTGTTTCCGTTGAAACACTTCGTGTGTGTGAATAAAGCGGGTTTTCGGCAGACCGTTCTCTTGTCGAAAATAGTAGAGCAGGTGGCACCCGCTTTCGGACGGATTGCCAACGCCCAGGAACAATGTGCGGTTGAGAGCGTGTTCGAATTCGCGGCGAATCAATGACAAGTCCGTCGTGTCGTTATTGTCTTTGCGAATTCTCTCGATGATGGGGTACTTATATAGGTCACGGAAAAGGACACGCATAAGCTCGCGCATTTGTCGCGTGCCGAAGTACATGAACTGAGAAAGCAGATACAGGGCATGGAGGGCACGTTCCTCTTCCGTCCCATTCGCAGGCTGCGAAAAATTGTCGAGCCACTCATTGATTTGTGGCTCCGATGCCTTCCGATCCCAAATCGAGTCATTCAGAATCTTAATCTTCGCAAGTAAGTCGTCTTCCAGGGGCATTCTGACTCTGCCTTTTAAGGTTTCGAGTAGACGTGAACCCACTCACGGGTGATAACGCTGGCCGTCTTGTTTCGTTTCGTCATCAGTCCACGCGAGCGAATGTTGTCAACAAGCCGCAACACAAGTTGGAACCCCGTCTTTTCTGCAATCTGCTGCAAGTAGCGCTGCGTTTTGAACTCGCGGCCCGCGATCTGATTGTTTGCTGCAATCAGCACGAGATAACCGCCTGAACGCAACTGGCTCCAAATCTCTTCGATGGCTGATCGCATTTCTTTCAAGTATGTCGCGGCGATTGTTGCGCGCACCGGATTGCTGCTATGCAAATCGCCGAGCACGCGATCAGCACTGGGTAAACCGCTCGATGCGTATTGCGAATACTCGGCCTTTCGGAACTCTTCTCGTCCGATGGTGGCGAGCTTGTGACCGATCAATTCGCTCGACGCGCAAAGGTCGAGCCACCCCAAACTCAAGGAGGAGGACCGTATGTACTTTTGGGCACCAGGGTATGGGGGAGAAGTGATCACCAATTGGAGGCTGCCCGTGTACGACTTTCCGTTTGTCGATGCAAAGTGGTCGTGACGCGGAATCTCTCGGACGTCGTTCGACACGAATGCCGTTGTTGGGAGACTGGATGAAATCTCCTCAAGGGCAGCAATTCGCTTGCAATTGGACGCCACAACTTCCTCGAAGACTTTGAACACGTTGATTCGCCGAAGTCTGCGCAGATGGGCATCGGTCTTTTGACGCAGCGGATGGTTTACTGGGTACTGCCCTTCCTTCAATCGAACGGGTACGGACAACCGGGGATCGGCGAGACTGACACGTCGAACGCAATTCGAAAAGCACACTTGGAAGAACTCGCGAACGTCCTGCCGACGTGTTGAGTCGACGCTATCCTTCAGGCACTGCAGCTGCCTCACGACGTGCGGGTAGAACCAATGGTCCAGGTTGACGACGTCCGGCCTTCCATTGGATGTCTCCGACGGAATCCGATCGACGAGCCGACGGTAAGAAGTAGTGAGGATAGTCTTAGGAATGGGCCTCGTCTTGACCGTGGTCAAGAGTCTGGCAAGCGGATTGCAGTCCGCTCCGACGGCGCGACGGCCTGACAGTTGCGATTCAAGCAACACAGTTCCCGACCCACAAAACGGATCGCCAATTATGTCTCCGGGCTTCGACAGTATCGAATTGGACAGAAAGAAAAACGGGATATGAACTAGCAGTTTGGCGGGATATGGGTGAAGCAAATGCGTTGCACGATCGGCGTTGGCAAGGAATGGAACGAGCTTTCTAAAATCAACTTCAATTGCCCGTTGCGAATTGGAATACCGGCGCAGCATATCCTTCAGAATCTCATCGCTTTCGTATGTGTCATATCCAAACATGTGTCGCCATTGCCGCTATGGCCGTAGATCGCATTTACTTCGCCTTCCGAGTCGTGTTGGCTACTGGTTTGGGATTTGCAATTCGCAACGCGAGCTGCTCCACATCGTCCCTGCGAAAAAGCCGGTAGTTGTTGACTGGATGGCGGTACACGGGAAGTTTTCCGGCGGCCGCCCAAGCTCGAATCGTGTTTGCCGAAACGCCTAAGAATTCTGCCGCTTCGTTTACCAACAGGAACTCGTCGGTTTTCATGGTTCTCACCTTGCATCAAGTTGGTCACGCAAGCATACCAAACATTACAAGACGCTGCCACCTGGCAGAAAGGCCCCGCGTCCACATGGACGCGGGGCGGTGCCTGAGCCTTACGCACAGTGACCGCAGCAGCCGTGTTCATCGGCGGTTTGGATCGCTGCGGGAACTTCGCGTGCCGAGTCGTTACCATCGTCGTCGCCGGTGAGTGTGGCTCGGATGAACATCAACGCCTGCTCGTAGTCGCACCAACTGAAAGTGATGGACTCAAGTTGGATAACTTTGTCGGCTTGGTCAGTCAATCGGCAAGCCGCGTACTCTTGCGCGCCATCGGCTGACGTGGCGTCGTTCAGCCAGACGTATCGAGGATGGCCGGCAACTCTGAACGCGGTGCAACAACACCAAGTCATGCTGGTCAGTTTCTCGGCGAGTTCCTCCGCCGACGCCACTTCCGGAAACACACCAGACTCGTTCGTCATGCAACATCGCCGACCTCCAGAATCGACCGTTCGAAGATGTGGTGGCAGGCCGCGAGACAGACCGCTCGTGAGAAGTCCTCGTCAAGCTGGCAGGTGAAGTATCCGGTCGTCCGACCCGACTGTTGGCTTCGGTGCGAATCCTCCACTCTCAAGCCAATCCCGAAGAGCCTCAGCCGTTTCCAACGCGTCCGTCCATTGTTTGGTCGCGTACGCTTGCAGCATGTCGTTCCAGGTTTGATGAGGGGCCATCACAGTTCCTCCTCACACTCGGTCATCGCTTCGGGCCAATACTTGATGCCGCCGTCGTTGAACGCCTCCGGTTCGACGGTGTAACCGTCGCCGCACTCGGTGCATTCCACGTCCATCGTGGCGTCGTCGGCCCCAGTGACTTCGAGTTGGCCGTCACAGTTCCGGCATCGCCCGTCTTTCAGGTCCACAAGAATCATTCGCAGGTCTCCCACAATTGAAGGATCAAACCGCACAGAGCGGCTCAGACATCGGTTCCATGCCACCATTCGGCAGGGATGGGAGAACACTGCCTGCGAACGAATCACCGCGCAAGAAAAAGACCGCCGGAGCGGTCTGAATCTGGGATCACCACAAAAAAAAGGAAGCGACACATCGTGTCAGAATAGACGTAGTTGAGACTCATTGCCGCGAGCCGGGGTCTCGGTCGAATCGGTCGTTGCCGTGTTTTGAGCGGGTAACTCACCGGGTGGACTCAACGCGATCTCCTCTGGCTCGCGTTCGGGCAATGAACGCGTCCTACCTTCCGAATCGCGTTGCCCCAAACCTGAACGCGGCCGGTCTCATAGATCAGGTTGGCTGTGTTGCCAAGCGAGTTGCCGCACACGACGTGACCGTAATGGTTGCGGAGCCCCAAGATTGATCGCCGTCATGCGGACACATCGCAAGTCAACATCCTGGCCAACGAATTGCCAGCTCGGTTGAATCTTCGCGGCCGACAATAACATGCGGCCCGAACCACAGCAGGGGTCGTTGACCGTTCGGCGACCATCGAGGTCCGTCTTTTCCTGCGGGAGGTTCATTGCCGCCATCATGTCGCAAATCGCCTCGGCGTCATAAACTGCCCGCGTTCGCCGTAGGTGATGCTGCCCTGGAAAAGATCGCCAAGAATGTCGGCTCGCGTTTCCTCAGTGACTCTCACCAGTGTGGCGAACATTGCGGCGAGCTTGTCGACTCCCCTCTTTCCTTTCGTTCCTTCCTTGTGCCGTTCGATTGTTTGCAGGTATTCCTCCTCCATTAGCGGATGGCCAAGAGCACAAACCGAGACATGGAGGAAGTCCTCGAACGCCTGCCGCGACTCATTCCCGACCGCTGTGTAACTTCCTCAAGCTGCTGGAATAGCTCATGGGTTTCCCGGTGGAGGAACGATTCCTTCGACAATTGTGACGAGGTAGCGGCTAAAACAGTTGCCCTGGCTTCGGAAGCTCGCGGACTGGTTCGGGTGCGGTAGCGGAAGACGAAGTATCACGTCGTGAAAGCGGGTCCGGTTCTACTCTTTGCAGGTCATCTTGTCGGACGGTCACCCGCTCATTCGACGGGATCAGAAGAACGACCGCTTCGTTAAGACCGTCGTTTGTTTCGACGACTTCCCCAAAAGCGACTTCGCTACCGTGCTCGAACTCAACGGCGTCGCCTTCTTCAAAAAGCGTCAGAGGCGACGGCGCGCTTTCAGACTGCGGTGGCTCAACCTGAACGACAACGCGGCCATTCTGCACGGCCCACTGCATGTCGGCACGCATTTCATCCAAAACGTCCCGGACAACGCGAAGCTCGTCGGCGATGCGATTAAGTGCCGCCGACAAGCCCGATTCAGCCGAAGCTGGTTTGGTCTTTGCCAAGATGATCAGAAGCGTGGCACACGACATCAATTTCGTCAATCAAATGCGGGAGAAGGAAAAACAGAATCCGCAATTGCGCGTTCAGACCGTTCGTGGCATGGTCGTGGCCTGGCAACGGCCAGCAGAGTGAATCCGTGTTCCTTCAAGTGAGAGGAGTGTGTCATGGCGTCGAAAACGCCGGAGAAGACTTTCCGAATTGGCCTGGTTTCTGCGTCCGTGTTCGTCAACGAAGTGGACGGCGACGGCGGCAAGCGGGAAATCCGCAATGTGAATCTGCAACGGAGATACCGAGAGTGGCTGATCAATGGAAGTCCGCCACGACGTTCAGTCTCGCCGATCTGCCTGCGGCCATTCGCGTTCTGCAACTGGCTCAACAGCACGTCGAGGAATTGGAAGCTGAATCGAATTGAGGATGGTCGATTCACTCAGCGGCGGCAGGACTTTCCTGCCGCCAATTCTTTGGATGTGACTTCATGTGAGTACCTCGGGCGCGAAGGGCCACTCGGCGTAAACTCAGCGCATTGTGCCTGAATAACGCAAGCTGTATGCTTTACTCCATCCACTACACACTTTATGAGTTGAGGGCGACCCGATGGCGAAAAAGAAAGCAACCCGAACCACTCGCGCGTCACGGTCTCCTTCTTCACCAATCGCATACTGCCGAGTATTTCCACCTGTCGGCATCGCAAGAGTTGGTAACAGTGAGGCGGAATTCTTCATTGGACCGGAAGTACCGGGACCTCCAGTTGCTAAAACATTCAAAGATGAAACAGGTAGAGTTAAACGACAAGCCGCGCGGTTTCGGGTTTACGCATTCGACCGTGCAGGTAGGGCGATTCGCGAGTTGACATTGGATGACAAGGATGTCGAGAAACTCGAATGGTCGGTTACGTTGGCGAACAAGAAAGCCGCGTGGCACAGATTTGAGGGCACGCAAAAGGCGGCCAACATCATTTCGAACACGGCCCCGTTACCCCAATTGCGCAACAGTGACCTAGAGGGTTCTGCCCGAGACCGCCTTGTAATCGGCCCATCAACTGGAAACGTCTCCGGCGCCAATGCTAAGAGCAATGAGTTGAAGGGGCGGTTTGATGAGAAGGAGACTGTCTACCTTGGTGAGTTGAAGACCGATGAGAGGGGGCGTCTCCTTGTGCTTGGTGGGCTTGGTAAGGCAGCTACCACGCGCGATGACAATCCACTCCGAGACTATGCGAATAACGATCGATGGTACGACGATACGTCGGACGGTCCGGTTACGGTGAAGGTCACGATAAACGGGAAGTCAATTCCGGTCCGTGGACGCGCCTGGGTTATCGTTGCCCCACCACACTACTCGCCTCATACGCACAACGTGGTCACGGCCTACGATGTTATGGCACAAGCGGCGTTAGACCATGATCTTACGTGGAACGAAAAGGAACTTGGTCCCAAGCCTTCATCCGCGTCAGTAAGTTTTCAAGAGGACATCCTGCCAATCTTGAAACGCACCGTGATGTACCAATGGGTCAACCGTCAGGCACAGCGAGGGCATTCGGCAGGCAAACGTGGCGACTTCACCAATCCACGCATGCTCCGACTCTTAGCCGACCCGAAGGCAGCCAGACAAACTGGGTCGCTTCATAAACGCATTTTTGAACGAATGCGAACGCCACTCTGGTACCCACTAATGCCGAAAGCTAAAGAAAAGAGCATCAACCTGCTGGATCCGAAGTCGCAGGAGGCACGGAACGAAGCTAACCTGCAATTCATGCCGCCCATATCGGGCGACGAAGGTGACACGGTTCACTCAGAGCCTTGGAAGTGGCAAACGGTGACTGAACTTCAATACGAGAAGCTTCGTGCTTGGAAAGATGGAGACTTCGACGGTGGAGTTGACCTGAAGTCGCAATCGCCACCGGGCGACCTTTCGAAAGTTGCGATTCAAGATCAGCCTCGCTGTTTAGTTCAAGCGTCGCTGGCCGCCTGCCAAGGTGGTGCCTTCTATCCAGGGATTGAAGTTACGTCAATCATCCGGCACAAACAGTTTTACGAAGAGGCATTTCGTGTCAGTGACGACTTGGGTGCAGGCGACATAACGAAGTGGATGGCCTTACCGTGGCTGGCTGACTTTCACGCTTGCAGCTTCAATTGGTGGCCTACTATTCGTCCTGATGATGTAGTGCCCGTCCACGAGTACGAGGAAATCCTCAAAGAATTCGAAATCGAACGTTCTGAAAACGACCTCGCAACGCTTTTGATCAACCGACAGCCTTGGGACAGAGGGGTTCGCCGATTGGTGGGGCGACCTGGTTTGCCGCCTGTGGACGTCGGAGATACGGCAGACAAGTTGTATCAAAGGGCCACAACTCGAATCAGCACCCTGGTCAATCGCTACATCACTGCCCGTGCATTGCGACCGTCATACGACCCAATTTCCAACACGACTCAAGCGACGACGGCATACAGGGAGGACGTTGTCGAGTACGTCGGCGACTCGTTGGGCATTCGAGACCTTGTTCTGCCAGCACCCAAAACCGGTGAAGATGCCGAATCTTATCGGAACCGAGCCCTTCCAGAGATCAGCAAACGACTGAGAAAGGAGCTTGAATTACCAAAACCCCTGGCGGGCGAAGACGTCGATGACTACAACGAGCGCCTAACGGAGTTCATCGATGCCAATGATGTTGGGCAGAACCTGATCAATTTGGAATGGAGGGTACGAAATCGCCACTCAGGAAAGGCCGATTTTCTCGATAAATGGTGGCAGTTAGGGTTTGTTCTGCCGCGAACAACTGGCGAGGACGGCGAGACTGTTTTCGTCGAGTCTGAGCGGGGTAAGTACGATCTGCTGGATTTCCGCGACTACTTCTACCTCCTGATGAATGAAGAGCATTACCCGGACTTTTTAGAGAAAGCTCGCGAGCTTGCGGAAGAGTATCTCAGGCTGGCGGAAGAGTTCTACCCAGTGCTGCGAAGTGACCTGTTCGGCGACAATTACATTTCCGCTTTAGCGACAATTAGAATTCCCGGGCTGCGACAAATAGAAATCCCGGTTTCGCTGGCCCTGGGAAGTAGCTGAGCGACACTCCATTGCCAGGGTCATTGCTGTGGCTCGGCTCCCTTCTTTAGGTTTTCGCGTTTTGCGTTCTCAAGACGGAAGCTGGGGACGTTTAGTTCGACAATGACACTGTGATGAACGAGTCGGTCGATCGCTGCTGCCGTCGTCATCGCGTCTTTGAAGATCTGTTCCCACTTGCTAAACGGAAGGTTGCTGGTGAGCATGACGCTTCCGCGTTCGTACCGTTCCGCCAACAGCGTAAAGAGCACTTCCATCTCCTCCCGACTTTGCTGCACGTATCCTAGGTCATCGATGATTAACGCGTCGAATTTAGAAAACTTGCGGAGAATGTTGGGCAGCCGCAAATCGCGTTTCGCAACAAGCAACTGCTGAACGAGCAGGCTGCATGTGGTGAAGTGCGCCGAACGCCCCTGGCGTATCAATTGCTCCCCAAGCGCGGCGAGGCAATGGCTCTTCCCCGCTCCGGGTTTCCCGAAAAGGAGCAGGTTCTCCCGACGGTCGAGAAACGCCCCGTCCCGGAGGCTCTCCAGCTGTCGAGTCACCTTGAGAGGCAGCCGCTTCCAATCGAAGTTGGCC
The DNA here is from genome assembly GCA_965223305.1 of Pirellulaceae bacterium. GTDB lineage: Bacteria > Planctomycetota > Planctomycetia > Pirellulales > Pirellulaceae > CBDCWT01. The sequence continues at coordinate 70,004 of CBDCWT010000083.1, read as the reverse complement.
CAAGTCTTTGTCGTGGGCAGTCTGGACTGCCGCATGAGCCGGGCTATCTTGCTCTCCTTCCTTGCTTGGCATTCCAATTCGGTCAGCTGAGCCAGGTACTGAACATGACTCATCGACTCTTGATTCGCCTTCTCCGCCAGACTCATGAATTGCTCCCGAAACACCGGCAGCCGAAGGTCTCGAAACTGCTCCGTCAGCTCGTTGACCAGCGCCTTGGCTGGCGTTTGCGGCTTCTTCGTTGCTGGGGAACTCTTCGTTGCTGGGGAGCTCTTTGTTGCTGGGGACTTTTTCGCTTTGGTCATTGGAACTGATCTCCATGTCAGGGTTTTCAAGTAGGGAATCAAACTCACTCAAGTCCGGGGGCGCCACCTCAACGTCCGTTGCGGCGGGGATTGCAGCGTGCTCTTTGATGGCGGCGCTAACCATCTCGGAAGAGATCTCAGCGCCGTGGAGATCGCAATTCGTAGCGAGTCTTGCACGGCGTCCTGGCTGTCCCGAGCAGCCATTTCCAGTATCTTTAGGTACTCGCGAGTTGCGACTCTTTCGCTGTGTGATTGGCACAGCCAGTCGTAGGCCATGCGAAAGTGGCTCGTGGGGAACATGTCTTCGCGATACTTGTAGTTGGCGAAGGCGCCAGGCTTGCGAACAAGCGAATCAATCACATGCCGATAGTTGATGGCGTGCTTTCCAGCGCCAATCAGCCGTGGCATGGATTGAACTTGTTGCCCTGCGAACCAGACTTCGATTGAGTCGGCATCAACCAGCACATCAACCTTTTGCCCGATCAGCCGACTGGGAACGGAGTAGGTGTTCTTCTTCACTTGGATGGTGCTGCTGCTGCTGACTCGAATCCCTTTGAATGGCGTTCGGTAGTCAACTTGAGCGGGAGGAAGCTCCGCCAGAACGGCGAGCTCAGCCTGAAGCTTCTCCGACCGACTGGCATTTCGCCGACCAACGACTTGGGAAAGGAATGAGTCGTACTCTTCTCGCGTGGCAAAGTCACGGCTTCCGCGCAGCAGGAGCGCCTGGTCGATGACCGTTTTCAAGTGTCCATGTGACGACTCAATGTCACCATTTTCGTTTGCCTTCCGCACGTTGATACGTTGTGGGTCGACTCGATAGTGCGACATTAAGTCTTGGTACCTCGACCGAAAATCTCGATCCTCCGAGAGATTATTGACGGCGGCGCTCAGGCTGTCGCTTCGATGTTTGCGTGGAACTCCGCCGAGATCCCAAAGAGCATTCTGCAGGCCCCGGCTGAATGCCTCAAAGGACTCGGAGAAGCAGACCATAACCGACTCCCAGTTGGAGTAGGTCAGGGTGAAGTGGTAGAGCATGTGGTCGAACGGCTGGCGGTCAATCGTAATCCCCAGCGAGTTCATGGAAGTGAAGTCGGAAGCCCCCAAGTCGCCTGGATGGTGGACCTGTGTGAACATCACCTCCCGGTTCGGGCCTGCCGAAGCCTTCCAATTCCTAACCCGACGTTCTAGCGTGCGGCGTTGAGAGTCGGGAAAAGTTCCCGGATATTGCTCCTGCAACCAAGCAAAGAGCGTAAACGCTCGCAGCCGCGGTTCGGCCTCCAAGCGAGCTTGAACCTCAGGCCAAACCGCTTCAAACGGGTCCTTACGAGTGCGATAGCTCCGCGGCTCAACTCGATTCGATGGTAGCGCCCCTTCCCGATACTTTCGTGCTGTCTTTTCATCCATGCCTGTCCTCCTTGCGGCAACGGCGACGGGGTTACCCGCATCCAGGAAACGCCGCAGCCTGCGTACTTGTCCGTCCTTGATCATCACAACCTCCTAGGGGATAAGAAGTTGTGATTCTCCCTCGTTGGTGTCGCGACGGGAATTCTAATTGTCGCTCCGCAGCCATCCGGCACCCTAATGGTCGCTCAGCCACTTCCCAGGGCCAGCGAAACCGGGATTTCTAATTGTCGCAGCCCGGGAATTCTAATTGTCGCTATACAAATGCCAGTGGGATCCAAGCGTTCCTAAATGAATTCTGTGGAATCGGAGCCAATGTGAGCGTGCCTAAGGAAGGGAACACGCGTTCACCGCTCACGGCGAATTGAAGTGGACCCCGATTTTTGGACCACCCCGTTAGATAGAAAATCCAGTTCGGACGTGGGAGACTGGCTGCAAGTTCAGTTGCCACGGAAGGAGTGGATTCATGGGACGGAAGAGACGGGTCTTTAGCGCCAGCTTCAAGGCGAAGATAGCGTTAGAGGCAATTAGGGGGCATCACACGATTGCGGAGCTGGCGAAGAAGCACAAGCTGCATCCTACACAGATCAACCTCTGGAAAAAGCAGTTGCTGGAGGGCGCTGAACTGGCCTTTGAGGGAGGGGGGAAGGCAGAAAAGGAGAAGTCTGACGAGCCGAAGTCAGAGGAGCTGTACGAGCAGATCGGCCGCCTGAAGGTGCAGTTGGAGTGGCTAAAAAAAAAGGTGGCCGAAGACGGTGGCTCGGTCTTGGATCGACTACGACAACCCAGATCTCAGCGTTCGCGAACAATGTCGGCTGCTGGGCATTCAACGAAGCAGCGTCTACTACGAGCCGCTGCCTGAGAGCGAAGAGAACTTGGCGTTGATGCGGTTGATGGATGAGGAGCACCTTCGGCATCCAGCTCGTGGCTCGCGGCAGATGGTGGACTTTCTGCTCGATGAAGGGCATGTGGTCAATCGCAAGCGAGTGCAGCGTTTGATGCGGAAAATGGGCATTGAAGGGCTGTCTCCGAAGCGGCGGACATCCTTGGCGGCGAAGGGGCATCGGGTCTATCCATACTTGCTTCGAAACCTCAGCATTGAGCGACCGAACCAGGTTTGGTGCACGGACATTACGTACGTGCCGACGCGGTGCGGCTTCCTGTACCTGGTGGCCGTGTGGACTGGTACAGCCGGTTCGTCTTGTCGTGGAGGTTGTCCAACAGCATGGACGTGGACTTCTGTCTAGCGGCGTTGGAGGACGCGTTTGAGCATGGGGAGCCAGAGATCTTCAACACCGATCAAGGAGCCCAGTTCACTAGCCGCGACTTCACCACGGCGCTGACGCAAAAAGGTATTGCCATCAGCATGGACGGAAAGGGACGCGCGACAGACAACGTGATGATCGAGAGACTCTGGCGGACTGTCAAATACGAGGAGGTGTATCTCAAGGAATACAATGACGGAGCCGATTGTCAGAAAGGGCTCAGAGAGTACTTCAACTTCTACTGCCACCAGCGCCGACATCAGTCGCTGGCAAGGCAGACACCCTGGTCAGCCTACACGTCGAACGAGCGGATTCTCTCTATCTAAGAAACGGCCATCCGTGGTCCAGTATATGGGGCTATGACGCTCAGGTATTTTGACCCACCGGTGCTCAGATATTCGGACCCTTTGGGCGCGCGGATGGAGCGAGCGGTTGGTGGATTGCTGGCGATTTAGCCCCAACGATGGAGGGCAGCGTTCCAGTCCTTGGCGGGTGGCGCCAGGCGATTGACGGTCGGGTAGGTCTGGCGCATTGCGGCCGCGGCGGTTTCGCCGGCGTCGTCGTTGTCGAAGCCGTTGTGGACCTCGTAGCCGCGCCGTAGGAGGGCTGGAAGCCAGCGAGCGTTCGGGCGCGCGCCGGCAGTGGAGATGCAGATGCAGGCGCCCAACAGTTGGTAGCAGCTGATGGCGTCGATCGCCGATTCGCAGAGGATGACTCGGCGAGCGCCTTGCTGCCCGCACCAGAAGTAGCCGTCGTCCTTGCGGCTGCCGAGGGCCAAGCCGCGCCAATCTGGTGCGACCGTGCCACGCAGCTCGGCGCCGGTTGGCTCACGCGACTTGCCTCGCTCCATTAGAAAGACGGCGTTGCGGCGGGCGTCGGCATAGAGCGCCCCTCGCTGGATGAGCGACTGCACGATCTCGCCGCGCAGGTGACGCCGTGCTGTCAGATAGTCGCAGACGTGAGTTAAGTTCCCGGGATCACGCTGCGGCAGTTGTAGCTGCCCGCGCGTTTCAGGCTTCGGGTGTGACGCGGCGCTCGCCTGTCGCTCGAGGGGCGCGGTTGGCCAACGGCTTAGCGCCGGTTGCCGCTCGAGCCACCGCACTGCCTCCTGGAACGACATGCCCGTCAAGTGAATGACGAGATCGATGGCGCCACCTCCACCCACACACTCCTGCCAGTTCATGAACTGGAGGCCGGTCACTGAGATCGGCCCCCGATCCGTGTCCCAGCGATGCTTGTCGCCTCCGTCTCGCTCCGCGCCACATCGCTGCAGAACATCTTCTAGGGAGATCGAGCGAACCGCATCGGCTCGCTCGCGCCAGTCTGGTGGGCGGCTTTTTCGCGACACTTCGACGTGTCTACTCAGCTAGCTTGGTTCGCAGGCTCTTGCATCCCTTCATGTTGATCACATGACTATCTTCTGTCAGTCGGTCGATCAGGGCCGCAGTCAGATGTTGGCTCTTCAGGAACGAATCCCATTCAGAGAAGCCCAAGTTGGATGTGATCAACGTCGTCTTGGTCTTATGCCTCCGCTGCATCAGCGTGAAGAACTGCCCCACCTGCGCCGGCTCCACCTCGACGTAGCCGACTTCGTCGATCACGAGGCAATCGAACGCTGCGAAGCGACGGAACACTTTGTCCTGGCTGTGGTCAGCCATCGACTTGAATAGCCGATCGATCAGCTCGGGGAACGTGATGAAGTAGCCGCGATGCCCGCGGTCGATGGCCTGCAGCAGGAAGGACGTCGCCAGCCCGGTCTTGCCACATCCGGTCGGCCCCAGCCACACCATGTTGCGGCATTTCTCCATATAATCGAACCCGTCGTAGAGCGACATGATTCGCTTGCGGTCCAGCTTCGGCTGACGCTTGAAGGGATAGGTTTCTATTTCCAACTCCTCCGGCACGTTGGCCCGCTGTCGACGCAATTGTCGCGATTTCTCGCGTTTCGCCACATGCTCCTGCTCGACGACATGCTGCAGCAGGCGAGCCGCCGAATAGCCTTGCTTGGTCGCCAACGCCAAGTCATTGTCCCACTCGTCGGCCAAGCGATGGAGGCGGAGCTGCTTCAGTTGGGAGTGAAGTTCATCATTCATGAGAGTCGTCTTTCGAGTCGTTCATTGAGGCGTCGTTCGAGTTGTTCATTGAGGCATCGTTCGAGTCGTCTTGGGAGTCGTCTTGGGAGTCGTCACTCATGTCGTAGTCGGACAAGCTCGGCGCTTCGGTGAACCGGCCCTCCTGGAACGACTCGCGGCTGCGGTACGTCTGGTCCACTTCCGCTTGCGGCAGCGGCTCGTCGACCTCGTGCAGCATCCACCAGGCGATTCGCTTCACGGTCGCAAGATCTGCAACCTTGTATTGCAGCGCACGCGCCGCAGCCTTTCGAAAGATGTCGGGAGCCACCTTGATGCTCAGCTCCAGCAGCCCACGGACGAACTGATGACGTTGGATTCCCGGCGCCTTGAGCACGAAGTCCAGGTAGTCCGCGACCTCTCGGCCTAGCTCGCGAAGACGCCGCGCCTCCGTGTCGGAGTTGCGATGTCGGTTCTTTGGCTTGTATCGCGGCTGCGGCTGGCCTGCCGGGCTGAACCGTTGCTGCTTGACATGCCCCGGAGGCAACGGATACTGGGCCACCTGCTGACAGCCTTGAAAGATTTTGATCAAGTTCGCGTACTGCAGCACTTTCACGTCGCCGCGTCGTTCGCCTGGCACCCAGTAGTAGTTGGCAGCGAAGGAGACATATCCGTATTGATCGATCAGCCGCTCGTGAGTTTGATACGGCGGCGGGAGTTCCGGCGACAGCGCCGTGAGGAACGTCGCTTCATGTTCGAACGCTTTGGCCGGAATCAGTTTTGCCTTGCCTTGCGGACGATGCTCCATTCGCACGGTGGCCCATTGCAGCGCCTGCTGATTGAGGTCTTCCAGGCTTTGGAACGAGCGGCCCGGCAGGAAGTTCGTCTCCACCGTCCAGAAGCTGCGCTCCTCGCCCGCCTTGCGATTGGGATGAAGAATGGCGTGACACAGGAAGCGGAAGCCGTAGAGTCGGCCGAACGCCTCCATTTCGGGCGCGATGACGGCCCCCGATCCGCTGCCCCGCAGCCGCGCCAAGTTCGTGTTGTCAATGACGCACACCGGAGCCGAGCAGCCCCAGTGCATCAGCGACTCGTGAATAAAGCATTTCATCGCGAAGCGGTTGAACGAACGGTAGAACTTGAGATACCGTCGCTTCGAGTAACGCAGGTACATTAGGCTGGCGATCAGCCGAGTGCGGCGTCCGTCGAGCGGCACTTGATAAACGGTCGTGTCGTGCTGCATCTCCTGGCCCGGCTCATCGGGAACGCGATCGCAGCGCTGCGAAGCCGGCTGGCCGATGCCCGCGTCGCGCAGCAGACGGGTCAGCGTCGAGTAGCCGATTTGAATTCCCTCTTCCTCGGCCAGCTTTTCGTGAATGCGCTGGATCCAGCCGCCGCACTCCTTGTAAAGCCGTTGCAACAGTTCAAGATCCACTTGCCTGCGATCGCGGCGAGGCTGGCGCTGACTCGCCTCGTGCGTCCCCCGGCGGACGATCCTTCGCACCGTGTTGCGGCTGACGCCGAACCGGCGTGCGATTTCACGCAGCGGCATTCCCCGCTCGTGGAGTTTAAAGATTGACAGGTTCATCTCGGGGTCGGCCATCGAACGTCTCCAACGCTTGTTGAAAGGCGGGCAGTTGAGCGAGCAGCGCCGTCGCCGACAGATTGGCTTCGACAAGGAACGCAGGGGTCTTCAACGCTGCGCTGTGGCAACGGGATGTAATCAGCGCCATCATCTTGGACGTCTTGATCAGGTCGCTCAGCAGCTGCTGCTCGGCGGCGCTGCAGGCGCCGGGCCGAGCGAGCGTGTCTTTGATTTGCTGCAACGACCACTGCCAATTGCCTTGCAGGATGGCTTCCCGCAACGGCGCCGGACCGCGGAAGCAGCCGTCGGCCAGCAGTTGGATGTCGCGCAGACTGGGCGACCGTCCAGCGACCGCGCGGATGAATCGTTCGATCTGTCCGCTTTCGGCCGCGTTCATGCGCATAAACGGCCGCAAGGTGTGCAGGTAGGCGTAGACCGGGAACTTGCCCTGGCTGAGCAGGTTCTGCACGGCGGGAGTCATCTCGGTGAGCAGTCCGCGACGCATCGACACCCAGGCTTTGCTGCGGCCAAGTTGTGAGGCAATGTCCGCGACGCTCATCTGATGGGTGTCGACAAGCAGCTCGATGAAGCGCGCCTCTTCGAACGCATTGAGTGAGGTTTGCTTTTTCGTGCGCATCAGGCTCAGGATGCCCGTGGCTTCCTCTTCCCCTAACGAGCGGCAGGGGACGCAGTGGATGTGCAGCTTTTCGGCGGCGCGCAGCCGCTTGAACCCGTCAAGCAGGATGAACTGCGAGTCGTTCCACACGCCCGCCAACGCCTGTTGAATGCCGCGCTGCGAGACTTCGGCCAGCAGGCGCGCTTCCTGGGCGGAATCACGAACACGGCAGCCTTCATGGCGCCGGTCGATCTGGCTGCATTCGATGGATGGAGACATGGCAGAGGCCGAGACGCGGTTAGGGAGGCTGTTCATGAAGGAATTGAACAACGTAGTCGCGGCGATTCTGATAAAGGAGGCTGTGTTGTCTCATTCGTTCCCGCAGCCGCGCGAGCAGCTCTTGGCGGCCGAACTCCTGGCGGCCGAGTAGGGAGAAGAGTAGTTCCACGTAGGGCAGCACGGGCGAAAGTTCCACCATCGCCTGGGTGAGCTGGATGCTGCCCGGCAGCTGTAGAGACAACGGCGCCGCGAGCGACGGAGGAGGTGTGGGGGAACACGGCGCGAGAGAAGCAGTGGAGGACGTGGCGTCCTGTGGAGTCGGTTCGGCGGGAGGCGGCTTGACTGCGGCGGAGGCCCGACTGACCGCGGTGGAACGCAAATCGTTGGATGATCCGCTCGGTGCACTGGACGTTGGCTTCGCCCTTCGGCCGTTCAGCCTCTTCTTCTTGGCGCGTCCTGACTTCGTGCGATAGTATTCCGCGCTGCGACGATTCGACTGCTCACGACGGTGTTGCTCACGGCAGCCGAACGGACAACGCAGATCAGTGCGGCCGGCGTTGGCCGGAGCCGTCAGGAATTCGATGCCGCAGTGGCAGCAGCTGGCGCGGCATCGGCGCAGGTCGTCACGCTCACCCAGAGCACGCTCTAGAGCGGTCCGATAAGACTGGATAGTGGGCTTGGCGCGATCGGTCTCGTGCCAATTTGGCGAATTCTCGAAGAACTCCCCGACCGCGATCGCCCAAAAGCCAAATTGTCAGGCAGGCTGTCATTATCTTTTTTCACACCCTCGTCTACGTCACCGTCGCTCACGCGTCGACCGTAGACGAGGTTTTTTTACGCGCTCTGCTACAGCCCCAGCCCGACCATCCGCACCGCCCTCCAATCCAGTTCGCTGCTGCTTGGAAACAAAGCTCCACTCACTTCTTTTCCAAGCAGTGGGTCAGCGTAGCCGAGCACAGCCGGGTCAACTTTTCTGAGCGACATAGATATGGGGTCCACCCCAATTATCAGTCACACATCGTTTCTCTTGTTTCAACCGCAAGAGCGCGTTGCTGACCCGGCATCACTATTTTACCGGCAGGAAGAAGACTTCATTCCGCAGGCCATCAAGGATACGCTTCCGTATTTCCTTGGTGCCGCGTCGGATGATCGGTTCAGTCAGATACAACAACTCCGAAGAGAGCGACGAAAGCTCAAGCAGCTTGAGCGGCGTTTGGAGGATGAGCAAGCAATCCAGGGGCGCGACAATACACGTGCACTGGCACTGATGGCAGAGGCGCAGCAGGTTGGGATCATCGCCCCGACTCCCCACGTCAACGGAGACGATTTTGGTGAGATTCTTAGCGTACTCCAACATGCATCTCAGTGGGTCCCAAGCACGCCGGAATTGGCAAACAACGACCGTCTTCGTGTGCTAAGAGATGAACGGGCCGAGCTGCTCAGCACACTCGACAAGTTACGGACAGAAGTCGAAGCTGCTAAGTCGTTCGCTTTGGACCAAATTGGCTACAGCAAGGAGGTCGTTGAGCAACGGCAACGTTTGGAGGCGATTGGGCTATACAATGAAGGGGGAGCACACAACATTTGCCCCCTGTGCGGCAATGCACTTCAAGTTGAAATACCAACCATTACTGCCATCCAGGGTTCCCTCAAGAAGATTACCGAACAGATCGATGCTGTGGTTCGCCAGCAGCCAAGGCTTGAGTCGTACATCGAGGAAAGGCAGGAACTGATAACACAAACCGAGACGGCAATAGCCGCCAATCGAAACTCATTGGAAGCAATCTTTGCTCAAGAGGAAGAGCTAGAGCGTTTACGTGAGCGAGTGGCGCAGCAGGGTCGAATTGTGGGCCGCATCAGCTTGTATCTTGATAGCGTCAAAGAGGTCGATGAGACAGAGGCTCTGGTGAGAGAAGTTGAAAAACAAAGAAGGGTAGTCGCTGACCTGGAGAATACCGTCTCAAACGAAACGCTGGAGGAGCAGCTTGGGATCATGCTTCGTGTGATTAGTGAAAGCATGTCGACCTGGGCAAAACGATTGGATCTAGAGCATTCCGAGTACCCTTTCGAGATCGACATTAACAACCTCACAGTCCGGGGGTTCACTGGCAGTGAGGGAATACCAATGTCTGAAATGGGAAGCGGTGCGAACTGGGTGGGCTGCCACTTGATTGCTCACTTAGCACTCCACGAGTGGTTTGTGAAGCACTCGCGCCCAGTGCCGCGTGTGCTTTTCCTTGATCAGCCAACTCAAGCCTATTTTCCGAGCGAGGTGCCGATCCCAAAGCAGGACGTTGATGACCTGGAAGATGAAGACAAGGAAACGGTGCGGGAGATGTTCCGATTTATCTTTGACGTCGTGAACGAGTTAGCACCGAACCTCCAGGTCGTCATTACCGACCATGCAGATTTGGTGGACGAGTGGTATCAAGACTCAATCGTCGAACGTTGGCGAGGAGATGAAAAACTCGTTCCTGTCAGCTGGTACTCCAATTGATGGTGGGCTTTACTTCAAGTGACTTAAAGTTATCCGACAAAACTCCTCAGGAATTCGACTGATAAGAAGACTTATCGGGCAAAATTGAATTGCCTCGACGGATTGGCGACCCTAAAAGCTCGTTGTCTCAATGTCGTCATCGCTACGGTATTTTTGGATCGATGAGCCGTGGGGTAGAGCTCCCATATCAAGCACTGTCGCCAACGCTGAGTAGATCGCATCCGCCGACTCTCCGATGACAATGAAGCGAGCGAAGCCTCCACCGTTTTGGATGTCAGCAATCTTGCCAACGTTTAGTTCACGGCACTTACTGTCAATGGCGACTTCAATCAACCTGAGCTCTTCTCTTTCTTCTTTGTTGCCAAATGGGCTTTCAGCCAATTTTAGGACCAATGTGCAAGACTGCATGATATTCTCCTATCAACAAGGATCCGCAAATTTCGCTGCAGCACGAATCCTGTTTTTAAGAACCCCTGTAATCCCTTTTTTGGGTTTCGTCAAGAGATTGGTTGGGCGCCCGAAGAAATTATCTGCTTCTTCAAGGAAAGCCTGTTCCACTTGGGCAACTGCCCCCTTGGCGACGGACCCACGGAACAATGCTGTCGTCGAATCTTCAACGATGCCTAGCCCTTGTTTCTTGAGCTTCGCCAAATGCTGGCGCTCGCGAGCACTCAATTCTTGAATCGTCCGGCCAATGTATGGCTGGCCGTTTGTTGTGAAGTATATGTAAATGGTCAACTCCACTACCTCACCCACTATCGCCCCTGAAACAAGGGACTTTGCACATTGTGCGGCGACTTGACTCAGGCGACTCACTAGACTGGCGTATTCTGACGTTGAAACTGTGCCGGTAGGGTCTCGATAAACGCCTGGCGCGTTCGCTCCGTACCGATACAGATTTGCGTCTCCAGCGTCAAACGAAAGTGGGTCCTGGTTTTGGAAGCGTCCCGTTTGCGGGTCGTACGCCCGTGCGCGGTAGTAATATAGCCCCGTTGTTCCGTCAAACTCACGCCCAGTAAAGGCAAACCGGTCTTGGTGGACCAGCGATGTGCCAATCACTGCTCCAAAACTTGAGTATTCTGTATGATCGGCAAGCGTTCCTGTTGAATCAACAATGTCCCGAACCGTCCTTTGGTTATCAGATAGGTGCCATCTTGTCTGCGTGTTTTCATTCTGCCCGAGTAGATTGTCAACATCGTCTCCAAACAAATATCGAACCCAATCTGTTCCGAGTCCGGCATCCGCCCAAACACTGCCTCCATCGTAAATGCTGTGAATTGTCACCCCACTCTGGGTTTGAGCTATTCGATCACCAAACACATCATACGTGTACAGAACGCTCTCCAATATGACGACTCCAGGAATTGGAGCCTTCGGATCGCCTGGGTCGCTGCTCCAGTCGTTGGCTCGCACCAAGCGATTGCGGTGGTCATAGATGAATGTGCGCACTGTGCCACTCGAATCGTCTGTCCCGTCAGGAAGGATCGGAACTCGCTTGATCTGGTTCCCTTCTCCATCATATTCGTACCGATATTGTCGGTCGTTTTGGAGTCGATTTGCTGCCCCAGCCGTATAGGTCCGCTGGTCGCCACCAACTTCCGACGTTTTACGATTTCCGTTGAGGTCATAGGTGTACCGTTCGTTAAACTGCCCACTGAAAAGGGCTTCGGTTACTTGCCCTGTCAAGTCGTACACGTATCCGACCGTTTGGGCGAATTGGGCTTCTTGGTGACTGCGTTCTTCGGCAATCAAGAGGCCCGAGGAGTTGTAGTCGTAGTTGTAAGCGGCAAGCAGTGCCCCACTTGAATTGTTATGACGGAGCAGATCGCTGCGACCGGCTAGGTCATATGTGCGAATCGTGTTGCCCACGAGTGTCGTCGCAAGCAGGTCGGAGTAGCGATGAATCGTGGCCTCTCGGCCTGCTGCGTTGTATGTGAAGTCAACACGGGCATCGTCGACGTCCCCGCTTGCGTCTGCGTCAAACCATTTCCTCCATTCGAGGCGATTTCGTTGGTCGTAGTCCGATTCGACCGTGACTCCAGCATCATCGCTCGTCAGGACTACGTTGCCCTGCGGGTCGTAGTCATAGTCCAAAATAACGCGAGGCGCTGTTCTGGTGCCATCTGGGTTGTTGTCGACTGTGTCGAGGCGGTTTAGCGTGTCGTAGGTAAAGAGATAGTTGCTGTTGGAGTCGCTCGCCGTCTCCATATTGCCCAGCACGTCATAGGTGAACGTGATGGTCTCAACGAGGTCTCGAACGCCTGTGCCTGGGGCTGGTGGTGAGTACCAAATTTCCTGCAGTAGACGTCCCGCGTGATCGTAGTCAAACTCGCGCATGCGATTGTTGCGGTCAATCGTATGAGTCTGATTCCCGTCGGCGTCATAGCAGGTCAAGCGAACGTGCTCCGCTCCTGTTTGGGTGCCACAGCTGGCACCGCTCGAATCGTCGTAAAGGGGATCGCGTGTCTCCGTGTCGTTAAACGGCGAGATGGGAGTGACGGGGGCAACAAGTTCCAGGAATTCGTCGTCTGACATTGACATGAAGGCTTGGTCGGTGCTGCGAACATTGTCCCAATAAAGAGGGTCTCGTTCTTCGACCACTCGATTTAGTTCATCATAGACCCAAGTAGTAATGTTCCCGACCGGATCTCGAAGGGCAATTCGATTTCCTTGAGCATCGTACCGGAAATCAACTCGCCCACCTTCTGCATCCACCTGCCAGATTAAGCGGTCATTGCTGTCGTATTCAAAGTCCGTGATACTGCTCTTTCGTTGATGCACCGGAGTCGCGGGCGACTCGCGAAGGGTTCCGTCTAGCTCAACCGAATCTGGGTGAACAATGATCTCCCAATCCAGCAGATGTCCGTCGTAGAACTTTCGGACGACAGTTGGCGGATGGTCTGGGTCGCCTTCAGCCCCGCTGATTTCGGCGACAACCCGCCCGCTCGCATCGTACTGAGTTGCACGGCGCTCAACAGGCGTTCCGTCCGCCTCGAAGAATTCTTCGAGCGTCACCTGACCGTACGAATTGTATTCGAAGACTTGATACGTGCCGTCAGCGAAAATCACCCGGTTCGGCTGGTCGCCAGTCGTGTATTCAAAGCGAGTTGTGTTCTTGTTGAAGTCCGTAAAGGTTTCTCGGCGTCCTTGCGCGTCATATGTAAACGTCGAGTAGTGCCCTTCGTTGTTGACGATCCATTCAAGGTTTCCGTTCGCGTCATAGTCAAACTGTGTCGTGTATCCCATCGCGTTCTTGATCAGCTCGACACGATTTCCTGAGTCGTATTGAAACTCCGTAACGATGGGATTTGCAAACGGCGCATTCTCTGGGCCCAACTCCCTGATGAATCGAACATTGCCATTCGCGTCATACTCGCGTTCGGCGACGAATCCAAGCCGATCGACGATCCTGGTTTCCAAGTCGGGGTTGTTGGGATCGTTGTATTCTCGGAATATCGTGTTGCCGTGAGCGTCTTGCTCTTCCAATACATTCCCGCGGTCATCGAACTTGAGTGTTGTTTCGTTGCCGTTGCCGTCCCTGACCACGGCTTGTTGCGCGAGCAGATCTGGACTCGGCGACAGCTGCAGAATGTTCCCATCTCGATCTTCAACGTGAAGGAAACGGAACACGTTGTCCTTCTCTTCGTAGACAACTCGAAACTGGGTTTCACCCGCGTCGTTGATCGCGCGTTTCAGGAAGTGAGCGGGGTTGGCCTCGTATTCGTAGCCTGTCGAGACACCAGCGGCATCCGTGAAAAGTGTTAGGTCCCCATTTGCGTCGTATTGGTAATTCAGAGTGGCTGTCGTGGGGTTTCCATCAACATCAACGCTCGGGAAGTTGATCTCGTCAACGCGGCCTGCTGACCGAACAAATGTAATTTCGTCCCCTGACGAATGAGTAATCGCATCCTGGGTGAATGTGACAAAGTTGCCATTGAGGTCTGTGATACGCTTGAGGCCTTCGTCCTCGTGATAGCTATATTTGAAACCGGTTGGAGTTGTCAGGGTATACTCCTCTGGATTCATCAGCGTGGCGCCTAGCGCTTGGGCTATAGACCCAAACGCTCCGCTTGCTCCACTTCGGGAAATTGTCCGTTGTTCGATGGCCAACGTGTCATAGACGCCTGGGTCAGGTTCAAACGAAATGGCAAAGAGCGTGTCCCCGATCAGGCCAGCACTAATAGCTGTCTCCGTGTAAGTAAAGCCAACACGGTGGCCGTCTGGATTGGTCAAATAGACTTTAGTCTGGCCCGGCACGAATTCTCCGCCATCAGGAACTGTTTCAAAAATCAACGGGTCGGCGGCGCCCATCGTCCAGCCGTGCCCAAAGCTCCCAATGGTGTCGGCATCCAAAGTGTCGTACACACGCGTGACGCTGATGGGAATGCCGGCGAGTGGGATCTGAAGGTCCGTGAACTCAAGTCGAAAGTTGCCGATCTTTGTTTGCCCTGCGACGGCTAGCAATATGCCTCGCGTGCGGATGCGAACACCATCTGACGCATAGAGTCGCACAACGTAGGTGTTGTTTGACAGCACGGTGGCATCAAACGTGCCCAAGGCGCCATTGATGACATTCGAATTGCCGCTATTGATGAGCTTCCAATGGTCGCCGTCGGCAGCAAAGTTCTGGTAGTCCACCAAATCTGCCCGCGCGTATTCGAGGCGCCACTCAAGCAAGTTGTCATCTTGAACGGTTCCCTTGATCTCGACCGTGTCCGTTACTTCATGCAAGGCACCTGAACTGGCACCGTGTGGTTCACTGGAGACGGGGCTCGTGATTTCCACCTGAGGGACAGAGTTGTCATTGGGATCAATGACACCGAGCGACGTTGTTGAGGTGCCGACGTTTCCGGCCACGTCCGTCGCGGTTGCCACAATCGAAACGGAACCGGGAGCCACACCTTGGTATTCGACAACTCCCGATGGCGGAACCGGGGTGACTGCACCATCAATCGTTAATTCAAGTGCTGCGACTCGCAAGTCGTCGGTTGCCGTGACTCTTATGAATGTTGTGTCGCCTTGGTTGATGAAGAAATTGCCAGCACTATCGACGAAGCCTTGCAGGATCTCCAGGTCCACATTGGGCGCGACCGTGTCGGCTGCGACATTCAACGTGAAGTTTTGAGTGGCGGTGGCGCCAAATTCGTCCTCCACAGTGACAGACACGAATTCGGCACGTCCCGCATCAGTGGGATCAGTCTGCCAGCGAATAGCCCCACTTGCGTCGATCAGCATGCCGCTGGGGCCGGTAATGGAGAACGTTAGGCGATGATTGTCGGGATCCAGCGCGCGGAAGTCGTAGGCGTAGGCCCCTCCTGCGGAAACGGTATCGACTGGAAACGACGTAATCACTGGGGAACGGTTTTCTTCAATTCGGAGCGTAAACGTCTGAAACCCCTTCGCCCCGTCGGCATCTTCCACAACGATGGAGACGGATTCCGTGGTCGGACCGTTAAGAGGTGGCGTCCAAGTCACCTCACCCGCTGGTGAGATTGCCATCCCTTGCGGATTAGAAAGAAAACCATATGCAAGCGACGTGCCCTCTGGGTCGAACGCTTCAACTTGATACGTGTACGATTCGCCTGGTTGAGCGCCGAAGACAGGTGTGGACGTAATTCTTGGAGGTTCATTGATTGTTAGAATTGCTTGCGGGTCTTCACCTAGTGGCAGAGAGTCAACCTCGATTTCAAAGGACTGCCTACCGACGGCTCCATGCGAGTCAACGACGGCAACTTCGATCAGGTGAAGCCCAGCCTGACCAACATTTGGCAGCCATGAGATTTCTCCCGTTGTCTCATCAACGGCCATCCCCGTTGGCATTGTCTCCAACAAGAATCGCAACTCGTCGTGTTCAGGATCGACTGCATCTATCGTGTAACGATACGGCTCGCGCTCCGTGGAGTTGGTAACTGGGGTTGAGATGACCTGAGGCGAACCATTTGCGCAGGTCACCTCGATTGTGAACGTTGCTTCGGACGTCCCGCCATACGCGTCGGAAACAACCACGATGAATTCTTGAGGCCCAAGTAGCGATTCGTCAGGAGTCCAACGCACGTTTCCTCGCTGGTCCATTCCCATTCCGGTGGGCCCCGACTCGAGTCGCCATTGAACTGAGTCATTATCAGGATCAGACGCTAGAATTTGGAATTGTTGAGTCAGATTGTAGGCGGCCTGCGTCGGGACCGATTCACTAAGAATGATGGGGGCAGAATTCTCGAACTCAAGAGTCGCAGTGACATCAAATGTCTGTTCAACATGTTCACCGCGGCTATCGGTTGCCCTAACGACAAATGTCACCGTTCCAGGTGAGGTGGGTGTCCACTGGATGACTCCCATATCGGTCAAGATCGCTTCGTTTGGTCCGAATTCAATGCTTACTGTAAGTGGCTCGTCATCGGGGTCCGTCGCATCAGGAATGTAGTGCCACGGCACATTGACAGCAGTTGAAGTGCGCGGCGTGCTAGTGAACAGTGGGGGCGAGTTAATGCCATCCAGCACTGCGACTGTAAACGACAATGTGGACTCTCCGCCTTGCTCATCCGTCGCAACGATTGAGAGCGTTTGGGGACCGGTCGAAATCGGAGCAGTCCACGTCGCATGCCCCGAAATTGGGTCAACCACCAGCCCATTGCCAAGTGTTGGATTGGCAAAACGGAGCCCGGCCGTGTCTCCATCAGGATCAAACGCTCGAACGTTAAATTCCAACGGCTGGCCAATTCCAACAGCGGCAGGCGGAATAGATTCAAATACAGGCGGGGCGTTAAACGGCTCGACCGTCAGTTGGAAAGGTTGAGTGATCACCTCTCCATCTTCCGCGACGGCGCGGAGGGCGACTTGATGTGTGCCGACGTCTAGATCGGATGGATCCCAGACAACAACACCTGTTGTTGGGTGAATCGACATCCCTTGCGGTGCAAGGGGAAGTTCAATCGTCACCTCACCGCTACTAGACACTATGTGTGCCTCATAGACAAACCTCTGCCCAGCCTCCACGGTCGTTGTGGGAAACGAGGTGAAATACACGCTGGTGACTGGGACAGCTAAGTTGCCAAAATCAACCCGATCAACTACGTTACCCCCTTGGATCGCTATGCGACGCTCGAATTCTGGATGCGTCTGTTGCCAACCTTTCCGGGCAACTTCGCGAACGGTGTAGTCGCCATCTGGTAGATCCGTGAAAGCATATGCTCCAGATGCATCCGTCGTCGTGGATCGCTCCCAACTTTCCCACATGCCGTTGTTATTTTCGTCTAAATAGATCCTCCAGCCCTCCATGCCTTCTTCTTGACGCCAAGGGGTTAGTTGAAAATTGTCGAACCCAACATGCTCACGCAGCCGAAGATCTGCCTCAAGAGTGATTTCCATGGCCGTGGCTGTATCTAGCGCCTCAAGCCATTCGTTTTGGGAGACGCCCCATTCGGTCGAGGACAGGCCGATTGAGAATGTTGACCAGTCACTACCGGGCACAGCCCCAATTCCATCGTAGACGAGGTCCTTACTCGCAGACCTAATCTCGATTCGACCGAAGACATTCCATGGCTCAACAATTCCATTAATAGAGCGCGCATCAAACGCTAACGTGCCACCATCGTATGCATCCAAGTGGTTAACAATTTCGCTGTCTACGGACAACGACAGTTGTGTATTGACAACGTCGCGAAGCTCAAGATATCCCCCTGGATTGCCACCAGTTTGAATGTAGTGAAGGGATGCTCCATCTGGAGACCAAGCACCAGGCCCCCCTGAGAACTCTTCTGCTTGGTGGCGAACGAAATGCCCATCGCCATCGCTGTCATTGAATTTCGTTCCGTGGATCTCACCGTCGCCAGCTTCCATTACGTCCAACGTAAATGATTGCTGATCGAGCCCCCCCCTTCCATCGGTGACTTGGATTTCGAACGTCGCCTGAGATGGTGCGGCGAGGACAGTGACTCCTGCCACGAAGATTCGTTGAATCCCCTCCGCTCCATTATCAATGAAGCGAATGGTTTCAAGGACTTGAGATTTGAAGTCAGCGGGCAAATCGAAGAACTGTTTGTCTAGTCGAGCTTCCTGGTTCTGGCCACTTCCTGCCGTAAATACATTGACGGTTGAAGTGCCATTGATTGAATTGGTAAATACACCCTGGTTGTAGTCCCTAATGTCGACATTCCCCACAAGCTCCTTGCGGTAGAAGGCGCCATCAGAACCAACAAATTCAACCGCCGCCAAGCCCGGTATTTGCGGGCTTCCCCAGCCGCTATTGATCAATGTGTGAACCTCTGAAACGCCAAATTCACCAACAGGGATTTCGACCTGACTCAAAGAGCCGTTCTGGCCGCTCGCGAACCACGCATTATTGCCCCCCGCCGGAATCTCAAACGGAATGCCATCGGTCTCGAAGGAGCCCTCTGGGTACTGGAACGCATTGGGGTGGACGCCAGTAGGAAGAGGGATTGCCTGTAAGCGTAGATTGTGGAACTGAGAGAAGTCGACTGGAACGAATTGCTCTCCGTTCACCATTGGCCACTGTATCTCTCCAGTTTCATTGTTGATAGTGGCTCCGCTAGGAGCCGCGTCTAACTCGTAACGCAGGGTATCGAAATCAAAGTCGATGGCCTCCACGTCGTATCGGTAGACAGAGATGTCATTCGCGGGGCCTTGCAAGAAACGCCTAGCAGGTTCGCTCACAATCAAGGGGGCATGATTCGTCGGATCAGGGTGAACGCAGACGATGAAATCCTGAATTGCTTCGCCGCCGCGGCCATCTCTTACTCGAACAACGACACGGTGATTTCCCAGGTGCGTATCGTCGGGGACCCAACTTACAAGCCCATTGGCGGGTGAAATGGTCATCCCTTCAGGCGACTCAACCAATTCGTATGTCAGCGGGTCAGAGTCGGGGTCGATAGCTTCAACGTCATAGACGTAGCGATCGTCAGGAACGGCTTGGGACGTGAAGCCTCGGTAAACAGCATTGTCTTGGGAAAAGTTGTAGAACCCGAATCCGCCGCTGGTGTACGTGTCGTCCTCGATGGTCGCAGCTTCGAGGACAGTATCACCAATTGAAACCGTTATCGTGAATTCGCCAGGGTGAAATTCCAGCGAAAAACGATATTCGGTGTTGTGATTCCAGCGGACATCATTGTGGAAGAGCGTGCGTGATCGTGCACCGTTTCCCGCAGTCGGCCAAATGTCAAGCGCGTCGAGGTTTCCATCTTCCACGCTGATCGCTCGAACGGTCATACCTTGTTCTGCGTTGCCAAGACTGCGGTTTCCCTGCCGGGACTGGGTGTTGCGTTTCCAATCAAACAAATAGAAATGTCCAGTGTCCTGGTAGCCAAACACAAACCCCACCATGTCGTCATCACCGCCATCCATGAGCCAAGTGCCCTCGACTTTCGTATTTGTCAAGGTGAAGTCACTTAAGAGTATGGCGGCATCGGAGTTGTGTAGTTGCCTCACGGACGTACCGTCGTTGCTCACAATCCACTCGGCGTCCCGCCAAATCCCCATGTCGTATTGAATAACTTGCCAGTCGCGAAGATCCACAGGTGTTTCTGGTTCCGTAACGACCGGCTCCCCGAGATACGCACTACGAACCGGAGAAGACAATATCACAGGCGGGCGATTGCTCGGCGTCTGGGCCACAACGATATCGTATTGCTGAATATCCGAGCGTGCACCGTCCGCTACTTCCAACACAACTGAATGGACACCGACCTGCCCTGCCGAGGGCCTCCACATGACGCGTCCCGTGCGTGGATCGATGGACATTCCTGCTGGACCAGCGGCTAGTCGGTAGGTTAGTTCGTCTTGGTCTGGGTCAACTGCGTCCGAATCGTATTCGTAGGGAATATCGGCGTGGGCGGCCGTAACGGGCTCCGTCACGAACTCAGGTGGTCGGTTAGCGTCAACAACCGTAGCTGTTACGTGAAACTCACCATCGTCGTAGCCCCGATCGCCAACTTCGGGCAAGGAAGACCAGAGTTGTAACTGCTCCTCCCACTGAACTTTCCATGAGGCAATGCTCTCCGGGACAACTCGGATTGCGCTGTCGGGGTGGGAATCGTCTACTTTGGCATAGACGCCCAGTCGCTGCGCGCCATCAAAAGTTGGCGATACGGCAAATGTCGCAGCGCCGCGCTGAAAGAGCGGAAAAATTCTCTCTGCTGGTGGCTGAAGCAACGCGCCGTTTGAGTCAACCAGATCGGGCGTAATGATGAATGTACCCACCTCATCAAATGCGTCAGGAACAGATGAGAAGTCGGTTTGGACGATAACCTCATCGCCAGCGCCGCCAGGCAGGTAGCCGAATTCGACGAACAGAAGGTTTTCGCCGTTGGTGTTAGCGACATTTGAGGTGGAGTTCGGAACACCTTCAGCTGAAGCAACTGGAGCGGTTAGGGTCTGCAACAACTGTCGCATGTCGCTGAGGGTGGCCCAGCCATCGCCCGTGATGTCTACGTAGTAGCCGACATCACTATCTCCTCCTCCCAACTCTCGAGCGCCGTTTTCGAGATAATCGGTCAACAAGACGCGAAGGTCTGCTATTGACCGTCGGCCATCCGCGTTTACATCAAATGGATCGGTCGCGTTATGCCAGGGGCTCACGTCTGTGTGCGGACTTGCCCCCGAGGAAGCTGTCAGCATCAAGCGATCTTCTAATCGCTCCATCCCCAGCCACTTGTTGTCCCGAAGATTACGACGTCGCTTACGTGACTTCTTGCTCATAGTTGCCCAACACGCGAGATTGCAGTCACCAGACCGCTTTACCTGCAAATCTCCGGACATCCGTCAGCCCGGAATTCCCATCTGTCGCCTGACATTTTGGGCAACACGCGTGCCGAATGCAACTTTTTGTTGAGAGCAGTGGCTATTGAGGTTGCATTTCCAGATTCACCCGGAAAGCACCATCAAACGGGTCGTCGGTGAGCGGAGCGACGTACCCTGCGGAAAACGCGGGACTGCTGGCCAAGCTGAAGAGACGCGCCAGCGGTGAGGTTGAGAGTGTTTGCGTCCGCGCTCGCCGCTCCAACCTGAAAGCCGCCAGTTTGGATCACATCGGAGTTGTTGAGGGCGGCGTTGTAGTGGAATTCGGCCAGAAGCGCAAGGGGATGACGTGAGGTGGAGGGCGAATTGACCCAATAACCCACCTGGGCGTCAATGAATGCATAGGCAGTGTCGGTCAGGCTTCCTGCTTGAACAAGGCTTGCTCCATCAAGATTCAGAAGCAAGGGGTTGCCGTTGGTAGAAAAGTCGAGTTGTCCAAAGGTCTGCAAGAAGAATCGGTCGTTTGGCGCGTAGAGCGCTGAAAGAAATGGACCAACGTGAACCGCCTCATTCTTCAACGCGAGCCATGGCGTCCCATCAGACAATTGAATTTCTAGATTATCAGCTGTGGGGACGCTTGCGGCCACACCACACGACCATGCAAAGCTATTGGTGCGATTCATCAGCACCTTAAGAAAAGCAGTGACATTGCCCCACTGGAGGTCTGTGCCGCCACCAATTCCTCCTGGCGAAACAACCATGGAGTCTGTCATCGCCGAGGTGAAAGGAAAGCGCATCTCGATTGAGCACAATCCATCAAACAGCGTGCGTTCAAATCCGGGCATGAATCGGCTGGCTCCCGCGCCCTGATGTAGCCCCACTTGGTCAAAGAACGCATACTGAAAAAAGACGCGGTTTCGTGGAAGTGTTTGATTTCCTTCCGAAGCTTTCAAGACACCAGATCTCACCGCAGCCGCATGAGGCGTTGGAATGCCAACGTTGACAAGGTAGTCGTAGAAGTAGAAAGCGTCGAAGTCTTCTGCGCCGGTGATAGAATCAGCGCCGGCCTGTAGCAATGCGCCAGAGAAGACACTGCGGTAAGTGGTGGCTCCCACGGAACCGTTTCGAGTGACGAACGCTCCGTCGACTGCTGCATTGTAGGTTCCGGGAGGCGCTACGATTGGAACAAGGTCAAACGCGACGCCTGTGGCTGCCAGGAGAGCCTGTGCTTCCCCGAGGGTAACCGCGGTCGTCATGGTTGCGTTGTCAGCAATTGTGGAGACGAGCGTTGCGGGTGGCAGCGGGGTTCCGTTTCGAAGCGCAGCTTGGATGTCGTGGGCTGATCCCAACGAAGACGAAAATATTCCGACTGGGCCAGCCTCGCTCAATGTGATGGGCGCACCAACGGGTGGCAATATTACGGGAAGGTCGAGGTCCGTCGCTGCGACGAACAATCGGTCAAGGCTCACTGGCCCGTTGATAGGTCCAGTGCGGCTGAAAAAACCGTCACCTAACATCGTAGGTGCGTAATCTAGCCAAGATCGATTGGACTTAGCGTGGGAGGAGAAGATACGGGGAGTGAATTGACTCCCAGGAGCAAGCGATCCGCTGTTTGCCCCGGCGTAATACTCTCCAGGGCTCAATACGGGAGCCAGCTCCTGGGCCTCCACGGATTGACAAAAACCAAGCAGGATGGCGGCGACTTGCAATCCCAAGATTACAAAAAGGTGAACTTTAGACCCCATTGTCATCTCCATCTGGCGGGTAGCGTTTGTGACAGAGGTTTCTTCGGCAGCGCCAAATGGGGGTGTGTAACGATTGTAGGGATGAAAGCGAATCTGCCAGTTTTAATGTGCGGATAATCCGTAAAATCGTCAAGGCCACAGTAAACCGCCGGCTCCACCTAGACTGCCTAGGCTATCGGCCTGGCGTAATCTGGCAGGTCCCGAGAATGGCCTCATGGATAACAAATTCCCGAAACTTGGTGCGTCTGGTTTTCGATTGATGCTCGACTGTAATAGGGCAAGAGCGATGAATGGAATCCTGCCTTATGGCACAATTCGTGAAGAATCACGTATGGTAAGTATGGTTGGCGATTAGGCGACCAACCGAGCTGAATCGTGTTCGACCTGTCTGTAAACCGCCCGTAGTAATTGTCGCTGTCCTTAGCGAAGTCCACGCATTCGAATGTGAGCAAGTGCAGATTTTCAAATTCAGCAAGGAGCCGAGAATAAAAGGCACGGCGATCAAGACGCTTGTCACGAAAAGCCGGAACGGAAGTGTCAAGGCTTTTGTCGTTTACGATGCAGCCACGTTTTAGTCGCGTCACGATATCGCGGATCGCATGTCTTATTGCGTTGACTCGGGTTGAGTAGTTACCACGGAATGCTGGTGATCGAACGAAGTAGGCGTGGGCGCCTCGTATCAGTGGTCCACTTGGGTTCTCTGCCCAAATTGTCTGGCCGTAGATTTGCGGTGAGGCGTGAGTAATCGTGTCGGAGCCACTGCCGACCTTCTGGCATGGAGGCGCAAAGCTTTGCATCGTCCAACCGCCAACTACGGCTGTGCCTGAGTTTTGTGAGGTGTCTGGCGCCAGCCTTGTGTGCGAAGCACCGAAGGTTCGCTGGGCACAACTGGCGTTGCGCACATCCCATGAGAACCGAACCGACTCATTGTCGAATGCGACCACTCGAGATGCGGAAAGGCTAACCGATGGACCAGCGTGCCATGAGACAGGTGTGAGCATCTCTGCGGCAGGTTCTGGACGCCAGATGACCACGTTCTTCTCGGACATCGCATCGTGGTGGCTTTCTAGTGGACTCCACGAATGTGCCTCATCGTCGGAATCACTTCTGACATGCACGACGACTCTCCGAGCAAAAAGCTCACCGTCAGTTCGCGCGAGCAGATAAAAAGCAGTGGTTTCCTCAATAACAAACGTGGTCGAATCGCTTGAAGGAACTGCGTCTGCCCGCTCTTCGATGCTTGGCCAATTGACTTGCTCACAAGTGGACGCCGCAACGGTGCTGGAGTAAAGGGAGACGCGATCTGTATCAACACTCCAGCGCAAGAGACCCTTCGGGTCGTGGACAGCCAAAGCGAGAAAATCACCGATTTGATTTTGGGCAGCCAGATTTTCGGGGGGTGCGTTAGAAATTGGTGAAATTGCGGCTTGGACGGTGGATTTGCCGGCGATTTGCGCAGAGGATCTTTTGGAGCGGTCGGGTTTGCGACCGCTATGTTTCTTGAATCCTGTTGGTTTGTGACACATTCGTGTCACTTGTCGTCTTCGGCCGGCTTGTCGGGGGGCGCGAGGACGAAGGATGTTCAGGAGCTGCTGGAACGGCTCTTTGGCCTTGGTCGCTAGCCAGTGGGCGAATTTTGTGAAGTCCCGATGGAAGCTGGCTTCCGATTCGTTCGGCGCTGTCGCGGTTGGGCACGGTGGGTACTCGGGGTCGTATTGTCCGTCCACCGTCTTCACCGCAGGAATGCCGGCCGCTCGATTGTCCTCGGCCATTTGATCCGCGATACGTTGCACCACGGGCCAGTACTCGTCCCAGCTAAGGCCTAGTACGTTGGTGTGCTTGCGGCAAGGGTGCATAAATGGTGGTGGATGTTTGCTAGGCGGCTGAGGGAAGCGAGGCAGGGAGGGCGGATTGGAACGCCCAGGGCAGCCAGTCTTGCGGAGCCTGTTTGGCGAGTTCTGCGTGCTCCTGGAGCGCATTGAGGTAGTCGAATGCGCTGACCTGATTGATCTCGCAGGTGTAGATCAGGCTCATCAAGCAGTCGCCTACAAGCGCCCCGTTGCGAGTCTTGAAGAAGAGCGAGTTCTTGCGGTGCACGATGGCGCGTTTCAACGCTCTTTCGCAGATATTATTGTCCAGCGGCGCGCCTGGTTCGCGAAGAAACAACGTCAACGCATCCCAGTGGTTGAGCATATAGTTGACTGCGCCGCCCAGTCTTGAGTTTGGCTCCACCTCGCGATTCGTCAGCCAGCCAGTGAGCTGCTGATGGATCGCCGCCATCACTGGCTGGCTCAGACGCTGATGATAGGCCAGCCGATCGTCGGCAGACATGGTCTTGGTTGCCGCGTCGTTCTTGTAGACCGTTCGTAGTGACAAGATGATGCCTTCGCACTTGTCGGGAAATGCGCTGTGGCAGTTAACGAAGTTGCGCCGCCCGTGTGCCAGGCAGTTGGCCAGAATCGTGTCGAATTCCGGTTGTGTGTTGCGCGACAGCGCATCGCACATCTGAATCGGAGGCTCCATCTCCTCGGCGCGCTGGCGCAGCAGTTCACACAGATTCTCCCCCGCGTGCCGCGGCCCGCTGATGAACAGCGCAATCCGCCGCCCCTCACCAGTCGCCACGATCCCAGTCGTAAACAGGCCGCTGCGGCTGGCGAGTTCAACGTTATCGGCAAGCAACTGCTGCCGTGCGGTGCGGTCCATCAATTCAAGAATCCGCACGGACGTGTCGTCAACGTGCAGCACCTGGGACTGAGCCGCCTCGCGAACAAGCGCCAGGTAGACGGGACCAAGCGTGACTGCCAATTCGCGAACAATCTCCCATTGGGTGGAGGGCGGCAACGGGATGCCAAGTCCCCGTTGCAGCCCGGCCAACCTGTTGAATGGCAGCCCTGTTCCATACTTGAGCAGGCCGATCATGCTGGCCGCCTGAGCGTCGTACTTTCGCTCGCCGGCTTCCGCAGGCGACTTGGCGGTGAACACCTCGCCACACAAGCTGCAACGCAACTTCTGCAGCTCGTAAACCGTCGCCTGCAACGGCGCCTGTCCGGTGATCCGCAGCAGCACGCCGGGCGTCATTGGGTATACAATTCCCGCGTCACAATTGGGGCAGGCGTCGCCCGCTTGCAGCTGGTCGTGCAGGACGTTCACCCGATCAGCGCCAGGGAAATCGTTGACGCCATTGCGACCGTGGCCAGGCTTAGGTGGAGGTTCCTCATCATCCCCGGATGGATCCCCCGACTCCCCCTTATCCGCGCTGCCGTTGTTTTTACCGTTGTTCGTGTCGGTATTTTTATCGGTGCTCGGCTCGCCCTTGTCACCCAATACTGCGGATGTCTTCTCGGATCGTGGCTTGAGCAGATTGCGCAAGGTCTCGATTGTCGTGTCCTTATCCGCCACCAATTCGGTCAGATAGGCGTACGACTCGGCTAGTCGCTCGACGGTCTGGTAGTCCTTGCCGTCGAGTCGTTGTTCGATGCGGTGCAGCACTGCCGCCAACTGTTTCGCGTCCATGTCAATGATCTCCTTGGGAGTTTTTGTCATGATAACGCGCTCGTCAATTCAACAGGAAGCTAGCTGTGCGTATTGAACCGCCAATCTGCAGTGGAAGGCAATCCCAGTTTTTGCTCAGCTTTGCTTGCGCGCGGCGCACTGGTTCAAGGGGCGCCAGTCCGGGGGCGCGTCCGCTCGGTTGGGGTTGCCAGCCGAGAGCAGGATCTGCAGCTGGTGGGCGGCGACCTCAGTCGCGGCGTTCTTGCTGGTCGGCCACCAGTGGAACTTGCCTTCCGACAATCGCTTCTGACAGAGCCAAAAGCCTTGGCCGTCGTACACGAGGACCTTCAACGCGGTGCACCGACGGTTGCGGAATGCGAACACGCTGCCGGAGAAGGGATCTTGCTCCAGACGCTCTTGGCACAGGCGGGCGAGGCCATCGATGCCCTTGCGAAAGTCAGCCGGTTCGACACAGACCCAGATGCGCATGTGCGGTGTGACCTGAATCATTTGCCGCCCCGGAACATGGACGCCAGCGCGACGAGATCGGGCGTTTGGCCCTTGAGGTGAATACGCATCTTCGCGCCCGCCAAGTCTTCCAATTCGATGAGGCATTCCTGCGGTGCAACAGACGACGGTAGCTCAACCCACTGCGGCTGCGTCTGCGACTGTGACGGCGCCGCCAACTCGGCCTCCTCACATCGACGCTTCAGCGTGTAATAGTCAAGCCGAAGGGCCTGCGCTGTACGACAGAGTCCGCATTCCGGCGCCAGCTGAACCGCAGCCCGCCACAAACGCTCGGGGATTCTCTGACCGCGACTTCGTTCCTTCCGCCACTTGCAGAACCGATCCGCCACCGCCGCCAACCGACTGTCAACCTGTCTTCGCGCCATTTGCTGACCTCCCAGAGTTGCCTGAACTCCAGCAAGATAGCACGCTCAAAAACACGATTCACACATGCTTGCCGCAAGCACACGTACGTTGCAACGCGACGCTCGGCGGCGGAGGGTCTTCTTGAGACGTTCATTGATCTTTCGTCGCTTGGACGTCTTTGGTCGACCTCGCTTCTTCCTTTTTCGCCTTCTTTGGCTTCTTCGCCTTCACGCCCTTGGCGTTTTCGCTGCTTGGCCCTTCGTCGCTCCCCTCCGACGCCGCGTCCTCGCTTCCGTCACACGCCTCGCTGTCGTCACACACCTCGTTGTCGCACGCTTCACTTTCGTCCTCGTGGTCGACGGGACCCTTGGTTTGATAGCTGTAGCCGGTTGGCCAGACAAACTCGGATGGCGGCGGGTTGTCGTCCTTCTCCGTCATCAACGGCGCATTCAGGTCAAGCGGAGAGAACCAGCTGCCGGCGAAGAGAACTTCCAACTGTTCGAGCTCCTCCAGATCCTCGTCCGTCGTCGAAGGGGCGCGATGGTGCGTGTCGATGAATGCCTGTTTTGCCCGCGCACGAATCTGCGCTTGGATCGTGGAGAAATCGGCCTGGTCCAGACTGGTTATGATTCCGGCCTTCGATTGCTGGAGGTCGCAGTACAGTTGCGAGACCACACCCTCCTCGGGGGTGTCGTTTTTCCGGTTGCCAAATCTTCCGTCCCAGAAATGTCCGGTCTTGCGCTTCTTTTCCTCCCTGTTGGCGCGCCGTGCGATGGTTTCCTTGAGTCGTGCCTGGAAGAAGCTGATGTTGGAGAGATTGCGTCGGACTCGCTCCATGTAGCCTTCTTCGTTTCTCGCTCGAAGCATCAGCCTATCCATCTCTTTGTCGGTCGGATGGTAGTCCCACCCGTGGCCGTCGCCGTGGTAGCGAGGCCACGCTTTGCGAGTGCGCCAAAGCACCTCCTCATCACTCAGCCGTCGCACCAGATCGGGACGACTGCGGAGGTTGTTGTGGAGGTGATTGCTCAGCACGTGAGCCGACGAGTGGTCGATCATCAGGACCGATCCCAGGTACTCGTGCAACTGATACAGTTGCGCGCGACGGTGCGTAAAGTCCTGTCCGGTAAGCGGATCCTTGCCCATGAGAAACGCCCGCCGCACACAGCGGCTCCAGGTATGGTGTGATTCGATTTCCAGCGGATCCATCATGTCTCTGCGTGGCTTGCTCATGACGTCCCTCCCGTGGATAGTGCCAAGTCAGTCACTCATCCATTGTGAAGAGACGTCCCTCCTCGTCGACCCGCCCGAGCACCGCCAAGTGCCGCACCCCACCAAAAGCGGAGTCATCGAAACGGCGCACCGGACTCGCTATGACAGGATGATGTCACACCCACAAGGTCGGTGGCGACTTGATTGCGGGGCCGGCTCTGCTGCTGCGGCCACCATCCGACGACCAAACTCTCTGACAACCTGGGCGACCGCTGCACGCCAGTTCAGCAGCAGTCGTCGCGCGGAGCGTGATGACAGCGACACCAGACGAGTCAAACGCGTCATTGTGGTGATGGCGACTTGGGAGCTCTGGGGCGAGAGCATTCAGGACGCGGGCTGCCCTGTGCTCAGTCGGCGCGCGGGCGCCGTGCCGGTGGCGGAGAAGCGAGTGGACTTGGGGTGGCGGTTGGACAACCTGCCCGACGCGGTCACGCGCTACGCCGATCTCGCGGGCGCCGACCTGGTGGCAGGCACGACGTTCGGTTACGACTTGCAGAGCCGGTTGACCGACATCACACATTCGCAGGGCGCCACGACTCTCGCCGATTACGATCTTGTGTTTGACGACGCCGGCCGCTTGACACAGCTTCGGCGAAATCACGCCCGAAACCGACGCCACGGTCGACCACATCTTCGGCTACACCGGCCGAGAGACGGATGAAGAGTCCGACCTCTACTTCTACCGAGCGAGATACTACGATCCAACCATTGGTCAATTCATCAGCGAAGACCCGATCGGGTTTGAAGCAGGAGATGCCAATACGCGGCGGTATGTGGAGAATGCGCCAGCAACCGCAACAGATCCCTCGGGTCTACCAAATGACAAAAGTCTCGGCAATTCGGGAAGAAGCAATGGTCCTGGGGATATTTGAGTCGGATAAGATGCATGCCTGGCGTTCAAGAGGGGGCATCGTGACTGCGAAACTCATCTATGCTGTGCCTGGGGGAAACAACCTTCTGTTTGAGTTACCATCTGGCCAACGAGTTGAAACTGCCTTAACGAATCTCTTAGGCAATAGTCGGCTTTTGGCCCAGGAATTAGCGAAACGAAAACAGGTGCCGCCGGACGCCCCCTTGTTCAGCGAACTAATTGTGGGCCTCCCCGCGATAGGTCCTCAATACCGTCTCCAGGATCAAAAACTGTAAATGTGCCTCAACTGACAATCGCACCGATGTTGATACTGGGGCCGGGAGATGCCGAAATCTCAGAAGCTGGGAGGGCGTTGGAATCGCTGGAGGCTTCAGCAGCACCATTGGTTGTCTCTCTGCCGATAAAGCCACCAACGCGATCCGTCGCTCCAGCGCTTATCCGAGCAGATACGGCTTCGGGCTTTTGGATAATCGAATCCTACCAGGAACAAAAGGAACTGATTACGGGTATCGACGGGGGGGTTCGCACGGCGGATGCGAAGAGCTTCAAATTTCGGATCAATTTTACGATGAATAGACCGTCTAAAGACTATCGGATAATCCTAATTCGAAAGAGCACTGCATCTTTGAGGGGGACAGGTTTGCCCCAAAAGTTGCTGGTGGATGGATAGTGGACGCGAGGTATACATTAGCTGAGCGAGTTGTCTTTCAAAGCGGCAGGTGGTCATCAATGTTTCATCATGAGAATGGGGCAGATGTGACTTGGCCAGCCCTTTGAAGGTTGTGTGATTTATTACGAACCTAACGGAGATGTGGTTCGTTTTAATGACGTCGGACTGAGTCATGTAAACGCACGGAGGTAGCAATCATGAGCGACGCGATCTTTGAAACGCTAAAGAAGGAATGCCCAGAGTCAGTGATGGTGCGAATGATTCTGGAAAATGCTTTGCCACAGGAAGCTGTCGATGAGGTCTTCGAGGCGTATCGAGAAGAGCAGTACACACGCGACCTGCTCTTCTCGTCAGTAGTGCAATTGGCGCAGTTGGTGGTTTGCCGAGTGCGTCCAAGCATGCACGCCGCGTACAAGCTGCTTAAAGACGAACTGCCTGTCTCGGAGAAGTCGTTGTACAACAAGCTGAACCATACGGAGCTGTGCGTTTGCGAGGGCCTTGGTTCGAAGCGGCCAGTGATCGCATGAAGCCCGTGGTCGATGCGTTGGGAGTCTCACCAACCGCAGATCGTTACGCGGATACTCAGACGCGCATTGTTGATGGCAATCACGTCTCGCCGCCACGGAGCATCGCATCAAGGAGCTGCGAAGAATCGGCAGCGGTCCATTGCCTGGCAAGTCTTTGGTTGTCTGGGACGCGGAACGGCAAATGGTACATCGGGTGTATTGTTGTGAGGACGGGCACGCCCAGGAACGAAGCATTTTACCTCGGGTGTTGGAAGACGTTCAGCCTGGCGAGCTATGGATCGGCGACCGAAATATCGCAACCGCCTCGTTTGTTTGGCAAGTGCGGCGGTCGAGCGCGCACTTCATCGTTCGACGTCATGCACGCAACATTCGGTTTGAGTTCATTGGCGAGGAGACGCAGGTTGGCGAGACAGACACGGGCACAGTCTTCGACCGAGCGGTCGAAATCGCTGATGACTTCGGCGGCAGTTTTCGCGCTCGCCTTGTGCGCGTCGAGTTGAAGACGCCGACTCGCGACAAAGACCACGAGATTCAGATCCTGACAAATCTCCCCAAGAAGGTGACGGCGCGCAAGGTGGCTGAGGCGTACTTACAGCGTTGGCAGATCGAAACAGCCTTCTGCGAGTTGGAGGCATTGTTTGAGGGAGAGATCGCGTCGCTGGGGCACCCCCGGGCGGCGCTTCTGATGTTTTGCGTTTCGCTCATTGCGTTCAATTCGCTTTGTCTTGTCCGCAATGCTCTGGCAGCGGCGCACGGCAACGAGAAGGCCGACGACGTTTCGAGCTACTACTTCGTTCATCTCGTCAATAGCGATTGGCGCTCGCTGGAGATCTTCACAACAGTCGAAGAGTGGACAAAGTACGCCAGCATGTCTCCCGCCATGCTCGCTCGCGAGCTGAAATCGCTTGCCAAACGTGTTGACGTAAATCGCTTGAAAAAATCCAAACGCGGGCCAAAGAAAAAACCACCGAAGCGCGCCTCCGCAAAGGGCAAGCCGCACATCTCAACACACCGGGTACTTCAGGCAAGAGCCGAGGCAAACTAGGGGCCCAAAACGACCTTCAAAGGGCTGATGTGACTTGGCCTGGCTCGAATAAGGCGGAAGTTGGACATGCAGGCACGCAAAACCGGTCTGCCAGATCATTTGGTGGCGTCGACATCCCTGTAAAGCTATTGCCCCAAAGTCATGCCTACAATCCGGTTGTTTTGTGACACATTCTTGTCACTTACCGTCTTCGGCTGGTTCGTCGGGGGCGCGAGGACGAAGGATGTTCAGGAGCTGCTGGAACGGCTCTTTGGCCTTGGTTGTTACGGGCCGTTCCTGAAAGAGTTTGTCAAGTAGGGGCGGTTTGCATCGAGGTTGGTGCGTACAGGTAGCGCACTGCGTCGTCGCATGTTTTGGAAGTCGTGGTTGTGGATATGGGTAATTGTTGGTGAACCGGACTCGTTTGGTCGTCGTTGCTCCCAAATCATTCCTTCGCAAGATACCGCTCACGTTGGCCGTGAGAGGCTCTGCCTAGTCGTGGCAGATGCTGATTTATCTGGTGCGAATTCCTCGCCGAAAAGCCACTCCAATCAAATTGTCGTGTCAGCTGGCGCAAGCTTCGCTCGCGCCACCACATCTACGGCCCGTATCGAGTTGGCTTAACGGGAGGGATCTCGATCCGCATAGGCGGATCGGACCGACGACCAAACTCTCCAACAACCTGGACAACCGCTGCACGTCAGTTCAGCAGCAGTCGTCACGCGGAGCGTGATGACAGCGACACCAGACGAGTCAAACGCGTCATTGTGGTGATGGCGACTTGGGAGCTTTGTGGCGAGAGCATTCAAGACGCAGGCTGCCCCCTGTGCTCAGTCGGCGCGCGGGCGCCGTACCGGTGGCAGAGAAGCGAGTGGACTCGGACTGGCGTTTGGACAACCTGCCCGACGCGGTCACGCGCTACGCCGAATCAGGAAATCCGGTCTTGTTTGGGTGCGTTGATCAGCTTCGCTGCGAATCACGAGCACAACATCGCCCACTTTCTCGACCACCCTTCAGAAGGCATGCCTGATGACCTCGTTCCGTTCGCTGTTGTTGGAAATGGCAATCTAATCTGTTTGAAGAAAGGGGCGGAAGGTGACTTCCTTTGGTTACCCGGCGCAAACGCTACCATGCAAAAGCGAATGGCAGAAATTGCAGAGGAACGCCAATGACGGATCAGATGCAGTTTCTGTAACTTCGACAGAGAAAAGCGACATGCTTGGGGACGCGGCGTCGCTTGGAGACGGCGTCATCACGCGGAGCGTGATGGCTACGTTGAAAGCGTGATGGCTGCGTGAATGAAGGCGACTCGGGTTGGGCGTGCGCGTCGTTGGCGTCGTGGGGAGCGTGGCGAAATATGGCTGGCCTTGGCTTGGCTGGCGAATTGTGCTATCAGCACCCTCCTGGGATGGAGCGAAGAGAAACAGAGGAACGACAGAGGAATGGCATGGAAGCCAGCGGGTATCGAGCGGACATCGACGGACTGAGAGGAATCGCCGTCAGCGCCGTGGTGTTGTTTCACTGTCACTGGGGACTGTCGGGCGGGTACGTCGGCGTCGATGTCTTCTTTGTCATCTCGGGATTCTTGATCACACGGCTGATTGTCGCCGCACAACGGCGAGGCGATTTCTCATTGCGTGAATTCTGGATGCGACGTGTGCGACGCCTGGCCCCCGCCGTGATCGCCATGGTGCTTTGCACAATGGCCGCCGGCGCATGGCTGATGTACCCTCGCGACCTATACTACTTTGCCAAGTCGTCGCTGGCACAGGTGCTGCTGGCGTCGAACATTCACTTCTACAATTATCTCGACTACTTCGCAGGACCTGCTGAACTTCAGCCACTGCTGCATACGTGGTCGCTCGCCGTCGAAGAACAGTTCTACCTCGTCTTCCCGTTGATCATGGTGGCGACTCAAGGGTTGTCCGCCAGGTGGCGACGCCGCAGCCTACTGTTGATCGCAGTCGCATCGCTCGGCTACTCGATCCTGCTTGTGCCGGAGCGGCCCTCGGCTGCGTTCTTCCTGCTGCCGCCAAGAGCCTGGGAATTGATGGTGGGCGCCGCGCTGGTATTCTTGCCAGCAGGCCAGGGGAGGACGATCTGTGTCGCTACGTCGGGCGAGTCAGACGAGTCAGACGAGTCAAAGGGCGCCCACCACGGCCGCTGGGCCTGGATGTGGGAAGCGGCAAGCATGCTCGGCCTCGCGGGCGTCGTCGCTCCCTGCTTTCTCTACGATAGCAACACCGCGTTTCCTGGCGCCACAGCAGTGGCGCCGTGTCTCGCAACCGCCCTGATCATCTATGCCAATGGTCGACACTCGACACTGGTCGCGCGGGTTTTGTCAACCAAGTGGCTCGTGGGCATCGGGCTCATCTCCTACTCGCTGTACCTTTGGCACTGGCCGATCCTGTCCTACCTACGCTACATCTACGGCGAAGGGCTCCCCGCGAGCGTGACGGTGGCCGCGCTGATTGCCAGCTTCGGCTGCGGATATGCGTCGTGGCGTTTTATCGAAACACCTTTCCGGCGGCGCCAAGTCGTGCAACTGGACAGCATGCTGGTCCGCGGCGCCATCGCCTGCTCGCTGCTGATCGCCGTTGGGTCGGGCGCCTCGCTGGCGACACGGGGACTCCCCGGTCGCTGGGGATCGTCGATCGCCGACGCACTAGCCAGCAGCAGCAACACCATGCAGCGGTTTCGAACGGGAAAGGCGGCGATCGTCCGGCGCGATGAGCTCCCAACCATCGGCGCCCCCAAAGCCCCCAAGGGAGCCGAGACCAAGGCTGAACGGCCTCGCATCCTCGTTTGGGGCGACAGCCACGCGGCGGCGCTCGGTCAACTCTGCGACGAACTGGCGACCGAACACGGCATTCGCGGCTACGTCGCAAGCCGAGGCGGAACGGCGCCACTGTTGGACACGTGGCGAATCAAGTCTCGGACGAAGGTCGTTCCGTGGAATCGGTCCGTCGTGGAATTCGTGCGACGCAAGCAGATTGCTCACGTGCTGCTGGTCTGTCGCTGGTCTGGCAATGTGGCGGTGCGAGACAACGGGCTGACCGACGCGCTGATCGCCGATCAACAATCGACAGCCGTCTCTCCCGCCGAAGCGAAGCTGGCCTTGCGACGCGGCCTGCACCGAACGGTGAATGCCCTCGTCGAAGCGGGCGCCAAAGTCTGGCTCATGCGACAGGTCCCGCATCAGGACCAGAACCCGTTCCGGCTTGTGATCAACGCTGGCCCTGGCGCCCATGTCGTCACAGGCGTCAGCCGAGCGGCGCACGACGCGAGGCAACGGGATGTGGACGAGGTGTTTGCCGACGTGCTCGCCGACTTCCCCAGCCAGCGCGTCGCGCTCTTGGACCCTGGACATCATTGCTTTGACGCTCTGGGGCGATCGCTCGTCGGAACGCCGCAGCTATCGTACTACAGCGATCCAAGCCACCTCTCGACCGAAGGCAGTCGACGGCTGCTGACCACAATGCTGGACCCAGTGTTTGCCTCGATTGCCCACAGCGTCGGAATGACAGAGGGGGAGGGCGGCGGCCCACCGACGGTGGCCATGAACGAAGAACGGCTCCCTAATCGGGAGCCGTCCAAAGAAGCGCTGCGTTGATGCGTTCCTGCTTCCACCCAAACGCCGGCCGGGAAAACAAATTCTCCCGGCGAATTTCCCCTCGATCCTTAGCTCAAGTTTAGCAATTCACTTGCTGCATCGAACACGTGCAGTTGCCGACGGTCTTGCGACCGATGGAGTGGTACGTGAAGCCTGCTTTCTCCAGCGTGGCGGGATCGTAGAGATTCCGCCCGTCAAAGATCACCGGACAGGCCATCCGCTGGACCATCTCATCGAACTCGGGATTGCGATACTCGCTCCACTCGGTGTTGATCGCCAACGCGTTGGCGTCATCCAACGCATCCATTGGATTGTCGACGTATGTGAGTCGATCGCCGTAGATCTTGCGAACGTTGTTCATCGCTTCTGGATCGTGGACCACAACTCGAGCGCCCGCCTCCAGCAGACGGTCGATCAGCACCAACGCGGGCGCCTCGCGAATGTCGTCGGTCTTGGGCTTGAAAGCGAGCCCCCAGACGGCGATCTTCTTCTCGCCAAGGGTCTCTCCAAAGTGAGACTCCACCTTGCCGATGAGCACCTTTTTCTGGTTCTGGTTGACCGCGTCCACGGCGTCCATGATGAGCGGGTCGATGTTCTGGTCCCGAGCGATGCTCGCAATCGCGCGAACGTCTTTCGGGAAACAGCTGCCGCCATAGCCAACACCGGGGAAGAGGAAGGCGAAGCCGATTCGTTGGTCGTGGCCGATGCCGCGACGAACGTCGTTGATGTCGCCGCCCATCTTTTCACAGACGTTGGCCATCTCGTTGATGAAGCTGATCTTGGTCGACAACAAGGCGTTGGCAACGTACTTCGTCAGCTCCGCGCTCTGCGGCGACATGGCGAGGAACGGCTTGTCGGTTCGCAGGAACGGAGCGTACAGCTCTTTCAATAACGACGCCTCTTGCTCCGTGCGGACACCAACCACCACCCGATCGGGCTTGGTGAAGTCATCGATCGCGGCGCCCTCTTTGAGGAACTCAGGATTGCTCGCCACGCGGCACTCCGCGACCCGTCAGCTCCTTGAGTGTGTCGTAGGTCTCTTGATTCGTGCCGACAGGCACCGTGCTCTTGATCACGACAATCGCGTCTTCATCCAAGTGTGGCGCGATGTTTTTGACCACCGTGCGCAGCGCGGTGAGGTCCGCCGATCCATCCTCCGACGGAGGCGTGCCAACGGCGAGGTAGACCATGTCGGCAACCCGCACGGCCTCGGCAAGATCTGTAGTGAATTCGAGCCGCCCGGCTTCCGCGTTGCGAATGACCATTTCGGACAAACCCGGCTCATAGATCGGAATCTCGCCACGACGAAGACCTTCGATCTTCGCTTCGTCGATGTCCACACAGATAACGTGATTGCCGCTATTGGCGAAGCACGTTCCAGTCACCAGCCCAACATAGCCGGTGCCAATCATTGTGAGTTTCATGTGTTTGCTTCCTCTTTCGTCGCGGACACGGGTGATTCATGGCCGGTGCTGTCTTGTGTGGGAACACTGGCAAACAACACTCGGGGTGAGATGTCCGGTAGGTGACGCGGACAGAGCACTTAGTTTCATACCCCCACGAATTGCTATCGAATGTGTGGATTAGGAAAGCCACAACGGGTTTATTGTAACGGGTCACGGGTTATACGGATTCTTCTGAAAAGGTGAATTCTCCCGCCACCATTCGGGAAGTGATTCTTTCCTCGGTCCCCTGGAGTTTCTGGCCGAGCGTCTAGTCCCCGTCAGCCAAGCCTCCCACTCTTCGCCACCCCAAACAGGCCTCCACAGAAATCTTGTGGAAATAAGGCAGGATTCGCTCCCAGTTCTGGGTACAGTTTGTCCTGAATGGCAGGCGGATCTCAGTTGGTTAGGGAACGGGAAAACCGGGCGAAACAGAGACGGGTACAAATCGAGAGGGTCAGGTGTAAATCCAAGGCCCTCCCTGGCGAGCCACCTTGGACATCCCCCGCCATACTCCATCCGCCCTCTGCCAACCTTAAGCCCAATTTTTCCAAGGGCTGTACGTGTGCGAAAGTCACTCGACGAACGGTGATCGACGGTCGCCGCTGTCCCCAACGCTGTCTCAAAGAAATGGTTATGCCTGGTGTTGGATAACGAACCGATCGCCGTCTTCGACCGCCTCGCGGGATTAGAGACGGAGTATGCGATTCACTATCGGCCGTTTCCCGGCACAAAGCAGCCGCCCCGCTTGCGTTTGTTCCAGCAACTGCTGAGTGTCCTACGGCGACGCATCCCCACTGCCGAAGCGACGCACGACAAGGAGGGCGTGTTCCTGGCAACGGGCGGAGCCGTTTGGTTCGAAGCCGAACAGCTCACCCCACGACACGGTCGAATCGAAGGATCGACTCCTGAGTGTCGAGGCCCCCGTCAGCTGCTCATTTGCCAACGCGCCCAGGACCGACTGCTCGCCGAGTCGGCTCAAGCCGCGCCCGTCTCAGGTGAACTGCGACTGCTCAAAAGTGATCGGGACGCCGAAGGCAGCGCGTTCGGATCGCAGGAAAACTACGAGGCAAGAATTGCCTCTGGGTGGTCGCTGAGACTCTGGCAATTGGGGCTGGCGCTATTGACGCCAGCCATGGCGGTCTCTTGGCTGTCCGCACCATTGATCGTCGTTGCACTGATTGCCTATTTGGCGTTGGCCGGAATCGCCTACCTGCCGCTTTCATTCATTCTGCGGCGGCCACCCTGGCTCGCGGTGACGCTGTTCGGCGAAGACCTGGTGCGAGGGCAATGCGTCGGCGCCCCCTTGCCAATTTGGCTGGAGGCAAGTGTCCG
The DNA here is from genome assembly GCA_965223305.1 of Pirellulaceae bacterium. Taxonomy (GTDB): domain Bacteria; phylum Planctomycetota; class Planctomycetia; order Pirellulales; family Pirellulaceae; genus CBDCWT01. The sequence continues at coordinate 32,377 of CBDCWT010000083.1, read as the reverse complement.
CCGCTTCCGAGCGGCAATGTCGGCGCCGTTGGCCGCCGGGCTCTGGCTGCTGTGCCGCTGCTTCGCGTTTCGAGAACAGCGGGGACAGCTCACGCCGTTTCTCGTCAGCCGCGCGATTTTTGCGGCGCGGGAACGATCGACGAACAAGGCCGGATGCTGCTCGCCGACAAGGCGCCGGCGATCAACTGCGAAGTGGGGATCGGCGGACTCTTCCAAGATCGGCCCATCTTTGTGTTCAGCCACATGCTGAAGACACTCTCGAACTGGCGAAACTGGATCGACGCGATGGCGCCCAAGCAGCGGCTACAGATTGGCCTGGGCGACTCCAACATGTGTCACGTCTCCGAGTACTTGCGGATCGGAGTGACCACGCTCGTGCTGGACATGATCGAATCCGGAGAAATGCCGGACCCTCCATCGTTGCCCAACCCCCTCAAGGCGCTGCGCACCTATTGCAGCGACGCCGATTTGCTGGCCGTTGCCACATGCTCTCAAGGAAATGCCTGGACCGCCATCGAGTTGCAGCGATTCTATCTCAATGCCTGCCGCCAATTCCTTGCGCGTCGCCCGCACGCCTCGACCGAGGCCTTCGATGTCTTGGACCGCTGGGAGTGGGTGCTCGAGCAGCTCGCAGAGCACGCGGAACGCGCCGAGCACATCAACCGAGACGAACCGCTGGTGGGAGTCGTCGATTGGATTACCAAGCGGAGCTTGATTGAAGAAGGTCGGGGGCACACAGGAGGAGCGCAAGAGGATCGACCTGGGCTACCACGAACTCTCCCACGACGGCCGGCACAAGATGCTGGCGGCGTCCGACTGCCACAACGACATTGTCTCGGATGAAGAAATCTCCCGAGCGATGCGGAATCCACCGCCCGATTCGCCAGCAACCACACGAGGCCGCTATGTGCGTGAATTTGGAGAAACGGGCGCCGCGATCGAAGTGAACTGGAAGCAAGTTCAGATCGGCGGCGGAATCCGGCGGCGGATCATTCGGCTACGCTCCTTCGGCGTCAATCGGTCCCAAGAACATCGGCCCAACGTCGTCCGACTAGACGGCCACCAGCTGTAGCGAAGAGCTGGTGAGGATGGGCGAGCCGACCGTTAGAAGAGGGCGGTGGGAACAGAGCCCATAAGACGCAAGCAGGATTGGAGCGGAACGCCCCGCTGGAGTCATCTGCCGAGGAGCGGTCCCCGCACAAGAGTACCCCGCTTAAGGCTGCTCCGGTTAAGGCCTGACCTGGTTCACGGTTCCCCTTGCGGGGACCACTCGTCGGCAGATGCAAACCCCCGTTTTACGTGGAATCAAGCCCACTGGCAAGGCGGGGAGCCTCGCAGCGGAACAGCGGGGACCAGTTCAGCTTTTGGCAGCGAAAGTCCAAAGAAGAGTACGTCGAACTGGCCCCAAAACAGCGATTACTGCGTGCGTTGCGACACTCGCTGCGGGCCAGAGCCACTCGGAGACTGCGGGACCTGCCGCGTTTGCTGGCCCGGCTGGAATCGCTGTTGTGCCGGTTGCGACGGTCCTGGTTGCCGGGCCACTGTGGCAGCTCCCTGAGGCTGGATGTTCACCACTTTCCAATCCTTGGGAATCTTTGGCTCGAAAAAGTCTTTTTTCCACGGCGCGAGATTCAAAATGTTGATCGGGTTTTCCTTGCGTTCGATGAACTGGTAGGAAGTCTTCGCAGGGTTTTTGTGGTTGAAGTTGACGTTGTACACCACCATGCTGGTGGGCAAGTATTCCTCTTGCCCCAAAATGACCAAGACTTTCTGGTAGGCGGCGGCGTCCGACTGAAACTTGGGGTACGCCTCCAGGTGGAACTCCTTCCTGCCCTCCGGCGGCGGCAACGTTCTCACCCAATAGCGTTGCAGGATTTCTGCCTTCTTCGCCCCGAACAAAAACGGCAGCGGGCCAAACGCTCGCAGCGCCTGCCCTCGCATGCCTGCTGGCAGCGGCGATTTGACCAACTGCTTCTCGTTCGGCGACATCTCCATGATGAATTCGCCATCGCAAATCCAATGGTGCCCCGCGTCCTCCATCTTCTTATAACCCTTCTTCGCCGGGTCATAGATCTGAGTCACATCGTCCCGATACATCGCCTTGTCGGGAACGGCGTACTTGATCTCCCCTTGGGAATACTCGATGAATTTCAATTTGCCGTCGGCGCCGGGCGCAGGAACACGGGATCGTATTTCCAGCGGCGAAATTTGCATTGAAATGTTTTTACTTTCGCACTGCGCTGTTGCCAGTAATCCAGCACCTTTTCCACATGCTGTGATTGCGCTTGGGGCAAGGGGAACCAAGCCGGTTGAAGAACCTGGATCGGCTGCTGCTGTGGGGCGCCGCCAACCGCACGAGGCAATGGCCCCACTCCAGCGGGCTGCCGAGGGCTCGCTGGAATGAACGTATTCGCACTCGGCTGCCCCGTCGCGGGCTGCCCAGGTTGCTGTTGTGCCTGCCCCTGTTGTCCCAACGAACCAGGCTGCCGGACGTTGGCGCGTGGCTGACCCGTGGCTTGGCCCTGCGTGCCGAGCGGCTGGCCAACGGCGCCCCGCTGCGGCTGCCGGATGTCTTGCCCCCAAGCGGCCATCGAAAAACCGGCCGCGATCAACGCAGCAGCGATGATGGGCAACGACCCATGCGGGTAAAATGTGTGGCACGTCCGTGCAGCCATGGCGACGCATTCCTTTGCGAGAGTCAACATTCAGTGGCTTGAAGGTGGAGGGATTGTAGCAGTGGCCGCCATTTCACCCTACATTGATTTGCACACGGCCCTCTATCCCCCTCTATCCAACTCGCACCCCAGCCACGACGCCTTCCAAACCACTACTAACACTGCCCAAACCGCCTATCTTCCAACCTTTCCGCCCGTTCGCAGCAACTCGCGACGACTCCCAATCCCTCACAAATATTTGCAAATACTTCCAAACACCCCGCGATACCCGGGGATTTCGTCCTGCGCAACAAAAGGCGCAAAAAAGATACGTTGACCATGACTGCAGACCGCCCTCCCAAAATCGTCATCCTCACCGAAGGACATACCGAGCCCCACGCTGGCAAGACTGCAGCGAGCGTGCTGCGATATCGCCGCAACGACGTGCTCGCTCTGCTCGACAGCACCCAGGCGGGCAAGTCAAGCAGCGAGTTGCTGGGGGTCGGTGACGCGCCGATCGTGAGCTCGCTAAACGACATCCCCGAAGCAAACACGCTGTTGCTCGGCATCGCGCCTCCGGGCGGCAAGATCCCCGCCACGTGGCGTCCCGTGATGCTCGCTGCGCTGGAGCGCGGCATGGACATCATTTCGGGACTTCACGATTTTCTCAACGATGATCCGCAGTTGGCGGCGTTGGCGGAACAGCATTCGGCGAGACTGGTGGACGTTCGCGCACAGGGGCGAGGCTTCAACACGATCGCTCGACGCACGGGTCTCGACGAGTCCTGCTTTCGCGTTCACACGGTGGGCCACGATTGCAGCGTCGGCAAGATGGTCACCTCCATCGAACTCACACGCGGACTTCAGCAGCGAGGGCGAAAAGCCAAGTTCATCGCGACAGGGCAGACAGGCATCATGGTATCGGGCGAGGGCCTGCCGCTAGACTGCATTGTGGCGGACTTTGTCAGCGGCGCCGCCGAACAGCTGGTGCTGGACGGTCAGAATGGCCACGAGATCCTGCTCGTCGAAGGGCAGGGAAGTCTGGTGCACCCATCCTATTCCGGCGTCACTTTGTCCCTGCTCCACGGCTGCCTCCCCCACGCGCTGATTCTTTGCTATGAAGTGGGGCGAACAGCCATCACAGGCGTCGAACATGTGGCCATCCCTCGTTTGACGTCCATTCGCGAATTGTACGAAACCATGGCCAGCCTCTTTCAGCCCTGCAAGGTGATTGGCGTGGCGATGAACAGTCGCCGCGTGTCGAGCGATGAAGCGGAACAGGAGCGCGAGCGAGTGCGGTCCGAGTTGGGACTGCCGGTCTGTGACATCTTTCGGCACGGCCCCCAAGATTTGCTCGACGCCGTCGAACAGCGGTTCCTGGAAAGCCGGTGAAACAGAACGATCGCGATGTCGGTAAAACATCCAGAAGCGAATCACATTGAGCCCAGCGCCGATTGAGCGGGATACTTATGTCGCACGTCATTGACGTTCAAAACCTTCGAAAAACCTACCGGGGCGGCCTGTTTGGGAAAAGTTATGAGGCGTTGCGAGGCGTCAGCTTTTCCGTCGAGCCGGGCGAGATTTTTGCGTTGCTGGGGCCCAATGGGGCGGGCAAGACCACACTCATCAAGGTGCTCTTGGGAATTGTTCGCAAGACACAAGGGTCGGCGATGCTCTTGGGCAAGCCGGCCGGCAATCGGCAAAGCCGCCAACGCGTCGGCTACCTGCCCGAACAATTGCGGCTCCCCAAGCACCATCACGCCCGAACCGCGATGTCCCTGCTCGGGCAGCTCAGCAGAATGTCCACGGCGGACATTCGCAGCCGCCAAGGCGGTTTGCTGCAGCGCGTCGGGCTGGAGCGATGGGCCAACACCCCGCTGCGAAAATACTCCAAGGGCATGTTGCAGCGGCTTGGCCTGGCTCAGGCGCTGCTCCACGATCCTCACCTGCTGATTCTTGACGAGCCCACCGACGGACTCGATCCGGTGGGCCGTCGCGAGGTGCGAGAGGTGCTGGAGCAGTTGAAGTCGGAGGGCAAGACCGTCTTCATTAACAGCCACTTGCTGCAGGAGATCGAACTGTTCTGTGATCGCGTGGCGATTCTATCGCAAGGCGAGGTGCGGCATCTGGGAACGATCGACGAATTGGCGTCGAAGCTGGACACGGACGCGACCACGGTGCGAATCACCGTCGTCGGCCAGCCGGAGGCAATTGAGCAATCGCTGAGGCCCACGATGGGGCCGAAGGCGTCCATCGTCTGCGAAACCGTTGGTCCAGAGGCTCAACAAGTGACACTGGCGTTGCCCGACCAAGCGGCGATCGACGCCTGCGTTGACGCGCTTCGTCAACAGCAGTTGTCCATCGCTCAACTGAGTAAACAACGGCTCAGCCTGGAGGACGCCTTCCTCCGCTTGCTGGCTCCCGCCGAGCCGCCCGGCGCGCAGTTGTGATGCCACCGTGCCATTGCGCGATGGCACGGCCCACCTTTGATCTCATCCTCCTTGATAGAACCCATGAATCCTTACTTCGCCATCATTCTGGACTCTCTCCGTGAGGCGCTCGCGTCTCGCGTGCTGTGGGTTTTGGTCGTCGGGATCACGATCGTGCTGCTGGCGTTGGCGCCACTGGGCTATCGCGCCGAGCTGACAACAGAGTTTCTCGCGAACAACGATTTGTATTCACCGCAACGGCTTGCCGTTAAACTTCGCAGCGGCCGGCTGACTCGCGGCCCGGCCTGCGCCATTTGGAAGGCCATGAATGAAGGCCAGCAAAATGCGATCCGGCAGCTCGCGGCCGAGAAGGATGACGCCTTCAATGGTGTGAGTTCGCTGCGACGGGCGCTCAATGGGGTGATCCTCGACGAGTCACCATTGTATAAACGCTGAAGACTGGCGGGACGCCCATCTGCTGCCAGAGGCCAGCGAACTGTTGTCGCGCCGCAAGGAAGGCGAGGGCGAGGACGACAAGAGGGATGGAGGCGGTGGAGGCGATGGAGGGGGAGTCGCTCAAGGAGGGGGCGGAGCCGGCTCGTTGAGCGACATCGAGCAGGCGCGGCTTCACCGGCTATTGATCGAGGGCGCCTATCCCGAGCACTTCCGCTCGCGGCCGGACAAGACAGTCACAATTACGTACGCAGTGCTGGATTTTCCTCGCACCTGGCTCTCCGAAGAGCGGCTGCAGACTATCATCCGCGGACTGGTCCTCCCCACATTCACTAACCTGCTGCTTGGTGTGGTCGCGGTGTTTATCGCATTGCTGGTGACGTCCACGATCATCCCGGAAATGTTCTCGCCCGGCACGCTCCACTTGCTGCTAAGCAAGCCGCTAAGCCGCTCAATGATTTTCCTGTCGCGGTTCTTTGGCGGCTGCTTCTTCGTCCTGATCAATGTGTCCTATCTGCTGTTTGGCCTGTGGCTGCTGTTGGGTTGGCGCTTCGGCATCTGGAATGTGGGCCTGCTGAAGTGCATCCCGTTGTTCTTGTTTCTCTTCATTGTGTACTACTCGGTTTCCGCATTGGCAGGGGCGTATTGGAAGAATGCCATCGTCGCCGTGTCTGTGGCCGGTGGCCTATGGGGCGTCTGTTTTGTCGTGGGAATCACCAAGGACATGATGAAGGGATTCGCCCAGAGCGCCAGTTTTCGCCGCGTCATCGTTCGCGACGGCCTTCTAATGGGCGTGTCCGAGGATGACGAGGTCGCGATATGGGGCGAGGAGGATGGAGACTGGTCGGAGGTGTTTGAAAACGGAAAGCCGGTCCATGGCCCCTTGTTGACGCAAGACGGCAAGACCCTTGTGGTCACCAATGGCGGAGATCGAGGGCCGCGGTTTGCCCGCCGAATGCGTTCGCTCAGCGTGGCCGCCGGCCGCGAAAACAGTGGGTGGTCGCGGGAGTCGATGGCGAACGCTCCAACCGACGCCGCCGGGATCATGCTCAGCGACGATGACTCGCTGTACGTGCTCGGTCGGACAGCGATCCACCGCTACCAACATCCCATCGGTGAAAAACGCCCAGGACTGTTCGGCTTCGACCTGCCGTTGCCGGCCATCGCCGCCATGGCGTGGAAACCCGTGGCAAAGCCCGCCGAGGGCGCCGCGTGGAAACTCCCGCTGGATGGCGACATTCAGGCCCAGACCCATGTCATCGCCCTCTACTCGCGTGGGACCCTGATTCGTCTCGAGCCCGTGGCAACGACTACGCAGGACAAGGGCAGTGAGGGCGAAGGGGAGGAGGACGTCGAGGAGGGCCCGAGTGGCCTCGCCTACCACGAGACGGCCTCGCTCGACCTCGTCGACGCGGTCAACTTGGATGCCGACGAAGGCGTCATGGTCCGATGGTACGGCGACGAGGTTGCCATCGCGGTGGGCGACGGTCGCGTGCTGACGATCGACGGCGCCACATGGCAAGTCGCGTCCGCCGAAAGGCCGAGCTTATTGACTCACCCTAAGTTTCTCGCCGTCTCGCCCGATGGCCAACACATGGCCGTGCTGCAGAAGAACGGCGGCGTGTTGGTCAGCGATGAGGGGGAGCCGTTGAGATCCATCGGCATCAACGGCGCGACCGCCGTTTCACTTACGAACGACGCGCTGTGGGTCAGTTCTCCCGGCCGCGTGGTCCAGCGGATGGATTTCGCATCCCAAGAGACGACGACCATCGCCCAACCGCCGCTCGACAATTTCCAACGCGTCTATCGCTGGATCGTAACACCGTTGAGCACCATCCTGCCGATGCCCGGAGAACTCGGGCGAACCTCGCAATACCTTTTGTCGGGCGAAGAGACGGGCGACTTGGGGCTGGTTCAAGGAACCCTGGACGCCCCCTACGAATCGATCGACCCGTGGACCCCCGTCTACCGCTGCTCGGCGTTCGTCGTCATCATTCTCTTGCTCGGATGCTGGCACATCGAACGCCAAGAGTTCTAAACGATTCAGTGAACCGTAAATGAAGTCAGCCGACAAACCAGCGGGTGTCTTCGGGGGTCGGAACCGAACGGGCTCCGGAAAGGAGCCACAGATGAACACCGCTGAACACGGATGGAAGGAGATTGGAGAAAGGGAGAGGGCCGTCAGGCTCAGCCTGGAGGGCGACACATCTCCTGCCGTGGCCATCAGCTACGGTGCGCCACGGTTCGGAACAAGTTGGCGACGCTTGACTTGCGGAACGGATTTGGCGGGAAGATGGTGGCAGGAAATCCTCTCGCACAAACTTCCTGCCCCAATTTTCCTGCCATCAAGGAACGCAGACAAACAACGGAATTCTTCAAACCGGTCGGAACCGAACGAGTTTTCCGCCATTTGAAATCTCCGCGCACCCCCGGGCGTACTAGCTGCTTTGGAAGCTGACCTCTTCGAAGGGCTGGACGATCACGAAGCCGTTGCCGCTGAACTCGCTCTGGATTGACTCGCCGCTGCCTCGCCCGAGAAAGGTCTTGAAAGAGACGTCCGTCTTGAACTTGGGCTCTAGATTGGCGGACCAGGCAACCGTGGCGTTGGGGTCCGTGGTGACGGGTTGATCGGGCGTCACCAACAAAGTCATCGGCTCGTAGTGCGTGGTGAATGCGACCAACCCAGTGCCTTCGAGGCGAATGTTGAACAGGCCGCCCGCCAGCATGGCCGACACCTTTTTCATCATTTTGATGTCGTACTTGATCGACGACTCGAACGCCAAGACATCGTTTCCGTTGACGAAAATCGCCTCGTTTTCCAGCTGGAGAATCGTGATCTTCTTGCCGCTATCGGCCAAATACACCTGGCCCTGGCCCTCGGCCTTTGTCAATCGTGCTCCCTCGCCCGTGACCGCCTTCTTCAAAAGATTGCCCAGGCCCTGCTCCATAATCCCTTCCCGAGTGAACTTGACGTTCCCACGATACGAGATCATCGATCCCATCTTGGTCCAAATAGATCCATTAAGGTTCAACTCGAGGATCCGCTCCGACTCCAGTTCGAACACGCCCTCTCCGCGGTCGCGTTGCCGAGTGTTCTCAATGAATTCGTTTAAGCTGTAACGAGGCATGGTTGATAGCTCATATTGAAAAGAAAACAGACGGAGAAAAGACGGAGAAAAGTGAAGGGCGGGGATGCCCTAGGCAGTAGGAAAGAAACTAACCGATCGACAGCGCCCATGCAACGACTCAAAGCCCGTCGATGCGTCGGGGGCACCGCGTTGCTGAGCACGAGCACGAAAGTAGGAGGCAAAATGGCACGGTTAAACTAAAACAACGACCATCAATCGTGAACAGTACTCGTTTCTACTTGGGCGAGGCGCTCGGCCCCTCCGCTTCCTGCGGAGAAATGTAGCCGTCGCGATCGTTGTCGAGCTGACCAAACTGCTGCGAAGTCCCAAGGAATTCGGCGGGGGTCAATTCGTTGTCGCCGTTGCGATCCATGCTTCGAAACCATCGAGGGCCGCTGAGTGTTGCGGGCCGAACCGACTGGGAAGGCTGAAACAGCGATTCGTCCTGCTGGGGGTCGCCGCGCACAAACCCCACCAACATGCTGTTGGGGATCTCCATTACGCTGAGCTCTCCGTCGTTATTTGCATCGTACGACGCTAACTGATCGAGCAGGCCGTCAATCTCACGCGGAGTCAAGCGGTTGTTGTGGTCCCGGTCGAGACTGGAGAACAGCGCGTCCGAAAAGTAGCCCGTTCGAGCGCGAATCTGCCCGGCTGACGCGGAAGCTTGCAGTTGAAAGCCGCCTCGCAACTCCTCGATATGCAGCTTTTCGTCGCCGTTTTGGTCGAAGTCGTCGAACGCCGCCAGGATCATCTCCTCCTCGGCCAGTTCGTCCTTCACCAAGTATCCATCCCTATTCTGATCGAGTCTGGCCAGTTCGCTGTCAGCGCGAGCTGCAACGTTTTGCCCGATAGCGTCGTTGGCAAAAAATTCCAGCTTCACACCAGGCAATGTCAGCACAACGCGGTTGTCGGCTGGAGCAAAAGCCGCGCCGCCTTCCGACTTCAACTCATCACAAAGCCACGCGTTCTCCACGAGGGGCCGGCCCTCGCGCGCTCCGAAATTGATTCGCAGTCGGATGTGCGGTGCCATCGACGCCAACTGGGAAACTTCGTCGTTGCTCAACTCGTCGTCACGATCCGCGTCCAGCAGATCGAACAGCGATGCCGGCGATTGAAACGACTCGCGCAACAAGGGATAACCGCCCTCGTAATGCTCCCGCATGGCAAAGTGCACGTTACCCCAATTCACGTTGTCGTACAATGAAACAGCGGGCTCCGGGTTGTTGTTCATGCGGCGGGAAAGCAGCGGAACACGCTCTTCCGATCCCGCGGGCAGCAGTTCGTTGACTTGGAGAATTTCGTCCTCATTGACATCCCGGGCATAAAGCAGCGAGCGGCCGCCCCTTGCCTCCTCTACCGTAATGTGGCCATCGCGATTGAGATCGAGAATCCGCCGCAAGGGTGACTCGACCCGGTTGGCGCGGTAGTAGAAATTGGAGCCGCGATGATAGAACGGCTTCGCCCGACCGGCGTTTCGAGTGAGGACGCGAGGCAGCTCTTTCGCGTCGACGATGCCGTCCAGATTGGCGTCGTACATGCGGCGGAACTGTTCATCCTGTCCCGGTTCAATCGGCACGTTGCCATATTGCCCGTTGCGAAACCCTGGATTCTCCAGCAACTCGTCCCAGGTCGGCTTGCCATCGCGATTGCCGTCGGCCAACCGCAGGGCCTGCCGAACCAGCCGATTCATCGGCTCGTGGTACGGCTCCCCGTCTATCGCCAGCGCCAGCTCGACGATCAACGGTCCCTGTGGAGCCAGGACCAACATGCGAACAACGCCGTGCGTCGGCCTCTCCAGCGGCGCCAACTCGCGCTGCAAGGCTGCCAGGTCGTGGGAAAGCAGGTCTCGAGTTCGCGCGGCATCCCGCTCCTCCCGCGACATCGCTGGACGGGTGGGAGATTCCGGCTCAGACGGCGAATCCGCACCGTTGCTCGCACCTTGAGCGGGTTTTTTAGCCGCCGGAATCCCCTCAACCGGCTGGCGGGGCGACGCCCCCTCCGCCAGGGCGACCTTCGCATCTTTCGCGCCCTTTTGAGTGGGCCGTGGCGCCGGAGGCGGCCGCTTTTTGCACCCCAGCGTGGCGCCGGAGGCCGCGACGGCGGCGATCAAGAGCAATGTGGTGCAACGAGACATGAGTTTCGGGTGGAACGAAGGAATTGGGACGAAGAGTGAAGGCATAAAAGTGCCGCGAAGGGAAATCGCTTCACGGTCGCAGCAGCGGTTCAGCGATCCGCTCCGCCCACAACGGTTCCGGAGCAGCCCCGCACATCTAGCTCAACAGATCCTTCACTGGCTCGCCTTCGACGATTTTGATAGGCCGGCCAATGCGTGTGATGTTTTCGAAGTTGGGGTCCACTTTCAGCGCAGCGCACATGGTGGCAAGAATGTCTGTCTCGTCCACTTTGCCATCGACCACTTCCTGGCCATCTTCGCTGGTCTTTCCGTAAGCCTGCCCGCCCTTCACTCCAGCTCCGCCCAGCACGCAGCTCCATGCTTGGGGGAAGTGATCGCGACCCGTGCTCTCGTTGATTTTCGGCGTTCGACCGAATTCGCCCATCCACAAAAATGTCGTCGACTCGAGCAACCCCCGCTCTTCCAATTCGGACATCAAGGTGCCCCAACCGTTATCCAATTGTTGGGAAAGCGTGCGAACCTGATTGAAGTTGTCGGCGTGTGTGTCCCAACCGCCCAACGATACTTCGATGACGGAGACGCCCTGTTCGATCAATCGCCGAGTCAACAAACAGCCTTGGCCGAAAACGCCGTTGCCGTAGGCCTCTCGAACCTTGTCCGGCTCCTCAGACAGGTCGAACGCCGATTTCGCATCGCTCTGCATCATTCGCACGGCGCGGCGGTAGATCGTGTTCTGAGCGACAACCGTGGGAGCATGGGGGCGGGCGCCGACGTACTCTTCCTGCATCGCTTGCCATAATTGCAGACGTCGCTCCATCTGCAGTGCGTCTTTGCTGGCGGGCGCCAGGTAGTCAACTCCCAAGTCGGCAAAGCCTGGCGGGTTGGCTTGGCCCTCGCCAGGTGGCTGGGGAGCGCCCGGTTGGCTGCGAACGCCCACCGTGGTGGCGGCGTACTGCGGACCCAGGAATCCTGGTCCAAAGGCAGCGGGATTGAACAGATTGTTGCCGCCCACGCTCACGTAACTCGGCAGCTCGTCTGCCGTCGAACCAAGCTCTTTGGCCAGCGACGACATCACCGATGGGTACCGGAGCGGGCCTCCCGGCGCCTTTCCCGTCCGCATTAAGAATGTGCCGCGGCCATGATCGCCCTCCTTGGTGCTGAGGCTGCGGACGATGGCTAATTTGTCGGCGTGCTTTGCCAGTTTGGGAAGATGCTCGCTGATCTTGACTCCCGGCACAGACGTCGCAATCTCCTTGAATTCTCCGCCGTTGTCGTGGCCCGGCTTCATGTCAAACGTATCGGTCTGAGTGGGCCCTCCTGGCATCCACAGCACAACACAGTGGCGCCGCTCGCCCGCTCCGGGCTGTTGCGCGGCCAGCGCCTTCAGCCAAGGACTGCAGCCAAGGCCCAAGAGGCTCATGCCGCTGTACCGCATCCAGTCTCGTCGAGTGATTTGCGTTGCCACTTTTGTCACCGTAATTCATACATTATGTGAGTCGTGAGTCGCTGGACTTCAGCCGCCAACCGCTGGATCGACGATCCAGTCTGTTCTTCTACTCTTCCTGTTCCTCTTCCGCTAACACCGCAGCAACGGGTGTCTGGATCGACTCGCCGACGGAAAGCTCCAGTATTACAAACAAACTCTTCCCGAACACTCAATCGTTGAGACCATATTCAGCGCTGTTTAACACCGCCCACAAGACGTCGCTCAACAGCTGCTGAAGCTGTTCATCCGTTTTGGCGCGGGCCATTAGTGGCGCGAGCCGATCCTTTTCAGCTTCGGTGGGATAGCGAGACAACGTCGCCAAGTAAAGCGTCTCGAGTCGCTGCGCGTTGCTAAAAAACGGCGCCTCCAGAGCGCCCAGCAGCGCGCTTTCTGCAACGCTCGTCGCCTCCGTCGCCAGCGGCCCGTTCATCAGTTGCAACGCCTGCCGGGGGCCGCTCTCGTATTCCAAGGCGGAGCGGGCGGGGGTCTGCATTTGAATGACGAACTGAAGCCGCCGCTGATCGATCGGAATGCCCGGCCCAAATGGGGTCGGCTGGGCCGTTGGCTCCGTCTGTGACAAGCACAGGTTCAAACTATCGTAGTGTTGCTCCGCCGTCAGTGCTTTCACCGCCATCTGAGCAAACAAGTCCTCGGCCACCGGCTCCTCCCGAGGACTCTTGCGTTGGCTCGAGAGCTGATACGCTCGAGTGCTGCAGAGCGTCTTGAGAAGATCGCGGAGGTCGAAACTTTGGCGCTCGAAATAATCGCAAAGCTCCTGCATCAACTGCGGATGGCTCGGTGGGTTGTGTTCCCCCAGGTCGTCGACCGGATCCACCAGGCCACGCCCAAACAGGTGGGCCCACGTCCAATTCACGGCGGCCCGGGCCAAGTAGGGGTTGTCTCGAGACGCCAACCAAATCGCCAACTGCTGACGACGCGTGCCGCCCAGTTGCTGGTTGGCCACATCGCCGCCAGGGAACATCGGCGACACCGGGTCGTCCATGCCCGGAAGGGTCACTTCGCCCCGATCGCGGTCGATCAAAGCGATCGACGGTTGGACGACCTGAGGACCATCGGCGTTTTGACCTTGAAGCTGGGCAAAGAAAGCCGCATATCCCCAGAAGTCCTCCTGCGTCCAATGGTCGAACGGATGATTGTGGCATTCGGCACATTGTATCTGCAGTCCCATGAAGATCCTCGCCGTACTGGCGGCCAGCTTCTCTGGCTTGAGCTCCAAGGAGGCAAAGTAGACGGCCGGGCCCACGTCCCGACTTCCGGTGGAGGCGACAAGGTCCGCCACCAGATTGTCGTATCGAAGGTTGGTGGCAAACTGTTGTTGCAACCATTGCTCCAGACCGACCGCCGTCTGTAACTGTTGCGGCTCGAGCTGTTCATTAAGCATCCGGGTCCGCCACACCACCGCCAAATGGGACGCGTGTCGGGGAGAACGCAGCAGTCGCTCGATCAGTCGCTCGCGTTTGTCGGCGGACGTGTCCTGAAGAAATCGGCGGGCCACCGAAACGGTGGGAATCACGCCGGTCAAGTCGAGATGAACGCGGCGCAAGAAAGCGGGGTCCGTCGTGGGGGGCGCCGGCTCGACGCCCTCGGCCTCCCAACGCTGTGCCAACAGCTGATCGATGCGGGCCGCCATCTCCCGTGACGACGCGGGCGGCTTGGCCGGCGCCGCTAGTTCCTGGGCCCCCTGGGCTTCTTGTGCGTCTTGGGCGTCTTGTTTTTTTGGGGGTTGAGCCAGCGCGCTAGACACACCGCCAATGAACAAAGCCCCAACAAGAAAGGGGGCGATGCAGGTGAGGGAGGCTCGCATAGTGACTCCTGATCAGGAGAAATGAAATGTGGCCACGGAAGATGGGAGGGAACGAGCGTGTCCATCACGCGCGTCCATCACGCGTGTCCATCACGCGTGTCCATCACTCTTCCAATTTACCCCTTCGAGCTGTCGAATCCCAAGCTCAAACCGGACTATTCGCCAGCAAACCGCCCATCTTGGCGGCCGAATCGCCGAAGAATCGCCCCAAATGCTTGCCCACATCCGCTGGCCGTTAAAACTGGGCCGTCTCCAGCAGCACGAGCGTGCACGCCTCAACGACTTCAATGCCCGCTTCCAGCAAGCGTTGCTGCGCGTCGGGCGACTCGGTGCCGGGATTGAAGATCACCCGTTGGGGCGCGGCAGCCACAATCTCCTCCACCAGAGGCGCCAGCCGCTGGGGGTTGACGTAGAGCGTCACTGTATCGAGCGGATCTTGGATCTGACTGAGGGACTGAAACCCTGGTTGCTCCAGAACATCGTCACCACGCTGCGAAACGGGATAGACAGCGTGACCGTGGCGGAGCAGGGTGGCCACTGCCTTGTAGGAATAGCGTTCGGGGTTGCAGCTGGCCCCCAAAACGGCGACGTTCTCTTTGTTCATCGGATGCCTTGGTTGGGATGGTGGGACGAAATGGCAGGACGAGAATGGCAGGACGAGAATAGGAAATGGGACAAGCGGGGAGACGTGACGGGGCAGAGGAAAGGCGGGAAATTGAGCGGGAGTTTGTTTTTCTCTTCTTGGATCGGGGAATGGGGGGATATGCTCTTGCATGGCTGAGGCATGTCGTTCACATTCCCCATCTCCACGTGCACGCCCACATCCACGCCTTTGCTTTTTTAACGGATCCATCCGTTAGCGTCCGGCCGAGGACTTTTTTATGCGAAGAATTTCGACGCATCCAGCGAGACAACTCGGCAGCGGAATGACCCGCCACGTCTGGCCGGCGAGCCCTCGGCAGCCAGCTTGGCGCCGTCTGGGGCAACTTGCCGCGATGGCAAGCTCCCCCCGGTTGGACTCGGAGTCTACGGAGGTCCGCATGGGGCGACTGGAAGCGGTGCTTTTCCTGGCTCGCGAGCCTCAAAATAGCCGAAAAATTGCGAAACACGCGAACTTGGCGGACGGCACGGAAGCGCGTACACTGATTCGACTTCTGAATCAGCACTATGACGAGGTGAGGCGAGCATTCCGTGTCGAAGAAGTGGCTGGTGGATTCCAGCTGCTGACGCGTCCAATGTTCGCCAACTGGCTGCGACGCTTGGAGCATCTAGGGGCTGAGACTCGGCTCTCCCCGCCCGCCATGGAAACTTTAGCGGTGGTTGCCTATCGACAACCTGTGCTGCGCGCTGATATAGAGGCGATTCGTGGCGTCAGTTGTGGCGAAATTCTGCGACAATTGATGGAGCGAGAATTGGTCCGAGTCAGCGGACGGAGCGAGGAGCTAGGGCGCCCCTATCTCTACTCCACCACCAAACGATTTCTTCGACTGTTCGGACTCTCCACCATCGATTCGCTGCCCCAATTCAATTTTCATCAACGCCTCGAAGCAGACCCCGACGAGGCCGATCCGCTCAACGCAACCAATGATGCAAAGGACAAGGAGTCTGAGGTGACTGTGATGCCCGCCGAAATGAGTGACAACGTGTTGGAAGTGCAGAGCGGCGTGGGGATGCTTGCGAGCCCACGAGGAGGCGCAAGCGCGGATTGGAATGAGGCTGACAGCCAAACCCGCCCACGCATGGACGACGAATTCGAAGACGAGGAAGAACTCGAAGAAGACGAGGAACTCGAAGAAGACGAGGAACTCGAAGAAGACGAATACGAGGACGAGGACTACGAGGACGACGGAGAGTACGAAGACGAAGAAGAGTACGAAGACGACGACGAGTATGAGGACGAAGAGGACGAGTACGAAGACGAAGAAGACGAAGAAGACGACGACGAGTACGAAGACGACGACGAGTACGATGAAGAGGACGACGACGAGTACGATGAAGAGGACGACGAAGAAGACGCAGTCGACGACTGGGAAGAAGTCGACGACGACGAGGAAGACGACGACAGCGATGTAGACGACGACGAGTGGGACGACGAATACGAGGAGTGGGACGAAGAGGACGACGAAGAAGGCGATGACTGGGAGTAAGCGACGGCGTCAGCAGTGATGTGAATATCCCTTCCAACTTTGCAATGTTTGATTGGGTGATTGTCACCCTCTACCTCGCCCTCTCCCTGTTGGTGGGCGTGTTCGCCAATCGCTACATTCACACCACCAAGGCCTACATGGTGGGTGGTGGCCGAGCCAATGTGGCCCTCAACACCGCCACCTACATCGGCACCACGCTTGGCCTGGTCACGCTCATGTACGCGTCAATCGACGCGTTCAGCTACGGCTTTGCCTATGTCACCTTGGCCTTGATCGGGCTGCTGACCGGCGTCACCCTGGGCCTCACCGGGCTGGTCATTGGACCGCTGCGACGGCTCCAACTGCTCACGATCCCCGAGTATTTCGAGCAGCGTTACAGTCGAGGGGTCCGTATTACCGGGGGCGCCATCTGCGCCCTTTCAGGCGTGCTCAACATGGGCTTGTTCCCCAAGATGGGCGCCACCTTCATCACCTACGCGACGGGTCTCCACGAGCACACGAAGGACCCCGAGTTGCTGGTGGCCGTCATCACATCGCTGCTGCTTGTGTTGGTGTTGATCTATACGGTGCTGGGCGGCATGGTTTCGGTAATCATCACCGACTATGTCCAATTTGTGATCCTCAGCGTCGGCATGTCCCTGGGCGTTTTCTTCTGCCTGAGCCATCCGGACCTGGGGTGGACGACCATGTTGGACGCCTTGGAAACGCACCGGGGGCCGCGGATGTTCAATCCGCTGGCCAAGGATAGTTACGGCTGGGTGTGGATCGTCTTCAATCTGGTCGTGTTTCTCGTTGCTGGCTTCTGTTGGGCCCCCGAGGCATCGCGGGCGCTCACGGCCAAGAGTGAAGACGCCGCCAAACGCACATTCCTACTCGCGTCGGTCGGCATGTTCGCGAGACTAGCCGTGCCCGCACTTTGGGCAATCGCCGCCTTCACACTGGTCTCGCAAGACCCCGAACGAACGGCCTACTTCTTCCCGCAGGGCATCACTGGCGAGGCGGCCCACGCGGATCAGGCGATGCCGTCGACACTGGGCGCCATCGTGCCCTCGGGCCTGCTGGGCATTCTTGTTGCGGGCCTTCTCGCGGCCTTCATGTCAACGCACGACTCCTACCTGCTCTGCTGGTCGAGCGTGATCTCCCGCGACATCGTCGGCCCGCTCTACAAATCGCGGGGACGCGGCTCACGAACCGATCGACAGGAGATTTTCACGACGCGAGTCAGCGTCGTAGCCATCGGCGTCTTCCTGCTCGGCTGGGGAATCTGGTACGAGCTGCCCGACAGCGTCTGGAATTACATGGCCGTCTCCGGCGCCATCTATCTCAGCGGCGCAGCGCCGGCGCTGGTCGGCGGAATCTACTGGCGCCGAGCTTCCACAGCTGGCGCATGGGCCGCCTTGCTCTGTGGGCTGTTCGCCATCACGGGCCTCTTTATCGAACCGGTGCAACAGTGGCTCGACGGCCGAGGATCCTCGATCCAGCTCACGCCCCCAGGCATCGGCCTGCTAAACTTCTGTTTTTGCGCCGTTATGTTCGTCGTCTTCTCACTGCTCGTGCCCGATCGCAAACCCAACCGCTAACCCAACCGCTAACCCAACCACTGACCCAACCACTGACCCAACCACTGACCCAACCACTGACCCAACCACTGAGCAACGTCTCCATGGAATCACTTCGAACTCTCTGGACGATCGTCTACATTGTCGGCCTGGGCAGCTTTGTCGCCGTTGCCGTCGCGGTCGTTCCGCTGGGCCTGCGAGATCTTCTCCGCCTGTTGCGAGACCTTGAGTCAGAGGCCAATGACGGCTGAAACCTGCGATTGAAACTACGACGAAAATCTTGCTCAAATTGCGACTAAATTTGCGTCAGAACATTGTGAAAGCTCCGTGATATCCAACCCCTGAATTCTCATGACCACATCTCGCTGCATCGTGCTGTTTGCCATCTTCTTCACAGCTCCGTTGGTCGCTCAAGACACCGTCAGGGAAGGATCCAGCGAGCGATCCTCGACCGCGAAAACGCTGATGGGCGAGTCCGTTTGGGCCGGCCACGCGCCTAGAGAGACGAGCGACGCGACGGGTGAAGAACAGCCGCCGCGGCCCTCCGAACAGCCGCCGGTGAGTCGCGTCACCAAGATCCGCCGCCCCACGCTCGACGTCTTCTTGCCACGCAACCCGAGCGGCGTGGGAATGTTGATCCTTCCAGGCGGCGGCTTTGGAAAAGTGGTCCCGAACAAGGAGGGCTCCGAGGCGGCGCCCTGGCTCAATGCTCATGGCATCGCCGTGTTCGTGCTGCGGTATCGCACCAACGAAGTGACGCCTAAAGACGAGCCGGCCTGGCGCCGCCCCCTTCAAGACGCCCAGCGTGCGTTGCGATTGATCCGCAGTCGCGAAGAACAGTGGAGTGTCGACCCTCGCAAGATTGGGGTGCTTGGGTTTTCCGCGGGCGGACAAGTCGCCTCCATCTTGACGACGCGTCACGGACGAGCCGACTACGAACCGATGGACTCTCTTGACAAGCTCAGCTGTGCTCCCGACTTCTCCCTGCTGATCTACCCCTGGCGCGTGCTCGACGCCAAGGGAAAGCTGCTCGCGGACATCCAGGTTGGCAAGGAGACGCCGCCGACGTTTCTGGTGCACACGCACGACGACGCCTCCTCCGCCCTCGGCAGTGTGCAGATCTACGCCGACCTCAAACGGCACGGGGTGGATGGAGAACTTCACGTCTTTCGCAATGGCGGGCACGGCTACGGGATGCGAGCCGTGGAGGGATCGGCGATCGGCGAATGGCCCACGCACGCCACCGCATGGCTTCGCAGTCGCGGATTAACTCGTGAATTGAATCCATAGCATCCATTCCAGTGGGGCTCTCCTCCGCCTGAACGAATCCAAACAGGCGGAGTGTGGCCTTGGGAGCTCAAAGCCAAGAACGGAGGCAAGCCCAGCGAAGGCGAGCCAAGCGAAGGAGCGTCGCATGACGGAGAACCCTTTTTTGCGCGAGGTCATTGAGCATCCCGATGACGACGAGGTGCGACTGATCTACGCCGACTTCCTCGAGGAGCAAGGGGATCCACGCGGAGAGTTTATCCGTGTGCAATGCGAGTTGGACAAGATGCCGCTCTACGACCCGCGCCGCCAGGATCTCTTGTCACACAGCACACAACTGCTGCGCGATCATGAAAGCCAATGGGCGGAAGAGCTCCAACAGGATGTCAAGAAGATTTCCTTTCGGCGAGGATTCATCGCGACGGTGACCGTGTTGGCGAGGCGTTTCGCCGCCGAAGGAGACTCGCTGTTCGATTCCACGCCCATCGATTGGCTGCGGCTCAATCGCTTGGGCGGCGCGGGTGAACGGCTTGCCGAATCCGATGCGCTGCTGCGACTGCGTCGTCTGGATCTCTGCGGACTGCGAATCCCCATCGACGACCTGACCGCTGTGTTGAAGTCTCCTAAGCTGCAAAATCTGGTCGGCTTGAATTTGAACTATGCAGCCACTTCGTATTCAAGCGACTTGGGCGAGGCATTGGTCCAATCCGCGATGCGCGAATCGCTTGAACACCTGGAGCTGCTGGACGCGATGACACACCCCCTCCTCGTTGGCCTGTCCAGCGGTGAAGGGTTTCCGGCCCTGCGGCACTTGGCCATTGGAGCCGAGCAGGGCAGCGCGCAGTCCTGGAGCCGGATCGCCGACATCCCACTGCCACGACTCGAGTCGCTCAGGCTCCGAGGCAAACTGCTCGTCGACAGTTGTCAGCACATCTCTCGGATGAATCTATCACAGCTCAAGCACATCAATCTATCGGGAACAGGCGCCCCCGCCGCTGGACTCGAATCGCTCCGGGAGGCGGGCGCCTTCACGAAGGCCGCCGTTGTGAATCTGACCAACTGTCCCATGCGACAGAAGGCAGCCCCCATCGTTTTTCGCGAGAACGAGCTGCTTCAATGCCGTTCGCTGGCAGTGGGCGACCCCAAAGCGACGGCCGAGGGCTTCGAGGATGAGCCGCTGCTGGAAGGCCTCTCTCAGCATCCGCTGCCGCGACTGGAGGAGCTGGTCTATTCACGACTGGGCCCTGGCATGTTGGCACACCTTGCTCGGCTGCCGCAATTGCAGAATCTCAAGTCGCTCTCGCTGCCAGGCGGCATCATCAACGCGTATGACATCCAGTCGATATCCGACAGCGCATGGACGGAATCGCTGTTGTCTTTCGAGCAGCATCGAGGCGCCATGACAGTCGACGCTATGGCACTGCTGCGCGACTCAGCCGGCTCCAGCGCCCTTGGTCCTGGGCTGCCCGTCTTCAAAAACCTCATCCGGCTCGACCTCTCGCAAATCGGAACCCACTTCGACGCAACCATCGAAACGGTGGCCGATCAACACCGTGTGCGGGTCTGGCTGCAATGCGGGCTGCCCTCTCTCCAACTGTTGAAATTCTCTCCACTTTCGGGATCAAGCCTTGACGCGTTCAACGACACACTGAGGCAAATTGCGAACACGAATCTGCCTGAACTGAGGCACATTCACGCAGGTGGGGGCAGGGCGCCGATCGAGGCGATTCAAGCCACGCTGGCATCCCCCAATCTGCCTCGGCTAAAGCAAATCACACTCTGGCGACACACCAACAAGAAACTGGCGAGCATGAACTTGGACGAACGTCTCGTCTTTATCTAGCTGGTTCGGCGCCGTTGAAGTCGCGGCGCGGTTACTACATCCGCATAGTCGACCGTCTGCGATTCCCCTCGATCAAAACGCGAAACTCGCCTGTGCGACAGTGGGGGAAACAAATGGACGATCCGATGTCAACACAACTGCGGCTCTCGTTGGCAAATTTTTTTCTTCGTGGCACGAAAATGTTTTTCCTTGGATTGGTTGCTTGACAAGCTTTCTTACCTTGGCACAATGTTGCTCATGGTCATTGATCATGCGGGTCGGGTGAACGACTTTTGAATGTGTTTCATGTTGATTTTGGAGCAGTTGTTTTTGTTGTCTTCTCCAACACGCCTCCATTCACTCATTCACCCTCCTCTCCACCTTCAATCCCCTTTCTCCTCTTTCATTTCTCCTCTCTCATTTCTGCTTTTTAAACATAGCTTTCCGCCTGTTTTTGACGATCCACCTGCTTGAAGCAATCGAGGGCTGGAACTGACCGGAACGACTCAGCCAACCTCGCGTTGGGAACCGGATTTCCCCTCAATTTTTTCAATATTTCCCGCCTATCCCTCGAGGATGCAACCAAAGGGGCGAGTCATGAAGACTCGCCCCCTTTTCTTTTGTCCTCCTGGTTTCCGCCCATCTTGACCCTCCCTTTCGAAGCGTCCCGATCAGCCCGTCAAACAACGCGTCCCTATTCGCCGACCTGTTGCGTAGAAAGCTCTGATGGTTCACGCGACGATTGGTTTGGGGGCCAACCAAATCGCACCCAGCGATGCGATCCTGAATGCGGTTAGCCGCCTCGAAGCGCGGCCCAAAGTTACACTGATTCGTCGCAGCGAAATCATCCAGAGTCGTGCGGTGACGCCCCACCAGCAGCCCGACTACTGCAACGCCGCCGCCTTGATCGAAACGGAGCTGTCGCCCCACGAATTGCTCGCCGAACTGTTGTCGATAGAGGCTGAATTGGGGCGGGTGCGACAAGAGCGATGGGGCGCCCGTCAGATTGACCTCGACCTGCTGCTATACGACGATCTCGTCTGCCATACTCCGGAACTCACATTGCCGCACCCATGGATGACGGTGCGACAATTTGTACTGGGCCCCGCCGCGTCCGTATTTCCCATGGGGCGGCATCCCATCGCCGATCGAACATTGAGCCAGCTGTTGCCGCACCTGTCTCGCCCAATTGTGAGCGTCGTGGATGCGCGCAGGCTGTCCCCGAACTCATCCCCGACGCTGGCGCGCAGCGCCCGAGAACAGTTCGAAGAGGTGGGGGAGCACCTGGCAGCCGGCGGTCATTGGATTGCCGACCCCGCTGTTCAGGAACACCCGCTGACAGTCACCGAAGCGCGAAGTCGGGTAGTGGCCGAGCGTCTTGGCGGTTTGGCGGAAAATCGCCAAAGCGTTTCGAAGAAAAAAATCGGGGCGCCTTTTCTTGTGGCAAACGAGTTTCTTGCCGGCATTATTCTCATTGCAGAGCCAGACTGTCTGTTGGAGAAGACATCCGCAGAGCGTCAGTTTCTTGCCGATCGAGGCGCGCCATGCCTTGTCCTCAGTCGCGAGACAACCAAGCCCGCTCCGCTCAAGAACACTGCAGCTCAAATCGAATTCGCGTTGGCCGCGATGCAAGCGTGACCGACCGCGCGATGGCGAAGCCAGGAAGATGCTCGGCGAAGCCAGGAAGATGCTCGGCAGTTTGTGCGGGCTGCCGCGATGGAAGTCTGCAGGTCGTCTCGATCAATCCGCCGGCATACAATGACGGAGCCTAGGTGAACGTTTCAACCTTCGAACTCTTCAACTTCGCGAATTCTCAACCTTCGAATTTTCAACCTTCGAATTCTCAACGATTAGCAATATGCCCGAATTCGTCTTTCATCCGTCTGTCGACGGAGCGTCATCAACCGAAAGTGTGATCGCTCTGGACGAGGAGCACGCGCGGCGGTTGTTGGCGCGACGCGGCATCGATGGCGCCCCGCCGCTGCAAGTGGCGACCGGAACATCGGCGGATGGAGTGACTGTCGTTCGCCGTGGCGCCGATTTGCTTGAGTTGGTGCGCGAGTATCGACGACGAGGTCAGCGGACCGGGTTGGCGCCGACCATGGGGGCGTTGCACGCAGGCCACCTCAGTCTGATTGAGGCGAGCCGGTCGGAGTGCGACGCGACGATAGCGACCATTTTTGTGAACCCCACTCAGTTTGGCCCCAACGAAGACTTCAACAAGTATCCAAGGACGCTCGAGCGCGACCTGCAGCTGCTGGCCGAGGGCGGCGCGGATATTTGCTTTACGCCCGACGTGGCCGAAATGTACCCCGAGGGCGCGACCGCCATGGTGGCTCCCCCCGAGGTGTCTCGACACTGGGAGGGCGAATGTCGGCCAGGTCACTTCGAAGGGGTGGCCACCATTGTGCTGAAACTTTTTCAGCTGGCGCCGGTGGACCGCGCGTATTTCGGCAGGAAAGACTTCCAACAAGCGCTGGTGATTCAACGCATGGTGGAGGACTTGAAGATTCCGATCGAAATCCGGACATGCCCGATTGTGCGAGAGCCAGATGGCCTAGCCTTGAGCTCCCGAAACCGTTACCTTTCGACCGACGAGCGAGCGACAGCGCTGGCATTGTCCCACGCGTTGCGGTCGGCCGCCGCTACAATCGAGCAAGGGGAGCGCGACCCTGGTGCTGTTCGCAAAGAGATGCACCGCGTGTTGCTGGAAGGCGGTGTCTCTCAATTGGATTACGCGGAGATCGTTGGGGCGAGTGACTTGGCGCCGCTGAGCCGCATCGACCGCCGCGCAGTGGCCATCATCGCTGCATTCGTTGGCTCCACCCGCCTCATCGACAATCGAGAAATCGATCCGGACTGACATGCTGCAAACTGTATTGCGAATCCCTCATGAAGTGGCGGGCGTCCCCATCTTTGGCTGGGGGTGGGTCGCGTGGGCGTTCTTGCTGGCCCTGGGCGGCGTTGTCGTCTCTGCGATCTTTCGCCCAGCAACTCGACACGAACTTTTAAATACCGCCCCGATGCTCTTGCTGATGACGGCCTTGGCCGTCTGGGTGTTGCCGTCGATCGAAGAAGTCAGCCACGACGGAACGCCGATCGGACTGCCAATTCGAGGGTATGGCGTGATGCTGGTGCTTGCGGTGACGTCGGGATTCGGACTGACTATTTTTCGCGGGCGGCGAATGGGATTCCCAGTCGACCGCGTCCTCAACATGTTGATCGGCATGTTCGTCGCGGGCATTGTCGGAGCCCGTGTGTTTCATGTGATCCAATACTGGAAAGACATTCGCGACCCCGAATCATGGACGGCCACATGGATTCAAGTGTTGAAGTTCAATGAAGGCGGGCTGGTGGTCTACGGGTCCATGATCTCCGGACTGCTATGGGTCCTTGGGTTCACCTGGCGCCAGAAGTGGCCGTTGCTCCGGGTCGGCGACATGATCGCTCCCGGCATGCTGCTCGGGCTGTCCCTCGGTCGAATCGGCTGCCTGCTCAATGGCTGCTGTCACGGCGGCGTCTGCGACAATGAGCCGTTCGCGCTCTGCTTTCCTCAGGGGTCGCCACCCTATATGAGTCAGCTGCACACGGGCGAGCTATTCGGCGCCCGGTTTGTGAGAACGGAAACGGGCGTGAAGGTGGACAGCCTCGAAGAGGGCCTGGCCAAAGAGTCGGGTGTAGAGCCCGGCGAAACCGTGTTGGGCCTGCCCCTATCAGCCAAGGGGCTGCGGGCGGCGAAATTGACGGACGAGACGAGGCCGCTTGTGGCGATCACCGCATCCGGCCGAAGCGCCGTCTGGTCGTACGCTGATTTGCCCACCAAAAGCCGGCGCACGCGCCCCGCCCAAATCTACAGCTCCATCAATGCGTTGCTGCTGTGCGTGCTGTTGCTCACACTGCATCCCTATCGAAGCCGCGATGGCCAACTCATGCTCACGCTGCTGACCCTCTATCCGATCACTCGATTCCTATTGGAAATTATTCGAACAGACGAGCCTGGCAGATTTGGAACGGAGCTCACCATCTCCCAATGGGTCAGCGTCGGCATGCTCGCCATCGCCCTCGTGGGCTGGATCATCCTGGCGAAACCCCGGGCGGATGGATCTGTGGAAGGTGGGGCGGCGGCGAGTTAATCGTTCGCCTGGATGCGATTGTTTCCTACTCGTCTCTCCGTCAAAATAGCTCCCATCGCTCCCATCGCCGCTCTCAACGTCTCGCTCGCGTTCACGACGTCTCCATCGTTGCGCAGATTCTTGGGAGCATCGCCCTTCCTCCTTCTTCCAGGAGCCATCTCCCATGGACCGACGAACATTTCATCGACGTGTTAGCGGCACGCTTGGCGCCGCCTTTTGTTGTGAGTTGGTCGGCCCGCCAACCAGGGTCTTCGGGGCCGATTTTTCGGGGGCGTTGGCGGCGCGATATGAAAAGCTGACCAACGATGCGCACCTGGGCGAAGCCGAGGTGGTCGCCGAAGTGAGTGACGACAAGAAGTTTACCGAGGGGCCCGCAGTGGCCGCGGATGGCTCGGTGTTCTTTACCAATGTGCCGGCCTCAAAGATTTACCGCTGGGACCCCGCGTCCAAGCAGCTGGAAGTGTTTCGAGAATCGACGAATCAAGCCAACGGGCTATTATTCGATCCCCAGGGGCGGCTGCTCGCCTGTGAGGGCGGGGGCGCATCGCGTCACACGAATGGGACGTGAAAAGCGGCAAGCTCGAAACGCTGGCTGCGGAGTATCGTGGCAAGCCGTTGGCTGCGCCAAACGATCTGGTGATGGACGCTCACGGCCACCTGTTCTTTTCATCGCGTCCGCAGAAAGAGGACACCAACGCCAACGCTGTCTACCGTCTCGACCCCAATGGCAAACTGCACCAGTTGCTGTCCAACGCTCGCGCGCCAGATGCAGATGAGCCAACTGCGCCAACAGGATCCGAGATTCACATGCCCAACGGCATGGGGATCTCACCCGATGGGAAACAGTTTTATCTGATTGAAGCGCATCCAGACGTCGACCACCACCGCGACATCCGCGTCTATTCGCTCAACCGGCGAGGCGAGTTGTCACAGGGCCGCGTCCTCATCGATTTCTATCCTGGACGCAGCGGCGATGGCATGTGCGTGGCCCCGGATGGACGACTGTTTGTGGCGGCCGGGTTGCACCAGCGACGCGGCACCAGTGAGACGCTGGACACCAAGCCAGGCATCCACGTGCTCAATGCGCAAGGGAAATTGATTGCATTCCGGGAGACTCCGCACGACACATTGACCAACTGCGATATAGACCCCCACCGTGGTTGGTTATACGCCACCTGCCAAGGCAGCCTTTTACGATTGAAGTTGAAAGGCTAACTGCCAATAAGCGACCGATCGTCGCCACCGCCCCCAATTGTGAGGGGATGGAGATTGACTTTCCCCTGGGATTGGATTCTGCTGGGAAAGGCCGATGACGCGGTTTCTCACAGAGACGTGCGTTCAAAAGTTGGACTAGGCGCATGAGGCTGGATACAGATTAGGCAGGGTGGTGGGTCGGATTGAAAGACGGTTTAAGAGTTGAATTGAGTCGTGATGAAACAAACCCAACACTACTATCAAAACGCCGTTGTCTGGCTGTTTTGGGTTTGTGGGTGTGCTTGGCTTCGCAGCGGGTCGCGGCCAGTGGCTATATGAGGGCCGAGTCGATTGGGTCGCCATCCTTAGTACAGCGACAATGATCATGGCGATCTGCTCCCTGTGCGCCGAACGGCCTTGGTCGCGTTCAGTGGCCGTCTTCACCCAGGCTGCGGCGGTGTGTCTGCTGATGCTGGTTCACCCATCGTATTGGCTGGCGGCGATTGTCGCGGCCTGCGTTGCCATCGGCATCGGGCTCAGCTGGATGTCGAGGCGCCTGGACCATCTCTCCGCATCTTCTCAGACCAACGACGAAGAGCCCTTTCAGTCGATCGTGCTTCTGATGCGCGAGCCACGGTATCTGGATCCGGCCATTCTTCAACGGCTGGCCACCGAAGCCTGGGCCACCGAAGTAGTGATTGAGGAAGGGGACGAAAGTCAGGAGAGCGATCCATTCGGCATATCCAGAATGCATCCTCATCGAAGCCGCAAGGAAGAACAGAACTTAAAAGGGTCGCCTCCCACATTGTTTGGCGATGAAGCGCCTTACATGTGCATGTATTGGCCCGCCTTGTTGGCCATCCACAACAATGCCTCTCCGTACTTTGACGACATTGATGAAGTGATGGCAGAGATCAATGATCCTCGCGTGGCGATGGCTGTGGAGCAGCATCAAGCGTGGCTGTCGGTCGACTTGATCAGCTGGCTGGACGACACGGAGCCAAATTTTGACGCGGCCGATCGTTTGATCGGGCAATTGCTTGGTGAGCTGGCGGATGAGGAGAACTGTACCGCAGTGATCGACTTACTGCACGGCGCCATCTATCCGTTCGCCCCGGACACGATCAAGAAATTGCGCGAGGCCAATCCCCGAGACGCGCTGACCAAGCCCTATTTCGCTCCCGTGGTCTCAGTGACGGACGAGGAGATGCAGGAGGCGGAGACCATCGCCAAGCAACGCTGGCCGGAATTCGTCCACGCGTTTGAAAACCGCACAGAGGAAGAGCATTTCAACGTCAAGGCAAGATTCCAACAGGAGAGCGCGGTCGAATACATCTGGCTGACTGTCACTGCCATCGAGGCCAATGTGATCTATGGAGAGTTAGGGAACGAGCCGCTGCACATCAATCGAAAGCTTGGCGACCGAGTCCGTGTGCCGCTGGAAAACCTCAGCGATTGGGTACACCTGAGCTCGATGGGCGAGCGACTGCTGGGAGGCTTCACGCTAGGCGAGCCCCGACGTCGCAAGGATCGATAACGATCGGATAACCGGCCTGCCAACTACGCCTGTCGCTTGCGACCGACGAACAGGTAGTAGGGGACCCGCATCAGTGGCATATACGGCACCTTGCCACGGTGCTCTTCGAACAGCACTGGGTCGAAGTTGCGATGCAGAAACGGCACGTGGTCGGGCGACGGGAACACGTTGTCGAATCCGAACCAGGTGGGCCAGAACGTGCGGGTGAACCAACCGTGGCGCTTGTGGCCGTTGGGAGGGTGTTTTCTGGAGACGAAGAAATCGACCACGCCGATCAAACCGCCCGGCTTCAACATGTTCATCGCGTTTTGGATGGCGGCGAACCAGTCGGGGATCATCGTGAGCGAATACGAGAAGGTGACCACGTCGGCTCCCCCCTCGATTTGGTAGGTCGTGGCGTCCGCCTCCACGGCGGTCGCATTGGTCCACCCCCGCTCCTCAAAGCGACGCTGGGCGACCCCCAGCAGTGACGGGGAGAGATCGACGACCTGGACTCGATCGAGCGTGGAGATGCGGTCGCCCAGGAATTCGATGTTGGCGCCCGTGCCACCGCCCATATCCACCCAGGAGCCGCCAGCCGGCGGGTCAATCGCGGCCCAAAGCTCTTCCCTCCCCTTGAGCAGACGCTTGCGAAAGTCGTCGTACGCCTCCGCCTGCCCCGAATAGAAATTCTCCATTCGATCCGCATGGTCGTTCCCACGGATCGGCTTCATGGTGAGGTGATAGAGAATCCGAAGGTCTGACAGGAATCCCATGGACGTGTCGCAAGTGGTTGTAGTTCGCGGAGAAGAGAGTGTTGATCATACGACCTCATCTCCAACGGTCAAGCGTGCAGCCGCTCGACCCCATAGCTGGTAAGATGGCGATCGCTGAGCCTGGGATCTGGAGCCTGGAAGCACGTGGGCCAGGACGAATCAATCTGGAAAATGGTGACCTCATGGGTGGAGATCAAACGCAAGACCCAAACGCCGATGGAGCTGATCGGGGCGCGGGCAAGGACAGCCCGTCCAATCGGCCCAATCCGCCCAATCCGCCAGATGATCAAACGACCGTCGCCCAACTGCGGATGATCGTTCGCGAATTTGTAGAACAGCGGGATTGGGGGCAGTTCCACTCCCCCAAAAACCTGAGCATGTCGATGGCGATTGAGGCGGCAGAGGTGATGGAGCACTTCCAATGGCTGACCATTGATGAATCCAACGCCGTCGCCGGCGACGCGCAAGAATTAGCCGCCGTTGGGGAAGAGCTGGCCGACGTACTCTGCTACCTCTTGGGACTCGCCAACCAATTGGATCTGGATCTGAGCCAGGCGCTGCGTAGAAAAATGGAGAAGAACCGGAAAAAATACCCTGTCGAAGAGTTTCACGGCCGCTACGGCCATCGCGACCGTCGGCGCCGCTCCTGATCGCAGCCCGCGGCTCTCTCCCATTTTTCGTTGTTTCGCTCCTGCCGCGAGGCTACTCGTTGAGCTCGAAGATGGCTTCGACTTCGACGGGGATGTTGCCGGGCAGGGAGCCCATGCCGACCGCGCTGCGGGCGCCGACGCCGTTTTCTTCGCCGTACACTTCCGCGAATAGATCGCTAAATCCGTTGATGACTGCGGGATGGGCGCCGAAGTCCGACTCGCAATTTACCATGCCGAGCGTCTTTACGATTCGCTTCACTTTGTCGAGGCTGCCGAGATTGGCTTGAAGCGTCGCCAACACCGCCAATCCGGTCTGCCTCGCGGCCTGATAACCAAAGTCTTGATCGACGTCGGCGCCTACACGACCCACCATCAGCGTTCCGTCCGACTGAAGCGGACCATGTCCCGAGACATAAGCCATGTTGCCCGAAATCACGATCGGCTTGTAAACGCCCATCGGCTTCGGGGCGGGCGGCAGCTCCAATTTCAATTCAACGAGTTTCGCGTCGGCACTCATGGCAAGCTTTTCTCCAAGTCAATGGGATGGAACGGGGAATGTCATGCGACCTCGGTAGTCGCAAGCAAGATGGTGTCAAAAATATCAACGTCGACGGCTGGTGAAGTTTGAAGCACCAACGCGACTTTCATAAACGCGACTAAGATCAAGCGCGCCTTCAAGGCGTTCAGCTTACCCCGCCCCCATCGTCCTCACAATCGCCGTCCACACTGCCTGCACAGCCGCGCGACGCCAGCGCGTTGAGCGTGGACAGAACATTTCCCGCAACCGGCTCACCACCGATGCTTCGCGTTGCGGTCGACAATGCCATTGTTGATTCTCGTGCCTCAACATGCGCAACACCTTCATCGGTCCATACGTGCCGACCTCAGCGCAGAGATAGAGGTAATTCTGACGCTGGAATTGATGATTGCACCAGCGCCCCAAGCCCCCGGTAGCATTGTACGCGGCGCCGTCGGGCGAAGCCTGCTCCCACGATTCCGGCGGATGGCCCTGCATCCATTTGCGCTGCTCGTCACGCACTTGGTAGTCGAGCAGCAATTTGCACTCCCCCCATCGCCCCAGACCGCTGTGCACATCGATATGCGCCACGAATTCGTACGGCTCCACCCACCCAGGCAGCGTCCGCTCGATAACCTCCCGAGTCCAGCTTGGCGCCGTCCCGGTGTAGAACAGGCCGTTGGGCTGTTGTGTCTGTCCCTCGGCAATCGCCTGCTTGACTGGAGCGTAGCCATGTTTGCGAATGGTTGCGACCGCGCGGAAATAAAATGACAGCCGGTCGTGCCAGTCGATGCGGTTGGGATTGAGCCATGGCGACAGCTCCTCGTACACGGGCGAAGCTCCAGCGATCTCACTTTCATCGAGCCAGAAGTTTCGGTTGACGTCAATATTTTCGTGATCCCACCGGCGGTGGTGCGCAACGCCATAGGGGTTCATGGCATGGATCAACAACACGTCCCAGCCGTTTGCCCGAGCAAACTGACCCAAGCAGCGCTGGTCGAGCGCCGCGAGTTGACAAGCCGCCCCCAAAGGCCCCTCCAGACCATGCAGCCCGCTTGAGAAAATCAACAGCCGCCTCGCCTTTTGGGCGCCAGTGCCCCTTTCGGCGCCGCACCAAGCAGCGTCCATCGCCAGCGGCTCGTCATGCGGCCCACGCTCCGGGTGTTCGAACGACTCCAGCCGATGGCCCTCCTCTTGGCACAGTTCGTGAAACCTTTGCCGGGACGCCCGATAGTCCTCTGGGAAGTAGCCTTCGGGGGATTGGATTGGTG
This sequence comes from Pirellulaceae bacterium, assembly GCA_965223305.1. Lineage (GTDB taxonomy): Bacteria > Planctomycetota > Planctomycetia > Pirellulales > Pirellulaceae > CBDCWT01. Next base: position 1,414 of record CBDCWT010000083.1, on the reverse strand, counting down.
CTGGGGCGTTTGCGTGGTTCGACATACGTGATATGTGGTTTGACGTGCTTGGCTCGGATGCCTGGCTCGGCAATGATCGCGTCGGCCAAACGATCTTGCTATCGATGGTTCAATTGGCAAACAGCGGCCACGGCGATTGCGGCAGTTTCTATCCGCAATATGTGTGGTCCCAAGTTTACGAGTTGACATCCTCGCGTGAAAGCCTGCTCCACCTCAGCGTCGCTGAACCCGCCCTCGGGCCCAATGGCGACGGACAATGACTGGGCCCCCTGGACACCATCGCTGGATGGCTCCCAGGTGGCCGCCCATTGAGCCATCCGAGCGCCGACGGGCTGCGACTGATCTCCCGGATGTGCAAGCCAACAGGCTCCGCTTCCTTGATCAGCCAACCCGTTTTGCTCGCCCACGCGATGCTCAAGCCAATCGCTGAGACTTTGCGGCTCGAGAATCTGCATCAAGTAATTGCGGCCACATTGCTTGCAGGCCTCGATCACCCCGCGACGCAGCCGCTCGAGTGCCTTAGCCGTGGGCCGAGCCACAGCACGCTCCACCGCCAACGGCGTCAACTGCGACACGCCCAACTCCACACACTTCTCCACAAGCCACTTCTGACGATCGCCTTTGGGCAACGACACCCCCAGACACAGTGAATGCGGTGACTCACGGGGCGCCGTTCGCACAGCGTCGATTTTCAGTTGAACCACGCGACGTTGAGCGGAGACAATGCGGGCGGTGGCCACATGGCCGAGCCCATCGAATAGCTCGACTTCATCACCCACGGCTGCTCGCATCACATGCAGCAAGTGGTGCGCTTCTGGACCATCCAACTCGCACACTCCGTGAGACGGCAGCGGCGCGAGATAATATCGAGCCGTCATGCTGGAGACTCTCGAGACTCATTCGGCCCGTCAAGGCCGTCAACGCCGGCGGCTCCATTGGAACGGTTGGCCGGAAGGTCCCCCAGCGTGCTCGAGGTGCTTGGCGTGCTGGACTCGTGCCCGGCGTCGTCTTCGGCGGCAGTGCTTCCGACACCCGCTGCACCTCGTTCAGCGCCGCCCTTCATGGTCGGCTCGGCGTGGCCGACGTTCGGGTCGGAATTGAACACTTGGGGACAACATCGCCGCATGGCGCCGAGCATCTCTCGCCTCTGCGAGCCTGTTCGCACATAGACATCCGCGCGTCGATGCGAGTTGCTCAGGCGGAGGCCGATCCCTCGGTCATCGACCACGTAGCCGACAACCTGACGCCACGCAATATGCCGCGTCCGCCCAATCCGCTGCAAGCGAAGGCCATCGAGATCGATGAAGGTTTGTGAGGGCAGCCACATCTCCAGCGAGCAGGTGAGGAGCACGAGCAGCACGCCGCAGCCGAGTGCGATGTTGCTGGTCGCCCACCCCGCGACAACCGACATCGC
>CBDCWT010000082.1:0-65990 GCA_965223305.1 Pirellulaceae bacterium | reverse complement strand
GGAATCCAAGCCACTTCGGCGGCTGAGGCACGCGCGCAGGCTTCCGCGATTCGTTCGGAGGCCAGCTCGATCTGAAGATTGTTGGCGCCGGCCAGCTGCAGCACTGTAGGCAGGTCGATGGGAAAGGTCTCCATCGGCGATGCCCCCACTATTTCGCTCAACTCACCTTCCGGCAGCTCCATCGGTACCGGCTCCGGGTTCTCCGGCTCTTCGTAAGCGGCGGCGACTACCTCGTACCGCGGTGGTTGTTCAACGGGAGCGTCGCTTGGTGTTCCTTGCTCCACTGTGTCGAGCCGTGCTTCCGCCCGAGGGAGCGCGCACCCCGAACCGCTGGCCAGCAGCAGCATGCCGATCAGCGCCGCAGCAGCGCGGCGCTCGGTTCTTCCCGACATGGATTGCTTCCCCCCCCTCCTCGTTCGGCCTTGCCAATCGTTCAACCGTCGTCTTTTCGCTCAACGGCTGTGACAGCTTGACCTTCGGTTAGCTGCCCTCCTCCTGTGATCACAACTTGCTCGCCGCCGTCCAAGCCGGACGCCACGCCTGCAATCAAGCCATCTGCGTAGTTTGTTTCGATTCTCCGCCGCACGCAGGTGTCTTTCTCGACCACGTAGACATAAGAACCTTGCTGATCGCTCATTAGCGCCGACGTGGGCACGACGGGCGTTTGCGGCAGTTGTGCGAGCCGCAACCGCACGGTTCCGTAGTAGCCGGGCAGCAGACGGTGTTGCGGGTTTTGTAGATCGACTTCGACGCGCATCATCCGCGAGGTGGGATCGAGTGACGGAGAGAATCGGGCCACCTGACCGACAAATTGCTCGTCCGGCAACACGGCGACGTTCTCCAAGACCGCCTGATCGCCCTGGTCCAACCAGCGTACTTCCTGCATCGGAAGGTCGAGCGTCACGCGGACGACGTCGGTTCTGGTGACGGTCACCAGCGGCCGCGCGGCGCTGTTTCCATCGGCCGATTGGATGAAGGAACCGGTGTCGGCCATTCGTTTGATCACGACACCGGTAAACGGTGCACGGATCGTCGTGTATTGCATCATGGCCGTCGTTCTTTCGGCGTCGGCCTGGGCAACTGCAATCGCTGCCAGTGCACTCGCGCGGTCTGCGTTTGCCTTCTCGACGTTGAGGCGGGTGGCTTCTAGGTTTGCGGCGGCCGTTCTCCCGCGGGCCCGAGTCGTTTGGGTCGCCGCTTCAGCGGCTTCAAGTTGATAGCGCGCTTCGTCCAGCCGCTTGGCTAACATCGACCCCGACTGCACCAAGCCACGCGTGCGATCGAACTCGGCTTGTCGGAACTTCAGCTGTGACTTTTTCTCCTTGACAAGCGTATTTGCTTCTTCGACCATCGCCTTGGCGCTGACGACGCTGGACATCGCTTGCCGTACCGCCGCTTCCGACTGGACGAGCTGTGCTCGCGCGCTCTCGATCGCAGCTTCTTTTTGGGCGAGTTCCTTTTCCAGTTCGGGTACCGACAATTTTGCCAGGACTTGGTCTGCCTCGACACGATCTCCGATATCGACGTGGATTTCCCCCAGGTAGCCGCCAACTTTGGCGTAGAGATCTGCGGTCTCGTATCCCTCGATCGTTCCAGGGATCTCGATGGTTTGCTCCAGATCTTGTCGGAGCACCTCGCTGGTCGTCACTCGGGGTGGGCCCGCCGGCTGGCTGGCCGCTGGCGGCGGTTTGCGAGCGGGCGCCAACCGGTCGCATCCACAGAGAGCCGACCAGGCACAGAGCGCCACGAGCGCAAGGCCGATCGCACTTTCCGGCCTGACTTGTGCCTTTTGAACTTGCGTTTGCGGCTCAATCGTAACCCGAAGCGTCAGCGAGGGGATGACTTGCGTTGGTGCACCAACTTCCCCTCGCTGACGCTTCGGGTTACGAAAACGCGACGAATTCGACCTCTTGTCCCTGCGAGACGCGGAGCGCGACTTTAAAGCTTGCGCTGGCGGATGCATCCGGGTTACCCGAGCTGGGGGGCGATTCGATTCGTGCATCCCCTTGTCCTCTGTGCTACGCCTGGGCGGGCTGTGGCGCTGCGGGGCCGCGTTTCAAAATCACGTAGAGGCAGGGGACCACCACCAGCGACAAGACCGTAGCTCCCAGCACGCCGCCAATGATCGCCCGCGCCAAGGGCACATTCGCGTCGCCTCCACCAAACCCAACGGCCATCGGCAACAAAGCCAACCAGGTCGTCAGTGAGGTCATGATGATCGGCCGCAAGCGGGTCTTGGCGGCGTCGATGATGGCTTCGCGCGTCGTCAGTCCCGTGGCCAGCCGCTGGTTGGCAAAATCGATCAGGACGATTGAGTATTCCACCACGATGCCTGTCATCATGATCACACCCATGAACGACATGATGGAGAGGTTGCTGCCGGTCAACCAGAGCAGCAGCACAACGCCGATGAACCCCAGCGGCACACTCAGCAGAATGACGATCGGATCGACGAAACTGCGGAATTGGGCGACCATCACCAAGTAGACCAGGACTACGGCGATGGCCAGGCCATTGGCAAACTGTGTGAAGGACTCCCGCATTGAACGAACCTCGCCCTGCATCTGCAGCGCGTACCCTTGCCCTGCATAGTCGCCCCCCACGTTGTATTCCTTGCCGCGTTCGGTTTGCAGCACCTCGAGCCCCAGCTCCGGTCGGGACTCCAGGCGCTCTTCCATGGCGGCCACGACCGAGCCGATATCCCACCCCGGAAGTACGTTGGCATAGATATCGGTCGCCCGTGTGATGTTACGATGGTTGATGACCGCCGGACCAGTTCCCTGTTCGATTTGGGCGACATTTCGCAGCAACACGGGCCGCATGCTGCCCTCGCCCGTGATCGGTACGTTGCGCAACGTTTCGAACGAGTTGATGTCGTGTTCGGCGTATTGGACGCCCATGAAGTAGTGGTTGCCGTTGCGGGGATCAATCCAGAATGCCGGATCAAAGTTGATCGAACTGTTCGTGGCACTCACCAGGTTCTTCATCACGTCATCCACATTGACACCTTGATAGGCAGCCAGCACACGGTCCATCTTGACTTCAAGTGTGGGGTAGTCCATTCGCTGCGCCACGCGGACATCGACTGCGCCTTCAACTTGTTCTGCTTCCTGTTTGATGATCCGCGCAATCTCTTGAGCCGTCTCCAGTTTCGAGCCGGTAATTTGAAAGTGGATCGGCGACGGTTCGCCCATGTTCAACGCCGCGGTCAACATCCCCCCAGTGTCGAAGGCAAACTCTACTCCAGGGAACGCCGTCTGCAGTTTCTGTCGGAGATCGGAGACGACTGTGAACACGTTCGGCCGGTCGGGCTTATCCTTCAACTGAACGAGTACGAAAGCGTCCATCGGGCCGGTGTTGGGCGTGTAAGCCGCTGGCCAGTCCATCAACACGCCGATGTTTGAGATGACCATCTGCAGTGCGGATTGAGGCGCCAGTTCCTCGCCGAGCGCGAATCCCGGATCGGCCTCACCCAAGGTCTCCATCAAAACCTGCTCGACTCCGGCCAACGTCACCTCGGTTCTTTCGATGCGCGTTCCGGAGGGCAGCCGCACATAAATCGTGAATTGTCCTGAGTCGACCGGCGGAAACAGTTCCGTTCCCATCTGCTGCAGTAAGGCGCCGGCGCCGACGAGCAACGCGATCGAGAGCAACACGACCAGGTAGCGGCAGCTGATGGCGAGCGACAGCAAACCACCGAAGCTTCGCAGCAGCCAGCTCTCTTGGCCTGGTTCGGAGCGGCCCCGACGCTGCTGACCCAAAAAACGGGCGCAGTAGGCCGGAACTAGTGTCATGGCGATGACATACGACGCCAGGATCGAAAAGGAAGCAGCCACCGCAAGCGGCGTGAATAGGAACCTGGCCAGCCCGGAGAGGAATACGATGGGATAGAAGACTACGCAGAACGTGATTGTGGAGACCAGCACCGGCATGGCGACTTCGCCGGCTCCGTCCAACGCGGCCGACAGCGGTTCCTTGCCCATTTGCACATGCCGAACTACGTTTTCCAGCACAACTATGGACTGGTCGACCAGAATCCCTACTGCCAAGGCCACGCCACCCAGGGTCATCGCGTTGATCGTATCCCCGGTATAGAACAGCGCGACCACAGCAGCCAACACCGACAGGGGGATCGCCAAGAAGATGATGACCGCCGAGCGAAAGCTGCGGAGAAATAACAAGACAACCATGCCAGCCAGCCCGGCTCCCAGCCCTGCGGCCACTTGCAATCCGTGAATGCTCTGCCGTACGCCCTGAGATTGGTCCATGACCACGCTGAGGACCAGCGTCTGCATCTTGGGGTTGTCGGCGTTCATCGACTTCAGCCGCTGGCCGATCCGTTGCAGCCGCTCGTTGATCGAGTTCACGATTTGAATCGTGTTGGCGCCGGGTTGGCGGTAGATGGGAATGTAAACCTGCCGTTTCTGATTGATCCGCACGACGTTGCTCTGAATCTGTCCTGCATCGCGGGCTTCTCCCACGTCGCGCAGCAGGACAGGGGCTCCCCCGACGATCTTGATCGGTGTGTAGTTGATCTCCTCAACGGTGTCGGTCAGCGCATTGGTGAAGATCTGAAAGTCGACGTCTCCCATCTTGGCGTTGCCGGCCGGAATCAAGACATTCTGTTTGAGTAACGCTTGTTGCACGTCCATTAGGGACAGCCCACGTGCTTCCAGCTTTTGGCGGTCGAGGTAGCAGAGGATTCGCCGCAACTTGCCGCCGTAAACCGCCGGCGCAATGACGCCTTGGATCGCCTGCAGCTGATTCCGCAATTCGAAGTAGGCGATGTCGTACAGCTCTTTCTCGTTCATCTGCGGGTTGGATACGGTGACCAGGCAGAGCGGCACCGAGGCAGTTGGATCGAAAGGCATCACCATCGGCGGAATGGTACCGGGCGGGAGATAGAACATGTCGCTCACGGCATAGCTGGTCACCTGCGACATCGCCGTATCGCTCGAGATGTCTTCTCGGAAAAAGTCCTTGACGATGCAGACCCCGGGCATCGCCTTGGCTTCCTGATGCTCGATGCCAACCGATTGGCCCGTCCAGCGCTCCAGCCGGCTCATGATGTCGCGTTCCATCACCTCGGGAGGCATGCCGGGGTAAAACGTGACGATTTGAACGGCCGGGGTCTTGAAGATGGGTAGCAGGTCTGCCGGGATCTTTTGGTAGGAGGTAATACCGACGACAACGACGACCAGCGCGAGCACAATCACAAGATACGGGTTGTTCAGCGCAGCCCGAATCACGGATTCACTCCTGCTCTCGAGGTAAACGAGCTAGCACGCGTGGTTTCTACCGAGCCGCGCCCTTGTGGATTTTGTCGGTATTACTAATTGTGGTAATTGAGCAAATTGCGCCAATTGCCTGTAACGTCTCGACGGGGTGAATGACTCACGGACTCCATCGCGAGCGTTCGGCGGGTGTCGTTCCCGGTGGGGTCTGCGCAGCCGGAAAACAGGCCATTTTTCTGCGGGCTTGTTGGACGACATTAGGTTGAGGCAGAAGTCGAGAAGGCCTGGAGCTTGCCACAGAAACACGTGCCGATCGCGGCGGATCATCCGGGCCGAATCAACTGCCGCACAAGACAGTTCGGTGGCGATGGCGCGCACCCGCGGCGAATGAACCCCGTGTGGCCCCAACTCGTGTTATCACTTACGCTTGTGAAATGAGACCAGACGATGACTGAGCACCACACTCCCACTTCCGCCGGCGCGAGCGGCGCGCAACCGCAGTTTGACATTCAACTGGCCGCACGCGTCAACCGGCTGCCTCCCTACTTGTTTGGACGGATCAACGCGCTGCTCTATGAAAAGCGGCGGGCTGGAAGTGACGTGATTGACCTGGGCATGGGGAACCCATCCGATCCACCGCACGCCTCGGTGGTGGAGAAACTAGCTGAGGCGGCCCGCGACCCGGGTAACCACGGCTACAGCCGCTCCAATGGAATTCCGAACCTCCGCCGGGAGGTAGCCAGCAAGTACCTAAAGCGTTACGGCGTGCGGCTCGACCCCGAGACCGAAGTCATGGTTTGCCTCGGCTCGAAAGAGGGTTTCAGCCACATGTGTTTAGCGCTGATGGGCCCGGGGGACACGGCGATTGTGCCGGCACCCTATTTTCCAGTGCATATGTATGCCGTGGCGCTAGCGGCCGGAAATGTGATCGCGTTGGAAGTGGGCGAGAATGATCGATTCCTGGCGAACATCGCCTACACCTGCCAGCAGCTCTATCCTCGACCGAAACTCCTGATCATCAACTATCCCCATAACCCTTCGACGGGTTACCGTCGAACCCGAGTTTTTCGTTGAGATTGTCAAGTTGGCAAAGCGGTACGGGTTGATGGTGATCAGCGACTTTGCCTACGCGGAACGTCGGCTTTGACGGTTACCAGCCGCCCAGCTTCCTCAGCGCACCGGGGGCGCGCGAGGTGGGGGTCGAGTTCACGACGATGAGCAAGGGATACAACATGGCCGGTTGGCGAGTTGGATACTGTTGCGGCAATCGCGAGATGATCCGAGGTTTGGGCGTTATCAAGGGTTATTACGACTACGGGATGTTTCAGGCGATCCAGATTGCTTCGATCGTCGCCTTGAGAAACACCGAAGTGGCTGTGGAGGCACAATCGCGCGAGTACCAAAAGCGCCGCGGACGTATTGGTCAGCGGCTTGCGTCGGATCGGCTGGGAAATCGAGCCCCCGAAGGCGGGCATGTTTGTTTGGGCGAAGATTCCCGAGCGATGGCTCAACCGCATGACGACGATGGACTTTGGCATGCTGCTGCTGGACCAGGGAGACGTGGCGGTGAGCCCCGGTAGCGGTTTTGGGCCTGCTGGGGAGGGCTATCTCCGCTTGGCGTTGGTTGAGAACGAGAATCGATTGCGGCAAGCGGTCCGTCAGATCGGCAGGTGCCTGGAGCGAGAGGAGCGGCGGGTGAGCAGCATGAAAGGCAGTATCGGCCGTCGGTCATGCCGTTATCGCTTGGTGCAGCGAACGTCCAAGGGCCGATGGGAAACGCCCCAGATTACAGGAACAAGTGGTGCGATAGACGGGCCACCAGCACCCTTCGCGAGGCGGCACCTCGCTCACCCCGCCCGGCTGACCTATAATGTCTGCTTGATTGGCAAAAAAGGAAGGGCCCTCGTTCGCCGCAACAAGGACCCTTCCGGAATTGGCTGCCCGAACGATGAGTCGAGACTCAGCGCCCGGAGACCCACAGCCGTATTCAGTTGTATCGGGAAGTCGAACGACGCATCTTTAGTGCGTCATCGTCGGCCGGTCTAGCCAAACGGTTGGCCCCCGACATCGGAGGCGAGCCTTCGACTGATATCTCTCTCCTTCAGTGATCGTTTGAAGATGGCGAATCAAGCAAAGCTGGCCTTGGAGGACGGGACGATCTTCACCGGCACATCGCTCGGAGCCAAGGGCGAGGTGGACGGGGAGGTCGTGTTCAATACCTCCATGACCGGGTATCAAGAGATCATCACGGACCCCAGTTATCGTGGTCAGATTGTCACGATGACCTATCCGGAAATCGGCAACTATGGAGTCAACGACGAGGATGTCGAAAGTCATCGTCCTCATTTGGCGGGCTTCGTGGTTCGTGAAGGCAGCCGGATCAGCAGCAACTTTCGCTCGCAGGGTCGCCTGGATGACTATCTGGCCGAGCATCGTGTGGTGGGGCTGGCTGGAATCGACACGCGAGCTCTGGTACGGCGAATTCGTACCCAGGGAGCGATGAAGGGAGTCCTCTCGACGGTCGACTTAGACGATGCCAGTCTGGTGGCGAAGGCGAAGGCCAGCCCGGGTTTGATTGGCCGCGATTTGGTGCGTGAGGTACTGCCGGATGACTATCGGGAGTGGTCCGAGGGCCTCAGCCCCTGGACGAAACTGAACCAGGAGGGCTCGCGGCCGGTGGACTCGCGAGAGCAACATCACGTGGTGGCGCTGGACTTTGGCATGAAATGGAACATCGCCCGGCACCTGCACGACGCCGGCTGCCGGGTGACGATTCTGCCCGGAACCGCGACCGCTGACGATGTATTGCAGCGGGACCCTGACGGTGTTTTTCTGTCCAACGGTCCAGGGGATCCTGAGCCGGTAGGTTATGCGATCACGACGATCCGCGAACTACTGGGTAAGAAGCCGATCTTTGGCATCTGCCTGGGGCACCAGCTACTAGCGTTGGCCGCTGGAGCCAAGACTTTCAAGCTGAAATTCGGTCACCGCGGTGCCAACCAACCGGTGCTCAACCTGGCTTCCGGCCAAGTAGAGATCACAGCCCAAAATCACGGGTTCGCCGTGGACGAGGCCACGTTGCCCGGTCACCTGGAGGTCACCCACCGCAATCTGAATGATGACACCATCGCGGGTATTCGGCATCGCCACCACGTGGCGTTTGGGGTCCAGTACCACCCGGAGGCATCGTCTGGTCCACACGACAGCCACTACTTGTTTGACGCCTTTCGCCAGTCAATCGCGCCAGAGCCGATCGCTTGAGTTTTTGACAAAGTCGAGCCAGACGTCGAGCTGCAGCGGATCAGCAGGGAGGCCAATCGTAGGTCACGCGGAGTGCTTCGTGCACGGTGTCCAAGACTTCTCGGAATCTGATCGGCTTGGACAGTGACGAAAAGACGTCGGCGCTGCGGGCCTTCTCGGCCAGCGCTTCGTCCATGCGGGCGGAGAGTAGGATGCAGGGTAGGACTACTTTTCGCTGCTTGACCAGCCGCACGGTTTCCAGGCCGTCCAACCGAGGCATGTGCATGTCGAGCAGCAGCACATGAACTCGTTCCCGGTGGACGATCTCCAATGCTTCATGGCCGTCGGCGGCCAGCAGAGTTTGAAACCCACGGGGCTGGAAGACCTCTCGCAACGTCTCGCGGAAGTCGCGATCGTCGTCGGTGATCAAAATGGCTGGGTTTTCGCTGAGCATCCCAAGCCCCGTATGGCCTTTTCGGTCCAGACTGCGGGTTGTTCCTATGCGAATCTGCGGCGAGGACCTTCTGCCACGTTGTTGATGAATCGCCGGGCTATTTCTATCAAAAACCGAACCACGGCAATAGTCAAACCTGCGGGGGCAGATTTCTCCGCGGCTGGCTGGGTCTCGAAGCGGGTGGATTTTTCGCCCGACCCTTTGTTGAATCATACGTTGCGTTTCCAGGGATTGGCAGCGGGTGCTCGAGGGCCGCTAACGCGACGTTCGCCAAAACAGCGACCCGTGACCGGAGTCGTGAGTGTTGCTAACCGCGTTCAACATTTGCGTTTACTACGAATTCTGCCTGCCGCCGGCCGCTTGTACTCCGAGGGGGCTTGCGTATACTTACCACCTGTTTGCTAACAGCCTACGAGACCCCTAGTCACGTGGGCGCTTGGTCCCGCGGGGTTATCGTCTTGGCCGCAAGGCGGATTCAAACGCTCTATCACACGGTGCCGCATTGGCCTTCGAGGAAGAGGGCTTTGCCGATAGTGGGTACAGGTACAGGGCGTACGCGCAACGTGTTTGACAGAAGGGAATGCAGTGAGCACTGTGTCATCCCCGCCGGAGTCGGCGGGCTCGTTCTTGGCCGAGCATGAATTCCTGATCCGCCGTCTGCACTCGCTGTCGGGCCTGGTCCCGGTAGGTGCCTATATGGTGGTTCACCTGCTGACCAACGCCAGCGTGCTGGACTCTCCGGCGACCTATCAACGGGCCGTCTACCAAATCCACAGTCTCGGCACGATCTTACCGGTCGTCGAGTGGGGGTTCATCTTCCTGCCGATTCTGTTTCATGCGGTGATCGGCGTGATCATTGTTCGCGGTGGCCTGCCGAACAGCGGAACGTACGCCTTGGAAAAGAACATCCGCTACACCTTGCAGCGGGCGACAGGCATGATCGCTTTCGTGTTTATTGTCTGGCACGTATTTCATATGCACGGTTGGTTCCACTTCGACGCTTGGCTGGAAGGAGTGGCGCGTCCCCTGGGAGGAGCCAACTTCAAGCCCTACAACGCTTCCTCGACGTTGGGCGCCGCCATGAACGGGTTCGTTGTCCCGTTGCTCTACGGCGGCGGGGTTTTGGCGTGCGTATTTCACTTGGCCAACGGCCTTTGGACGATGGGTATCACCTGGGGAATTTGGGTGAGCCCGGCCGCTCAGCGGCGCGCTGATCTGGTCTGCATCGTGTTCGGACTCGGCTTGGCCGTGGTCAGCATGGGTGCGTTGGTGGGGGCGGTCACGGTCGATGAGGAAAAGGCTCGTTCTATCGAGCAGAAAATGCAAGATTCGAAGCTGGCCTCCGGCGAGTTGACTGAGTCGGAGATGGAACACAAGGTGGTGGACGAGCACGAGGGTGGAGAGAGCGGTTCCGGCGGAGAAGATTGACGCGGTGATGGGCCCTGGCAGGAACCGCGAGTCACCTTTGCAACCTGCCAGCGTGCGAATCTCGGAGAATGCGATGTCGAAACAACGTGTTGTGGTGGTTGGTGGGGGCCTGGCTGGGCTGGCGGCAACCATGAAACTCGCTGAACTTGGAGTCGACGTTGACTTGATTAGTTTGGCGCCAGTCAAGCGGTCCCACAGCGTTTGCGCGCAGGGCGGCATTAATTCGGTCAACGATCAGACGCGGCAGCTGGGTGATACCGAGTGGTGTCACTTCGATGACACGGTCTACGGCGGAGATTTCTTACAGCATCAGCCACCGGTTAAGGAAATGGCCGATTGGGGTCCGAAGGTCATCGATCTGATGGACCGGCTTGGTGTCACGTTCAACCGGACGGCAGAAGGGTTCTTGGATCGGCGGCGGTTCGGCGGCACATTATTTAAGCGAACAGCTTTCGCCGGGGCCACGACCGGGCAACAGCTGTTGTATGCGCTGGACGAGCAGGTCCGCCGTTGGGAAGCAGAAGGCAGAGTTAAGAAGTACGAGTTCTGGGACTTTCTGGGCCCGGTGCTGGATGAGGCGGGGGTCTGCCGGGGTTGTGTGGTGCAGGACTTGGTGTCGATGGAGATTCACAGCTTGCCGGCTGACGCGCTGATTCTGGCGACCGGCGGTTGTGGGCTGCTTTATGGCCGTTCGACAATGTCGATGGTTTGCACAGGCAGCGCTGCCAGCCGCTGCTATCGGGCTGGGGGCAAGTACGCCAATGGTGAGTTCATACAGGTCCACCCGACCGCCATTCCGGGTGCAGACAAGTTGCGTCTGATGAGCGAATCGGCCCGGGGTGAAGGCGGCCGGGTGTGGGTGCCGCGGACGCCTCAGGATCCGCGCGAGCCGACCAGCATTCCCACCGCCGAGCGTTTTTACTTCTTGGAAGATCGCTATCCGGAATACGGAAATCTCGTGCCGCGTGACATCGCGACGCGAGAGATTTTTGACATCTGTGTGAACGAAGGGCTCAGTGTCGAGAAGGGACGCCAGTGTGTCTACCTCGACCTGACGCACATCGCCCGCACGGAACTAGATCGAAAGCTCGGCGGGATCCTGGAGATCTACGAGAAATTTCAGGGGGTCGACCCCCGCGACACGCCGATGAAGATTTTCCCGGCAGTCCACTATTCGATGGGTGGCTTGTGGGTCGATTACGAGCGTACCGCTGCCGGCGGGCTCGCAGTCGGTTCGCCTCGCAATCACCTTACCAACATTCCTGGTTTGTACGCCATCGGCGAATGTGATTACCAGTACCACGGTGGCAACCGCCTGGGAGCCAATTCGCTGCTGAGTTGTATTTTCACAGGGTTGTTTGTGGCGCCTGGCATTCAAGCTCATCTCGAGTCCCTCGACCGCGGCGCCGCCGAGTCGTCTGCAGAACTTCAACGCGAGCGGCGGCGACACGAGGCCGCGCACGAGGAGCTGTTGAAGAGACCGGCGGGTGGAGAAAACCCGTACCTGCTGCACCAGCAGCTGGGAGACGTCATGACGAAGGCGGCCACGGTTGTCCGCCGCAACGACCAGTTGGCTGCAGCTTACGAGACGATCCGCGAGCTGGCGGATCGCGCCGCCAACTGCTCGCTGTCTGACAGCGGAAATTGGACCAATCAAAACGTCGTCTTTACCAAGGCCCTGTTGGATATGTTTCCGCTCGCGCTGACGTTGGTCCAAGGGGCCCTGCAGCGGGACGAGTGCCGCGGGGCGCACTACAAGCCTGAGTTTGCCATGCCGAGTTTGTCTAGCGAGGAACCGGCGGAGCGCCGCCGCGAGGCCGAAGCTTGGTGCGATCGCTTCGAAGAAAACAACCGCAAATGGCTCAAGTCGACTGTCGCTTCTTGGCAGGGCGACGCGCCGCAGATCGAGTACGAAGATGTGGATACGTCTTTGATCTCACCACGGCCACGGCTGTACGGGCTGGTCGGTGCCGACGCAATTGTCGAGGCATGGAGGACGCGGCAGCAGCGCCGCGCTGAGGGAAATGGAGGCGCCGTGCCGGGCGCGCCGAAGCACGCCGAAGCGAGCCGAGCCTAGCGCAGCGGCGATCTGTGACGGCGAGCGGATTTGGCCGACGAAAATATCAACGACCCACAAAGGACGAAGCAGCAGCTCATGACTTCCCCTTCTACACCCACGTTCATTGACGTGCGGGTCTTGCGGCAGGACGGCCCAGGACAACCCAGCTACTGGGAGCGGCATCGGATCAAATACGAAGCCGAGATGAACGTCATCAGCGTGTTGCAGCGGATCGCTGCACAAGCCACCACGGCCGACGGCCAACAGGTCGCGCCGGTTGCTTGGGACTGCAACTGCTTGGAGGAAGTGTGTGGTGCCTGCACGATGGTGATTAACGGTCGTGTACGCCAAGCCTGTTCGGCACTTGTCGATACATTGCTCGTCCAGCAGCCGGACGCGATTGAACTTCAACCGATGACCAAGTTCCCGGTCCTCCGTGATCTGATGGTCGACCGCTCCCGGCTGTTCCGGGCGTTGCAACGCGTGAGGGCTTGGATCCCCGTCGACGGATACTACGACATGGGCCCCGGGCCGAAGCAGCCGCGGCAAACCCAAGAGGCAGCTTATCCGCTGAGCCAGTGTATGAGCTGTGGTTGTTGTCTGGAGGCGTGTCCGCAGTACACCAAAGCCGAGCTAATGCGGCAGGAGGACGAGTCGGCCGAGGAGTTTGCCGAGCGCCAAGAGCGGACCTACGATGCCGGATTCTTGGGGCCGCACGCGATCAGCCAAGCGGTATTGTTCAACTCGCATCCGACGGGCCAGAACACGGCCCACGTGCGGTTGGACGCGCTGACCGAACGAGGCGGCATTCAAGCTTGTGGGAACGCGCAGAACTGCGTGGCGGTCTGTCCCAAAGAGATTCCGCTCACGACATCGATCGCCCGCGCCGGTCGGGCGACGACGTTACACATGTTGAAGAAGTTCTTCGATCGGTAGGAGGCGCCCAACACAATAAGTTGCCGACTTTCGCTGCGCGGATAGGGAGAAAAAGTTGGCAACTTATTGTCGCACACCGCCCTAGCTGCCTATTGAAAAACGCCGTCCTGGCGTTTTTCAACCTCACCAGCTCAGAACAGAGTTCTTCGCGGCTCGCAAATCAACGACTTACGTCGCTGATTCGGCATCACATCCCTGCGATGCGGCAGCCCGTTGAGAATATCAACAGGCTGCTAGTTCTGTTTGGGACTAGCAGCCTACGCGTCTACACTAGTGAGTACTGCCATATGAGCTGGCAGTTCCTATTGACTCACGAGGACGTCGGCATGCGCGAGCGACAGATTCTCATGGCTGCCCTGCAGAAGCAGGACTCGACGGAGCGGGCCATCTATTTGAAGGAAGCTTGTGCTGACGACCCAGAGCTGCTGGCCCGAGTGACCGCTTTGCTCGATGAGCACGCTGATGCCGGAAGCGAAGCATCGGCTCACCGGCTTGAAGCTACTGAAGCAGCATCTTCGCCGGAAGGCAATCCGCTGCCTTGCAAGCGGCTGGGTGACTTCGAGATCATCCGAGAGATCGGCCGCGGGGGGATGGGCATTGTATACGAGGCTCACCAACTGTCACTCAACCGTAAAGTAGCCCTAAAAGTTCTCTCTGGCGGTTTGGGCTTGTCATCAACATCGGTGTACCGGTTCCGGCGAGAAGCGGAGGCAGCAGCCAAACTGCACCACACGAACATCGTACCAATCTACTCTACGGGTGAGGCGGACAGCTCGCATTACTATGCCATGGAATTTGTGGAGGGGTCACCGCTTGACCAGCTTATCCGGCGAATGAACCGGGGAGATTCCTTAGAAACCCCGCAAGGCTCTGTGGACAGTGAAGAGCCTGGACCGCGACGTATTGGCCCGCGCGATGCCGCAGCGAGTGCCCCTACGACATCCAGTCAAGCAGCGACGTCACCATCGACGTCTGGCAGTGAGTACTTCGACGATGTCGCAAAGATGATTGCCGACGTCGCGGATGCACTGGACTATGCCCACCAGCACGGTGTCGTGCATCGAGACATCAAACCCTCCAATCTCATTCGAGGCGAAGACGGTATCGTGCGAGTCATGGATTTCGGCCTAGCAAAGATGCTGGACGAACCCGGTGTCACCATGTCCGGTGACATTCTCGGGACTCCCAGTTACATGAGTCCGGAACAAATTGCGGCGGGACGAGCAGGTATCGATCACCGTACAGACGTTTACTCGCTGGGAGCGACTCTCTATGAGCTATTGACACTGCGGCCTCCCCACGCCGGCAGAACTCGTGAGCAAGTGATCGCAATGATCCTGAGCAAGGAACCGATGCAGGTTCGACGGTTGAACAAGAAGGTTCCGGTTGACTTAGAGACGATATGCCTCAAAGCGCTGGAAAAAGATCCAGATCAGCGATACCAAACCGCGGCGCAAATGGCCGAGGACTTGCGGCGGTATGTACATCGATACGCAATTCATGCTCGCCGCGCAAGCTTATCAACGAGGTTCGTGAAATGGGTCCGTCGTAATAAGATTGCCGCCAGTGTCGCTCCGGTTATTTTGCTGTTGGTTGTTGCTACGGCCGTCACAGGATTTTGGTATCGAGCAGAACATACAGCGCGCGAAGCGCAGAAGGTAACCCTTGAAGGCGAGCGATGGGCAAGAAATGCTATTCCAAGACTTAGGGAGTTGATCGCCGAGCAGCAGCTTGTTGAGGCGTTCGAGCTTGCAGAACGGGTGCGACAACAGATTCCCGACGATCTGTCGCTTGCAGAGTTGTGGCTTGAGGTCTCCGAGGATCTCTCCATATCAACAGAGCCGTCCGGTGCTTCCGTATCGGTGAAGCTGACGGACGATGTGGAGGGTGAATGGATGCAGCTCGGAGAGACCCCCTTACGAAGACTCATGCCTTCGAGCCACGGCATTTGGCGCATAGAGCAGGATGAATTCGAGCCCGTCACTTTCCTCCGAGCCACATGGGACAGCTTTTTCTCAGCGCCTATTGCGCTCGTGCCAGTGTCTAGTCACGTCGAACGAACGGTTCGTGTCCGACCACCCAAACACGGAGCCAGTATGTATGGACCTGGTTTTCCTCCCAGCAGAATTCCCATGCAGGAGTATTTGCTGGATCGGTATGAAGTAACGAATCGCGAGTTCCAGGAGTTCGTTGATCAGGGCGGTTATGAGAATAAGAAGTACTGGAAAGTCCATTTTATCCGAGGCGGTGAGACCGTCACCTGGTCGCAGGCGTTGAGTGTTTTTCGAGACAATTCTGGCCATAGTGGTCCCAGGACTTGGACACAAGGCCGTTATCCACAGGGCCAAGGTGATCACCCGGTACGTGGCGTGAGTTGGTACGAAGCTGCAGCTTACGCCGAATTCGTAGGAAAAGGGCTTCCTTCCATTTACGAGTGGAACCGGGCGAGCGGCATCGGCTTGTACAGCAACTACCTTGCGAACCGAAGTAACTTGAATCGTTCGACTTTGGATCCTGTGGGAGTGCACGAGAGCCTGGGGCCCTTCGGAACGTATGACATGGCGGGGAACGTGAAGGAGTGGTGCTGGAACAACGCGGGGGAGGGCCGACGATATGCTCTGGGTGGCGCTTGGAATGAGCCGAAGTACAGCTTTCAGGAAGCTCAAGCAATTGATCCTTTCCAGCGCCCTCTTAACTGTGGTTTCAGATGTGTGAAACGAGTGGGAGATACCAAGCCTCATCCGAGCTTGCTCGATGAGGTCGTTCCGGCTTTCCGTGACTATGAAAAAGAAACCCCCGTATCGGATGAGGTCTTTGCCAGCTACCTAAGCTACTACGCCTACGACAAGGCTGAAGTGATGCCGCAAGTTGTGTCGCAAGACGAGTCAAACCGAGAGTGGCGTCGGGAGGAAATCGTGTTCCGCACCGGAGAGGACGATGATGACCCGCTCGCAGCCGCCATTTTTCTCCCCCGCAACACGAAGCCACCCTACCAGGTGGTGATCTACTTCCCTGGCGCCAACGCCATTGCGGATTTAAGCAAACCTAAGCACCCAGGCTTCGCTTCATTTCTCGTCGAGGAAGGCCGGGCACTGCTTTTGCCGAGTTACAAGAGCACATACCAGCGAACGAAGGGGCTACAAGCGAGTCGACCTAATCTAAGCGTGTCTTACCGGGACCATGTTATCGCATGGGGGCAGGAATTTCAGAGATGCGTCGACTACCTATCATCGCGTCCCGATATCGACGCCGGAAAGCTCGGCTACCTTGGATTCAGCTGGGGAGCCGTCATGGGGACCATGCTGCCAGCCGTTGAACGGCGATTGCAGGCTTCCGTACTCTTACACGGCGGTATGAACATGGAGCAGATGCGGAGTGAAGTAGATAAGCTCCACTTTCTGCCGCGCGTTAAGGTTCCCACTTTGATGATTAACAACCGGAACGACTTCGTCTTTGACTACCACACCTCGCAATTACAGGCCTTTCGCCTGCTTGGAGTTGCTGAGGAACACAAGCGTCACGTTGTGTATGAGGGTGGAGGCCCAGGCCATTGGACACCGAGAAGCCTGGTCAAACAGGAGTCCCTCGCGTGGTTTGATCGGTATCTCGGTCCTGTCGAAGGACATCCGTAGAACGGGCACTCTTGCCCGTCTTCTCACTCAAGGAACGAAGCACCAATGGAGCCGGAATAGGGGGGCAGTGCCGTCAATCCAAGGTTCAGCTGAGATCCGACCGTAGTTTGGCGGACCCCGCGATCCGATCGTAGCCGAACTCGCCAGAGTTTGGCGGCCTGCCAATTCGTCCAAATCGTGGCCAATTCGGCTACAAGAAACGCTTGACGGCGTTTGGATGGAGAGGGGCGCGACTAGCCGTAGGACGGGCACTCTTGCCCGTGCGGAGTCTCACAGACGGGCAAGAGTGCCTGTGCGGAATCTCGCGGACGGGCAAGAGTGCCCGTCCTACCGGCTGGTCAGGTCGGCCGCTTGAACTCTCGCAGACCACTGCCGGTGTAAACCTGCCGCGGTCGACAAATCCGCTTGCCAGGCGATTGGTGCATTTCGATCCAGTGGGCAATCCAGCCAGGCAGGCGTCCCATGGCGAACAGCACCGTGAACATCTGCTTGGGGATCCCGATGGCGCGATAGATCACTCCGGAATAGAAGTCGACGTTCGGGTACAGCTTGCGCTCAATAAAGTACTCGTCGTTCAGCGCCACCTCTTCCAATTTCTGAGCCACTTCGAACACCGGGTCGTTGATCGCCCGCTTGGCTAGCAACTTGTCGGAGGCTGCTTTGATGATCTTGGCCCGTGGGTCGTAGTTCTTGTAGACGCGGTGCCCAAACCCCATCAGCCGAAAGCCGCTGTCCTTGTTCTTGGCCAAGGCAACGTACTTCGAGACGTCGCCCCCGTCGGCAATGATCTGCTCTAACATGTTCACGCACGCCTCGTTGGCGCCCCCGTGCAGCGGTCCCCAGAGAGCACAAATCCCTGCTGAAACCGAGGCCAACAGATTCGCATTCGACGAGCCGACCATGCGTACTGTGCTGGTGCTGCAGTTCTGCTCGTGGTCCGCGTGTACGATCAGCAGCAGATTCAAGGCATCGATGAAGTCCGGGTCCAGCTCATACGGCTCGCTCGGCACCGCGAACATCATCCGCAGGAAGTTTTCGCAGTAGGTCAGATCGTTGTCCGGGTAGATGAGCGGCTGGCCGACCGACTTCTTGTAGGCATACGCCGCGATGGTGGGCAGTTTGGCCAGCAGCCGGTAGACCGTGATCTTCACCTGCTCCTCGTCTAGCGGATCCAGCGAATCCTGGTAGAACGTGGAGAGTGCGCCGACCACCGACGACAGGATCGCCATGGGATGGGCGTCCCGAGGAAAGCCGTTGTAAAACGACCGCATGTCCTCGTGGATCATCGTGTGCCGGCGGATCGCCATGCGGAAGTCCTGCAATTGCTGTTCCGTCGGCAGCTCGCCGTGGATGAGCAAATACGAGGTTTCGACGAAGTCGCAGTTGGCCGCCAGATCCTCAATTGCGTAGCCGCGGTAGCGCAGAACCCCGTTTTCGCCATCCAAATAGGTGATTCCGCTGGTCGTCGAACCGGTGTTAACGTAACCCTCGTCCAGCGTGATATACCCGGTTTCGGCGCGCAGCTTCGCAACGTCCAGCGCCTTTTCCTGCTCGGAACCGACGATTACTGGGATGTCTAGCTCTCGATCCCCAAATCTCAGTTTCGCCGCGTCCGCCATCGAGAAAGCCCTCTGCTATGTCACTTTATGGAGAGTTATGCTGTGGTGGGCCGGCCAGCCACCGCTGCCAATTGACTCACTCCGGGCCATCCGCACCAGAATGAGTAGTGGCAGTTTAACGGCCCCAACTCGGCTCGACAATTCGCCCACACAAAACTCCAGCGGTCGACGAACGTACACCCACTCCACCGATCGCCGACCGGCCAAGGCATCAGCACGACATGCGCAAGAACATTGAGCTAAAGGCGCGGCTTAGGTCGCTCGACCGAGCCCGAGCGATTGCCCAGCAGCTGGCGACCGAAGCACTTCCGGACCAACACCAGGTGGACACTTATTTTTCCTGCCACAACGGCCGGCTAAAAATGCGTGAAATCAATGGCAGTAGTGCCGAATTGATCTGGTACCGCCGAGAGGACGTCGAGTGCTCGAAGGCCAGCAACTACCAGATCGTTCCCATCGCTCAGCCCAAACTGCTCAAACAGGTACTCGCCGGTGCTCTGGGCGTGTGGACGATCGTCGACAAGCAGCGTTCAATCTGGCTTGTCGACAACGTTCGGATTCACCTCGACTGTGTGAAAGGACTGGGCGACTTTCTCGAATTCGAGGCTGTCCTGAGCGCCGCTCAAACCGAAGAGGTGGGTCACCGGCAGCTCGCGGAACTGCGAGCTAGCTTCGGCTTGGCAGCTGACGATCTAGTGGCCGGTTCGTACAGCGACATGGCCCGCTGTGCGGGGAGTTAGACAGTTGGCTAGCCGTGCAGCCACTTTGGGCAAGTCGATAAATCGTGGCCTGCACCTGCTTCTATTGACCGTCATGCCGGGCCTCCCTATACTCCGCCGCCCCCTGCGAATTAGCGGCTCGACCGCGCCACTCATCTAGCCCGAATTATTCATGAGCGATCTGCTGCGAGGTCGTAAGTCCATCCGTGGCTTCGTCATGCTTCACAATTCTTCCTCGACGTATTGCTTCAATACGCCTGCGGAAGAATTGCTCGCCTTCCTTGCCACGAACGTACTTACAACCTCTCGCGACGATCTTCTTGAATAATCCGGGCTATTCGCGACTTCTTTTCTCTAGGAGACGAACACGATGGCAAGCAAGGATGCTTGTGAACAGCGGAGGTGGCCAACCCTGTCGCCTCTGGCGATCCCCTCTCTGGCAATCTTGGCGGTCTGCGTGGCGGCCCATTTCAGCAACCGTCCTGGCCCCGTTGCCGCCCAGGCACCGAATCGTGGTCGAGCTCCCAGCCGAGTCGCCACCGCTCCAGGACGAGCGACCAACCCGCCCAGGGTGGGCCCCTCTACTTCCAATCCCGCAGCTGCCTCTTTGCCAGCTAGGCGGGTGGCGCAAAAAGTCGTGGCCATCGTCAACGGCAAGGAAATCAGCCGGCAGGAATTGGGCAATGAGTGCGTGCGCCGCTACGGCGAAGACGTCTTGGAAAGCATGCTCAACAAGCATCTGATCTGGCAGGAGTGTCAGCGTCGCGCCATCAACATCACCGAAGCCGACGTCAATGCCGAGATTGAGAGAATGGCGGGCAAATTCGGCCTGGCGGTCGATCGCTGGTTAACCATGCTTGAACGCGAGCGTGACATTTCGGCGGACAAATACCGGCGAGAGATCATCTGGCCGACATTGGCTCTGCGGAAACTCGCCGCCAAGCAGATTGTCGTCGGTCGGGACGAGTTGCAACGGGCTTTCGAAGCCGAGTATGGCCCCAAGGTCAAAGTTCGCTTGATCGCTATGAGCAGCGAGCAGGCAGCCAAGCGCGTGCATGGAGAAGCGACTGCCGATCCCAGCAAGTTTGGAGATCTGGCCAAGAAGTACTCCGAAGACCCCAGCAGCGCGGCAGCTCGGGGCCTGATCCCACCCATCCGCAAGCACGTTGAGGGATACGAGGAGCTAGAACAGATCGCCTTCTCGCTGAAAGAGGGCGAGATATCGCCGGTCGTGAAAGTCGTGAACCAATACCTGATCCTGAAGTGTGAAGGGCATATTGCGGAGAGCTATATTTCGTCAGAGCAGGTCCAGCGGGTCGAAGCTCAGCTGCATGACCAGATCCGCGACAAGAAACTTCGCGCTGCGGCTGGCGAGTTGTTTCAGCAGCTTCAAGCCGGTGCCCAGGTCGTTAATTGTCTGCAGGATCCACAATTGCAGCAGCAGCATCCCGGTGCCGCGGCCTTACTGAATGGCCAGCCGATTACGATACGGCAGCTATCGGACGAGTGCCTGCTGCGGCACGGCAAGGACGTGTTGGAAGGAGAAATCAATCGTGCACTGTTGTCGCAAGAACTGCAGCGTCGCCGAAAAGTTGTCACCAACGACGCCATCAACCAAGAGATCGCGCGGGCGGCGGTGGCCTACGGCCATGTCGACGCCAATGATCAGCCCGATGTCGAGGCCTGGCTAAAATCGGTCACCGACTCCGACGATGTAACGGTCGAACTGTACGTCCACGACGCCGTCTGGCCGAGCGTCGCGCTCAAGTTACTGGTCAATGACGCAGTAACGGTGACGAACGAGGATCTAGAACGAGGATTTGAGGCTAACTACGGGGAACGCGTCGAGGCGCTCACCATCGTGCTGTCGAATCAACGGACGGCGAACACTGTCTGGGAGATGGCACGCAACAATCCGACCGATCAGTTCTTTGGCGAGTTAGCTCATCAATACTCGATTGAACCGGTCTCGAAGGCCAACTATGGCAAGATCCCGCCCATCCGTCGCTATGGTGGGCAACCGGTGATCGAGGAAGAAGCGTTTCGGCTCCGGCCGGGCGAACTATCTGGAATCGTCTCGATTGCCGATAAGTATGTCATCCTGCGGTGTCTCGGTCGTACGAAGCCTGTCGTCGAAGAGTACGCAGCGGTCGAGAGCGAGCTCCGCAAAGACATCCACGAAAAGAAGCTGAGACTCGCCATGGCCGAGGAGTTCGATCGGCTGAAGGAATCGGCGCAAATCGACAATTTCTTAGCCGGCTCGTCCCAGCCCGGCAAGCAGGGTCCCCCGGCGACGTCTCAAACGCCGAGGCGACCGGCCCGCGCGGCGAGCAACCCCAGGGGCCCGGCACCGCGCCGCGTTGTTCCGCGCTAGAGTTTGACGGCGGCGAGCGCTGAACTGGAATGCATGGCCAACAGGCACCCGGCCGCGCGGCAATTACAGCAACCCTTCGATCACCTCACCCTGGATCTCGGTTAACCGCTCTTCCCGGCCCAGGTGCAGGTAGCTGAGATCGTCTTGGTCCATGCCCAGCAGGTGAAGCAGCGTTGTGTGGATGTCGCGGAAGTGAGCGGGCCTCTCGACTGACCGTAGGCCAATCTCGTCCGTCGCCCCGATCGCCTGTCCGCCCTTCACGCCGGCACCCGCCATCCACATCGTGAAGCCTAAGTTGTGATGATCGCGTCCCTTTCCGGTTTGGGCTTCAGGCGAACGTCCGAACTCCCCACCCCACAACACGAGCGTCGAGTCGAGGAGCCCTCTCCGCTTGAGATCTTTCAACAATGCCGCAATCGGTTGGTCGACCTGAGCCGCCATCCTAAGGTGATTTTCTTCAATGTCCCGGTGAGCATCCCACTGCATGTTGCCCGGACCACCGCCAGAAACCACCACAATGAAACGCACTCCTTGTTCGACCAATCGCCGCGCTAGCAAACACCGCCGGCCATAGTCGGCTGTCGGTTCAGTTTCGGTACCATAGAGGGCGAGCGTTTCCGCCGTCTCGTGACGGATGTCAAACACGGCAGGCGCCTCGGATTGCATGCGAAACGCCAGGTCGTAGGCTCCGATTCGCGCTGCTAACTCGTCATCCCCCGGTGACACAGTCATCCCGTTCAGAGCGCGAATGAACTCCATGGTTGCGGCTCGTTGCCGGGCACTGACGCCGTGTGGGAGGTTCAGATTGCGGACTGGCGTTTGGCCCGGCCGGAACATCGTTGGTTGATAGATGGCGGGGAGAAAGCCGTTGGCATACATCGGTTGTCCGGCTTCGAGCGCCCCGTCCGGATCGGGCATTACGACATAGGTTGGCAGCGAGTCGCTTTGGCTGCCTAGTCCGTAGACGGACCACGACCCCATACTGGGAAAACCGGGAACCGTGCGGCCACTGAACAGCTCGTATTGCGCCGCCGAATGCACGACTTTGTCGCCATGGCAGGAACGAATGACCGCGATATCATCTATGCACGTCGCCAGCTGAGGAAACAGGTCGGAGACCGGAAGTCCCGACGCGCCCCAACGGCGGAATGTTCGCTTACATCCGAGCAGTTTGGACTCTTGGTCCACGAACTGGTACTTGGCTTCGCCAAAAGCAGCCGGTCGTCGCTGGCCGTCTAACTCGTTGAGCAGCGGTTTGGGGTCAAATGTCTCCAAATGGCTGGGTCCGCCCGCCATAAAAAGAAAAATGACCGACTTGGCCCGTCCGTCTGCGATTCGCCCACAAGCTGGTGCGAGGTAGCTGCTGCTAGTGTTCCCCGCGGCCTCGCGGCCGAGCAATCCGCCGAGCGCCAACGAGCCGAATCCACAAAACGAGTTGCGCAGGAACTCGCGCCGCCGCAGAAATAGGTGTTGGTCGGAGCCGAGCATGGAATCAATCGACGTACAGAAACGAATTGAGGTTGAACAGCGCCAGTGCCAGCTCCGAAAGTGGGTTCTCTGCCAGAAATCTGACGGCAAGAGCCATCTCCTGGTTGGTTGGCGGACGTCCGGAGGTCAGTTCAAAAGCCCGTTGGACTTGCGCCGTGCTGGAAGAACCAACTTCCCGCTGCAACCGACCGGCAAACGCCACTGCGAGTTCATTGGATAACTTGCCGTTGAGCAGTTCGAGCGCCTGGGGCGCGTGGGTGCTCGACTCGCGGTTGGGGCAGCTCGTCTGGAGGTCCGGCTGGTCGAAAACCTGCATGAATGGCAGCCGCAGATTGCGCTTCGCCACGAGATATATCGAGCGTCTGTGGTGGTCGGCGACGTCGGACGAGACCTCCCACTGGCTGGGCTTGTAGAGCAGATCGATCAAATCCGACTCGACCGGGACCATCACGCTGCGACCGTGTATCCGCCGATCGAGCTGCCCTGCTGCCGCCAGCATGGCGTCGCGCAACTGTTGCGCGGTGAGACGCCGGCGCGGAAATCTCCCTAGGAGACGGTTTTCCGGGTCGATTTCGTTTGCCCGTTGGTCAGAGATGGCGCTCGACTGGCGATAGGTGGTGCTGAGCACGATCAGCCGGTGCAGAGCCTTGATGCTCCAATTGTGTGCGATCAACTCGTTGGCCAAATAATCGAGCAGCTCCGGGTGACTCGGGGCTTGGCCGTTGACCCCGAAGTCGTTGCCGGTAGGGACGAGGCCTTGCCCGAAGTGGAATTGCCAAACTCGGTTTGCGATCACCCGTGCAGTGAGCGGATTGCGGTCGTCCGCGATCCACCGCGCCAACCGTGTCTTGCGGCCGCTGATATCTGGGGGCAGGCTGGATGCCTGCTCCGGCAGCAGAACCCCAGGGAATCTCGGACCGACCTGCTCCAGCGGATGTTGCGTGTCTCCCCGCTGCAAAACAAAAATCGGTGTCCTCGAGTCGTCCTTTTCAACCACGGTGGCAATCACCGGCAGCGGCGGCGGAATCTGCTCCTCCAACTCGGCCAGCTCGTTCCGCAGCTCCTCCTCCCGCGCTTTGGGCAGCGGTTCGGTCAGCAGCATCTTGATCTCGGCAATGCGCTCGGTCAGCTGCTTCGTCGAGTCGCTCCGCTCTCGTAGCTCGGCCTCACTCGATAACGGAAAGTTGTGTTCATAGGTCCCGGCCAGAAAGGCTTGAAAATGGTAATAGTCTTGCTGCCGGATCGCATCGAACATGTGATCGTGGCAACGGGCGCAGCCGATGGTGAGGCCCAAGAATGCGGCACCGATGATATTGGTCCGTTCGGTCAACACCTCATTGCGGCTGAACGACACCTCGGGGTTACCGGCGTTGCGTCGGATTGGACCCAAGCGGTGAAAGCCCGCAGCTATCTTCAATTCCAGACTCGTGGCATCCAGTTCGTCGCCCGCGACCTGCTCGACAATAAACCGGTCAAACGGCTTGTCCGCATTCAAAGCGTCGATCACGTAATCACGGAACCGCCAAGCACCCAACACCGGCCTGTCGTATTCGAATCCTTCGCTTTCGGCGAATCGCACCACGTCCAACCAGTGCTGTCCCCATTGCTCGCCGTAGTGCGGGCTGGCAAGCAGCCGACTGACTAGCCGCGACACTGCCCGATCTTTGCCGTCCGCAACTCCCTCACCGATCTCTGCGGGGGTGGGCGGCAAACCTGTCAAATCGAATGTCAGCCGGCGTGCCAGCACTCGGGGTTCTGCATCGGCGGACGGTCGCAGCCCTGCTTCGACCAGCTGGCGAAAAATAAATGCATCGACTGGAGTTCTGACTCGCGCGCGCAGAGCCGGATCGCTAGGCCAGGGGATGTCGACGTGCTGGAGCGGAACGAACGACCAGTGGGACCTCTCGACCTCGCTGTACTCGGGCTCGGAGGCACGCAGAGGTAAGGCGACCAACAGCAGCAGGAAGGCTGTTCGAGGCATGCGAATGTTGGAGAGTCAGTGGGTTTTCGAGCTCGACGGCGGATGGCGAAGACCGGTGGGCGCTTGCGCACTTGCCCGCTTCGTTTTTCTCGGTGCGGCTGATCGTGCGAACCGCACCATCATGGAGCCGATTCTAGCACGCCACCTCGTTCCCGGACAATTCAACCTGCCCTGGAATGCTGCCCCCGTCCCCTCCTGTGCGTCTTGAAGCTGCGCACTTCGCCTCCTTGCAGGCACAAGATCTTCAATTCGCCGCTTTTTTCGTAACCCGAAGCGTCAGCGAGGGGTGTTAGTGCATCGACGCAGGTTATTCCCTCGCTGACGCTTCGGGTTTCGATGGAGCCAAGAGCGCAACTTCAGAACTCACGCTTCGCGCCCGCGATTGAGCCAAACGGGCAACATAAAAAGGCGTCAGCGAGGGGAGTTGAGAACTTTCCCTCGCTCACGCTTGGGGTTTCGATTGAGCTAATCGCACAACTTCAAAAGTTGCGCGCCGCCCTCCCCAGCATGGAGCCCAGAGGTGACTCAATCGGCCGTTGAAAGCGAGCGCCGGCGGCGCCATCGCTGGACACAGGCAAAGGACAGCCCGAGCCCGATCAGCGACCAAGTTGTGGCGGGCTCCGGAACCGGGACGATGGCGGCTCCGCCTGACCGGGTAAAGATACTGAACGCCGCGCCATCACCCAATACGGTGTACTTCACTCTCACCGAATCGGAAAACGCGAATCCGGTATCACCCGCCGACGCGATGGCAATATCATCGACTTCGAATTCGGTAGCAGCAACATACCCTCCGCCCGTGTCGATCATCAACGATTCGCCAAACTCGTCGCCGATTCCCGTGATGTGGAAGTTGTAGGTGGCTGCGGCATCCTCGCCCGGCATCGCAGCCACGCTAGCCGCCACCGAGTAGCCAAAGGTGAACTCGAGCGAAGTACCACTCGGTCCGGCGATCACTTCCACAAAGTCGTGAACCTCAACTCCCGCCGCGGCGGAACCCGGGCCCGGGCCCGCTGACCCAGCGACCGCAGCAGACTGTGTGCCTAGTCCGATGTCGTTAACAAATGTTTGCGTTGAGACGATACCGCTTCCACTGACTATGGGGCCGACCAACGTCACGCCGTCCGGTGGCGGAACGTGGGAGACGATAAGGGCGTGCGGAGTCATGGTGATGTCTGAGATCGTCGAGGTCGCAGTGGCGCTAAAAGACGAAGCCTCCGCAGACGATAGACAGGTGAACGCGACAATAACAATGAACGTGGCCTGCGCGAGCCGAGAGATTTGCTGCTTCATCTTTTAGCTCTCTATGTTCCGGGTTGGGAAAAGATATGGGCGATTTCGAGCTTCCGAGCTGATCTTCGAGAGCGTCCGAGCCCATCTCCGACCCAACCCCGAGTCTAAGTCTGCCAAAAGTCGGTGTCAAACCTTTTGGGTAAAGTTTGCGCTCTAGCGCAAACTACTACTCCGGTGCGTGATCTGTGCCTTCCGGCGACCGCTGAAGACGACTAGGATGGCGGCATGATTGACGCGCTATTTTCCGTTAAGGACCAAGTGGTGATTGTCTCGGGAGGCAGTCGTGGAATCGGACGGGCCATTGCCGCCGGGTTCGTTGCTCGGCAAGCCCAGGTCGTGGTGACAGGTCGCGACCGCGAGACGCTGGCTACGACCGCCGAGGAGATTGGTACGGCAGGCCACCCCGTGCGGCCCATCGTGTGCGATGTCGCCGACCGGCGGCATATTGATGCGCTGGTCGAGTCGGTCGAGCGGGAGTTCGGCCGCATCGACACGCTGATCAACGTGGCCGGCGTCAATCGCCGCAAGCCCGCTTTGGAGGTCACCGAAGACGACTTTGATTTCGTGATGGACATCAATCTGAAGGGTGCTTTTCTGCTGTCCCAGGCGGTGGGTCGCAGCATGGTCCAACGCGGCAGCGGCAGCCAGCTGAACATCGCTTCTTTGAACACTGACCGACCATTGGCCAACGTGCTGCCGTACGCCGTCAGCAAGGCCGGTATCGCTCATATGACCCGGGGGCTGGCTCTCGAGTGGGGGCCTCACGGGGTACGCGTCAACGGGCTGGCTCCCGGCTTCATACTGACTGACCTAACTCGTAAGCTATGGTCGGACGAGTCGATGCAGGAGTGGGGGACGACGAACACACCGCAACGGCGATTGGGTCAGGCGGAGGACCTAGTGGGCACCGCGATTTTCCTGTCTTCACCGGCTGCTGCATTTGTTACCGGACAGACCATTTATGTGGATGGCGGCTTCACCGCAGGCTGGGCCTGGCCCATTCCCGCTGGTGGAGGTCAATAGAGAATAGGCCAACCCCCCGGGGAGGTCGTGTAGCTTTTGCGCTTCATGTTGACCAAACTTGCCGGCATCCACTTCACCCTCCCGTCTTTCGTCACTCTCCCCTTGGGGAGAGTCGGCCCGAAGGGCCGGAGAGGGGGGCCTCGCCGGACGCTATGCGTCGGTTTCGCTGAGGAACCGTGGGCTAACGCCCAGCGGCTGATTTGGAGTGTAGCCGAACTCGCCAGAGTTTGGCGGACTGCATGAAGCGTAGAAGCTGCACTACCCCCGAGGGGAGAGTGAAGAAAGACGAAATCACGCACTAAGTTAGTAGCCTGTGTGATAAGCAACCGAGAACTACATCCTGGAGAGGTCGCCCATGGTCGTTCGAACTGCACTATGCTTCGCCTTGGTCTGCGTCGTTTCTCTGGCCGCCGCCGCCGATCGCAACGTTGTACTGTACGTCACTGATGACCAGAGCCCTGATGCGGGATGTTATGGAAACCCCGTGATCCAGACGCCAAATCTGGATGCACTTGCTCGCGACAGCACGCTCTTCACCCACGCGTTCTGTACCACCGCCAGCTGCTCGGCCAGCCGCTCGGTGATCTTGACCGGGCTGCATAACCACGCCAACGGCCACTATGGGCACCAGCATCACTATCACAAGTTCAACAGCTACGCCAACATTGCCAGTCTCCCCGCCCTGATCCGACGAGCCGGATACCGCACCGCTCGCTGCGGAAAATTCCACGTTGCTCCCGACGCGGTTTACCCCTTTGACAACACGATCCCCGGGCCGACACGCAGCCCTGTGGTGATGGCGAACAACTGTCGGCAGTTTATTGAGAGCGAGAGCGACCAGCCTTTCTTCTTGTACATCTGCACCTCAGACCCGCATCGCAGCGGCAGCGTCGCGGACGAGCTGGCCTACAAGCCCAACCGATTCGGCAATCCCGCACCCAACTCAGCTGGTTACCCCGGTGTCGAGGAGGTCATTTACGATCCCGAGCAGGTGTTGGTGCATGGCTTCCTGCCCGACACATCGACCTGCCGGGCGGAAATCGCGCAGTACTACCAATCTGTCTCGCGCATCGACCAAGGAGTGGGGCGTTTGATGGAAGTCCTGCGCGAAGCCGATCAATGGGACAATACGCTATTCATCTACATCTCGGACCACGGCATCGCGATGCCCGGCGCTAAGACGACGGTTTACGAAGGCGGCATGCGGTCACCATGCATCATTCGCAACCCGTACCTGGACCGACGGGGATTGGTCACCGACGCTATGGCTAGCTGGGTCGACCTCGCACCCACCATCCTTGATTTCGCTGGCGGGTTGGACGAGACGGGACGCGCGAAGGCCGAGTTGCTGGCGGGGATCGAAAAGCCGCTCCCGGATGCCCAGCTGAATCGAGATGTTCAGCCCGGTAAGTTTCACGGCCGGTCCTTGCTCCCGGTGCTTGACCAACAGAGTCCGCCCGGCTGGGATGAGGTCTACGCATCGCACACCTTTCACGAGATCCAGATGTACTACCCGATGCGCGTCGTCCGGGGTCGCCGCTTCAAGTTGATCTGGAACATCGCTCATCCCCTGCCCTTCCCCTTCGCTTCCGATCTTTGGGCGGCACCCACCTGGCAAGCTCAACATCAACTGGGTATGGATGCTCCCTATGGGGCCCGCACGGTCGGTGCCTATATCCATCGTCCGAAGTTCGAGTTGTTCGATCTAGAAGATGATCCGCACGAAGGAACGAATCTGGCCGACCAAGAAGCCTACGCCGGGACGCTGGCGATCATGGTGGCCAAACTGAAGGAGTTCCAAGAACGCACCAACGACCCGTGGATCATCAAGTGGCAGTACGAGTAGGCCGGAGCAAGCGGCGCAAACGCCGTCCATCCTGGTGCGCTTTTCACGCCGCGCCGTTCCGGCACCACGCACGGCTCGAACCCGGTGTTGCCGGAACGCGCGGCGGTCGCATCGTGCGAGATAATCAAGGTCTTTTTCCGCCGCCGGTTCCGGCCTTCCCCTACTAGCCGAGCCGCGTCAACGGTCGGTGGCCCGGCCCTCAGAGGAACAGACGGTGGATGTCGAGCCCGAACACGAAGATCATCAACCCCAGCAGGCAGGCCACACCGGCCAGCGTCAGCGCGACCTGAGTTCGCTCGTTCACCGGCTTGCCGCGAATTCCTTCGGCCAGCAGAAACAGCATGTGGCCACCGTCCAACGCCGGAATCGGCAAGAAGTTGATGACTGCCAGGTTGGCGCTGAGGAAAGTTAAGAACATCAACAACCTCGGCACACCCTGCGAGGCTTCGGTGCCTGCGACGGCGATGATGGCCAACGGTCCGCCGATGCTGGTCGGCGAGAGACCGCCGGTGAAGAGTTTTTTCAGGAAAGTTACCACACGCTGGGCGTCTTCCTTGGTTTGGCGGAAACCCAAGGCCAAGGCGTCTCGCCAACTCTCCGCCGTGTTGATCTCTTGTACCAGTTTCAGATGCATGCCGCGGTGTGAGTTGTTGACTTCGGACTCGATCGGTTTGAGCTCAACGTCCGTCTGCTGACCGCCACGCTCATAGCTGAGCGTCACGTAAGCATCGGGGCCGATTTGCTGCACAGCCTCAAACACAAACACCCAGCCGAGTTTCCCGTCGGCCAACGGGAAGTTGGCTCTACGGTTGAATAATCGCAACTTCTTGTCCTCGGGATCCTCGGACCGGAACGAGACACCGACCATCGTGTCTCCGGGTTGGATTCCGGCATTGTCTGCCGGCCCACCCGGCACGACGTCGCGCACCGTCCGGGTGATCTCGTAGGCGGCCCCGATCGCTTCGGCGGCCATGGGAAAACCACTGCTCAGCGTCCAGTCCGCTGCAGTGGGTTGTTCGGGGGTGATGGTCAGCTGCAGCGTCTCTTCCCCACGCCGTACCCCCAGGGTGACTTCCCGGTCATAGTACTTTCTCAGCACTGCAGGCAGTGTCATCGGGTCGTGCAAGGGTTGGCCATCGATCGATACCAGCAGATCGCCGATCTTCAGACCCGCTCGCTCCGCCGGTGTGCCCGGCCGAATGCTCAAGACTGGCCCATGCGTCATGATTAGCCCGAGTCGCCGCAATGGGTTGGGCGCCAGCTTGGCGTCGATGCGCTCGACGTCGGCTTCTTCTTTCTTCTTTGAGTCGCTCGGCCGTTCGATGGTCAGCACCAGCTCTTTATCCGGCAGGCGGGCCAGCAGCTCCTCCAATACGTATCCGTCGGCGACGGGCTCCCCGTTCGCCGCGATGATTCGGTCGCCCTGCTGCAGGGAGGCCTGTGCCGCCGCGGAGCCCCGGGTGATGTCTCCGATCGTTAACGTCTTGGCAGGGGCGACGCCGATCATGGGGATCTTCGCCTTGGTTTTGGGCGCCATCACCGGACGGATCTTGTACAGCTTCTCCTCACCATCCTCGGTCCGCACCAGCAACGGCAGGTCCTCTTGGTCCTGCGCGAGGCCCACTCCTCCGTTGCTGAGATCCCAGTCGAAGCGAAGTTTCTCGCTCCGCTGACCGTTGGCTCCGATCTTGATGATCCGCGACCGTGGTTCCAAGCCAGCTTGCCAAGCTGGGCTGCCCGGCACGGTCCCCCCCACTTCGGTGGGTGTGAAGGGAACGCCGACGCTGAATGCGTAGGTGGCAAACAGCACAGCAAAGATGAGATTCATGATTACGCCGGCCGAGATAATCGCCATCCGGTGGGGGACCGGCTTGGCGGGAAAGCTGCGCGGATCCAGCACGTAGTCGTCTTCCTCGGCGCTAGACGCGGCTACGCTGTTGTCCATCTCGGCTCCGGCTTCTTTCTTAATGCGGATTCGCTCGGCTTCCTGCTGCGCCATCCGCGGATCGTCGTCCTGGCCCAACATCTTTACGTAGCCGCCGAGCGGGAGGATACCCACTCCGTACTCGGTCTCACCCCAGCGGAACCGGCCCAGCCGCGAAGGCAGCTGAAGGGGGCCGATTTTTATCGGAATATCGAAGCCAACGTAGAACTTCTCGCACTTCACGCCGCAGAGTTTCGCCACGATGAAATGGCCCAGTTCATGGACGAAGATCACGAAACCCAAGCCGATCGCGACTTTGGCAATATTCCAGGCCATTTGCAGGATGGCGGACCAATCAACAACTGCGATCAGGGAGAGATCCATTTGTCTACCTCGCGTCGGGCCCAGCGATCCAACTCGATCAAGCGATCAAGTGTTGGGCGTGCTTCAAACGGATGGTTTTCTAATACTGAGCGGCAGGCGGTGACTATTTGAGTAAACCGCAGTTGCCCGGCCAAGAATCCTTCTACGGCCCGCTCGTTGGCGGCATTCAGCACGGCGCCGGCTGTTCCACCCCGGCGAGCCACTTCGAACCCCAGTTCGATTGCGGGGAAACGTTCCCGGTCCGGCGGCTCGAATCGGAGGTCCAGGACATCCTCGAAGTCCAGTTTCGCGGAGGGTCCCGTCCAGCGATCGGGGTAGGAGAGCGCGTACTGTATCGGCAGCTTCATATCGGGAGGGCTCATCTGGGCAACGATTGACCCATCCACGAATTCCACCATGGAGTGCACAATCGACTGGGGGTGGATGACGACCGCGATCTGGTCCGGGCGCAGCTCGAACAGCCAACGGGCTTCGATGATTTCCAACGCTTTGTTCATCATGGTGGCCGAGTCGACGCTAATTTTCGGGCCCATTTCCCATGTGGGGTGTGCCAGGGCGTCGTCGACGGAGACGCGTCCCAACTCATCGCTGGTGAATTGCCGGAAGGGCCCGCCGCTGGCGGTCAGAATCACTCGCCGGATGTCCTGTCGGCGGCCGGCCTGCAGAGCCTGGAAGACGGCGTTGTGTTCGCTGTCAACAGGCAAGATCTGCGCACCTCGTTCCTTGGCGAGTTCCATCACGAGCGGACCGGCCATCACCAGGGTCTCTTTGTTGGCCAAGGCGACGGTCTTGCCGGCCTCGATCGCGGCCCAGGTGCCCCACAGGCCCGCGCTTCCGACAATTGCCGCGACGACCGTATCGACCTCCTCCTGGGTCACCAGACGCTCGACCCCAGCAGGCCCGTGCAGGACCCCCGTGCCGCGGGGTAAGCCGGACCAGTCGAAGCGGTTGGCCGCGATCGGGTCGGTCGCTACAATCCAGCGTGGCCGCACGGCGTTAGCCTGTTCGCAAAGCTGTTGCAGCCGAGAGTTTGCGGTCAGTCCAACCGCCTTAAGTCGGCCTCCGCACGAGCCCACGACGTCCAGCGTGCTGCAGCCGACGCTGCCGGTTGAGCCGAGAATTGCGATATTGCGAACGCGTTGGCTCATGGCAATCAGGTGTGCGGCCTCGGAACTCGCAAACTCCCGCGTCGTGAGACGTGTCTCGCGTCATTAGTCCTTAAGGATTAGCCACTTGCAGCGGCAGGGCATTCTAGAGGGACGGGTGGATCGCGGCAACCCAGTTTGTCTTTTCCAATTCGTTGTATAATTAGTAGTTTACGTCAAAGCCAAACTGCACTGGCGGTTCCCGTCTGAAGCCGCCGCTTTGGAGGGATCTGATGACTCAAGACAGCGGCCCCAGCCGGCGGCAACCGGACAGCTCCCGCGGCGGCAACCAGAACTTCATCTGGTATATGCTCGTCGGCGCGCTGGGCATCATGCTGGTCGCGCTCTGGATGGCGAATCTCGCCATGCCAGAGCTTCCGTTCGATGATCTCCGTCAGCTGATCGAGAACAGCACGCGAGACGACGTGCATGGAGACTATGTCGACGGGAAAGACGGAACGCTGATCGTCACCACGCTGGTCAAGGACCAGAGAATCAAAACCGAGTACAGCAACCTGCGTGAGGTGGCGGTTGCCGAAAGAACGATCACCGGAAAAGTGGACGTCCAGGTGATCTCGCCCAGCTCCCGGGCCGGTGGAAAAGAGACCAAAACCTTCCGCACCAATTTTCTACCGACTGACGCCACGGTCGACACCGTCAGGCTGCTGTTGTCGGAGAACAAGGTCAGCTGGGGATTCGCAGAGGAGCCGAGTGTCTGGAGGACGCACGCTCCGTTTCTGCTGATCACCGCGCTGATCATCGTCTTTTTCATCATCATGATGCGTCGGCTGGGCGGAGCGGGATCACCCATGTCGTTCGGACGGAGTCGTGGAAAACTCTACGCTCAGGAAGACATCGGAGTGACTTTCGACGATGTCGCCGGGATCGACGAGGCAGTTGAGGAAGTCAAAGAAGTGGTCGACTTTCTCCGCTCGCCCGACAAATACCAAAGACTTGGCGGCCGGATCCCCAAAGGCGTGCTGCTGGTCGGCCCTCCGGGAACTGGAAAAACACTGCTCGCCAAAGCGATCGCGGGTGAAGCGGGCGTCCCCTTCTTTAGTCTGTCGGGAAGCGACTTTGTCGAGATGTTCGTCGGCGTCGGCGCCGCGCGGGTCCGGGACATGTTCCAGCAGGCAGAATCTAAAGCACCCTGCATCATCTTCATTGATGAGCTGGACGCCCTCGGCAAGAGTCGCGGCTCGAGCATCATCGGTGGTCATGACGAACGCGAACAGACGTTGAACGCCCTATTGGTCGAAATGGACGGGTTCGAGGCGAACACAGGTGTGATTGTGATGGCCGCCACGAACCGGCCTGAAACACTGGACCCGGCCTTGCTTCGCCCCGGACGATTCGATCGCCACGTGCTGGTCGATCGCCCCGACATCCGTGGCCGCGAAGCGATCCTCGAAGTCCACGTCAAGAGCGTCAAGCTGGACAGCGTCGTCGACCTCAGTCAGATCGCGGCGATCACGCCAGGCTTTGTGGGGGCCGATCTGGCGAATCTAGTCAATGAAGCGGCGCTGTTGGCTGCCCGGGCCGATCGAAAAACGGTCGGCATGTTGGAGTTCAACGAGGGTGTGGAGCGGGTGACAGCCGGTCTCGAAAAGAAACAACGCGTGATGAACGACGACGAGAAACAGCGCGTCGCCTATCACGAAAGCGGCCACGCACTGGTCGCCTACTCACTGCCCAATACCGATCCTGTGCACAAAGTTTCGATCATTCCGCGCGGCCTGGCCGCGCTGGGTTACACCATGCAGCGCCCCGACGGCGACCGGTTCCTGATGACCAAGTCCGAGTTGGAAAGCCGGATTCAGGTCTTGCTGGCCGGCACCATCGCCGAAGAGCTAATCTATGAGGACATCTCGACGGGAGCGCAAAACGACCTCGAGCGGAGCACGGAGATCGCGCGAAGCATGGTGATGGAGTATGGGATGAGTCGCTTGGGGAGGATCAACTATCGCGAATCGTCACGGTCGCCATTCTTGGCTACTGGTGGTGGCGACGAGACGGTCCGTAGTCACAGCGAGCGCACCGCGAGCGAGATCGACGAGGAAGTCAAACGCATTATCGACGAGTCGATCGTCAAAGTCCGCCGCACTTTGGAAGCCCGCCGCGCTGCGCTGGAAGCCCTGACCGAGCTGTTGATCCGGGTCGAGTCGATTGACGCCGACGAGCTCCAGCGAATTATCGACGAGAACTCACCTGTGCCGCTGGTCGTGCCGGGTACGGCCGCGGTTGCCAACCGATCGACGCCTGAGCTGCCGCCGGAAGGCCGCGAGCCGAAGGCGGCCCACTGAACCACAAGACTACTTGAGACCCTGCAGCGCCTCTGCCAGCGCCTCGCTTGAGTGCCGTTGCCGCACGCTGCCCGGCAGTTTCGCTCGTACTGTGCCTTGCTGGTCCACCACAATCGTGATGGGGTGTGGAATCCCCTCCTGCCGGCCGCGCGCCTTCTCGTTCAGCACGCCGTAGGCCGTGATGGTCTTACTGTCTGGGTCTGACAACAGCGGATACTTGATCTTGCCGAACTTGGCGAACTTCGCCAGGACCTCTTGTGAGTCGTAGCTGATGCCTACCAGCTGGGCCTGAAACGGTGCGAACTTCTCAATGTCCTTCTGCAGCTGAACCAGTTGCGTCTTGCAGTACGGTCACCAATCCGCAGATCGATAAAAGACCAGCCGCCACAGGTCCCTTTTTGAGTAGCTCTTGCAGCGTGTGCTGGCTCTTGTCTTGGTCGCTGAGCTTGAATCCGGGGGCCTTTTTGCCTATGGCGATTCCGACTTCGTCACCGCGGGTGCCCGTCGCCACGGTCGCCAGCGCCAACAGCGCGAACAGACCGCAGCAGGGAAGAGCTTGGGAGTGGTGCATGAGTTTTCTCCAGGCAGGGTTACGACAGAAGACGTAAGCCGCGTCATGCTCAGTACGCGGCATCGATCTATTTTGGTTATAGAGGTCTACTCCAGTGCACTTTGCACGAGCGCCGCGATCCGCTCGGCGGTGATCCCGAACTGCTCGTAGAGTTCCTGGTAAGGAGCCGAAGCACCGAAAGTGTCCATGCCGACGAAGAGGCCATCTGTGCCGAGATAGCGATCCCAGCCCTGGCGAATTCCTGCCTCGACCCCGACCCGCACTCGGGCGGTAGAGGGTAGCACGGCCTCGCGATACGAAGCCGGTTGCGCGTCGAACCACTCCCAGCACGGCATGCTGACAACACGGGTGGCGATGCCAGCCGCTTGCAATGCGTGATAGGCTTCCAAACAGACCGCGACTTCACTACCGGTGCCCATCAAGAGCACGGTGGGATCGCCGGCTGCGGCGTCGGCCAGCACATACGCCCCTTTGCTAACGCCGGCTGCGGATCCGCCCGGCAAAGTGGGCAGGTTCTGCCGAGATAGGATCAGCGCCGCTGGCCGGTCTCCGATCGCTAGCAGACAGCGATAAGACTCGGCAACTTCGTTCGCATCAGCGGGACGAATGACTTGCAGACCGGGTATCGCCCGGCAGGCGGCGAGGTGTTCGATTGGCTGGTGGGTTGGCCCGTCCTCGCCGAGTCCGATCGAGTCATGGGTGAGGATGTACAGCACCGGTTGCTGCATCAGACTGCTCAACCGAAGTGCCGGCCGCAGATAATCGGTAAAGACGAAGAACGTCCCGCAGTACGGACGCAGCCCTGAAAGGGCCAGGCCATTGCAGAAGGAGGCCATCGCGTGCTCACGAATTCCAAAGTGGAAGTTGCGGCCGCGGTAGTCCTCGCTTCCGAAGTGCCCTGCGGTGGGCGCCGTGAGCAGTGTGTTGTTGGAAGGAGCCAGGTCCGCGGAGCCGCCCAGCAGCCACGGGACGCGCTCGGCAATGGCGTTGAGCACCTTGCCCGACGAGGAGCGGCTTGCCATCCCTTTTGGGTCCGGTTCGAAAGAGGGTATGTCTGCGTCCCAGCCTTCTGGCAGCCCGCCACCCCAGATGGTCCGTAGCTCGGCAGCTGCGGCCGGATGCGCGACGGTGTAGGCGTCGAGTTGCTTGCTCCATTCCGCGTGCAGCTCGCTGCCGCGGGCACCGATCCCGGCTTCGAAATGGTCGGTCACTTCGCGGGGAACTCGGAATCGCTCGTCGGCTGGCCAGCCGTAGAACTCTTTGGTCAGCCGTATTTCGTCCTCACCAAGGGGGCTGCCGTGCGCTCCGTGCGTGTTGGCTTTGTTCGGTGAGCCGTATCCGATTACGCTGCGCATGACGATGATTGTGGGACGATCGTCTGTCTCGTCGAAGGACTGCAGCGCGGCCTGTAGGGCGTCCAGGTCATTGGCGTCATCGACTTGCACCGCACGCCACCCCAGGCTTTCGAAGCGGCTGCCCACGTCCTCGCTGAACGCCAACTCGGTGTCACCTTCAATGGTGATGTGGTTGTCGTCGTAGATCCAGCAGAGGTTGGCCAGTTTGAGATGGCCGGCCAGCGATGCCGCCTCGCAGCCCACCCCTTCCATCAAATCTCCGTCGCTGCACAAGGCGTAGACGTCGTAGCCGAATAGACCGTAGCCGGGGCGGTCGTAGCGGCTGGCCAGCCAACGAGCGGCGGCCGCCATGCCCACGCTGTTGCCAATCCCCTGCCCCAGCGGACCGGTCGTTGTCTCAATCCCGGCAGCGTGACCGAATTCGGGGTGTCCCGCGCAAGGGCTGTTCAGCTGCCGGAACGCCTCGATATCGGCCAAGGAGATCGACAGTTCCTCTTGCACCTGGCCGTCGCTGCCGACCCGTTTGACCCCGGCCAGGTGCAACATCGAGTAGAGCAGCATCGAGGCGTGGCCGCAGGAAAGTACAAACCGGTCGCGGGCCGGCCAATGAGGATGCCGGGGATCGAATCGCAGTCGATCGTTCCACAGCAGGTAGGCGACCGGCGCCAACGCCATGGGAGTTCCAGGATGGCCGCTGTTCGCCTGCTGGACCGCGTCCATCGAGAGGGTACGGATCGTGTTGATTGCAAGTTGCTGAATACTCGTCGTGGTCACCGCCATTTCAAACCGATCTACGCACAGAGGTTTTGCGTGCAAAAGAAGCAGCAAGTTTAACGGTAGGAGGCATTTATCGTCAATGAACCGTCACACAACGTCCGCAACCAAGCTGGCCTAGCGGGGTTTAACAACTGTAGCAGGCACACTCCGTGTGCCGTAGCGGCGTTAACAAGGTAGTAGGCACACTCCGTGTGCCGTAGCGGCGTTAACAAGGTAGTAGGCACACTCCGTGTGCCGTAGCGGCGTTAACAAGGTAGTAGGCACACTCCGTGTGCCGTAACCTCCAAGTCGCAGACAGCACAACGCAGCCTTGCTGCTCGATTTACCACGAAGCCACAATCCAGCGTAGATTCGATAGGCCAAATCGACGAAAATAAAGACTTAACCGCCCGTCCGCTAACCCACTGAACAGGAACAACGACCATGAAACCGTCGGCCTGTTGGCTACCGATGCTGGTTGTCTGCGTGCTTTCGGCGACTGCGCCAGTCTGGGCGCAGAGATCAGAGGGCTCGCGGGAAGAGCGTTCCCGGGGACGCGACGATGAAGAGGGCCGCCGTTCTCGAGGTGGCCCAGAGGGCTTTCGCGGCTTTCGTGGCGGTTTTCGTGGGGGAGGCTTTCCTGAAGGGGGTTTTCGCGGC
Organism: Pirellulaceae bacterium; assembly: GCA_965223305.1. Classification (GTDB taxonomy): domain Bacteria; phylum Planctomycetota; class Planctomycetia; order Pirellulales; family Pirellulaceae; genus CBDCWT01. The sequence goes on along the minus strand of CBDCWT010000082.1, from coordinate 27,566 downwards.
GGTGGGTTTCCTTGGGGGGGCTTCCGCGGCGGTGAGTCGAGGGGGGATTTTCGCAGCAGGTTTTCGCCAGCAGACATCCTGCGGCGGTTCGACACGAACGGCAACGGCAGTCTTGATCCAGATGAGTCCCAAGGCCGAGCCCGTTTTTTTCTAGATCGCATGACTAGTTCCGTGCCGAATCTCGATCTTTCCAAGCCCATTCGCATTGAACGTCTGTCTCAGGCGATTGAGCAGGCGCGGGGAGGCGGCGAAAGCGAAAGACGTGGGACGACAACGAGCGACAGTGCGGAACTGCAATCGCTGGTTCCCGGCTTCGGTGTCGAGGAGGAGCTTCCCCCGCCGTTGGGCTTTGGCGCCGCGGGTGAGGTGTTTGCGATTAAGGTCTTGGAAGAAGATCGCCGGGATGCGCAAGAGCGATTTCAGCGGTATGACCGCAACCGAGATGGTGTGCTGACCAGCGACGAGCTCCGCCGGGGACGTTGGTCGGACGACCCACTCGCCTATGACCGCAATCACGACGGAAAGCTGACTTTGTCGGAGCTGGCGATCCGGTACGCGCAGCGGCGGATTCGGGAAGGGGATCGCTCCGGTGATCCTTCGGACCAATCTGAGGAGGATCGACGCGATCGATTCAGCCGCTTCTCAAGTCGCTTTAGCGGGTTTCGCGGCTTCAGCGGCCGCGGAGACGGTGACGGCAGTCGTTTTGGCGACGGGAGCCGCTTTGGGCGGGGCGGCAGCTTCCGCGGCCGCGGCGGTTTTCAACGAGGTGGTGGCGAGGACTCCGATGCGGAGAAGCCCGAGCAGCCGGCTGAAAAGACTGCGGCCAAGACGGGCCCAAAGTCGTATCGCGTCAAGACAGCTATGGAGCGGCTGCCTAGCGGCTTGCCCGATTGGTTCGCGCGCGACGACCGAAACGAAGATGGCCAACTGGCAATGGCGGAGTACGCTTCGGCCTGGTCGGCGAGAACGATCCGTGACTTTGCTCAATTCGATCTCAACGGCGACAAGATCATCACACCTCAGGAGTGTCTCAAGGCGGTCGAGAACGGGGCGATTCGTGGCTCGACCGCTGCCCCACCCCGCACCGTCGCGGCCAGCACAACCAACAGCCGGCCTTCTGCTTCTGCGCCGTCTCGTGCCGCGAGCTCGACGAGCATTACGGCGGGGAAGGTCACGCTGCAGTCGCGGTATTTGGACTTTTCCCGCAAAAGGATCGCACAGTTCGACAAGAATGGCGATCAGGTGTTGACGGCTAGCGAATGGCAAGCGATGAAGAGGAGTCCCCAGGCGGCCGACGCGGACGGGGACGGACGTATTACGGTCGAAGAGCTGGCGAAATTCTATCAGCGGTAGGCCGAGGGCGGTGCGACCTACTGGCGTCGAGATGTGGGATTTCGTCGGGCCGCAGATGACTCAACCGCCTGCGGCCGAGTGCTCGTGAGCCATTCGAGTTTAAAGAGCCCTATGAATCGGTTCCTGTTCGTGGTCTGCCAGGCGGGAGCCGAAGCGGCGCTCAAAGCCGAAGTGCAGGCGACGTGGCCCCAGTTTCGCTTTTCGTATTCGCGCCCTGGATTCGTGACGTTTCGAGTCCCTCCGGATGTTCGCGGCGAATTCGATCTCAAGTCGACCTTCGCCCGGACCTACGGTTTCTCATTAGGGAAGGTCGCGGGGACGACCGCGGAGCAGTTGGCGGCCAGCGCCCGCGAGCTCACCGCCGGCCAATCGTTTGATCACCTTCACATTTGGGAGCGCGATCGGACGTTGCCGGGTACTGGCGGATTTGAGCCGGGTCCTACGCTATTGGCCGAAGAGATGGGCAAGTTGATCGTACAGGCTCGCCCAGCGGGCGCATCGGCGTGGCCGATCAACGAGCGGGCGGCGGTGGGTCAGACCATTTTAGACTGTGTATTGGTTGAGCCGGGCGAGTGGTGGTTTGGCTTTCACACTGCTGGCGCGCCGCCTTCCCGCTGGCCAGGGGGCGTCCATCGAGCGAAGTGGACCGCCGAGCCGATCAGCCGCGCTTTCTACAAGATGGAAGAGGCACTTCGTTGGTCGGGCCTGCCGCTGCGCCGTGGTGACCTGTGTGCTGAGATCGGCACAGCCCCGGGCGGCGCAGCCCAAGCGTTGCTGGTTCGCGGCGCCTCGGTGCTGGGGATCGATCCGGCCGAGGTCGATGAGCGGTTGTTCGAGCATCCCCGGTTTACTCACGTTCGCAAGCGGGCCGCCGAGATGAAACGTCGTGAATTTCGTCAAGTCCGCTGGCTGTGTGTCGATGCCAACATTACGCCGTCGTCGTCGTTGGACGACGTGGAGGCGATCGTCACTCACGATGCTGTACAAATTCGCGGCCTGTTGCTAACTCTGAAACTGCATGAGTGGGAGTTGGCCGGCGCGATTCCAGTCTATTTGGCGCGGGTTCGATCCTGGGGCTACGGGTACGTAAGGTCGCGACAACTGGCATACAACCGCCGCGAGTTCTGCATCGCCGCACTGCGCAGCCGCGCGGCACGTCGACCGCTGCGCCGCAAGTCTTGAAGTTGCGTTTTTCGGTCTCTTGCTGGGACAAAGGTGTCGAATCTGTCGCGTTTTTCGTAACCCGAAGCGTCAGCGAGGGAGAGTTGGTGTACCAACGCAAGTAACTCCCTCGCTTACGCTTCGGGTTACGATTGAGGCGAAATGCGCAACAACAAAACTTACGCGTCGGGTTACGATTGGGCCGAATCAAGACTGACGCTTCGGGTTCCGGATTTCCAATTGGGAGCCGGACACCGAGCCAGTCGTTCATGGCGATGACCGTGCGTTATACTTCCAGCAGCGGCCCGTCGCTCTTGGCTGGCCAACCTCTGTCTCGGGGGTTACGATGAGGAATTCTGCCGAGCGAAGACCCCCGGTTTGGCCGACGAGGAGAACGTCTTGGGCTCCCAGCACATTCAACTGCGTGGCGTTCGAGTTCACAACTTGCGTTCGGTCGACCTTGATTTGCCGCATCGCCGCTTAATCGCGTTCTGCGGGATCAGCGGCAGCGGAAAGACCAGCCTGGCTTTGGATACGTTGTTCGCCGAGGGGCAGCGCCGTTACATCGAGAGTTTTTCTGCTCACACCCGCCAATTCCTCGAGCGGTTGGACAAACCGGACGCCGAGCATATCGACGGGATCCCACCAGCCATTGCGGTGACGCACAAGGACCACGCTCGGTCGAGCCGAGCGACGGTCGGCGGGGCAACCGAGATCGACGACTATTTTCGGTTGTTGTTTGCCAAGATTGGTCGCGTCTATTGCTATGGCTGCGGTCGAGAAGTTCGTCGCGATTCCGCAGCAACGGCCAGCCGCCGACTGCAGGCGCTGCCGGATGGTAGCCGATTTCTGTTGGCGTTCTCCCGTTCGGCGGAAGACGCTGCCGGGCTGCAGCTGTTGCTTGACGAGCTGCGACAAGACGGATTCGTGCGGGCGATCGTCGAGGACCGCACCTTTTCATTGGCCGAGACGACGACGGTGGTCGAGCCGATCAGCTGGCCGGTCGAAGTGCTGGCAGTCGTCGACAGGCTGATCGCCGGAGATACAGCCTTCGATCGCACTGCCGACTCGTTGGAGACCGCGTTTGCCAAGGGGAGCGGCGGTTGTTTCGCGCTGACGGCGGAACCGCTGGACGAGCCGGGGAAGACCCGCGTGGTCGATGAGCGGAACTGGCACCAGTACGCCTTCCACACCGCCATGACTTGTGTCGACTGTTCGCTCGAGTATTCCGCGCTGGATCCGCGGCTGTTCAGCTACAACAGCCCGTTGGGCGCCTGTCCGGATTGCGAGGGCTTCGGCAACGTCGTCGACACCGACATGGACCTTGTCGTGCCTGAGCCGCAGAAGAGCCTCAAGGAAGGTGCGATTGCGCCGTGGAGGACCGCCGCATATGAACACGAACTAAAGAGCTTGCTCGAGCTGGCGCCCGACTACGATCTGCCGGTCGACGTCCCTTTCGAGACGCTCACTGACCACCACCGACGACTGATCCACGATGGCGTGCCGGAGCGTGGTTTCGCGGGGTTGTCAGGATTCTTCGCTGCATTGGAGAAACGCAAGTACAAAATGCATGTGCGGGTGTTTCTCAGCCGCTGGCGGACTTATCGGGAGTGCGCGACCTGCCAGGGTGCCCGGCTTAAACCGGAAGCGTTGGCAACACAGATCGCCGGCATGTCAATTGCCGATCTATCACGGGGCAAGATTCGTGACACGTTGCGGCTGGTGAGCGAATTCGACTTGAGTGACTGGGAACGATCGGTTGGTCAGGTCATGCTCGAGCAGGTCAGGCAACGGCTCTGTTTTCTCGAGTCAGTGGGGCTCGGCTATCTCACGCTTGACCGTCCGCTGCGATCCTTAAGCGGGGGCGAGGCGCAGCGGGTCAGCCTCACTTCGGCGCTGGGGTCCAGCCTCGTCAACATGCTGTACGTGTTGGACGAGCCCTCGGTGGGTCTCCATCCGTGCGACGTAGATCGGCTGATCAAGGCGATCGAGGCGCTGCGCGACCGGGGCAACACGGTGGTGGTGGTCGAGCACGAAGAGGCGATGTTGAGAGCGGCCGATCACATCGTGGAGATCGGCCCTGGTGCGGGTGAATGCGGGGGAAAGGTCGTCTACACGGGTTCGTTTGCCAAGATGTTGACCACCACGGGCAGCACGACTGGTGACTATCTGGCGGGCCGCCGCGGCGTATCTGCCCCTCAGCGCAGGCGAGCCCCGAACCGCGGCTGGATTCGTTTGGCCGGTGCCTGTGGTAACAACCTGCAGCAGGAGACGGTGGAGTTTCCCTTGGGAGTGTTGTGCCTGGTAACGGGTGTCAGCGGCGCCGGCAAGAGCACGCTCGTTCAAGACACACTCTATGCTGCTTTGTGCCACCGCAAACGCAAGGATGCGCCCAAGCCTCTGCCGTACGACGATGTTTACGGAGACGGGCAGATCGATGACGTCATCTTGATCGATCAAAGTCCGATCGGGAGGTCGCCGCGATCGAATCCGGTTACTTACGTCAAGGCCTTCGACCAAATCCGCGCTGTCTTTGCAGATACGATCGAGGCGCGGACACACAACTACACAGGCGGGCACTTTAGCTTTAACGTCGATGGGGGACGGTGTCCGGTTTGCAAAGGCGACGGCCACGTCGAAATCGACATGCAGTTCCTGGCCGATGTCTATATGCGGTGTGACGAGTGTCGTGGTACACGTTATCGGGACGAGATTCTCGAGGTGACCTATCGAGGCCGAAACATAGCGGATGTGTTGGAAATGACCGTGCGCGAGGCGTTTTCCTTTTTCCGCGGGCAAGCCAAAGTACAAGAACGTCTACGTCGGCTGATCGATGTGGGGCTCGACTACCTACGACTGGGACAACCGGCCAACACTCTCTCGGCCGGCGAAGCTCAGCGGCTGAAGCTGGCTGCTTACATCACGACGGCACGCCGTCACCGGACGTTGTTTGTGATGGACGAACCCACCACGGGGCTCCACTATTCGGATGTTGTGCAGCTGCTAGATTGCTTTGATGCGTTATTGAACGCCGGCCATTCGATGATTGTTGTTGAGCACAACTTGCAATTGATGAAGGCCGCCGACTATATCATCGATCTGGGGCCGGGTGCTGCAGAAGAGGGTGGCCGGGTGGTTGTTCAGGGCACGCCCGAGAAGGTCGCCCGCTGCCCGGAGTCGACGACGGGCAGCTTCCTGGCGGACGCTTTGGGCCAACCGCAGCACGAGCAATCAGCCTAGTCGCCGCCGCTCGTTGGTCGACCGGCAACGGTACACTGCCTTTTCACCTTGGGACTTTCCACCTTCACTTCTACTCTCCGATCTCCAATTTCAAAAGTCGACGATCAAGACGGACAGGAGTGGCTGCTGGCGCGGAGCCTCGAGGTTTTTTGCGGTCGCCTCTCTCCACTGGAGGCGCAGCTGTATGTGCGCGTGCCGGAACTTCCGGGTGGTGAACGCTGGTCCTTATCGGGCACGCTGCGCGGTCCGGTGTCCCGAGTTGCCAAGACGCTGCCGGCGACCGCTAGGTTGGACGACTGCGGCGTCGGTCCCAGTCTGCTGGGCCGAGTCGTCGTGTCGGAGCCGTGCTACTGGACGCCCGACCTGCCGGCGCTTTATGACTTGCATGTTGAGGTGTTGGAGAGCGGTTCGAGTTTGTTCACAGCCGAGTGGGAGATCGGCTTCCGGTTCTTCGGCCAGCAGGGAACTCACTTGCGCTGGGAAAACCGCCGCTGCGTGTTACGGGGTGGTGCTGTGTCGTTGGTTTCTGGCGAGTTAGCCGAGTGGTGCGCTCAGCGGTTGGTCGTGTTGGCCGACACTCCATCGAGTGAACTCTGCGTCGAGGCGGCGCGCGAAGGCTTACCCGTCGTCGCGTACCTGGAGGGCGATCCAGGCGACCTCGTCCGTCTGCTGCGGCGACTTGCTCGGTCACCGGCCGTCGTGGCCGCGGTGGTTCCAGACAACGTGCATCAAGAACGGACCTTGCGGAACGCGGCGGGCAACATGCTACTGGGGCAGCGGTTGAGCTTAGCCGGGACGCTCAGCCCGGCGCCGTGGGCCGATTTGGTGTTTTGCGAATCCGATTTCCTGGAGGGCCGAGAGCTGGGCGAGTTGCCGACGATGCCCATTGTGGCGATGAGGGCAGTTCGCGGGCGGCTATCGCCCGGCGAGGTTCGCCTGCAGTGCGACCAGTTGCAGCGAGACCTGGCGCGATTGGGTGATTTCGCCGGCTACTTTATAATCAACCAGTAACCCGAAGAGCCGGCATGGAACAGACTCAGAACCTCGACCGCTACGTTCGACAGATGCGCTATCCGCCGCTGGGTGAAGAGGGCCAGCGGCGATTGCTAGACAGCTGCGTTTTGATTTGCGGTTGTGGCGCTTTGGGTTCAGTGCTGGCAAATACGCTGGCACGTGCTGGCGTCGGTCACCTGCGGATTGTAGATCGGGACTTTCTCGAGCTGAACAATTTGCAGCGGCAGGTGCTGTACGACGAGGATGACGTGGCCGCCGGTTTGCCGAAAGCCGTCGCAGCCCAGGCCCGGCTACAGCGGATCAACTCGGAGATCGAGGTCGAGGCGGTGGTTGCCGATGTGGATCACACCAACATCGGCAAGCTACTGGATGGCGCGAACCTCATTCTAGACGGGACCGACAATTTCGAAACACGATTCTTGCTGAATGACGCGGCACACCGGTTTGGCCTGCCCTGGATCTACGGCGGCTGCATCGGCGCGGAGGGCCAGACCATGACCGTCTTGCCGGGCGAGACGCCGTGTTTGCGCTGTCTGATGCCGGAGACGCCGCCCCCGGGCACGACCCCAACTTGCGACACGGCAGGCATCCTAGCGGCGATTATTAACGTCGTTGCTTCGATCGAAGCCTGTGAGGCGATAAAGATTCTGAGCGGCAACGCAGCCGCGGTGAGCCGTGTGCTGACGATTTTTGAACTCTGGGACAACCAGATCCGTCAAGTGAAATTGGATGCGTTGCGGGACTCGGTCGATTGCCCTGCTTGTAACGGTCGCGAGTTCCCTTGGCTGGATGGTCAGCGGGGAAGCCACACGGCCGTGCTTTGCGGACGCAACGCTGTGCAGCTGAGTTTTCCGGATCGCCCAGCTTTGTCGCTCGACCACCTTGCCAGCAAGCTCGCAAGTGTTGGTCGCGTTACGCAGAACCGATTCTTGCTGCGCGCGCACATTGACGAGTTTGTGATCACCGTTTTTCCGGATGGTCGAGCGATCATTGGTGGGACGGACGACATGGCGCTAGCCAAGACGGTTTATGCCAAGTATGTGGGAAACTGAGGGGGTGATCTCCGAGTTATAATGAGCCCATGGAGCGAGTTCCTATCCATCTTCCTGCGCGGTGGCCCGTGCCGGCGTGGCTGCTATCGGCGATCTTTCACACCGTGTGTCTGATTCTCCTAGCGGTATGCTACCGGCCGGGCGGATCGGTCATGCTGGCGGTCGCTGAGCGGCCTGTCTCGATTGTTCTGACGGAGCGACCCGCTACGACAACGCCCCCACCGAGCGATTCGCAGGCAGCCTCCGCCGATGCGCCGGCTGAGGCTGCTGAGCCCGCGGTGGACACTTTGCCGACCGTAGCGCTGACCGCCGATCTCACTCCCCGCGAGCTGGCGTTGCCCAGCCATCGCGAGGCGGCGGCGATCGACCCTTCCGCTCTGTTGCCGGCACCGCGAACAACGTTGGGTGCAGCGGGCCGAGTACCTTCGAACCTCGACCCGTCCGCGATCTTGGCAGAGGAAGCAGAGCGGCGACGTCGCCAGGCGGCGCTTGGTCCGGTGACGTCCGTCCGGCTGTTCGGCGGTGCTGCGGCGCGGGGTCGTTCGTTTGTTTTTCTGATTGATCGTTCGAAGAGTATGGGCGGTCAGGGGCTAGGCGCGATGGATGCCGCCGAGCAAGAGTTGGTCCAAAGCCTGGCAACACTGCAGCCGAACCACCGTTTCCAGGTGATTGCCTACCATCATCAGTGCACCTTCTTGTTGGAGCGTAAGTTGCTGCCGGCCACGCCAGCCAACTTGGAGTTGATTCGCGGCCACCTGAGCAACTTGGCATCGTTTGGCGCAACCGAGCACGAGGTCGCGCTAAGAGCTGCGCTCTACCTGAAGCCAGACGCCATTTTCCTACTGACCGATGGTGGCGATCCGGCGCTGACAAGCGCCCAGCTGAAGAGCATCTCGAGGCGTGCAGCAGGGCGGACCTCGATTCACTGCATTCAGTTTGGATTCGGTCCACAGCGAACCGAGGAGAACTTTCTGACGCGGCTGGCTGCGGAAAACAACGGTGGGTACGCATATGTGAATATGTCGCGGCGAAACCGTTGATGCGAACTTGCTTGTTACCAGCACAAACGGACAATCCAGCCAGATCCAGAGACAGGAAGAAACGGTGCCCACACATCCCACAGAAGGTCCGCTCTCTGCGGCCGAACAGGAACGGTATCGGCGGCAGATGGGCCCTGGCGTACTCTCTCAGGAAGGGCAGCTGCGTCTGAAAAATGCGACGGCGTTCGTCACGCGGGCCGGCGGCATGGGTGGACCGGCGGCGTTGATGCTGACCATGGCGGGCGTTGGCCGCGTGATCATCGCCCACGGTGGTGAGCTGATATCGCCGGACTTGAACCGGCAAGTGCTCGGTTCGGAGGCGGGTGTTGGTCGACCGAGAGCGGGGGACTTTGCCGCCTACTTACGGACGATGAACCGCTTTGTCGAGATCGAAGCCCTGGACCACGAACCTGACGATCAGGAGGCCGCCCAGCTCGCACAGCGGTGCGATATTTTCATTTCTAGCCCGCCCACCTTTACCGAACGCCTGCGGTTGAATCGGGCGGCAGTCGCCGCGCAGATTCCGTTAGTCGATGCGGCGCAATGGGGGATGACCGGAACGTTGATCGTGGTCGCGCCGGGCCGGACGGCCTGTCTGGCATGTCTCTATCCGACGGCACCTCCTTTTGAGGAGTTCTTTCCGGTGGTGGGGGCCATTTCCGCCGCCACGGGATCGCTCGCCGCGCTGGAGGCGATCAAGATCCTCTCGGGCACAGGTACTCCCCTCTGGGGTAAACTGCTGACCTACGATGGCTTTCACGCCCGTGTCACCACAGTCACGCTGCAGCGGGTAGCGGAGTGTCCCGTATGCGCAGCTGCTGGTCTTCCCTGAAAGTGGCGATCATGAAAATCAGAATCTTGTTTACCGGCCGCAGCTACCAGACCAGCAGTCAACTGCCATCTGAGCTCGAGGTTCCAGAGCAAGTCAGTATCTCTCAGGCCGTACAGATCCTGGCGGACCGGCTGCCCGGAGACCAGTCGCTGCCGTCGACTTGCCTGGTCGCGGTATCTGGCGAACATGTCGGCACCATTTCACAGCTGAACGACCGCGCTTTAGTTGACGGGGAGGAATTGGTACTGATTGCCCCCGTCGCTGGCGGCTGAGAAAATAGAACGGACCAAGCGAATCGGGCCGCTTGGAGCCCGACTACCACTAGAGCCCGCCCACGACACGGATTCCTGTCTCACACTTGCTGTTTCATCGGACGAAATCTGCCGCCCACCTCTCCCTGGATCACCGCCCATGCCTGCGCACCGGACTTACTCCATCCTCCTCTTAACGATCTCGTCACTCATTGTCTGTCCATCGGCGAATGCTCAATCGGGCGGCGTCGCCCAGGAAGAAACAAGCCCCGCGGCGGCGGAGGTACTAGCCGGACATTCGTATCACGGCGAAGTCTTCAACGATGGGCCTCGCCAGCAGGCATACTTGATGGACGGTTTAGGCCGTGTCGAGTTCCCGGTGACCACGGTATCCGCGGAAGCCCAGCAGTTTGTCACGCAGGGGATCGCCCAACTGCATGGCTTTTGGTATTTCGAGGCGGAACGTTCCTTTCGCCAAGCCGCTGCAATCGACGAGCAATGTGCGATGGCGTATTGGGGAATGGCGATGGCCAATCGGAACAACCAGGAACGTGCCAAAGGTTTCATTGCCGAAGCCGAGGAGCGTAAGAAGGGAGCCAGCAGGCGAGAGCAGCTCTATATCGAGAGCCTTCATACCTACCTTGCAGCAGACCCCAAACAGAAGAAAGAACGCAGTAAGAAGTACACCAAGGCACTGGAAGGAATTGTGCACGAGTTTCCAGACGACCTGGAGGCCAAGGCGTTCCTAATCGTTCAATTGTGGAACAACCGAAACGATGGGCTGCCGATCAACAGTTATTTGGCTGTCGACGCGCTGATCGAACAGGTGTTTGCGGTCGAGCCAATGCATCCGGCACACCACTACCGCATCCACCTGTGGGACTACGAGAGGCCGGAGAAGGCGTTGGCTTCCGCAGCTCTTTGCGGGCAGTCCTTGCCGGCCATTGCCCACATGTGGCACATGCCGGGGCACACCTACTCACGCGTGAAGCGCTACGAGGACGCCTGTTGGCAGCAAGAGGCTTCTGCGCGCGTCGACCACGCGCATATGATGCGCGACCGGGTGATGCCGGACCAGATCCATAATTTCGCTCACAACAACGAGTGGCTGATTCGTAATCTCAACCACGTGGGACGGGTTGCTGATGCGATCGATCTCGCCAAGAACATGGTCGAATTGCCACGGCATCCCAAGTACAACCATTTTGACAAACGGGGCAGCGCTCGATACGGTCGCACGCGGCTGCTCGAAACCCTGTCTCGCTTCGAACTGTGGGACCAGTTGATCGCACTGGCCGAAACGCCGTATCTGGCGCCGACTGACTCGGAGGACGAACAGATCGTCCGGCTCCGCTATTTGGGACAAGCGGCGTTTCGCAGCGGCAATACCGAGCTCGCCGAAGCTCAGTTGGCCGAACTGGGCGACAGGCTCGCTCGCAAACAGCAGCAAGAAGGCGAGGCCGCAGACGACTCTGACGAGAAGTCGGCTGCCGGCCGTTCTGAAGGGGTCGGTGACCGAGATGCCGACAAGCAAGCTGACTCGAAAACGTCCGGAGAAGAGCAAGACGACGAAGAACTCTCAGAGGAAGAGAAAAAACGGAAAGAGGCGCAACGAAAGCTACGCGCCACGAAACGCAAACTGGAGAAGGCGATCACCGCGCTAGAGGGCTACCGGGCGGTCGTGCAGGGCGAATACGAGCAGGGCTGGAAGAAACTCAAGCAAGCCGGGAATGCCGACGCCATGTATCTCGCCAAGGTCCAGTTGCTGGCAGGAGACCGCAAGCTGGCGCTAAAAACAGCTCGGAATCACATCAAGTCACACAAGAACGAAGTCCAGCCGCTCGCCAAGTTTGTCGATCTGCTTTGGTTTGCCGAGCAACCGGCGGAAGCGAAGGAGACATTTGCGAAGCTTCGCGAGATCTCTTCGTCCATCGATCTGGCATCACCCATCTTCCAACGACTTGCTCCGGTAGCTCGCGCCGCAGGCTACGCCGACGATTGGCGGATCGTCAAGAAGCCGGGTGACGATGTGGGCGACCGTCCGGAACTCGGTTCGCTAGGTCCGTTTCGCTGGCAGCCGCTACCGGCGCCGGATTGGACTTTGGTTGATCACGACGGCCGCTTTTACTCGCTGAGTGAATTCCGGAGCCAGCCTTTGCTGCTCATCTTTTACCTTGGCCACGGCTGTCTCCACTGCGCGGAACAGCTGCATGCTTTCGCGCCGGTGACTGAGCAGTTTCAGCAGGCGGGCATCCAGGTGCTGGCGATCAGCACCGATGATACGGCCGGGCTGCAGATCTCGGTCGCTAACTTAGGTGGAGCGCAGCTGCCGTTCCCGCTGCTGTCGAACGCGGAGCTGAACACATTTCGTGCCTACCGCGCCTATGATGACTTCGAACAACAACCGCTGCACGGCACGTTCTTGCTCGATGGTGAGGGCCAAATCCGTTGGCAGGACATCAGCTACGAGCCCTTTATGGACGCGGAGTTCGTGTTGGCCGAGTCACAGCGGCTCTTGTCACAGTAAGGGGCAACGTCGTCGAGGACTTCTTTCCGACATTCCGCCCCTACGCGATCGTCGCGAACTCGCCAGAGTTTGGTGGACTGCCGATTCGTCCAAATTCTCGCAAATTCGGCTACAAGAAATCGTTAACGGGCATTGAGTGAGGGGGATCCAACTCATGATGAGGCAACTTGTTCTGGCCGTGTTGTTCGGTGTTGGGCTGGGTACTGGATCGACCGTTTGGGCGGCCGACAATCCGCAGCCGTTCGGGGCCGGCTTTCCTGGACTCGATGGCTTCGCAACAGGCCAGTGGTGGAAGCTGCCGCCGGCACCACCGGTTGCAGGTAGACAGCGGCGGATGCTGAAGCCTCCGGTTGAGATGGACGTGCCGCGAGACGAAGTGGTCGCTTTTGCGGTCTACACGGTCAGCGACCAGCAGCTTAAGCTGACCGCGCAGCTCTTTCCGCTCAAGCCTGAGGAGGAACGGATTGCGCGATTGGAGCTGCAACGTGACGGTGCTTGGGAGGAGGCTGCACGGAGCGAGGTCCGCTATCCGGGTTGGAGTGCCCACTTCCGCATCCGCGATTGGGATCCTAGCCGCACGGTTCGCTATCGGGTGCGGCATGGCGAGGCGGCCGTGTTCGCGGGCACGATTCGTCGTGATCCCACCGACAAGGCCCAGATCGTGGTGGGTGTGCTCTCATGTAACTCCGCCCGTACAAAAGGTCCGCGGCCTCAAATCGTGGCGAATTTGACGCAACAGGATCCCGATCTGCTCTTCTTTGCCGGCGATCAGACGTATCACCACACGGAACACACGGCTGGTTGGTTGGAGTTCGGATTGCAGTTTCGTGAGATCCTCAAGGACCGCCCGGTGATTACGATTCCGGACGATCACGACGTCGGTCAGGGAAACATTTGGGGAGAAGGTGGGAAACAGGCTGCGACGCCGGCGGGACCCGACGGCGGCTACTTCTACCCGAGCAGTTACGTGAACATGGTACAGCGGCAGCAGACATGGCATCTTCCCGATCCGTACGATGCGACCCCGATTCAGCAGGGAATCACGGTTTACTACACGCGGTTGCGAGTCGGTGGTATCGACTTTGCCATCTTGGAGGACCGCAAGTTCAAGAGCGGTCCGGAGCACAAGATTCCCCGGTTGGGCCCGCGGCCCGACCATATCAACGATCCGAACTACGATCGCGCGTCGGTCGATGTCCGCGGCCTCCAGCTGCTCGGCGCCCGCCAGCTCGATTTCTTGCACGAATGGGGGCAGGACTGGACGGGAGCTGAAATGAAGGCGGTCCTTTCACAAACCGCCTTTTGTGGGGCGGTTCACCTTCACGGTCAACCTGACAACCGGCTGCTGGCCGACTTAGACTGCAACGGCTGGCCACAAACCGGACGGCGTAAGGCGCTGACCGAGATCCGCCGCGCCTGGGCACCACACCTTTGTGGAGACCAACATCTGGCAGTGACGGTCAAGCATGGGATCGACGAATACGGCGACGGTCCGTACGGCTTTACTAGCCCGGCGATCGTCAACACAATCTACGGCCGTTGGTGGCAGCCTGCCGATCAGCAAGCTGGCCCAAACGCGGTTTCCGGCAGTCCGCTTCCCTGGACCGGTGACTACGAGGACGGATTGGGCAACAAGCTCACCATGCTGGCCTACGCGAACCCTGAGGACCGCACGGACGAACTGAAGCGCGCCGACGGCTATGGTATTGCCCGTTTTGACAAAGTAGCCCGCACGATCACCTTCGAGTGTTGGCCGCGATTCGCCAAGGCCAGCGACGGTGACCAAGCGCAGTTTCCAGGTTGGCCGATCACGGTCGCCTGGCGAGACAACGACGGCCGCAAGCCGGTTGCATGGTTACCGGAACTAACCTTCGACAGTGAAAATCCGGTTGTCCAAGTGGCCGCGGCGTCCGGAGGTGAGATCCTCTACACGATTCGCATTCGTGGCAAGCAGTTTCAGCCGCCGGTCTACGCCAGCGGGGAGTACACCGTGCGGGTGGGCAAAGACCGACCCGACCTGAAGACGTTGACGCTAACGGCCGGACCAAAGTCAGCGTCTGGAAGCCGGCACATTGAGTTTTAGCCCGGATTATTCATGAAGATCGTGGCGAGAGGTTGTAAGTACGTTCGTGGCAAGGAAGGCGAGCAATTCTTCCGCAGGCGTATTGAAGCAATACGTCGAGGGAGAATTGTGAAGCATGACGAAGCCACGGATGGACTTACGACCTCGCAGTAGATCGCTCATGAATAATTCGGGTTAGGATCGGTCTGTTTGCGTATCTCTTTTGGTCCGACGGATGTCTTGTAGCCGAATTCGCCAGAATTTGGACGAATCGGCAGTCCACCAAACTCTGGCGAGTTCGGCTACCACCAAACTCTGGCGAGTTCGGCTACCAAACTCTGGCAGTTCGGCTACGGCTCTGGCGGGTTCGGCAAGAAGCACTCTCGGGCACCGGACGCGGCTGCTCATTGAACAAGCTACTCCGGTTCTTCCTTCGATTGAGCGTCTTCCAGCAGCTGGTCGTCGTATGCTTGCTCCAACTTGCGGATCTCCGTCGTGAGCGACTCGTCCTCTTCGACTTGCCGCGAGATTGCCAGCTCCCAGTGGGTGCTCTCGCTGCGGAGCGCATCGAGCTGTAACGGCAGTTTGAGAATCTTCGCCAGCTGACGCGTGACTGCCTCAATGCACGATGGGTTGGTTCCCTGTAGATAGCTCGGTATTTCGGCGACCAGCGAGACCATCTCTAATTTGGCGGAAGGCGCCTGAGTCATCAGGTAAGAGGTGAAGGACCCAGGCCCTTCGTAGCCTGTTCTTCCCACGGCGTAAGGCTGCATTTCGGTTAACAGTCGTTTCTCAGAACAGGTGACGTACAAGCGAGGTTGACGCGTGTGTGGTACCGCGCCGCCGTAGGAGCCGACAAACAAGATGCGCCGCACGCCGATTTCGTGGGCGAAACTGAGAATGCACTCACCGTATTGCTTCCAGTGCATATTTGGTTCCCGGCCTACGAAAAACAGCAGGTGCTCCGCATCATGGCTGTAGAATAAGCTGGTCGGCATTTCAATCTGCTCTACCAGCCCCTCGCGGATCTCTATGTGCGGGCGGAACAAGGCGGCAAATTCCATCGACCCCGGCATGTTGTAGATGTAGAACGGCTCAGGGTCGATGGCGGCGATTTGGCTGGCTTCGGTTAGCTCAACCAGCCGACGCACGGTCCCCGTCGACACATCCCCCCCATCCATCCAACCGGAGAATGCCAAGACGAGCGTCGCGTCCTCGACCTGCGGCCGCCGGGTAATTTGAAGAATGTCGTTAATAGAATCGGGCATGATCAAGGGTATCAGTGATGGTGATGGGCCTTTTAGGCCCGGCTAGTCAACTTGCTGGAAGTACCGCCTCAAACGTCGCTCGTAGCCACGTGGTGCGGGACGCCGCGTGCGGGTCTGAATCGCCCTTTGCAAAGCCGGCGGCAGTTTGGCGAACCAGGTTTCGTCGTGAAAGCGCCTCTGGAGTACATCAGAGTCTTGCGGGTTGTCTCCGGTGCGGCTGTCAAACATCGTGCTTTCGTCTTGTGACCCAGCGGGATCATCCTGCGGCATTCCCTGAGGTGTGCCTGGGTCACTGGATGATTGGTCTGACTCCTTTGACTGGCGGCCGGCCTCACCTGCCTCCGCGTCCCGGCCACCTGGCTGCGACTCGCCCTGCTGCTGCGAATCGGGCAGCGACGACTTGATTTCCGCGGCCAACTCAGCCAGCGTGTTTTCGGCGTCCTGCGCCGACTGTAACCGAGCATCTGGATCTGCTGCCTGCATTGCCTGCTCCGCGGCCGCCACCTGTTCCTCCGCCCGATCCATCAGGTTCTCCAACGCCGCGGAGAGCGACTGGCCGTCCCGAGACGCGGCCAGTTGATCGGCAACCTGGCGCCGCCTCCGACCAGGAGCGCCTCGCCACGACCGTGCGTCCGGCGCCCGCTCCTGACCCCGAACCAACCCTCCGCTTCGAGCTCGGATCGATACAGCATGAAGCAGCGGTCGCAGATGGTCTTGTACAGGACCCGCATGCGCGTCTGGCCGAGTCTAGCCCGTTTCGTCCGGGCCGGGGTCACCGAATCGCGCGTCGGTTCTTGCCTCCCCGGCCCGGGCGGTCGGGAGGCGGCCAAGGCCCTCCGAGGCTCCGCCGGCGTGCTCAGGGGAGGGGCAGGGGGGGCGGGACGGTCCGGAGAGACTCGCGCAAGGCGAGCCGCTCCAGCGGCGCCGCGTCGAGGAAGGCGATTCCCATCCCGGGGTGTCCGCGGTCGGTTCGCCGCCGGGGGCAGCACACCCGCGCTACCTCGCCGAAGACCGTGATCTCGCGACGAAAGCCGGGGACTCGCATGGACACGACGACCTCCTCGCCCAGAGCGAGCAGGCAGTCGCTCACCACGAACACCCCATCGGCCGACAGGTCCCGCACCGGGAACGGGAGGGGCTCGTCCCAGGGACCGATGACCTCCACAGTGCCCGGAAAGGCCTTCCGAATCTCGGATCGGTTTTGTCCTGGCGTGCGCCAGGCGCGTTTCCTCCACCTCATGATCACGATCGTAGGCTGAGCTCGCGTCCCACGTCCAAATCCTGCTCCCCGAAGCCGAACGAGGTTTGCAATGCGCCGAAGCTTGCTGGATGCTGACGCCATGCCTGCGAGTCCGCCGGACCTGCGCATCCGCGCTGCCCGCGAGCGCGACGTCGAGCGACTCATCGACGTGCACCTGACCTCCTTTCCGGACGTGCGGGGTCGTGAGGCCCGTCGCCGGAATCTCTGTGAGAACGCGCGCGGCGCTCTCGACGATCTGCTGATCGTCGAGCAAGGGGGAGCTCTGGTGGGGCACGGGTTCCTGTTCCCCATGCAGACGTGGATCGGGGGCCGCCCCGTCGCAATGGGCGGCGTGGCGTCGGTCGGGGTGTCGCCCGAAGCGCGGCGCCAAGGCGTGGCGCGGGCGCTGCTCCGGCAGATGATGCAGATTCTTCGCGATCGCGGCGCGCCCCTGTGCATGCTGTATCCCTTTCGCGTGGACTTCTATCGGAGCCTGGGGTGGGGCTTCTCTGGCAGTCAGCATCGCTACCGGTTCGTTCCTCAGGCGCTGGAGCTGGGACCGGAGCGGTCCCGTGTTCGCGTGGCGCGAGGCGACGACCTCCGCCTGCTCGAGCAGTGCTACGAGTCCTACGCCGCGTCCCACAACGGACTGATTCGCCGCTCCGAACGGGTCTGGAGGGCCCTGTTGTCGCCGGAGGGGGTTCGGGTGGTGTTCGTGCCTCCCGCGAGCGCCGCGGATCCTGCGGCTGAAGGCTACGTGGTGTTTCGTCTGCTTCCGGAGGCCGACAACCGGATCGTTCTGGATGTGGTCGAGCAGATCGCCCGGACCGACGGTGCGCGCCGCGCCTTGCTCGGCTTCTTGGCGGCCCAATCCGACCAGGTGGCCCGCGTGCATCTCTGCGTGGCTCCGGACGAGGCGCTCCACACCTTGCTCAAGGATCCGCGCGGCCCATCCGCAGAGCTCGTGCGCGGACTCTGGATGGTTGCGGCCGACGTCGTGGTCGGGCCCATGGTTCGGATCGTCCGAGTGCCCGCCGCGCTCGAGGCGCGCGGATACGCCGCCGGGTCTGGGACGCTCACGCTGCGCGTCATCGACCCGTGGCTCGAGGACAACGGTGGTCCGTGGACCGTGCGGTGGGCCGAGGGCGAGGCCTCGGTCGAGGCCGGCGTGTCCCGTGGGGCGCCCCAGCTGACCACCGACGCAGCGTCATGGGCGGAGATCTACATGGGAACTCTCACGCCCTCGCAGGCGGTCAGGCTCGGCAAGGCCAGCATCGAGCCCGCTTCCGCGGTCGCCCAAGTCGATGCATGGCTGCGCACAGACCCGCCCCAGACCCTGGATGTCTTCTAACGCGATGTCGACCCTCTGGCTTCGAGGCAGCCTCCACGCACACTCCACGACCTCAGACGGGGACAGCCCCCCCGATGTCGTCACCGACTGGTACCGTCGGGCTGGCTACGACTTCCTGACGCTGACCGATCACAACGAGCTGGGGCCAGAAGGGACCGCGGCGGGGGGACTGCTGCTGATCGCGGGCGAGGAAGTCTCCGCCAGCGCCGGGGGCTTGCCGGTCCACGTCAACGCGTTTGGTTCCCATCACCGCATCCTGCCGATCCTCGGCGACCAGACCGGGCCTACGCTGGCTGCCAACGTGGCCATCTCCCGTGCGGCGGGTGCGGTGACCGCCGTCAACCACCCCAACTATCGATACGCCCTCGGTCTCGACGACCTGCTGGATGCCGGAGGAGCCCCCCTCCTGGAGATCTTCAACGGTCATCCCGCTGCCCGGAACGAAGGCGATGCGAATCACCCGAGCGTGGAGCAGCTCTGGGGACGCCTGCCTGTCCCGCGGGCGGTGGTACTGGGGAACCGCGGTCGATGACGCCCACCACTTCGCCGAGAGCGGGGATCGCCTGGCCAACCCGGGGCGAGGCTGGGTCATGGTGCGCGCCCGTGCCCGTACGCGCGACGCGATCCTGACCGCCCTTGCGGTGGGAGACTTCTACGCCAGCACCGGCGTCGTCCTTGGCGAGCTGCGGTCCACCCCCTGGGAGGTCCGCCTTCGCATTGACGATGGCGAACGGCCCGGGCATTACCGGACCCAGTTCATCGGACGAGAGGGCCGGGTCCTCGCCGAGGTGGCAGGGACCGAGCCCGGGTACTCGACCCAGAGCACGGACGGGTACGTCCGCGCCCGGGTGATGGGGCCCGATGGGGCGTGTGCCTGGACCCAGCCCACATCGGTTCGTCCTGCTCGTGCAGACGCGGCCCGCTCCGCCTGACCGTACGCGCCACGCGCCCCTGCCGCGCCCCCCCCGGCCGGACCCGCCGAGGTCGGTGGGTGTGGGCCCCCAGCGAATCGGTCGGGTTGCGTTTCGGACGGGCGTTTTTCTGCGCCCGCTCGTGGTCGCGGCGAAAGGTTGCCCCGTGCACCGTCGGTTCTGGGGGGCTACCATGCGCGAACCGTATGCCTCCTGCCCCAGCTGTTCCGCGCGATGCGTCGTCCGTCATCCTGGTCCGGGAGGGCACGGGCGGGCTCGAGGTCCTTCTCATTCAGCGACCGATCACCCAGTCCTTCATGGGAGGGGGCGTGGGTGTTCCCCGGTGGTCGTCTCGATCCCCAGGATGGGTCGGGCGAGTCCGGGCTGCGTTCGTGTGCCGTTCGCGAGCTGCGGGAGGAGGTGGGGGTCTCGCTGACCGCGGAGGACCTTGCTCCGTGGGCGCGCTGGGTAACCCCGGCGGCGGAACCGAAGCGCTTCGACACGCGCTTCTACCTGGCTCGGATGCCGGCTGGCGCGAACGTCGAGCGACATCCCACCGAAACCGCGGACGCGCGCTGGTTTCCCATCCCCCAAGCCTTGGCGGAAGGCCGGGCGGGTCAGCTCCGCTTGATGCCGCCGACGCTTCGGAACCTGGAGCTGTTGGCGACGATCGCCGACTGGCCTTCTCTGCGAGCGGCGGCCGAGCGTGCCGACCTCGCACCCATCTGTCCTACCCTGGAGATGATCGACGACGCGATCGTGATCATCTTGCCGGGGGATCCCCGACATCCGGAGCGGCAGCCCCGGGTTCCCGGCCCCACCCGCATCGTGTTTCGCGACGGCCGGTTCCAGAGCGAGGATCCGCCCGCGTGATCGACGTGGATCGCTACGGGCCGTACCGGGGTCTCGAGGCGGTTCTGGCGGCCGCGGACGCTCTGGCCGCCGAGCACCCGGATCGAATCGAACGCATCGAGTACGGAGCGTCCGTCGAGGGACGTCCCCTGATCGCCTACCGGCTGGTGCGGCCCCTGGAACGGCCACGGGTGGCCTGCCTGTACGTCGCCGGGATCCACGCGATGGAGTGGATCGGAGTCGAGACGCTGATTGCTCTGCTCGATGGGGCGGCGCGACGGATGGACGCCGAGCAGCTACCGGGACGCTCGATTCACCTTCGTGCCGATCGCCAACCCCGACGGGTACCACCACGTGGAGCAGGACCTTCGGGGCGCGCCGTCGTCGCTTCACACGGAAGAACGCCAACGGGGTCGACCTGAACCGCAACTTTCCGATTCACTGGCGGGGCCGCCCGCGCCGGGCACTCGGGTGGGACGCTCCGGGAGAAGCCGCGTGGAGCGAGCCCGAGACGCGGGCTTTGCGGGACCTTGCGGCCGCCCAGCCTCCGTCGCGGGTCGTGTCTTTGCACGCCTTTGGGGGCTACTTCCTGATTCCCTACTCGGGTAGCCGCAGACCCCCCCCCGACGAGCACCTCTACCGGGAGGTGGGCCGAGAGATGCGGGCCCTCCAGCCTCGGTATCCGTATCGGATCGTCCGCGTGGGGTCGCTCCCGCGCCTCCTTTGGGCTCGGGGGAGCGAGCTCGATTTCTTCCGGGACCGGTTTGGGGCGCTCACGTTCCTCATCGAGGTGTCCAAGGGCGGCCTGGAGCTCGGCGCCCCTTGGCGCGCGTTGGATCCATTCTGCTGGTACAACCCCCGAAACGCGGCAGAAGAGATCGCCAACGTCGTGCCCGCAGCGCTGCACGTGGCC
Organism: Pirellulaceae bacterium; assembly: GCA_965223305.1. Taxonomy (GTDB): domain Bacteria; phylum Planctomycetota; class Planctomycetia; order Pirellulales; family Pirellulaceae; genus CBDCWT01. The sequence continues at coordinate 6,499 of CBDCWT010000082.1, read as the reverse complement.
GCGGCAGAGATCGGTGGAGCCTCCTTGTTGGCTCGTCCCCTCGACCGGGTTGGGTCAGTCCTCCCCTAGCGGGGATGGACCTCCCCCCCGTCGAGACTCCGGCTGCCGCGTTCGGCGGTGGTTCGCGCCCTTCCCCGTCGCGGAGGTGCTGGTATGCCGATTGCTCAGCTCCCAAACGACGAGCGCGGACGGGCCGGCAGGGCCGGCGAAGAATGGGTACCGCGGTGGAGGTTGCGCCCCCCTCGAGATAAAAAGCCCTCGAGTCGTCCCTCCCTCCGGTGCGGTCCGCCCCCGGGGTGCCCATTCTTCGCCGACCCTAGCGCGGTTCCTACCCCGAAACGATCTCGCCCCCGTCCACCTGGAGGGTGTTTCCGGTCAGCCAGTGGGTTCCGGATTGGGCGAGACATACGATGGCCGAGGCCACGTCCTCTGGTGTCGTCAAGCGGTCCGCCGGGGACTTTCGCTTCGCGACCTCCACCATCTCCTCGTGTCCGGGGATCTTCCGCAATGCCGGCGTGTCGGTGACTCCCGCCATGATCGCGTTGGCGGTGATGCGGCGCGGCGCCAACTCGACCGCCATCTGGCGAATGTGGCTCTCCAGGACCGCCTTGGCGGCGCTGACGGCGCCGTACCCGCGCCAGGCCGCCCGCGAGCCGGCGCTCGTCATCGCGAAGATGCGTGCGTTGTCTCCGAGGAGGCCTGCGAACACCAGACCCTGGGTCCAGTACAGGAGCGAGTGACCCATGACATCGCAGGTCATCTGCATTTGGGACTGGTTGATCACGTCTCCGGGCGTCTCTGCGAAGAAGGGCTTGAGCGTCCCGAAGGCCAACGAGTGCAGGAGCAGCTTGATCTCCCCCTTCTTTCCCCCGAGGTGCTGCTCCATCGCGGCGATCGTTGCGGCGCGCTTGTCGGCGTCCGCTGCGTTCACGTTGTGGAAAACCGCCTGCCGTCCGGCCGCGCGAATCTCACCCACGATGCGCTCCACATTCTCCATCGTGGAGCGGCGGTCGAGATGAATTCCGAAGATGTCCATTCCGGCCTTCGCGAGGGCGATTGATGTAGCCTCCCCGAACCCGCTGGACGCACCCAAGATTACTGCCCAACCACTCAGCGTTTGCTGCATTTTGCCTGTCCTTTTGAGTCGCGGGACGGTAGCTGGGTCCTTCGCGACCCGTCAAGGCCCGCCCCGCGGTGGTCAGATGTCGGCACTGGAGCTGGGCCGCCCCGGTCTTGTCCTCGCCCAGCCTTGGCCGTATCCTCATTCAAGTAGAGGCTTGAGGGGACCTTCTCCGTTATGCTCGCAACCTTCTGCCATGCCTGTCGCCAACAACGAGAGCCCGCGGATCCCGAATGCCCGGCCTGTCAGGCGCGTCGTCCGGCTCAGGGCTGGCCAGCCGATCCATACATCGGCAAGCTGATCGACGGGAAGTACCGGATCGACCGACGGCTCGCGGCCGGCGGGTTCGGGACCGTGTTCGTCGCGACGCACCAACACGGACAGCACGAGCTCGGGCACGTCGTCCTCAAGTTCTTGCACTCGGAGCTCGCGCACGATGCCGCGATCGCCAAACGCTTCGTTACGGAAGCCAAGGCGGCACGTGAGCTGACGTCTCCGCACGTCGTTCGGGTATTCGACCTCGGGTTTTCCGACGAGGGTGTCCCGTTCATGGTGCAGGAGTTCATCACCGGCGAAGGCCTCGACACGGTGATGCGCCGGATGGGCCGCATGCGGATCGATCGCGTGATTTCGATCGGCATGCAGATCGCGGAGGCCATGGACGAGGCGCACACGAAGGGGATCCTTCACCGCGACCTAAAGCCGGAAAACCTTCGCCTCACGCCTCAGCGCGACCGCGACTTCGTCAAGGTCCTGGACTTCGGAATCGCGCGCGTCGACTCCGGCCACAGCATGGCGACGAACTCCTTCATTGGGACGCCGCGCTATATGGCGCCCGAGCAGATCAAACAGAAGGAGCTCGACGGACGGGCGGATGTTTTTGCTCTCGGCGTGATCCTGTTTGAGATGCTGACCACGGAGCCGCCGATTCCGGCAGACTCCGAGATGGAGTACATCCATCTGAATCTCGCCGCCGCACCGCGGGACGCGCGCAGCCTGCGCGACGACATCCCGCTCGCCCTCGGTGGGCTGATCATGCGGATGATGGAGAAGGACCGCGACCGTCGTCCTTCATCCATGGCAGAGGTCTACACGGAGCTGCACGCGATGGCGCAGCTTCAGCCGGGCATGGACGCCGCGCGGGAAGCCACCGGCGTGGGTCGGGTGACCGGGCGGGCCCAGTTCCAGCCTTCGGTCACCGCGAAGCAGGATGGCGTCGTGAGCACCCCGGTGCCCGTGACGGCCACTCCGGCGGGACTGCAGTCGGCCGGGCCTTCGGGCAGCGGCATGATTGCGGTGACCCCGGCTCCCATGCACGCGTCCGCCGGGCCGACGGGCACGCCGCCCATCGTACCGGCCGTACATACGATCCACCCCGCCAAGGTGGCTGGGCTCCGCAACAACCGGACCATGCTGATCGGCGGTGCGGTGGTGCTCATCATCGCCGCGGGTGTGCTTCTGGGGCTGGCGCTGTCGTCCCAGACCCCGGCGCCCCCCGGTACCCCACCGGGCATCCAGGTCGCCGGCCCGACGGGTCCGGGAGCACCGCCCGTTGGGCCCCTGGGACCTACCCCCCCCCGAGTCACCGCCCTTGGTTCCCCCGGGGCCGGGGGCCACCAACGACACCCCCGATGGGGGTGCGGCCACTGCTCCGACGCCGGCTGAGGATTCGCCGTCGGGCGCAGAGGAGGACGGTGGCTCGGAGGAGTCGGACGACGATGGCGAGCGGCGAACCACGAAGCGCCCGGGTCACCGCCCCGCCAAGCGTCCGACGCGCCCTGCGCAGCCAGAACCCGACCCCATCGAGAGCATCTTCTCTCAAAAGGGTCGGACCGGGCCGCGCCTGCGCTGACCGTCCACGCGACCGATCCGATTTGCGGGCGTCGCCGGGGGCGGTGCCGCAGCAGCCGCGTCCGGGGTGCGGGCGGCTCCGGTCTTCGGTGCGGCGGTCTGACGCGGCGACCGTGGAAGCGCGCGTGACGATGCGGAAACCGGAGCGTCGGTTGGGACTTCTCCCCACCGGTGGGGGGAAGTGGCTACATTGCCGCCCCGAAACCCTCGTCTCGCCCTGGCCGCATGCGAGGCGCGTCGGTTTGGCTCGTCGGGCTGTGCCGGTCGGGGGCTGCGCCCCGACCCGGACCGAGGACGCCAGACCGTAGGAGCGCTGCTCCGCCTCGGGACTGTCGACGGAGGGGTCAGGAACGTGGACGTTCTCGTTCGGGTGCCGGTGGAGAGCCCCCCCGTCGCCCAATTCGGCGACGAGGGACCGCTGCCCTAGAAGCGGTAGGAGCCGGCGAGGGCGATGATGACACGCAGCAGGTTGGATTGCAGGAGCTGCCCACCGGCCAACGTGTCCTTGAGGACGTAGTCGAGTCCGAGTCCCAGCCCGAACCCGATTCCGTTGCTCAGGATGTAGCGGCCGATGAGGCCGAACTCGAAGCCCAACAGGGACGCGGTGTCGGTGGCAGAGTTTTTGAGGATGGGATGCTCGCACTCGTCCGCCCGCGAGCACTGGTCTTCGGTGGCGTTGACGGCGAGGGTGATCCCCAGGCCGGTGAACACCGCGAGATCGATGTTCTCGTTCAGGGCGAGCCGCAACCGGGGTTGGATCCGGATTCCCGGGAAGAGAATGGTGCTCGAATTGTTGTCCCCGCCGACCCCCGTCATCTGCAGGGCGAGTCCGATGTCGAAGGTGAGGCGATCCGCGATGGGGAACCCGCGTCCGATGGCGAGGGCGGAGTGTAGGTTGAGCGCGAAGCTGCTCACGCCGCTCATAAAGCCCTGGTAGGCCCCCAGGTGCAGATCGACGTAGTAGGGGGTGTTGCGCTCGCGGGCCTGCACGGTGCGGGTCACGACGATCGTCCGCGTGGGGCCCGGCTGCTCGATGACCACCTGTTGGCTCGAGTCACCGCCGCCCGCCTGTCGCAGAGCGAAGGGCAAGGCCTTTCGCTGGCCGATTCGGAGCGACACGCTCTTGGTAGCGTCCTCGAATCCTTCCAAGCGAATGGTGATGACGTGGTTCCCGGGCGATAGCTCGATCTCGGTGTCGGTGAGACCCCGCCGGCTCCGGGGCGTTGTCCACGAAGATCTGGGCCTGGGTGGGCTCCGAGGAGATCGACAGGTACGACTTCATCGATCGGATCTGCGCGATGCGCTGCTGCACATCCCGCCGGTCGTCGGCACTGGAGGCCTCCACGAGATATCGCTCGTAGAACTCCAGCGCCTGCTCGAAGCTGCGCAGCGCCTCGTAGCACGCCCCGATGTTGAAGAGCGCGTTCGGTGGGCTGGCAAGATCGTAGGCCTGACGGAACTTCGGCAGCGCGGCCTCCGGATTGCCCCCTTCCATGAGGGTCAAACCCTCCTGGTAGACACGGGCGGCCTCCCGCACCTGTTGCTGCGTGGGGCGACGGGGCTGTGCGTAGGACACGAGGGGAGCCGCGCAAACCAAAAAGGCGGCTGCGAAAAGGGCAAGCCTACCGTTCATGCGAGCAGGATACACGAGGGAGTGAGCAGACGAGAAATAATGCTAGAAGGGGCCCATGATCCTTGCGATCTCGCGCCGAACGAGCCTCGGAATCTTCGTCGTGGTGGCGCTCGGACTGGGGTACTGGGCCTGGTCGGGGGCGGGGGGCACCGACACCAGCCGACCCCGCGATGAGCGTTCTTCCCGGTCCGGGGGGGGCTCCAAGGGCCCCGATCCCCGTGACGATCCCGACTACCAGGGACCCCGACCCGACGAGCGGTGGAAGGCAGGACGCTTCTTCCAGCGCGCGGGGCGCTCCATCCGCCGGCCCGAGCCCGCCGACCGGGAGCCGCCCCAGACCATGGCCGCCATGCGCAAGGCCCTCGCGCTGGCCCCAGGAAAGGTGGGGTATCTCGCGTCCGGCGCGGTGGCCTCGTCGCCGGCCGCCCCGTGGCAGGAGCTGGCCGGGGATCGTCTGGAGATGGTGGAGTCCCAGGTGATCGACGCCGCGGGTACCAACGTGCGGGCGACGTCCTGGAGGCTCCGCGGGCGGGGGATGGACTTCCTGCTCGTGGACACCCGAGGTCCGGTGGCGCCGCCCTGGTTGGACCGCCAGGCCACGACCCTGCGGAGTCGTCTCCGAGACGCCCTCCCCATGCTGTATTTTCACCCGGTCGTCCGCGGCGCAACCCACACGCTCTACCGGATCGGACCCCCGCTGCGGGTGAGCCACGCACAGGCGAAGAAGGTCATCCGCTACATCCGTCGCAAGTTGTCGGGGTACGACGATGCGCGCTGGCCCGGTGACCTGGACCCGTCGACGTTGGCCGTCGACGGAAAACGCCACCGTGTGGTGATCTCGTTGCGCTCGTTCCAGTCCGAGGACCTGGAGCACGAGAAGATCTCCTGGCGAACCTCGGCCGCCAGCACCCTGCGGGGCGCCGTGGACGCGGCGGTCGACCGTCTGAACAAGAACTGGGCGCGGATGCGGGCGCGGGCGGATCTTCCCGATGAGCCCCGGGAGGCCATGAAGCTCGTGGAGGTGGAGATCGACATCTTCTTCGACATGGCCGAGGTCACCGACCGTGCCGCCAATCGGCTCCTGTGGAACCTCGAGCTCGGCTACGAGGGGGCCTTCATCGCCAGTGGCGGCCGATGGAACCTCCGGCTTCCCTCGGAGGCGTTGCAGGGCGGCGTGGGCTCGGAGGAGCGCTTCGTCGAGAAGCTGGAGAAGCGATCCGACCTCCGGGAGGGCGCGTGGCGCGACCCCGACAACCGGTTTGGCCGGTTCGCGACCCTCAATTTCGTGGAGATCCGTCCCGGCAAGGAAGTGCGCCAGATGTACCGGGGGACAACGATGGTGCGCGTCTCGGACGTCACCAAGGCCCGCTTGACCCGCTCGTTGGTTCTCGGGGCGCGCTGGCTCTGGCGCAACCAGCTGGACGACGGCCAGTTCCGCTATCGGTACAAGCCGCTCCGCAGGGAGGGGCGTCGCTGGCGGGAGGGCAACAACATCGTTCGGCACGCGCTCAATCCGTACACCCTGATGCTGGTCAACAAGATCGCGCCGGACGAGCGCCTGGTCGAGTCCGCCAAGCGCGGCTTGCAGTACACCTTCGATCACCTCGAGCGGGTCGGAGACCGCTGCTACGTCTGGCACACCGATGTTCCCGCAAAGGTGCCCAACGCCAAGATGGGCAGCGTCGCGGTGACCATCCTGTCGATTCTGGCCATGGCCGACTCGATCGACATCGGCCCCTACGAGGACGAGCTCAACTGTCTCGCCCGTGAGCTTCTGTACATGCAGGACCCCAACGGTCACTTCCGGCAGTACGACGTGCCCCGGGATCACAGCTACTACGAGGCGGAGAACACCATCTTTCCTGGCGAGATCATGTTTGCCCTTGCCCGCGTGT
>CBDCWT010000081.1:0-126390 GCA_965223305.1 Pirellulaceae bacterium | reverse complement strand
TAACCCGAGCAGGGAAAGTATTCCAGCGGCAGTTCAATTGGGCACAGTCACCGCAGCGCCCAATAGCGCCCCGAACAAGGTCGTCTTCTTGGTAGATGCCGTTTGACTGGTAGGTACTTTCTGAGATTCGTCCATCGGGTCACGGTTCTCGCGTTCGGGTCATTGGGGTTGTAGAACTTCGAATCGTGTCAGCAAGATTCGCCGCGGTTTCTTTGGTTTCGTTTGCAGAAGTTGTGGCCAGCGACCGGAATAGTTGTCGATGCGGCCGCTTAGCTTGACGAGCCGATCACCGGGCGCCGAACGTACATTGCTGAATGCCACTTGATGCCGCGATTCAGGATGCTGAGCAATGATGAACTCTGCATCCGAATCAGCCACGCGCAGCACAACCGAGCCACCGGATTGAGCAACGTATCCCACCGCAGTCACATCCAGGCTGACCAAGCCGCTCCTGGTTCCACCTGATAGTCTGGTCGCCCAGATGCTCTCGTGCAGCTTGTCCAGGTCGATCAACCTTCCCTTCCGCGCACGGAATCCAAATGTGCCCTGATCGTACTTTTCCGTTTTCTCAAGTTTCTTGAATACAACCGAGTCTTCGTCCACGTCATACAGACGTGCAGTGGCGTCACACGCCACACCAGCTCATCAGTGCATCTCGGCGCCGGTCACGGTCATCACACCACTGACAATTTGAGCTTGCGCCGGTAACGCGGCGATCGCCGTGAGGGCCAGTGCGGCTGCGCAGGGCACTACGGCAATGAAGTGTCGAGTACTCATAGTAGCTTCCTGGAATGTTGAAGTAGGGAAGGTCGGGGTTTGCAGTATGGGCGATGCGAAGGCGGGTCACCCCACCGCCGCAGCTCGCTCGCGATGAAATGCCTCGAGCTGAGTGTTGGCTTCGACGATCGTGGCCAGCTTGGCTTCAATCACGTCCAAATGGTCACCCGAAAATACAAAGTACAATTCATCCTCGTCTAGTTCTGTGTAGACGCGGTTGCCGATGCAGCCTAGATTGGTCGCCGTGCGGCCCGATTGCATGACAGCCGGGATCGCGGCACAGGTCGGCCGGCCGACGACGGATGCGTCGCTGGAAATTCCCGCGGCATGCGTCGCCTCGGCCAGCAACATCATTTGCTTGGCAGTTCCGCAGACTAATACCACGTCTGGCGAGAAATCGGCCTGGCTCAGCGGTGCATAGATGGCAACGCCAAACGGCGCCTCGACTTGAGGAATGCCGGGCACTTCCTCCAGTTTGATGTACTGCAACTGCACCATGGTGTCGACCAAGCCCTCGAGCTCTTTTGCCGTTTCTTCGGGAAGATCGACGCCGTGCGTGTGAGAACCAATCGGGCAACCGAAGTGGTCCGCGGCCTCGGTGAAGAACGACTCTCCATCGGCAGCCAGTCTCCAGTAACTGCAGCCAGAAGCCGCGCGGCTTTCGATGCGAGGCAGGTCCTTTGGCGGAGAGGCTTGAAACTTGACCGCCACCGGGGACCGCTGCAGGTTGAGAAGCTCAGTTAGTTCTGTTCTTGGCATTTCGCGTACCGCTTGTTTGCTCCTACTCTTCGTGAGATCTAGATCCCTTTCAGAGGGTCTAACTGACCCTCAGTCGGTTCCGCTCAGCAAAACCACGATTCGGTCATCCTCGGAGCACGTTGCCGGTCTACCGGGAGCGCATTTACGACGTTGAGAGGCTGTCGCCCGTGGGCCAGCTCCTTCACACGGAAAAACGTGGCCGCCGCGTCCTCGCCCGCCTGGGCATCTTCCTCCACAAGCTTGGCGACTTCTCGCTGCAGCTGATCCATGCGCGGGTCAGGGTGTGTCCAGCGATAAGTGAACGCGGCTTCGTCGAGCTGGCCGCGGTAAGGTATCGTCTCCTCATGTTCAGCCAACCAAGAACCGGGCGGAATCAGCAACCGAATCGAGTATTGAACCGGGTCAACATGGTCGATCAACCCAGTCTCTTCGACAAACTCCAACACCTCCAAGAAATCCGCCAAGGTTGTCCAGGGAGTAAAGCTGACCCACGTCGGACGTGGCGCGATCCCCGCGTCGCGCACTAACTTCATCGCGGCTACCACGTCGTCGCGAGTGTGGCGTTTGTCTAGGATCGTCAAAACCCTGTCACTCAACGACTCAACAGCGGTGATGATAAACAGGCAGCCGGCCTGGGCGAACTCCGGAAGATTCTCGCCGCGCGTCAGTAGATGCTCGACTTTTGCAGTGAAGTCGAACGTCAGCGAAGGGAACTCTTCATGCAGCGCCTGGACAACGCGCAGTGAATGCTTGGGGCCGTTCAGAAAGTCTGGATCGCCGAAAGTAATGTGCGTTGCGCCGGCGGCAACTTGCCGGCGAATGTCTTCCAGCACGATCTCCTTCGGAAGCACAAAGAACCGGCCGCCGTAGACAGGTGGAATTGGGCAGTGTGTGCAGAGGTGACGACAACCGCGGCTAGCCTCGACATAACCCGCAGTTCGGCAATCCCCTTCGTGCTCCAGCCGTGCGTACTTATCAAGAGACGGCAGTGCCTGCCGCGCAGGTGCGGTAAACGACAGCTTCTCCAGCACGGGCAGCGACTTCTTGCCCCGCCGGATGACTCCTTCGACATCCAGCTGGCCATCCGTTGTCAGCGCCTCGACCAACGCCACCAACGGTTTCTCGTATTCGCCACCGATGCAATAGTCGACGCCGTGTTCCAGCAAGTACTCAGAATTCAGCGCCGCATACAGACCGTAGAAACAGATGTGACAGCTCGGATTCAGTTGGCGGATTCGTTCGGCCACCCGCATGCCCAGTCGCAACGCCGTGTGCATGGGAACCGAGATGCCCACAAAGCCGGCCTGCGCAACTTTGTTGACATCGAAGTCCTCCACGGCGATATCCATTGCGTCGGGCTGAAAACCCGCCCGCTCCAGGAATCCTAGTGGCAAAGCCACACCGAGAGGCTGATGGCCCAACTCGTAACAGGAAACGAGCAAGATGGCCCCGGGCGAGCGTAAGTTCAAGGCAGCACCCCCGTTTCAGAACCCGCGAAAGAACTAACGAATAGTGTAACCCTAAATGACCGGAGGGTGAACGTGAGACCTGGATTTTTGCGGTCCGACGCTTACCCACCAGTCGGAAGCGTTTGAGGAAAGGGCAAGTTGGAGGGAAAATGGAAGATCGTCCGACCTGCTGGAATTCGACTGAGATGATGGGTGGCCCCCACCAAGTACTGCTCAGTCAACCGCCACTTTCATGCTCTTTCGTCGTCGCTGTCCTTGAGCTCCTCTCGAGCACGAGCGAACCGTAAATCTAGCGACTTAACACACGGTGTTTGATAGCATGGAAGGGTCGCGAATGCAGACAGAAGTTGCTTGTGAGATTCTGTGAACCGGGGATGCGCGCAAGACTTCGAATTCGAGTAAGTTGGAAGCGGCTTTGTCCCGTGCGCTTCGCGCGCGTCGCGATCCCGATCTTCCTGGCCGGGATCGGGCTGGGCAATCCTTGCTCTCGCGCTGACGAACCGCTCGAGTTCTTCGAGAAGCACATTCGCCCGGTGCTCGTACGCCGCTGCTACAAATGCCATTCACAACGGTCGGGAAAACAGCAGGGGGCGCTGCTGGTCGACTCGCGGGACGGGATGTTGCGGGGAGGCGAGTCGGGGCGAGCGGTCGTTCCGCGTAACGCAGAAGCGAGTTTGCTGATTCAAGCGCTGCGGTACGAGTCGTTCGAGATGCCGCCGGATGGACAGCTTCCCGCATCAGTCGTCGCTGACTTTGTCCGCTGGATTGAGATGGGAGCACCCGATCCGCGGGTGGCACCGCCCAGCACCATCGGCCATCAGGGCGGTGGCACAGCGGCCGATGAGACCAACGATCTCTGGTCGTTGCAACCTCTCAGGTCACCCGAAGTGCCTTCCGTTGAAGATCGTACCTGGCCATGGGGCGCAATCGATCGCTTCATACTAGCCCGGCTGGACAAGGAGGGACTCCGGCCGGCGAGTGACGCGCCGATACTCTTGCTCTGCCGTCGCCTCTATTTGACCTTGACCGGATTGCCCCCCACCTTCGAGCAGAGCGCCGCGTACCGCCGCGCCGTGCACCACAAAGGACAAACGCGGGCGACGCAACAGCTTGTCGATTCCCTGCTGGCATCAGCCCGTTTCGGCGAACGGTGGGGACGGCAATGGTTGGACCTGGCTCGCTACAGCGACACCAACGTCGGCTCCACGCAGCGAACTTGGACAAATGCCTGGCTATATCGGAACTACGTGATCAAACGTTTCAACGAAGATACGCCGTTCGATCGATTTGTGCTCGAGCAGATCGCGGGCGACATGCTGCCGGCAAAGAGCGATGAACAGCGGGCCGATCAACTCGTTGCCACCGGCTTCTTGGCACTCGCCACCCGAGACCTCACCGAAAGAGATGCATTCCAAATCCAGCTTGATGGAATTGACGACGCGCTCGACACCATCGGTAAGAGCATGCTGGGGTTGAACATCGGTTGCGCGCGCTGCCATGACCATAAATTCGATCCGATTCCGACTGAGGACTACTATGCCCTGGCCGGCATTCTCAAGAGCAGTTGGCTGACAGGGGTCAAAGCTCGCCAGGCAACCTTCAACGGCGATCAACTGATCAAGCACTCGCCGTCAACTCCCAGGTCGAAACTACCCGGCGGGAACCTACGAGCGACAACGGTGACGGAGTATCCCGCAAGCGACGCACGAAAACAGGTCAGCGACATGGCGATCCATCTCGCGGGCAGCTATCGCCGATTGGGCGAAGTCGTACCTCGAGGCTTCATCAAGGCGGTCGGCGTCGAAGACGTGGAGCCCATTCCAGAACATGAAAGCGGCCGCGTCCAACTTGCTCATTGGTTGACCAGCCGGCAAAATCCCCTCACACCGCGGGTTATGGCCAACCGGGTCTGGTACTGGTTGGTTGGTCGGCCTTTGGTCGAGCCGGTGGACAATTTCGGCACAACCGGCCGGCAGCCAAGCCATCCAGAGTTACTGGACTGGTTAGCAATCCGACTGCGAGACCATCACGGCTGGCAGCTGAAGCCACTCATACGCGAAATCGTCCTCTCGCGAACCTGGCAGATGAGTACCTCGAGTCACGAAGTTGGCATGGCCGTTGACCCTGACAACTCGCTTTGCTGGCGGATGAACCTGCGCCGGTTGGAAGCCGAACAAGTTCACGACTCACTATTGTCGCTGGGCGGCGATTTAGATCTCCGCGTCGCTGCCCAAACGACGCCGGAATTCGAGCAAGACAACACCACGAACACATCCCACGTCAAGATAGCCGCAAACACACTACGGAAGCGTGCCGTTTACTTCCCTGTCTTTCGCAAGGACATGCCGATCGATCTGGACGTGCTGCAGCTGTTCAACTTCCCCGACCCAAAATACGCGCGGGGCCGACGCGAATCGACGACCTTGCCAGCCCAAGCACTTTTCTTGTGGAATAGCCCACTTGCCCACCGCGCCGCCGAGCGTATCGCTCGTCGCCTGATGGACCCGCAACTGACTGACAAGCAGCGGGCAAGACAACTGATTTTGTTATTGTTTGCCCGAGCCGCCGACACAGAAACGGTGACCGAGCTCATCCGAATGAAGAACGAGTTCCAAGATGCCTACGAAAAACTGGGGCGGGAGGCACCCCCGACCGATGCCTGGAAACGCGTGATCCACACCATGTTGATGTCCAATGAGTTCATGTTTGTAGGATAACAGAGGTGAAATGAAGGCACACTGCAAACCGCCGATCACACGTCGCAGCGCGTTCCAGCATATGGGGGCGGGTTTCGGGTCGGTCGCCTTGGCCGGCATGCTGGCCGGAACCAGCCGCGCCGGCTCGGAGTCCACCTTCGAGCCACGAACACCACACTTCACACCACGCGCCAAGAGGGTGATCTTCTTGTTCATGGAGGGAGGACCGTCTCACCTCGATCTGTTCGACTACAAGCCGGATTTGGCCAGGTATCACGACACGAAGTTACCCTTTGACAAACTGCCGCAAGAGATCCGAGAAGGGAAGGCGGAGGTTCCGGAGAACTTTGGAAACCTGCTCGGCCCGGTCGCGATGTTCTCGAGGTACGGCGAGTCGGGTCAGTGGATGTCGACTTATGTCCCACACCTTCACCAACATGCGGACAAGCTCTGTGTACTGAAAGGTATGCGTGCGGACAGCATTTCGCACGCGCCCGCAGTCCAGCAAATGCACACCGGGGATGCCGTTTTTACGCGTCCTTCGCTGGGAGCTTGGAGCCTTTACGGGCTGGGCACCGAAAACGAAAACATGCCCGGTTACGTAGCGGTCTCGGTACCCGCAGGCGACACGGCCTGCGGTAACGCTTTCCTGCCTGCTGGCTATCGGGCAACGATTCTTGACAACGCCGGTCGAGCGCCTGCGCAAGAGACAATCCGACACCTGCGGGATCCCGAGGGAGCCGGCGGACTGCAAGCGAGACAGCTCGATCACTTGCGGATGTTGAATCGACGGCACCTACGAGAACGGGGATCGGATCGTGGACTGGAAGGACTGATCGCGTCCTTTGAGCTGGCGTTTAGGATGCAGGTGGAAGCGCCGCAGGTCATGGACGTCGAACAAGAGACCGCGGAGACACTGTCGCTGTACGGAATCGGCCAGGAACCCACGGATCGTTTCGGACGGCAGTGCCTGATCGCACGCCGCCTTTCCGAAGCAGGCGTGCGTTTCGTCCAGGTGACCAACACCGGTTGGGACAGCCACGAGAAGATTAAGCAAGCTCACCTCGGGCAGTGCCGGCAGACGGACCAGCCAATCGCCGGGCTCCTTACCGACCTGCAGCGGAGAGGCCTGCTAGAAGAAACGTTGCTGGTCTGGACCGGTGAGTTTGGCCGCACACCGCTGGTACAGAACGACCAAGGGCGGGGACACAACCCCTGGGGCTTTTCGCTGTGGCTAGCCGGCGGCGGCGTGCAAGGGGGGTTGAGCTATGGGGAAACCGATCCCTTCGGCTTCCAGGCAACCGAAGGCCGCGTCCATGTGCATGACTTGCACGCGACGATCCTGTACCTCTTGGGTCTCGATCACGAACAGCTCACGTACCAGTACGCCGGTCGCGACTTCCGTTTGACCGACGTCTATGGTCGGATTGTGACCGAAATCGTCGGTTGAGATTGCCTGATGTCAGACCCGCAGTATCGGTTTCGGCGTCGTAGTCATGCTGCAATATCTTTGAAGTTGTCACCGCCGAATGGACCGCACTAGGTCGCCCCGATAACTGCGACTCTGCATCGGCTCGCCCAGCAGGTTGGAAAAAGACCGGCTCAGCTGACCCAAGGTTGCTTCCGGATTTCGCCGACGTGCCAGTTCAGAGACTGCTCGACCGTTCGCGGCGTCCGGCCAGGTCCTGGCAAAACCAATCTCCTGCGGATCGACAAAATCGGTCGCCGAAGTGATCGCCAGAGCTGAAGCATCGTCCGGCCGCAGATCAGGAAAGAACCCATCCGCCTGAGCCGTCGTCGTCTCCACCTCCGCGGCGCGCTCCCAGGCCGGTACCTCCCAGGCCGCCGCCGAGCCAGCTGTTGGCGAGTCCGCGGATTCCGGTGGCAAGACGATGGTGGTCGCGTGAGTTGGCGCCGCGAAGAGCCCCAAGACGATCAGAGTTACCCCTGGTTTGCTCATGTCATCCCCCGAAATAGTGAGACCGACATTTACCATAGTATTTATGGTAATTAGGCCTTTGGGGAATGCAATGGATTTGACGGTCGTTTGGCTTCGAAAACCCCGCTGGGGGCAACGGGCCGTTGAGGCAGAACTGGGGGAATTCGACGTATTTCGGCGCGAGTCCTAGCAGCTTGCTGATTTTTCTCAACTGGCTGCCGCGTCACAGGGAATGCGATACCAAATCAGCGATGCAAGTCGAGCCGCGCAAGCAGAACAAACAGGTCGACTCAGTTGTTGGAGCCCTGCAATTTCGCGAGATATTTGTCCGGTTCTTCCTCGACGGCGCTCTTGCAGCCATCGCAACAGATGAAGATCGCCTCTCCCTTGACGTCGAGCTTTGTTGGCGTCCCCATCGAACCCAGGGCTTCGCCGCTGACCAGGCATACTTTCTGGGCCTCGGCCAGAGAACGGTCCTCAGCGGTCAACTTGGACATCGCCTGCTCAATCTCATCCTGACCGTGATCATGGCCAGCATGATCGTCGCCGGCATGATCGTGCGCGGGATCCGCCTGCTGGGCCTCGGGCGTCTGTTGCGTCGAGGGGCTGCACCCGCCGAGCCAGAGGGTGAGAGCAAACAGGGTGACTGTCAATCGAATCGGGTGAACCGTGGCCACGTCTATTCCTCCTTCGAGAACCAGAACAAAGTCTCATCACAAACACGAACGCCGTGCAGCATTGCCAATACTACACGCTCACCAGGAATGGTCAATCGCGAATCGAAAACACCGCTCCGCCAATCAGTCGGAATGCATTAGCATCCGGTTTGGTGTCGAACCGTGGGCTAACGCCCAGCGGCTAATGTTGCGCAGCTCACACTACAAGGCAAAGGGCCATCATGTTGATCCTGTAGATCCTGTCAACAAGCAGAAGAGACAGGATCAACATGATGAACAGGATTGAGCAGAACGTTTGATCAGACAAACCGCCCCGTGCTAGCGCTCTCGAGCCACAAATCAGCCGGAATGCGTTAGCATCCGGTTCGTGTTCAACCGTGGGCTAACGCCCAGCGGCTGATCTTGCGAAGTCACACCGCAAGGCGAAGGGCCATCATGTTGATCCTGTAGATCCTGTCAACAAGCAGAGAGACAGGATCAACATGATGAACAGGATTGAGCAGAACGTTTGATCAGACAAACCGCCCCGTGCTAGCGCTCTCGAGCCACAA
Source organism: Pirellulaceae bacterium (assembly GCA_965223305.1). Taxonomy (GTDB): domain Bacteria; phylum Planctomycetota; class Planctomycetia; order Pirellulales; family Pirellulaceae; genus CBDCWT01. The sequence goes on along the minus strand of CBDCWT010000081.1, from coordinate 117,522 downwards.
ATCAGCCGGAATGCGTTAGCATCCGGTTCATGTTCAACCGTGGGCTAACGCCCAGCGGCTGATGTTGCGCAGCTCACACTGCAAGGCAAAGGCCATCCTGTTGATCCTGTAGATCCTGTCAACAAGCAGAAGAGACAGGATCAACATGATGAACAGGATTGAGCAGAACGTTTGATCAGACAAACCGCCACGTGCTAGCGCTCTCGAGCCACAAATCAGCCGGAATGCGTTAGCATCCGGTTCATGTTCAACCGTGGGCTAACGCCCAGCGGCTAATGTTGCGCAGCTCACACTACAGGGGCTCTGCATGGCTCGTTGCGATTTCGGCTCGGCAGGAGCCTCGCCCTGGGATGGTGAAAAGAGGTTGAATCTAGAGAAGATCGTAAAAACTGGTATTTCAAAAATGTTGCGCTCCAACGTATTGGTTGTTTTTGGCAAACATCCACCAAGCGAAGGAGCGCAACAGTGGCACGAGTATCCTCTTTTTCGGTCGGGCGTTACAAGTCTTCTTTATGGGCGCTTTGTGCGTCATTTTACCGCAGTCGCGAAAGACTGCGTGATCGAATTGACGAGTTGAAACGCGAGAAGAGCGAAGCCAGGCAGGATCATCAACGCGTTCGCGATGAAAACAGAAGCCTTACTAAGAGTCTTCAACGAGCCGAAAAGCAATTGGCTGAGTACCGTAGACTGGCAGCCAAGCAGCAAGCTCTACCATTCCAACTCCCCGACGATCCACCGTTAAAAGGGCACCAGTTTGGACCACGGACCATGGCTTTGTGTTGTGCACTAGCAAGTCTTATTGGCTTTCGTTCGACCGAACGGGTGTTGCGTCTGATCAGCTACTGGCTGCAGGTGGAATTTGACGTTCCGAGCCACGACACGATCCGTCTGTGGACTTGCCGCAATGGCGTTGCGATCTTACAGGAGTCCGTCCAATTTGCACCCGATTGGATCTGGTTGATCGACCATAGTGTTCAGCTGGGAAAAATGTCTGTGCTGATCGTCCTTGGGATCCGTCAGTCGGAACTTCCTGTAGGACGCCCCTTGCGACGGGACGACATGAAACCACTGGCGGTGGTGCCAACGCTTTCACGAAGGAAGGAGCAAGTCGGTGAAGCACTCGTAGAACTGGCCGATCAAACCGGCGCACCAATCAGTATCGCCAGTGATGGCGCCTCTGAGCTTCATGAGGGTGTCAAATGGCTTGAAAACAAGGGGTTTGAAGTCGTTTTAGTGGCTGATGTGAAACACGTGGCGGCCAATCTTCTCAAGAAGATACTCGGTCAGGACAAGCGTTTTATCCAGTTCGACAGTCAGATTGGAAAGACGACCGCTGGCATTCAACAAACAGAATTAGATCATTTTCTTCCACCCACCAAGAAAACGAAGTGCCGGTTCATGAACCTGGGCAAGTTGATGGATTGGGCTGAGATGGTGCGTTTCCACTTGAAGACCCCGCAAGCACCCGGTAACCGAGATGTGTCCGCAGAGCGGGTCACCCAGAAGCTCGGCTGGCTTTTAGACTTCGAAGAGGATTTGGAGCATTGGCGCGAGTGCCGGCAGGTTGTCTCGGCAGTGCTGGAGTTCACTAACCGCGAAGGAGTGTATGCGGGTGCGACAGAGGCTCTAAGAAAACAGCTGGCAGAATTAGACTTGTCGTCCGCGATAGCCCAACAACTTCTCAACAAGCTAGTCGACGCCTACGCAAAAAACGAGCGGAAGCTGGTCAGCTCCAGTTACGCCAAACTGAGAGTTCCTTGTAGCACGGAGGTCTTAGAGTCCTCTCTCGGCCGTTTCAAATCGCTTCAGCGTCATCACAATCGGGGGACGTTTACCACGCTGCTCGCAATCTATCCACGCTGTTTGAAACGACGCCCCCACACCGTCTGGCCGCACGCCTCAAACAGGTAGCAACGAAGGGACTCAAAGAGTGGCTGCAGAAAGCGGGCCTAACCAACTCGACCCAGGCGCGAAAAGCGGCCGCCTACGCAGCCTGCCGCTGATCGCATTCAGCAAGAAAACAACTAGATTTGAGCATTACAGACGATTCGTCACCCCAGCCTCGCCCTCCCGATCATCCTGCACGGCTGTTGCTCTGGTGTGATGGGCACGCTGTGATGCAGCCGCGCCCTCCATGTTGTTCATCGTGTTGATCCTGTCTGTGTGCTGCTTTTGACAGGCGCACTGATTCGCCAGGAAGACGCCGCTCCTTCGTGGTCCTGTTGGTTACGGCACACGGAGTGTGCCTACTACTTTCAACGTACGACCTGCAGACGAGGTTCGCCTGATCGGCCGTCGCGGACTCGCCCGATGGCCGCCGCTGCTACTCCGCTTTGCACGGACAGCCGGTCTAACACCGCGTCGACATCCTTCTCCCGCACGCCCAGCAACAGGCCTCCAGAGGTCTGCGGATCGAACAACACCTGATAGGCAGGCGTAACCCGCAGTGACTCCTCGACCTCAATCTGTGCCTCGGCAACGCGGTTCGCCGGTGCCAAGGTGCTTTCCACACCGTGTTTGACGAGCTGGCTGACCCCGGCAAGCAGTGGCAACTTGTCCAGATTTAGCTCACCAACTAAATCGCTGGCGTTCAACATCTCCAACAGGTGCCCGGCCAGGCCAAAACCGGTGATGTCAGTCAGACCAGAGATATCGAACTCGTCGATTAACGCCGCTGCCGGCTGGTTGCTGAGCAACATCGAATCCAGCAACTGCTGCATCCAAGCTGCCCGGCAGTCGGCCTGCATTTGGGCGACCAGCAACACGCCAGTACCGAGCGGTTTCGTGAGGATCAACACATCGTCCGAGCGGAGGGCGGCCTTGGTTCGTGGTCCGCTGTCACCCTGATCGGCCAGCATCGTAAAACCGATCGTGATCTGGGGCCCCTCGATCGTGTGACCACCGACCAATGTCGCATCCATCCGTCGGAACTCGGCCAGACTGCCGGCCAGCATCTCGTAGAGCAGCTGTTCTTGCTGGCGCGGCTTTCCGAGCGGCAACGTGGCGAGAGCCAGGGCGGCGATGGGCCGCGCGCCCAGCGCAAAAACGTCGCTGGCCGAGTTCAAAGCGGCAATCCGACCCGACAAGAAAGGATCGTCCAAGGGTGCCTGAAAAAAGTCGGTGGTGACAGCCAGCGGGTGGCCGTTCACCGGCTTTACGACAGCGGCATCGTCGGGCGTCTCCAGGCCCAGCACTACCTGTTCGTGGGCGGGCAAGTCCAGTCGCCGCAGTACGTGCGTCAACACAGAGCCACTCACTTTTCCACCGCAGCCCGCGCACCGCGGCGATTGCTCCGTCGTAGCGTTGGCGTCCGCTGTCATCTCCATCGCGGTGTAGTCTTGGTACTTGTCCATAAAACGGCTGTCGATCCAGTCCTTCAACTTCCACGCCAGCCGGCCTTTGAACGTCGCTCCTTGGTACTCCGCCACTGCCCGATCATCGCCGAGAACTGCGAGTTTGAGAAATCCCTTCTGGGGACGATACTCCAGCAGCTCACGGCCAACGAGCTGCCTGGCAATGTTCTTCCAAAGCACTGGGCCCTGCCGCACCGCGTACACTCCAGCCTTGGGCAACGCTGATCCTTCAATCGTCCCCGCATCACCCACGGCGAAAATCGGTTCATCTGCAGTGGTCTGCAACGTAGGTCGCGTCAGCAGAAAACCACGCGGATCTTTGGGCAGCTCAATCTTTTCGAGCACCGGTGGAGGGGCGGCGTTTGTGGCCCAGAGCACCATGTCGGCGCGGATCGTCTCGCCATCGTCAAACTCCACTTTCCCCTCCGACACCCGCCGGACTCGGACCCCGAATCGGAGGTGGGCGCCACACGACTCGAGCTCTTGGCGTAGGAGCCGTTGGGTTCTGGGTAGGGTTCCGTGGGCAACGCTGTCGGTGGCGCTGACGAGCGTCAACTCGAAGGGCGTCCCGTCTAACAGCTCCTCGAGTCGAGGTCGTAGGCAGAGCGATACCTCAACACCACCCACTCCGGCTCCCACCACGACAATGCGGAACAGCTCCAGGTCCCTCTGTAGAAGTTCCTGAACACGCGACTCAAGACGCGGCAGAAACGTCTGCATGGGCTTGATGCTGACTACGGTATCATCGAGCTCGATGCCGTTGCGTGAAGGAACGGACCCTGTACCAATCGACAGCACGTCAAACGGCAGCGGTGGCCGATCGCTGAACTGCAACCGGCGTTCCACAAGATCCAACCCAGAAACGTCACCGACAATCAACCGAGCGCGGACCGAAGCGCACAACCGGACAAGGTCGATCGTCATCCGCTCACCTGAGTGATGGCCGGCCAGGACCCCAGGCAGCATTCCGGAATAGGTTGCGATCGTGTAGTTGGAGACGCAAGTCAGCCGAACTTCGGGAATCGGCTTCATCCGCCACATCCGTAGGATGTGAGCGTTGGTGTGCCCGGCGCCTAGCAATACAACTTCGTGTCTTGGTAGTGTGGTCTGCACAGCTCAGCGCAATCGAACCCGAAGCATAGGTGAGTTCGCGGTGCCCAAAGAACTTCCGAGAGCGCACCTAAAAGAAGCGTAAGCGAGGGGTTGCCTGCGTTGCTACGCCGACTCCACCCCGCTTACGCTTCGCGCTTGGAACAATCCGGCTGGATCGCAACGAACAGAACTACGGCCATCCGCGCTCACACTCGCCACGCCAGCGGGCGCGTGTCCTATTGAGTGGTGTCGGAGCCCGTCGTGTCTGAGCCTTCCGCTGCATCCGAGTCTTCCGCTCCAGCGGAGGTTTCCGAGGAACTGTCACTCGACGTCTCGCTCGGCGCACACCCGGCGATTGCTGCCGACATCAAAGCACACGCAAAAAGAAACATTCGTACTAGTTTCATCTTAATCACTCCGTTTTCTTTGCGCGGTGGGCGCCGATCCAAGGAGGTGCTCCACCGCGGGTAAGGTGATGGCGCCGTCGTTTCCGCACGATCGCTGCCAGTTGCCGGCCGGTTCCGGCCTGCAATGTGTTCAGCTTAACGAACAGAAATGTCGAGCGGTAGTAAGCTGCCGAAAATCGTGCCGCGCGGCCCGCCTCCGATGTCGTCGAGCCGCCACGTCACCTACACTGGCCTCAAACAACTAACGTCAAACAGTGTGGTAGCACACTCGTCTACCGTAGCGCCAGGCTCATCGTCAGACGGCTGGCTGCTTTGCGAGCCCGGGTGGGTGTGGGAACCCGCACGCAGAGGAGAGACTCGGGATGACCGCAACCCAAGCCAGCCGGCCGGACAGGGACGCTCCGGAAGGGCGTTCCCCGTCACTAGGGTTGGTGACCGTCATCATTCCGGCCCTCAACGAAGAACGGTCGCTGCCCTTGGTGTTAAGGGACCTGCCGGCAGTTGGTCGCGTGATTGTGGTCGACAACGGGTCCACCGACGGAACTGCCGAAGTTGCTCGCGCGGGTGGTGCGATGGTCGTGTCGGAGCGCCAACGAGGCTACGGCGCAGCCTGTTTGCGCGGCTTAAGAACGCTGGGCGTACTGGCCCAGGAAGAGCATTCAGTTCCCCGGGTCGTTGTCTTCCTCGATGCCGACTACAGCGATCATCCTGAGCTCCTTCCTCAGCTGGTCCAGCCGATTCTTGCTGGCAATGCCGACTTGGTTCTCGGCTCGCGTTTGCTCGGAGAGCGCGAGCGAGGAGCGATGCCACCGCAGAGCGTCTACGGCAATCGGCTCGCCTGCTTTCTGATGAGGCTGCTGCACGGCGTCCGGTTTACCGATCTGGGCCCTTTCCGAGCCATCGCCTACGACAAACTTTGCGAACTGAATATGGTCGACCAAGATTTCGGCTGGACCATCGAGATGCAAATCAAAGCAGTTCGCAAGGGGCTGCGTTGGCTGGAGATTCCCGTGCCCTATCGACGACGTGTGGGCACCAGCAAGATCAGCGGGACCATTACCGGCACGCTCAAGGCAGGAACCAAGATCCTGTATACCATTGCCAGATACTGAGAAGCCGACGCACCTCCGGACGCTGGCTATCCTGGCCGTCCTTTCGACCTGTCTGTACGGAACGGTTGCGCTGCTGAGCTCCCGGTTTGACCACCACAGCTCGCTCGCTCAGCGGCCGATTGTCCCGGTGCTGCTGTTGTTTGCTGCGGCATTTGCTGGCTATCTGTATGCGGTCCGAATCGCGATACGAGCGCGCCAAGACGGGAAGCTGATAAGCCTGATCGTGCTGTCGGCTGCTGTTTTTCGCCTGGTGCTGCTGCCTTCGGTCCCGATTCAGGAAATCGACATCTATCGCTATCTGTGGGACGGCGCGGTATCCACCGCGGGCGTGAGCCCCTTTCGCTTCAGTCCCCAGCAGGTCCTCGCCTCAGTAGACGATCCCGCCAGTCGAGATCTGCAGAAGATTGCCAAGCTGCTGGCCGACGAACCGACACTGGGAGAGATCCTAAACCGCGTCCACCACAGTGAACTACCCACCGTCTATCCGCCGGTTAGCCAATTGGTGTTCGCTGCCGCCCGGCTCACCACCCCCGCTGGTGCCTCGGTGCACGCGCAGATCGTCGTCATGAAAATCTGGCTTGTGGCCTGCGACCTGGCCACGTTGTTTTTGGTCATTGGGCTACTGCGGCGCTGCGATCGCCCCGTAGGGTTGAGCGTGGTTTACGCATGGTGTCCGTTGGTCCTAAAAGAGATCGCCAACACGGGACACCTCGACGCGATCGCCGTATGCCTCACCACGTTAGCGGTCTATTTGGCGGTCGGGGTGTTGGCGAACAAGGCCAGCACGCGTGGCTGGCAGGTTGTTCACGCGACGCTGGTGTCAGTCGTGTTGGCGTTGGCCGTCGGCGCCAAACTCTATCCAGTCGTGCTGGCGCCGATGATGTTGTTCACGTTGGTCCGGCGGCTCGGCTGGACCCACAGCGTCTTGCCGGCAGCCGTTTTCGCAGTGCTAACGCCGCTGACCATCTGGCCTTTCATCCCCGGAACTCAACAACCGGCGAGTGTCCCGGCCGAGCAAGCCGGAGCGGTTGCCTTACCACCGCCAGGCGCCCATTCACCGCAGGCCGATCCCAGCCGGGGCGTCACCACGTTTCTGAGACGTTGGGAGATGAACGACTTTATCTTTCTGCTACTGGTCGAGAACCTCAAACCGGCTGCACATGTCGCGGCGAACCGAGTCCCCTGGTTCTCCGTGGCACCCGAGCCGATGCGCGTATCGATAGTCGACTGGGTGCACCAACACCTGCAGATTGACCGTGAGGAAGTACCGTTTCGAACAGCCCGCGTCATCACCGCGATGGCATTTATCGCAATCGCCCTCAAACTCGGCGGCCGGGCGGCGAGCACAGTCGACCTGCCCAGTTGGCTTGAAGCCGCGTTCCTTACGCTCGCGTGGTTTTGGTTGCTTTGCCCCACGCAGAATCCCTGGTATTGGCTGTGGTCCCTGCCGCTGCTGCCCTTCGCTCGCAACCGCGTCTGGCTCGCGGTCAGCGGGCTCGTCTTCCTCTACTACCTACGATTCTGGTTTGCCTACCATTGGCCCGGAATGCCAGTTTGGCCGACCCCGTACGAAGGCGCGACGTTCTTCGACCTGGTCGTCACCTGGATCGAGTTTGCACCTTGGTTGCTCTGCTTGTTGCTATCGTCCGCAGCTGCCAAGGGCCGCTAGCCCGAATTATTCATGAGCGATCTGCTGCGAGGTCGTAAGTCCATCCGTGGCTTCGTCATGCTTCACAATTCTCCCTCGACGTATTGCTGCAATACGCCTGCGGAAGAATTGCTCGCCTTCCTTGCCACGAACGTACTTACAACCTCTCGCCACGATCTTCATGAATAATCCGGCCTAGCCGATCGCGAGAGCAGCTGAAGGTCTCGCAGGTGCTGCCGATCAGATTCGCCAAGTCCTGGTGAGACAGTCTCACCGAGATTTGAACGCCGCTCTCAGTCGGGATGCCGAATTGCTCTGCCAGGTCGAGCAACCCGCTCTGATACGTCGTGACCGTTCACTCGCCCGGACTCTGGGGCGCGGAAATCGCTCCTTGACAACCAGAACCCGCGCCTGCGGTGCAGCCAAAACAATGTTGGCCAACCACGATCTCACGGTGGCCGAGTGACTCATACTGAAAACCGGTAATGTGTGTCGGGGCCGAGCGGTTGACCTGCAAATCCAACATCTGGTTGAAATCGCAATCATAAAGCCGTCCGTCCCAGCCCACCGAAACAGTGGTGCGGCACATCAGCCCTGCGACCGCAGCTGGGTTAAAGGCGTCGATCAGGGTCTCCATATACCGATCGAACTGGCCGGTCCGCGACAGATGATCGAGAAAACGGCTGATCGGCATGTTGGTGATCGTGAACAGGCGGTTGAACTCGAGGCCGTAGCGGGCAGTCAGCTCGCTGCGGTAGTCGGCTTCAAGCTCATGCTGGGCAGGTGGCAGCGCGGTGCCAACCGGATTGTAGACGAGCGTTAGCGTGAGTCCGCTGCCCTGGCGGCCGTATCCCAGCTGGTTTAGGCTGCGGAGGGCTTCGATCGACTTGGCAAATGCCCCGTCCCCCCGCTGCGTATCGGTGTTTTCCTGCAGGTAGCATGGCAAGGAAGCAACGACTTCCACACCGTTTTCTGCCAGAAAAATTGGCAGATCACGAAATCCGGCAGTGACCAAGATCGTCAGGTTACAACGGTCGATGACGTGGCAGCCCAGCTCTCTCGCCTGGACGACAAGGTGCCGAAAGTGGGGGTTCATCTCTGGGGCACCACCGGTCAGATCAAGCGTGTGAATCTGCGGATGTTTTCGCAGCACATCAAGGCAGGCGTCGACAGTCACACGCTGCATCACTTCTCGCCGGTCTGGACCTGCATCAACATGGCAGTGTTCGCAGGTCATATTGCAGAGTTTCCCCAGATTCAACTGCAGGATCTCGACGCCGCTGGCCGAGAGGTGAGGGCTGCCTGATTCGCGCAGCTTGTCGACGAACCTCGCCGTCCGCCGATTACCGGACAGAACCACAAGTTGCTCACTCGCCTGCGCTAAACGGTTGCCTCGATGCAGTAAAGATGTCGTGGCGTTCGCCATACAGAGAAACCCCAGTTAACGCACGTTGTCCCGATGTCTGCCTGTGTAATCTGCTTCACCAAACGCTTGATGGATTCGCCACCGCCAGCTGTGATGGGGAAAGGCCGACATACCCCAACGCCGGCCGCTCTCTAGTTCAAGTGACGGGCTCGGCAGCAATTCCTTACAAGACGTCACCGCTGCCTGTGTAGGGGATCAGCATCGCATTCGTCAAGCCCGGGCACAAGTTTGTGCATCTCGAACCGCCATGATCTGAAACTTCTATGTCAACCACTCGCGCAGCGAGTTAAGTTGACGCTTTGATTTTATCCCGTTAGGTTCACGTAGTGTGTTTTGTCGACTGGGAATCTCGCGCGGAGGTCCGCGGATGACGGTACTGAGCAAACACGATCTTGAATTCTGGCAGGAACAGGGCTACGTCATCGTGCCCGACGCGGCGCCGCGTGAGAACTTGCTGGCCGTTGTGGAGGCGATGTGGCAGTTTCAGGAGATGGACCCGCATGACCCAGCAACGTGGTATCGAAACCCAGCACGCAGGAATGGCATGGTCGAGCTGAACGGTTCCGGCATGGTGGAGATGTACCATCACCCGGCGCTGTGGGCCAATCGTCAGCTGCCGAGGATTCACCAGGCGTTTGCCGACATTTGGGACACCGAACAACTCTGGGTCACAATCGACCGCTGCAATCTGAACATCCCCAATCGACCTGGTTTTGAATTCTCGGGTTTCATTCATTGGGACGTCGACACGTCACTCGACCCCTTACCATTCGATGTCCAAGGGGTACTGAGTCTGACGGACACGGTCTCCGGACAGGGCGGCTTTCAGTGCGTTCCAGGCCTACCCAAGCGACTGAAGGAGTGGATCCAGACGCAACCCGCGGAGCGCGATCCGCACAAACCGGATCTCAGCGGGCTAACAGTCGAGACGATCGAAACCAAGGCAGGCGATTTGCTCATCTGGAACAGCCTCTTACCTCACGGCACCAGCCGAAACACATCAGATCATCCTCGTTTGGCCCAGTACATCGCTATGTCACCTGCACAAGAGCAGAACGAAAAGGCGCGCCAGTGGCGCATCGATTCCTGGCTGCATCGCATCGCACCGGAAGGAAGTCCGTTCCCCGGCGACCCACGCGGCTGGGAACGAGAACACGGCACGACTGCGGCCCTGAGTCCACTAGGTCGCAAGCTCTTGGGTCTCGATTCGTGGGGCCCAACGTCTAACGGTGCCAACGCTGGCGAAATGGTGCTCAACCAACAGCGAGGCCGGACCCGTGCAACACCGGGTTTCGCCAGCTAGTCTGGAGTTTCAGAGGATCGCCCATGAACTTCTCCACCCTCGCCGGTCGTCTGCTGGTACTTCCTGCGGCCATCTTCATCATTCTCGGTGGGACCTTGCGGGCAGAGCAGGTACCGGAGAGAGGGGCAGTATTCGATCGGCAAATTCGACCCGTCCTCCGCGAGTTCTGCTTCGGCTGTCATGCCGACGGCGCCAACGAAGGCAGCATGTCTTTCGATGACTTACTGTCCACCACAGATCACCGGCAAGCCAATCAAACGTGGTATCGCGTGCTTAAGAAGCTACAAACTGGATTGATGCCGCCGCCGGGGGAACGTCGGCCCAGCAAAGGACAAATCGCAGCCACCGAAAGCTGGATCAAATACACAGCTTTTGGTACCGACCCGAGGAACCCGGATCCCGGCGGCGTCACGATCCGAAGACTGAATCAGGTCGAGTATCGAAATACAGTTCGTGACCTACTGGGCGTCGACTATGACACGTCGACGAACTTTCCGGCAGATGACACCGGACATGGCTTCGACAACATCGGCGACGTACTGTCTATGTCACCATTGTTGCTCGAGAAGTACGTGAACGCGGCAAAGGACATCGTGAGTTCCGTCGTACCCATGGTCTCCGGAGTCTTGCGGAAGGAATCGCTACCGGGCAGCCGGTTTGTACTAGACCAACCCGGTGACGCGGGCTCAGCGGTGGACGATGGTGAGCTGGTTTTCTCTTACTATACGCAAGCGTCCGCTCAGCTGAGCTTGAAAGTCGAGCATCCAGGTGACTACGTCATTCGCCTTCATATGACCGCCAACGAAACTTATGTCGACGACCAGTTCGACGACAACAAGTGCGAGTTTACTCTCGCGTTGGACAATGAAGTGCTACTGCAAGAGACATTCGTACGCCAAGGACGCAGGAACTACTCCTTTGATTTTGAGCGGGCATTGCGCGCTGGAGAACACCAGCTCGTCGCGTCAGTCCAGCCATTGACCGAAGAGAGACAAATCCGACGCCTCAGACTGCATCTTGAGTCGGTAGAGCTGATTGGGCCCGAAAACGAAGCATATCATGTCAAACCCGAAGGCCACGAACGTTTCTTTCCTGGCGAGACGCCGCGTGATGAGGTGGGGCGAAGGGCGTATGCACGCGAGCTCCTACGGCGATTTGCGTTTCGCGCGTTTCGGCGACCGGTCGACGGTGAGAATTTGGATCGTCTCGTAGCGCTAGCAGAGAGTATCTACAGTAATGGCGGTACCTTTGAGAGTGGAATTGCCAAATCGATGACGGCTATTCTTGCCTCGCCCCGTTTCCTGTTTCGAGAAGAAGCTCAGTCACTCACGACCGAAGAAAAATACCCTTTGATCGATGAATATTCGCTCGCTTCGCGGTTGAGCTACTTCTTGTGGTCGACGATGCCAGACCGAGAGTTGATGGGCTTGGCCGAAAACGGAAAACTCCGAGAGAACCTCGACGCTCAAATTACCCGTATGCTGAACCATGGCAGGGCCAGGGCCTTGTCGGAGAACTTCGCCGGCCAGTGGCTGCGGTCGCGAGCTGTGGACACGATTCAAGTTAACGGGGGTGCTGTACTCGCCCGCGAGCCGACCGTGATTGATCCAGAGGCCGATGTTCGACGCCGACGTTTCTTTGCCTTGTTTCGCAAAGGTGACAAGCGCACAGAACCGGAAGAAGAAGAGTATGAACGTGAGAAGGACGTTTACCTGCGATCTTTCCGGGGTGGTTCGCGCTCTGAGCTGACGGCTGAAGTCCGCAGCGCGATGCGGCGCGAGACTGAGATGCTCTTCGAGCACGTCGTGTCGGGCAACCGCAGCTTGCTAGAAATCGTCGATAGCGACTACACCTTTCTCAACGAACCCTTGTGGGGGCACTACCAAATCGAAGGCATCGATCGGATTGTTGGTGATGAAATGCGGATGGTGCGGTTGCCCGCGGAAAGCCATCGCGGCGGCGTACTCACACAAGGCACGATGCTGGTGGTGACATCGAATCCAGATCGGACTTCACCGGTCAAAAGGGGTCTTTTCATTTTGGAGAACGTACTGGGTACGCCGCCGCCAGCGCCGCCACCGAACGTTCCAGCACTGGAGGACGTCGAATCCGCTTCGGACGAGCAGCTAAGCCTTCGTGAAAGGCTGGCCATCCATCGCGAGAACGTGCTTTGCAGCTCGTGCCACGATCGAATGGATCCTCTCGGCCTGGCGCTCGAGAACTTTAACGCTCTGGGGCGCTACCGTACGGTGGAACTTGGCCAACCGGTGGAAACCACCGGCGTGCTCGATACAGGTGAGGCATTCTCGTCGGTTGGCGACTTGAAGAAGATCCTGGTAGCCAAGCGAAGGACCGAGATCTATCGATGCATCACCGAGAAGATGATGACGTACGCCTTGGGCCGCGCGATTGAGTACACGGATGCGCACACGGTGGACGAAATCGTCGCAGAACTTGAGCGTAACGGTGGTCGCGCTCAGATTCTCATCCGCGGCATCATTCGTTCCGATGCGTTCCAGCGAACCAGAAACCAGGAGGAAATACGGTGACTCACTTGAAGACTTCACGACGTACTTTCTTGCGAGGCGTCGGCGCGAGTATCGCAGTGCCCGCCTTAGTGTCGCTGGACGCACCGAGGTTGATGGCCTCCGCCCTGCCAACCGAGAACAGGCTGGCCATTACCGCCAGCGGTGTTCCCTTGAGAACGGCCTTTCTTTTCTTTCCGAACGGCGCCATTCCGCAGTCCTGGTGGCCGGCAGCTACGGGCAGCGACTATTCAGCTAGTCCGACATTACAACCGTTGGAAACCGTTCGCGACAAGTTTCAAGTGATGAAGGGACTCGACAATGTCGCCGCCGACCCGGGCAAGGACGGAGGCGGCGACCACGCGCGAGGCAATGGAACGTTCCTGACGAGCGTTCGCTTGAACAAAAGTTCGACCCATATCCGAGCCGGGATCTCAATCGATCAGGTCATCGCCAATCAAATCGGCCATTTGACGAGGTTTCCATCGCTCGAGCTAGCTTCGGACCCCAGGCGACAAACAACAGGATGCGACTCAGGCTACTCCTGTGCTTACCAGTTCAACATTTCCTGGAAGTCGGAAACCACTCCCATGGCGACCGAACACAACCCGCGGATGGTATTCGAACGTCTGTTTGGGGTTGGGACTCCTGGCGAGCGGATAAAAAGCCTGCAACGTCGCCGTGAAGAACAACGTAGTATTTTGGACTACGTGTTGGACGACGCGCGAGCGATGAGACGTCGGGTCGCGGTGGCCGATCAACGCAAACTGGACGAGTACCTGACTGGAGTCCGCGCCTTAGAGTCGCAAATACAACGAGCGGAGGAACTGGGTGACCCCCAAGATCCTGGTATCGCGACACCTGCAGGTGTTCCCCAAGATCACGAAGAATACGTCGACGTCATGCTCGAGTTGATGGCTTCGGCGTTTCAAACCGACTCGACACGTGTCATCTCTTTGATGTTGGGTCACGATGGAGACAACCGGTCCTATGACTTCCTGGGCATCTCCGAAGGGCACCATGATCTATCCCATCACCAGAACCGGGAAGATCGCGTCCAGAAAGTTGCGCAGATTGATTTCTGGTATGCCCAGCAATTCGCTAAGTTGATCCAGCGACTCGACGAGTTGAAAGACGCTGACGGCAGCTCGATACTGCACAACTCGATGATCTTGATCGGGAGCGGAAACGCCGACGGCAACAGGCACACGCACACGGACTTGCCGATCTTGCTGGCAGGGTCTGCTGGCGGGGAACTAAGAGCCGGGCGCTACGTAGACCATCAAGGCGTGCCACTCGCCAATCTCTATGTGAAGATGACGGAGATGCTCGGCATCGGCAGCGTCGAGCAGTTTGGCGATTCCAACGGTACGCTTAACGACATCTAGAAAGCGATCTACTATGAACCGCTCGTTTGTCGGAACGTTGAATCTGATCTTGTACACCGCCGGACTGGTGTGTGCGCAGGATGCACAGGTTGAGAGGTCCCCCAGAGACGATGGAGCGCAGCAGGTGGATCCGACCGGCACCTGGGTCTGGGAACAACAATTCGGTGGGAGAAGCCGACCGCGTCAAATCAGTTTATCCTACGACGCAGGGGAGCTGGTCGGCAGCTACCAGTCGACACGCCGGGGCGGTGGTCTTGGGGATCCAGTGCCCTTGAAAGAGGTCAAATTACAGGGGGACAAGCTCTCCTTCGACGTCACGCGCCGGTTCGGTGAGAACGAATTCACAACGAACTTCGCCGGCGTGATTTCGGGTGACGAGATCGCTGGCATGTCGGTCGTGACCTTCGGCGGCCGATCGCGTGAATTAGCTTGGATGGCCAGACGAAAGACTGCGGAAGAGCTGGCGGCTTCGAATACCAGTCAGCCTGCATCGGATAGCACCAGAAGTAACGTCGCTCCAGACAGCACTTCACGCGACGGTCTTGGCATCCCAGCACCCATGCGAGTGCCGGAGGCTGGCGAGCAAACGGGCGAGCCCTACGCTCCGCGCGCCATCCTGCCGGGTGGGATTGTGATGCCGCTCTACGAAGCAGGTTCGCCGTACCTCAACCAAGACCGTATCAATGAACCAGAGGAATACAGGTTATCCGGCAGCGTTCATGGTCGGATCAACAGCATTGTCAACATTCACAATCCGTCGATAGAAGTCCACTTTGCCAGTCCTTCCATGAACACTGGCTCGGTCGTGATTCTGGCTGCCGGGGGTGGACACCGCACGCTGAACGTGGGCACTGAGAGCGCTGACTTTGTGCCGTACTTCTATAACTACGGAGTGAACACGGTAATCTTACGGAATCGACTGCGGAGCGACGGTTACGAACCTCGAGTCGACGCGGTCCGGGATGCACTCCAAGCGATCCGTCTGGTGCGCAAGCATGCCGAGCGATGGAAGTTCGATCCCCATCGCATCGGCATTATGGGCTTTTCGGCTGGAGCGGAACTCGCGGCGCCCGCCGCGATTCAATTCGAGCAATTTGACACCGAGAACGCCGGTGATTCGGATTCGCTGGCCGGCACTTCGTCACGACCCGACTTCGTGGGCATCATCTATCCTGGCCCCACACCGTTTACGCGCGAACCCGCAACGGAGGTGCCCCGGAACACGCCACCGGCCTTTATTACCTGCGCTGGGGCAGGTGATCGCATCCACGCGATTTGGGCAACTGACTATTTTTCCGCCATGCTTCGAACGGGTATTCCAAACGTCGAAATGCACATCTACGGGAACGGTTATCATCCGGGAGACCGCGGCGCCACAGGTGGACTAACCCATCGCAGTGGAATTCCGTTCGGCACTTGGCATATGCGGTTCATTGACTGGTTCGACGATCTCGGATTCCTCGGGGAGCGGGGTGCCGAGACCAAGGCCGCCAGGGACTCTCAGCAATTTGTCAGCCAGCCACGGCGACGCAGATCGTAGCGGCACCCAAAGTAGCAGGCACACTCCGTGTGCCGCAGCCAGGTCACTCGCGCTCTCGCGCCACAAATCAGCCGGAATGCGTTAGCATCCGGTTGGTGTTAAACCGTGGACTAACGCCCAGCAGCTGATTTTGCACAATCACACCGCGAGGCAAAGGGCCATCCTGTTGATCACGTAAATCCTGTCAAACAGACAGAAGAGACAGGATCAACATGATGAACAGGATCAAGCAGGACGTTGATCAGACAAACCACAATATGCTCGCGCTCTCAGACCACAATCAGCCGGAATGCGTTAGCATCCGGTTCGGTGTCGAACCGTGGGCTAACGCCCAGCGGCTGATTTTGCGCAGTTACACCGCAAGGCAAAGGGCCATCCTGTCGATCATGTAAATCCTGTCAAACAAAGCAGAATAGAAAATATTGAGAAGCAGGCGTTTCACGCTGGGATGCCGTTGGCGTGCTTTCGGTTTACACCAATACCCAAGACTTGCGATAATCTCCCTACGCTTTTCATAGGGGGGCTCGCGAGATGGCAGCGAACAGCGTCGTTTCTGGAGGTACTAGCGCACTACAGGGATACGACTTCCAAGCATACAGCCTGGTGTACTACCTGCTACTGCGACTTCAACGATATCCAAGTCTTCGCATGGAGGTCGAAACTGACGAAGACGCAGTGATTCAGTATTCCGGCGATGAAACAGATTCAGGTATCGCCGTTTGCGAACTTGTTCAGTGCAAGAAACGACAACGGACCGGAAGTGAAGAGATTCGCCCAGGGTATAACCGCGATCCAGTTCAGGTTGCCCGCCTCAGTCCAACACAATTGAGGCGGTGGATCGAGGCCGAACGTGGAAGCCACACAGTCGCGGAAGTCCTAGCAAGCTCATCGAACACGGTGTTCACCGCACTGTTGTTAACGGAGCCGTCGCGACATCTAGGACCGTTTCAGCCAGGCTGGGACGACAGCCCAAATTCTGGTTTATGGGCCCTGCTGAACTTCAACGATCGCTTTCCTGCGGATTTTCAGCATAACAGCGACCCAGTGAGGGTGAAGAAACATGTCTTCTCAACCGCAGAGGTGCGGAAGAGGATCCGGGCGCTCTTCCTGCCGTCTTGGACCGAGTTGCGTGTAGCCTGTACTTTGTTCCTGCAAGACGTCCACGGAATTCCTCGCGAAAACACCGAGCAGGCAGTTTCGGCGCTGATTCAGCGCTACACACAATGCGCACTCGCGTCGAAACCGCCGGACCGTGTGCTGATCGGAGACGACGTCCAGTTGGTCGTCGACGAGTTTCGGGCCGAGCGGCGTCAGTGGATTCCCGCCTCGGACTGGCTTGAGCGCGAGAACCTTGAACCGTCCGAGATCAGCGCTGGGGAAACCCTGCGGTGGTGTGATTTCGAGGCTAACCGCTACGTTCGCAGACCGCAGTACGACGAGGCCTTACGAGGATTGTCCCAGGACGGATTCGTCCTGCTACACGGACATCCGGGATCCGGCAAGTCGACGCTAGCCAAGTTCCTGATGTATCAATACCTCAGGGCGCATCCGGAAGCACGAGGTTACTATCTCTCCGTGCACGCCGACTTCACTCTAACAGGCGCCGAGTACTTTTTAGAGTCGCAACTTGCCACGCCGACGCTCTTCGTTGTAGATGACGAACAGTTTTCCCATAGCGCGATCAAGGACTTGCTGGCCATCTATATGGATGCTCGGCTCACGGGACGGGCCCAAGCCAAGGTCGTTGTGACCTCAACAACGACGTACAGCAGAAAGATGCTCGGAGAGCGCAAGAGTCAGGATAATCCCCTGACCTATGCTGCTCCGGTCCGTTTCGAACCGGTTAGTGAAACAGAATTCGCTCCGATTCTTGAGCGCCTGCAAGACTGCTGCGATGTGGAACTACCACTTCCGTCCCAAGACATTGCCAGGCTCTCCGGTGGGCGGTTCGGGCTGGCGTTGATCATCATACGTGCCGCTGCCGATCTTCCAGGTCGCATGTCGCTGCAAACCTTGACGAATAACAATCGTCTTCATGAGCTGCTTCGAGAGTGGGTCCTTGAGAAAACTGGCCTAACGGGAACACCCGAGGTCTTCGACGAGGACCTTTTGCCGATTTTTCTTATCACGAGCTTCGGCATCGGCCTACCCCGGTCCTTCAACGACGGCATGGAGTCGCTGCAACGGGCAGGTTTCCTGGATCAGATCGCTCCAGGCGAGTATGTCGCCGAGCTGTCCTTAAGTTATTTGCTCAACCGCCCCTATCAATCCCGGCTTAGCGCTGCCTTTGGTCAGCTCTTGAGTCGCGATCCGCGGCAAATCGTGAGTGTTGCGCGCCGGCTTGCAAGTGCCCACTTCGGGCAGCCTGCATTAAAGGATTTATGCCGAACTTCTTTGGTTGAATTTGCAGCGACACTTGCCGACGAAGATCTCAACTTGAACCTAGGAGAAGTAGCGACGGTATTCGACTCGGTGTTTAGCGTTAGCCGTCCCCAGGCAAAGCGGTTGTTTCGGGAAATCGGGGAACCGGGTGGTGCGCTTAGCCGCATTTTCTACGACTTGTTCTGTCAACTGGACCGAATCAGGACGCCATCGATGGTGGCGTCCTTCTTCGCCGTTCTGCTCCGAGTCGATCGATACTTGACGCGGCGGCTGGCTAGGGAGGGCGATCAGCTGGGAGTGAAGCAGGCCGAAGTGCTAGTGGCGGTCTTTTCGGCAACCAATGCTTCCTTGGACGACATCGCAGCAGCTCAGCGCTCGATTTACCGGTGTTCCAGTGAGTTCGCTCTTTACATAGCCGACCAACTTGAGAACGCGCCGTCATTTCGCAGGAAGATCCACGAAGCAGAAAGTGACATCAGCGGACTGCCGCGCCTTCTCAAGTACTGCGTGACACTCTATTTCACTCAGCGAGAGAGAATTGGCCCCATCGTCGACCGTAACTTTACTGCTGAGCGGATGGAGTCGCTGTTTCTGGTGAGCGGGGATCAGAATGCTGCACTCATCTGTCTTCAACAACTCCGCCGTTTGCGTCCTCGAACTGTTGTTGACACGTTGGCTCGAATCTGGCAGCGGCATCGTAATCTGATTGCATCGCGATGCCTAAAGCAAGACACTCTGGTGGACTACACAACAACGATTTACTTTCTAGGACGCCTCAATCGACGCGTCGCGCGAGCTGTCGCGGAGGCTACGAAGGAGCATGCAAAGCTGCTGGTTTCGCGAGTCACAGACTACCAGGATGCTGGCTCGGAGTTCGACACACTTGATCGTGTTCTAGGATGGAAACATGTCAACGACCTTGCGCAGTCGATCGACCGCGAGGCGATACTGCGCGCCACACGCAACGAAACTCACAGATTCGTTTATTTGGGTAAGGCGCTCCGCACGTGGGGACGAGTGGCCCCTGAGCTCGGATCCTGGTTGGAGAAGCGGCTAAGCCTTGAGGAGTTCATGGCTCGAGTATCGGGCATGCATCTACTGAATCTGACGTATCTCCTGAATGGATTTCTGCACTCGGTTTCGGTCACGGAACAGAAGTCACGGAGTCAGGAGTTCATGGAATCTAAGTTCGTACGGCGCCAGTTCGAACAGGCCTGGAAGGCGGAGCGGTCGTTGAACCAGGCGACGCTATGTATCCACTTGTTGTCAGACACCGGGCTATCGAAAGATGAGGTGCGACGCTTGGTTGGCCATACCAACGATAAGACGTTTGAGCAAGACATCCGGTCACGGTTCGAACGAGAATCATCTCTGGTCCATATTGTGAATGGCCTTTACCAATTTGCGAACTTCTCTCCAAAGGCGTCCGAGAATGCCCTAATCGACTACGTCAAACGATTTACAGCACAGCCGTCGACCGCCAGCGATGAACAAGTCAAACGGTATCGACAACGAGCGCACACGGGCCGCGTCTCCACAGGGTTTCGTTCGAACAACCTCGTCGATACCGGCGCGTTGCTTAGAATTGCCGCCGCGATCAATCCCGATCAAGCTCTGGAGCTGGCTCAAAGAATCGATCTCGATCGTTTCATTGCTGCATCACGAGAGGAGACGAATCTGGGCAGGATGGGAGCGTTCATTTCGGGGCTTCATGAGGCATCTCGGCAAATTGGGCGCGACTTCCTGGAAGAGACTGCTCGACCAATGTTTTGGGAGGATCAACTAAGAGAAAACGAGCATCTCGGCAACGTCCTGCTCTATGGAAGAGTCCTATCGCGAACAAGCAAGACCAAGGGAAAGGACTACATCGACTTTGTCGTTGAGCAGCTTGGTCGCGAGATTGTCGAATTCGTTTCTTATCAGGCTAACGTGATGGAGGTCTCTAACTGGCTTCGAGCGTTGCGAGTGGCGCACGAAGAAGTGGTCTCCGAGCATGTCACAATGATCGTCCCCGCGCTGCGGGAAGCCAGCGAGTTCGATCTTCAACTTCGGCACTTGCTCGAGGCTGCGGAGGCGCTGGCCGAGTGGCGAGAGTACGACGAAGGTCGACGGTTGGCGCATCTCGCCCTGACTCAGCTACGGCAGGTGAAGAGCATCGTCAAACTTCGCGATCTTGTTGTCATATTGCAAAAGGCAATCTGGTTGGAAGAACAGTTGCGGATGCCTGGTTTCGTTGAGCAACTGTTCTCGCCAGTCAATCACGCACAACTGCCGTTGATGTTCATTCGCGAGACATTCGAAAGCGCTGAAGATGACCCGATCTTGGCGGCATTCGCAGTTTTCCTGCTCGACTCTGTCGAAGGATGTGGACTCACACGGTTTCTCTGACGTGACCCCAGGAAACGCGCCACGCCCTCATCAAGCGGATCCGCCACGATACGCGTCCGCTCTTTCGCAGCGTCGTAGGCAGTCTTTGTGGTTGGCTGGCGAAGAGATCGGCACTGTGGCAAACGAACCGGACTGGCCTTACCGTGGAGCGTGCTCTTGCGAATATGGTCGTTCGCGCGGTGCGTCCAGAGCAGAGCCTTCATTTGCCAGCCCAGTCGCAGAGCAACTGGTAGGAGATGGCAACACGCCGGCCGCGCGAGTTATCGGAAACACGCGTCGAACGTCGAATTCGCCATGACTCACAACTTGTCAAATCGCTGGATCTACCTCCCGCCATTGGTGAACGAATCGAAGCAGACGCCGCAGAACGCGCCAACGACGAGGCGGTCGCCGCAAAACGTTGGCTGCTGACCAAGTATCCTGACGGACTTGAGGCACGCCGAGCCTATTACATTTGGAGCGTTCTGCGTGAGACGGTGCTGAGGCCCACTTACCTGCCCTGGGCGAGCACACTCGAAACTACGGCCCGCGCCCATGCGTTCGGCGACAAAGCCATGCACGATTCGCACGCGATTTCGCACCAGGACTAAGTTAGGATCGGCTGGCGATAATACTGGCTCGGTAGACTCTAGCCCGGATTATTCATGAAGATCGTGGCGAGAGGTTGTAAGTAGGTTCGTGGCAAGGAAGGCGAGCAATTCTTCCGCAGGCGTATTGAAGCAATACGTCGAGGGAGAATTGTGAAGCATGACGAAGCCACGGATGGACTTACGACCTCGCAGCAGATCGCTCATGAATAATTCGGGCTAGGGCTTGTCGGAGCACAAGGAGGGCGCGCAGCTTTCAACTGAGTGCGTGATTTCATCTTTCGTCACTCTCCCCTCGGGGAGAGTCGGCCCGAAGGGCCGGAAAGGGGGGCACGCTTCGTGGCGATCGCTCCCGGGCAACCCTCCCCGGACGCTAACGCGTCCGACCCTCCCGCCAGGAGGTCGTGCAGCTTTCTGAGCTTTGCGTGATTTCGTTGTTCTTCACTCTCCCCTCGGGGAGAGTCGGCCCGAAGGGCCGGAGAGGGGGGCGTCCCCGGACGCTTCGCGTCGGTTTCGCTGGGGAACCGTGGGCTAACCCGAATTATTCATGAGCGATCTGCTGCGAGGTCGTAAGTCCATCCGTGGCTTCGTCATGCTTCACAATTCTCCCTCGACGTATTGCTTCAATACACCTGCGGGAGAATTGCTCGCCTTCCTTGCCACGAAAGTACTTACAACCTCTCGCGACGATCTTCATGAATAATCCGGGCTAACGCCCAGCGGCTGATTTGCAGCGTAGCCGAACTCACCAGAGTTTGGCGGATTGCATGAAAGCGTAGAAGCTGCACCACCTCCCAGCGGGAGGGTGAGGTGGATGCTCGTCTTTCGTCACTCTCCCCTCGGGGAAAGTCGGCCCGAAGGGCCCGGAGAGGGGAGGCCTCGCCGGACGCTACGCATCGGTTTCGCTGGAGAACCGTGGGCTAACGCCCAGCGGCTGATTCGGAGCGTAGCCGAACTCGCCAGAGTTTGGTGGATTGCATGAAGCGTAAAAGCTGCACGACTTCCAGAGCGGGAGAGGGCTCCCCCTCCTTCCAACAGAACCTAGTCAGTCCGCGACAGACTCGGCGAGTCTGGCCTGATAGATTTTTCTGGCGGCATCGTAGGCGGCCTTGGCGGCAGCCCGCTCGGATTCGCGAATACGTCCCCGCTTGGCGTTCCAGCACACATCAACCGCCTCGCTGCACCACTTGGCACTGCGACGACTGGCACGAATCGGTGCTCCTTCGACGGTTACGAATACCGGATTGGTATGCGCAGACGGTAGGATTCTGACAGCAATCCAACTGGAGTGTCGGAGTTCCACATCAAACTCCAATGTCTGTTGCCTGCCATCGGCAACGACTTCCTTCGTCGCGACGGGATAGCCATTGACAATCAATTCGACGGGTACCATTCGACTGTCGCCGATCCGGGCTCGTTCTATGTGCCAGTAAGGCTTGTCATCCAGGCGAGCGCTCTTGATTCGCCGCGTGACCGGTGTCTGCTCGGATTGTAACAACGCGGCCACGTCAAATTTCACTTTGACCGTACTGGGTTGATCGAGGTCGAGATGGCTGACTTTTCCGTCCGATCCTGGTTCCCCCACAGCGACGTCGTTAACCTTGAAGTCGATGATATGACTGCGACCATCGCCGCAGTAGCTGCGACCGTCCCGCACACCTCGAACCCAGCTATCAAATTCAAGCGGCTGGCCCTCCGCCAACTTGACGTAGATCCGCCCCAGCCCAACTTTGTCGCCGTAGATACAGGGAAAGTCCGTTTCGCCGCTGATTCTCGCTTCGAAGCCGCAGTTCAGCGTGTGGTACCAAACGTTCAATTCCCAAATGGCGGGCGTGTCCACTGAGGAGATAAAGTGGCAGACGTCGTGCGCGACGGTGACGACGTACTCGTTGGCTCCGATGCCGTCAAACCGCGGCATCGCGTAGTCCGGCAACCGATCGGCAGCTTTACCCTGCCAGTCGTTTGGCGCGCCTCCCCAGGGGCGGCCCAAGAACTTGCGAGTACCGTCCGGCAGGTAGTCGGGCAGTGCGAGTCCCCAGCCGCTGTGGCTATACCCCACGACCCCACCTTGTTCCTTGCCCCATTTCAACACAGGCAGTGTCCAACTCGGCCACTCTTCGATCAAAGTAGTCCCCGGATAATCGTCCTCCTCCAGACGAAGCAAACAAAGATGGCCCGCGTGAGACGACGGAAAGCCGCTCACTTCGACGTCATAGCGCATCAGATAGTCATCACGGGAAAGAGCCGATGTCTTGCCTTCAAAGTACTGCTTCTGCGTATACCAGCACGGCCCCCAGCTAAGGACACAACCCACGTTGAGATCCTCGCCCAGAATGTGGCGCATCATGTCTACCGGCGCGACGCCCTCGGTTGGGCTGTCGTAATGGGCGCAGCCCGCAGCATGAACATGGTGGTCGCCCGAAAACCACCGTTGGCTCGCGGGATGGATCCACCGCGCCAGCTCGACATTCAGCGACTGGCTGGCAACTCCTTTCTCGATCGTCAGCGACTGAATCTGTTCCAGGTATTCCGGGCCGCGTGAAATCGCGATCGTATACTGGCCTGGAGGTAGATGGACCGATTCACCGTCGCTGCGGTAGACTTGATCGTGGAAGAAAAAGTCCGGGGCAAGCCGCCGAGCCGGGTTGGGATAGACCCGACCAAGTTGATCGCGAATCACCAGCGCGGCCGTAGTCGGAGCTCCGTCGTGGTCTTTGATTCCCAACGACACCTCGACCGCGGGCACGCACTCGAACAGAATCGCGGTGTTGTTTCTAAAGCCGATATCCTGCGTTCCTTGGCCGACATTGAACCCTAACTCCGCTTCGCGTCGGCCGATATCCCGGCTGTAGACGTGAATGATGCGATACTCCAGCTCCAACCCAGAAAGCGTTCGCTTGAGTGGCTGGCGATTGAACATGGACAGATCGAGGAATCGATTGGGAATGTCGGCAGGTTGTACAAGCTTGTCGGTCGTGAGCGGTCGCTGCCGGCCGCCGGTCCCTTTTTGATAGAGCGGCGCAGCATTCTGACTCTCTGTCTGCAGCTCGGCCGTGACGCCGGCTTCGTTGTGCACCTTCACTAGAAAAGTACGCCAGCCTTGTTGCACAAGCTCCTTGGGCGCGGGCCCTTCAGCGACCTTAACTCGGCTTTCTGGATTGATATGCACGCCGACGAGACAGTACTGATCAAGTACCTGCTGGATTCCACGCAGTGAACGGCCGTCGTCCGTGTCATCGATGGCCCGTTGCAAAGCCGCGGCGTCTTTGTCCGAGAGTGGTGCGCCGACGTATCTGAGCGCCTGGGTAAGTCGGTTAGTGGCGGCGACCAGCGGCTGCCGCTCAACGCGAAAGACAGGAAGGAAGTCGTCGGCGGGCGATCGGCCGACAAAGATGAGTGGAAGAACCAGTGCAGCTGCAGATACCGTCGATGCGCGCATGGCTACCTCGTCTGGGGGCGTTTGGCCGCAAGTGTGGATTGGCTCTTGGTCGTCGCTTCGGGCCGCCGCCCTACAGTACAGTCATCAGGAAAGCGGCGTGCAGTCATTGTCCGCGGCGGCTCTCGTAGATTCAACCGGCCGCACGAAATGTCGCCAGGGAGTGCTGGAACAGAATGTTTCCACCACTCGCGCCTCGGAAAGAACACCCCTGGAGGACCTCTTTCTCCGTGATCTCTGTGCCTCTGTGTTTCAAAAACAGCCAAGATTAAAGAAACGCAGAGGCACAGAGGACACAGAGTCGGTTGCACTGATCGCGATGCCCGCAGCGCGTCGACGAACCGACTGTCGTCGTCAAGCTGTTATTGACGTTGCGCGAAGAAACCGGGGGCTAACGCCCTGCGGCTGATCTGTCTGGGCGCCAAACTGCCAAACATCAGCCGAGCCGCGTTAGCGGCCGGTTCCGTTCACCACCCGAGCCGCCTCGCCGACTACTGAGATGGGTGATCGGAAAGTCCGTCTGTGACAACTTCGTCCATCAGCTCGGCAAAGAACGCATCGCGGCTCGATAGATTGTCAGCCCGCTCGCTGAGCACATCTTCACCAATCTCCTCGGCCATCCACGTTGCACGATCGGTGAATCCCAACGCCAGCGGACTGACCAGCCGGTCGTCTTGCTCCGGGTCTGCTTGAACGGTAGCCGGAAGGCCGGGAACCCCGCTGATCACTACACCACCGGGTAGCGGTGGAATCTGAGGCACAGTGATCAAGGCGGCAAACTGAGCTACCAGCGAAGCGTCCGCTGCGTTCAAACGACTGTTGCCGCTGATGTCCCCCAACAAACCAGGATCGGTCGAAGGCGTGTTGGCAAAGCCACTGTCCAAGAGCGCTGCAATCCGAGCCACCTGCGCCGCGTCCGCGGCGTTGATCCGACCGTTCGCCGAGACGTCCCCAAAAAAGGTCGCCACATGCAGCCCATCGTCCGCGATCGTCGGGGACTCGTTGTCGTTCCCGTCGCTGACAACCACATCGTGCAGGTCCAACACCTGATGACGGCGGTAGTTCTCGCTGGCATTCGCCTCTGGAACGCTCGCCTGTAAGTTCACAAACACTCCGGAACCCGCCGGCAGAGGTGCCGAGGCAAAGTAGACCACGATCGCCAAACCAGGGGTCGAGTTGTTCAACACCACCGAAGCACCGGCTGGTGCGTCCGGACCAGGGGTCGCCGCCTCGATACTGATCAGCGTCGGATCGAAGGCGATCCGAACATCGATCGCACGCACATTCGTCCCCTCGCTGATCGTCAAGGGAATCCCACTCGTACTGTCCGCCGGCAGATTCACCGCTTGACCAGGACCACGTACCACATCCGGAATCGACACCGTCACCGAGTTGGCAGCCGGTGCCGCTACCTCGAACGTCGAGCTAAAGTCGTCGCCAGCAGTACCGTCCCCATTACCATCCAACAGCAACCCGCCCGTGTCTTTGATCCCGTCCGCCGCGCTGCGGAGTGTGACCGTGTAGGTATCACCAGCCAACGGAGATCCCGACTTGATGAACTCGATGCTCCGAGCAGCAACCACCAAGGAGCCGGTGATCGGGCCACTCGTGGCACCGCTGAGCAACACATCGGCCGCGCCCAGCCCGGCGGTTTGCGTGTCGTACAGGTTCAAGTCAGCCGCATCCAGCTCGTTGGCAAACTCTGCAATGAAACCCGTCGCCGTCGCCGTCAGCGTCGTGACCGTCATCCCGACCGGTTCGTCGTCGTCTTCGATGGTCGTGGTCGCCTGCTGCGTGCCGCTCTCGTTGCCGCCGCTCACGCTGGCAATATCAACCACCACCGTCTCGTCCGGCTCGTCCAGCTCATCCTGCACAGCAGTAACGGTGACCGAGCCACTGGTGGCACCGGGTGCGATCACAATTTGGGTTCCCGACGCGTTGTAGTCATCCCCCTGAGAAGCGCTGCCGGAGAGGTCTAGATCGACGGTCACCGGCACTGTCGTCGTCGCCGACAGTGTGGCGGTGAAGGTGGCCACTCCGGCGGCTTCGGCAATGGTCGCCGTGTCGACTGCCAGCGTCACGTCGGGCACGACCGGTTCGTCGTCATCGGTGATGGTGGTCGTCTGCTGCTGGGTGCCAGACTCGGTTCCACCGGTGACGGACGTGATGTCGACCACAACGGTCTCATCCGGTTCGTCCTCGGTATCCTGTACAGCGGTCACGGTGACCGAACCGCTGGTGGCACCAGGCGCAATCACGATCTGGGTCCCCGAGACCGTATAGTCGCTGGCAGCCGCTGAGCCCGAGAGGCCGAGATCGACCGTCACTGGCACCGTCGTGACCAGCGACAGCGTGGCGGTGAAGGTGGCCACTCCCGCTTCCTCGGGGATGGCGGCGTTATCGACCGCCAGTGTGACATCCGGTACCGGTGCTGGTTCGTCGTCGTCCACGATGGTTGTGGTGACCTGCTGAGTCCCCGCTTCATCGGCGTTGGTCGTGCCGGTGATATCGACGATCACCGTTTCGTCGTCGTCATCGACGGCATCTTGAATGGCGGTGATCGCTACCGACCCGCTGGTGGCTCCGGCGGCGATCACGATCTGTGCGCCGGACGTGGTGTAGTCGGTATCCACCGTTGCGGTCCCGGAAAATCCGAGATCGACCGTCACCGCAACAGTGTGTGCGGCGGAGAGCGTCGCCGTCACCGTCGCCGCGCCGGCGTCTTCGGCGATGGTGGCGTTATCGATCGCCAGCGATACGCTCGGTTGGAGGTTCTGGTTGATCCAAATGCGACTCCCGCCCGTGCCCACATTGGCTTCAAAGAGGTCGAGGTCGCCATCGCCGTCGACATCTGCCATTGCGCCGCCTTCCACGCGCCGCAGGCGAATATCATTGACATAGTTCAAACGTTGGCCGCTGTCGCTGAAAGTACCTGTTCCGTCGTTCAGCCAAACTGACGATCCATTCCACAATACGACAACAAAGATATCTAGGTCGCCGTCCCCGTCTACGTCGCCGAGCTCCGACCGTCTGCCTCGGAACGTGGTGTCAAGCTGCTGCCCTGAGTTTGTGAAAACACCGCTTCCATCGTTCAGCCAGATGCGCGTACCGGTTCCGTTGTACTCGTTGGCAACCACTACATCCAAGTCACCATCACCGTCCACGTCGCCGACATCGGCGTCGTTGCTGGACTTGAATCCGCCCAACTGCTGGCCGCTGTCGGTGAAGACTCCACTTCCATCATTGACCCACACACGGTTTGCCGGGCCGTTGTTTGCTGTAAATGCATCGAGATCGCCGTCATTGTCAAAGTCGCCAAACTCGATACCCAGCGAACTGGAGTTTCCGAGCGCTTGGCCGCTGTTACTGAAGTTACCGCTTCCGTCATTGAACCAAACACGGTTTGGCGCATAGGCCACACCCTGCATCACATCCAAATCGCCGTCTCCGTCCAGATCGCCCGCAGAGATCGTCGAGCCGCCGGTCAAGTTCTGCCCGGTGTTGTTGAAGAGTCCACTGCCATCGTTCAAGTGCACGCCCGTCTGCCCGACCACATCCAGGTCACCATCTCCGTCCAGATCGCCCAGGACAGCTTCGCTTCCCGCACCCAAGGTCTGGCCAGAATCGGTGAACACGCCGCTCCCATCGTTCATCCAGACAACGTTTCCTCGCTCGACAGCATCCAAGTCGCCGTCAGCATCCAGATCGCCAAAGCGGACTCGGCCGCCGATGTTCGTACCCAGTGCCTGGCCACTCTCCACAAACTGACCGCTGCCTGAAGTGACTTCGGTGCGGAAGTGCCATGTCTTAGGAACAACCGCCGTGGCGGTACCCTGCAACCCGGCCGTTGCGGTCACCTGTACCCGCTCGCCGGGGAAGAAGTCCGTGCTCGGATCGGCCGTAACCGTCGGTCCGCTCGCGCTAACAGTCACCGGACCGACTCGCTTGGATGAATGAATGACGAAATTCTCAGCGGTTGCAGTCGCCGGGTTGATGTCCTCGTCAAAGGTGGCAGTAATGTCGGTCGCGACAGGAGCCGTCAGGGCGCCTTCCGGCGGATCGACGCTGGTAACCGCGGTCAAGAGCAGACGCTTTTCAAGTGTCTCTGCGAACAGCCGTTGTCCACCTCGGCGGTAGCTACGGCATCGAGCAGGCTTGCGATGAGTCCAGCGGTGTTTCTTTGACGATGACATGGTGAGTTCCTTGCAGTGTGGCTGAACGAACGGGTTGCGTGTGAACCGAGGTGAGTATTGCTATTGGTCCGCGGAACGCGGCGGCGAAAAACACCAGTAACGGTATAGCATAAGTAGTCGAATGTCAAAAACAAAAACGTGTCCGTTGCGTGCCCGAAGAACTCGCGAAGACAGCCCTCCATCGAAGGCACCGCCCGTGAATCGGGAGAGGCAGAACCAAGCAGACGCAGGATGTCGCACCGGCGATTGACAACGCGCTGCTACCTCATTACGTTACCATATGGTAACGTATTGACTTTGCTTGGATGGAGGCGCGACGCCTTCGCTGCTCCAGGTATTGCATCAGGAACACTCCACGGGAGAAAACAGAATGCCTTCCCACGCGAATCCGGTGAATTGGTTTGAAATTCCGGTCAAAGATCTCTCCAAAGCCAAGTCGTTTTACGAGCAGGTACTCGGAGTTGAGATTGCGGAGACGGAGATGGGCCCGAACAAGATGGGCTGGTTTCCGATGGAGATGGGAGCGATGGGGGCCGCCGGTACTCTCATACAGGGAGCGGGCTATACGCCATCGCATGACGGGACGCTGGTCTACATCAACGTGGACGAGATCGAACCGACGTTGGCGTCGATCAACGCAGCTGGCGGAAAGATTCTGATGCCCCGGACGAGCATCGGCCAGCATGGCTTTATTGCGCACTTTGAAGACACGGAAGGGAATCGAGTCGCGCTCCACGAAGCGCCTAGTCAGTCTTAAACCTAGATCGTTTGACCGCGACGCAGAGGGGCAGCCGTGCGGTGACGTGCCCAGCGGCATGCCGCTGTCCGGCTGCACCGACGCCGAGCGCGCCTGCGCGCTCGGCGCAGTAGCACGCATCACTCGGACACGCTCGCCGCCGGCGTTTCGCCAGTTCGGCTCCGACCGAATCCGACCCACACACCGGCGAAACTCCTCTGGGTCGCGGTTGAACGAGAGCTAGAGCTCGGTCACGACTTACCGTCCGAGAGTTTCAGGGGAGGGTGGAGCTCGCCCCAAGCCTCAGGTATCCTCTCGAGGAGGTCTGTGAAATCAACAGCACGAGAACACGAGTTGCATCCATGAAATCTGCCTTACAGTCGGTTGTCCTGGTCCTGTGTTGGGGCTCTCTCGGGATTGCAGCGGAGGAACTGCCACACATCACAACAGGCCCCATACTCGGTCGATTGAGTGCCCACGGGATCGGTGTCTGGGCTCGCACTTCTCGGGCGGGGGCCTTTCAAGTGCGTTACGGACTGGCGCCAGACAAACTCGACCGAATCACCGAACCTGTTCCGACGCGACTGGCTCACGACAACACCGGTTGGACGCACATCACAGAGCTGCGGGCGAACACCAAGTACTACTACGAGCTGGCCATTCCCGGCAGTAACGTGCCAACGGGACGGGGAGGCTCGTTTCGGACGCTGCCCGACGGACGCGAATACCACGATGAGGCGTTGAATCCGAAAGGGCTGTTTAACTTCAGTTTCGAATTTGCCTGCGGCAACAACCAGAACCTGGGACATAGCATCGGCCCCGCGTTGCCGACCTTCCGCACCATGTTGGAGCGGATCGAAGACGACATCCACTTCGCGATCCTCAACGGGGACTGGCTCTACGAGTCGCAGCGGGAATACAAACCAGCTCAGTGGCAGGCGCAGGTTGACTGTATTGAGGCCGACATACCTCAGGTTGTGCAGGTTGCCCCCACAATCGTCGGCGTCTGGGAGAACTACAAGCATTACTTTCGTCAAGCAGAGAACTTAGCTCATTGGCATCGTGAGGTCCCCTCGTTCTTCACGGCTGACGATCACGAGATG
This sequence comes from Pirellulaceae bacterium, assembly GCA_965223305.1. Classification (GTDB taxonomy): domain Bacteria; phylum Planctomycetota; class Planctomycetia; order Pirellulales; family Pirellulaceae; genus CBDCWT01. Next base: position 86,903 of record CBDCWT010000081.1, on the reverse strand, counting down.
TTGAACGACGTCTGGGGAGCGGGCACCCCTGGACTGCGTGATCGGCGGGCGGTGTTTCGAGATATCGGGATGCAAGCCTGGTACGACTATCTCGGTTGGAGCAACCCTCCGATTTTCCAACAACCTATCCACTTCGGCCGCGCTACATTGACTGCGCAAAGTGATTTGCTGGTCGACACGAGCGCCGACTTCACGAAGCTGGACCTGAACCAGCACAACAACTTGCATGTTCACTGGGGAACTGATACGGCAGGCGTCAACGACAACTCTCTCGACGGCGTCGGCGGCGACCCGAACGCAGGCGTCTATCGGATCGAAGAGGTCGTCGACCGCAACCGCATTCGTGTGTCTCCGCCAGCACGGGAAAATGGCCAAGCGGCCTACTCGATCGGCAGGCGTTCGTACTACCGGATGCGAATCGCCAATTGCGACTTCTTCTTTACCGATACGAGGGGCCAGCGGGAAATGCACGATACGCGTGAGCCCGACCGCCCCGGCCTATCGATGCTCGGCCGGCAACAGCGTGAATGGCTGCTGGACGGCATGCGGCAGAGCGACGCCGACTTCCTGTTTGTCATCTCCTCGGTCAACTTCATGGTGCCCCATGTCGGTGGTGGCGCCGTTCGCGCCGAGAACAAAGACGACGCCTGGACCGTCTTCCTAGATGAACGTGAGAGGCTGATCGATTTCTGGGATCAGCTGGGAAAACCTGTAATGGTACTGACAGGAGATCTGCACAACAGCTTCGTGATTCAGATCACCGACAACGTTTGGGAGATGGCATCCGGACCACACAACTCGAACAACCACTGGGCCAGCGACGAGGGAGATCGGCCTGCCAACGGCAAGTTTAAGTACGGTCCCCGCGAGGTCGACATCCAGTGGTCCAGCTACTTCCGCACCGACATCCCACGCGACCAATTAAAAGGACCTGGGTACTGTGTCGTGCAAATCAACAATGTATTTAACAATCCTCAACGGGTTGGCGGCGAGCGGTGGGTGGCTTTCCCGCGCCCGCACGTGATTTTCCAGTATTTCGATGGCTACACCGGAAAACTCCGCTACGCTCATTCGATTCACGCCGATCGTTGAATGACCCCGGTCCACAGCACAACGGGGCTGGCTGGAAAGTCGATCTCGCCGAAGCGGTACATCTGGCTGCGCGAGGCAGTAGGCTAGTCCGTATACCGCAGGTGTCCTCTTAAGGTAGTAGGCACACTCCGTGTGCCGTCTTCAGATGGCGGACGGCACGCGGAGCGTGCCTGCTACTTTCAACTCGCAAATGCCACTGCGAGTGGGTACTATTCTCAGTTGTAGTGCATCTGTGTTAAGACGAGGAGCCGCTATGCAGGATCGAGTCGAGTTACGTTCACCTCGAACTCTCGCAGTAATCGCACTGGCTGCAACAGTCGCCATCGGCGTCGGACACGATACCACGACCGCGTGGGCTCAATCTGCCCCCAGCTGGCATCTGGTTACAGTTCCCGAGGTGTGGCGGAAGGTTCCCTCGGGAGAGCTTGAACCAATCGACGGATACTCGTGGTACCGGTGCCTGGTGAGAATTCCTCGCGCGTGGGAGGGTGCACGCGTTACACTCGCTGTCGAAGCCCTAGATGATGCGCGAGCTGCGTACGTCAACGGTGTCAAGGTCGGTGCGACCGGCACCTTTCCACCGCACTATCGCAGCGGGCTAGGCGAGCAGGGGAAATATCGCGTCGACAGTTCACTGCTCCGATTTGGCGAACTGAATACGGTGGCGATCCGAGTATTTCAGGACGATCCGCGCCCAAACTTCGACGTCGCGCCGCCCGTACTGTTCAAGGAGTCGGCGGAGACGGGTGGTGAAGGCATTCGCATGAACGGTCACTGGCAATACCGCGCCGGTGACAATGCGAGCTGGTCGTCGGCTGGGGCTGCCGAGTTCGGCATCGAAACGCCTGCAGCTGACGATCAGAAAAGTACTCATCCAGAGCAGGGCCTGTATGCACACGTCGACAAAGTCGATGACTTTGATCGATACGTTAGCCGAAGGCAAGGAGACAACGACCCGTACTCGCCCGAGGAGGCAGCGGTCAGGTTCCAAACTCCAGACGATCTCGAATTCCAGCTTGTGTTGAACGAGCCGGAGATTGCCCAGCCCATCTTCATGGCTTGGGACGAGCGCGGCAGGATGTGGCTGATGGAATACCGGCAGTACCCGGAGGTCGCCGGTTTGAAGCCGGTCAGCCGGGACATCTATCTACGCACTGTCTACGACAAGGTACCGCTACCGCCTCCTCACCACGAGCGAGGACGCGATCGGATCAGTATCCACGAGGACACCGACGGGGACGGAGTCTTTGATCGGCACAAGATCTTTGTCGACGGTCTCAACCTAGCCACATCATTCGCGCACGGAAGAGGTGGCTTGTGGGTCACCAATCCACCCTATCTGCTGTTCTACCCTGACCGTGACGGCGACGACGTACCCGATGGGGACCCCGAGGTGCATTTGGAGGGGTTCGGTCTCGAGGACTCGCACTCGGTAATCAACAGCCTCCGCTTCGGTCCCGACGGCTGGCTGTACGCGGCCCAAGGCAGTACGGTTTCCGGCGCTGTCAAACGCCCCGGATCGCAGGACGAACCGATTCACTCGCTGGGCCAACTAATCTGGCGTTACCATCCCGAGCAGCGAGAGTACGAGATCTTTGCTGAGGGCGGTGGCAACACCTTTGGAGTCGAGATCGATGCGAAGGGTCGAATCTACTCGGGCCACAACGGTGGTGACACGCGCGGCTTTCATTACGTCCAGGGAGGCTATTACCGCAAGGGGTTTGGCAAGCACGGCCCGCTGTCTAATCCGTATGCGTTCGGCTATTTCCAGCACATGAAACATCACCGCGTGCCGCGGTTCACGCACAACTTCGTGATTTACGAATCCGATGGCCTGCCTGACAACTATTACGGCCGACTGTTTGGTGTCGAGCCGCTGCAGGGCCAGGTAGTCATGAGCAGCTTCGAGCCCGACCAATCTTCGTTTCAAACCGAAGACATTTCGCGGCCTGTCGAGACGGCCGATCAGTGGTTTCGGCCCGTTGACATCAAGGTCGGGCCCGATGGCTGTATCTACGTGGCGGATATGTACGAACAACGGATCGCGCACTCCAGCCACTACGCCGGGCGGATTGATCGCACTACTGGTCGAGTCTATCGTCTGAGACCGCGCAACCTGGAAGAACCCAGATCGTTCGACTATTCACAGCTCACTGGCGAGCAGCTCGTCGAGCGGCTCGCCCATCCCAACAAATGGCACCGCCAGACGGCGTTACGGTTGCTGGCTGATCGGCAGGATCGCTCCCTAGCTCCCGCCATTGAAGAGCAACTGGCTGATGCCCAAGGGCAACTTGCTCTAGAGCTGCTCTGGGCGCTACAGCTCTGCGGTGGCTTGACGAACACCGCGGCTCTAAGACTGCTCGACCATGACGATCTGTTCGTGCGGGCGTGGACGGTGCGTTTAGTTTGCGACCGCCGTTCTCGGCAACCGAATCTTGTGCGCGCCCTGGCGGATCTCGCTGCCGCTGAACCGTACGTCCAAGTTCGCAAGCAGCTTGCTTCATCGGCTCGGCGATTGTTGCCACAGGATGCGCTGCCGATTATTCGCAATCTACTGCGGCATGACGAAGACGCGTCCGACATCCACCAACCGTTGCTGCTTTGGTGGGCGTTTGAGACTCACGCGGGCGCGGCGGGGCGGGAGTTGATCCTCAACACGATCTTGGCAGATGCGAACAATTGGCGCGCACCGCTGATGCGCGAGCACCTTGTCAAGCGTCTCATGAAGAGGTGGGTCCTCTCGGGTTCGAGGAAAGAACTGCTGGCCGCAGCCCACTTGCTCTCAATGTCGCCGGATGATCGTAGCAACGCCCTCCTCTTGGAGGGATTCGAGGAGGCCTACCAGGGTCGCTCATTAGCTGGTATCCCCGCGGAGCTGACTGCAGCTATCGACGCGGCTGGAGGTGGCTCGCCAGCCCTGCGTTTACGCCAGGGCGATCCAGCGGCCCTGCGGCACGCGATCGAAACGGTGGGCGACTCCGCGGCGGATGCCGCCGAACGGCTGAAGTTCCTGCAAATCTTCGGCGAAATACGCCGCCCTGAGTTCGTTCCCGTGCTGCTAGAGATTGTCGAACACGAGCAAGACGAATCGCTCTTGTCAGCCGCCCTCACGGCGTTGCAGCCGTTTGAGGATCCCCGCATCGGTCAGGCTGCTATCGCGCAGCTGACTCGCCTGGAGCCTGACACGCGATTGGTTGCCGAAACGCTGCTCGCCAGCCGGATCGAGTGGGCGATGGAACTGCTGAGGGCCGTCGACGCCGGTAAACTCGCGCCGGCCGATGTTTCAGAAACCGCGATTCGCAAGATCCTCCTACACGACGACGCACAGCTGCAGCATCTTGTGGCAAAACACTGGCAGTCTGTGTCGGGCGCGACGACGGAGCAGATGCGGCTCGAAGTGGCGCGGTTGCGCACTGTGCTAGTCGCCGCTTCGGGCAACCCCAAGAAAGGTAAACCGTTGTTCTTGTCACGATGCGGGAAGTGCCACACACTGTTTGGCGAAGGAGGCCAGGTCGGGCCCGATCTGACGCCTTTTAAACGTGACGATCTCGACCGCGCGCTCGTCAATATCATCAACCCGAGCGCCGAGATCCGTGAGGGCTTCGAGAACTACATGCTACTCACCAGCGACGGTCGTGTGGTGAACGGTTTCTTAGCCGACCAAGACACTCAGGTGGTTGTACTTCGCGGGGTCGACGGCCAGAACTTGATCTTCCTCCGCGATGAGATTGAGGAGCTACAAGCGATCCCTCGCTCTGTCATGCCCGAAGGGAGCCTGAAGGACCTGTCGGAACAGCAGCTGCGAGATCTTTTTGCCTACTTTCGATCGTCTCAACCTGTGAATTACTGAGTCCCTGAATCAACGAGTTGGATATGGCACAAACCGATCAGCCGGAATGCGTTAGCATCCGGTTTTTGGGAACCGTGGGCTAACACCCAGCGGCCGCATTCGCAATGATCATGAATTCGCTCTCCCGTCAATTGTGGGTAACCTGTCAGGCTGCTGTTCTTGTATCAGCTGTTCTTGCGAGCGGCGGAAATGCCGCCGACCCGCAGCGCGTGCTGTGGACCTCATCCAAGATCCATGGTACGCCGGATCCTCCGCCGCCGTATCGAACGGAGCGAATCTACAGCTCGCTGCGTTTCGAGCAACCGACCGCCGCCTGCACCGTGCCGACGACAGACTGGGTATTTGTCACAGATACTGCTGCCAGGATCCATGCGTTCAAGCACAGTGACGCAACGGCATTCGAGACAGTACTCGATCTGCGCGACAAAGGGCTCGACCCCAATGGGATCTTGGACGTCACGTTTCATCCGCAGTTCCCGCAGCAGCCGTGGTGTTTTCTGACCTACGGCATCCGGCCGCAACAGGAAAATGGAATGCGGCTTTCTCGCTTTCGGGTGGACCTTCAGGACCGGCCTCGTGTTGATGCAACGAGCGAGCAAGTGCTGTTGACCTGGCCGAATACAGGCCACAGTGGAGGCTGCCTGCGGTTTGGTCCCGATGGATACCTCTATATCACCACGGGTGACGGCGAGGGGCCCAACCCACCCGATCCGCGGGAGACAGGCCAAGATATCAGCGATCTACTGAGTTCTGTGCTGCGAATCGACGTCGATCACAGCACGGACGACTCGGCGTATCGCATTCCTGAAGACAACCCTTTCGTGCAGATGGCGGATGCGCGCGGGGAGGTCTGGGCCTACGGATTCAGGAACCCCTGGAAGTTCTGCTTCGAACCCAACCGTGGCGAGTTGTGGCTCGCCGACGTCGGCTGGGACACATTCGAACCCGTGCACCTGGTTCGAAAGGGCGGCAACTATGGGTGGAGCGTCATGGAGGGCTCGCAACCCGTACGCACCGATCTGCCGCGCGGACCGACTCCCATTCTGCCACCGATTGTCGAGCATTCACATCTCGAAGCACGCTCGCTGACCGGCGGTGAATTTTATTTCGGGAGCCGGCTGCCGGAACTGTCCGGCGCTCTGATCTACGGCGATTGGATGACAGGCAAGGTCTGGGCCCTCAAATACGATAGTGGCCAAGTCGTGACACACCAGGAGCTCGTCGACACTCCGCTGCAGATCATCTGTTTCTTCTTGGACCCTGCGGGCGAGCTGGCCATCGTCGGCTACGGCGGCACGATCCATCGCTTGTTGCCCAATCCCAACGCCGGCCGGCAAACGGATTTTCCGCAGCGGCTGAGCGAAACGGGGTTGTTCGGATCGACGGCAAACCATGAGCTGGCACCCGGAGTTCTCACCTATTCGGTCATTGCACAGCACTGGGCGGACGGCACGACTGCTCAACGATTCGTTGCGGTGCCAGGCAAGTCGCAGATGTCGGTCTTTGCAGAGAGTAACTGGGAGGTGGGACAGGTAAAAGGCTATCTGTCGTTTCCACAGGATACCGTGCTGGGCAAGACGGTGTCGTTGGAGCAAGAACCGGGAAATCCGGACAGTCGACGCCGCATCGAAACACAGCTGCTTCACCGGCACGGGGATGTCTTTAACGCCTACAACTACATTTGGAACGACGAGCAAACCGACGCCGTTCTCGACGAGGGGCGTGGCAGGGACCGGCAATTCACGATCTACGATGCTGAAGCGCCGGGCGGCCAGCGCCAGCAGACTTGGCGTCACAGCAGCCGTAGCGAGTGTCTGCTCTGCCATGTCTGGACCGGTGGCTCGATCCTCGGTTTCAAGCTGCATCAGTTAGATCGACCCCATGACTCCAACGGGAAGCTCGTCAATCAGCTCGAGAGCTTCGATCAGATGGGCATTTTTACTGAGCCGCTCGTCCGACACGTTCCAGTTCAGATTTCCCCGCATGATGACGCGGCTACTCTGGAAGACCGGGCGCGTGCCTACTTGCACGTCAACTGCTCGCATTGCCACCGCTCCGAAGGTGGCGGACTGGCCAACTTTGACGCCAGACAGACTCTCTCGCTGAAGAAGAGCAACCTGGTTGAATCTCGGCCGCTGCAGGGAACCTTCGGCATCCCAGACGCGCGGGTTGTGGTGCCAGGTCAGCCCCAGCGTTCGCTGCTCTATTTCCGGATGGCCAAAGTAGGACGCGGTCACATGCCGCACCTCGGCTCTAACGTGATTGACGTGGACGGCCTGCGGTTGATCCGAGATTGGGTTCGGTCGCTGGGCCCAACGACATCCGTGTCGGTTGACGAGGCCACCTTGCAAGCTATCGAGAAGCTCCGCATGACGAGCGAGCCGACAGCTGTTGAGCCTCGAGGTTTGATCGATCAGGTCCTCTCGACACCTGAAGCAGCCCTGTTGGTCTCTGCAGCCATGGATGACGAAGTGCTCTCGGCAGAACGCTCGGAGGAGATCGTGGCAGCGGCCTTGCGGCATCACGATACGCGTGTCCGCGATCTGTTCGAACGGTTTGTTCCCGAGTCGCAACGTGTCCGTCGCTTGGGAACCGAGTTCAGTCTCGATGCGTTGGCGAGTAAACACGGCAACGCCGTGCAGGGCCGCCGCCTGTTTACCTCCAACGAGCTCTCCTGCCGCAACTGTCATCCGCTCGACGAAGTCGGGACCAAGGTCGGACCCGACTTGCGCGACGTGGGAAAACGCTACGACAAGCGGCAGCTGCTCGACCAGATCGTATTCCCGTCGAAGGCTGTGGACGAGAAGTACCAAATCCACCAAGTCGAGACAAGCTCTGGACGGGTCTTGACCGGGTTGCTGGTTAGCGAAGCAGACAGCCATCTTGTCCTACGGGACGCGGCCGGAAAGGACGCCACCATCCAGCACGAAGACATCGAGTCGAGAACGCGCCACCCGAAATCGCTGATGCCAGAGCAGCTGTTGCGAGACCTTACCGAGCAGCAGGCGGTGGATTTGCTAGAATTCCTCTCATCGCTGCGGGCAACAACCAGCAACGATAGGAACTGAACAGTCATAGTAGCAGGCACGCTCCGCGTGCCGTCCGCCATAGCCCGGATTATTCATGAAGATCGTGGCGAGAGGTTGTAAGTACGTTCGTGGCAAGGAAGGCGAGCAATTCTTCCGCAGGCGTATTGAAGCAATACGTCGAGGGAGAATTGTGAAGCATGACGAAGCCACGGATGGACTTACGACCTCGCAGCAGATCGCTCATGAATAATCCGGGATAGTAGCAGGCAACACTTCCGTCATGCCGTCCGCCATAGTAGCAGGCACGCTCCGCGTGCCGTCCGCTTTTTGAGATGGCCTCACGGGTGACGGCACACGGAGTGTGCCTACTACTTTGAAACGGTACACGGAGCGTGCTACTACATTTGCATTCGACAAACGACAGCTGTTTACGCGGAGGAGTATGATGCACCGGCGAGTGGTACTAAGCGGTACGTTCCTGTGGATTCTCGCTTTGTGTTTGGCGGCAAGCGCACAGCCGAAACAGCGGGCTCTCATTATCGATGGACAGAACAACCACGCGATGTGGCCCAAGACAACGTTCATGATGAAGCACTACTTGGAGGAGACAGGACTCTTTTCAGTCGACGTTGCCCGCACGAAGTACACCTGGCAGGGTGAGGACTTGTTGAAGGAGTATCCGCTACCCGGCGTTTCCACCGAGGCCACGCCGGACCCCGTGGCTGACCCAAACTTCCGGCCAGCTTTCTCGAAGTACGATGTCGTCATCTCCAATTTTGGCTGGCGCGCCGCTCCCTGGCCGCGGGAAACGCAGCAAGCGCTGGTGGACTATGTCCAAGAAGGCGGTGGCCTCGTCATCGTCCACGCCGCCAACAACTCGTTCGGCGCATGGCGGGAGTTCAATCGAATGATCGGATTGGGCGGCTGGGATGACCGTAATGAAAAGAGCGGCCCGTATGTCTATTTTAACTCGGCGGGCAGGCAGGTCCGGGACACTTCGTCGGGTACTGGCGGGTCGCATGGACCGCAACACCCGTTCCAGATCGTGGTACGCGAGCCGGAACACCCCATCGTCAAGGGGATGCCGGCTGCCTGGTTGCATGCCCAGGATGAGCTGTACGACCGGCTACGTGGCCCGGCAGAGAACATGCGGGTACTGGCCACGGCTTTCTCCGCCGAGTCACAGCGGGGAACGGGCCGCCACGAACCGATGATCTTGACCATCGACTACGGCAAAGGAAGGGTCTTTCACACGCCGATGGGCCACGCTGACTACTCGCAAGAGTGTGTCGGGTTCATTGTCACTCTGCAGCGCGGCACCGAATGGGCGGCGACTGGAAAAGTGACGCAGGCGATTCCTCAAGATTTCCCCACACGGGACGAGGTCAGTCAACGACCGTTCGGTGGATAGTGGCCGAGCCAGCGCTGGCCTATCACTTCCGATCCAATACGCTTACCGGATCACCGACACGGACGGTGCCACCATTGCGGGGCAGGAGGTTCTGGCCAAAAAGCACACCGTCCGGGCCGCTTCGAAAAGCAGCCAGAGTCTTCAGCGGTTCCCTGTCGGGACTCCGCTCGCCGGTCTCTTGGTCTGTCGTCGTGACCACACAGCGGACGCACGGGTGAGTGACTTTGAACTCAACGTCTCCGATGCGCACGCCGGTCCAATCGTCTTCGTTCCAGGCTTCGTCGCCGTCGATGACCAAATTGGGCCGAAAACGGGACATAGGCACTGGCAAGCTGATTCGCCGGTTCAGATCGATCAGTGACGCTTGGCTACACAGCAGCACAGGCATGGCATCCGCGAAACTGACCTGATCAAACTCGCCGCCCTCGGTACCAGCTGCCGCACGCCGCGCAAGCCCATCCATGAAGGCGAGGCGACAGGGGCTGCCCATCAAAGTGGAAAACCAGGCTGCCGCTTCGTCACCGGCGTCGGCGGCGTCAATCGTGTCGCTCCAAACGGTCACTGTGATTCGCGAGCCTGCCGAAGGCTGGTCGACAGCCAATGGCGATGCATCCGGAGCCTCGATGAGCAGCCCGCCGGCGGGCTGCAACGCAGCTTTGACGAGCGCCAGCTGGGCGCGACCGCGTTGAGAAAGGAACTGGCCTTGTTCATCGACGATCACCCACCGCCGATCGCCAGCCAGACCGCGCGGTCGAACCTCGGCTGCCTGCAAGGCCACCGCCGTGGTGGCTTTGATCGGATAGATGTTGATACCGGTGACTTTCAAGGGAACTACTCCTGGCGCGTGAACGGGATGCTGCGCGGTTCGCTAGCGAGGGTCAGTAATCTCCCTGTCTTAATGCGCTTTGACTGCGAGAGACATTGGGACAAAAATGTGGCGGAGCTTCAAGCCTCTCCTCGAGCGCCCGGCACGACAAGTTTGTCCCCATCTTAAAGGTCGTGCAGCTTTTACGCTTCATACAGTCCGCCAAACTCTGGCGAGTTCGGCTACGCTCCAAATCAGCCGCTGGGCGTTAGCCGGCGTTAGCCCACGGTTCCCCAGCGAAACCGACGCGTAGCGTCCGGGGACGGCTCCCCCCTCACCGGCCCTTTGGGCCGACTCTCCCCGAGGGGAGAGTGAAAGAAAGACGAAAACACCCACTAACTCAAGGGCGGGTAATCCCTGCTTTCCCTACAACCGCTACAGCGTTTGCCGCCGGCGGTCCGTTTCGCCAAAAACACGCTTGAAGCAACCCAGCGGTGGTTCATGGTGAGATAAAGACGAGTCTGCTGATTGCATCGTGTCTAGGTGTTCTCAGACTTGTTCCGGGTCTACCAGTCGCGATCCCGCAGCCTCGTTCCGCTTGGCGGGTACAGACTGGCGAATTCGCCGCGTGTTTCATAACCCGAAGCGTCAGCGAGGGGAGTTGATGTGCCATCATAAGTTATTCCCTCGCTTACGCTTCGGGTTCCGATGGAGCTAAGCGCGCAACTTCGAAACTTACGATCGAGGCAATGGCACAACTTCAGAAGTTCTGCTTTCCGACAGGACGGACAGAACGTCACAGTCTTCTTCAACTCCCAGCAAGAGCTCATTTGATGATCAAGAAACGTCGTCCGTCGCTACGTCGCCGGCAGAGGCGACCGTTGCTCGAGTCCTTGGAGCGTCGTTGGCTGCTCGCCGCCGAACTCCCGTGGCAGAATCAGATCGAGCCGCTCGATGCCGACAACAACGGCTTCATTTCCGCCATGGACCCGCTGGTCGTGATCAACGACCTAAACCAACACGGACCGCGGGAACTCGCTGATGGCGAGGGGCCGGTCGAGTACTTCGTGGATGTTACAGGCGACGGGTTCCTGTCCTCGACCGATGCCTTGGCGGGGATCAACTATCTGTCCGAATATGGCGCCGGACCGGCGCGGATCTTCCTGTCCAGGTCGGGTCCAGCAGGTGTCGCCGGGCCACCAGGTCCCCCTGGACCGCAGGGCCTTACCGGTCCCCCTGGAGCACAGGGCGCAGCCGGCGTGGATGGCTTACCTGGTGCCGCCGGACCTCGTGGAGAACCCGGTCTACCTGGCCCGGCGGGACAGGACGGCACTCCTGGTCCAGCCGGTCCGGTTGGGCCACGCGGGCAGTCAGGCGCCCCCGGACCTCAAGGCTTGCCGGGACCGGAGGGGCCACCGGGTGAAACGGGACCCGCCGGACCGCCCGGCGAGGATGGTCCCCGTGGTCTGTCCGGTCCACCTGGTCCCCAGGGTCCACCCGGATCCGACGCCGAAGCCAGAACCGATGAAGAGATCCTGCGGCTGGTTGAGACTGCTGCGTTAGAGCTCGACGGGGGGCTCAAGGCGGGTGGGTTGGAGCTGGTTACCCAGATCAACCGCAACACTGCGGAGATCGCCGAGCTGCATTCTCAGACCACCGATTGGACCGACCTCCTCGGCATACCCGGCGATGTTGCCGATGGAGATGACGTCGGTCTGCCGTTGACCGGCGGTACGATTACTGGGGATCTCAACCTCACTCAGAATGTGGACGTCGCGGGCAACCTACTGGTGGATGGGACAGCACAGGTCGGGCAGCTGCGGCTCGTCTCTTCGAGCGAGCTGCCTTGTAACCCCGGTGCCATCGGCACGGTCGCGTACCAGTCCGGCGAACTACAGACTTGCAACGGTTGGGCTTGGGATCAGGTTGCGATCGAGCAGAGCGGCAGCTTGGTCCAACGGGACTTCTTGACCTGGAGTGACCTGAATACGGGGGATCGCGATCCGATTCACGTTAAGACCAACCTGCGTGACCAGCTGCCGATCTACCGCATTTCCGTCGAAGGATTCAACTACCTGTCTGGTCAAGTGATCAATGGAGACGTGGCCGGATTTCTCTACAACAGGACGATTCTCAAGCCAACGACAAACGACTATGCCGGCGGCGCGGCGATCAGCCAGTATGTCAGCAGTGATGGCTACCTTGTCATCAGGGTCGACCCCGGAGCTGTGAACAGCATTGTCGGCTTCTCCGTGTCAGCTTGGATCATGCAGGGTGGCATCGAGGTCACCGCCACAGTCGTGCGGCAGAGTGACGATCTCTGAGCCCGCAGTAGGGAGGCTCGACCGAGCTCACCCTTAGCCCGGATTATTCATGAAGATCGTCGCGAGAGGGTTGTAAGTACGTTCGTGGCAAGGAAGGCGAGCAATTCTTCCGCAGGCGTATTGAAGCAATACGTCGAGGGAGAATTGTGAAGCATGACGAAGCCACGGATGGACTTACGACCTCGCAGTAGATCGCTCATGAATAATCCGGGTTAGCGCCGAACTCCTCCTCTGTTGGACAGGGGCTGCCCAAGACGTTTCAATGGGGATCGCTACCCTCAGTGGAGAAGGCCATGCGAACAACACGATCGAACCGCCGGACGTTCTGCAAAGCAGTAGCCGGTTCGTCGATACCATATCTCGTGCCAGCTGGACTGGTCGCGGGCGCAAACGACCAGATTCGAGTTGGACTCATCGGATGTGGCGTCCGCGGCAAGTACCTGATCGCCAATCTGCCTGAGACCGCGCGCGTCGTATCACTCTGCGATTGTTCGTTGGACAATGTCGCGAACACCCGGCACCCCGTGGGAAGTTTCACCGCGCCGCTGGCACGATTCGCAGAGGGCGACGCCCAGTCCTGCTCGGTGTACCAAGACTACCGGAGGATGCTCGATCGGGAGTCGTTGGACGCGGTGCTAGTCGCCACGCCAGACCATCATCACGCGCAGGCGATGGTTTTGGCCTGCCAGGCCGGAATGGACGTCTACTGTGAGAAGCCCCTGTCGTTAACGATCGCCGAAGGCCGCACGATGGTGCAGGCGGCCGAGCAAAACCAGCGCGTCGTACAGGTCGGCAGCCAGCAGCGGACGATGCGGGTCAACCAAGTTGGCTGCGAGTTCATCCGCCAAGGAGGGTTGGGTCGGGTTTCGCTCGTACGGGTACCAAACTTTCCTGGTCCGATGACGTACGACGGGAGTTATCCAGAGGAATCCGTACCGGACGGCATGAACTGGCAGTTCTTTTGTGGGCCCACGGAGCTGCGACCGTACAACCATCGGTTGTGGATCAAGGACGCTTTCAAGTTCGGCTACCTGACTTGGAGAGGCTGGGACCTCTTTCGCAGCTATTCGGGACACCTAGTGACAAACTGGGGAGCTCACAGCATCGATATGGTGCAGTATGCGTTGGGTGCGGACCACACCGGGCCGGTGGAGATCTGGCTCGAGCCCGAGGTGTTACGCTCCCAAGGCAGGTACATCGACGATCAGTGGCACGACAAGACTCCACCGTTGGGCACGGTTGGCGACAAGCGGCTCGACTCCGCCCGCTTCTGTCCGCTATCGATGCGCTACGCCAACGGTACAGTGCTGAGTTTCGATCCCACTGCGCAAGAGATCGTCTTTCATGGCGAACGCGGTAAGCTGTTCATGAGTCGTAACCGCTTTCGTACCGAGCCGGCTGACCTGGCACCGCAAATAGATCCGCAAGAGCAAGCTCGTTGGCTCGGAGCCGGCCACGTAGCCCGGCCACATCTCGCCAATTGGCTCGAGTCTGTCCGCGCGCGTTCGGTTCCCAACGCGCCCGTCGAGGTAGGGCATCGGACGGCGACCGTCTGCCACTTGGCAAACCTGGTTCGAGAACTCGGTCGTCGCCTGCAATGGGATCCTGACAGCGAGCAATTCGTAGGTGACCAAGAGGCCAACACCCGCAGATCGAGACCGCGCCGCGCCGGATTCGAATTGGGGTAGGAGCGGGAATGGACGAACGACGCAGGGACCTAAAGGACTGTGAAGGACAGCTAAACTGCGCAAAGCTGAGATCTGCTGAAATACCGATTTTCCTCGTGCTGACGATTCTGCGCTTCTTTCTGACCGCCTCACGTGCCGATCATCTCAGAAGGCGACTGAACCGTGGTTTTGATCTGGGGAGCACTGCCGGATGTCCAAGAAGCTGATGGTCACAATTTCACTGGCGCTGTGCCTTGGCTGCAAATCGGGCGGCAGTGGGCTGCCGCTGATGTCGCCAGCTCCGGCCGCAAGCGAGCCGCTGACGGCAGCCCCCAGTCAGCAAGACCAAGCCCCTGCATTCTCATTCCGTCGTGCCATGCAGCTAGTGGGGTTGTCGGGGCTCGGCTCGGGAACCGCACCCGCTCAGAACACCGGTCTGCTGCCGCCGGAGTTTGTACAGCTGAGTGCCACCGTCAACTCGATCGTGACTCGTGCCGCCGAGCTGAATGCGCGTGACCCGGCGCATGTTACAGTACAGAAGGCGCAAGCGATCATGGAGTCACTGCGGCCATGGGATGCAGCGATGACTGCAGCCAAATCCGTAGGGCTCGTCAACGACACCACGGCACAACCACTCGAAATGCTAGTCGCGCAGCTGCGCGCCAATACACAACAACTGCTGCAGTTTGGCAGCCAGCCCGAGATCATTGCCGCGATCCAGCAACTGGCCGGCCAGCTCAAGAGCAGCTACAGTGGAGTAGCTCAATTGTTCTCTCACGGATCGATGCATCGCGCCAGGGTGGGCTCGGGAACTAGGTAACCGATTGCACTTGGACGGTACAAAGGCATTGCGATTCCGGCTGACCCGGGCACGCTACATTCGAGCCGCCATCTGCCTAGGTGGCTGTGGGCTGATTATATGTGTGTCAGCTCTTGCGGCCGGCGGACCGACCGGTGATATCCCGGCGGATCAGCAGGGCCAGCCACAACACCTGGTGATGATGATCGTCTACGCGACGATCGCGCTGCTTTTCTCTTTCTTGTGTTCCGTCGCCGAAGCAGTGGTGCTTAGCGTTTCGCCTTCCTACATCGCCAACCTGCACAACAGCGGAAAAGAGCGGCAGGCGGCACGGTTGGGCAGCATCAGGACCAACATCGACCGATCGCTGGCGGCAATTCTGACCCTCAACACGATCGCCCATACCGTGGGTGCCGGCGGTGCGGGAGCTGAAGCGGCAGCTTACTACGGCGCCGACTCCGTTGGTATCGCGATGGCGGTGCTGACGTTGCTGATCCTCTTCCTTTCAGAGATCATTCCGAAGACCCTGGGTGCCGTTTACTGGCGCGGCTTGGCACCGATTACGAGCCGGTTCGTGCAGCTACTGATTTGGATACTGTATCCACTGATTCTGATCTCGGAATTGATCACCAAGTGGCTTGCAGCCGGCGGGAGCGGCCATCGCTTTAGTCGCGATGAATTCACTGCCATGGTCGACATCGGCGCGGCGGCAGGCCAGCTCGATCGTACGGAATCAAGGATCTTGAGCAACCTGCTGCGTTTTCCAGAGTTGTGCGCCGAAGACATCATGACCCCACGAACGGTGGTGTTCGCGCTCCAGCAAGACGCAACCGTGAACGACGTGTTGCAGCAGCATCCGGAAATCAACTTCAGCCGCATCCCCGTATTTGCCGCCAACCAGGATGAAGTCACGGGGTTTGTCTTGAAGACCGACCTGCTGCTCAGCCAACACCGCACCGAGGGAAAGGCAAAACTTCGCGATCTCAAACGTGAAATTAGGGGTATCGACGAGCGCACTCCGCTCAGCAAGGTCCTGGAAAATGTGCTCGACAACCGCGCTCACATCACGTTGGTGGTGGACGAGCACGGCGGCATGGAGGGCATCCTGACGCTGGAAGATGTCGTCGAAACATTGGTCGGCAGCGAGATTGTCGACGAATCTGACACGATCGACGACATGCGCCGCTTGGCCCGGCAGAAGTGGCTAGCGCGGATGAAGCGGGTGGGGATCGAGGTCCAGGAATACGACCACTAGCAGCCTGTTGATTTTTCTCAACGCGCCGGCCGCATCACAGGGATGTGATGCCAAATCAGCGACGTAAGTCGTTGATTTGCGAGCCGCGAAGAACTCTGTTCTGAGCTTGGTGAGGTTGAAAAACGCCAGGACGGCGTTTTTCTACAGGCAGCTAGCCCGGATTATTCATGAAGATCGTGGCGAGAGGTTGTAAGTACGTTCGTGGCAAGGAAGGCGAGCAATTCTTCCGCAGGCGTATTGAAGCAATACGTCGAGGAAGAATTGTGAAGCATGACGAAGCCACGGATGGACTTACGACCTCGCAGCAGATCGCTCATGAATAATTCGGGCTAGGCGTCGAACTGCACAGCGGGTTAATGACCACCGATTGGGGTCTAGTGTAGAATTGGTCTCATGACCCGGCGTTCGACCAACTTCACTCCACCAATCCGCTATCTGCTCCCGTTGGCCTTCGTTCTCTGCGCGACGGCGTTATTCGCCTCAGATCCAGTCGACTTCGAAAGTCAGATCAAACCCATTTTTGCAGAGCACTGCCTCAAGTGTCACGGTCCCGACGAGTCCCGTTCGGGATTCCGGCTGGACCGCCGTTCGGACCTCTTGCGGGGTGGCGACTTTGGGCTGCCGGCGGTTGTGCCTGGCCAACCAGACCAGAGTCTGCTGTTGGTAGCCGTGCTGGGCAAGGATCCGGATCTGCGCATGCCGCCAGAGGGAGAGCTGTTGCCGGACAGTCAGGTTGATCTCTTGCGCCGCTGGATCGCTGAAGGTGCCGATGGACCGCAGCAGATGGTCGAATCACCAACACAAAACGTCCATTGGTCTCTGCAGCCCCTGGTGCGCCCGAGGATCCCCTACTCGCAGGATCGCTGGCCAGTAAGTCCGATCGACGCATTCGTTTTCAGGCGGCTGCAAGCAGCGGGTCTTCGGCCCTCGCCGGAGGCCGATCGCCGGACACTGATACGTCGTCTGATGCTCGACCTGGTTGGCCTTCCCCCGACACCCGCGGAGGTGGCGGAGTTCGTAGGCGATACGGACCCTACGACCGTGGCGTACGCCCGCGTGGTGGACCGGGTGCTGGGCTCCACGCGCTACGGCGAACGTTGGGCGCAGCACTGGCTGGACGTCATTCGTTGGGCGGAAACGGTCGGTTTTGAAACGAATTTCGAGCGCCCCAACGCTTGGCCCTACCGCGACTGGGTGATCGCAGCTTTGAACGACGACAAGCCCTACGACCGATTTATTTTCGAGCAGTTAGCCGGAGACACGGTCGAGCAGGACGCCGCTTTGGGTTTTCTCGTGGCCGGACCGGCCAACTTGCCGGGGCAGATCGGACGCGACGACGAAGCAATGCGGCAGGCACGTCAGGATGAGCTAGACGAGGTGATTCGCACCGTGGGCCAGAGCTTATTCGGCTTGACGATCGGATGCGCCCGCTGCCACAACCACAAGTTCGACCCCATCTTGCAGCAGGACTACTATGCAATGCAGGCGGTGTTCGCCGGTTTGGTGTACGGGGACCGACGTCTGCGGGGACCGGAAAACGACGCCTGGACCGATCGTGTTCCGCACGTTCGAAGGCGGCTGGAGAAACTGCAGGCCGAGCGCGACTCGTTACGAGAGACCTTCAAGTTGAGACCGCCGCTGGCCACTGTTCACACCGAGACCTTCGCCCCCGTTCGCGCTCGGTCGGTGCGCATGAAGATCGCCGCAACAGAAACGGGCGGCCCCGTGTCGCTGTATGAATTCGAAGTTTGGACAGCGAGGAGCGATTCACGCCCGTCGAGAAACGTGGGCCTCGCGACAAGTGGTGCCACGCCTTCCGCCTCCAGCTTTGCACTCGAGAATCAAACGAGGCACTTTGACAACCTCGTCGACGGCACCGTTGACAAGCGGCAAGCCTTTCCCTGGGTGGCGGCCCGCGGCGGCGCTGCCTGGCTGCAAATCGATCTTCCCCGGACTGAGACGATTGACCGAGTGGTCTGGCATCGCGGCAGGACGCTGCCGGTCGACTACGAAATCGACGTGTTGTTGGCCGACGACGTGGGAACTTGGCTGAACGTCACCCACACACGTGACCGGTTGCCGCGCGTGGATGACCAGCGGCAGGCAACGGCAGTCACGCTCGCCGGCCTGTCGTCCACCCAGGTCGAGCAGGTGATGAAAAAAACGGCTGCGGTTCGCAGTACGGAACAGGAGTTGGCGCGTTTGTCAGCAGGGCCACAAGTCTACGCCGCCAGCTTTGCCGACCACCCCCAGCAAACCTGGTTGCTCCGTCGCGGTGATCCGATGAGGCGCGAGCTCGAAGTGGACCCCGCGGCGCCGGGTTGCTTGACAGATACCCAGTTTCCACCGGACGGGCCGGAGTCTGATCGGCGCGTCGCTTTGGCGCGTCACCTCACCCAGCCCCACCACCCCCTGACTTCGCGAGTGCTAGTCAATCGCGTGTGGCAACATCACTTTGGCGCCGGCCTGGTGGGGACGCCGTCCGATTTCGGCAAGATGGGAGAAACGCCTACCCATCCCCAGTTACTTGACTGGCTCGCTGTGGAGTTTGCCGAGCAGGGCTGGTCAGTGAAACGACTGCACCGGCAAATCGTGATGTCGAGAACGTATCGCCAGGCAAACCGGCCTCGTCCACGGTCTCTGCAAATCGACCACGAATCACGGTTGCTGTGGAGATTCCCCCCCAGACGATTGGAGGCAGAAGCAATCCGAGACTCGGTACTCCGCGTGAGTGGCAACTTGAATCTCAAAACAGGTGGACCGGGATTCGACTTTTTCAATCAACGAGGAGGGTTGTCTGATTACCAAGCGCGGGAGACGTTCGCTCCCACCGGGTGGCGACGAATGGTCTACGCCCACAAAGTTCGCATGCAGGCAGTCGACATCTTTGGCGCGTTCGACTGCCCAGATGCCGGACAGATGAAACCAAAGCGAACCCGCTCGATCACACCCATCCAGTCCCTCAGTTTCTTGAACAGTCCTTTCATGGTCCGTCAAGCATCGTTCTTTGCCAATCGAGTACGCAGCGAAGCGGGTGAAGATCTTGCAGCACAGGTTGAGCGTGCCTTCCAACTCTGTATGTCCCGCCGCCCAACGGAGGTCGAACGGAGGCAGCTAGTTGACTTCGCCGGCAGGCACGGTTTGCAACAGGTCTGCCGGGTCCTGTTTAACACGAGTGAGTTTGTTCTGTTGCCATAGGGGTAGTCATCAGCATGCGAGGTCTAGACGCTCCGATGGCAAGCTGCAGCGCGCCCAAGATTGTCCGGTGCGAACTCTCCGACGTGAGCCAAGTATGAACATCCGCTGCCATCGCCGCAGATTCTTGTCAGGACTATCGCAGATCGGGCTGGCGTCTTTGGCGCTACAAACACTCGATGCCGACCAAAAGACGATCGATCCCGCCAATCCCTACGCTCCAAGGTCACCACACTTTGCAGCCAAGGCGGAGAACGTCGTTGTCGTATTCTGTTCAGGGGCTCTGAGCCACGTCGACACGTTCGACTACAAACCACAACTGATCCGGCATCATGGAAAACCGCTTCCCGGCAATGAAAACCTAGTCTCGTTTCAGGGGCCAAACGGCAATCTGACAAAACCGTTGTGGCAGTTCCGGGCGCGTGGAGCGAGCGGTAAGTTGATCTCCGACCTGGTGCCACACATCGGCGAACTGGCCGACGATATCTGTTTCGTCCATTCCATGACCAACAAGTCCAATACCCACGGTCCCGCCGAAAATGTGATGAACACGGGCTTCGCTTTCGATGGCTTTCCCAGCATGGGCGCCTGGATCAGCTTTGCTTTGGGAAGCGAGAGCCGGGACTTACCAGCATTCGTGGCGATTGAGGATCCCCGCGGCATGCCACAGAGCGGTCCAAACAA
The DNA here is from genome assembly GCA_965223305.1 of Pirellulaceae bacterium. Taxonomy (GTDB): domain Bacteria; phylum Planctomycetota; class Planctomycetia; order Pirellulales; family Pirellulaceae; genus CBDCWT01. The sequence continues at coordinate 66,792 of CBDCWT010000081.1, read as the reverse complement.
CTGGGCCAGCGGCTTTCTACCAGCCGCCTTCCAGGGGACCCCGTTCAGCAGTTCGAAACCGATCCGGTACCTATCCCGCCCCGCGTCGATCTCGTCGAATACCGATGCCGAAGCGAGGCAGTTGCTGCGACGTCTGGAAGAGCAGACGCTGACCAGGTTCCCTGCAGACGAAAACCTGTCCGCACGAATTGCATCCTACGCGCTTGCTGCGCGGATGCAGCTGGCAGTACCCCAAGTGGCTGACTTGGCGAGCGAACCTGCGCACGTGCTGAGGCTCTACGGCGCCGACAGTCCCTTGGCGCTGAAAGCAGCGTTCGCCAAGAACTGCATCCTGGCTAGACGGCTAATCGAAAGCGGAGTCCGCTTCGTACAGCTGTTCAATGGGGCTTACGCGTCCGGCGGCCAGCTGAACTGGGACGGCCACAGCAAGCTCAAGGAACAGTACGACGTGCACGGGGAGATTCTAGACCAGCCGGTCGCCGGCTTGCTGCAGGACCTCAAACAGCGCGGACTACTAGACTCCACGCTCGTCGTGTTCGCGACGGAGTTCGGCCGTATGCCTATGTTCCAGGCGGGAACGTTCGGGCGCGACCACAATCCGCTCGGATACACCTGTTGGCTGGCCGGTGCTGGCGTGAAGTCGGGTTTTTCCCACGGCGCGACTGATGAGTTCGGATTCAAAGCTCAGGATGGGGTGATGACTCCGCACGATCTCCATGCCACCATCCTGCACCTGTTGGGATTGGATCACCGCCAGCTCACCTTTTACCACAACGGTATTCAACGCCGGCTGACGGACGTCCATGGCCAGGTAATTAACGAGCTGCTGAGTTAGGTTCGTTTCTCAAGAACCCCTTTCTCACTCTCCCGCTTGGAGGATGTGCAGGATACTCTGGCTAGTGCGTGATTTCGTCTTTCGTCACTCTCCCCTCGGGGAGAGTCGGCCGGAAGGGCCGGAGAGGGGGACGCCGTCCCCGGACGCTACGCGTCGGTTTCGCTGGGGAACCGTGGGCTAACGCCCAGCGGCTGATTTGGAGCGTAGCCGAACTCGCCAGAGTTTGGGCGGATTGCATGCGGCGTAAGAGCTGCACGACCTCCAAGCGGGAGAGTGAGGTGGATGCTGGCAAGTTTGGGTCAACGTGAAGCGTGAAGGACTCCTCCTTTGCACACGCCCAATCTGGTTCAAGAATCGAGTGCCAGCAGTTCGGCGGGTAGGACGCGAGTCATCTCTTCAATACTCGTGACGCCTTTGGCGACCTTCAGCAAGGCGACTCGGCGGAAGTCAAGCATGCCGCTCTCGATCGCAGCGCGGTGCAGTTCCTGTCTCGATCCCTGCTGGGCGATACTCTCCCGCACCTGATCGGTAATGGTCAACACTTCGAATAGTCCCGTGCGGGCCAAATATCCGTTCTGAGAATCCGAATCCTGCTCATCCGGGCCGTAGATTGACTCGCCCTCACCGGCCCGCAGCAGATCTTCAACTTCTTCGAATGGTTTGTGAGCCCCGCCCACGTCGTACTGGATCCGTGTGGCGGGATTCAGTGTTCTCAGCAGACGCTGGGCCACCACTCCCAGCAACGAGTTGGCGAGCATCACTGGTTGGCTGCCGAACAGAATCATGCTCTGGACCGCAAGTACGGCGACCGGTGCGTGCAGTGTTGCCAGTACGAGATGCCCGCTGTTGGCCGCCCGCACGGCCGTCACCGCCGTCTCTTGGTCACGAATTTCTCCGATCATGATCACGTCGGGCGATTGACGCATCACACTGCGCAGCAGCTCGGCGAAATCCAAGTCGATTTTTGGAGCAACCTGAGATTGGCAGATGCCGCGTACTGCGTACTCGATCGGATCTTCGATCGTGTTGATTTTCCGCTTACCGTCATTCAACTGATGAACGAACGCGTACATGGACGTTGTTTTGCCCACTCCGGTGGGGCCCGTCACCAGGATAAGCCCACTCGGACTGCTAAGCATATTCTTGACTTTTCCCAACTGGTCGGCCACGAAACCGAGATTCTCCAACTCGACTAGTTGTGACTCGCGCTCTAACAGCCGCAGGGTCAAGTCATTCCCGTAGAGCGTGGGGATCTCGTTGATACGGAGGTCTAGTTGGAAATCATCGGAACGAAAAATCCACCGCGCGTCTTGCGGTCGCATCGTCTCGGCAAGATCCATGCCGGCCTGTGCTTTGATGGCGCTGACAAGCTGCCGGCCCTTAGGCTGCGATACCGTCAGCAGCCGCTCGATTGTGCCCAGCCTACGTACGGAGACGAGGAAGTGACCCTCTTGCGCGATAAAGAACAGGTCACTGGCCCTCAATCGAACGGACTGCATCAAGATCGACTCGATGGCAGCCGCAGGTGCCATGTCCTCTATTTCTTGAGGGACAAATTCAACTGGGGCTGTACTCACGTTACCTTCCCTTTCAACACTTCCAGCGCTTGTCGTTCGTTGTGAACCATGTTGAAGAACTTGTCCAAACGGACCGTCTTCAACACGTTCGCGACCATCGGTTGGACTGAATGGATAACCAGCTGGCCACCACCTTCGCTCGAGCGCTTGTGACAGGTGACCAACCAACCAATACCACTGGAGTCAATACGGTCCGCTCCGTCGAGATTGAGAATGATCTGTTTGTCGTAAGGAGCAGATCCCAGCAGTTTTTCCAGCGGTTCGACGTTGGTTTCGCCGGACAACGAGACCATCCCTGTGACGTTGACCTTGACTACTTCTTCCGACTGGCTATCGACGGTCAAGTCCATCAGGCAGCTCCACGAACTTGTAGAAGAGAGAAACACGAAGTTTTCCGACCCAAGACCTGGATAGCCCAGGTGATATCGGCTCTCGATTAGAGCAGCATCGAATGCGCAGAGCAAGTTTTCCGGGCTCTCCTGCCGGTCCTTTCCCGCCGGACCACGCGTTCGTTCAGCTCAGGCAAGCTGTGTGGCCTGGCGGCACACTCTTGATGAAGGCAATCAACGAGGAGAGGGTGTCGGACAGCAGAAGGGGGCAGCGTCTCGTGGCTTCTCAGTTTGTACGGCCGCGCTCGCAGCTCACGATTTCAGACGTCAACGTTCGAGCCACTTTAAGATGACATTAGCGAGCTGCGCCCGCTGCGCGTTGTATTGATGATCGGCTCCATGAATGATCTCCACTTCGAACTGCTGACCTTCACTCGGAAGGTCCCTCAGCGCCTCGGGCACACCTGCGAACGCAACACCCCCCTGTTCCAGCTCACGGCCGCCGTAGGTGCATAGCAGCGGCGCGCGAACATGCTGAGCGAATTTCACCAGATTGTACTTTTCCTGAGGCCCGTATTTGTCCAGAAAGCCCTCCGCTGTGATCAACATGGGCAAAGGAAAACTCACTTCGATGAGCTCTTCGGGAGATCCCCTGTCGACAAAGTTTTGAGCTCTGCCCAAACACTCAACAAAAGAGGCGCTGCGCGGATCCTCATGAAAAGCCGAACACGAGAGCCGGGGTGGGGACACGGCAATGACACACGCAGCTGGCGGATGCGGCTGATGAGCTTCACGGTAAAGCGCTTTCAAAGCTCCCAAGCTGTGCCCGAGGACACCCACCCGCTCGAAGCCGCTGGACTGCAAGGCTTGGATCCAAGCCGCGATATCCAACACGCAGTCCGCAACGACTTCGTACGCAGCGCCTTGCCGCCGCGCGCCCGCGGGAAAGGCAGCCGTATAGACCGCGTCGTGCCCGCGAGTGTTGGCCCACAACACCGAAACGCCCGCGGCCGAGATGCTGGATGTGATGGCGGAAAAGAGAGCCGACCCGTAGAAGTTGCTACCCACCCCGTGCAGGCAAAGCAGCGCCTGAACGGCTAGATCGCGTTCCGCGGTCGCTCGATGCAGCGCACCGTGCAGCCGCAAACCATCAGTCGTTGTGGTGTGTAGCAGCTCAACGATCACTGAGCTCTTCCCAAGGCACACGATCCAGCGAGGCAAGATAAGCGTCTAGAGAAGTGTCATCCTCGTCAGCCAAGTGCAAAGTGTGACTTGCAGCGAAGTCTGTGCTAACACCTGGCGACACTCCACTGGGACGCTGATCGTCGCGGAGAACTAAGTCGATCAGTTCCGCGGCCTGAGAAGTTGCCGCTGCGACGGCGCCCTCCCGCTGCGTCAGGTGTGACAGCACCGGACCCCCCTCTCCTTCCCTCGCGGCTCGCCGGCTCAGGAAGTTGATAACCCGCAACGCGTCGATCGCGGACAGTCGGCTGTCTGCCGTGACATCCAGATAGTACTGGGAATGATCGATCTGGCGAACAACAGACGAGGACGGCAGCACGCGGCTGCCAGAGCGGTTGAGGTCATTGATGATGATGCCAACGTCTCTCGGGGCGACCACGCCGTCCCCATCGACATCATAGGCGTTGTCCTGGTTGTGCCATTGAAGCAGAGTTCCCGCCGGTGGAAACGAATACTCGTCTCCGGCCATCACAACTTCGTCGCCCTCGGATGCATAGACGAAGTAGCGATTCGCGGCACGAAGCACCGTCTTGAAGCGGTTTTGCGTTGTGGTATCTGCTTCGCTGGTAACGGCCATGATCGATCCCAGGTCGGTCCCCAGCCGGCCGGCCAGCTCCGCTCGCGCCCGTCCCTGAAATCGATCCAGCTTGTCCCATACCGGTGTTCCAGGTGTCGGTAGGGGTGGACTTGCCAACCCTTCTGCGGTTACCACCTCGCTGATGATGCTGGCAGGGTCGTTGATGTTGGCAGCTTTGATCGACGTGTCCGCAATTGAATAAACCTTGTCCTCGATGAAAGCACTGCGCCGCACCGGGGCATCATGCTCGATCGTCCCTAACAGTTCGATGCCGACGTCACTGCGCGCTGAGGGCGCTGTGTCGATCTGAAATGTGTACAGCTCATGTTCCGAAACATACTCAGTCGTTTCGCGGTATCCATCTTCATCCTTGTCGACTCGCACCGGATAACTGCGAGCTGCTGGAACGGCAAGCACATGAGACGGCGCGTACCAGCCAAACGCATGATGATCGATGTTAGCTTCGCTCTCGGAATACCTCGGCAAAGTGAAACGGTCAATCAACACTGGCTCGGCAAGCTCAGCCACGTTGAACAGCGAAACCATCGCCGGACCACTGAATCCATCTGGAGTGTTGCGCCCCACGGTCAGCAGACGGTCCTCCTCGATGAACTGCAGATACTCCGAGAATCCCGGCAACGTCAGGTGGCCGAGCGGGCGAGGTTCGGTGGGATCGCTCAGATCAATACCAAACAACGGGTCGACATTCTGGAAAGTGACCACAAACGCCCGCTCGCCAAAGAAACGTACGCTGCGAATCGACTCGTCGAGTGCCAGATTTTTTAGACCGCCGCTGAATTCGAGGACCCCCCGATCGTCGTCGAGCACGAACAGCAAGTTCTCCGACCTGCCGCTAAAATTCCCCGAGTAGCTGTTCGAGACCGTAGTTGCGATTCGCAAATGTCCTGCATGTTCGTCTGCCGAGAACTGGTCGACCATCCGGCCGGGAACCGATCCCGTAGCAACCGGATCCACCGAACCAGTGTCACCGTTCCAAGTAAACTTGAGCACCTCGACAGTCGATCCCTCTTCGCTGCTCCAACGCTGCTGATCTTGAAAAACGTACAGGTTCTCCAGCGAGCCGTAGATGTTGGTGGCACCCGCGGTCAAGATGCCAGATGTTGCAGCCAGGCCGGGAGCACTGTTGGCCATGTTCACGGTCACCACCGACAACAGGTTGTGCCGACCGGGAGCCAGCGGTTCGAAAATATCCTCCGGTTGGACGATCGATCCGCTGCGGACAAGGCTGCCATCCGGTCCCAAGCTGGAATACTTGGGCAGAGTCTCTTCCAGCAGAGACTCGAAGTTGCTTAGAACACGCGCGAGGTACTCCTCACGCGTCTCGTAGATGCACTGATCTTCCTCACAATTCAATTCTGGTCGCGGCAACGATGCCGTGCCGCCGTTCAGCACCAAGAAGACGTGGTCTCCCAGCCGCCGTGACTCGACGTAGTTGCCGTCCAACTCGGTCTGCTGGACGACCTGCGGCGCTTGTCGATCGGAGACGTCGAAAATGGTGACGATCGTGCTGCTGGTGCTTGGTGGAAATGGCGGCAGAATGAGCGAATCGCCCGGCGCGAAAGCCGCATCGAGTTCCGGCAGCGGGTGGCCATCGCCGTAGCTCCAGACGCGGGAAACGACCGCCAACCGGTCGCCGTGCAGGTATTGGCCAATCGGCGTGCCCGAAATCGCCGTCTTGGAGATGACCTCTAGCTGGTCGGCCGGCCAAGCCCGAGAGATCACGAGCTCATCACCGGTTACCGTATAGAGGTAGCTACCATCGGTCTCGATGAGATCTGCTTCATCGACTCCAGCGACCTGAACGTTGGTCTCAGAATGAAGACGACCGCCGCCCACGCCTGGAGCCGCCTCGAACTGCCCATCGCCGAAGTCGTAGGGATACCCCTGTTGTCCAAACAGTGGCTCATAGCGAGTCAATGCGTCGTCGATGAGGAACTGTCTGAACGACTGCAGCTCGCCAAACTTGTTGAAACGTGCGTCCAGCGAGCTGTGGACGAAGACAGTCACTTCGGCCTTTAGGCCACCATCGACGGTATAGGTGAACTTGTCTTGGCCTGTGAAGTCGTCCGGGGGAGTGTAGGAGACTGTTCGACCATCGGCGGCTACGGAGATACTGCCCTCCGCCGCGGTGGCGGTGACTCCCGTCACCCTTCCTGCGCCTGTGTAGTCGGCGGCGAAGAGATCGTTGATCAGCACCGGCAGCGAGTTGGCAGTACTTCCTGGATCTACGTGAAATTGGTCGTCGCGCACGCGGCGGATAACGTGGACCGTCACCTGGGTTTCCAGGAAGCCGTCGACGATGTAGGAAAATCGGTCGTTGCCGTGGAAATCAGGCGCCGGCGTATAGTGAATGTGTTTGCCGTCCGCCGAGACCTCAACCGCGCCGCCGCTGTCCGTTTCGCCGACACTGGTAATCACCCGAGGCCCCGTGTAGACCCCCCATCGGTTCTGAATCCAAACCGACTGAAAGTCGTTGGCCAGCACATCGAACTCTGCCGCGCCGCTGTTCTGGTCGACAGTCTCTTCATCGGGCGCAAGGCGATTGGGGTACGCCACTGAGACCGTCGCCGAGTGCTTGCCATCGACCGTATAGGTAAAGTCAGCAGAGCTATTTCCGGGTGAATACCAAAGGGCTCGACCACCGTCGATGATGGTCACGGATCCACCGTCGCTGGGTTCCGAGACCTCGGTGATGAGCCCGGCTCCCAAGTAGTTCGCGCTGAAGTGGTCGTTCTCCAGCACATCCAGCCGTCGTTCCTGCGGACGGGAAAAACGATAGTAGTCGCTGACGACGATCGGCGAGACACGCAGGTGTACAGTCGCAACAAACCTGTCGTCCACCTCATACTCGACCCGGTCGGAGGAACCCAAACTGCCGAACAGTTCGGGTGGCGTATAAAGCAGCGACTTGCCGTCCGCCGAAATCGCGACCGTCCCCCCAGCAACCGTGTCACCGACCGACGTGATCTGCCTGGCGCCAGAGTAGCCGTTGCCGAGAAAGTCGTTTTGCAGGACATCTAGTTCATTGTTCACCGTGTCATGGAACACCTCTAAGTAGTCATCCCGCACGGGATCGGTCACGGAGACGCGGACGGTCGCTGGATACTTGTCATCTGCGACGTAGGTAAATTCGTCACTGCCGCTGAAATTGGCAGCCGGCGTATAGAGGACCCCCTGACCGTTGGCGGCGATCGAGATCGCTGCGCCCTGCTGCGATTCGCCCACAGCAGTGATGCGATCCACAATGTCGCGGTGACCGCCGGATAGAGTGCGGTACCGGTCGTTGCCGGTTAGCTCGATAAAGAAATTCGAGCTGCCGGCGTCTACGGTAGCATAGTCATCGCGAGTGGGCCGGTGCACGGTGAGCTGAAGTTGTGACTCGAACCTGCTGTCGACGACATACTTCACGACATCATAGCCGTGAAAGTCCGCCGGCGGTTTGTAGGTCAGCGTCTCTCCATCTGCCGCGATCTCGACCTCAGCCCCTTCTGCGGTGGCAAAGACATGGGTAATTTGTCGTTCACCTGCATAGCCAGGCCACAGTGGGTCATTCGCCAACACGGCGAAAACCGTCGGCCCGTCGTTTTGCACTAGCTCACCCCGATCCGACTCTAACGGGTTTGGGATGTCGACGGTGACCCGCGCCGGATAGCGGTCGTCGACGATGTAAACGAATGAGTCTTTGCCGTAAACGCCCTCCGGCATCGTGTAAACGACCGACTGACCATCCGACGCCACGGCGAGTTGGCCACCCAGCCTTGTTTCACTCACAATCGTGATCTTCCGAGCGCCAAGGTAGTCTGCTGGGAAAGGGTCGTTTTGCAATAGCTCGAGTTGCCGCGGCTGGCCGTCGGCCACAAGCTGGTACGCGTCGTCAGCCACCAGCCCCACGACGTCGATAGTCACCGTGCTGGAGAACTGAGTGTCCACAAAGTACGCAAACGACTCCTGGCCCGCGAAATCGGCAGGAGGGCGATAGAGCACCGACTTCCGGTCGTCAGCGATACGTAGGCGGCCGCCCTGACTGCCAAAGCTGACCGCTGTGATTTCCTGGCGGCCCTGATAGTCTGCCCCGAACTCGTCGTTAGCCAACAGGTCGAGATCCTGCGACTCGCCATTCTGATAGAACGTGAACCGGTCCGGCGCCAGCTCGACCCCGGCGGCGTCTAGCAGAAGCCGCTCGTCGAGTCGCTCGAAACGGCAGTGCCGTCGCCGCAACCAGCTTTGATGTTTAGGGTTAGACGCCATATTGCGCTCTCAAGTCAAGTGTCCTAGGAACCAACTGAGGTTCGACGCCGAGGCCTGAGTGCTCGTTCCACGCGGGGGGATGGGAAGAACCGCGAAAACCCTATGAACTGCTATTGTAAGGGCTCACCGGAGGCGTGACAAAGCCGTTTTCAACGAAAATCCGGCCGGCACGATCGTGGTTCTATGACAAACAAATCAGCCGGCATGCGTTAGCATCCGGTTTTGTGAAAGAACCGTGGGCTAACGCCCAGCGGCTGGTGCAGAATCACGTTCGGCCATGTATTCTGCCAGCTGTCAAAAAAATGAACGTGTCCGAAAACTCCAAGGATGCCCCTATGAGCGCCCATCGCCAACATCACTTTATGCCGTGGACGATTCAGGCCACCCAAGATGACGCGATCGAGATTTCGCGCGGTGACGGCGTCTACTTTTGGGACGCCCACGGCAAACGCTACCTCGACTTCGCCTCACAGTTGTTCAACGTCAACCTGGGTCACGGCAACCGTCACGTGATTGACGCCATTCAGCGACAGGCGAAACAGCTTTGCGTCGCCAGCTCGGCGGTGACACACACGGGCCGGGCAGCGCTTGGACAGAAACTGGCCGAGGTTACGCCCGGCGATCTCACTAAAGCCTTCTTCACCAACAGCGGCAGCGAGGCGAACGAAATCGCACTTACGATGGCCAGAATGTACACAGGCCGCCAGAAAGTGCTGGCGAAGTACCGGTCATATCATGGCACGACGCTCGGTACATTGACCGTCTGTGGCGACCCTCGGCGGATGGGCGCAGAGCCGGGTCCAGCCGGTACGGTCAGGTTCTTTGATCCTTTCTGCTATCGATGTGACTTCGGTCTGTCGCATCCGGATTGCGCGTTGCACTGTGCGGACGCGCTGGAACGTCAGATCCTGATGGAAGGTCCGCAATCCATCGCGGCTTTGATCGTAGAACCATTCACCGCAGCGGCTGGTGGCTTCCCCGCCCCGCCCGGCTACCTGCGCCGTGTTCGAGAGATCTGTGACAAATACGACATCGTGATGATCGCGGATGAGGTCATCTGTGGTTTTGGACGCACCGGTGAGTGGTTCGCGGTGAATCACGAGGACGTCGTTCCCGACATCATGACGGTGGCTAAGGGCATCACGAGCGGCTATGTCCCGATGGGAGCAGCCATTGTCAACCGGCGGCTCGCTGAGCATTTTGAAGACCAGATGCTCCCAATTGGCTGCACCTATACAGGTCATCCGTTGGCGTGCGCCGCAGCGCTGGCCGCGATCGAGGAGTATCAAACATTACGAGCGATCGAAAACACTCGCTCGTTGGGTAACGTGCTGGCGTCGGAGCTGGCCTCGCTCCAACAGAGGCATGAAATCGTTGGTGATGTTCGCAGCCTGGGGTTCCTGGCCTGTATTGAACTAGTAAGCGATCGCAGCAAGAGAACACCGCTGATCGAGTTCAACACCGCGCCTCCGCTGGTCGACGAGATCAAAAAGCAATTCCGCGAACGCGGCCTCTACACGTTCGTTCGTTGGAATCTGATCTTCTTGGCGCCACCTTTGATCAGCGATCAACGGCAGCTCGCCGAGGGCCTCGAGATCGTGGACGACGTCATCAGCTGGATCGAGAACCGAACGCTGGCGACTGCGCCAAGTTAACGGCTAACAGGCTGTCGAGTCCGTCGACTCCAGATAGCGCGAGGCACCCACCGTCAGCTCATCACCGAGTTCTTGCTGGGGCCGGATGCGGTCAATCAGCGGCTGCGCCAAGGAGTATCCCCGCAGCATCAGACCGGAAATTGAGCCACAGATGGACGCATATATTCGACCCACCTCGTAGGTCCGCGTCGCCCATTTGGCTTTCGATTCCGTAAAGAACCCCAGTGTATCCAAGAGCTGACAGGAGGGATCTTCGTGATAGCGTTCTAGCTGGTACATTTTGAGCAAGCGGCCTGGCCCCAGCTCCCTGAACTGGGGATCAAAACCAATCTTGTGCGAGAAGCAGATACCCTTGCTCAAATGGCAGTATTCAAAGGCAATCGGAACATCGTCCAGGCACAGGAACCACAAGTCCAGATAACCGTTTTCCAAGACGAATAGTGCTTCGGCCAACATGTACTCCGACATTCCCGGCGTTGCGAGAATCGACGAACCATGCTCGCCCTTCCAACTTCGATTCTCGATGTCGAAAGCTGTTTGCATTAACTCAGTCAGCTGTTGATCGCTCAGATCGCGGTGCCTCTGAATACTGACCGTGCCATGCTGAAGTAACTTCCGGTGGCTCCGTTTCAGTGCGTTGCGATACTTGCTCGCCCAACTCGCCTGGTACTTTTCCCAATCGTACAAAATGTCCACGACACCCACCGGTCGCTCGCCGGTGATGCGCACCCCGGCTGCGCGCCGCTGCAGTGTATTTCTCCAGGCGCGCCACTGCGGCGACTCGAGCGCGATCTCGTCGAACATGGTAAGGGACACGCCGTCAGCCACCAGTCCGTCAAGCAAGACATCAAGTACAGCTGGGACGTCCGCTTCTCGGTCGATCAGCAAGTCGCCGCAGCTGGCCCAACAGTTGGAGGGCAACTCGTAGACGGGATACAGTCCCCGCAGGTTGCCCCGCACGAGCGGCAGCGCGGCGACGAAAACACCGTTCTGCTCGACGGCAAAAGCCGATAGCGGCTTGTCCCTACCAAAGGTGTTACACCAGAGTTCGATGCCCTCCGCACGAACTGTCGGCTGTGCCGAGTAACTCCGCTGCCAAAGCTCATTCCATGGTTGGGCATATGCGCGTAGTTGGTCCGTTCCCGACAGCGGTAAAAGCTTGTAGGTGGTCATTCAGGGGTCTGCAAAGTCGCGGGTTCCAAAGAATCATCGGCTTGACCGATCAGCTACGGCGGCCCTGAGGAAAGTGTAGCTTGCTCGATGAATCCCGAGGCGGGACCAATCTACTTGGTACGAACGGAAATATCCGCACTGCCGCTCCAAGTAAAACAGAAAGATGTAAGACAGAAACATTGAGCAGCGTGCCCAAGAGGCCGCCACGGGCGCTCGAGAGAAACTCGAAGTCACGCGGCAGGCAGCTGCGTTCAAGTCACACGAGAAGTTTGACGTGTATGTCTTTGTTCTGTTTGTTTGACAGGATTTACAGGATCAACAGGAGGCCCTTTGCCTAGCGGCGTGACTCCGCGACATCAGCCGCTGGGCGTTAGCCCACGGTTCCTACCAAAACCGGATGCTAACGCATTCCGGCTAATCTGTGGCCCAAGCGGCGTACACGGTTGTTGCTGGCGTACACGGCCTCCGTGCCTGTGTTTCAAAACAAACCAACTCCACCCCAAACAAGGGACCATTAAACACAGAGCAGCGGAGGACACAGAGACGCCAAGACCTGCATGCGAGAAAGGCGATCGATGTTCTGCTACAGGCGGCACGCCCGTTGGACGGCCCGCGCTGGATCAACATCACGCGGCAGGCAGCTACGTTCAGGTCACTCGAGAAGTTTGAAACTACGTCATCTTTCTGTCCCAATCTTCTGTCATCCAAAACCTCCTCGCCAATCTGCTTAACGACAGAAAGATTGGGACAGAAAAATAGACTGCTGCTACGTCTTGCGGCCAGGCGATTGAAGTTCTGCTACCGCAGCACGCGCATTGGACGGCCTGCCCTGGATCGACATCACGCGGCAGGCAGCTGAGTTCAAGTCACTCGAGAAGGTCTGAAGCTACGCCATCTTTCTGTCCTAATTTTTCTGTCATCCAAACTCCGAGCAAGTCTGCAAGGGCCTGGTCCGCCAACCACGCAAGCCGTTCCTCCTCGCCAGACAGCTCCGGTTGGCTGGCGCCGCTCCCCGCTGTGGCCGGCGCGAAATAGTCCGGTCTGCCGGCGAAGGATAGCCGATCCCGCTGGGGTGCCGCGTCCGAGTCCGATCGATCTGGGCGCCGATTGCCCGCACTCGGCACAGTGACATCGGAGGCGCCGGCCGGGGGCTCACGACCCACAGCAACTCGAGGCGACAAGCCGGCGAGCACGTCCGTAGCAATTACCACTCCGTCCGGGATCGGCGGAATCGTCGGCACGGAGATCAGGGCCGCCACTTGCGCCACCAGAGAGGCGTCGAAGGCGTTCACACGGCTATTCCCACTAACGTCGCCAACCAGCACCGGATCTGTCACCAGCGAAACTGGCAGTCCTGTTTCAAGGTTGGCAACCAACCGTGCTACCAGAGAGGCATCCGCCGCATTGATTCTGCCATTACCCGATACGTCGCCGAAAAACGTCACTGCATGCCAACCGTCGTCAGCGGTTGTTGGCAGCGAGTTGTCGGCAGCGTCGCGGATCGACACATCGTGAATGTCAAGCAGACCGCTGCTTCGATAGATCTCGGTCGCGTCTGCAGCCGGTACACTCGCCTGCAACATGACCAACGTGGTGCTGCTCGCCGGCAACTCAAGCGGACTTGAAAACGTCACCTCGACCCGTCCCGCAGCAGCAACGTTCAACGCAGCCGTTGCGCCGACGGGCATGCCGTCGGCGACCGTGACACCAGTCACTTCTAGCAAATCGGGATCGAAGCTGATCTGAAAAGCGACATTGCGAATCCCGGCCCCGTTACTCACCGATACCGGAAGGCCGTTCGTTTGATTCGCTGGAATGTTCACGACTTGCCCTGGTCCACGCACGAAGTCAGGGATACTCACAGTCACGTTGCCGGCCTCCGGAGCCGAGACGGTGAACGTATTTTCGAAATGGCCGCCGGGTTGGCCGTTGCCGTCCCCGTCCAGAGGTATACCAGCGGGCGACTTGAAACCGCTGGCCGCACTCCGCAGCGTTACCGTGTAAGTGTCCGGCAGCAGCGGTCCGCCAGTTTTCAAGAACGTAACTCCTCTCGCCGAAGGCGTAACCCACAACGAGCCTGCGACTGGACCGGTCGCTTGACCCACCAAGACGGCGTCGGGGACAGGTTCACTACCGAAGAGCTGCAGTGCCTCGGGTTCTAGATCGCTGCCAAACTCAACCACAAACCCGCTACTCGTGGGCTCGAAGGACGAAACCAGTAGCGGGTCGTCGTCATCGGTAACGACGACAAACTTCGCTCCGTCTACGTAACCGTCGGCGGTCGCCGTGATGGTCGCTGTCTGGACGCCGTCTCGAACCATGTCGTCGACAACGTAAATCGGAAACTGCACGGTACGTTCGTTTGCCGGAATCTCGACGGTTGCCGGCACGCTGAGCTCCGTAAGATCGTCACTCATGAGCCGGACCGAGAGCGGATGAGTAAGGTCGGTGGTGCTCCGAGTCACAGTTGCCATGCTCGAGGGGGTATCGGACAGTACGATGTTGTCCACCGCAAAAAAAGCTGGTGTGTTCATGCCAAACATCCCGACGTCCGACGAATCAAGCGAGAAAGACAACCGCACCGCACCGTCCAAGCCGGAGAGATCAACAACGCGCCAATCATCCACGATGTAGTCGTCTGCGGAATCTGCGAATCGATAGTCCGCCAAATAGAACTCGACGGCCCCGACCGACTGATCGCCCAAGTTGAATCCCTCGACCGTTAACCGAAACCAATCGGGCTCGCTGCCGTCCGTCCCTCCGAACTTCTTGGCGAATGGATCCCCCAGCAACATTGACAGACCGGCGTAGGTCGTGTTCGTCACCATCAAGGACTGGAACTCGAGCCCAGAATTCACATCCGACAGCGATACCGTGGGGACAACGCCGCCGGCAAAGGAAACTCCATAAGTAGTCGAGTTCAAGGCCCCGCCCCCGGCCAGCGCGCTGTACTGGTTGGCAAATCCCGGTATCGTGGTGTCGGTCCGATTCGAGTACGCCCAGCCCTGCCAGGCAGCAAAAGTCGCGTTGTAGTCGTTGTTGAACTCCAAACGGTCCGAGACAAACCCGCCCGCACCATCGGAACCATTCCAAAACGACTCCTCGTCCAGTGAAAACCCGAGATCCTCAAACCGCGACGTCACCGGAGCTGCCGCCTCCGCCAGCGTGCCACGATCTACCGACACCGCAAGGTGCCGGTTCTCCTCTGCCAGGACAAGGTTATCCAGAGCGAAAAAGGCTGGTGTATTGATGCCGAAGGTACCCACATCCGAAGAGGTCACCTTGAACTCGAGACTGGTCGCGTCTTGCAGACTCGAGAGATCGACAACTGCCCAGTCTTCGACAATGTAGTCCTGCGAATTGTCGGCAAAGCGGTAGTCCGCCAAGTAGAACTCCAAAGTGCCGGTTGAGAGACCCTCGTCGTCTTTCCCCTCGATCGTCAGCAGAAACCAATCGGGGTCGTCGCCAGCAACTCCCCCGAACTTCTTCGCAAAGGGATCCCCGTTGCGCATGGCTAAGGCAGCATAGGTTGTGTTGGTGATGGAAACCGACTGGAACGTCGTGCCGGACAGGTTGGGGGCCATCGAAATGGTGGGCAGAGGATAGGTGTCCTCCCAGACAACTCCCTCCCGAGTATCTCGGAACGCAACCGCGTAGGTGTTCGAGCTTCCTGCTCCCTGGCCGGCGATGGCGCTGTACTGATTAGTAAATCCGGGTGTTGTCGTGTCGGTGGTGTTGGAGTAGGACCAGCCCGTCCAGCTGCCGAAACTCGGAGAAAAGACGTTGTTGAAGAACACGCCCTCACTCTCAAATTCACCCACGACCACGGGCCCACCGTCCAGGCCCGGTCGTTGAACTCCGTTAGCAGCGGGGCCATTCCAATGCCCCTCAGCGGGCAGGCTGGCCCCCAGGACCTCCAGGCCGAGCGTCGACTCGATCGGTGCGGTGTTGGAATTTAGGACCCCCACCGCTTCCAAATCCAGACCGGCGCTGCCCGTCGTTGGGAAAGGGTCGAAAATCGGATCGCCATCGCTGTCCAGCGCTGTGCCGTCCCCCGGGATGTCCACGATCTTGACTGCAGTGATGCTCTCGACATCGAGCAACGGGCTAACGCCGACCAAGTCCTCCAAATCGAACGGCGTCCCCCAGCCGACACGATATTTGCTGGCCAGACCGTACAGATTGGTTGGGTCCAGTGCTCCGCCCGGTCCGACCGGGCTCGCCGTTGCCGAATCGTTCGGAAACCTGAAGAAGTCCTCGCCGTTCGATGAAACCTCGACGTAGCCGAGTTCGACAAATCCGTCAGCGAATCCGTTCTCGAACACCACAAAGTCGGCCCCGCTGCCGTCGCGGATTGGGTGGTCGAAGGTCAGGGTGATTTGTCCACCGCGGCCGAGCGACACGATGTCGAGGCTGTCGCCCGTCGCTGCTCCCAGGGCGCGTTCGGGCGTCTGCCAGTCCACGTCAACATCCTGGCCAGGTACGTAGTCGCGCCAACCTGCCGCCCAGGCGACGATCGCGGGATCGTGCTGGTGAATCGCGGTCGAGCCACCAACCTCAGCCGCCGGTGCGTACGGCCCCGCACTGAGCACACGGCGGTCCTCCAGACGCTCGCAAGTCAACCGACGCTTACGTTGCTCGCAGTCGCCACTGTTTCGACGCAGTCGTCGCCCGTGCAAGTTCCACAACAAGGTCACTTTTGACATCGTCGAAGCTCCTTCGTCGAGTTAGACAGACTTCAGAAGTCTTGTACGACTTCACCACCGGCGCGAGTGCAGATAGCGGCCAGCACGTTCAGGTTCATGTCCTCATTCAAAAAGCGTACAGAACTGTCGCAGAACAGCCCGTTCGCACCCCCTGGATGGCGACTGCGGATGTCGTTCTCGAAAGCCGGCGCCTGGTTAATCCCAAACGCCTGGTCAAAGACGTTGCGGCCGTTGATCCATTGACCGTCGGGAAAACTGGAGTCTTCCGAGATCATCAACGTCGTCCCCAGGCTGTCACGGATGTCCCGGATGCGCAGAGCGCGATCGAAGAGCATCGTTCCTTTGGGAGGGTCGTTAGGGCTGACGATCCTCTCCCCATAGATTCCTCCGTAGTCACAACCACCACGGCCTTGCTGGAGCGGGGAGCTGCGCGGCGTGCTGGGACAGAGGTAGATGGGAATCACCGTCGCCGCCGCGCGTTCATTCACCGGGTCGTCAAACGGACGACCGAAGTCAATGGCCTCGGCAACCATCTCATGTTCGAGATGCGGCAGCAGCAGCGCCGACCAGGCAAACTGCCGCCCATTTCTCCAAACCGGACGCGGCTCGATCGCCCCCGGCGGGAAGGTCGAATGAAAGCCGTGGTACGAGTGCAACGCGATGCCAAGCTGACGGAGGTTATTCAAACAACCGGCGCGCCGGGCCGACTCACGCGCTGACTGGACGGAGACCATGAGCAGCGCAGCCAGGATCCCCAGGACTGCCAGTACGACCAACATTTCGACAAGCGTGAAGCCGACGCGCTGCAGGTTGACCGATCTTCGCGGCATCATCGCTACACTCTGCCCGCGCACTATCGCGAGCGCCAGATTCCGGGCGAGCTTTTACTCTCTCCGGAAGACGATCGGATTGCGCGGACCTATCCGAGGCGCAAACAAAAGCGATCCACAGGCGGCTGACTATCCTCGTAGCATGCCACCGCGGTGTGCTGGTAGGTCTTCTGGTTTCTGAGATAGAGTCGCTCAGCCTTCTCGCCGCCCAGTCGGGCGAACAATGGCGTTTGAGATGAGCTACTCCACACACTCAGTTACAGCGGCGAGGACCACCCCGGATTTTCACCGGTGTTCCCTGTTCGTCGGCGCATCAAGTGGATGGCACCGACCACCAGCAACACGGCGACTCTACTGCCTGCCCGTGCGTGTGTCAAGTCGCGGGGTGTTGTTCAGCCGGCCCCTCGATACGCCGCGTACAGTCGAGTCGTAGGCGAAACAAGCGTCCAGACAGATGCTTGATTTCTCGCACGGTGACCGCCGCGCCGTTCCGGCGGCACCGGTTCAATGTGTTTCGTGTTGAGCGTCACTCGGACTGTGCTGGATCGGCGCGGCGTAAGACGATCACTCTGATAGATGGACTTCTGCGCCGCTTGTTCCGGCCTTCTACTACCTGGGCCAGCAGCAGAAACGACTATTCTTCATCTGGCCCCTCGATACGCCGCGTACAGTCGAGAAACAGCCACAGTATCGCTGCCCCAACGTACATCCCCCCTACCAACGCAAACATCGGCGTGAAGTTCGTTACTGACTGCAGCTCACCGTCCACCGTCGTTTCGACTGTGTAGTAATCGAGCAACGGTCCCACAGCGAGCGGTGTCAGGAGGGCGCCCACGTTCCCAGATGTGTTGTTGATGCTGAATACGGTTGCCGAGTACTTTCCGCCGATGTCGGTGCACGTACCCCACACCGTCGGTTGGCTCCAGTCTGTGAAGAACTTGACCACAAACAGCCCGCACGCAATCCACCGTGCTGTCGGCAGATGGACGGCTCCCAACAACACGACGGCAGCAAGAAACTTCCCGGCGAAACCAATGCCGGAGCGCGCCCAGCGCCGGCTCCCCGTCCGCCGGATGACCCAATCATTCAAGATACCGCCCGCCACACCGCCAACCGCGCCGCCAATCAGCGGCAGACTAACCATCCAGCCTAGCTCACTCTTTGCGGCGCCAAGTGACAGGAAAAAGCTCCCCATGGTCAGCGTATAGACGACGTCCGCACCCGCGTTGAGAAACTGCTGGGCGACCAGAATCGCAATGCTCGGATTACGGAGGGCCGTTCCGAACGGCATGATGTCCCGAGACTCGTCGCCCGTCCTCTGACCTCCCCGGATCAACTCGCATTCAGCCTCGTTCGCATCGGGATCCTCCTCGGGTGAACTCCTGAACGCGATCAGCATGGCAACCACCATGAGCAGCCCGGGTACGCTCATCCAGACGAGCGCCGTCCGCCAGGCGAGACCACACCAACCCATCAGAAACGTCGCCATAACGATCGACGACATGGCCCCGCCGCCGCGGCCAAAAAAGCTGGCAACCCACCCCTGCATCTGCGTCCGCGCGCCTGGCGGAAACCAAGTACGGGTAACCTGTCCCAAGGCGGGATAAGCTCCGGCTTGGCCAACTCCGAACAGCAGCCGGACTCCAGTCAAGGCGCCCAGCTGACCGCTCAGCCCGTGCAATGGCAACGTCACCGTCCAGGCCGCGATGATCACGACGAGAAACAGGTGGGTGCCGAACAGATCGCTGATGATCCCGCTAGGGATCTGGCCAATCGCATAGGTCGCGTAAAACGCCGTGCCCAACAGCTCCAACTGCGTGTTCGTGAAGTTGTACTCCTCCTGCAACTCAGGTCGTATCAAATTCCACGTATAGCGGTGGAAGTAGAGCAGGAAGGACGTCGCGCAGCTGAAGGCGAAAATCAGCCAACGGCGATTGGTGGGGGACTGCATGGTCGGCAAACTAACTCGTCACTTGTCACGAAAGTCGGTTTTGCAGGCCGGACAAATCCCGGATAAGCCCAACCGGAAAACGCGCAACTGCAACAATTTCGCGGTACCGAAGTCACCACCGTCCCGGAGAATGAACCAACGGGGGCCACAAGCCCTGCGAATTGTCGCCGAGATTATCCTCTCCGGCCCGGCTACAAACAACAACGGGATTCCCCAACGACAACGTAAGATTGCTCACATCTCCCTATGTGTCAATGAGTTAGATTCAAGAGTCTGCTCCCCAGGGCCGGCAGCTGGTGGGTGGTGAGTGGGTCGCCCTGTACGAGCCAGCCACCTGCCGTTCGGCGACCGCGGCGGAGGTCAGAAAATAAATCAATAGAATCCGCGGTGACTATCCTCACGAAACGATTGCGTCGGCTATCGAAGTAGTTCAGAATGATTTCTTGGTGTGCACTGAGGACGGAGGCAAGGGGAACCACTTTACTCCGCGTAGTTGGTTCTCCGGACGCTCGGCAGCAACTTGCCTTTGCAGTCCTCAGGTTTCTAGTACACCACAACTCAGATAGTTGTTATGTCCGTTCTCCGTCACAGATCGCAAACTGCCCCGCACGCAGCTAAGACCGCGCGCCGGCGCCGCCACCGAGTCCGCGGGCGCCGCCTGTTTCTTGAGCCGCTCGAAGCGAGGACTTTGTTGGCGGCCGGCGTCTACGGTAGCGGTCAATTCGTCGACAGCGGCCAGAGTCTGGGCAACGACAACGGCCGAGCTGTCGAGTTGGGTGACTTGGACGGCGACGGCGATCTGGATGCCTTTGTCGCCAACTCGCATCGTGGAAACCGCATCTTGGTGAACAACGAAGGAGTGCTGACGGACAGCGGTCAGATTCTGGGAGATCACAATAGCCTCGACGTAGCACTAGGTGATTTAGACGGCGATGGCGATCTCGATGCAGTGGTCGCGAATGCTTTTCAGGGTAACCGCGTATGGCTGAACGATGCAGGTGTGTTCACGTCGGACGGCCAGAACCTGGGCATTGGCAATAGCACTGGAATCGCGCTGGGCGACCTGGACGGGGACGGCGACTTAGATGCTTTCGTGGCGAACCGCCGCGAGGGGAACCGAGTCTGGCTAAACAACGGCGGCCAGCTTATCGACAGCGGTCAGAACCTGGGAAGCAACCTCAGCTACAGCGTCACCTTAGGCGACGTCGATGGCGACGGTGATTTGGATGCCTTCGTAGCGAATGTTGTGCAAGGCAACCGGGTTTGGCTAAACGACGGCGGAGTTTTCGCAGACAGCGGGCAGTCCCTGGGTGTCGCCAACAGCTTTGATGTGTCGTTGGGTGATCTCGACGGGGACGGCGACTTGGACGCCTTCGTGGCAAACTTCTTTCAAGGCAATGTTGTCTGGGAGAACACAGGCGGCGAGTTCCAAAATTCGAACCAGAACCTGGGAGGGAGCGCCAGCTCCAGTGTTTCTGTAGCAGATTTGGACGCTGACGGTGACTTGGACGCTTTCGTTGCCAACTCGTTCCACGGGAACCGTGTGTGGCTGAATGAAGGCGGGCAGTTCAGCGACAGCGGTCAGAACTTGGGCAGCAGCAGCACTAACGACGCGGCGCTCGGCGACCTGGACAGCGACGGCGATCTCGACGTGCTGACGGTCAACGGGCTCCAGGCCAACCGCCTGTGGCTAGATCCGCTGTCGGTAATCAAGTTGGGAATCGCTGCCGAAGACGCGGTCCGGCCAGAGGATGAAGCGGCTTCGACAGGCATGTCTTTCACAGTCACTAGAAGCGGAAACACGGAGATTCCAGCGGCCGTCTTCTTCACTGTCGAGGGCAGCGGAGATGATCCTGCGGACGCCACTGATTTTGGCAACCGGCTACCCAGGGGGGTGGTGACCTTTGCGGCTGGCGAGGTTAGCCAGACGATCACGATCGAGGTCGTCGGTGACAAGCTGGTGGAGGGTGATGAGGAATTCTCGGTTACTCTCTCTTCTGCGGTACCGTCTGAAGCGCAGATCGTGACGGAATCGGCCACCGGCGTCATTTTGAACGACGATTTGAATGGGCTGGCCAATGTCGTGAGCTCGCTTCCTGAAAACACGGACACCAGCGGCGGCGTGCGGGTTGCCGATGTGATTGCTCAAGAGGGCAGCGAGCTGGCTCTTACTGGAGCGGATGCGCAACATTTCGAAATCGCCGGCGGCGAGCTCCGGTTACGACCAGACACTCCACTGGATTTCGAGAGCCAGCCGCAGCTGGATGTATCGTTAGAGCTCGTCGAGACGGTTGAAATCGGTGGAAAAGCCGTGCCTCCGCATCGGCAAGGAGACAATTTGTTTACCGACGCGTCGATCAATCGCCCCACCGATTGGTACGTCTTGAATGATACGATTTTTGATACTTCGGTGAGTCGAACGGACGACGAGAGCGGATCCTGGAAACTCACGACACCTTATCCATCCAGCGAATACAGCAGGGTCATCTCAAAGTTCATCACGTTTGATGAAAGCGGACTCTACCACCTGAGCTTCTTTGTGCGTTCAACGAACGGACTCAGCTACCTGGGCCACAACTTGCGGCGGTGGGGTCCACAATTCCAATCATTGGGAAATACGGACTTTGGCTTCAACGCTCCGGCGGCGGGTGATTGGCAGGAAATTATCGTCCCGGTGGAGATCGACGTTTCGGTTTCACCCAACATTCAGTTGCATTTCTACAAGCTCGGCAACATCGAAGATGGTGGAACGCTTTGGGTTGACGACATCCACTTTGGTATCAGCTCTGCCACGTCTTCGGTCGCCTCACAACCACACCTCAGCCGTGAGGGCCCCAACCTTTTCACTCAAACGTCCTCGAATGAGGGATTCCAGTTCATTCCGCAGAATGACACGGTCTACGACCCCACCATTTCTCATACGCCGGATCAGACTGGATCCTGGAAACTGTCCACGCCCTTCGATGCTCTGGCTCCCTACAGCATCATGGTCTCGTCGTTCATCACCGCGCCAGAGACGGGCGAGTACACGCTCAGCTTCTTCATGCGCACCGAGGGCGGGCCAAGCTACATCGGCTACAATCTTCGCCGCTGGGATGAGAACTTCTCTGGCCTGGGCAACTCCGACTGGGGTAATGCAGGTGTTTCGGGAGACGGAAAGTGGGAAGAGGTGGTTGTCCCGATCTACATCGACGCATCGGTGTCGCCCAATATACAGGTCCGGTTGTTCCACCGATCCACGGCGCGGGGACGGTCGAATGGACCGATTTGGGTCGATGACTTCTACTTCGGCCGCGGCGGCCCGACGTTCGAAAAGCCACCACCGGAACAGCGTGTCCCCTTCGAAGGATCGAGAACACGCGTCGACGAGCTGGGGAACTTCGAGGTGCTCAAAGACGGTGAGTGGGAACCGTTTTTCCCCTGGGCGATGCACACCGATTCGAACAGGGAAGACTGGACGGCCTACGCTGACCAAGGGTGGAACGTAGCGATTTGGAATCAGAGTTCGGACAGTGTTCAGAAGGCGGCCGATGCCGGCTTGATGTCAGGATTCCGACTGGCGCATTTCGCCAACTACCAAGGCGGCTTGTACAACCGAACTGACATACTGGAGAAACAAATCGAGGAGTTAATCGAGCTGGGACTCGATGACGATGTCCTCTTCTACTACTGGGACAACGAAAACAGCGTCAGTCAGTGGGAGGTTCCCCTTAACGTGATGCAGACTGTCCAGGCGACGGACGTCGACGAGAATGGCCAGCGGATGCATCCCATTTACGTCTTGCAAGGCCAGTACAACACCGCTCGTTCTCACGCGGCTGCCGGGTCGATTGACGTGTCCGGTACCTACGTCAGTGGACAGGTGGATGTTGTCGACCAGTCCGGCGCGAACAGTTTCACCGTGCTGAACAATGTCGAGGGAAACAATCGCCCCAACTCGATTGCTCAGATCAACTCGGCAAGCCACCACCCAGGCACCTTCAGAATGCGGGTCTACAACTCGTTGATCGCCGGGGCCCGTGGAATAGGCTACTTTGCCGATTCGGCCTTGAAAGAACCGGCCATTGAGGACGCAAGTTGGGCTCCGGATATGCCGGCCCTAGCCAACGAAGTCGACAGTTTGATGCCGATCATCCGCGAGCCGCACTGGACCTCCTGGTCGGTTCAGCATGACAACCCCCGAGTAGAAGTCGGTACCCGCGAGCTCGACGGGCGGGGTCACATCTTCTTGGTAAATCAAACCAGCACCGAGCAGGAAGTGACGCTGGCTGTCGACGACTTCCCCTACCTACCCGGCGCTCTGCAGGATTTCTTTGACGGCAGCGAGGTGGCTTCCTTCACTGGCCAGAGCGTCACTCTGACGGTGCCACCGATCGACATCGGCAGCGGGACGATGGTGTTAGAAATCACCGAAGGTGTACCGCGCAGAGAAATCGTTGCTACTTACAGCCTGAGCATCACCGATGTCAACGAATCTCCCGAGATAGCGCTGTCTCAATCAACGGGGTCGATCAGCGAGGACACCGATACCAGTAGCGGTGTGCTTGTCGCGAATGTCAACGTTACAGACGACGCTCTGGGCGAAAACACCGTCTCGTTAATCGGTCCCGACACCGATAGCTTCGAGATCGCGGCCAACGAGTTGCGACTCAGACCTAATACTGTGCTGGACTTCAGCTTGCAACCGTTCTATCACGTGGTTGTCGAGGTGGATGACGCCACCATCGCCGGTAGCCCAGACGACGCTGCCAGTTTCACCCTCAGCGTGACTGGTTTCAGCGGAGGTGGCGAAGAGTTGCAGGCCGTGTTGGGAGCAGATCCGCTCATCGTGGCCGCCGACCTCCAGTCGGAGGCAGGCCCCGTCTCGCCACCCACGCTCCCCGTCGTAGCCCCATTAGACAACGGCTTCGCAGTAGTTGAGCGCGGCCCGGTCATCAGTGCGGCAGAAGAATCGGACCGGTCGGCTGACAGCCCAACTAGCGTGGAGGCTGTCGACGAACTGTTCTCAGCACTGGCTGATCTGGAGTCCTAGTGCAGCAGTGACTCTGGGGCATCAGCCGCTGGGCGTTAGCCCACGGTTCAACAACCAACCGGATGCTAACGCATTCCGGCTGATTTGGCCCGAGAGCAAGAGCTGTAGGCCGGAACAAGCGGCCGGAGAGATGGTAGTTCTCTCGCCCGACGTGACCGCCGCGCCGTTCCGGCATTAGCGGACTAGTTGTATTCGGCGCTGAGCGTCAGCCGGCACCTGCCGGAACGGCGCGGCAGTGAGTCTGACGCGCATGGATGGCTTCTTGCGCCGCTTGTTACGGCCTACTTCTCGACAACATCAGCCGTTGGGCGTTAGCCCACGGTTCAACACCAAACCGGATGCTAACGCATTCCGGCTGATTTGGCCCGCCGGTGTCTCGTGGTGCTGATCCGTGGTAGAAAATAGTTACGACTACGGATCATCACCGACTTGAGGGAACTCAAAGTGTTATTCCGACACCTCCTCTTGAGCATATCCGCTGGACTGGCGATCGCGCTGCTCGCTCTACCCGCCGGCGGCGCGCAGCCAACGGCGGCTGCCAAACCCAACATCCTGTTCATCGTCGTAGACGACCAGTCGCCATTCGACCTTCGCATCTACAATCAGGACTCGGCCTTGGAGACACCCAACATCGATCGCCTAGCAGCTGAGGGAATGGTGATTGATGCCGCGCATCATATGGGAGCCTGGGCGGGCGCAGTCTGCACTGCGTCACGGCACATGATCATGTCGGGACGGACCGTCTGGCACATCCCCAACAAACCGGGCCGAAGAAACAACCCAAACCTATCCAATCCGGACTTGGTCCCAGCCGATCTAGCCCGACACACAATGGCAGCGGTGTTCAACCGCGCGGGTTATCACACCATGCGCAGCTGCAAGAACGGAAACAGCTACGAAGCAGCCAATCGACAGTTCACCATCCGCCAAGATGCTACCAAGCGGGGCGGGACCGACGAAACGGGCAGCCCTTGGCACGCTGAAAGGGTGTTGGAGTTTCTCGACGAGCGATCGGGTGGCGGCGACGCCGCCCCGTTTCTGGTCTACCTCGGATTCTCACATCCGCATGATCCACGTGTCGGCCCGCCGGAATTACTCGCCAAGTATGGCGCGGTCAACCATCAGGATGAGGATTCACCTCCTGCCGCCAGCCCCAAGCAGCCTCAGCTGCCGGTTAACTACCTACCGGCACACCCGTTTCATCATGGTCACCCCAACCTGCGTGATGAAGTCGCGGTTACCGGCGTCTGGAAGCGGCGGGACGAGCGTACGATCCGCAACGAACTGGGCCGGCAATTTGCCTGCAGCGAAAACATCGACACTCAAATCGGCCGCGTCATACAGAAACTCGAATCGCTGGGCGAGTTGGACAACACCTACATCTTCTACACGTCCGACCACGGCATGGCCATCGGCCGCCATGGATTGCAGGGAAAACAGAACCTCTACGAACACACTTGGCGAGTGCCGTTTGTCGTCAGGGGTCCGGGCGTGCAAGCAAGTTCGCGCACGAAAGGAAACATCTACTTGCTGGACGTTCTAGCTACGCTCTGCGAGTTGGCGGGGATCGACATACCACAAACAAACGAGGGGCTGAGTTTCAAGTCGGTCCTCACCGGCCAGCAGGAAGTCATTCGAGAAGTGCTGTACGGCGTTTACAGTGGAGGCACAAAACCTGGTATGCGATGTGTCAAACGGGACAACTGGAAGCTGATTAAGTACGACGTGCTGGAAGGCCGAGTTCGCGAATCTCAGCTCTTCAACTTGGCCGAGAACCCACACGAGTTTCTAAGCGACCATGGCCAGCCAGGTCGTCTGCTGACCAACCTCGCCACCGACCCGACCTACGCGGAAAAACTCGCTGAGCTGGAAGCGCTGTTGCTCTCTGAGATGCGCCGTCTTGACGATCCTTACCGCCTTTGGAACCAGCCGGCGGAGTGAACGGCCAGCCTGCCGGCCTTCATTCGAATTCGCCGATCGAGCCCTCGATGAGACAGGTTGTTAGGTAGTTCTGTGGTTCGTTGACAGAGCCTAGCCCCACGCCAGCCAGCCTACGACGATCCCACCGCAGAAGGCGCAGATAACGAGCACCGTCGTCGCCCATCGACGTGGCCTTCCGTCAAGGGCCTGAACCGCCTGAGGATCTGTGTCGATTCGCGCCAGAATCTCCTCGCGCACCGCCCGGCTCTGTGTGTCGATCCAGCTCACTGCAGCATTCCCATCGGTTGATACTCACCACGCGCGCCGCCACACGAACCGTGTTTCGTTGTCCCCCGGGCATATCCGAGTACTTCCGCCGTTGGGAGGAAGACTACGATGGCGGGATAGTCCGTCCCACAGACCACCGCAGGCAGTGGCTTCAGGCGACCTCATCCGGCAAGCCCAAGTGAGACAGGCGTGTGGGGTAGGAGGTTCGTCGGTTTCGGGCGTTTTTCGTGAGGCGATGATCCACCGGGGCTCAGCAAGCGGCTAACCCAAACTACCGAGAATCGCCTCTAGTTGTGGGCGGTAGCGACGGCTGAGCGGAACTCGACTTCCGTCGGACAGCTCGACTTCGAAGTCGCCGTGACTACATGGATAGATGCATTCGATCTTCGCCACGTTGATCACATTTGATCGGTGAACTCGTACAAAGCCCTGGCACTCAAGTCGCTCGGCTAACGTCTGCAGTGTGGTGCGCAACAGGAAAACCGCGCCGCCAGTGTGCACTCTAACGTAGTTCTGAGCAGCCTCTAGCCGCTCCACCTCGCGCCATCGCAGCGGAATCCGTTCGTCATCGCGGCGGACGACGAACCACTCTGGGTTGAATTGCTGCCGACCACCTAGCTCACGGACCAATTCCGATAGCCGAGTCTGGAGGTGCATCCACTGGCCTGTCCCGAACTGCTGAGCAGCCCGCGCAACGGCCTCCGCAAGAAGCAGTTCGTCGACCGGTTTCAGCAGATAGTCCACAGCATGGATGCGAAATGCGCGCACCGCGTAGCGATCGAACGCGGTCACGAAAATCACAGCCGGGCGACTCGCTGCATCCAGCGCCTCGATCACTTCGAATCCATCTGCGTCGGGCATTTGGATGTCGAGCAGAACGAGGTCTGGATTGAGAGTGGTGATCGCGGAAATCGCATCGAAGCCGTTTTCACTCTCACCAACGAGTGTAACACTCGGATGGGTCTCCAACGCCGACCGCAGCAGTTGGCGGGCTATCGGTTCATCGTCCACAACCAAAGTTCGTAATGAAGCAGGCATCAATCCACTCGCGTTGGATTTCTTCGGCGCGGCAGCGAAATCACAATTCGCGTGCCCTCCCCCGGTGAGCTGTGGACGTTCCAACCATGTTCCGCTCCGTACAGTTGCTGCAGTCGAGACTGCACACTTGACAGTCCGGTACCTCGCTTCAGTTTATCAAGGGACATCCCAACGCCGTTGTCTTTCACCTCAAGTTCCAAGCGATCACCTTTCACGACCGACGAGATCGTGATGCAACCTTGACGAGAGTGGTTCGCCAGGCCATGGCGCACGGCGTTCTCGACCAACGGCTGCAGGATAAAGGCCGGCACTGATTCGTCCAGGTGGTCGGTGGCCACCGCCTCGGTGACCTGCAGTCTGTCCCCAAAGCGAATTCCCTCGATCTTCAGATAGGTGCGTACGAAATGCAACTCATCCCGTAGAGAAACCGCCGGATCCTCTGTCTCGAGCGTGAGTCGCAGAAGTTCCGCCAGAGCTCCGATCATCTTTCTTGCGCGGTGGGGCTCCTGATTCACGAGCCCCGCGATGGTGTTTAAACAGTTGAAGAGGAAATGCGGTTGCAGTTGTAAACGCAGCGCATTGACACGCGCCTCGGCGAGGTGGGCGCGGAGCATTGTCATCTGATGACGAGTCTCCGCCAAGTGCCGTTGATGTACCAGGAATTGGCCGAGCCCGACGATAGCGGAGTAGAGAATGATGTTGGAGTGCCAGCGATGCGGAACAACGTACCGAAAAAACTCGCCGATCGTCATGCCAGCTCGGGACGGAAACCAGACGACGTGAATCAGGTAGTTCTGCAGAGCGTCCAGGAATTCATGCAGTGCTACGACGCATACGCCCACACAGAAATGCACGAATAACCGCGAGACAACCTGCTGAGATTGAACCGGCAGTCGACGGCCCATCCACAGACCAATCGGCGTCAAGATCGCCCAAATGGCCGCGTCCGAGAAGGCGAACCACAAGATCGTAGCCGAGGAAAATCCTTGCTTGATCGCGTTCAGGCTGACAGTGTGAAGGGCGCCCCACACGAGCCAAAAAATCGCGATCAGCAGCACGGGTCGCCACGCCTCGGTACCGGTCTTGGCAATCTGCTCGTCGGCAGCTCGTACTGGTTCAGTCACTGTCGATCCCGTTTCGTCCCACGTTGGTCCCGTTCATCCGGTCTTTGCTGCAGCCGGTCACTTTTCTCTGAACGCGCGGCTCCACATGGTTAGGATTCAGTGGCGCCCTACCCATGGAGCCATCATATTCGCGGACTCGGAAAAGCGAGACCGAGAAACCGAGAAAAGGACAAAACGGATGCAAAACAAAAAAATCGTGATCCTGCTTGTGATGCTCGTCGATCGGGGTTTCTCCCAAGACTGGCCGCAGTGGCGCGGAACAAACTCCGCCGGCGTGGCCCAATCGGTCCAACCGTTCTCCGCTGGGTTTCAGCTCAGCCAACGGTGGAGTCGCGAGCTGGGGTATGGGTACTCCAACATTGCAGTAATTGGCAGTTCCGCCGTGATGACCTACTCCAACGGCAAAGATGATTTCCTCACTGCGCTTCATCTCGACGATGGTCGAGAAATCTGGCTCGCCAAACTCGGCCCGAGCTTTCAAGGCCGGCACGGATCAGAAGACGGGCCATCTTCTTCACCGTGTGTGATCGACGGCCGCGTCATCGCGCTCAGCTCGCTGGGACAGTTAGTTGCGGTCGATCTACACTCCGGTCGCCAACTCTGGAATACCGACGTTACAACTGCTTTCGGTGGGCAACTCCCGTGGTACGGGTTCGGTAGCTCGCCGGTGCGCTGCGGAAGCTACGTGTTCCTCGCGATGTCGAATCCCGACGGCACGGCGGGGCTGGCCTTGAATGCCAGTGACGGGAGCGTGGCGTGGCAACGAAAAGGGGGTCGCGTTGGCTATCAAGGAGCCTACTGGAATCAACCGGTCAACGAACTGGTAGTTGCGGACTCGCGGTATGTTGCGGTCCTGCAAGCGGAAAGCGGGCTTGAAAAATATCGCTTTGCTCACACCAATGGCCGTGGGTCGCTAGCTCACCCGCAACTCGTTCCCGTCGACCGCCATCAGTTTCTGTTGGCGCACGAGAACTTTGCGACGCTCTACAAAGTGGACCAAGATCGCGCTCCGCACTTCAATGAGCGTTGGAGATCGAGGGAACTTAGAGATTCCTATTCGCCACCCGTGGTCCATGACGGTCACGTTTTCGGAATGTGCGGCACGTTTCTGGTGTGTGTCGATTTATCGACCGGCCGGCGACGATGGAAGACGCGGGAACCGGGAGCTCGCGGAGTGACGTTGGTTAATGGGTACCTTGTCCTCTTCTCCTCTGGTGGCGAGATCGTCGTGGCGGAGGCTTCTCACAAGGGGTACCGGGAAGTTACCCGCGAAAAAGTTGCTGCCCGGGGGGGATACACCACCCCCGTTTGGGCGAACGGATGTCTCTGCGTCCGCAACACGTCGACGGTGGCGTGCATCGACACCGTGCCGGCACTGCCAAGTGAATCACAGCGGAGTGTTCCCGCTGGACCTGCTGGGGACTTTGCGGACTTTATCCAACAGGTCGAACGATCAGAAGACCCGACGGCGATGGTTGACAGGTGGTGGCGGGGAATCAAGCGGACTCCCATTGTCGAGAACCAATCGACTGTGCATTTTGTCTATGTCGGCAAAGCCGACGATGTTGCCCTGCTAGGCGATATGACTCAGGACCGCAACGTCGCAGACTCGATGCAGCGAGTCGCAAACACAGACCTCTTCTATCGATCGTACACCTACAACTCCGATGGTCTGTGGCACTATGCGTTTCTAGTGGATTACGAGCGCGTAGAGCTGGACGTCAGAAACGGCCAGGCAACCCCGGCTCTCGTCGACGTGGGTGGAAATCCCAGATCGATGGGGTACGGCGGTCACGAATGGGAATCCGTACTGCAGATGCCGGGTTGGAAAAAACGAGCGTTCTTGACCCAAGTACCCACTCAAACCGGTCGCTTGGAACCTGTCAGTTTCGACAGTGGGCGCGTTCCATCACGAAACCTACAGGTCTATCTGCCAAGTGGCTACGACCAAGGCGCGCGAAGATATCCCACAATCTACGTTCTCGGCGGAGCGGAGTGGTTGGAGCACGGGGATCTGCCGCGCGCCTTCGACAACTTGATGCAGGAAACGTGCGAGCCCGCAATTGCCGTTTTTGTTCCCTATCACGACGGCTCGCAGGACCGAATCGGAGCGGCAAGTTATGCTGACCTCGTTCTCCGCAAGATTGTACCGACTATCCAGAACCGATTTCGCACTCGTGAACCTTCGGTCGCAATGGCCGCCGCCGACGATGCGACGGCGGCGGTACTTCTGTCGCTAAAATCACCGCATCGCTTTGCCCGTCTCATCGTGCAGTCCCCGTTCATGGACGGCGCCGACCTCGAACTGCTGGCTGGCGTTCAAGGTGCTCCGGAGGTGTGCTATCTGGATTGGAGTCGTTACGAGCCACGCGTTCAGGACGAGAACCTCGACTATCGCGCGGCGGCCCGGCAGCTGCGGTCCGAGCTAACGGCCCGAGGAGTGCGACTGCACGGAACGGAGGTGACCACCGGACCGGGCTGGACAAGCTGGGTCTCGAGGATCGACCAGGCGCTCGCTGCTGTTCTACCAAGGCGAAAGGTGCCACACGTGGCGCCGCCCTTTTCCAACTAGGCCGCGTGTTCTTACTCCCCACCATCTGGAGACCGATATGAACAAGTCACTCTTGCTACTTTCTTGCTTCGTTTCCGTCGCACACAACGACGAACTGCTCGCCCAACCTCAGGAAATCAAGACTGCATTGATCGCGTCTAGACAGCAACTCCACCAGGATGACCTTCGCAACAACCAGGATGGACTACGCGAAGCCGTGAGTGAAATGGAGGGCTTGGTCAAGAACGAAGCCGTATCGGCCCTGGCCCACTACTATGCAGGCTATGGCCAATGGAGGCTGTCTGCGACGCTATCGAGCCGCGCTGAACAGCTGGACCAGCTGGAAAAAGGAATTCGCCACTTGGAGGCGTCTATTAAACTTGACGAACAATTTGCCGACGCCCAAGCACTGCTGAGCAGCTTAGTGGGACAGCATCCGGATTATCGGGCCAAACCAGAATATCGTGGACTGCTTGAAAAGGCCCTCAAGTTGGAACCACGAAATCCGCGAGTGGTTTACGCCGATGCGGTGAGCCTGTTCTTCACGCCGGAACAATTTGGCGGTGATAGAAAGAGGGCGATCGAACGCTGGGAAGAGGCCGTTCGATTGGCGGCGGCCGAGAAAGCCTCTGGGCGTCTCGAGCCGGAGTGGGGCAAAGCGGAGATTGTCGGCTGGCTGGGAGGTGTCTATCTCAGTCAGAACCAGCGTGAAAAAGCCAGACGGGCGTTTGAAAAGGCGCTCGAGGTCGCACCAGATTTCTGGTGGGTCAAGACAGTCGGTTTGCCTCAAGCCATCTCACAGGATGAAGGCGACGGGCAGAACGATGAGACATAAAGATGAAGATGACGTGCTTTGAGCTCTTTCGAGCGTGCCCATCGCACTCCTTCATCACTGCAATAATCGGACAGCAAGTGGCCTGCTCGGCCCACCATCAACCGGAATACGTTAGCATCCGGTTTGTGAACCGTGGGCTAACGCCCAGCGGCTGATTTGGAGCGTAGCCGAACTCGCCAGAGTTTGGCGGACTGCATGCAGCGTAATAGCTGCACAACCTCTCTGGGGAGAGGGTCAGCATGAGGGGTTTAGAACGCCCGAGGCACCCCCGACTGACGTCTGGTAAACTCACAGCAGAGACCGAAACGGTCCAGCTGCCTCGTCTTTTTCCGAAATTCGCTGCAAGGTTCTGCACGGCCGCGCGTGAAACTAGTAGAAACTAAGAAACCCGTTTGACCGCAGCGGACCTGAGAGCCGATCCACGGCTGAAAATGCCCGGAAACGACCAAGCCCCCCTGACACGCCCAAGTCTGATCTTGCGATTGCGGAATCCTGATGATCTGCGCGCTTGGCAGGAGTTTGTGGAGATCTACCAGCCGGTGATTCATTCGCTCGCCTACAAACGCGGCCTGCAGGAAGCGGACGCTGACGACGTAACTCAGGAGGTTCTGGCGCGAGTCGCCAGATCGATCGACCGCTGGGACCCGAACCCGAACAAGGGGAGCTTCCGGGCTTGGCTGGCTACGATCACTCGTAACCTGGTGATTCAGTTCTTCCGACAGAGCAGCCGGCGGCCGGCAACTGGCGTAGACCAAGAGCTTGGTGAGTTGTCGGACGGCATCACCGACAAGTCTGTGAACGTAGAAGAGTTCGATCTGGAGCGCGAGCGCCAGCTATTCCTCTGGGCCGCGCGGAAGGTGCAACCTCGTTTTGAGCCCCGGACGTGGCAGATGTTCTGGCGGACGGCAGTTGAAGGCGAGGACGTGGCCAGCGTGGCGGGCTATCTCAACACCACCAAGGCACAAGTGTATGTCGCCCGCAGCCGCGTCATGAGTCAACTCAAACGCACCGTCGAACAAAGCGACTTCGACTCTGCAGATTGGAGCGAGTCATGAGGCCGCAACCATGCCCAACCGATCGACTCGCGTTGTTGATGAGCGATCAGCTTTCGGCAGACGAGTCACACCCGGTGGTGGCCCATCTAGAAGAATGTCCTTCTTGTCAACGTGAGCTGGAGACGCTTGCGGCGGACGCCACTTGGTGGGAACGAGCAACACGAGGCTTGGGCGGCGTTGCCGTCGATGGTTGTGGGCAACTGACCGCACCGTGCAAGCCTGTCTGCTCGGTCGAAGCGTTGCTCGAACTGCACCCGCATCGCGAATCGCCTGTTTCAGCAACGGCGGCCGACCGGGCGATGTTAGACGCGCCGATTCATCCCGAAATGCTGGGACGTGTTGACGAGTTTGACGTGGAGGAGAAGATCGGCCAAGGTGGAATGGGAATTGTGTTTCGAGGCTTCGACCGCTCTTTGAATAGGCCGGTTGCCATCAAGGTGATGGCTCCCCACTTGGGAGCCAACGGAGCGGCGCGAAAGCGATTCGCGCGGGAAGCGCAAGCAGCGGCCGCCGTCGTGCACCCACACGTAGTTCCCATCTATCGAGTCAATTCGTCTCCAGAGCGTCCGTATATCGCAATGGGACTCGTGGACGGACGTTCCCTGCAAGATCATGTTGCGCGCCACGGTCCGCTTGACACCAAGGATATTGTGCGGATCTCGATCCAAGTTGCAGATGGCTTGTCCGCGGCGCATCGACAAGGGCTGGTGCACCGCGACATGAAGCCGGCAAACATCTTACTGGAGAAGGACGTGAGCCGGGTCATGATTACGGACTTCGGTCTAGCCCGGGCTGTCGACGAAGTCTCGATGACCCAGTCTGGCTGCCTTGCCGGCACGCCGAACTATATGTCACCCGAGCAAGTGGCCGGCGCTGAAATCGACTGTCGTAGCGATCTGTTCAGCCTCGGTTGCGTGATCTACTTCATGGCAACCGGTCGCGAACCGTTTCGTGCGGACAGCGCTTTTGCCGTTATCAACAAGATCACCAGCGAACTTCCTACTCCAGCTCGTAACGTCAATCCCGGCGTACCGGAAACACTCGACCGAGTGATCGGCCGGTTGCTTGAAAAGGATCCCTGCCGGCGGATTCCGTCAGCACGTGAGCTGCAGCTGCTGCTGACCGAGTATCTCGCCCACCTGCAGGATCCCAAGAGTCATGCCCTACCGCGAGTTAGGGCGCCCAGCTCGGCTTTCAATCGGGCCGCCTGGCGGCTCGTCGTAGTCGCGGTAGCAACGGCATGCTTGGTTTGGGGATTCCTCACCTGGCGCGGCGGACCAGCGGTGGCTCCAACTTCCCACGACGCTGGCAAATCAGCCGTTGCGGGCGACCATGAATGGTATGAACACGAGCAGCACCGGCACGCCGAGGACCAGCAACACGATGAGCACGAACGAGAGAATGGCAAGCAGAATCATGAGAACGAGAAGTGAGTGACTGCAAACGCGGTAGCTCCCTCAAACGTCCCTTCTCTCCTCTGGAGGTCGTGCAGCTTCTAACTTGGTGCGCGATTTCGTCTTTCTTCACTCTCCCCTCGGGGAGAGTTGGCCCGAAGGGCCGGAGAGGGGGAGCCCTCCCCGGACGCTACGCGTCGGTTTCGCTGGGGAACCGTGGGCTAACGCCCAGCGGCTGATTTGCAGCGTACCCGAACTCGCCAGAGTCGTACCCGAACTCGCCAGAGTTTGGTGGACCGCGTGAAGCGTAAAAGCTGCACGACCTCCCTGGGGAGAAGGCTAGGATGAAGGGGAAGGACAAGAAAACGGCTCCGCAGGAGCGTCGCCCTCCCAGAGGATTACAATCAAACCTTTTTCGAATTTCAAACATGAAAGGAAAGACACGATGACCATTCGTAGGACAACTGCCACGTTGGCGGTCTTGTGGGCGGCAGTTGCTTGTGGCTGTTCGAATGATGGCGGAACGAGCGAGAACCGAGGTTCAGATAACGCCACAGCGAGTCACGAACATCAACATAGCGGTGGTGAGCACGAACACGGTGGCGATGAGCATGATGAGGGTGAACATGAACACGGTGGAGGTGAACATGGTCGAGAAAGTGGTGAACATGCTCGAGAGGGACGAGGCGAACACGATCGGGACGGTGACGGCCACCATGGCGAAGAAGGTGCTGAAGGTGAGGAGTCAGGGACCGAATTCGGGCTGAACGAGCGCTACGACGAGACGCGACACGGTGCCCGTCTAGTCCTGGCCTACGATGCGGAAAGCAACTCATTCCACGGCACGGTGGAAAACACGACGAAAGAAACGTTAGAACGAGTACGCGTCGAGGTACACTTGTCCAACGGAAGAGAACTGGGTCCCACGACTCCGGCGGATCTCCAGCCGGGCGAAAAAAGAGAAATCAAGCTCGCCGCTACGAGTACCAACTTCGACGGATTCTCCGCCCATCCAGAAGTTGGCAACCGCGAACATACAACTAGGTGACAACTGGTGCTGGCACTCCGGAGACCTCGGTTTTCGCTGCCGAGACGTTGGCTTACTACAGCGCTCGCCTGCGTGTTACTCGCGCATTGGTGGGTCGTGGCGGACAACCAAAGGCTCCTCCAGGAAGCGGCAAGTCTGAGCAACGAGCTGGGTGAACTGAGAGTTGACAACCCACGAGCGGCTTACGTTCTTGAGCGACCCGATGGCCCGTGGGGGAAGGGACGCGACTATCGAGTCTACCTGCCGACAGACCACGAGTTCGAGCTACACGTTTGCGAGGGGCCGGCCGGAATCCAACCGATTCCGCGCAAGGCGACAATCCCGTACCCTTCCGGTATCGGCAGACTTCTCATTAGCGTGACAACGAGTGGCGACCAGGCGCAGCTGAGTTTGGTCTCTCCACAAACTGAATTCCGGCATATGATCCCACTCGAACGCGCCGCAGCGCTTCCGGAGTTGGATTGGTTCGGCCCCCCGCATGAGCTCGACCCGAACGAGCCGGTAGTATTACTCGACCATCAGCCACCAGGCGGCGGCGATAGCCCGTCAAGACTCAGAGTCTATTTCACGCTGAGAAACCATCTCAACGGAAGGCTTCGTACTTCTTACCCAACAAGGCAGCGGCGATTTTGAGCTTGAGCACTTCGTCAGTGCCCTCGTAGATGCGGCAGACGCGGACGTCCTTCCAGTGCCGCCCAGGGCGGAACAACTCCGAGTAGCCCCGGCCGCCAAACACCTGCACGGCACGATCGGCAGCGTTGCAGGCGGCGTTGGTGATAAAGAACTTGGCTTCGGCCGCCAGAAGATCCGTGCGACGCAGTAAGTCAGGATCCTCCGGTTTCGCGTCGCTGGCCATCTTCGCCTCGACCGCAGTCTTCAGCAAGCTCTCGCTGGCCTGTCGCCCGATCTCGATCTCGGCGATGTGCTCTTGAACGAGCTGATGACGAGCGATCTCCTTGCCATGTTGTGACCGCTGTCGCGCGTAGTCGAGCGACTCTTGGAGGCAATCCTCAATGACACCCAGGCAGCCGGCCGCGACACTTAACCGCCCACTGCGGAGCGTTGCCAACGCGATCCGCCAGCCATCGCCTTCAGATCCAAGGAGATTCTCAACCGGAACTGGGTGATCGGTCAACTCGAACATTGCCGTGTTGGACGTCGGCAGACCGAGCTTTGCGACAAGGTCTTCGGACTCAAAGCTGGAACCCTCCGTGTCAACGATGAAGGCGCTGATTCGATCTTGACGGTCCTCCGGGTAGGCGAAGGCCACAACTGTATGCGCGATTCCGCCGTTGGAGATCAGGTACTTGACTCCGTTCAGCAGGTAATGGTCGCCTTCACGACGGTAGGTCGTCTGCATCTCGAGAGGGTTCGAACCGGCCTCCGGCTCGGTTAAACCGAAGGCTAAGATTTTTTCGCTACTGACCGACGGCGGTAAGTAACGCTGCTTCTGATCCGCCGTTCCCCATTCGATGATCGGGGTCTGGCCGATCGAACAGTGTCCGGAGAAGAGCGTCCGCACACCGGTCCCTTCGCGCCCGATGCGAACCAGGGCCTGCATGTAGGTCATCAGGTCGGCGCCGCGGCCGCCGTACTCAGTGGCCACATGCATACCGAGCAGGTTGTGCTTTTGGGCAAGCGTTATTGCTTGCTCGTTGAAACGATGTTCGAGGTAACATAGCTCTTCGATAGGACGTATCTCTTCACAGTACTGATCTACATCAGCCAGCAAACGCTCGCGCAAGCCGTGACTCATAATCTCCTCGCTGCTGTGATTTGGCGCCCTCTCTATCACTATCCTACCTCCGCTACGCCGTGGCGGCGATGGAAATTGACCTCGGCCCTACTGAATCACACCCTCGGCACGCCATTTCCTCAGACGATCTGCGTCGGTGATGCCCAACATCTCTTCGAGGATCTCGTCGGTGTGTTCGCCAACGAGCGGAGCTGCAGGGATTGTGCGACGCCGACCTTGCAGCTCGACCGCGGGTCCGACGGTGCGATATGTTTCGCCGGACGACACCGTCAGATCCAGGGTGCCAAACGCGCTCGACTGTTGGGCGAACAGCTCTGGTAGGTCCAAGACCGGTCCGCACGGAACCTGCACGGCACGTAGCGCGTCGAGCAACTCGGCAGTCGTCTTCTCCGCAAAGAGGGGCTCCAAGAGCGCAATGAGCTGTGATCGGTTGGTGACGCGCTGCGGGTTCGTCCGGAATCGATCGTCATTAGCCAGTTCCGCTCGTCCGAGCGCGCCGCAGAGACTGACGAAGAGCTTGTCGTTGCCAGCCGCAACAGTGAGAAACCCATCGGACGCCGCGAAGACCTGGTAGGGAACAATCTGGGCATGGGCATTTTCCCACCGGCGGGGTGGTTTTCCGCTAACCAGATAGGCCTGCCCGACATTGACCAGGGCAGCCACCGCCGAACCCAGCAGGCTCACCGAAATTCGATCACCGCTTCCGGTCCGCTGCCGCGCCACGACCGCCGCCAAAATGGCGTTGGCGGCCTGGAGTCCTGCAATCACGTCGGTGATCGCCACACCGACCTTCAGAGGCGGTCCGTCTTCGGCTCCCGTGATGGACATCAGTCCACTCATGCCTTGAATGACTAGATCGTACGCCGGCCCAGCTTCGGCACCGAAGGCGGTAATCGAGGCGTGTACGATCTGCGGATTGGCGGCTACGATCTCCTTCGTGCCCAGTCCCAAGCGATCCGCAACTCCGGGCGCGAAGTTCTCGACGAGCACATCGGCCGTGGCGACCAATTGCAAGAACAGCTCCTTGCCTGCATCGCTCTTGAGGTTCAAGCAGATGCTACGTTTGCCACGGTTCGTCGAGAGGTAGTAGGCGCTGAGTCCCAAACTCGGATCGCCCAGATAAGGCGGGCCCCAGGAGCGAGTATCGTCGCCCGCCGGGGGCCGCTCGATCTTAATGACGTCCGCGCCCAAATCTGCGAGAAGCATGCAGCAATAGGGTCCAGCCAGGACTCGTGACGCGTCCAGAATCGTAATTCCGTCAAGAGCGGCACTCTGTTCATGCGGATCCATCGCGGGCTGGGTCACAGTAGTTCCTCGCAGGCGGTTGGTGACAGTCTAACGTAGCGCTGCGCGGGTCGCCAAGCGATGCGCGGCCACGTGCGACTTCTCTTACGGACGTTCGGCTGATATTCTGACGTCATTCACACTCAGCGACCAAAGTTAGGGCGCCTATGATACCCGGTCGGCAAATCGCAGAGACGTTTACAGAGTGGGGCATCACACACGTGATCTGGTTACCCGACACGGCTCTCGGACGCTGGGAGTCGGACCTTGAGACCTCTTCGTCTTTCGAGCTCCTGCGGGTTTGTCGAGAAGGGGAGGCGTGGCCGCTAGCGGCTGGTCTCTATATGGGCGGCAAGTCTCCGCTGGTCATGATGCAGACCACGGGGCTCTTTGAATCGGGAGACGCGCTGCGCAACGTGCTGTTCGACCTGCGAATTCCGTTGTTCTCACTGATCGGTTATAGAAGCTACTTGGTCCCTGACAGCCCTGACACTGCGAAGAGATTCGCGGAGCCCATCCTGGATGCGTGGGGGTTGCCGCACGAGATCATCAGCGATCCTGAC
This sequence comes from Pirellulaceae bacterium, assembly GCA_965223305.1. Lineage (GTDB taxonomy): Bacteria > Planctomycetota > Planctomycetia > Pirellulales > Pirellulaceae > CBDCWT01. The sequence continues at coordinate 27,760 of CBDCWT010000081.1, read as the reverse complement.
GACATCCCGCGGTTAGCGGAGCACTATCAGCGCTGCCGAATCGACAAAACGCCGGGTGTCGGATTGGTTGCTGAAGGAGCGATGTAGTGCAAAAGACGCGTGAGATGTCGTTAGCCGCAGCCCTGCAGGTGTTGAACGAAGTGCGCGACAATCAAGTCGTTGTGACGACGATGAGCGCGGCCAGGCAGTGGATGGTTCAATCCGACCATCAGCTCGACTTTCATTTTGTCCCTTCTACGATGGGAGGCGGCTTTGCGCTGGGACTGGGCATCGCTCTCGCACAGCCGGATCGCGAGGTAATCGTACTTAACGGCGACGGCTGTCTGCTGATGAACCTTGGGTCGTTGGTTACAGTCGCTGTGAATCGACCGGCAAACTTCACCGGGATCGTTATTGATAACGGAAACTTCGAGACGACGGGCCGGCAGAAACTGGCGACGCTCGATAGTTCCATCCGTTTGGCAGACTTCGCCCGCGCAGCCAAGTTCGCCAGCGTCTCGGAGTTTGACACTCTGCCGAGCTGGAAAGAGGGAGTCGCGGCCGCGCTGGCGCAGCCCGGTCCGCGCTGCATTATTCTGAACATCGCCTCGATCAGCGGCGATTATTCGCTTAAGCCACCGGGCCCCATGGCCGCTCGAGTCGACGCCTTCCGCACAGCGCTCCAGGCCGCTGGGAGTAGCCCCTAGCCGCACTCCAGTAAGTGGTTTTACCCCCCCTTCGCCGACGCTTCGCGGTTACGAAAACGCGGCGAATTCGACAACCTGTGCCCCAAGACCACGAAAAGCGCCATTCATAAACGCGTGTCGCCCATGTGCCGTCAGGCGATCGACGAAGGACCGAACTTCCACTCAGCATGTATAGTCGCCAAGTTGTAGTGGCGTTCCCATCGCAGCTCCGCAACAATAGGGACAAGCTGCAAAGAAGTGCAATTGGCTCGGAGGGACCGACTGTCCAGATGGTGCCAACGATCCAGTTTTTTTGACTGAGGAATGCTCTCCCACCGGACCCTCTCCCATCAAACTACGGGAATCTCCCATGCGATCGCTCATCGGAAGAAAACGCTACGCCCCAACCCTGCTGTTCACCTCTTGGTTGCTCACCACTTGCACGTCGGATTTGTTTGCTGACGACTGGCCGCAGGCTCAGGGAGTCCTACGAGACAACAAGTCTGCCGAGAAAGGTCTGCTGCAGGAGTGGCCGGAGGGAGGGCCCGAGCTGCTCTGGACGTTCGACAACGCCGGCGTGGGGTATTCGGGCCCCGCTATCGTTGGAAGCCGTCTCTACATGCTGGGAGCAAGGGCAGGCAAGGCCGAGCTATTCGCCGTCGACGTCGAAAGTGGGACTGAAATCTGGAGCACGCCGATCAACGAAGAAGCATTCGACTTCAAGGGCAACAGCTGGGGTGCCGGGCCGCGCGCGACGCCCACCGTGGCCGATGGGTGGGTCTATGCTCTGGCCGGTGATGGATCCATGATCTGTGCTAGCGCCAAAGACGGAAAGGTCTTGTGGCGCAAGAACATGGTGGACGACTTGAAAGGCCGGGTCAAGAACGTGGGAGCAGGTGAGCCGGCGACCTTTGGCTGGGGGTTTTGTTGGGCACCTCTCGTCGATGACCAGCAGCTCATCTGTGTGCCCGGAGGCGATGACGGACTGGTGGTTGCCCTCGACCGGACCACTGGCGATCTCCTTTGGCGGAGCACGCAGTTGAAGGAGGACACAACCTACTCGTCACCGATTGCCGCCACGGTGGAGGGCGTGCGACAGTACATCGTCATGACGCAGCAGGGAGTGGCCGGCGTCGCGGCAGCAGACGGCAAGCAACTTTGGCACTACCAGCGTCGCCGTCCCTACCCGGACGTCGTGATTCCGACGCCGGTCTATCGCGACGGTCGAGTCTATGTGAGTGTCGGCTACGGAGTCGGATGCGATCTGATTCAGCTGGCCAAGCAAGATGGCACGTTCTCCGCCGAGAAGGTATACGCCAACAAGATCATGAAAAACACGCTGGGAGGATTCGTCCTGCACGAAGGGCACATTTACGGCTGTTCCGAGCGCCGCGGCTGGATTTGCCAGGACTGGGCGACCGGAAAACAGCGGTGGAACAAGAGAGGGTCGGGCGGCGTGGGAGACGGTTCCATCATCTACGCCGACGGCCACCTCTTCCTGTACAGCGAGCGAGACGGAGAAGTCGCTTTGATCGAAGCCAGTTCAGATGACTGGATAGAAAAGGGGCGATTTCGTCTCCCCCGGAATTCAGACCGCCGCGCACCGAGTGGTCGGAACTGGACGCATCCCGTGATTAGCAACGGCAAGCTTTATCTGCGTGACCAAGAGTTGTTGTTCTGCTACGACGCAAGATAGTTGCTGAGACGATCGAGCTTGTTGTTGGCCACTGATTATCAGCCCTAGGAGCTGCAACGATGAAAGGTAGAGATCCCTCGGTTTTGAGAGTTGAGCTTGTCTTAACTCTCTTTTCTTCTGTTCGGGCTGGCCTCGCCGCTTTGACGGGAACGCCGCCGCATCGTCCGCTGCTCTGTACCTTGGCGGGGGGGCTAGTTTTCTTACTCGCTACGACGACGTTCGCAGTCGATTGGGTGCATTGGCGCGGTCCCGAGCGCAACGGCGTCTCCCGCGAGACCGGCCTGCCGGCAAGTTTCGAACAGACACTCTGGGTGAGGGATGATGTTAGCTGCCGTTCGACGCCCATCGTGATGAACGGCAAAGTGTACGCGATTAGCAAAGTTGGCGCCGGTCCCAAAGAACAGGAACGCGTCGTCTGCATGGACGCCCTGACGGGCGACATTGTCTGGGAGCACCGCTTTAGTGTTTTCTTTACGTCAATCGTCAGTGTTCGCCTGGGGTGGACGGTTCTCGCGGGAGATCCTGAAACAGGCAGCATCTACGCTCACGGGACGCAAGGCCTGTTGTTCTGCCTCGACGCCGAAACCGGAGACGTAAAGTGGCAGAAGTCGTTGACCGAAGATTTCGGCCGCATTTCCGGATACGGCGGGCGCATCACGAGTCCCCTGATCGACGGAGACCTGCTGATCGTCAGCATGATCAGCTCGAACTGGGGATCGCACGGCGGTGGTGGGTGCCGATTCTTCGCGTTCGACAAAAGGAGCGGCGAGGTTGTCTGGTGGAACAGCACCGGCTTTCGGCCATCGAACACTTACCGGTGCGTTCCAGTGGCCACCACAATCAATGGCGAACGGATCTTGATTAGCGGCGGCGGCGACGGCCGCCTACACGCCTTTCAGGTGAACACCGGAAAGAAGGTCTGGAGCTATGAGTTCGGCAATGGTGCGATGAACCCCTCACCGGTTGTCGAAGGCAACCTAGTTTGGGCGGCGCATGGAGAAGAGAATCCAGGACGCGCCACGGTCGGGCGACTTATCTGCCTCGATGTAGGTACCGGACAGCCCGAGCTCGTCTGGGAGAAAGATGGCATCGAGTTCAAATATCCGTCGCCGATGTTGCACGAAGGAAAACTTTACATTCCCGACCGGCAGGGTCGTCTGTATTGCTATGATTCGAAAACGGGCGGGCGGCTCTGGCGGCGGAAGTTCGGCCGTAACTGCACAGGCTCGCCGGTCTACGCCGACAACAAGATCTACCTCAGCTCGGTCCACGGCTACTTTCACATCCTAGACGCAACCGCCCAAGGACGCGTACTGGCGAGAAAGCGATTCCAGCCGGCCAACCCTGCGTTCGACGTCGAGGTTCAGGGCTCTGCTGCGGTGGCGAACGGTTGTGTCTATTTCGGGACCACCGAGGAGTTCTACTGCCTGGGCTCACATCGCACGGCGCGGCCAGAGATCCCGCCACAGCCAGCGCCGCCGGGAACGAATCCCGAAGGCGAGCCGGCACAGCTACTGATTGTGCCGGCCGACGTCACCGTTCGCTCGGGTGAGACAGTCCAGTTTCGGGCGCGGCTGTTCGATTCCAAAGGCCGCTTTATCAGAGAAACCGAGGCTCAGTGGTCCCTGGCTCCCATGGCCCGCGGTCCCGGGCTGGGAGCGGACGCGAAACTGTCCGAACTGCAGGGAACGCTCGACGACGGGCGGTTTGTGGCCCCACAGATGAAGGGAGGGCAGCTCGGCAATGTCACCGCCACGGCGGCTGGCCTAGACGCGCGGGCCCGCGTCCGTCAGGTACCGGCGTTTCCCTATCACGAGGACTTTGAGAGTATCTCCCCCGGCCTGATCCCCCCAGGTTGGACGAACACCCAACTCCGCTACGTCACTACGCGGCTGGACGGCAACACCGTCTTGATGAAGACGGCGCGGATTGCCGCTCCGTTCTACCGTCAGTGGTACGCGTTCATCGGTACACCGGAAATGAGTGGCTATTCCGTTTCGACCGACGCCATGGGCGAGCAAGTTGGAAACAACCTGCCAAATATGGGTGTGACCGGGCACCGCTACATCTTGCAGCTAGTAGGCAACGAACAGAAGCTACGGTTATCCGCTTGGGACGCGATTCCACGGGTCTCTGAGGAAATTCCCTTCACTTGGCGCGCGGACAAGTGGTATCGCCTGAAGCTGGCTGTGCAGATAGATGGCGATGCGGGATTGGTGCGTGGCAAGGTTTGGGCACGCGATGAGGACGAGCCAGATGACTGGACAGTCGAGCTGCGAGACGTCAACCCCAACCGTTCCGGAGCGCCGGGAGTGTACGGGTCTGCCCAAGGCATTCAACCACCTAAACTAGGAACCCGCATCTACTACGACAATGTCATGGTCGAGTGACCGGAATCGGCTGGTGCCCAGCAAGCGATTATTGAGCGCCGAATGCGGGGCTGCGAAAATCGGCCAGTCATGACGTGACAAGCTGCGACTACCAGCTTATCAAAACAAACGAAGCGATACCACGGAGACCGGAGAGCTATGCGACTCGACTATGTTGCCTGTGTACTTGTTGCCTTGGGTTTGATTTCCCTTCAGAACGATTCGAACTTCACAGCCGGCGCAGAACAGACCGGCGGTAGGAGCACGGCAGCGGCACCCACGTCGCTCGACGTGCCCGAGAAGGATTGGCCCATGTACGGCGGCCACTTGCATCGCAACTTCGTCAATCCGCACGTCCGCGGCATCCCGTCGCGGTGGGACATCGAAAGAGGAACGAACATTGTCTACTCCGTACAGCTGGGCTCGCGTGCCTACGGAGGTCCGGTTATCACGGCGGGAAAGATTCTGATCGGCACAAACAACGAGTTCCCGCGCGATGAGGCGATTCAGGGCGATAAAGGGATCATGATGTGCTTCAATGAAGCGGATGGCAAGTTTCTCTGGCAAATTGTGCACGACAAACTGCCGGCAGGTCGGGTTTGGGATTGGCCCCAGCAAGGCGTCTGCTCGACACCCGCCGTTGAAGGAGACAGGCTGTATTACGTGAGCAACCGCTGCGAGGTGATCTGCGCCGACCTCGACACGGGCAACATCCTCTGGAAGCTCGACATGATCGGCGAGCTCAACGTCTTCCCTCACAACATCGCTACTTGTTCGCCTCTGATTGTGGGGGAGACGCTGTTTTTGACGACCAGTAACGGCGTAGACGCCGCACACCTACGTGTCCCGTCCGAGCGCGCTCCCAGTTTCTTGGCCCTTGACAAGAGCAATGGCCAAGTGCGATGGAGCAGCCGGTTGCCGAGCGAGTCCTACCGCAACATCATGCACGGCCAATGGTCGAACCCCGTCTACGCCGAGCCGAATGGACAGCCGCAGATCATCTTTCCCGGTGGCGGCGGGTGGCTCTACGCTTTCAACCCACAGAACGGTGAGCTGCTTTGGAAATTCGACTGCAACCCCAAAGACGCTGTCTATCAGCTGGGTGGCCGCGGCACTGCGAACGACTTCGTCGCGACGCCGGTCATCTACGACAACAAGCTCTACATCAGCGTCGGGCAGGACCCCGAACACGACACGGGAGTGGGGCATCTCTACTGTATCGACATCACCAAGCGATCGACGCGGCCGGACAAAGACGTCTCTCCCACACTGGTCACCGCCACCGATCCGAAACTCGAGCAGGCGCCGAATCCAGATTCCGCTCAAGTCTGGCACTATGGCGGCCCGGCGGAAGAAGAACCCAGCCCAACCGGCGAGACCTACTACTTCGGCCGCAGCATGTCGACGTGTGCCATCAAGGACGACATCCTGTATGTGGCCGAGCTAGGCGGACATGTGCACTGCCTCGACGCCCAAACAGGGGAGCTCCATTGGACGGAGAGCATGTTCTCTAACACCTGGTGCTCGCCATACCTCGCCGACGATCGGGTCTTCATTGGTAACGACGATGGCATCCTGTACATCTTCAAACACGGAAATGAAAGTGAGCTGCTGGAAGAGATCGAGCACGAGGATGGAACGAAAATCCGTGCTACCCCGGTCGCCGCCAACAAGCGGCTGTACTATTTGACTGAGAACCCGACGAAGCTGTGGGTCATCGAAGAGGGCGCTCAAAGCAACTAGAAAATCTGAGTCATACAAGGGACTGCAGCCTGGCGCGCCGCGCAGGTTGTGCAGCTATACATGCATTGAAAGCTAATTGTTTCCCCGGCAGTTATGCTGTTGTCAGTACGAGCATTTAGCTAAACAGTTGGATCAACTCAGTTTAAAAGCTGCCCAGCCTCCTTGGAGGCTGGGCAGCTTTTACGCTTCATGCAATCCGCCAAACTCTGGCGAGTTCGGCTACGCTCCAAATCAGCCGCTGGGCGTTAGCCCACGGTTCCCCAGAGGGCGAGAACCGGATGCTAACGCATTCCGGCTGATTCCCATTCGCCCGGACGCGGTAGCCTCGGGGACGGCCCCCCTCTCCGGCCCTTCGGGCCGACTCTCCCCGAGGGCCCCGAGGGGAGAGTGAAGAGAGATGAATTCACGCAGTAACCTAAAGCTGCACGACCTCTGTAAGAGCACGGACGCGCTGGACGCCGCCCCTAACCCGGATTTATTCATGAAGATCGTCGCGAGAGGTTGTAAGTACGTTCGTGGCAAGGAAGGCGAGCAATTGTTCCGCAGGCGTATTGAAGCAATACGTCGAGGGAGAATTGTGAAGCATGACGAAGCCACGGATGGACTTACGACCTCGCAGCAGATCGCTCATGAATAATTCGGGCTAACTATCGCGCGGCATAATGCCCCCGAATCTCCTGCGGTGACAGAGCTCGCCCGTAGATGGCAACTTCATCGATCCTGCCACGGAACTGGTCGTGTGTGCCGGTCAGCCCCGGTACCGGCTGACGCCCAAGGTTAAGCGTCTCTGTGCTGACTCTGGCCGGCAGAAGACCCTCGACCTTCTGTATCAGCTCTCCATTGAGAAAAAACGACGCATCGTTGCTCTCGTCAAATACCACAGTTACATGTGTCCACTGCATTTCGGGAATCACCACTTGCCGAGCGAAGTAGTCCTTGACGCCGAATGTGGTGAAGATCATCAGCCCGGCATTGACGTGCAGTCCGTACCCCGCTCGATAGTCACTTGTCCGATTGGCCACGACCGTGCCGCCGCCACCACTCGGCAGCCACACCCATGCCTCGATGGAAAATCCGTTTGTGAGCTGGCTCAGCTGCGGGCGCACCCCCACGTCGACGAATCCTTCACTGCCGCTAAAGGAAGCTGCGTGGTTCGCTGCGTCCTGTAGCGAACCAGCCGCCCCCAAAGCCACTTCACCGACGTAAGTGCCGTTGAACCGCTGAGGACCGCTGTCAAATGCCGTGGGGCCAAATAGTTCGTCCAGCCGCCAGTAGGCAATCGGCTGGTCGTCAAGAACGGCCTGGGCGTAGATGAGCGAATTGGGGTCGCCAGGCGTCGGTGGGATCTGGGGAACGTGGAACTCGGCAGCAAACCGCGCCAGCTGGCTCGCATCCCCCGCTTCGACTCTCCCATTGCCGTTGATGTCAACGAGGAGGCGAAAGTCCGTAAACGGGAAGGCGGCCAGCCCCGATTCCAGTAAAGAGGCAATGCGAGCCGTCCGAGAAGCGTCGGCGGCGTTTACGATGCGGTTTCCCGAAGCGTCACCCAAAAAAACGACAACGTGCAGCCCATCGTCTGCGTTCGAGGGAACCAGGTTCGCTGCCGCATCGACTAGCACGACGTCGTGAATGTCAAGCACATGACTCTGTGCGTAGTGTTCCTCGGCATTCATGCTGGGGACGGTCGCTGCTAGTGTAGCCACAACCCGCTCACCGCTCGGCAAACCTGTCGGGGAAGAAACTTCGAGCGTCACGTTACCGGGCACCGAACTGTCAAATTCAACCGTTGTACCCTCAGGCATCGTGGGTCCTGGACTAGCGTCAGCGATGTCCAGGCGGCGAGGGTCATAGGAGATTCGCAGCGAGACCGTCTTCACATCCGCACCGTTGCTGATCGAAAGTGGAATGCCGGTGCCCGTGTCAGCGGGAAGATGCACGGTCTGGCCAGGTCCGCGGGCGAAGTCCGGCACGCTGACGGTGCGCGAATCGGCGCCGGTCTGGGGGATAGTAAATTCTCCAACGTAGTCGTCCCCCCCAGCGCCATCCGCGTTGCCATCGAGCCGTTGGCCTGCTAGTGAGACGAATCCGCCATCGGCGCCGCGCAGTCGTACCAAATACGCCCCCGGCTCGAGTGGAGTTCCTGACTTGATGAAATCAAACTGCCGACCGCTGGGGCGGGCCAACAGCGAACCGGCGACGACCTCACCGGCGGCGTCCTGCACAACAAAATCTCCTAACTCACTACTTTCACTGCCGTAAAGACTCAATCCATCCACGGCAATTTCATGATTGAATTCGACAGACACTCCCGACGTATTTGGGACAACTGCGGTCACCCGAGGAAGATCCGTCAGTGACGACATGTAGAGACCAATCTGCGCAGCTACTTCTGGGTTTGCCTGGTAGACGACACGAGTCCCGTCCGCAGTGACTTGGTACGGCCCGATTCCATCGATCTGCATTGGCTGGTTGACTTTGGTTGATCCGCCGGTGTCGATGGCCGTCGCAAAGAGTTCGACCACTCCGTCCATATCCTGATCCGACCGATAAATCACCTGCCGGCCATCCGGAGTAATCTGAAACTGGGTCAACTCGGCGCCAGTCGCTGGCGGATCGTTAATTACCTGCGCGGAACCACCCGCCACGGGCACGCTGTAAAGAACGTCACTTCCGACGCCGGTTTGGTTAACGGCATAGACAACGCGGTCGCTGCCGGCAGAGATACGAAACTCCTCGAAAATTCGATCGCCCGTGGACAAGACCGCGTTCAATTTTGTGACAGGGCCTGATGTGATCGGTGTGCTGTAAAGCTCTATAAGCTGGTCAGTGTCCTGATCGGCGCGGTACACAACACGTGAACTGTCCGGACTAATCTCAAATCCCGGCTCAACATTGCGGCCGAGGAACAACTGGCCGCTGATCTTGACGGGACTCCCGCCAGCAAGCGGGACGCTGTACAGCTCCAGGATGTTGTTGAAATCCTGGTCGGCGAGATAGACAACTCGGCTGCTGTCGGCGGCAATCTGAAAGGCTCTCATCGCCCCCGTGGCGTCGCGAACGTCGCCACCGGAAGCGAGCGGCGCATTCAACTTTTCCGGCTCGCCGCCTGCCACGGGTACGCTGTAAATCTCGAAGACGTTGTCGGTGTCCTGATCGCCCGTGTAGACGACGCGGCTGCTATCTGGGCTGACAAGAAAGCTACTTCTGATCGTCCGGCCCGCTCCCAATGGCACATTCAGCTTTGTTGTGCCCCCCCCAGAAACCGGTACAGAGTACAGCTCAACGACACCGCTCATGTCTTGATCAGCGCGGTAGACGACCCGAGTACCATCGCCGGTCAGCTGAAAATCGGAGTGGACACTCCCATCATCACCGCTCAACTCTGTCGGCACGCCGCCGAACAGCGATACGCTCAACAGGTCCGTGGTCCCGTCGTTCCCGTGGTCCGACAGGAACACTACGCGGGCGCTATCCATTGTGATTTGGTATTTCGCCGCCGCACCGTCGCTCAAGGGTGTATTGGCACCTCCTTCGACGGGAACACTGTACAGCTCACCGCCGGGCGCCTGAAACACCACGATCCGGCTGTCGGGACTGATATCAAACGAGCGCACAACATCTACAGCTGCCCCATCTACAGCTGCCCCGTTCAACTTGGTGATTCGGCCAGTCGCTGTAGCAACGCTGTACAGCTCTGTTTGATTCTCGTTGTCGTGATCGGCTAGGTAGACAGCGAAACGTCCATCAGAAGTAACCTGGAAACGTGATACGTCGTTCCCCACCGCGTTCAGGTCTTGGCTGATCCGGACAGGTTCACGGCGATCCAGGGGTGTGCTGTAGAGTTCACGGACACCGTCCGTTTCTCCGTCCGCAGGAAAGAGTACTCGGCGACCGTCTGGACTGACCCTAAACGAACGGTCATTGGCACGCACTACGGTTGCGCTATCCGCGGGGTTCAGCTGTAAGATCGGGCCGCCCGTCAACGGGACGCTCGTTACCCGGAACCCATCCCAGAACACCACATACTGATCGTCACTTGTGATCTGCATCTTCGAGACAGAGCCACGCTTTAGTTCGATGAAATCGCCGCCTTGAATCGGCAGGCTGAATACACCGAGCTGTCCGTCAGCATGCTGGTCGGCTGTGTAGACGACCCAGCCACTATCATAGCTAATCTGAAAGCTTCCCACGTCGCCCCCGTCAGGCAATGAACCGTTCAGCTTTTGTGAGAGCCCGCCGTCAATCTCGACACTGTAGAGCTCGTGGACGGCGCGCTCCGCATGATCGGACCGGTAAACCACATAGAGGCCGTCGCTGCTGATTTCGTACTCCGACACACCAAAAAGACCGACGATGGTGCCGTTGAGATTGACCGCGTCGCCGCCAGCGATGGGACGCTGTACAATTCCCCTGTAAAGAACTCCGGCCGAATGGTGGCTCCTTTTGCTAGATAGACAACGCGGCCACCGTCGGGACTAATGGCGAACGAGTCGACAAATTGCCCATCCAAGAGTGGGTCGTTTAACTTGGTGATGGCGCCGCCGGCAGCGGGAACTCTGTACAGGTCAACGTCTCGGTAGACGATGTGACTTCCGTCTGGAGTGAACTGAAACCCGGTATAGTCGCCAGCAACCAGCTCCTCACTCACTCGCGTCGGCCCTCCACCGTCAATTGGAACGGTGTACAGTTCGATTACCCGGTCGTTCATCTGGTCAGCTCGATAGGCGACGCGGGTACTGTCCGGACTGATCTGAAATCCGGCGAAGACATCTCCACCCGAGGCCAGCGGCCCGTTAAGCTTCGTTGCCGCGCCTCCGGTGATCGGGACACTGTATAGCTCAAACACGTCGTCGTGCTCTTGATCAGCGAGGTACACCACTCGGCGACCATCGGGACTGACTTGAAAGACGGGAGGGTCAGGGAGACCGACCACAGAGCCTCCGTCGACAAGCGGACTGTTCAACTTGGTTGTACCACCGCCCGTTATCGCTACGCTGTAAAGTTCTGGAACTCCAATCGAATCTTGAACCGCACGGTAGACGACTCGACCGCTGTTGGGACTGATCTGAAACTCAATCACGCCGCCCCCCACAACCAAAGGGTCGTTCAGGCGTGTAACTTGCCCTGTGCTGAAGTTAACACTGAACAGTTCCAGCATCTGGTCTGAGTTGGCGTCTGCGGAGTAGACTGCGAATCGACCGTCGGGGCTCATGGCGTAGTCGTCGACGTCGCCGACCGGCGCTTGCGGGCTGTCCAGGCGAATGGTCGAAAGCAGCTGGCGGGACTCAAGGTGTTCAACAGCGAGGCGGCGATGTCTGCGGGTGCTGCGTCGGCGCACGGCGGGGCCTTCCTGTTTAGTGCTCAGGTGGACTCGCGGAATCGGACATTGAGTGCTGGTCTGCGGCAAAAGCTGCGCCACCGTTCCGCGTCGCTAGCAAACGTCAATGCCTGCCAAGAGTTACGCGATGGCGAAGGAGCGCTCATTCCCTTCGGCGCGCTCCACATCTTGGCGCTGCGGCCGCTTTTGGCGCACGGTATTGGAACGCGGACCACCGGCGGTGGGCGGCGTCTATTGAGACTATTGTGCCTTGCTGGAGCCACTTCAGCACATTCTAGCCACTTCGGCGGCCGACCGTGTCGCTCTACCGGGGAGCAGAGGTGGCTGTCCGTCCACGCTCGGATACAGATTCGATCGTCGATTCCAGTAACAAGGCGTTCCGCGCCGCTGGCGGGTGGCCAATGAAAACGAGGCTCGTTGGCCGAGTTCAGGGACAACCAAATCCGCGGCCGCGTACAGCGTTTTCCTTCGTCACCAAGATCGATTCAGCGGGACGGCGGTTGCTGAGGAGACTGTTTGACAGGCGGAAGATGTTGGGCGAGTTCAACCGACTCCGGCATGGCCAGACGCTCCAGTTCGTCCAGCGACACCTTCATGACTTCCATCGTCTGCTTCGCTCCGGAGAAGGCGATCAGCAGATGTCCGTCATGTTCGATGATGTGGGGATAGTCGACGTGACGTCCGCCGATCAGCCAGAAGAGTTTGGTGAAAACGAGCCCGTCCTGGCTGATGGCAAGCGTGAGCGGGTCGCGCTGGCGAGGGTTCGAGTTGGACACCATCACGTAATAGCCGCGGCTGGTGCGATGCACGAAGAACTTGCTGGTGGCGTCCGGAAAATTGGTGCGGTGGATCTCGCTCCAGGTTCTGCCATTGTCTCGCGAGAAGGTGCGAAGCAGGAACTTCGACCGTCCGTTATCGCGAATGAGGCCGACGATGGTCTTGCCATCGGGGAGGACATACCAGTAAGGCTCTTCGGGGCGACCGTTCCCGTCATACGCGGCGAGCGGATTGATGCGCCAGTCGTCGAAAGCCTTCGTTCCCCCGATCATGACGGAGACCTGTCGCTGATGATCGCGACGCGTCATCATCCACTCCCTCGACGGCAGGCGTTTTGGGGGAAAGTTGTTCATGGAGTCGTCAAGGACCGTACCGTGTGCCACCCACTTCGTGCCGTCCCAGCGAAAGGCTTCCAGGCTCAGTCCGATCCCTTCGTATCCGGGCGCGTTGAAATGGCTGGCGAGAGCGAGGAGTTCGCCGTCGCGTTTCCACAAACCGCGGGCGATCCAACCATAGCCCTTCTTCCGTGGCGGGCCTGTCAGATCGGCGGGTTTGGTCCAGTGCAGACCATCCTCGCTTGTGGCAAAGGAATTGCGGGTGCCCGGCATGTCGTGAGCGGGCACGATGTTGCGGTGTTGCGCCGGCGTAATGCCAGCCCTCGGCCCTCCAGGACCGTCGCTCCACATGGCCCAGAACCGGCCGTCATGATGAGCCAGATACGCGTGTTGATGAACGCGAGTGCCACCGTGGTCGCGGACGTCACTAATGACGACCTGTTTGCCTTTGACTCGTGGGAGTTTCTCGTAGTCGATCTGGTGAGGATCCTCCGGCGCCCAGTTTCCGTTGAGCATAAGCGGGTTGTCTGCATTCTGCTTTGACGGCGCATCCTCAGCCTGCAGCGCGGTGAGCGGCGGGATCAGCAGGGCAATGAAGAATGTGAAGGTGTGTCTCATGTCGCCAGCGGGCCATTTGGTAAACACTGTTCTGATCGCAGAGTTTGTCATGGCATTGGAGTCTTAGCCCGGATTATTCATGAAGATCGTGGCGAGAGGTTGTAAGTACGTTCGTGGCAAGGAAGGCGAGCAATTCTTCCGCAGGCGTATTGAAGCAATACGTCGAGGGAGAATTGTGAAGCATGACGAAGCCACGGATGGACTTACGACCGCGCAGCAGATCGCTCATGAATAATTCGGGTTAGGGCGGTTCGTAAAGTGTCCGCTCAAGCAGGATCGCGTGTGTCTGCAGAGTCTTCCGGAGCGATGCGCGGTCAGCCAGGTTTGCGGTTTCTCCCGGATCGCTCTGGTGGTCGTAGAGTTCGCGGGCACGCGGAAGACCGGTCTGAAAGTCCCGCCACTCGGTGTATCGGTATCGGTCCGTTCGAATCGAATACCCCATCACTTCCGGCAATTTGCCGCGTGGGTAATTAGGACGTGGCGTCTGCGTCAGTGCGACTTCTTTAACTTTGGCTTTGCGGTTATTGAGCAGTGGACTCAGCGAGACGCCGTCCAGTTCCGGTGGTGGGTCGAGGCCGCACAGCTCCACCAGTGTGGGATAGAGGTCGAGCAGTTCGACCAATGCCGCGGTCCGTTGTCCCCGTCTGTGCTTCGGCGCCGCGATGATCAACGGAACGTGGGCATCGATTTCAAACGCGGTCGTCTTCCGCGTCAGACCGTGCTCACCAAGATGCAGACCGTGGTCGGACCAGAACACGACGATTGTGTTCTCACGCAGGCCACACTCATCGAGTTTCGCCAGCACCTTACCGACCTGGCTATCGAGATAGCTAATCGCCGCCAGATGCCCGTGATGCATTTCACGGAGAAGCTCGGAGTCCGCTGCGCCTCGGTAACGCGAGCCAGTCAATGCAATCTCGGGAACGTCGCTCGGTGGAGTCACCTTCGCAGGAACAGGGACCGACGCGCGGTCGTAAAGATCCCAATACTTCTTCGGAGCGTTGAACGGCGTGTGCGGTTTCCAGAACCCGACTGCCAGGAAAAACGGCTTTTCGTTGCGGCTGATCTGATCCAACGCGCGGACCGCAGTTTCGGCAACGCGACCGTCAAAGTAGGCGTTGTCGGGTACGTCGCGACATTCAATTCCACCTTTGCCTGACGCGAGATTCGGCGGCAGCGTGCCGTCGACTTTCGGCTTGTCATTTCCGTGACTGTTGTAGTACAGCACGGACGGCACGCTCCACGACTGCGGATCGCCTTTCCAGTCGTCCTGACGCCAGTTGTGAAAGATCTTTCCCACACACTGAGCGTGGTATCCATGCTTCCTGAACAATTGCGGCAGCGTGACGGCGTCTGGCTTGTTCTGCCGAAAGTGAGTAGGCAGATCCCAGACCCGCAGAGTGTCGGGCCGCATGCCGGTCAGCAGCGAAGCCCGCGACGGATTGCACACCGTCTGCTGACAATACGCCCGCTCGAACAGCATCCCTTCGGAGGCTAGCCGATCAATGTTGGGCGACTGCACGTGCTGATGACCGTAACAACCCAACTCGACCCGCAGGTCATCGACAGCAATGAACAGGACGTTAACAGACTCAGCGGCTTCGGCGGCAGACACTGCCAGGCTGATGATCGTAATAACAAAGGCGGCTCTCATCGGCTGTACTCTCTGGCGCTGAGCTTGACGTCGGCTTCGCACTTCGACCAGGCGGCACTGAGTTTCTTCACGATGGCCGACTTCTGCTTCGCGACGCCAGGGCCCGTTGCTCGAGATATTCCTGAAGTCCTTCCAAGACATAGCTGCATGTCAAGCACGTTCTGGGCTAGAATGGAGCCTTGTTTGCCGGCACCGAGCCTATGCGAACGCTGAGTGAACGTCAAATGCTCCCATTCCGTGCTGGAATCGCGATCCTGGTTGCGCTTTACAGCACGACGCTCTGCGCGAACGACGACTCCTTCGCAACCCAAATCCTGCCGATACTGAAACAGCACTGTTACGAGTGCCACAGCCACGAGGCGGGCGAGGCGAGCGGACGCTTGGTACTCGACTCACGGAGCGGGTGGGCAAATGGTGGTGAGTCAGGGCCGGCGATAGTGCCCGGTGCACCGGACGAGAGTTTGCTGATCAAGGCGATTCGATACGTCGATGAAGACCTCTCGATGCCGCCGGACAACAAGCTGCCCGCCGAGGTGATCACCCGTATTGAACGTTGGGTCTCCGCAGGCGCTGACGATCCGCGAGTGGATTCATCGGTGCGAACCCACGAAGGGATCGACCTCGAGGCCGGGCGGCAGCACTGGGCATTTCAACCGATCGACGGGGACCCACCGCCGGATGTTGCCGATGAGGCCTGGCCGCTAAGCGATGTCGATCACTATGTACTCGCGCGGCTGGAGGCAAACGGGCTCGGCCCGGTTGCAGACGCTGATCGCTACACCTGGTTGCGGCGGATTAGCTTTGACTTGACAGGGCTACCACCAACCGCCGAGGAGATTCGGCAATTCGAGTCGGATCATAGCAGCAAAGCCTACGAGAGAGTTGTCGATCGCTTGCTTGACTCGAGCGCTTTTGGCGAGCGCTGGGCGCGGCACTGGCTGGACTTGGTGGGCTACGCGGACCAAATCGGCACCTCCAATTCGGTGTTTGCTGCCCACGCTTGGCGATATCGTGACTACGTCATTGCTGCCTACAACAACGACGCGCCATTCGATCAGTTCATTCGCCAGCAGATCGCCGGCGACTTGCTGCCTTATGACTCAGTTGAAGAGCGGGCCACAAACCTAACCGCTACGGGATTCCTAGTCCTGGGCGACATCGCAATTGTGGAAGCCGACAAAGCTAAGCTGGTGGTAGACATCGTTGATCAACAGGTCAACAAGACGGGCAGAGCGTTTCTGGCCATGACCGTTGACTGCGCCCGCTGTCATGACCACAAATTCGATCCAATTTCGCAGCGCGATTACTACGCGCTGGCCGGCTTCTTTCACAGCACGTCGTCGATCTATAAGACGGAACGTGGCGTGTGGAGTGACGTCCATCTTCTCGATCTTCCGGAAACGTCCGAGCAACAGGAGGCTCGAGCGCAACAGGAGGCTGAGCACGCACAGCAACTGCTTCAACTCAAAAGCGAGCGCGACGTCGCACTAAAGCGGATCTCGGATCTGGACAAAGCACTTGGCAGCCCAGAACTTGAGGAAAAGAACCGCGAAGTGTTGGAGAACCAGCGGGCCGCAGAGGACAAACTGGCTACGGATCTCGCCAAGAAGATTGAACATGCCGAGTTCTTCCATCCCATCATCCCGAAAGCGCACGGGGTTATGGACGTCGACGAGCCGGGCGACATGCAGATTACGATTCGTGGAAATCCACGGGCCCTGGGTGAGGAAGTACCGCGCGGGTTTCTGAGCGTGATCTCGGATGCCAGACCGGAAATCGATCCCAGCCAGAGTGGCCGGCGACAGCTGGCTGAGTGGATTGCCCACTCGAGTAATCCGCTAACCGCGCGCGTGGCCGTGAATCGCATCTGGCAAAAGCTCTTCGGCGAAGGGCTCGTGCGCTCGGTCGACTACTTCGGCACACCTGGCGAGCGACCGACGCATCCAGAACTGCTTGACTTCCTGGCTGCGCGTTTCGTTGCGGAAGGTTGGTCCCAGAAACGTATCATCCGTTCGCTGGTATTGAGTCGAACTTATCGCCTGGCAAGCACACACAACGAAGAATCGATCGCCGTTGACCCCGAGAATCGTCTTCTCTGGCGGATGAATCGTGTTCGATTGGACGCCGAGGCGTTGCGCGACGCCATGATTGCCGCGGGCGGCAAGCTTACCTCGCTTGGTGGGCCATCGATGCCGCTGGAGTTTCCCGAGAACGTCGGAGGCATCAACCCCAAGAGTGTTAATCCGCCGAGTTTCAGCCTCAAGCAATGGCGTCCGGAACAGGAGTTTGAACGCACCGTCTATTTGCCGGTGATTCGCCACTCAGGGCAGCCAGGTCCCGGCGCACTGCGCAATGTTTTCGACTTCCCCCAACCGTCGCAGTTCGCTGGACGACGGTCGACTACAGCCGTCCCAACTCAGGCACTGTTTCTGATGAACAGCCCGGTAGTCAAGAAACACGCAACAGCTCTGGCGAGGCGAGTCGTCGAAGTGTCAGCTCACAAGAAGGAACGATTGGCGTTCTTGTGGTTGACACTGTTGAATCGGCCAATCACTGAGCTCGAACAACAAGAATCAATCGAGTTCCTGAACTCCGGGGGCGAGAACGGCTGGGCCGAACTATGCCACGCCCTGCTGGCCTCGACGGAATTCCTAATGAGGACATGACCATGTTTGGTGCACGACTGTCTCGACGTGATTGGCTGCAAGGCGCTGCGTGCGGTTTTGGCGGAGTTGCCGTGAATAGCATGCTGGCGATGTCCAGCCAGGCAAGTCCTTTGTCAGCGCGCCAGCCGCACTTACCCGCCCGGGCCAAGCGGATGATTTTCGTCTGTTTGCATGGAGGACCTTCCCAGGCAGACTTGTTCGCGCCGAAGGATTACATCACCAAACGGCACGGCGAGGCGATCGATTCACCGGTCGACAGTCGACAGATTCGCGTCGGTGTCAAGGAGTTTTTACCGATGGCACCCCTGGCACCTGTACGGCCGCGAGGTGCTTCGGGGATGATGATGTCCGACCTACTGCCTAGCCTTGCGGGAGTCGCGGACGATCTCTGCCTGCTGCGTGCTATGGTCGCGGACAACAAAGCACATGCTCCAGCAATGCTACAGTTTCACACCGGCCACATTGCAGAAACGCGTCCGTCTATGGGGTCATGGATCAGCTACGGTCTGGGCACCGAAAATGAAAACCTGCCCAGCTTCATCACGATTCATCCGTTCAAGGATGTACGCACGTACGGTTCGTCCTTCCTCCCTGCGATGCACCAGGGCACCGCACTGCGCGTGCCGACGAGCGAAGGTGAGCTACCCATCGCGGATCTGCAAGACCCCAGCGCGAAGTCCGCGGACCAGCGCAGACGACTGGACTTCTTGCAGCGGCTCAACCAACGCATGCTAACTCGGTATAAGTCGGACGCTCACATGGAGGGCATCATTGAGTCCTTTGAGCTTGCTTTCCGCATGCAAGCCGAGACTCCGGCCTTGGTCGACTTAGGCGGCGAATCAAACGAGACACAAGCGTTGTATGGTGTTGGGGACGGAAACGCAGACACGGAAAAAAACGGCCGCGCCTGCCTGATGGCACGTCGACTTAGCGAAGCGGGTGTGCGTTTCGTTCAAGTAACCATGGGCGGCTGGGATCACCATGTCGACATCCGCAGCGCGCTGCCGAAGTCATGTCGAGGCGCCGACAAACCGATCGGGGGACTGATCAGCGACCTGAAGCGACGTGGTCTTCTGGACGACACGCTCGTGATGATCTCGGGCGAGTTTGGCCGGACGTACTGGAGTCAGGATCTGTCGGGAACTTCACCAATCAACAAACACGGCCGCGAGCATCAACAAGAGAGTTTCTGTACTCTCTTGGCCGGTGGTGGAGTGAAATCTGGATTCGTTTACGGCGAAACAGACGAGCTAGGATACCTTCCGATACAAGGCCAAGTGCACTTGCATGACCTGCATGCGACGATGCTGTATCTGTTGGGGATCGATCATACGCGCTTGACGTATCCCCACCATGGCCGAGACTATCGGTTAACGGATGTCTACGGAAACGTGGTTCACGAGATCCTCTAAGAAAGAACGCGCACTGATGTAGTCAAAGATGTGCTGAGCGTCTTCGCGCGCCCGGCGAAGAATCCGTAACTGATGCGTCATTCGCTGCCGTCGAGGCCGTTTCGCTTGCGGAAATCAGCGGCGAATTCGTCAAACGGTTGGCCTGTATCCGAGAGCTCCGGGAGTAAATTGAATCCGCTTGCGTCATAGCGACGAAAGACATTGAAGCACGCCCGGTAGGATTCGAAGGTACTTTTGCGGCATTGGGGAGGTGTTGCTACGACGTTGCGATTGTGTTGTAACTCCTTGTAATGCCTCCAGATGGCCTGCCGAAACGTTGTGTTGACATTGTATTCCTGTTGCAGGAGTATTGGCAACACTGCCCCGGAATTGGCGTGGATTGAGATGACCTTCTTCGTGAAAGCTGTGAGCAGTTGTGTCAACTCCGCAACCGTCGCGACGGGCTGCACCGTTTTCCACAGTTTACCCTCTTTTGGAATACTTTCGACCCTTTACCGTGACAACGGCGGACACAAGAAGCAGCCAGCGACCAAACACCTTTGCTTAGGCTTGAGCTTGTGTGGTAGTGTGATCTGAAGAGGAGTCGAAACAGCCATGAGTTACCAATTCCCACCTGACGTAGAGCAGCGAATCCGTGACCAGATTGCGCTGGGCAATTACACGAACGAAGACGACGTCTTGCGTGATGCCCTTGAGGCCCTGGCTTTCCGCAATGCCGACCTGGCCGCCATCCGGGCCGGAGTCGAAGACATGGAAGCGGGACGTATGCGGCCGATTGGGGAAGTTGCCGAGGACATTCGCCGCAAACATGGATGGACGTCTGACGCATGACCTTCGACGTGCTCGTGACCGAACGAGCCGAGCGAGAGCTGAATGAAGCCGCCGACTGGATCGCAGGGGACGCTCCTGAGACGTCGGAGAACTGGTTCAACGGTTTCGTCGCGGCGATCGTGTCGCTCGGCGAGCACCCTGAGAGGTGTGGTCTTGCTCGCGAAAATGACCGCTTTCCCTTCGACCTTCGCCAACTGTTATACGGCCGGCGTCGAAATCACCGAGCGCTGTTCATCATCCGTGGCAACTTAGTTGTCGTCTTGAGTATCCGGCATGCCGCCCAGGCTGACGTGACGCCTGACGACTTCTTGTCGTAGGATGGAAGATTCAGAGATGTGCACACGTCTCGGTCGAAAGCTAGGCTGCGTCGGGTGATGTGACCGTTCCTAGCTAGGCGCAAGCGGATCTCTAAACGTGACAGATGACGTTTCGGCTCAAGGCAGTCAGGTGGTAAAGCAGTCACTGGAAGCTCAAGAAGATCTTCCGTTGAGAACTCGCCGCTGCTCCACAATGAGTAAGCAGTGTCAACATGCGCGAAAACTCAGCCCGTGCGATTTGCGGTTCCACCTCGTCCCAGAGTTCTGCCGCCGTCGGTAACACAGTAGGTTCAGATTGCAGCTTTTTTTTGATGATGCGATTGAGCCGTCCTATCTCAACGCCGGCTTCCATTAGCCGAATCCGAACGCGTTCCGCGATTACTTCCTCGAATCGCGTCTTTCGGGTAGCTTGGCGTCCAATCTTCGAAAGGCGACCATCTTTTTGGACAAGGCCAAGGTGGTTGCACAGCCGAACCGTGCGGCGAACGACTTTGTCAGATTGCCGCCAAGTGAAGTCGTCAACCTCTTCATCATATTGGAGCGTGTCGAAGTTTGGGAATTGCTTGGCAACTACGGTCGCGGTCAAATCAGTCAACGAGTCCGCTTCGCTGGACTTGGCAACATCCAACGTCAATTGGATTTTTCGGTATAGCGAGCGTTCAGACGGCATAGTTATCTACAACGAGCCTCTCACCGTTCGGACCAGTTCAATTAGCCGGTCTCGGACCGGCTGTTGAATTGTCGAGCCAGTCCCAAGAAGAGCGAGGATTTGGTCGGGCACTGACTTCTTAGACCATGCGCTGAGCAAGTTGCTAGAGTCCTGAAGTAGTTCGACTTTGCGTGTTCCTTCAGGGGACCGGGCAGCCTTTGTCGGATCGGAGGTCGCTGAGAAGAATGCAGTGCTCTGAAGATAACTGGTGAGTGCTTCAAAAACTCGCGCCAAGTTTGCTTGTTCTTTGATCCGGTCGTTATCCCATATCTCCTCTGACGGACTCTGTATTCTGAGAAATGCGTTTCTCAAGATTGGTGTTCGGAGTTCGTTTGCGACGATTGTTCTGCCCTCGGTATATTCAGCTCGGTTCCGAAACGACTTTCGGCATGCCTCGTCGGAGTACTCGGCCAACGCTGCCGCAGTGGCACTCCAGTCGTGCCCAGAGAGGAACGAGTTCAACAGTTGATCCCAGAGACCGTCTCTCTCAGGGTCATCAAACTCTTTTTGGATGTCTTCGGCCGTCTTGAAGGCGCTCTCGTGAGTACCCAATGCGCGAATCTGAGATGGCCCAAGATGTCTAAACGCGCCCTCGAGCTCCTTTAAGATGTCAACCTCGAGGTTGCCAAATGACGCCAGGAAATCGTCTCTATTAGTCACTTCGTACCCAGCTTTGACCGTCGTACGATAATCCCGAGGCGAGCTGTCTGGCGGCGAAATCTGAAAATAGTGCAGTATGCCTTCTTCCTGGAGCTGATACAGCATCTCTAGAACAAACAGCGGCGCCTCACGACGCGGATCATTCCTTGGATCGCGGCGAGATAGCCCTCGTCCATGTTTGCCTTTTGTCTCGGTCAAAGGGCAAGGGTGGTTGACCAACTTGTTCGTATCCGGTGGAGTTGAGGATAAGGCAGCATTGGCCGCGACACCCGATTCTCGAAAGCACTGGTCCCAGACTCGGAACACAGCCATTGCCAGCTTGTCGAAGTAGATTGCTCGGAGACAACCACGTGTTGGTTCGCCAGGACATTCCTTGCGCTCCCCTTCATATCCGCACCAGCCGTCCAGCACGTAGCAAAGTGCGCGACAGGTACGCTCAAGCTGAATGCCTTCGCGGCCTTCGCGCAACGCTGAGTGATACTCTGTCCTTCCTTGAGTCAAGCTAGAACCCCTGTGGCAAACCCCACTGCGTTGTAAAGCGTCGGATCAACTCACTTACGATTTCGCCGTCCGGCTCAAAGGTGCGCGCAAAAATCCTCTTGCCCTCGTCACAGACCTTCTCCGCGTGTGTTACGAGATCGGCCTGATCAATCAAGATGTCAAACAGAGTGCTTGTCTTTACATCTTCCCAACCAAACCTTCTCCCAATCGCAAAGACCTCTGCTGCCCGCAAGCCACTTGGTACGGTTGAGTCATCACGCTCGTCCAAAAGCCGACCGTCGATAACATGACGAATCACTTGCAGGAGTTGTCGGGCGCTCTCAGCGAGTTCATCATCCAAATATCGAGGTGTTTGGCGAGGTTCTTGTTTTCGTCTGCGGAGTAGATTTCCCTTGGATTGAGACTCATTCTGAATGGCGTGTATTCGCCGCGTGAGTTTGTCAACATCCAACGTAGGGTGCATTACCGAGAGGTGCTCTAGCGTATACGCGTCGGCAGAGCGCTCTGCAGATGGGGACGCGGGAAGGGAGACGGTGAACTGGGCTGGGTCAGCGGCAGCGAGATCTGTCAGAACCCACTTGAGTACTTGCATGGCGCCGAGTAACGCCGAACCGTAGAACTGTGCCCGGCCAGATTCGGCCACGCTGGCTCCCAACAACTCTAGATGTTCTCGTTTTGTCGGCCAATCATCCGCGAACTCTGGGACCGCAGGATAGCAGATAGGGATGATCGCAAGCTCGTCCACGTCGCGTTCCACGATCCGGCACTTCTTCACGATCTCTTTAACGCGCGTCCCAGGTGGAAAACCATCTTGGTCGAGTTCGTGAGCCTTGTCGTTACCGTAGTGGATTGTGACATTCGTGCGCTTTCCCGAATGAAAGACCACCGCGTTCGCCCGGCGGCGAACTGCTTCAAGAAATCGGGCGATACTGGTGCGGAGCCGAACGCGTACTTCTATGTGCTCGGTGTCGAGCATCAGAGAACCGGAGTTTTGTAGTAGTTCGACAATGTCAAAACGCACACGACGGCAGCCAGTGTCATCGAGATCGCGGAAGAACCACTCGTACGGAATGAGCTCGTTCTTGTATCGCAGACCTCTCGAACTATGTTCGTGAACAGCAAACATGGCAATCCGGATGTTGTCTGCGCCTGGCTGCCAGAGCTGGCGTCTTTCGAGCTCTTCCAGAACTGCTGACACGCTATGGCCATGGCGCATGATCCCATCAAAGATCAGAACGCGTTTGCCTTGTATCCACTCGTTGCGAACCTGCTCCAAGACACTCGAGGACACAACCCGGTCCCAGTCGAGCTCAATCGGGTCCTCTTTCGCCTCAATGAGCGATCGCAGAATCGCTGTGCCCTTGCGTTCGATGACGATGATCCGCTCAGGCTTCCAACCATCGACCTGAGCTGTCAGAAACGTCCGTAGCTGCTGCTTGATCGGCACAGGTTGGCGGACACGGCGGGCATCCGAAACGCTGAGCCACGGCTCGGCAAATACCGGCCTTCCCAGCAGCGAACTAGTTGTCGTTCCTTCGTGTGTCATGAGAGGATCACTTTTTCGCTCCTGTCTTTGGGAGGGCTGCTAAAAGAAACTGTTCTGCATCGGCGATTTCCACACGGAGCACTTCTGCCGTCCGTTGTACAAGTTCCCTATATGCAGCTTCATCGTCTGCACTGATATCGTACTTCGTCATAATGGCTTGGCGGACACTCGCCGAGACTTGCGATTTGAGGTGATTCTTGAGCGCCTCGAAGAAAGCAGCAGCCGTCAAAGGGATCCAGACCGCGCCGCGATTCTTCCATATCGCAGACCCAAGTTGATAGTCGTGCGCGTTCTTCGCCGGCCCAACCACGAACGTCCACTTTCCAGCCTGGTCGCGGTTCGTGACGTACTTGCGATACTTCTGATAAATCCGACGGAAATCTGGGTCATTCATCGCGTAGCCGACAAAGACAAATGCGTCGGAGTTGCACAAGGCCCCGTTAAACTCACTCACCATGAGGCTCTCGTCTTCCGCAAGTACGTCTGACTCTGTGATTTGAAACGTCTGATCGAGCAATCCATGAAGATATAGAATGGGGATCAGCCCACGGTCTTGCGCCGAACGGATCTCCCGCACGTTCTTCTCTGTTACGGGAAACGCTTGGTTCCCGAGCGCCTTTTCCAGCAGTGGATCAAAGTTAGTGGTAAAGACACGTCGGATCCTGGTAGTCCCTCCCAAGTTACAGACAGCGGAGAAGCCGTGGTGTTCGTCCTGTAGTTCGATGTTTGGGTCACGATAGATCGCCATCAAGAAACGCGACAACGCTTCTCGCGTCCCGCCCAAAGCTGGAGAGGCTTCCACGGCTTGGATAACTGCTTCGAATGGGTATCGATCCGCAAGCGTCGCGAGCTCGTCGCTTGACGGAGCGTGGTCGTCGATGTCGGGGAAAAACTTCCTTAGCAGCAAGGTCGCGAGACGAGCGCCGTCGGGCAACTTTGCCGTAAACGACATGCCAGCACCAAACAAGAAATCGATTTCTTGATCGGGTGAATACAGGGCGGTGGCAATACAGTTGATTGCCTGCTTCAATTCGGCGTCGTTTGCCGCGAATTCAGGGAATATCCCGTCACTCATCGGCGTGTCCCCGAGCGATGATGTTGAGGAAGTGCGAACTCAGTAGTGTAAATTGAACATTCAGGCGCGGCAACTATGGGGGTGGGCCCCCCCGCTTGGGGCGCGCACTGTGACCACCGTCTCTAGCCGGATACCACGGCGACTCGTGTCTATGGGTCCACCCGTGTTGCCACTGAGGTCGGCGGCAAAAAACGCGGAATCAGCGAAGGAGGGCGTGATCGCGTATTCGGCTGACCTCAACCTGCGTCAGGTCCGACACCGAGGCAAGTTCGGCTTGGTAGTGGCGCGGCCGGACAGAGCCGTTGGGCGGTTACCTAGGTCGGACGGGAACAGCAGCTCCCGGGTAACGCGCAGCGGAAATGCGTAGTGTGGGAATCGTCGCTAGTTCAAGTTTTGTGCTAGACAAAAGACATAGTCATGCGGTAAATCAACTGGGTGAAG
Organism: Pirellulaceae bacterium; assembly: GCA_965223305.1. GTDB lineage: Bacteria > Planctomycetota > Planctomycetia > Pirellulales > Pirellulaceae > CBDCWT01. Next base: position 2,407 of record CBDCWT010000081.1, on the reverse strand, counting down.
CGAATGGAATCGCGGCGGTGGGCCGTGATCAGCCAGCAGCCGCGTGTTTGAATGCGATGCTGGCCCACAGTGGCAAGAAACGACTTGACAACACGAGCGGATGAGTTGGGCTGAAGGTGCTCGGCGGGTGCGTCAACTGTTTCGCATGCCGAGCAAGCAGCTAAACGAGCCCCTTGTAAAGCTGAGTGAGGCACCTGTGCCGTCGGTTGATCCGGTCATCGATCTGCCCGAACTCATGGCGGCTGCTGGCAACGCCGCGAAATTCGCCTACGAAGAGTTTTTTGTTGGGCGCATCCGAAATCCGCACACGCGGCGAAACTATCAGCACGCGGTTCACAGCTTTCTCTCTTGGTGCCAGGCGCGTTCGTTGCACCTCCACCAAATCGCTCCCAAGCACGTTGGGATGTATCTTGACGAACTGCCGCATTCCGCTTCCACGAAGAAGGTGTACTTATCTGGACTTCGTCACTTTTTTGACGAGCTGGTTGTTCGCCATGCGGTCGTGCTGAACCCAGCGGCGTCGGTTCGCAGCGAGCGCCATCAGGTGATCGAGGGGAGGACGCCGGAAATAACAGCGAGGCAGGCCCGGCTGCTGCTGAACAAGATCGATACAGGAAACGTCGTCGGTCTTCGTGATCGAGCGGTCATCGGCATCCTAATCTACACCGCAGCGCGGATTGGGGCGGTGGCGAAACTGCGGCGCGAGCATCTTTACGATGACGGTGGCCAATTCTGCCTGCGGTTTGCAGAGAAAAGCGGGAAGTCACGCGAGATTCCCGTTCGCCACGACCTTCAGCTGATGCTGCGCGAATACTTGGCGGCAGATGAAACGCGAAGCGGGAATGGAAATGCTCTCTTCAGAACGGCGGTTGGGCGAACAAAGAAGCTCACAGAGAATCCGATGACCGCCGGCGATATGGGGCGAATGGTGAAGCGTCGGATGCGGGATGCCGGCCTACCCAGTCGGCTGTCGCCACATTCATTTCGTGTTGCGGTCGTAACCGATCTGCTCGAGCAAGGTGTGCCGCTGCAAGATGTACAACATCTTGCTGGGCACAGCGACCCGAGAACGACGCGACTCTACGACCGCAGGCAGAAGCGCGTCACGAGGAACATCGTTGAACGAATCTCGATTTGAAGCCGCGGAGGGGGCAGACAAAGAAAAGCGAGCCGTCGAAGTGGGGCAGGTACCCCGACGGCTCTCACCGATGCAAAAAGTGCAACGGCTGGCGACATTCTAATCGTTGAGAGGCGTTTCGCGGAACTCGGCCAGAGGTCGGCAAGCGAGGCCAGAGAACTGTAGTCATTCTGACTCGACTGGTGTCGTCTTCGCCGCACGGACGATTCCACCGGCCGCACGAAGGCCAACTTGCTTCGACGCACGGGTCTTTGTCACCTCTTGCAGTTCGTGCAGACCGAGAATGGCCACGAAAGCACAGCCGCGTCGAGGCCGGCACGAGAAATCGGTCGAGTCGTGGTTAGCCCGCCGCTTAACGACCTAAGTTCCTAGCTTGACTTCCTGCACTCAAGCACCAGGCGGCGACGGTGGAGTGTTCGGTTACCTTCTCGATGCATCCCCCAGCCATCGACCCTCCAGTCCGGAAAAGTTGGTTCGGGTCGGCTGGGCCTCCTTTTTCAGATTCATCGAGCAGCTTCGGCCGGAATCACTCGTCGAGACCGACCTGCCCGAAGAAAGAGACCGATAGCGGCGAGAGAGCAGAACATGACCGCTGTGCTGGGCTCTGGGACCGCCGTCGCGTCAATACTAAACATATGTGCGTCGGCAAAGTTATGCGTACCCCAATTGGCGCCCCCATCTAGCGAGCGCACATTCTCGTTCCCGATCGCCCAACCATCACTCGATGACTCGCTGTCCGATGCGGTAATGGCCCAGTTGTAGCGGTCTGTCAAATCGATAAACTTCCGCGAAGTGGAAGTGACGAATAACCCCTACAGTTAGGACGGGTGCGCTCCAGCGCAATAACCCTGCGCGGCGACGAATGGTTCACGCCATTGGCGTCTGGCTTGGCTGTGTGCTTGGCGCTTTCGCTGAGCTGTCAATCCGACAAAACCCAGCTTTGATGCTGCTTCATCGTCCGACGCGACTGCTGCCCCATCTTGGCATCAAGCCGCGCGGTTTTGTCGAACCCATCCAACGTAAGTTGCCGCGCGGATTTGTCGTCACTTTGACGCAGCCAGTCTGTGCGTTTCGCCGCACGGACGATTCCACCCCGTGCACGAACGGTAAGTCGCTTCGACGCACGGGTCTTTCTCACGAATGTCGCTAGTTTAAGCCCAAACACTTTGACGACACTGCCTTAACGATGCTGGCATGCAGTGCAGTCTTTCGTGCTATCACGTCCCAAGCTGGCGGCTAGTAACGATAGGCAGGCAGCTGGATAAGATG
>CBDCWT010000080.1:0-80859 GCA_965223305.1 Pirellulaceae bacterium | reverse complement strand
AGAGGTCTTACCGTGGTCGACGTGGCCCAGAAAAGTGATCACCGGCGGACGCGGCACCAACGAATCCGGATCGTCCTCCTGTTCCCGGAGATTCGTCAAGACCGTGTCTTCCAAGGTCTCCTTTTGCTTAAACTCCAGGTCAACGCCCAGCTCGCTGGCCAACAGTTCGACCTGCTCGTCTTCGATCTGGGCGTTGATCGTGGCCATCACACCCAACCCCATCAGCGCCTTTTGTACGGCCGACGAAGGCACTCCCGCAGCCTCCGAGAAGGTGCGTACCGTACATGGCAGTTCCAAGGCCACTCGGCCCTTACGGGGCGCCGCGGTGTTGGTTCCCTTGCGGGTCAGCGTTCGGCGCCGCTTTCGACCTCCGCCGTCGTCGTCCATCAGGCGCCCGCCCCGAGCTTTGGCGCGCGTCTTTCTGGCCTTCTGCCGGTCGGCCCGGGCGCTGGCCATGCCAGCCAAGCCGCGGTTGGCGCCTTCCTCCTCGTGGCCCTTGCCGCGGCGATGTTTGTTGCCCGCTTTACCTAATGGCGGCTCTGCCTCGGCAAAGGCCGGCTGTCCTGGTCCGCCTTTGCCCAGTTTTCCGGAGAGCGGCGCTTTCTGTTTGTCACCCGCCTTGGTCAGATGCTCCAATGGGGCGCGTCCGCCTTTCTTGTGGCCCGCGATGGCGTCCTTGGGGAGCCGGATTTCTGGTTTTTGAGCCGGAGGATCGTTCGATTTCGGTTCGGCCGTCGGCTGCTGGACCTCGGGCAGCTTGGCGAGACTGATCACCGGCTCTTTCTTCTTTGGCTTCGGCGCCTCGGTGTCGGGGGGCTCTTTCTTCTGGTCTGCGCCTGCCGTGCTGGGCGCGCCGATGACCCGGATCTTCCCACCGCTGCCCGGCGCAATGTAGTCGTCGCGCGTGTACTTTACCGGCGGCGCAGGCTCCGGCGGAGCTGTCGCGGTGCGACCGACACGAACCGGTCGCTCGGGGGCCGGAGGTGGGGCCGGCTTCTTGCCGCCGCTGCTGAGAAAGGACTTGACCTTCTCGACTTCGTCGTCGTCGAGGCTGGCCAGCGCAGAGCCCTTGCCAGTGATACCGACTTTAGCGCACAAATCGACGAGCTCTTTGCTGTCGATCTTGAGGTCTTTGGCTAAGGCATAGATCCGTATTGGCACTTTGGAGCCTTTCGTTTCGGTATTCGCACAGCCGGAAACGGCGACTGGCAAACACCGATTTGCTGCAGTCGCTGTTACATAAACATTCTCCTATCCCATCTCTTCGCCAAGAGAACGCCCTCACCCTCCAGGATGGAAGGCAATCCCAGTGGCACCAAACAGGCCTGAGCGGCGGCAGGTTCGTCCGGGGCTCTCTGCCGCCGACTACTCCTGGGCAGCCTCATCGCGTGCTTTGGCTGTTTCGAGTTCCGGTTGGTCGGCCGTGGACGCGGCCTCGGCTGCCGGAGCATCGTTGTCGGAAGTGCTCTCTTCCGCAGCAGGCACTTCCGCCACCTCTTCTTCCTCTGCGTTGTTCTCTGTGTTCTCTGCTAGGTCCGCTGATGGAACCTCCGTGCCGGCTGCAGTTTCCGCGTGCTCGACCGACACCTCTTCGCCAGACGCTGGCAGGTTCGTATCGGCGGCATCGGTCGCAACCACACCGGGGTCCACCTCCTGGTCGGAGCCCGCTTTCTCTTCTTGGTCGGCTCCCGCAGCCTGGGCCGCAGCTTGAGCTTCCCGTTCGAGTTGTTCCAGTTCCTTCGTGCGGCGCCGTTCTTCCGAAGCGGCGCGCTCGGCCTCCTCCGCCTTCTGTTCGGCCTGTTCGACGATCTGGTTGACCTGGTCCTCGGTCAGCTCGCCCATCTCCTGCAAGGCGTCCGGCTCAATGACCGAGAGGTCATCGTAGGACAAGTAGCCTTGTTCGACTAGCCGTTGAGCCAGATCCTCTGTCATTCCATCGATTTCCGAGAAGCCCATCACGGCCCGGTCGATCTGTTCCTCCAGCTCGTCCGCCGTCATGATCTCGATGTCCCAGCCACATAGTTTGCTGGCCAAGCGGACGTTCTGCCCGCGACGGCCGATGGCCAAAGAGAGTTGGTCCTCGCGGACCAACACGATTGCTCGTCCAATCATGTCGCACAGCAATACCTGCTCGACTTCTGCCGGCTGAAGGGCGTTGCGAATCAACTCTTCGGGATCGTCGCTCCACCGTACGATGTCGATCCGCTCGCCAGCTAGTTCATCAATGATGTTCTTAATGCGGTTGCCGCGCACTCCCACGCAGGCGCCCACACAGTCGATGCGCTGATCCGAGCTGCTGACAGCAACCTTGCTGCGGTACCCTGGTTCGCGGGCCATTGCGTTAATCGTAATCACGCCGTCTGCGATCTCGGGAATCTCCTGCTCGAAGAGCCGGCGGACCAGCGACGGGTGGTTGCGGCTGAGCACCACCTTGACGCGGTTACCTTGGGGTTTCACTTCATAGATGATCGCCCGCACGCGCTCGTTTGGATGATGAGATTCCCCGGGTATTTGCTCGCTACGAGGCAGAATCGCTTCGACGCCTTGCAAGGCGACCGTCGTGGCTCCGCCTTCGTTACGTTGCACGATTCCCGACATCATCTGGCCGACGAGCTCGGCGTACTCGTCCAACAGCGAGTCACGCTCGGCTTCCCGGATCTTCTGAATGATGACCTGTTTCGCAGTTTGCGCCCCGATCCGGCCGATCATCTCAGCGGGGTCGAGCGGTTCTCCGTTGCAGTCGGCAGAAATCGAACCATCGTCGCGAGTAATCTGTACCGAAATCTCCGATTCTTCCCCGTACTGTTTGCGGGCTGCCGACACGAGGGCCGCCTCGATCGCCTGAAAGACGATTTCCGGGTCGATATTCTTGTCGCGGTGCAACGAATCGACGATCCGCAGCAACTCTTGTGGGTTCATGCTTGTGGCTTCCAATTGGTGACAGCGAGCGGCGCTTCCCTGTCAAGTTGTTGGATTTATCTGGTGACGCGCTTCAGGCTGCTGGGGCGTCGGCCGTGTAGACCAGGTTCCTCCCACTGGTGGCATCGAACAAGTGCAGGCGGTCCAGGTCGAGACTGATCTCGACTTGGTCGTCGGTGCGAAGCGGGCATCGAGGTGTGGCTCGGCATACCCACTCCACTTGGTTATTCTTCTGATCTGTATTCGGGGCGGCAACCTCCACGTGAACGAACGAGACGTCACCCTGTGGCTCCACCATCGTGACGGTCCCGGCCAGCGGCAGCGACCAGCCTGGCTCGCTCCCGGCAGCTCCTGCACGTACTTTGATGTCTGCGGGGCGGATGCCCAAGACCACGTCGCGCTCCGCCATCCGGTCCCCCGCTGCTTGTAACGGTTCCGGCAAATCCAACTGCATCGCGGCTGCCACAAAGGTGGTCCGCCCGGCCAGGACGGCGAGCCGGCCCTTGCAGAAGTTCATGGGAGGCGCGCCGACGAAACCCGCCACAAACTGGTTGCTCGGCCTGTCGAAAATCTCGGTAGGTGTGCCCACCTGCTGCAAACTGCCCTTGCGCAACACGGCAATCCGATCCCCCAGCGTCAGAGCCTCGGTTTGATCGTGTGTTACGTAAATCATGGTGGTCTCTAGCCGACGGTGTAAGCGCCTGAGCTCCCGTCGGGTCTCCAAACGGAGTTTTGCGTCCAAGTTGGACAGTGGTTCATCAAATAAAAAAACCGCCGGTTGGCGGACCATAGCTCTTCCCAGAGCGACCCGTTGTCGTTCGCCGCCGGACAGCTGCTTTGGCATCCGCGGGAGCAACCGCTCGATCCCCAACTGACGAGCTGTCGCCTCGACACGCTGCCGAATCCCACGCCGCCTGACCGCCAGCTCTGCTGCCTCGACCGGTTTGGCAAACCGCCGCCACAGTCTCGACAAACCGCCGCCCCCGAAACGCAGTTGCAACCCGAAGGCCATGTTCTGGTACACCGTCATGTGCGGGTACAGAGCATCATTTTGGAACACCATGGCAATGTTCCGGTCCTTCGGGGGGACGGTGTTCACCACCCTCCCGTCAATCAGAATCTCCCCCTCAGTCGCAGTTTCCAGGCCGGCGATCAGCCTCAACGTCGTGCTCTTCCCGCAGCCACTGGGACCCAGCAATACCAGGAACTCGCGATTCTCAGTTGCGATGTCCACGGCATCCAGAGCTCGGACACCTCCCGGATAGTCTTTTGACAGACGCCGCAGAGCAACACTCGCCATTTCTCGCCGCCCTGCTCCGTCCGTCTCTACCCCCCACCAGCCAAGCTGGTTGTCGATGGCTGAATCGCTCGAAACCCGTAAAAACACACAACTTAGTGGGATTCTGAAGCAGGTTAGGATACCGCTGACTGTACGGGGTGTCAAGCTAGGCCGCAGCCCGCTAGGAGGCGCGCCGAACCAGCACCGCACTCGCCTGAGCCTGAGGGGAGACGTTCAGATTGATGAACGAGTCGCCGGGGTCCGCGCCGGCCGTGGCCGGGGCGACGGGGCAGGCCGGATCCGGTGTCCGATAGTTCACGACGGGAAAGAGGTTCGCGTGATTCATGGCCAAGAGGCTCGAGATCATCTCGACCATCCCACTTCCCGCTCCAAGATTGCCAAAATTGCCTTTCGCCGCCACGACCGGCACAGCGGTGGAACGGGCACCGAAGACGCGGTGAATTGCTCGAGCTTCGTCGATGTCACAGCTGCGCGTGCCCAGGCCGTGGGCGTGGATATGCCCGACCGACTCCGGCGTGACGTCCGCCGACCGCAACACTTGCAAGAGGGTGTTTTCCATCGCCTCGCTCCGGCGGGCCACACCCTGCCGGTCCAACACAGTCGATGAGCCGCAGCCGACCACTTCGCCCAAGATGTTGGCACCGCGGGCGTTGGCTGCGGAAAGCTCTTCCAGCACGACCGCCCCGGCTCCTTCGCCCAGGACCGAACCTTGTCGATCGAGGTCGAAGGGACGGCAAAGACCGGCCGGATCGCCATCGCCGGTGGCCAGCTCCTCCTGCAGCGCCACATGGACGGTTCTTAACGGGTGAATTCGAGTTCCCGTGGCGCCGGTGACGATGCGGTCCGCGCTGCCCCGTGCGATCGTTGCAAAAGCCTCGCCCACGGCCAGGTTGGCCGACGCCTCCCGGAGTGTGAGTGAGTTGTTTGGTCCCCGCAGATCGTTGTAAATGGCGATGTGACTGGCCGGCATGTTCGGCAGGTACTTCAACAGCCATAGCGGAGTGACTTTCGGCAGGCCGCGGTCGGCCCACTGCCGGAACTCAAACTTCATCTCCTCGTTGAGGCAACTCCGGATGCCCTCAGTGAATTCGTCAGGCAAGGTCATGATGTAATCGGAGCCGTATACCACACCCGTCCGATCGTGGTCATACTGGCCCGCTTCCAGTCCGGCATCTGCTAAAGCGAGCTGCGCGGCGGCGACTCCCATCTGGATCTCGCGGCACATCACTTTTAGACCCTTGCGGATCTGCTTCTTCAGTGCCGGAGGCAAGCTGCCGAAATCGTCGATCTTTCCGGAAAACTGTCGCGCCTCACCCCCGCACGAGACGGGCAGATAGTCGGTGGGAACGCTGGACAGCTTCTCGACGCCGCTTTTTCCTGCCAATAGCGACGACCAGAGCGCGTCGGTGCTGTTGCCAAGCGGGCTGATCAGACCGGTTCCAGTGACGACGACGCGACGTTTGGGCATAAGTGTGGTAGCAAGAGACGAAGGCGACGATCAAGCTCGTGCATTCTAATGTTGCCACACTGGATTGGGTAGCATCAGCATGCCCTGCTCAGGCCGCCAACGGGGCTGCCGGCCAGCCAGCTCAGTACCTCCTGCGATAGTTGGGACCCCGGCGGCCCGCCGCGCGCTGCGGTTCGAGCAGGGCCTGGCTGGCCGCACCTTTGCTCTCTAAGAACAACAACGCGTCCGCTCGACCTGGAGTCGTCGTCGCCAACAAGTTCTGCAGCCCAAGTGGATTCTGCCGCTCGGCGGACGGGGTGGCCACGACCCCGCAGCTCAGCAGCAAGACCCTGTCGGTCGGCCAACGAAAGCGTTCATGGAGCCGCCAGCTCACCATCTGCGGGACTTGCACCTGGACCTTGGGCCGCTGCGGTCCAAAGCTCGGGATGTCGACCGGGATAGGAATGAGCTTCTCGACTTGGTCGATATGGCAGCGAATCACCGCGTCGACCGTGCGTTCGTCCAGCGAAAGCAGCGGGCTGATCTGCAGCGAGTAGCCCTCCTGGACTTGTCCCATCTCCATTTCGTAGCCGGGAAAGGTGTTTTCGCGGAGCAGCACGGAGTGCATGTAGTTACGCGGCCGAGTCCGAGTGATCGTGCTGGACTGACCGTTGTGGATCACCAGATTGGGTGAGTTGTGCTCGCGGAAATCAGTCCGCTTACGCAACTCGTTGATCAAGACGGCAGCGTTTTCCTTGGAAAGGAGCCAGGCGTCGACACCGGGTGACTGGACGGTCACGCTCTGCATTAGCGACAGCGCTCGGCTCCGCCAATTCGGATTGCCGACTGTGACCAGCTGAACGCCAAAAGCGTGCGACTCGGCCTTGCTGCTGACGAACCGATCGACGATCTCCTGGATAATCTGCTGCATTTCGGGTGTGTGGTAAACGCGGAGCTTCTCGCGGTCGGCACTCAGCAAACCCAGAGGTTCGGAGAACCAGATTTCGGTGCCCGTTTCGCGGAGGATCCAGTCGACGATTGCCTGTTCAGGGCGCGCGGTCGTGCTGACGCGCGACGTGTAGCGGGTAATGTCATGCTCTTTCCAAACCTGTCCGTGTTTGCGCGGCAGTTCGGTGATTGTGGTTGAAACGGACGTGATCTGAGCCGGCCGCACGACGGCATTTTGAGGACTGAGTGTGGGCATCTCTGCGGGAACGGCGGTCATCGACTCCGCCCTTCGCTCCGGGACGCCTGCTCGGCCCGCAGGGTCGAGAAACCTCAGCTTCTGCTGCGACCAGCCGGGTTGCGCCGTAGCGCTGCAGAGAATTCCCACGCACAGCGCCACGGAAGTGAACGAACGGTTCATCGAGTGTGCTCCGAGAATGGATGGGCTCAAGACTGGACAGAGTGCCGGTTGCAGCAGGATCTTGGGCCGCGGTCGATGATTCGCAGGGGGAACCCGACCCGCCGAACCCTGATTCCCGGTGTGGTCAAAGCACTGCGGTCTACCCCCCCGGTGAGCAGGCCCACCAGGGGCGGCGGAGTATAGAAGCTCGATGCCGGCCCGAACAAGGCCGATTCAGCTGTCAGCTATCAGCTAGCCCGTCGCCAACTCGAGGGCTCTGTCGATACGGCGCAAGCAGCTATCGCGCCCCAGGATCTCGAGTGCCTCGAACATCCCCACCCCTACCGACTTTCCAGTCGTCGCCACCCGCAAAGCGTGGATGATGTTGCCTATCTTGATTTCTTTGGCTGCGACGAACGAACGCAGCTCGCGTTCGGTGTGCTCGGCCGTAAAGGGGTCGATGGTGGCCAAGCGGGCGCGAAACTCAGCCAGCAGCGCGGCTGCTTCGGGCGTCCCCAGTCGTTTCGTCATCGCCCGCGGATCGTACTCCAGCTGATCGTCTGGGACGAAAAACTCGGAGAGTTCGAGGATATCCCCGGCTGTCTTGAGTCGATCGCCGGCCGCCGAGATCACCTGCCCGAGGCGAGGGCCGAGATCGCAAGTGGGCGGCCGCGGGACGAGCCCGGCTCGCTGGAGAAAGGGCACTGCTAGAGCCACTTTCTGTTTGATCGGTAAGGCCTGCATCTGCCGGGCCTGGAACGCCCACAGCTTTTGCGGATCAAAACTGGCGGCCGACTTGTTTACCCGCTCCAGGCTGAAGTGCTGGATCATCTCGTCTCGGGTGAATTCCTCGGTTTTGTCGTCCAGCGACCAACCCAGCAGCAACAGATAGTTCAGCAGCGATGCTGGGAGGTAACCCACTTGGCGATAAAAGTCCACGATGACCGGATTGAAGGTAGCAGCGTCGGTAGTTAGTTGACTGGCCCTAGCGACCTGCTGTCCGTGCTCGCAAAGCTGACGGAAGTCACGGTTCTTTAGGTATTTCTCTAGTTTTCGTTTGCTCAACTTGTGCCGGCTGCCTGGCTCGGCGACATACGGCAGATGCGCGAAACACGGTCGGGAATAGCCCAGACCACTTGCAATGAAGCACTGTCGCGGTGTGTTCGACAGATGTTCGACCGCTCGGATGACGTGTGTGATCTTAAAGTCGTGATCATCGACGACGCTTGCCAGGTGATAGAGGACCGAGCCATCCGACCGTTGAATCACATGGTCCTGCTCGTGGGCCCATTCGAAGTCGACTTGCCCTCGAATCTGGTCGTCGATCCGGCAATGCCCACTTCTCGGCATTTTCAGCCGAATCACCGACTGGCGATCGTCTCGTTCGAAGGCGGCGGCTTGCTGATCTGTTTCGGCCATCCACCGCCGGCTGTAGACAAACTGCCGGTTTTGCTGCTCGGCTGCCTCCCGCTCGGCAGCGATCTCTGCTGGTGTGGCAAAGTCGCGGTAGGCTTGTCCGCTGTCCAGTAACTGTTGGACGGCCTGCTGATATCGCTCGCCCCGCTGCGACTGATAGTAGGGGCTGTAGGGACCGCCGACCTCTGGGCCCTCGTCCCAATCGAGTCCCAGCCAGCGAAATCCTTCTAGGATGGGCTGCAGCGCCTGTTCGACGTTCCGTTCTTGATCGGTGTCGTCGATCCGCAGAATGAACTGACCTCCATGTTGTCTGGCGAAGAGCCAATTATAGAGCGCCGTGCGGACTCCCCCGATGTGGAGGTACCCGGTCGGGCTGGGTGCAAAACGCGTGCGGACCATTTGGAGAGGCGGGATCGTGGGTGAGAGAGAGCGTTTGGGCTGAGTGCGCCGATCTGAGCCAAGCCCCAGAGCAACGGAATCGCAGGCGATGCAAGTTGTCGGCACGCCGGCCGGACTCTAGCAGAATTCTGCTCGCATGGACAGCGCCGGTGGTGGCCTCGACACGGCCCGCTGCGGGCGTGGACGAATCCTCCCCTGCCCTCGCCCTGCCGGGCACGAAGGACGAAGTGACTGCCGCCGAGCGACGCGGAGTTGGCTTCGAGCGATGCACGTCCTGCGGCGCGTCTCGAGCTATTCCTTTCGCCCTTGCCGACGGAGGAGCTTCCGCTGGCGGCGGCGTTCGGCTTTACTCATCTTGCCGGTGGTTTGCCTGGCACCGTCCGCGGCTGTGGTGGCTCCTGCGACATCTTCCTCGGCGTTTGACCGCTGGCTGGATTTGTGCGCGCTGTCGACCCGAATGGTTGGCTGTTTTTTGACTCGGGGAGCTGCCGTCTGCTTTGACGCCGACTCGCTTGCGGCGGTTCGCCGGGCCTTCTTGCCGGTCGCTGGTTCGGCCGCTCGGGTTTTCACGGCCTCGTGTTGCGGGAGAGTCTCTTCGTCCGCGCGTCTCCGTAGGCGGCCCTGGGAATCGAGATAGACAAAGCGGGCGTAGGAGAGCACCGCAAACAAGATACTCAGATGCGCAAGCAAAAGTGGCGTGGAGTAAGCGAGGCCGTGGCCCCAACGCCCCAAGGCTACCGGCCACAGCTGCAGGTCGAGTACTGCGGCAGTTGCGTATCCGGTCGCGGCCAGGAGGGTGAAGGCGACGGCGGATTGGCTCTCCCGCATTTCGACCACCAGACGAAGCCCCAGCAGGAAGTAGCAGGCGCCGATGGTGAGCAGCCACCAGGCCGTGCCGTCGCCGAAGAGCGGCGTTCCGCTGACCTCGACAAGCCACGCGGCTAATGCGTTGTGCAGGCCGGTGAGCGCATCCAGGCTGGCCAAGACCAAACCGGCGATGGCCGCGATCCAGACGCGATAACGACCGCGGAAGTCGTCGAGTTTATGTCGGCGTAGATGAAAAACGAGACCGCTGTAGAGGGCAGCTACAAACAGCAGCACGGCCGAAAGCCAGCCCGCAAGGCTGCCAGGTACCATGACGTCTAGAGGTGCCAGCGTGACGCGGAGCTGAGTATGGGCAGACTGGTACACCTGCACGAAGAGTGCTTCAACGCCGGCGATCAGGGCCAATCCTGCCAGCAGCAGGATAGTCAGCGTTCCTAAGCGGACCGGGATCACGCAGGTGACTGCCGGCTGTCGCTGGGCGGCTTCGGAGTACGACCTCTTGGTGGCCAGCCGGGCATCCGCAGCGGCCGCCCGGCTGTCCGTCGCCGGATGTTCGTTGACCTCGCCCCGCATCTCCTCCATCAAGACACGTCGTCGTCGTTCGTCACGATGAGCTCGCCGTCGGTATTCCATTTCAACTTCGTCCAAGCAGGATGATCGATCCAAAAGGCCTGACCCAGTTCCGGGCGGAGAAGCTGGCCAGCGTTGTTTTCGGGGCCAACAACGGGCTCGGGTGAGCTGACTCGAAGCATGCGCAGAAGAGAGGAGTAGTGTTGATCTCGGCTGCTCGCTCTGGGAAAGTTCGGCGATTCGCTGGGGGAACGGCCGCTCGCTCCACTGAACCCCGCTCCGGCCGCGGATTGTAGGGGTATTGCCGGCCGTACTGGTAGCTCGATTTGATGGCGCTGGCAACGCCGATCATGCGAGTGATGCGGGGTCCTCCCGGTGCTGCCTTGGACTTCGTGCCACTCAGTTTGGCCGTGACCAGTGTCCCTGGTTTGACGGAAGGTACGGCGCAACCTACTGTTTCCAGAGCCACCCCGCGAACTCCTCGTTCGAATGGGCGGGTTCCCCCACCCGATCAGTCAAAACAGGGCCAAGATGGACAATCCAGCCGATCGCAACACGTCTTCGGCGGTACTACCGGAGGAGTCCCTGCGCCCGGACGCCCAGATGACTGAGTTGTCTTCGCTTCTGACCAGCCTGGATGAGGCCGCGCAAGCCGATTCACTGTCGCATTCGCCAGAACACCAGCAACATCAGAATCGGATGGCCCAAGCCCGTTTAGGTGTTGCCGGCAGCCTGTTCACCGCGCTCCAGGCCAAACACTCGGCGACGGCGGACCACTGCCTGAGGGTAGCGCTTGGTTGTTCGTCCTGGACGATGGCACTTGACATGTCGGAAGCCACCCGTGACATGATCGAAATTGCCGCTTTGCTGCACGACGTGGGCAAGATTGGTGTTCCTGATCACCTGCTCTCAAAGCCCGGTAAGCTGGCTGGCGAAGAAGTCCTGCAGATGGAGCAGCACCAGTTGCTGGGACGGCAGATCCTGGGCGGCTGTTGTCCTTCCGAGGATTTGTTGGAAATCGTCAGCTACGCTCCGGCCTGGTACAACGGCAGCAAACATGGGTTTGAGGTCAGCGGCAAGAAGCTGCCGTTGGGGTCGCGAATGATCGCCATTGTCGACGCCTTCGATGCGATGACAACCGACCACATTTATCGCCGGGCCATGCCTCGCGAACGGGCCATGGCCGAGCTGTTTGAGTTCGCAGGTTCTCAGTTCGACCCTGAGCTGGTGGAAGAATTCTGTCACCTGATTAGTAACAACCGGGTCCAATTCAGCGGCCAGGTGGCGCGACGTTGGTTGCACGACATTACTCCGGCGGGTGCCAACCAGTTGTGGGGTCCCGGCAAATCCCAGCAATCGCAGTTGAGACCGGAAGGCGACCGAGCGGTCGAAGAGTTCGGGCTGCATTTGCTGGAGAGCATGCACGATGGAGTCGTGTTTGTCGATTCACAACTCAAGATTACTCATTGGAACCGCTCGGCTGAACGGCTAACCGGTATTGCGCCCTCGAGCGTCAGACAAAAGCAGTGGGTGCCGAGCCTGATTGCCATGCGTGACGAGCGGGGCAAGGCCGTTTCCGACGAAGGTTGTCCGGTCGTGGAGGCGATGCGGTCCGGAACCCAGTTGTTGCGGCGGCTCAAGATCAGCGGTCGCACCCGGGGCAAGGTGGTATCGATCGATCTGCACGTATCCCCGTTGTTGGGCCCCGATGGCAGCCCGCGGGGTGCGACCGTGGTGCTGCACGACGCTTCCTCCCGTACCACGCTGGAGGAACGAGTACAAACGTTGTACGAGAAGGCGACCCGCGACCCACTCACCAAGTGCGCCAACCGCGCCGAGTTCGACAGGGTGTTTCCGTTGTTTGTTGCCACGCACCTTGAACAGGGTGTGCCTTGCAGCATGATCATGTGCGACATCGATCACTTCAAACGGATCAATGACACCTTCGGCCATCAGGCCGGCGATGAAGCGTTAACCTGTTTTGGCGCCCTGCTCCGCAGGCATGCCAGAGCGGGTGACTTGGTGGCCCGCTACGGGGGCGAAGAGTTCGTGTTGCTGTGCGCCGATTGCGACAACGCGACCGCGACTCGCCGCGCGGAGACGCTGAGAAAGAAGCTCGCCGAGCAGCCGCAAAAGTCACTTAACGGTCGCAAGATCACAGCGAGTTTCGGGGTCACCGAAGTGCAGCCTGGCGACAAACCCGAGACGTTCCTGCGCCGCGCCGATCGAGCTCTGTTACAGGCCAAAGACAACGGGCGGAACATCGTCGTCCAGCTAGGAACCGGTATCGGAGACGAGGTGGCAACCAAGCAGGGTCCCGCATGGTTGCGATGGTTCTCGGCACGTCCCGGCCACCAATTGCTCGCCAGAGAGCTGCTGACCGTTGTTCCCCTGTCTGTGGCTGCGGAGAAACTCCGCGGCTTTGTAGCCGACCACAGCGCTGAAATCGCATCGATTGATGGCAACCGGGTTTGCCTGAAGATCGACGAACAGCATGCGCCGATGATGCGTCGTTGGAGTGACCGGCCAGTCCCCTTCCTAATCGAGTTGACGTTCAACGAGATTTGCTCCCAGGCGGAGGAAGGTGACCGCTCCACGCGAACCTCGATTCGCGTCGCGATCCGCCCAAAACGCCAACGTGATCGGCGGCGGCGGGACGTGGACGAAAGGGCCGGCAAGTTTTTGGCAAGCCTCAAGTCCTACCTGATGGCGCACGAACGGAGCGTGCTGACACCGGAACTCCCACCTCTGGAAGAGGGTGAGGGCTTCCTGAGCAGCACGAAACAAGTCCTATCGGAATGGTTAGGTTCCTGACCCGTCGGCTTTCAGCGAGATCCGACTCGAAAGAGGGGACGGCATGCCGCGGATTGGCGCGACGATATCGGGATTCGAGCAGCTGTTGCTGACCCACCTGCAGCGGGTCAATTCGGCCACGCTGGCCGGCGCCGTGCGTTTGTCGACCGGCAAGCAGGTCAATCGGCCTGCGGACGATCCATCGGCGTTCATGACGATTAGCAGCTTCGAGCGGCGGCTGAGCGTGGTGCAGGACGCTAAACGCCAGGTCGATGTGGCCGCCAACATCGGTGCGCAATCGCAGCTGACGCTCGATCAGATTCGCACCGAGTTAGAGGGGATCCGCGCCTCACTGGTGCTGGACGAAGATGGCAGCCTGACCGACGAAGAACGGACCGCGGAGCAAGCCATAATCGATAGGGCTGTGGTGTCGATTAACGACTTGGCCGCGACAGATATCGGTGGCAGACGTTTCTTGGACGGATCGGTTAACTACCGAGCTGCCGGCCGACTGGCATCTCAGATCAGCAATGTCGAGGTCTACGCTGCCGGCGAAACCGACTTTACTGGCTCGGTCGACACTGCGGCCACTCAAGCGGCGGTGACCTACACCGGAGTTGCCGGAGCGATTGTCGCGGATGCCACGTTCACCCTGACAGGTAAGAGGGGGAGCAGCAGCATTCAGGTGACTTTGGGCCAAACGTTGGACGCGGCGGCCAGCCTCATTAACCAAGACAGCCACAAGACAGGCATCGTGGCCGCGGCTGCGGGCGACGACCTGACCCTGACCACCGTCGACTACGGTGAACAGGCCACGCTCGAGGTCGACGTTAGCACCGGTTCTTTCGACACTGCGGGGACAAACCAGGGAACCGATGTGGTGGCGATCATCAACGGCCAGACCATCGACAGCTCGGCCACGGATGGAAATCGGGCACGCTACACCTCGCAAGGAACCCACGTCGTGTTTGAGTTCCAGCCTGGGTTCACCGATGGTTTCAACCCAGTCACGGTGTTGGACGACGACGTTGCGCAGTTCCGCCTGTCACCTGACCTGCGGGTCGCAACCCAGCTGGGGCTTCCTGGTGTGAGCGCCGCGTTATTGGGCGGTGTCAGCGGTGCGGTCAGCGAGCTGGCCAGTGGCGGGGGACTGGCCGGGCTGGCCGCCAACACCTCCCAAGCCATTCGCGTGATCGACGAGGCGCTGGGCTCGTTGACCCGGGTGGATGGCATCGTCGACTCGTTCGCCGATGTCACGGTTGCCTCGTCGGCATCTTTGCTGGATGGTTTCAGCGATGAGTTGGAAACGACGATCGAGAATCTGAATGGCGTCGACGAAGAGCGGGAGAATCTGCTGCTGGCGAAGAACCAGTCTCTCGCCGACAACACCGTCTCGTCGATCTCGATTCTCCAACAGCAGCAAGCCAGTCTCGTGGAGCTCGTGCGTCAACTGGCGGACAGGTGAGCGGGCCCCGCGGCGCTGGCAAGCCAATCTCGCGGGGCGCCGGGCGCCCCCCCTGCACCATCAGCCGCTGGGCGTTAGCCCACGGTTCCTGCAAAACCGGATGCTAACGCATTCCGGCTGATTTGTGGCGCGGCCCATCACGCCGCGGCAACAGCCGTGCATAATGCTCGGGAGGGCGAGGCTCCTGCCGAGCCGAAATCGCTGTACCTTTGCAGTGTGGCTGTGCAAGATCAGCCGCTGGGCGTTAGCCGGCGTTAGCCCACGGTTCCTACCAAACCGGATGCTAACGCATTCCGGCGGATTTTGCGGTCTGAGAACGCGGCAGACAGTTAGGTGAGCGGGCCCCGCGGCCCCCAATTGCGAGCATTTCTCCCATCCGTTATGCTGCGCGCCTTTCGTCGGAGACTGAAGCAGCCAGCAGGAGATTCTCGATGACATATACTCTTCCAGAGCTACCCTACGCCCACAACGCACTCGAGCCGCACATTGATGCTCGCACGATGGAGATTCACCACGGCAAACATCACCAAGCCTACGTGAACAACCTCAATGCGGCGATCGAGGGGACTAACTTGGGCGGCAAAGATATCGGGGCGCTGATCTCTGACCTGTCGGTGGTTCCCGAGGACAAACGTACCGCCGTCCGGAACAACGGCGGGGGGCACGCCAATCACTCGCTCTTCTGGTCGGTGATGGCTCCGGGAGGATCAGGTGCCCCAGGTGGAGACCTGGCGGCTGCAATCGCTGCCGATCTGCGGGGCTTGGAGAGTTTCAAGGAAGCGTTCGCCAAGGCGGCTGCCACACGGTTTGGAAGCGGATGGGCCTGGCTGGTTGTGCGTGACGGCTCCTTGGCGGTCGGTTCCACTGCGAATCAAGACAATCCGTTGATGGGCGAGGCGGTTGCCGGACTGTCCGGCACACCTATTCTGGGCTTGGACGTTTGGGAGCACGCCTACTACTTGAACTACCAAAACCGCCGCCCGGATTACATCGCCGCCTTTTGGAACGTGGTGAACTGGGAAGAGGTCGGTCGTCGATTCGAGCAAGCTGGCGGCTGATCTGAAAGGCGTTGACGCCAACGGGCTGCGTCTCTATGATCCGCGGCCCGGATCGTGGAGCGTGGCACCAGCCAGCTTTCTGCGGCCACCGTCGGTTTGGCTCGGTAGGGACAAATGCCAGCCGAGGCAGCACTCGTCTCTCCTATCCGGCTTGTGAAAGAACAACGACCCGTTCAAGGGAAGCAAGTCGCAGCATCACGATGCGCCGCGGCGGGAGGAGACTGCCACTCCTTCACACTGCGGTTTACATTGCGAGGCTGCAAATCACCTCTTGGTCTTGTCTTACATCTTTTTTCCGAAATCCAGGCACCGGTCGGGTTTCGGCAGGAACGTTCAGAATCTCAGGTAAACTTTTCGGTTTGGCTGGCTTTGTCGAGGTTGCCTAACCGAAACTACCCCTACAACGCGCACAGCGAAGGACGGCGAACTTCTTCTCGGGGAGGGGAGCTCAGTCGGAAGGCTGTGTTCCCATCTCACGGTAAACTCAAAAGAAGGATAATGAAGCGATGCGAGCTTTTCTATCGCGACGGTCATTGATCTTGGCAGCTGCTTCCTGTTTGCCTCTACTCGTCTCCACAGGCTGCAAGAGCGGTTACAGTATGCCAGGCGCAGATTGGCTTAGCTGGGGCAAGCGACCCTCACAAACCTCGCTGGCCGCAAACACATTTCCGCAGAAACCCTCGGCGAACGCGCTGCCGAACCCAACCGCAACAACAAATGCTCAGCCGTCCTATCCCGGCTACGCAGGTGCTACGAACTACGGAAATTACGGCTCGGGCGCTCCCGGCTATCAGACGGGCCCCTACGGCACGGCAGGCCGTCCTGGCTCGTCCGCGGCGGGCCGCACTCCGCTAGCCTCGAGCACGAATCCTTATCCGGGAGCTGCTGGCCGCCAGCCAAGCTCGCCGTATTCGCAATATCGTTCCTCGCCTACCAGTCAGGGAACTCGGTCGGCGACCAGTCCTTATGCTGCCACCGCGGATAGCCGAAACAGCTACGCCAACAGCTACTCCACGCCTGGCTACGGCGGCGCCGGCACGTCCAGGGCAGCCACGGGCAATTCTTATGCGACCGCGCCTGCGGGTACCCAAGCCGCCGGAGGCAGCAACAGCTACGGGTCGAACAACAAGTGGGGTGGCACCACGGCCGGTGCATACTCCGGTCAATCGAGCTCGGGATCCTACCCGTCGGCCCCGGCCAGCTATCCCCAAACCAAAGCAGCTCCTGGCACGTCAATGCCGACGTACGGCGGTTCGTCCGCCGCCGCCGCTTCCACCGGCGGTTACCCCTCGACCGGGTACAGCCGGCCGAGCACCCCAACGTACGGTGGCGGGTCGAGCACGGCGAGCCCGGCAGGTGGGGCCTACCGCCCCGGCACGACAAACCGCAATGCGGGCCAGCTGCCCAGCACCGGCGGAACTCCTGGTGCCGGCGGCTATCCGTCAACCGGGTCCTACCCGAGCACCGGATCCTCGTCGTCTTACTCGTATCCGTCGACAGGTTCGACGACCCGATAGCTCTTGCGGGCTGAATAGCTAAGGCAATTCCTCAACGCCGCGTTGGAAACAACGCGGCGTTGCTTCTTTTGGTTCCGCTTCCTGACAGGCCTCTTGCAGCCCGAATTCGCCAGAATGTGGTTCGAATCGGCGTTCGCCAAACTCTGGCGAGTTCGGCTACGGATCAAAAATCAGCCGCTGGGCGTTAGCCCACGGTTCCGACCGTAACAGTAGCAGGCACACTCCGTGTGCCGTCCGCCAGAAGCAGAGTAAACACGAAACCGATACACGGGCACACGGCTCGGCAGGAGCCTCGCCCTCCCGAGCGTCTGACACGGCTGTTGCCCCGCCGTGGAGCCATCCACTCAATCCTGTTCCTCATGTTGATCCCTTTCTTGACAGGATCCACAGGATGGCCTCTTGCTCGTTCAGAAAACTTCTTGCAGCCCGAATTCGCCAGAATGTGGTTCGAATCGGCAGTCCGCCAAACTCTGACGAGTTCGGCTACGGGATCAAAAATCAGCCGCTGGGCGTTAGCCCACGGTTCCGACCGTAACAGTAGCAGGCACACTCCGTGTGCCGTCCGCCAGAAGCAGAGTAAACACGAAACCGACAGGCGGGCACACGGCTCGGCAGGAGCCTCGCCCTGGGGTGACGAAAACTTTGGACCACAACAGGCAGTGTCAAAAAGCAATTGCTATCGCAACATTTGGTGGGAGCAATGCATGCTAGTTGTCACAAAACCAATGCAATTCGAGGCAAACTCCTATACTGCGCCCGATAGCATCGAAGATGTTGGGACAAGTTCGCTCGGCGACTACCACATGTTGTGAAGAACGTTTCACCATCCCAGCCTCGCCCTCCCGAGCGTCTGACACGGCTGTTGCCCGCCGTGGAGCCATCCACGCAATCCTGTTCCTCATGTTGATCCTGTCTTCTGCCTTTCTTGACAGGATTTACAGGATCCACCGGATGGCCTCTTGCTCGTTCAGAAAACTTCTTGCAGCCCGAATTCGCCAGAATGTGGTTCGAATCGGCAGTCCGCCAAACTCTGCCGAGTTCGGCTACGGATCAAAAATCAGCCGCTGGGCGTTAGTCCACGGTTCAACACCGCAACAGTAGCAGGCACACTCCGTGTGCCGTCCGCCAGAAGCAGAGTAATCACGAAACCGGCAGGCGGACACACGGCTCGGCAGGAGCCTCGCCCTCCCGAGCGTCTGAAAAAGGTCGCGAATTGACATCGATATGATGACGCCATATTATCTAATTGACGACAGTCTTGCTCCCCTAAGACTTGAGCTGAGACTCAACTCGTGGCTTGTAACACGTTGTGAATTAAAGCTTTGAGGCGTCCTTGGGGCTCTTCGGCACGGCAGCTGCGAATTGGTCTCCGGCCGGGTTGGGTCGTCCAATACCGGCAGGTATCCTTTGTTGCACGAGTCAGGAGAGTTCCGATGAAACGTCTAATGCTTGCTATTGCCACGGTAGGTTTGATTGGCTTTGCTGCGAATACGGCCTCAGCCGACAGCTGTCGTTACGGCCGCGGCTATTACGGGGGTTACCGCGCCGCTCGCGTGTCGCCCTACATCGGTGGCTACTACGGCTATCGCGGTCCCAGTTACGGTTACGGGCGCGGCTACTACGGCTACCCCCGTTACGGTGCCGGCTATGGTAACTATGGTTACGGGTCGGGCTACTACGGCCGCTCGGGACTGGGTTACTACGGGAACAACTTCTCGTTCCGCTTGCGATTCTAGAGGTCGCCGTTCGCCTGGAGTCGGCACTTAATCTGGGTGCGTGACGGCCTAGCCGTTGCGCTCCATCGCCTCTTCCCAGTGTTCGTAGAGCTGCGATAGGGATTGACTTTGCGCTTCGAGTTCGGCGCGCAGAGCTTTGATTCGTTGACCATCTCGGACGACATCTGGAGCGGCGAGGTCTGCATGTAGCTGGGCGATTCGCTGTTCGCTTGTCGCGATGTCGGCTTCGATGTCGGGCAGCTTTCGATAGGGGAACTTCCGCTTTGCTTTGGTCGGCTCGGTCGCTGCACGGCGGGCTTTCAGGGGCGCTGCCACCGTGCCCTCCCCTGTCCGCCCGGCGTCTGTGGGCGGCGGTCCGATCTGCCGATAGGTTTCATAATTGCCGTCGATCACTCGAAACCGGCCGGAGTCAACGACCAGCAGGTGGTCGGCCACATTGTTGAGGAAGTACCGGTCGTGCGTCACAAAGAGGATCGTCCCCGTAAACTGCTGCAAGGCCTTTTCGAGGGCGGCTCGTGACCATAGATCGAGATGGTTGGTTGGTTCGTCGAGCACCAGGAAATTGGCGGCCGAGCCTGCCAGCCGGGCGAGTGCGGTCCGGTTCCGCTCACCTCCGCTGAGGCTGCCAACCTGCTGGTGGATCACGTCCCCGGCCAAGCCGAAGCGGGCGAGCAGGTCGCGGCGCGCCTGCTCGGAGAAATCGTGCTGGCCGCTACGAACGGCTTCGAGGACCGGCAAGTTATCATGGAGATCCGCCACCTGCTGGTCGAAGTAGCCGACCTTCACGTGAGCACCCCAGGCCACCCGGCCCTGATCGGGCTGCTCGCGATCGAGCAAGCAGCGCAGCAGTGTCGACTTCCCGCACCCGTTGGGGCCGAGAATACCCCATCGTTCCCCGCGTAGGATGTCGAATGTCAAGTCGGTGAACAGCGAGCGCTCGTAGCCTTTCGACAGATGCTCGACGCGGAGCGCCACGTCACCCGTTCGTTCTGCGGCGGGGAACGCCATTGGCGGTGCGGCGATTTCGCGCGGGCGGTCGACGCGTTCAATCCTAGCCAGCTTTTTGCGTCGGTCTTCGGCTTGGGCGTGCTTTTGACCGTAGTGGTGACGACGGACGAAGTCCTCCATTTTCGCGATCTCAGACTGTTGTTTCTCATAAGAGCGGCGCTGGATCTTGACCCTCTCGGCCTGTTGACGCTGGTAGGCCGTGAAGTTGCCGACATAGCTGTCGACGGTACCGCGAAACAACTCGAGCGTTCGGGACGTGACTTTGTCGAGCAGGTAACGATCGTGGCTGACGACGAGGAGTGCGGAGCGGATGGTGGTCAGGTATTGTTCGAGCCACTCGGTGGCCTCGATGTCGAGGTGGTTGGAAGGTTCGTCGAGCAGCATCAAGTCGGGTTCGGCGAGCAGCAGGCTGGCCATCGTGAGCCGATTCTGTTCCCCACCGCTCAGCTGCGCTGCTGTACGTCGAAACTCGGCGGGACCAAAGCCCAGCCCCGCCAAGACCCGCTCGATGCGGTGTTCTAGTCGGTAGCCACCGCGCTGCTCGAGTTGGGCCTGGACGCGATCAAATTTGGCACTCAGAGCCTCCCTCTCGGCCGCGTCACTCGCGCCGGCCAATTCAGCAGCCAGCGTTTCGGCCAGCGTGGCCAGCTGGCGGAGATCTCCCAGCGCCTGTTCTGCAACATCCCAAACGGTCATTCGGTCTGCGAAGCGGGGTTGCTGTTGGAGGTACCCGCACGTTGCCGATTGGTGCCAGTTGACATCTCCTGAGTCGGATTCCTGCCGTCCGGCCAGGATCCGCAACAAGGTCGTTTTACCGGTGCCGTTCGGGCCGACGAGCGAAACACGTTCGCCCGCTCTGATTTCGAATGACACTCCTGCCAACACCGGTTCCGGACCAAAGTACTTCTGCAAGTTGTGGACGTTGAGCAGGATCACGGTTCGCCAGCTCGCGGCTCGTTAGTGTCGGGTTTTGACTGATGCTGCGGTCGGCGTCTTACCGGCCATCGCCTCTTTGCCGCGCCTGCCGCTTCGGGTCGAAGTCGTCGGCAAAGAGGTACGGCGGAACGTGGCCTGCTCACTCTGTGTGATTCTGAAAGCCGAAGCGGCGATAGCGGAGGTTGCGGGGATCGATGGAGTGTCCCCAGCTGATTTCGTCGACGGATACTCCGAACGCGGCCGCGATCCGCTCACGTTCAGCGGGGCTGGGAGTCCAGCGCCCCAGCGCGATGGCTTCGACGCGGGACAGCGGCAGGGCGGCGCGCTCGGCAACGTCGTCGACGGTGAATTGCGTTTCTTCAAAAAGGCGATCGACTGTCTTCATCGTCTTACCAGGTGGGATTCGAGTGCCTTCTCAGGATACTTGAAGCGGCGAGAGCGATAAATCGCGCTTTTGGCCTTGGCCGGAGACCGCGATACAAAATCAGCCGCTGGGCGTTAGCCCACGGTTCCCACCAAAACCGGATGCTAACGCATTCCGGCTGATTTGTGGCGCGGCCCATCACACCGCGGCACCGGCCCGTGCATGATGCTCGGGAGGGCGAGGCTCCTGCCGAGCCGAAATCGCGATAAGCCAGGGAGAGTCCCCGCCGTCACTTCACCTGCCTTTTGTGTCAAGCAGGTTTACATGATCAACAGGATGGCGCTGTGCCTTTGCAGTGTGGCTGTGCAAGATCAGCCGCTGGGCGTTAGCCCACGGTTTCCACTCACGCCGATGTACCTCGGCTCGGCAGGAGCGCTGCCTGGCCCCTGGGCGAATTGGCAGTCCGCCAAACTCTGGCGAGTTCGGCTACGCTCTGGCGAGTCGGCTACGAATCGGATAGCGGCGAAACTTCGGGGAAAGCCCTTAGCCGCGTAACCCCCTGCCCTCTTCTCCTCGACTGGGTGTCCGGTATGCTGGCGTTTCTAGGGTAAACGGACGCTTTCAGACCCCATTTTCTACGATCCAGCGGTAGAGCTACAGGACTGCGTGCCATGCTGAGCCTCCGATCATCGTCTCCCGATCGCTGGATTCGACAAGTCGAGCAGCATGTCGCTGAGGTGTTGATCGACCATGCTCATTGCGAGAAAAAAGCTGCTGGAACGGCGCTCAATCTACTCTTTGCCTACGTCGAAAATGAAGAGCTGTGTCGCGAGATGTCCCTGATTGTCAACGAGGAGCTCGAACATTTTCACATGGTGCTCGATCTGCTCAATCGCCGCGGGATTCGTTTCCGGCGGCTTAAGCCGAGTGGCTACGGCCGGCGGTTGAATGACCTCGTCTCCCGGACCGAGCCGCAGCGGGCGATCGACCGGTTGCTGGTTGCGGGACTGATCGAAGCCCGGTCCTGCGAGCGATTTGGACTGCTCCGTGATCATCTGGGAGATCGAGAGTTAGCCGACTTTTACGGTTCGTTGTTCGAATCCGAAGCGCGGCACCACAGCGTCTACCTGAGGTTGGCGAAGACATTCGCCTGCCAGGAAGTTGTCGGCGCTCGGCTCGCAGAGTTGGCGGAGTGCGAGGCGAAGATCATCGAGCAAGGTGAAGCGGCACCGCGGATGCACAGCTAGCCAGAACTTTTCACAAAGTGTCAATTTGCTAAACTTCGGTGCTGCGGGAGCCAGGGGTAATGCAGCGTAAGGAGAAGTCGAGAGTTGCCTCAATCGACACCAGATATTTCGGCATCGGCTGACCAGCTGATTGGTGTGGGTCGCTTGTTTTATCAACGCGGATGGTCGGTGGGGACCAGCAGCAACTACAGCGTGGTGTTGCGGCGCGAGCCACTGGAGTTGTTGGTGACAGCGAGCGGCAAGGACAAGGGAAACCTGACAGCTGGGGATTTTGTCTCGGTTGATTCTTCGGGGTTGCCGTCGCGCGAGGATCAACCAAAGTCCTCGGCGGAAACTCTGCTGCACGTCGCGATTGCGGAGCGGCGTGACGAGGTGGGCTGCATCCTTCACACACACTCGGTATGGGCTACAGAGATCTCCCAGCTTTATTTTGACGAGGGGGGGATCTGGATCGAGGGATACGAGATGCTCAAAGGCCTGGCTGGTGTGGAGACGCACGAGCACAGTTTTTGGCTGGAGATATTCGACAACACCCAGGACATGCCGGTTTTGGCCGAGCAGATTCGCAGCTGTTTCGATCGTTTTCAACGTCCCTTGGAGCACGCTTTCTTGATCCGGCGACACGGGTTGTACACCTGGGGGCGCGACGTCGAGGAAGCTCGCCGTCACGTCGAAATCGTAGAGTTTTTACTCGAGTGCCTGGCCTGTCGCCGGATGCTCTCGCGCAGCAAGGGGGTGGTGGAGTTTCCCAATACACCGTAGCTGAACGGAGAGCCCGCCGCGGCGCTTGTCACGGTTGCACCTGTCGGGCTTGCCGATTTACGTCAACAACAACCTGCAACACAGACGATTGGAGCGAAACGATGGCGACTGTCATGATCCCGGACGAGGGCCGGACGATATCGGATCCTGAGGAGGTCAGCGAGTTCTTGGCACCTTTTGGCATTTGGTACGAGAAATGGGATGTGGAGAATCGGATCACGGGGGACGCGACTAACGAGCAGATTCTGGAGGCGTACGGACCGGAAATCGAGCGGCTGAAGGTGCGGGGGGGCTATCAGACGGCCGATGTGATTGCAGTTTCGCCCGAAACGCCGGGGGTCGACGAGATGTGCGCGAAGTTCGCCAAGGAGCATACGCATCGAGACGATGAGGTGCGTTTTACTGTGAAAGGCAGCGGCGTGTTCCACATTCACCCTGATCAAGGGCCGGTTTTTGGAATCACGGTCGAGAGCGGCGATCTGGTCAATGTTCCCGCGGGGACGCGGCACTGGTTCAACCTCTGTCAGGACAAAACCATTCGCTGCATTCGGCTGTTTCTGGATCCCGCAGGCTGGTCTCCGCTCTACGTGGATGACCCGGTTCACGAGTCGTATGCGCCGGTCTGCTGGGGACCCGACTACCTGCCCCCCGCCGGTGACTTCGAGCCGGTTGTGAAGCTGTAGGTCGACGCGGTATTGTCTCGTGGCTGAATTCTCTGCCCGCGGAGTGCTGTTGGACATCGAAGGAACGACTTCGTCGATTTCGTTCGTCTACGATGTCATGTTTCCTTTTGTGCGCCGCGAGCTGGATGCGTTCCTCGACCGGCAGTGGGGGCAGCAAGAGCTTGCTGCGGCCTGTGACCGGATAGCTCAGGATGCTGGATACCCGTCTTTGGACAGCTGGTCGGCCGGGCGAGACGATCAGGGCCAACTGAGTTTGGTGCGGGACGAGGTGCTGCGTTTGATGGCGGCAGACACCAAAGCGACAGGGTTGAAGCAGCTGCAGGGCTTGATCTGGCGGGCTGGATTCGAGAGTGGCGAGCTGCGGGCACATCTTTACGATGACGTGGTGCCGGCTCTCGAGCGTTGGCAAGAGGCGGGCCTCGACTTGCGGGTTTACTCCTCCGGCAGTGTCGCGGCACAACGGTTGTTTTTTGGCCACACGATCTGCGGAGATCTGCTCGGCTATTTCCGCGGACACTACGACACAACGGTGGGTGCCAAAACCGAGACGGAAAGCTACAGCAGGATCGTCTCCGATTTTGGCCTGTCCCCTGCCGACGTTCTTTTCGTGAGCGACGTGGTGAGCGAACTTGATGCTGCCAAGTCGGCGGGTTTGCAGACGCTGCTGTCCACGCGGCCGGGCAATCCAGCCACAGATCATGGTGGCCACCCGGCGGCCAGTTCGTTTGACGAAATCGTTGTGACCGACGCCCGCACGCCTCTTGGCGACTCTTGACTCCCCGACCGGTCTGCCTATTATTCAGAGGTGCCTGCCAGCAAGACCCCGGAGACGCTGCCACGGGAGAGCTTGTCAATTTGTTCAACTTCGCAAGCAGGGTGTTTGCGCGTTCTGCGTAACTTGTCGGCCGGCACATCAGGCTCTATGACGGGGCTGCTTCTAGGCGAAGCAAATGGAGTAGACGATCCGAGGCAGGGTTGCTTATCGGAGGTCGTGGTTTTCATCCGGCCTTGAACGATAGGAGTCTCTGTCGTGAAGGATCACTTTCCCGCCCGCCTTGCTCGACCTCTGCTCTCATGCTGGCTGTTGCTGGCCTTTACGCAGACGCTCCGGGCCGACTCGCCGATGGTGCAATTTGACACGGCTCCGTTGATCACCTGCCGCGACGTCACGACTGCCCAGTTCGCCGCCGAAAATCCGGACGAACGGCTACTCGAAGCGAAACTGGAGATATCAACGCTGCTTGGCGAAGTCCGTGATGATGATTTACTGGAGTACTTTTTCCGCGTCTCGAGTCCCGGCCAAAAGCTGCTCGTTGCCGACTACCAACCGAAGACGACACTTGCCTCCGACTATGCCGGCAATATCAGCGTCGAGGAGAGAAACGAAAAGACGAAGTCGGCGGGAGTCACTGTCAGCGGCGTGTTGAATCATCTCGTCAAGATCACGGGATCTGGCGACCTTGGGTCCAAAGACAGCTTGGCGACTCGTTACGAGCTACTGGCTCCAATGGAGCCAGTAACGGCGAGCGGCACGATTCTGCGAGGCACCGGTGTCTACTTCAAGCTGCGACCTTCTCGGCAGACAGCGCTGGAGGGATCGCGTTCCTTCTTGCTCACACTGCGAGCTCCCCGGTCATGGCGCGGTGATTACCTGCAGGTTCATTGCGAGGCCCACGGTGTCCGACGAGGTGTGGTGCGGGGGCTCGACGAGCCCGTCAGAACCGGCATGCGCGACTTCTTCGTCGCCCTCTACCTGGCCGGTGACCAGGAGGCCAAGTCCCAGGCAGAGCGGATGGTGCAGACCGAGCAGGTGTTGCGTCAGCAGTTGCTCTATCATCGTGAGACCATCTTGGAATCCCCGCGGATGACGTTGTCCGACCAGCTGGCGTCCTTCTGGGGTACTCCTCGCCGCACGACCTCGCCGGTCGATCGAATTGAGCGACTCTTGTTTTCGCCCGGATTTTCGCCGCAGGTACCGGCCGGGCTGCCGAAGTCGCTTGCCACGGCGCTGCGGGCGTATCTGCAGGCTAGAGCATCTCTGCGCAGTCTATCTTGACCCAGCCAGTGCGTTCTTGCGGTCTGCCAACGGGATGTCGACAGCTCTGCCGCCCTGGAGGTGTGACGCGAATACGGAGCAGATCATTTCGACGGTCATCGCCGCCTCTTCGACTCCGCAGAGAGGTTGTCGATCCTGCTGCAGGGAATCCAGCAGGTCGGCGATCGCGACACGGTGCGCGCTGATTTCCCGATGCAGGTTGTGAATCGGCTCTGGCTTCCCGATGCCCGCGGAACTGATCGGCAGCGGTCGTCGCGTTGTGTCGGTCGGCTGGAATGGATTGCCCGGCACCAAGTGAGCGATCGGATCCCGATCGCAGTCGATGTCGATAATCCCCTCGCTGCCGATGATCTGCAGTCCGAAGCCGGCGTTCCGCGTGCCGTCGTTGGCAACCGAGTCGAAGTAGGCGACCATACCGCGTTCCATCTCATAGCGTGCGTGAACCTCGTCACCTGCCAACGGGCCCAGAGATTCGTTGCCGTCCCGAATGTCCGAGCTGGCCACTGGGCGTCCGCCCTGACGCATTGACGCCGAGCAAGACAGCGGGAGCCCGCCGAAGTAGTGGATCAGATTCATGACATGGCATCCCAGCACCCACAAGTCCTCTCCACCTCCGCGATGGTCTCCTTTTCCGCGTCCCCGCAATTCAAGCACCCTGCCGATGCGGTCGTTTGCCAGCAGCCGGTTGATCGCCGGCAGCGCTGGGTGGTACCGATTGCGGTGAGCCACTGCCAGCTTGACGTCGCGCTGTCGACAGGCGGCCACGATCGCATCCGCTTCGGCTGGCGAGCGGCAAAACGGCTTTTCGACATACAGACCCCGAGCGCCTGCCTCCACAGCTGCCAGGATCATGTCCACCCTTTGGTCGGGATGCCGCGGACAGACGGCCACCAGGTCCGGTCGCGTCGCAGCCAACAATTTGCGGTAATCGGCGAAACCGTGTTTGACATCGATTCGAAGCCGCTGGCAGCCCTGAGCCAAACCAGTTGGATTCGCATCGGCGACCCCGACGATCTCTGTTTGGGGGACGCGCAACCAGACGGTGTCCAGGCCGTGTCCATAGTTCCCACGGCCGGTGTGGCCGATCACCGCCACCCGCAGTCGGTTCTTTTCGTCGCTTGCCAGCACGGACGGTGCCAGCAAACAGCCGATCGCGCCACCTACGAAACGCCGCCGGTTCATTGGACTTTCTCCCCCGCCGAGATTTGTTGTCTTCCAGGTTTCGCAGCTCCGACAGGTTGGCTTGTGCTGCCACCCCTCTGGAGCCTTGAAGACAACCGTCTTCCGTGTCAAGTTGGTTCATTGTACGCCACTCGGTCGCGTGTGAGGTAAAGAGTCGGCGCGGATGTCTTCGGTTTCCGTTTTTTTGTGTCGCGTTACCGCACGAACATCCCTCATCCAGATTGCCGCGACCACTAGGAAGGAGTGCCCGATGAACGGTCGACAGCTGCAGAAGCTGGGAGTTCCTCAGGACTGCGTTCCCGCCGCGATTGGAGCGGTTCAAGCGCACGCCAAGCTGGGACGAACGAAAGAAGACCCCATTAAACAGCTGATCAAATCGGTGATCGCAGATCCGGAGTCGTATCGAGCGGACGATGTCTTTGGGAAGTTCGCCGAGGCGCTCATCCAAGACCGGCAGTTCGTTCGCGCCGAGCCGATTGCCTACCGAACGTGGGGGGCGGATGGGATTGAGAAAGGATCACACGCTCAGATGCGTCAGGCTTGCAGCGTTCCCGTGGCCACTGCTGCGGCCTTGATGCCGGACGCCCACGTCGGGTACGGCTTGCCGATCGGTGGCGTTCTCGGCTGCGAGAATGCGGTCATCCCCTACGCTGTCGGCGTGGACATCGCCTGCCGAATGAAGTTGTCTGTGTTGGACATGTCCTGCGCTTCGTTGGATGCCGACTTCGTCCGCTTTAAGGAGGCACTGGAGGGTGGCACGCGATTTGGCGTCGGGTCGGAACATCGGCGGCCTCAGTCGCATTCAGTCATGGATCAAGATTGGAATGTCACTCGCATTACGCGCGAACGAAAGGACCGCGCGTGGAAGCAGCTGGGGACTTCCGGATCGGGGAACCACTTTGTCGAGTTTGGGGTCCTGACCCTCTCGGAGGACGAATTGGGCCTCCAGGCCGGTCGCTATGTGGCGTTGTTGAGCCACAGCGGGAGTCGCGGTGCGGGCGCCGCCGTCTGTTCGACGTACAGTGGCATTGCGCGGGCGAAGCTACCGAAGAAGTACAGTGACTTGGGTCGGCTTGCCTGGTTGGAGCTGAATAGCCACGAAGGACAAGAGTACTGGGCGGCCATGAATCTGATGGGCGACTACGCAGCAGCTAACCACGAGGTGATTCACCGCTTGGTTTCTACACTGCTGGGAACGGAGATCATCGGCGGCGTGGAAAACCACCACAACTTTGCTTGGAAAGAGATGCACCAGGGTCGAGAGCTGGTAGTCCATCGCAAGGGAGCCACTCCTGCCGCCGCGGGCGAGTTGGGTGTGATTCCCGGTTCGATGGCCGACCCTGCCTATGTAGTGCGGGGAAAGGGCAATCCCGCCTCCCTGAATTCGGCGTCGCACGGCGCCGGCCGCAGGATGTCCCGCAAGCAGGCCAAGAACAAATACAGCTGGAAAACGGTCAAGCGCGATTTGGCCCAGCAAGGTATCCATGTTATCTCCGCTGGCGCTGACGAAGTGCCCGGAGTCTACAAGGACATTCGGCAGGTGATGGCCCAGCAGAGCGACCTAGTCGAAACGGTGGCGCGCTTCGATCCCAAGATCGTCAAAATGTGTGGCGATGGTAGCCGAGCCGAGGATTAGCCGCGAAGAACTCTGTTCTGAGCATGGCGAGGTTGCAAAACGCCAGGACGGCGTTTTTCAACAGGCAGTTAGCCCGGATTATTCATGAAGATCGTGGCGAGAGGTTGTAAGTACGTTCGTGGCAAGGAAGGCGAGCAATTCTTCCGCAGGCGTATTGAAGCAATACGTCGAGGGAGAATTGTGAAGCATGACGAAGCCACGGATGGACTTACGACCTCGCAGCAGATCGCTCATGAATAATTCGGGTTAGCAGCCTGTTGATTTTTTCAACGCGCCTGCCGCATCACAGGGATGTGATGCCAAATCAGCGACGTAAGTCGTTGATTTGCGAGCCGCGAAGAACTCTGTTCTGAGCTTGGTGAGGTTGAAAAACGCCAGGAAGGCGTTTTTCAACAGGCAGTTAGGCGGTGCCGGGGTGACCGTGACCGGAAAGCAGTTGCACACCGCTTGGGCCACCCCGACACCTTGGTTCAGTTCCACCTTTCCACCGCGAGACTTAGCCCTGAGGGGCTTTGCGGGCAGCGGATCGCGAGCGGAGCCGGTAGCCGATGAGGCCAACGAGGCCCAGCCCAACTAAGGACGCGATCGCCGACGGTTCAGGTACTTTGGGCCCTGTGATCACCCGCATCCAGTCACCGGGCTCGGTGACCGCCAGATTCACAAGCAGCATGTTGCCACGAACATCGTAAGAATCACTACTCTCTAGACCTCTCGCGTTGAACGGCGCAGCGCGGCCCAAGACGGCGACGGCGACGTCGTAGTTGGTCCGCGGGCTGCCCAGCTCGTCCGACGATGCGGCCTCGTACTCACCGCCGGCATCTGACATCACTCCCAGGATTTGGCCGTCAAACTTCCAAATCACCTCGGGGTGGGTGATTCTGGTGTCGCCACGGCTGTTGAGAAACAACATGTGCGAGTCAACAAGCGTCCCCGCGGCCAGCACGCGACCGCCGTCCATCTTGTAGTCTTGCGACGTCACCACATCCTGCCGCTCGTCAAACCCCTGCTGCCCCCTGTTCGTTTCGAAATCATCCAGTAGATGACGGGGCGGATCGATGATCCTGGGCAAGGCGCCCTCGCTGCTGCGGGGGCCCATGACGCTGATGATCTTTCCCTGGACAGGAGTCCAGAGACCACTCAGCAAAACCGCGACCAAGAACGGTCGCGCAAACGGTGACTTGTACATTACGCACCTCCCAATCAAGTACCTCTGATCCAACAGAAATAAACGATATGGGGGTGCCGTCATTCTTGCCGGTCACACCATAGAAATCAATAGTTTTTCCATCCATTTTTTGCTCGACACGCAAGGTGGGCAATTTCCAGGAGCATTGCTGTGCAGGCCAAATAGCCCAGAAATATAATTGACTTTGAGCATCAATCCGATAGCTTACGACTTGCTGCTCATACGGATCAGAGCATTGGCAAAAATCGAGGCGCGGTTTATGGCGTATCGACCGGCGCTGTTCAGCTACTACCCTCCTGCGCGGACCCCCTCGCCTGACGGGTCCCTCGTCGGCAATCCACCGCCGACTTACTGCTCTCATCGGATCGCTCCCGGCCGCCAGTTTGCGGTACCGGTGCCCGCTTGGTCTCCTCTGGATGAACGCCTTGTCGTGTAAGGATGAAACTCATGATCGGCAACACTCTGTATGCATCCCGGACTACCCGTCGGCGGCCGCGAGCGGAACGCGAGCGACGGTTCTTTAGACCGCTCGCGGAAAAGCTCGAGCAACGGGTGTTGCTGGCTGTCGATGTGTTTCCGGTTACCGAGGCAACGCTCACGCTGCAAATCGGTGCTGACGCGGGGACTGTCGAGGTTGTCCAGCTGGCTGGCCCCGCGACGATTGTCCGGGACGACGTTCCAGCCGACGACGTGGGAGCCAACAGCCTGGAGGACATCGGGTTCGAGGTCCAGGATCTGAATCTGACCGGAGTCAGCACGTCACTCGGACCTCTTACTTTGCAACTCGCGCCCGCGGGACCGCCCACCTTGGGATTTGCCGAAGAGTCGGTCAACATCGTCCCCAACCAGCTGGAGGCTCCCATCTTCAGCCTGGCGGGAGCATTTGTCGAGCTCGTTGCCGGCAACGTGCGAGGCGTGCACAACCTGCCCATTTCCTTACAAGCTCAGCTCACCCAGCTTCCGCCAGCTCCCGGTGAAGCATACCAGTTCAACGGCTCCATTCCACTTGTTGACCCAGTGAATCGGCAACCGATCAATCTCACCATCCAACAGCTGGATCTGGTTGTCGTTCCCGAGGAGTTGTTCGTTGAAGAAGATGTGTTGCCCGACACCACAGCCCTGGTCGAGTTGGTTGGTGGACCACTTGGCGACATTCCGCAGACGTTTATCTTGAACGGCACGACCGAGACCCATGTCTTTTTTGACGGCGCGGTCGAAGGGTCCGCGCTCGACAACGATCCGACCGACGGCTTCGACGAAGTGACCACTGAACTCGTGGCCTTGAACCTCACCGACGGGAACGTGAGGTTGACAGAGAGTCCCACCCGTGTGTCGCGCGGTGTGATGACCGAGTTGGCGAACAACGTTCCCGGCACTCTCGACGTCCGTCCGTTCGCGCCGCAAGGGTCGGTCACCAGTAGCTTCGACGTGTTTTTTGAGGTCGAAGTTGAAGGTCTGCTAGTTCACAACGAAACACCGATCTCGTTAGCAACGGTAATCTACGAGAAGCCGCCGTTCCGTCGCTACGCTGCCCAGTTGGACGAACCCCTCGAGCTGCTCGATGCCAACAACAATCCGACCGGAATCTCCTTGCTGAAGGTCGTCCACAGTACGGGCAAGGTGGAGATCGATTCCTTTCCTGAGACGGTAGGCCAAGTACTACTGGAAACCCCCGACCCGCCCATCGTGGTCACTCCCAATTCCGACTTGCCGCCACTGGAAGCCGCGTATCTGGCGGGCCGGCAGCTGCCGGCGCAGTACTCGGCGCCTGGTGCGCAACTGATGCTCCAAGATATCCGCTACCGTCTGCTCGCCGATCCCCCGCCGACAGTCGTCGTTGAGGGTGATGACGAGCGGGTGACCTTGGAATCGACATTGGAGGGCACAGCCCTCTTCAATGGAGGGGATCCGGTGCCCGTTCAACTCCGCGGGCTCCTCGAGTTGGTCACCCGTGGTAACGCCGGCCAGACGACCGGGTCTTGGGAGACCGAGATTGTAAGCATCGACCTCCGCGGCGACATTCCGGGAGGGCCTGCAGTCATCCTTCGCGAGTCACCCGAAATGGTGTCGGCCGGTCGCTCCTCAGTCGCCGCTCTTGATGGCGATTTCCGCGTGGATAGCTTCTTCGACATCTGGACGGAGGTTTCGGTGGACGGCGGCGCCAGCTTCATCCCAGCCGCGGCCAGCACGCGGGTCGACGCCTTTCCGATCGGCGTCGTCACCGATACCCCGCAGGTGCCGTCGTTGGTTGGCAGCCATCGTACGGCCGCTCAAGAGGGGCTCGAATTCACAACAGGGAATCTCCGCGTCACGCTGGAAGATCTCCGCCAAAAAGTACAACTGGTGGTTGACCGCCAGGTTTCCGGCAACAACGAAATCGAAGTCTTCGATGCGACAGTGCAGGCGCTAGCCACCGTCTCTGGAGGTCCTTTCAACGACTTGACGCGCGTCGTTGACTTCACCGGGCAGATGCAGACCGTCGCCTTCGACAAGGTTGGCAACACCACTGGCACCTTCCAGACAGAAATACTGTCGCTGGACTTGCAGGGGAACATTGGCGGAGTGTCGATGATGCTCCGCGAGAGTTCTGCGCAACCATCCAACGGCGCCGT
Organism: Pirellulaceae bacterium; assembly: GCA_965223305.1. GTDB lineage: Bacteria > Planctomycetota > Planctomycetia > Pirellulales > Pirellulaceae > CBDCWT01. Next base: position 48,397 of record CBDCWT010000080.1, on the reverse strand, counting down.
CACGATTCGGGATCTGGGAGACGGAGCATACCACGTAGGCAGTTTTTTCGACATCTTCACGGAGCTCTCTATCGATGGAGCCGGCTTTCTGCCCGCTGAAGCCGGCGCCCGAGTCGAGTTACGACCAGACCCGCCGACCGAACTGATCGCAACCGTAGGACAGGCCGCGATCGCGGTCCACTTCGAGGGCCCCAACGAGGGCGACGCCAGCGATGAAGTGCTCGACGGTTTTCGGCGGGACGAGGTGCCGACAGAGATCATCAGCCTCGACTTGCACGGTACTACTGCGGCGGGCCCGGTGCACATTGTCCAGCGCCCAGGGTTCTCCTCTCCAGGGCAGATCGAGGAAATCAACGTCAACGACCGCCCCGGTCTGTTGCAGGTGGCCCCTTTTGATACCCGTTCGGGCCAAACCGCTTTCAGCACGTTCTTTGTCTGGCCCCAGTTTCATGTCGCCGGGCAACCGATGGTCACGCGCGAGCCCCTGTTCCTGCAGAGCATTATCACCCACAAGCCTCCGATAGAGCAGGAGCGATACGAGAATCCCAACCCACCCCGCGTGCCTCTGTTTGACGAAGTGACGGGAGAGTTCACCGGACTCTACGTGCTTAAGGAGATCCATCAGACCTCGTCGACCATCGAACATGACATCTTTCCCAATACGGTCGGCCAACTGTTGCTTGACGTGCAGGGCACGCAGGTGTTGGTGTCCGCCGTAGGGCCGACCCAATTCGACGTTCTGTTCGAGGGAACCACCGAGGGAGTTGCCATCGATGACGACGAGAACGGGTTGGATGAAGTTGTTGCGCAGATGGTCGATCTACGGCTCAGCGGACCGACTCCCTGGGGCCCGCTGAACATCACTCTCGATCCCGCCATTCCTTCGCTCGGCCGCATCGAGGAACAGGTCAACAACAATCAACGGCTGCTGGACGTCGATCCGTTTGCCCCCGGTTCCGCGGACAGTTTCTTCGACGTGGCTTTCGTAGTCGAGCTGAATGGTCGCCGGATGGCGCCGGCGCGCCCAACTCGTGTGGAAACGGTGATTGGGCACAAACCTCCGGGCAGCGGTGAGCGCTATCTGTTTGCTCCACCCCAACCCGTTGAGCTGTTTGACGTGCAAACCGGTCAGCCGACGGGGATTTTCATCATCCGGGAAATTCACGATCCTGCGACCGCAATCGAGGTCGATGAACTTTCAACGGTTGGCAATCTGCTGTTGGAGGTTCCGCCCGAACCGGGAGTTGATACACCGTTGGCCACGCTGCCCGCGATCGGCAGCGTCTATCACGCTCCGCTCCCGGTTCTCTTTCCATCTCCCCAGCCCGTCGCTGTGGAGAACATCCAGCTGATGCCGATGAGCGATCCAGGCCCGGTGATTGCGTTGGAGGGTTCTGACGAGCGCGCCAGTTTCGAGGCGCAGTTGCGTGGAACCGCCGTGTTTGCCGGCCAGTCTGTCGAGGTGGAACTAAGGGGTCCTGTGGAGATCATCAGCCGTGGTAAGGCCGGCCAGACGACAGGCAGCTGGGAAACTGAAATCGTCTCGATGGACCTCCGTGGTTCGATTCCCGGCGGCCCTGTCTTGTTGATCCGAGAGTCACCCTCAATACAGTCTTTGGGCCAAGCGAGCATCAGGGACGCGGGTGATGGCAGATTTCGAATTGACAGTTTCTTCGACGTCTTTACTGAGGCTTCGCTGGACGACAGCCAAATCTGGATCGCATCCGCTGGTAGCACGAGGCTCGACGCCTTCGATACCGGTGTCGAAACAACTTCCGAGCTGCCACCCAACCGCGGCGAATACCGAGCTCCGGCGCAAGTGGCTGCTGAGTTTTTGAGCCCGCTGGTCCAGCTCGTGCTGGAAGATATTCGAAAACGCCCAGGTGCAGTGCAAAGCCGTGAGGTTTCCGGCAACGATGAAATCGTCACCTACGATACCACCCTGACCGCGATTGCCACCGTGCCCGGTGGCGTGCCCGAGGCGGTAGAACTTTCTGGCCAAGTGCGATCGATGGCGATCGACAAGGCAATCCGGGAAGCGGGGACTTTCCAAACCGAAATTCTCTCGATGGACCTACGAGGAACCATCGCGGGCCTTCCGGTGATCCTTCGCGAGAGCCCCACCCTTGCTTCTACCGGAGAAGCAACCATCGTAGCGCTGCCCGATGGCAACTTCCAGGTTGACAGTTTCTTCGACGTCTTTCCGGAAGTTTCCATCGACGGGGGGCAGGCCTTCGTGCCTTCCGTAGGCGGTGCTCGTCTCGAACTCGAAGAGCCGCTACAGCGGGTCCTTGTCTCGGGCGTCGGTCCGACGACCGCACACGTTTATTTCGAGGGCGCGAACGAGGGGGACGCCGTAGACGACGATGAGAACGGTTTCGAGGAGGTCGTCGCCCAGATCGCCGATCTCGCGCTGTATGCCTCCACTCCGCTGGGACCGGCGCAGATCACGCTCAACCCAGCCGTTCCCTCACTGGGACGCATCGAAGAACTTGTCAACAACACTCCGAACAGGTTGGACATCGATCCATTTCATCCGGGTGATGCCAACAGCTACTTCGACGTCGCATTTCAGATCCAACTTGGCGGACAGACACTCGTCCCGCTAACGACGACAACGCGGCTCGAAACCGTCATCGAGCACAAGCCGCCCGTTAACGGCGAGCGCTATCGATTCAATCCGCCGGCGCCAATCCCTCTGATCGACCCCGCGACCGGTCGGCGTACAGGGTTCTCGGTCGTCCGCGAGATCCACCAAGTAGCTGGCGTCATCGAGCATGACCTCTTTGCGAATTCCATCGGACAGATCCTGTTGGACGTTCAGGGCACGCCGGTCTTGGTGGCGGCAGTTGGTCCGACACAGGTCGACGTGTTTTTTGAGGGGGCCAACGAAGGCGATGCGCTGGACGACGACGATGATGGTCTTGATGAAGTCGTGGCGGAAGTTGTCCAACTCGATCTGGTCGGTCCGACGCCGTTGGGAACGGTGCACGTTCGCCTCAATCCCGACCGGCGTTCGCTGGGCGAGATCACGGAACTGGTGAACAACACACCAGGTCGGCTGGACGTCGATCCCTTTGCGGAGGGAGATGCAAACAGCTACTTCGACATGTCTTTCATCGTGGAGCTGAACGGCCGCGAGCTGGTGCCGGCCAGAGCCACTCGCGTCGAGACGGTTATCGGGCACAAACCGCCAGGCGACGGCGAGCGCTATCTTTTTGCTCCAACAGATCCTGTCCAGTTGCTGGACCGAGTGACGGGAGAGCCGTCGGGGATCTTCGTTGTGCGGGAACTCCACGACGTGGCACCGACCGTCGAGACGGACGTCTTTGCCACAGCAACTGACGAATGGACGCTGGAATTGCCGCGTTCGCCAAGCGTCGCGGCCGCCGAGCCCAACCTGCCTCCGCGCGGAGTTTACCTGAGCGCGCCAGACGCAACGGTTGTTTTTCCCGCTGCCGAGGAAGTTCTGCTAGAGGATGTCCGTTTCCGGCCGGTGCTTGAGCCCGCTCCTACCATCGCCATCACGGGTGCGGACGAGCGAGTTACGTTTGAATCTTCGCTGCGAGCGACGGCGATCATCGGCGGCCGGCCGCTACCTGTTACTCTGCAGGGAGCGGTGGAAGTCATCTACCGTGGCAAGGCAGGACAGACAACCGGCACCTTCGAGACCGAGATTCTCTCGATGGACTTACGCGGTCAGACGCCAGAGGGACAGGCGGTTGTGGTCCGCGAGTCTGCGGCACAAACTTCCACTGGCCAGACGACCGTTGTCGACTTGGGAGGCCAGAACTACCGAGTCGACAGCTTCATACACAACTGGATGGAGATTGCTATCGAAGGTGGAGATTTCCTTCCCTCTGCAGATAGCTTACGAGTCGATGCCTTCAACGCGGGTGTGATCGCTGCCGGCCCCGAGTTGCCGCCGGGGGACGGTATCTACCGCAGCGGCCCGAACGCGTTCGCCGAGTTCCCAGGTCCCAGGCACATCATCTTGGAGGACCTGCGCCATCAACCACTGGAAGTAGTGGAAAGGCGCGCCGCTGGGCCCAACGAGCTGCAGGTGATCGACGCATCGCTGACGGCGATCGCGCAGATCGACGGCGCGATGGTTCCGGTCGAACTACAAGGTTCGGTCGAGAGAATTGTGTTCAACAAAGTCGGGCGTGAAACAGGGAGCTTCGACACCGAGATCGTGTCGATGAGCCTCACCGGAGATCTCAACGGGTTGCCGGTCACGCTGCAGGAGAGTCCGTCGCAGTCGTCCGCCGGAAAGACGATTGTGACGGACCGCGGAGGTTCGTTCCACGTAGACAGCTTCTTCGACATCTTCGTGGAGTTGTCGGTGGACGGTAGCCAATTCACTCCAGCGACTCGTGCTGTTCAACTAGATCTAGAGGTCCTCCGACCGGAGATCGTTGTCGCGGCCACAGGCTCCGCGACGTTGGAAGTTTACTTCGAAGGCGGCACTGAAGGGGATGCGACCGATGACGATGGCGACGGTCGCGACGAGGTCGTAACACAGTTTACGAGCCTCGAGTTGACAGGCTCGACGTCATTGGGGCAGGTCAATGCGACGCTCAATGCCGCGGTCCCCTCGCTGGGCAAAATCGAAGAGCTGAACAACGATTCTCCTGGAAGGTTAGACATCGACCCGTTCGCGCCTGGGGATGCTAACAGCTCTTTCTATCGCGCGATCGAGTTGAATGTGGCAGGTCAAGCCTTGATACCGCGGACCATCACGACCCACCTGGAAGCAGTTATCCTCGACAAGCCTCCGGCGAGCGGCGAACTCTACGAGTTCAATCCCGCAGTTCCGATTCCATTGATCGATCCGGCCACCGGCCGGCCTACTGGCTATTCGCTGGTACGCGAGACACATCAATTCAACGAAGCGACGCCATTTCAGGTGACTTCGCTGGAACCGAACTTGACAGGGTTCCGTGCCGAGTTCAGCAACGATATCAATGCCTCGCTACTCAATCTCTACGACTCACTATTGATCAGCCTGGGTCCGGCCGATGTGACGCTGGTTGGTCAAACGGTGGGTCCCGTCGCTGGGACGGTAACAGTCGACCCAGCGGACCGCGCGATTGCCTTCATCAAGACCGGTGGCCCGCTCGAACCGGACACCTACACCGCGACGTTACGCAGCGCCACAGACGGATTCGTGGACGTTGACGGTATCCTGCTCGACGGAGATGGCGATGGTACAGCGGGTGACGACTTCATGCAGTCTTTCGTGGTCGCAGCTCCGCCGGTGAACACGGTCACGCTCGGTCTTCCCGACGTCGTACGCGGTCCGGGCCAAGACGTCAACATTCCGGCGAATGAGACGACAGGTCTCCCAGTGACGCTCAGCGATGGAAGCGGCGTGAGAACCGTCGCGTTCCAGCTTGCCTACGACCCAGCGTTGCTACAGATACTCGGCGCGACCGTCGGACCGTCTCTGCCTGCGGCGGCTACGTTAACAGCCGATACCACAGTCGCTGGAAATGCAACGGTGACCATCGTTAGTCCTGTTGACCTCCCAGCCGGCAGCAACACGCTGGTGAACTTCCAGGCTAGAGTTCCGGAGGCGAATGCCGAGGCCATCTACAACAGTAAGCAGATCCTAGACATCCACAGTGTCAGAGTTGGTGGTGCCGATTCGACGGTTTTCCCGGCTATCGACGACGACGCCGTACACTTGGTTGGCTACCTTGGCGAGGCGTCTGGCAACGGCAGGCTGAACGCGAGCGACGCGGCGCGGGTGGCAACTGTCGCGGCGCAAATCGACTCAGGCTTTCCCGCATATCAGCTCGCTGATCCCAGCCTAATTGGGGACGTCAGCCGCAACGGCCGTCTCAATGCCTTCGACGCCTCGCTGGTCGCGCGGGTTGCGGCGCTGATTCCGGTGCCGGAAGTGCCGCCGATTCCCGTAGGGCTGGTGCGCACTCCCAATGGTGGCCCGGACCCGGTACTTAGCATTCCCCGGACACTGGCCGCGGTCGGTGGCAGTTCGGTCGCTGTACCACTGCACATCGAAAGCACTGTCGATTTGCAATTCCCTCACCGGCTCGCCGAGGCGGATGCCGTCGTCATGTTTGATACCGAGGTCGTCACAGCCGTCTCGGTCACGCCGGGCGGCTTCATCACGGGCCATCCGGGATGGACGTTTACGGCCTCCATCGACAACGAATTGGGAAGGATCGTCATCGTTGCTCTCGGTAGCCGACCTGTGTCGGGCACCTTCTCGCAGACACTAGTTGACCTCCACTTCGAAGTGGCCTCATCGGCCGCCGTAGGACCGACTGCGCTCAACCTGGTGGCCATGTCGGATGGCGTCTATACGGCGCTCGTAGCCGAGGACGACTCGCTGCTTCCGTTAGAAGGCCCGGTGACTGACCGGCCGAACGATCGGATTGACGGTGTGCTGACGGTCATCCCCGCAGGCGGCGGTCAGTTCGATAGTCTAGACTCTCTCCCCGCCTCGTTACTCGGGGATGTTCTGCACGACTTCCCCCGTCCCTTGCACGGTGATCGCGATACGCCGCCGCTCAGCGAAACGATGTTTAGCTCCCTAGATGTGTCGGTGAACGTAAAGACGATCGATACATCCGGAGAACATCGCGGAGTGGTATCTACGGAAGCGGAGCTGGTCGATCGGCTGCTCGCGGAAGAGGACGTACTAAGCGACCTGCTAGAGGATCTTGACGTCCTTAACCCGAATTATTCATGAGCGATCTGCTGCGAGGTCGTAAGTCCATCCGTGGCTTCGTCATGCTTCGCAATTCTCCCTCGACGTATTGCTTCAATACGCCTGCGGAAGAATTGCTCGCCTTCCTTGCCGCGAACGTACTTACAACCTCTCGCGACGATCTTCATGAATAATCCGGGTTAACAGTCCTCCGAGCTAGCGGGAATACCAGGCCATGATTCTTCCAAGCTGATCGGTGGCGGTGAGCGCAGAGATCCGTCGCCGGTGATGGCCGCTGACCAGCGAGCGGAAGCCCTGTCCCCGGTCGATCATTGTGATGACCTCAACGGCATCCTCCGGTGTTGGCGTGCGGCCGCCGCAGAGCCAGCGGAGGAGGCATAAGCCAACTGGATATGCGAGCGCGGTAGCGCGGAACGACTCGGTCAGCGTCCATCGGCGACGGGTCGCCATGAGGTATTGCTGCGAGGCAGCGTTGGCCTCGTAGAAGCGGACAAAGGGCTGCTGAACTGATTCGGGGAGTGGTCCCAGCGGGGCTTCCAATTCAGAGAACTTGCGATCCGGAAGGTCGGCAACCAGGCGCGGCACCTGCCTGCCGCCGAGCGTGACAACGAACGCGATCTGCATCAGCCGCCATCGCTCGCGCCACGACTCAGTCACGTGGTACCGGGGATGAAGCCGCATGTACTCGACCGCGATTTGGCGAAAGAGCACTGTCGAGGCGCGGGAGGGAGGCCGCCGGTCTCGAAACAGATCGGCTGCTTCTTCAGGGGTGGCTTCTTCTAGCAACTCGAGCAGTTCATCGACTGCGTCAGGAGCAAGCCGCTGCAGGCGGCATTTGTCCAGCAAGGAGCAGAAAAGCACACCGTGAGCGAGCCGCCGCACGAGCGGATATTTCTGGTCGGTAAGTAGCCGGTTCAACGACTGGGTTACGCGGACAAATCCGCTCCACTCGCCCCGAAAGCGGCGCGTCACCGCAGGAGGTTGAATCGTCTGGTCGAACCAATCGGCGTCCCTCACCAGTTTCTTGACCGAGCTCAGATGCTGCGATAGCTCGCGTCCTGAATCGGCCGCCGCCGCGGGGCAACTGCGCCGCAATGTGAGTACGGCGTGTTGCTCTTGCGGAACGACCTGTAGGGGGAACATCCGGCAGACAAGCGGCTTTGCCTGGGCCCCGTGTTCTGCGTGAATGCGGCAATGGCCGTCCGCAGTCAGGAAAACACAGCTTCCATCGTCACGTCGTGCGAGCTGGTATTTCCCCGATCGGCCGCCGACCTTGATGGTTGTCTTGACGCCACTCAGTTCCGGATGTTCAGCCCAGTTTTGCCGCTGCAATTTGGCCAGGTCCTGTTCGCTTAAAGGAATCACACTGCCGCGGCAGCACTGCCCACAGCGAGTACAGTCCCAACGCTCGGCAATCGGTAACGTCTTGATAGGCACTGCCATCAGGCAGGACTCCGGAATTCGGTTCTGAAAGGTGCTTCGCGGTAGCGTCCCCCAGCTTGGAGGTCGTGCAGCTTCTGACTTGGTGCGCGATTTCGTCTTTCTTCACTCTCCCCTCGGGGAGAGTCGGCCCAAAGGGCCGGAGAGGGGGAGCCCTCCCCGGACGCTACGCGTCGGTTTCGCTGGGAAACCGTGGGCTAACGCCCAGCGGCTGATTTGGAGCGTAGCCGAACTGCTGCTGCTCGCCAGAGTTTGTTGGACTGCATGAAGCGCAAAAGCTGCACGACCTCCTTACTGGGGGAGAGAGTCAGAGAGAAGTTATGATACGCGGCGGCTTGCGCCGCAGCACGTGGGCAGGCAAGTTCCCGCTAACGCCACGGCAGCGCTTGCCTGACGAGCCGAGCCCACCGCGCCAGTTTCTGTCGCGCGGCCCGCGATCGCAGCTGGCCGTTGACAGGCTCCTGTGATTTGCACTTAAAACACAGGTAGAGTAGGCTTTTGTGCTTGCCTACCGGGCAGCTCGCCGAAATTCAAGATACTCAGCACCTCCCAGCCAAGAGAGTGGGCGGTCGTTGGATGTCCTAGCAGAGGTTCCCTTGATGCTCGCCAGTCCACCGGCAGGCGACTGCCAACCGTTGAACGTAATCGCGATGCTCTTGCGCCTCTCCTACTTGACTCGCGCCGGCCTCTTGTTGAGCGGCATTCTAACCCTGCCGGTGGCCGGATCCGCTGAAAACTGGCCTGGTTGGCGAGGTCCACGCGGGGACGGGTCAAGTCTCGAGACAGACGTCCCCGTTCGCTGGGACGGTGAAACCGGTGACGGCGTGAGATGGAAAGTGCCGACTCCTGGGGAGGGCCACGCTTCGCCGATCGTGTGGGGCAATCGCATCTTTCTAGCGACCTGTGTGCTCGAGAGCGAGAGTCGCGTCCTGATCAGCTTGGACCGCAGCAGCGGCAAGGTGCTGTGGAAGCGTACGGTCATTTCTGCGCCGCTAGAAACAAAGCACAACCTCAACAGCCACGCGTCCAGCACTCCGGTCACGGACGGGCAGTTGGTCTTTGTGACGTTTCTAGAAACCGACGGCCGGACCGTGGCGGCACGCAACGTCAGTCGGCAGCGGCCGGTTACCGTGGGCCAAATGGTTGTGGCGGCATATGACTTTGAGGGTCACCAAAAGTGGCTGGTACGGCCCGGCGAGTTTGTCAGTGTCCATGGTTTCTGCAGCAGCCCGGTGCTCTTCGAGGACCTGGTCATCGTCAACGGCGACCATGATGGCGATTCCTACATCGTAGCGCTGGACCGCCGGACCGGAAAAACTGTGTGGAAGACACCTAGAGCCCATCAGACGCGAAGTTATGTGACTCCGATCATCCGTGAGGTCGCAGGTCGGACTCAAATGGTCCTCTCGGGCGACCGCAGTGTTTCCAGCTACGATCCGAGGGACGGCTCTCTGCATTGGACCATCGACGGTCCGACGGAGCAGTTTGTGGCGTCGATGGTGTTTGACGGCGATCTTTTTTTCTTGGCTGCCGGGTTTCCAACTCATCACGTTATGGCGTTGCGACCCGGAGTCGACCAGGACGTCGGGACCCGCATTGCCTGGCACATCCGCAGCGCTAGGTGCTACGTGCCTTCACCGGTTGTGCTCGATGGCTACCTAGTCGTCGCGGACGACCGCGGTACAGTTAACTGCTTCGATGCCGCGACGGGCGACCGACTGTGGAAGGAGCGGTTGGGGCGGCACTATAGCACATCGCTTGTGGCGGCGAACCAGCTGGTCTACCTGCAGGCGGATGATGGGGTCATGACGGTCGTCCGCCCTGGGCCTCAGCTGGACGTGGTGGCCAAGAACACTCTCGGCGAGTTCTGTTATGCCTCACCCGCCGTCTCAGGCAGAAGTATCTACATTCGGGGCGAGCGGCATCTGTTCTGCATTGGAGCTGACGACTGACCGATGCGCGGTTGGTTGGCCGCACTTGATCGAAGCGTCGGAGCGCGCCGACTCAAGATCCCACAACGTCTTTCAACTGTTCTCGAGAGACATTTGCCCCGCAGATCAGCACGACAACTCTTTGTCCAGCGAACTTTGCTGACTCCTTCAACATAGCACTGCAGGCAACCGCCGCGGCGCCTTCGATCAACATCTGTTGCCGATCGATGAACATGCCCATCGACTCGCGGATTTCGTTCTCCGTCACCAACACGCGGTCGTCCACGACACGACGGCAGATGTCCAGCGTGATCGAGTCAGGCTCGACCCCACCAGCAGTACTGTGCGAAAGCGTGTTGGTTGTTGGTACCTCCAGAATCCGACCCGCCGGAATCGAGAGATGCATGACAGGAGAGTTCTCCGGCGAGCAGGCGACGATGCGCACCCGGGGCAACACAGATTTCAAATACGTGGCCACGCCGGAAATCAATCCGCCGCCGCCAAGCGCTATGAAGGCGGCGTCAAATTCGCCGATCTGTTCGACGAGCTCCACGCCGATCGTCCCCTGCCCGGCAATCACCTCCTGGTCGTTGTACGGCGAAACATAGGTCCACCCCTTCTCCTCGGCGTACCGCTGTGCCGCGATCTCCGTTTGCAGGCAATCTTGTCCCTGCTGAGTCACCGTCAGTCCGTAGTCTGCGATGGTGTCGATCCGTTCCGAAGCCACCTGTTCAGGCAGAAAGACAATGCCCTCTCCGCCGCGACTGGCGACGGCATAGGCGATCCCGGCGCCGTGGTTCCCAGCCGAGGCAGCCACGATTCCGGTTGTCGTCGCGTCTCCGATTGCTGCCAGCTTGTTGAGCGCGCCGCGAACCTTAAAGGAGCCCGTATGTTGGAAGTTCTCCAACTTAAGATAGACGTCGCAGCCTGAGAGTCGGCTCAGCCAACGTGATCGCTCAACGGGAGTTTCACGGACGAGCCCGCCGATCCGACGCCGTGCATGCGCGATTTCCTGGACGAGTTCCATCGGTTTGTTCCCCTAACGGGAGGGCGACGCTCCTGCGGAGCCGTACGAACTCCTATTCCGCCAGGTTCACTGCCCGATTATCCCGTTCGTTCAACAGCCGATTCACCAGTCCGACCTGCAAGCCCCGACTGGCATCAATCAGAAGTTCCGGGCCGTAGCGGCCGGGGTTGCGAACCCGACCCGCCAGCCACAGCTGGATCGCTTGATCGCGTGCGAGCAGGCGGTCACCTTCCGCCGCAACAAAGTCAAAGGGAAAGTCTGCGAAACCCGGCAGACGTTGCAACGATTCGTAGGCGATGAACCGCACGGCATCGTACGGGTCTTGGAACAGGCACGCTAGGAAAGGCGCCTGCCAGTCCGCTCCCGAGACCTCGATTGCCGGCTGCCACGACATGTTCCAAGCCAATAGCGCCCGCTGGCCCGCATCGCCTCGCAGCAGTGTCAGCAATGAACCAGCAATCGTCTTTTGGTCCTCGTCCAAGTCGGGCTTTTCGAGGCCATACCAGTCATTCAAGTGATCTGCGGACCAGGCCAGCGTCTTGTCTAAATGGCAAAGATTGCAGGCGTTCGGTCGGCCCGTTTCGATGTCATCGAGGACCGATGGGGAGGTAATCTTGTGGCTGCGGATCGCCTTGAGCAGTCCGTAGGTAGTGTGGGGCATGTGGCAGTTGTAACAGCGTGAACCGGACGACTCGGCAACGTGGTGTGTGTGCAGAGGACCGTAGTCGCTTGCCGCGTGGCACTGCAAACAGCCGTCATCCCCTCGCATGCCCGGCTGTAGTAGGTCGTCAGTCCATTCGGTCAAAGGCCGCGGGTCGTCCTTTTTGTGCAGTAAGTGGCACGACAGGCACGACAGCTCTCCGCGCTGAAAGCACGCCGATTCGGAGACTCCGTTGTATTCACGGCCGGTCACGCGCACCATACCGTCGGTCCAGAATTGGCCGAGCAGGTACTCTTCGACCTCGTCCCCGATGTACTGCTCCAAGAACTTCCTGCTGGCTTCGTTCGTTTGCAGGATGTGGCGTGTTTCCGACAGTTCATCTCCCGGACGAAATGGCCGCCCGTTCTGTTGGGCGTCTAAGTAGATTGGATCATTGAGATCGAGCGTAAAGCCATGGCACTGCCCGCAAACTTGAGAGCTCAGGTGGTTCGAGAGGTTGGCGGGATTGACGATTGGATCCTCATCCGGATCGACCGAACTGGAATTGCGGTGCAATTCCACATGCCGTTTTCCAGGACCGTGGCAGGCTTCGCAGGAGATGCCGAATTCCCCGACTTCTGAATCCCACGCCCCGGCACCATCGGGACGCGGTTTTCCGTGGGTGGTGTGACAGTTGATACAAGATTGGTTCCAGTTCCCGGTTTCGGCACCGAACACGCTGGGCGGTTGTAGGAACGACGAATCTCTGGGAATCCACCGGCCTGGATCCTTCAGATAAACGAGGGGAAGTTGTTTGATGACTCGTTTTTGGCCTGTGGGGTACCAGTACACCTGCATATGGTGCGACCCCGTGGTCATCACGATCGGTACTTCGACCCGCCCCTCGCCTGCGGGACGGTCCATCTCGACCCAGCAGACTCCATTTCGCTGCTGCAACTGGAACTTTTGGCCAGCCCATTCAAGTTCTTTGTCATCGAAGTCGCCGAAAACCGCCTCGGGCGTTGCAACCTGCGTCATCGTGCGGTGGTAGGACGCGCTCCAAGTTCGGTGGTTGTCGGGATGACACTCCAAGCATGCCTGCGAAGACAGATAGCCGTCATCGGGGGATTGCCGAGGATGGAGCGGCGCCAGCTCAGAGAGACTCGCTTGCCGAAGTTCCTGTTCCAACTTCACGACGTCCTGGCCGTCCGCGGTTTGCACCGGCTCGCGCGCCGATTGCCAGATCACCACACCGACCCAAGCACAGAGGAACACGGTGACGACGAGCACGATCCGGATGCGCCGAGCTACCGTCCTGAGCAGAAACCAGGCGAGCAGCGCACAACCACCCGCCGTGATGAGCGGCATGAATTCTTGTTGCATATCAGCAGTTCCCGATCGATCCCGCGTCTGCCCGCGCGGGCAGGAGTCTCGTCCGTCGCTCGCCCTGCGAGCAACGGACCCATTCTTTAGTTATTCTCGGCACGCCAACGACCCCAAGTCAATCCGCGTGCCATCTTGGCGACTCGCGGCGCGGATAGCCGTCTCGTTGGCGCGGGCTCCGAAGCCTCAATTGCTCTGGATACGTTTGGACCGCTGGGGAAGTTCAGTCTCGGCGCCGGGCTATATCTATCTCTCCGCCGCTGGTTTCGGCCTCCGGCACTCGCTACAAGAAGGTCACGCCGTTTTGGGTTGCCCAGACACCATCAATGGGCTAGATTCGAGTTTTCTCAGATCTACCCGCCTCGCATGGAAGTATGAATGGCGTCTAAGGCTAAGTCGAAAAAGCGTCGGAGGAAGGCGTCTCCGCAGGCTTCGCAGTCTCAGATCCAGCGAAATCTGCAGCAAGGCAACTATAAGCAGGCGCTCAAAGACGCTAGGGCTTGTTACCGCCAGCAACCGACTCCAGAGCACCGACGCCTGCTGGAGTTCGCCTCGATGGCCCGCGCGCAGCAGTTACAGCGCTTCGGCAACTTCGATGCCTGTCGTGGTGTTGCCGACAGCATGCTCGAGCTAGGAGTATCTGACGCGTCAGTTCAAGCGGCCCTCCCCGATTTGCTTCTTTGGGTGGGAATGCTTGATCGCTTGCCGAAGGAACAGTTGGTTCGACTGGACTCGGCGGAGTGGGCTGCTAAGGTCGCTGATTATTCGGTGTTGCACCCCGAGCGGGGGCCGCGGTCGAGTCCGGAGGTTCGCGCGCATTCGGAGCTTGTGCGGCGGGCATTAGAGGCGGTCTACGACGGAGCCAGCACGGGGCCTGATCTCCAGCTGCAAGACATTCCTCGACACAGCCCCTTCGCTGACTGGAAGCTATTGGTGCGAGGGCTCGTCGCTTACTACGAGCAAGACACGGAACGCATGCAGCGTAACTGGTCGCGTCTTGATCCCCACCGCGCGGCTGCTCGTATCGCTCGTCCACTTGAGGTCATTTCTGGAGCTCGACGCCTCGATCCTGCCGATTCTGAGTTGCGTTCCAAGATCACGCGGGTGGAATTAGGCCCCAGCTCCCAATTGCTGTCGCAACGATTGGACTTGCTTCGACGCAGAATCGGCGAGCGGGACATCACCGAGACGTTGCGGCTCGCTGCCGAGATTTGCCCTGAGCTGCGGCAAGTCGATACCTCACTTGAGCGGCGACTGATCCGCTGGCTGTGTGACCACGTCGTGCGGGAAGGAGATCCGTCCGATGTCGAACGCCTGGCGCGAATCGTCGATCCTGAACCGATTGATCCCCACTGGAACCGAGCCCGGGCGCTAGTGCGAGACTTCGCGGACGATGTGCCGTGGCAGGCTTCCTTGGTTTACTGGCGCGCGTACGCCGAAGATCTCGTTCGCAACGAGCAAATCGAACCGCTCGCCCGCCGTGTGGGATCGGCTTTGGTCTGGGTGCACATCGCGAGAGCCTACCGCAGGTCGGCGGAACGACTCTGTGACTGTATGTGTGGGGCCTCACACGACGATGAAATCGCAGAAGCCGTCAGCGAGGTAGAGCAGTGCTTGGAGAAATGTTTCGAGTTGGCTCCGCAGCATGTGGCCGCCTACGCGCTGCTGGCGGAGCTATATAACTTGGTGGATGAACCCGACAAGGCGGCTGACGTTTATCGGCGGTTGCTCGAACATCTACCGGACAACGTCGAAGCACTCGTCAAGCTGATCGACTGGCACCTGACTTTGGACGATCCGATTCCAGCGCAACAGTATGCGGCACGCGCGTGCCAAGTGAGACCGCTGGACCGGCAGTTGACGGCGCGATTGTGGGAAACCCATTTGGCTGCGGCGCGGTGCTATGCACTGGAAGATGACTTCGCTCGGGCCCGGTCGGAGTTTTGAGACCGCCGCTGATTTGCTTCCGGCGTCGAGCAGCAGCAGCGAAGTGCTGGCAAGAAAAGCCTGCTTGGAAACGCGCGCGGGCCGGTCGGATCTCGCACGGCAATTGATCGAACAGGCTCACCAAGAGTTGGAGGAACCGACTCCCCTATGGCTGCTCATGGCGATCGAAGCCCGGCGTTATCGATTGCCACGGAAGGAAATCTGGTTGTACGAGGAACGCTGGAGCGATTCGCTCCGGCGACGCTGCCGCGGAGACACTGCTGGCGCTATGGCGAAACTAGTTCGGGCGTACCTCGAGGAGGGATCGCGGGACGCCCCAGCTCGCGACTATGTGACCCAGCTGCTCGGCTACTTGAAGCGATGTTCTCGGCTGCGCTGGCAGTCGGAGGAGTTGCGGGAAGTTTGTGCTTTGCTGTTGGAGCTGGATGAAGATGACGTGCTGCGGAAGCTGACTCGCAAAGCAACCAAGCGTTTTCCTGAGATTGCGTTCTTTCACAGTCTAGAGGCTCGCCTGGAACTGCTCCGCGGGCCGTTTGCTTACAATCAGGCGAAGGCGGAGGCTAGTTTGCGAGCTGCGATGGAACTCGCCAGCTCGTCCGGCGATCCGCGGGATCAAGAGATCTTGAGCAGCACGCAACGAACACTGACAGCGCTCCTCGAACTGAACATGATCGCCGCTCCGCCGAAGGATCGGAGCGATGACGAGGGGCAGCATGTTGAGGAGCAGGATGAGGACGATACGAAGTTCGGTGACGTAGATACCGACAACTTGGGTGGCATGAATGCCGATCTGCTGGATGGTCTCGGGAGTTTCTTCGCCGAGTTACAAGAGGCAGATGACGACGGCCCGCCCGACGCTCCACGCCGAGGGCGATCCCGTCGCCGGAAGAACCGCCGGGGGAAAAAGCGATGAAGGATCCTCGTCAAGTACTGGGAGTTTCAGCAACGGCGGACGTGGCCGCTGTCAGGAAGCGATATCTGCAGCTGGTCCACGAGAATCCGCCTGATCAGGCGCCGCAACGGTTCGCCGAGATCCGTGCAGCATATGACGAGCTACGCGATCCCGCGGCTCGCTTGGAAAACACGATCTTCGAACCTCGACAGGCTGATGGCGATTCGCTCGACGAGATTATCGCCGATCTGCGGGAGCAGACGCGCGGCATGCGACTTCCGGTAGAGGTGCTTTTGTCTCTGGGAGACAGTTGATGAACTCACAAGTTGACGGATGGCCTGATACGGAGGAAGTTCTAGCGCGGTTTCGCGAGTGGTTTGCCGAGACCCGGGAAGAAGTCGAGTCGGTCGACAGCGATGCGCTTGATTCGGGGCTACCGAGTATCGGGCTGTACCAGCTCGTCGAGCAGCTTACCTCTCTGCGGCATGAGGTGAAGTTGCTGACGAAAGCCGCGCGTTCTGGAGAGGAACGCGGCGAGGCAACGTTGCTGTCGATGCAGGCTGCTATCGAGCAGTTTCAGAGGGTCCAGGAGAGCGACTCCGAAGTAACTGGTCGTGCGGCGCGGCCCTTGGTCGACGGGCTCGTCGACTTGGACGAATCACTCCGTCGCGGGCGGCGGGCGATTGAGAACGCTCAGCAGCGGATGGACGCCGAGCTCAGTACGTCGTTGGCCACAGCGCGCGATCGATTCGAGCGACTCTACCGCGCGCAAGCTTGGTGGAGACGGGCGATTTGCCAGAGGTGGCACGCAGCCGCTACGGCGATCTTCGACGACCATGTGTTGAATTCGCAGCGTGCCGTACTGCAGTCGTTGCTCGAAGGCTTCGATCTAACGGTCAAACGCCTGCAGACGACGCTTGACCAACAGTCGATCATCCGCATGCAGTGTGTGGGCCGACAGGTCGACCCTCACAGCATGACAGTTGTTGAGACGATCAGCGATCCTGCCTTGCCGGTGGGGCAAGTGGTCGAGGAGATACGGACCGGCTATTACTGGAAAACAGACGTCTTTCGTTTTGCCGAAGTGAAGGCAGTAGGAGAACGCTAGTATGGATACCATTCTAGGAATCGACCTAGGTACCACGAACAGCGTGGTCGCCGTCATCCGAGACGGTGCCGTTGAGGTTTTGGAAGAGAACGGCCAAAAAATGCTCCCTTCCGTGGTCGGATTCGATGCCGAGGGCCAATTGCTGGTTGGTGAAGCAGCGCAAAACCAGTGGGCGTTGGCGCCAGACCGCACCGTACGCTCGATCAAACGCAAGATGGGTTCCAGCGAAACCGTCCAGCTAGGCGATCAAAGCTACACGCCGCAAGAAGTATCTGCGATGATCCTGCGGACGCTCAAGGATCGCGCCACGCGACGGCTAGGCAGCGAGGTGAATCGGGCCGTGATCACCGTTCCCGCCTATTTCAACGAGCAACAGCGAGAGGCCACTCGTGAAGCGGGCGAATTGGCCGGTTTGGACGTCGTCCGCATTGTTAATGAACCCACCGCAGCTTCGTTGGCTTACGAGAGTGGCAAGACAGAACTTGAACGGCTCTTGGTCTACGACCTCGGAGGCGGGACATTTGATGTGTCGGTAGTCCAGATCGAACAGGGCGTGGTCGAGGTGCTCTCCAGCCATGGCGATACACAACTGGGAGGGGACGACTTCGATCAGCTGTTATTAGACCACGTCTGTGACAAGTTCAAGGAAGAGCACGGAGTCGAGCTGCGCGACTCATTAGTCTCCAGGTCGCGGGTCCTTCGGGCGGTGGAGGAAGCGAAAAAACAGCTGTCTTTCGCGGCCTTTGCCACGATTGAAGAGGAATTCCTCACCGAGAAAGACGGCATCCCGTTGCATTTGACCAGCGAGATTTCTCGCACCGACTATGAAGCACTCATCGAACCTCTTTTGAACAAGACGTTGGTTTGCGTCGACGAATCACTCTCCGACGCCAAGTTGAATGCGAGCCAGGTGGATCGGGTGATTCTCGTCGGCGGTGCTTCCAGAACGCCTCTGGTGCATCAAATGCTGTCTGTGCAGTTGGGCCAGCCAATCCACACGGAGGTTGATCCGGACCTGTGTGTCGCCATGGGGGCGGCGCTTCAAGGTGGTCTGATCAATGGCTTGGATTTGGGGCCGGTGTTGGTCGATATCACGCCGCACACATTGGGTATCGCCTGCTTGGGTCGATTGCTCGGCGTTCCGTCCCGCTTTACTTTTGCGCCGATTATCACCCGCAATACCCCCCTGCCCGCCACTCGATCGGAGGTTTTCTGCACGTCTCACGATAATCAGGAAGTCGCCGCCATTGACGTGTTTCAGGGTGAGCACGACGACGTGCGATACAACGATCCGGTCGGCGATTTTCAACTCGAGGGCCTGGCGGACGCTAACGCTGGAAACAGCATCCTCGTTCGCTTCGACCTTGACCTCGACGGGATCTTGAAGGTAACGGCGACAGAGAAGATGACTGGGTTAGAAGAGACGTTGACGATCGAGAACGCGATGTCTCGCTTCCGGGAAACAGAGCGCGAAGCGGCAGTCGCTCGGATCGAACAAGCATTTGGAGCGTCACCGCCTCGCGAGGAAACAGCTGCGATCCCGGATTCGGCTGGCGAACCCAGTATCTCGCTTGAGTTGTCGCAAGCGATTGAACAAGCGAACGAGCTGCTGGTAAAGACCGAAAGGGTTGTTACTGACGCAAACGCTGATGACGCCGAGGAAATCAGGCAGCTGGAAAGCAAGCTTCGTTCGGCGATCGAGGCGAAATCACTGGACGAGATCCGTGAAGCGATTGCGAAACTCGACGACCTTGTGTTCTATCTGCAGGATGTCTAATGGCGGGCGCGCTGCGGCAAGCTGGCGAAGGCGGACAAGAGCTCGTCTGTCCGACGTGCGGTGCGGGACAACCCTGGTCCGAGCAATGCCGCCGCTGCAAGTCTGATCTGCGCGATCTCTCTGTCGCCTGGGACAACGTTCAGCGAGCGCGTTTGGAGAGCTTGAAGGCGATCAAACTGGGGGAGTTCGATCGTGCCCTCGGCTGGGCACGGCGTTACGCTGAGCTCTATCCCTGTACCGGCGCCACCCGTTTGGTCGTCGTTTGCAATCTACTCTGCGGCAACTGGCTCTCGGCGCTGCGTATCGGGCAGCGAACTTCCACCGAATAGCCCAACCGCTCGGTGGGGCGTGCCGCACTTTTTCAGCAGTTTCGGGTACGAACTAGCAGGCCCACTGGCCCGGGGCTGTGCCCCAGGGTTTCAGCGCCGAGTTGGCGAAAAAGTGCACCTGCTGATACCTTAGGTAGAGGGGTTGGGCTTATTGCTAGTCCTGGGCGGCGAGCGCCGGAACACCCAAGCAAACCTGCAAAACAAGACCACGGACGTTGGCCGCGAGTCGATTGAGTATCGTGCGAAATGGCAACCAAGTTTTCATGTGGCCGGTGCGCCCACCAATTCATCCCGGCAGACACGTCGCTTGAGACGTCGCATCTCTGTCCTGAGTGCGGCTCTTCGCATTGCTACCAGGTCGGTTTAGCACCCTCTGTTCCGGAATCGGCGGCAACGCTGTCCGCCAAGTCTCAAACGGCGGCTGCGCGGGAGGCAGGTCGTGAAACACCCGTTCGCCAACCAGCCTATACACATCCTGCGGATGCCACAGCCGCACGAGTCGCCGGCCGGCCGTCCGAGCCGGCGCGGGCGAGAACGGTTGTTCGACCAACGACACCCTTTACCAAGTCATGGGTGGCGCTTACTTCGATGTTGCTGGTCGCCTGCGTAGCCGTCTATTGGGTAGGTAGTCACCGCGGCACAGATTCGCCTCAGTCGCCGGTCGGCGAGCTGGGGACGGTTGGGACTGGCGGACTGCCGAGTGACGCCGCGCCTGTGGTGGGCTCCGCAACGCGGCCTAGCCAGGTCTCTTCGTTGGAGGAAGCCAAGCGGGCCGTTGTGAAGCTGGTGATGCCGTTGGGGATCGGGAATCTAACACAATACGGCACGGGATTCTTGATCAACGAGCGGGGCTGGGTGGCGACCAACAACCACGTGATTGCCAAAGCGACGACTGACGCCCGGGCCAAACTGTCCGATGGCCAACAGTTCGAGATTGAAGGCGTTGTGGCTCGAATGCCGGAGCGGGACTTGGCCATTGTGAAGTTGGCGAGTGCCCCGGCCGACCTTACTTACCTAGACATCAGCTACGAAGGGGCCGTTCCACTCGGCGAAGAGGTGTTTGCGTTTGGTCACCCCTACGATGCCGAGTTCTCCTTATCGAAAGGAATTGTCAGCCGCGTTCTCACTACGAAGGAGTGGTCCAGTGGATCGCGTCAGCATCTCTTGACTCGGCTCCAGGCGCCCGGCGAGATGATTTGGATTCAGCACGATGCGAAGATCTCTCCGGGCAACAGTGGCGGACCGCTGATCGATGAGCGAGGCCGCGTTTTTGGACTCAACACGTTCGTGCATCTCAAGGCTGAGTTTGGCTACGCAAGCCACATCCGCTATCTGCGCGAGCTGAGCGACCGAGCTGCGGACGAGCTTGAGACTCTGCCCGACGCCCGCAAGGCGTTTCGGACTGCGGTTTCAACGACACGCATGCTCGACCTGTTCAACCAGATTGTGACTTTTGACTGGCTCCCGCGGAGTCCGGAACAGCACCAGCAGCTGGTCGAGCTGGCGAAGCAGATGACGCTCGCAAAACACGCGCGGACAGCCCAAAGCGGAAACCAACAGCAGCAGAGGGCGATTCAGCGCGTGGCCGAGGTGGCGGACGAGCGTTTTGCGGAGATTCAGAAGGTGGGTTGGAACACCGGCCGTTTGCGTGCCATCAACTCGTTCACCGACGTGTCGATCAATGGCGCGGGAGAGGGCGTGTTTGCCTTTTGTTCGGTTCTAGGAAATGCGGAGAACGAAAGCGCCTTGTTGGCGAAGATCGAAGGTACGAACAAATTGGTGCTTATGCGCGGTGGGCCTGAGCTGGCTCGAATCCCGCGAAACTCCAAGTGCGTTGTATTGGGGCTGTTGCTCCCTCAGCTTGTCCGTGTGCGAGATCGGGCGCGGTCGATGGATCAGCCGACCCCAGTTGTGTTGACGCACTATGTGCTGCGCTTTCGATGAACGACTGAACGGGCGGATCTCGTGATCCGAGGTGTAACTGCAAAAGAGCAGAGCGAGCGAAGTCGCAAGAATGGACAATGCCGATCGTGAAACACCTTGTACAAAAACAACTTACGCGAATCGCCACGCGCCAGATTGCTCAGCAGCGGAGTGTGTCGACGGCAAATTGTTACTTCGCCCCTTATTATCTTTTTCGAACAGGTTAAATTAACGGTTTCGAGTCGCCAGAAAAGTGAATGGGGGTTGCTCCATCCCCAATATCCTTTCAACCGCTCCTCTGGGGCAAGCGTCCTGCCGCCGGTCGCTTTTCAGCGGTGCAGGCTTCCAACATGGGTAGGTTCTTCAGCATGAATTCAGAACAAGAAGCGTACCTCCGCGAGTTGTTAGATCTCCTGGCCGACACGGTGAAAGAGCCGGTCACCGTGGAAGACATCGGATTACGGTTTGGGCAGGCTCAGTGTCTGGTGCGTGAAGCGCGTGATGTCTTGGGAATGCCTGAGGTGAAGGGGCTAGAAGCTCCGACGGAGGAAGAGCAGCAGATGGCTGAGACGTGGCTGGAGAACGCCAATCTGTTGGACACCCCGGCGTTGGATGTGAAACCCGAGGAAGTGGAAGGGCTGATTCGCCAGATCGAGAAGCGAATGCTGGAAGAGAATTGAGCCCGGACCTCCGTGGTTCGCGTGCTCTTCGGCGTTGTGCAAGAAGTTGCGGACTTCTTGCCCGACGTTCAGCCGCTATCCGATCGTAGCCGAACTCGCCAGAGTTTGGCGAACTACAAGAAACGCTCAACGGCGTTGGGTGACGGGCGCGAGTATCGGCAACCGTTGGGTGACTCCTCAGTATCCGCCCACGCGCCAATGCTTGACGAGCCTGCAGTCGGTTGCCGATAATGCCGGCGAGCTCTTCAGGAAGCTCGCGGACCCGCGCGAAGGGCCATGCCCGTCTGATCTTCTCTTTGCCTGACCGACGTTGTGCACTCTGTTGCTGTCTGGTCGCGGGTCGCAGACGCATGCAATGGAGAACACAGATGTCTCACGCTCATTCTGCTGCGCATGATCTTGAGCAACTCAAGAAACTAGCAAAAACGCTACTTAAGTCCGCCAAGGCGGGTGACCCACGAGCCGTCATTCGCTTCGCCGTTCTTGGGGTCGCTCCCGGCTCCAACCCCGACGACTCCGGATCGACGTATTCTAGTGAGAGCACTACGGACGGCTTTTCGCACAACGCCAATCGTAATTTGCAACTCGCTGACGCTCAACTGGTGATCGCGCGCGAACGAGGCTTCGAGAGTTGGAAGAGACTCCGCCAGTTCATCGAAGAGCGCGTGGGTGATAACTTCTTCGCGGCCATCGCAGAAGGTCGCCTTCGCAAAGTGAAGCTCTTGCTGCGCGAGTTTCCCAAGCTGTTTCTCGTCCGGGAGCGCGATTCGGGGCTGCTGCCGATTCAGGTTGCTATTCGGTGTGGACATCAGGACATTCAGCGACTGCTACTTGATGTTGCAAAGCCCCGGTCGCTGAACACATCGAAGTTTTTCCCTTTCGAAAACGGAAAGGGCCATGAGATTTGGGACACGATCAACGCAGCGATCACAGGCGATGTTGAACGTATACGCGCGCTCGTCGACAAGTCTCCCTCTTTGGTTAATTGCTACTATGACTATCAGACGCCTCTGCATCTAGCCGTCGTCAATGGCCACACGGATGTCGCGGAATACCTGCTGCGGCACGGGGCGAACGTGGCGGTGGGAAACTACCTGTTTCACGATTCACTAGTGACATCGGCGCGCGATCGGCAAAATCGGCAGCTCGAGGAGTTGCTAATAGCAGCGATGCGAAAACGTTTTCCGCACTACGCACCGGGACCACATGAAATTTTGAGCGATGTGGCGAGCGGCAAACAGACAGCCGTGCGAAGCAAGTTGTCGAAGTCGCCGGAGCAGGTCAACGTGTGTGCGGAAGATGGCAACACGCCGTTGCATCTGGCCGCCAAGGCACTCAACCTCGACATGGCGAAGCTGCTGCTTGACCACGGGGCCGACGCCAACTCGGCGAACAAAGTGGGATTCAAGCCCATACACGTTGCACTCTATCGTAACAACTACTGGTTTCATCGCGAGGACGGGTGGGAGTTCGCCGAATCCCTGCTGCAACACACCGAGCCGAACATCAATCTCGCGGCCACGTTTGGCGATCTAGAGTTGGTGCGCGACTTCCTGCGGAGCGATCCGAAGCTGGCAAACTTCTGCGGCTCGTGCAACAAGCGACCAATCTCTTCTGCCGCTGTACAAGGTCACGTCGGCATTGTCCAGCTGTTGCTCGATGCCGGTGCCAACCCAAGGCTTGCCGAAGCCAACGCGCCGAACGGATTCGCACTTTGGGCTGCTGCACACGGCGGGCATCTTGATTGCGCTAAGTTGTTGCTCGATGCCGGCGCGAGCCCGCATGACCCTGTTGAGTCGTGTGGCACGGCCTTCTCGATCGCGGAAGGCAACGAGCCGATGTTGGAGCTGTTTAGACAATATGGTCGCGAGCTAAAGGACCCCGATCCAGAAGAGGAAGACGGGCTCGATCCTGTGTCGGGCGCAATCATGAGAAATGATATCGCTCAACTAAGGCGGTATCTTGACGAAACCCCATCGCTAGTGCGCAATCCAGCCGCTTTCTATGGCGAGGGCTATTTGGCTCTAGCTGCAAGTCGTCGACTGATGGAGATCGTCGATCTGCTGCTGGAGCGTGGAGCACGTGTTCCCGATCAGTCGAATTGGGGATCGGCGTATGCATTCAAACATACTGACTTCGCGCGAAAATTGCTCGAACACGGGGCGAGCCCGAACCACCGGAACTGGCTTCAACGAACCATACTTCACGAGTTCGCCTATCGTGGGGATACTGAGAAGGTAGAGCTTCTGATCGAATTCGGTGTGGACCTGAACGCGATCGACATGGAGTACCAATCGACGCCGCTTGGGTTCGCCGCGCGAGGAGGTCGGCTGGAAGCAGTGAAAGTTCTGCTCGATGCAGGAGCCAATCCAGATTTGCCTTCATTGCCGGTTTGGGCCAAACCAATCGCCTGGGCTCGAGCACGTGGTCATGCGGAGGTGGAGCGAGTCCTGGAATAGCAGCGAAGCTGGCCGAAGTTTTCCCGAACGAACGGCGACGCTGCGAACGCTCCGTCCCAGCAGCGAGCCAGAATTTCGAGGTCTACTACCCTGCAGCGGATTCGGGCGGAAACGGGCCCAGATTCAATCGGCCACTAACTGACAAGAGCGCCCACACGCCTGGCTCGTCACGCGGAGCGTGACGGCTACGTAGTCATCACGCTCCGCGTGATGGGGCCTCCATGATAGGTACAGAAATTCGGCGAGGGCTTCACGGCAGAAGGGACGCGGAGACAAGAATCCCCCAGGACGGGCGTCGTAAGCCATGCGTGGAGGAGGTTTACTTGCTGAAGTAATGGCGTTGTAGCTGAGATCAGCTCTATGACTATGTTTGATTTCTCGTCCGAGGTCTGCGTGAACGCAAAAGAAAACGGCGGCGAAGCCGCTCCAATTATTTCAGAACTGTGAAAGCAAGGTTGACGGAGTTTACAGAACAACGGTTGTTCGATCCCTCTTCGCCGGCCTTCTGTGACTCCTGACGCTTGACTTTCCCTCTGACCCGTTTCCGGAGAGAGTCCTTAACCCGGATTATTCATGAAGATCGTGGCGAGAGGTTGTAAGTACGTTCGTGGCAAGGAAGGCGAGCAATTCTTCCGCAGGCGTATTGAAGCAATACGTCGAGGGAGAATTGTGAAGCATGACGAAGCCACGGATGGACTTACGACCTCGCAGCAGATCGCTCATGAATAATTCGGGTTAACGTTAGCACGTTGCCATTGTGGGACGGTTTGTCCACCAACACACACCTCATTAACGATCCGCAACTCCCAGGTCGTAATCGAATCCGGGATTCGTAAGCACATTCCTGTAGCCGCCAAAGCGGCCGCCGTCGTCCTTGCCATCGGGGCCGACTGAGTAGACGACAACGCCGTCGGCCGTCTTTCGCAAGATGACCGGTTTGCCCGACCAGGGATCGGGAGGCACGGTGGCGAGGTAATCAGGCACAAGCTGGTCGAACGTATCGGGGGCCTCACCGTGTTCCTTCCGGTACGCCGCCACGGCCAATTCGGCCAGCAGCAACGACATCTCCGCAGTCCGGCGATCGTAAGCTGTTCTCGAAACGCTCATGACCGGAGCGGCGTGGTCATAACCGATGAACCGGCTCACGACCCTCAATAAACGATGCATCCAGTTGTATGTCCGATCAGTGAAGGCGAATTCCCGGGCCGCCGTCAACTCGTAGCCTTCGCGTGCGGCGCGGATTCGTTCCAAGTCCTTGACCAGCTTCCGCAGTTCGTCCGGGGTCAGGTCAGCGTGAATCTTCCATAGCCGGTACGTACCGAAACCTTCTATGGCAATGCCATTCAGCATTTGGATGGCGATGCCACCGCGGGAAACGGTGTTTCCCATCTGGACGTTGGCCAGGCTGTAATTGACGGCATCGCCGAACCTCCCGTTGACCGTGGCCGACTGGCTTTCGGCATCGAACATGCGACAAACACTGCGAAACTGCCCCGTTTCTTCCCCGACAACCTTCATCATGTATTGATGGGTCGTGTCGCGACGGAGGTCCAGCGGCACGTATCCCGGTGTCTGTAAGACGGCGAACAGGTCGTCGTAGTGTTGCTCCAACTCCCGGCTGGTGGTTGGTGATGGACCCCGCCGCATCGAGAACAAGTCCAGCTCCGAGGGATTCAGCCGAACGGCTTCCTGCACAAGTTTCGAGATCTCGTTGTAGTTGTTCGGGGCCGCACGGTGATCAGTGGGAAGCGGTGGACCTTGCAGCATCTGGAAGTAGAGAGTGCTCATTGGAATCAACACAACTACCGCGACGGCGAGCAGCCCGATTCGACCAGTGTTTGCCACGCGGCGCTGTTCCGACTGGCCCATCGTAGCGAACATCAGGACCACGAGGATGACCGCTGCCATGACGGCGTATGCCGCGCTGCACAGGCCCAGCACATGGTATGTGCTGGGAAACATATCGGGAAACATATTGGTGAGTTGCAAGCGCTCCGATACGCCCAACACCCATGCCGCGAGGGCCCCGATGCCGCTGGCCAAGAGCAAGATGGCCGCCAGCGGCAATAACCGCCACCAACGACGCAGCACTGTTAACAGACAGAGTTGCGAAATCACCGCTCCGCATGCGACGAGGACGGCATTTTCCCATTGCGGAACCCCGCCATCGTGCCACAGTCGGGCCACCACCGCAGAAAGTCCGCCCGCAAGCAGCACAAACAAGAAGAAACTCTGCAGGCTGAAACGAACGCCAGGCTCGTCCCGTTCTCCCGGCGGCTGGTCGCCAAATCGCCGCCAAAGCCAGCGACTACAGACGGCGGTCAGAGGCAGGGCGAGCGCGTGCCAGACAATCGGTTCGAGTGCCCGGATGGGCAACATGGTCGCCAACACGAGGCAAATTGCGAGAGTCCGAACAAAGCAAGAACGCCGGCTGACCCCGGCCCAAATGGCGACCAACTGCAGAATCGCCATCGCCACGGCAACCACGATGATAGGAAGAAGATAGGCGGCCGGATTCACACCGCTATTCTACAACAGTGACACCACTTGCGGCTGGGAAGTCAGCAGGGCACGGAGGAGAGGCCGGGCTTCATCCGCCGGCAAATGCGCCTCGGAGCATTGTACGTTGCGGTGGCCAACCGCCGACAGCAACCTGGCCGCCTGCTCCTCGGCCTCTCAGCCCCGTTGCCGAAAGCGTCAGCGTCCGCCGCACTTGGCAACCCCCGGAATTGGAATGACGGCGCTGTGATGGCGCACTATTTCGGCAGTCTGTTCTGAAACGA
This sequence comes from Pirellulaceae bacterium, assembly GCA_965223305.1. Classification (GTDB taxonomy): domain Bacteria; phylum Planctomycetota; class Planctomycetia; order Pirellulales; family Pirellulaceae; genus CBDCWT01. Next base: position 21,378 of record CBDCWT010000080.1, on the reverse strand, counting down.
CGCGATTCGTTACGCTGAACCACCTTGGCCGGATGGCGGAATTGGCAGACGCACAGGATTTAAAATCCTGTGAGGGGTATCCCTCGTGCGGGTTCGAGTCCCGCTCCGGCTATTCCCTGGTTCCCGTCTCGTACCACCTCGTCACGTATCACTACTTTTGCAGTGTCTTCGAATTTGTCACGTGACGAGATATGACCAGATGTGACCATGTGGTGCGCCGGATTTTGCGCCAGACTGTTTAACGAACATGCGCGCTCGAAGTGAGCATCGGTCACTTGAAGGTAATGACGCTCCGCTACGGGTCTAGAATTGCCCATGAACGCCGTGACCGCATGCGACGGAAGAAATTCCTCCAGTTCCGTTTGTCGCGTGCTGCGGAGATTCTGGAATATCTTCGGCCACGGTTTTAGCCCGGCTCGGGTGATGAAGCGTTTCATCTGTGTCCGCCAGTTTTGACTGCCTGAGCGGAGCCGCTGGATAACGAACTCAGCTCCCGGCTCCGCGTTGGTGAATGCGATGTCAAGCGGCTCGCGCATCTCCTGAAACAAAGGAATCACTCTCGACTCGTGTCCCGCGTGGTGTTCGGTCTTCGGTGCGTGGACCGTTACCCTGCCCCGCTCCCAATCAATGTCCTGCCATCGGAGCCCGAGGTGCTCAGACGGGCATCTCAGGCCACCGTAGCGGCTCAGAACGAAGATCAAACGCCACTCGTTATCACGCATCTCGGACAGCACCTTTATGGATTCTGCCACTGAAACGAAGTAGAAACGCTTGCGGTTCGGGCGGATGGCGGAGGCCTGGCCCTCAAAGGGGTTTTCCGAGATCAGACGCCGCTTCTTGGCAGCCCCGAAGAACAACTTGGCCACGGCGATGTGCTTGCGGACCGTGTTTTCCTCCTTCACAGTGCCCGCGACATGGAGCCGAAAATCGTCGGCACAGCCTTGTGTGATATCGCGAAGCGGCTTCTCCGCACCGAAGAATTCGATGAGCCTCTTCCTGGTCGACTTGTATTTCTTCACGGTGTTCGTTTTGACATCAGTGCGGCCTTTTATGTACCGGTCGAGGAACGCTTTCAGAGTGGCACGGTCGCGGTGCGGTACCAGTCCGATTCTTGCCATCTTGGCGTAGAGTTGATCGCTCAAGTGCTGGAGCCAGCGCATGGTCTCGTTGGACGGTGTCGCGTTAGCCAGCCCTGCGGACTCCAGATCGCCGATGTAGACTTCGATGGACCTGGCTTTCCGAAGCGACATTTTGCCGAGCCGGATCGGCCGACGAATGCCGTCTCGACATTTGACTAAGATCCTCTTTTTGCCGCCCGGATCCGCACACAGACTCGCCATTACACTACCTCATGTTAGTTACTTCTTCTTCCTCTTTGCCTGAACCGTTAGCTGCCAACCGAGCTCTTCCGCCAGTCGATCTATCGTGTCCAGCGATAGCTTTCTGGTGCCGCGCACGAAGCCGGACAGCTGCCCTTGAGAGACGCCGGTCAACTTAGAGAGCCGGTACCTGCTGACATCTGCCGCCTCAATCGCGGCCCGGAGCTGATCGCTGAATAATTCCATTGCCATCGTCTCGTATTGTACTACTTGCCAAAATGGCTAGCAAGTGTCATTCGGCGGATTCGGTTGAATCTTGCGTGTTTCGTTCCGAATTTTCGACAAGCCAAGCATCGACGACCGAAACCGGAAACAACACCATAGACTCACGGCGGATGAACGGGAGTCCGTACTGCGTCCTCCACTTGTCGATCGTGCCGACCCCGACACCAAATGAGTCGGCCAGCTCCTGCCGCGTTAGGGTGAGCCGGGGGACTTTGGCAACTTCGCTCGGAACCAATGCTTTAGAGACCATATACTGCGTCCTCTCATAACAACGAACCTCCCAACTCAGGATCCACAGTTGGCGAATAGTGATTTGTTAGTGTCGGGCATACCCCCAAGCCGATCGGTCAGGATCGTGGATGACGATCTTGCGCTCGCCGTCGTATGGGTCCGGTATCTCAGGTAGCGAATTGAACACTTTGCGCGAGTGCTCGTAGCATTCAGGAGTGTGCCTGCCATCACCTGGAGCGCACAGGTCGCAGCAAGTCTCGCGTCCCGGTGGTGGGTACATGTGACACCATTCGTTGGTGCACTTCTGCGGTCCGAGGCTAGATGTGCCAGTGCTGGACGTATTGGTTGCGAATCGGAGCCGCCGGACCGGGCTCACTAGTTCCCGATAGGCAATCCCGGCCGCGTCGACCTGATCATCATGCCGGCCGAGCGGGAATGTTGCATGCTCATCAAGGAAGGCTTTGGTCCAGGCCGACTTGGCAACTAGAACCTGATGGTTCTCGACTGCGATGGCGAACGGCTCGGCACGATCCTCCTTCGATCCTCGGGCCAGCTCAAACCGGATGTTCTTGCCTTGCAGCCGCCGGGTGGTTAACTCCTCAACTGTTTTCCCCGCAGCGCCACCCTCTCGCTCGATTCTGATCCTCACTCGTTCCCCAAACTCTAGCTGGTCCTGCTCGGCGTAGTGGTCGATCATCGCCTCAACTTTGGCGGGGGACCATTGCCCGCGAGCTACGTGCAGCACGAAGAAGCGAGTCCCCTTCTTCGCCATCAACACTCCTACTGAGTAGTCAGCAGTGTCCAATGACGTTGCTGCCTTGTCCCAGCCCCGGCACACCGCGTCATACTCCGTTGGTAGGCGGGATTCGTCGATCAGCCCAAACCTGTCGACCAGGAACAGACCACCTCCTCGGGGAGCGGGGCGTTGCTGGAGTTGCCCGGCCGTGCCGTAGATCCCCAGCGTCTTCTCCCACCGCTCGACTGCCTCCGGTGTAAACCGCTCCGGCCAGAGCAGTTCAGCGTCCCCCGTTCGTGGATCGGTCCAGCCCAGCGACGTTCTTGACCGGTGCGGGTGTCCCGGCTCGTACCGCATCGGGATCATCAAGTGTTCCCAACCACCTTGTTCTAGCACGTGGCCAGTTGGGTCCTCGGCGTGCAATCGCTGCATCACCATCACGATGGACGACGCGGCTGGGTCGTTCAGCCGGGTGCTAATTTTCTCATCCAGCGTCTCGATAGCCGCCTGGCGCTCTACCTCGCTCTTGGCTGAATCCCGGTCTATCGGGTCGTCGATGATGATCGTGTCCCCACCTTCTCCGGTGAACGACGAGGTCATTCCGTACGAGATCCGGTGCCCGCGTTTCGTGTTCTCGAACCGTGTCTTCTGATTCTGGTCTCCGGCCAGAGTGACCTTGCGTCCCCACAGCTCCTGGAATTCCCGACTAGTGACAACGTTGCGCATCTTGCGGGTGTCACGAGTTGCGACATCGGATCCATGGCTGACACAGAGGAACTGATGGCCGGGATCCCCGGCCCAGACCCATGACGGCCACAGCACCGACACGAAAGAGGACTTGGACGTTCGCGGCGGAATGTTGACCACCAACCGCCGAATCTCACCCCGGCTGACAGCCTCCAAGTGTTCGCAGACCGCGTCGAGGTGCCAATTCCACTCAAGCGGTCGTCCCGGCTCATTGACGTGCCAGAACTCTTTGGCGAACTCGATCAGGCTGCGTTGGTACAACTCCCGCCGCGCCGCGCGAAGCTCCTCGCGCGTGAGTTCCATTGATTCAGGCTGCGGCATCCTTGCCCTCCTCTGCGTGCTCCAGCACTGCTCCGTCCACGGTCGTGACTGTCGACTTCCCCTGATCGCTCTGCTTAGAAAGCTGGACCAGTACTCGCAACTCGTCCACGTTTAGCTTGTTGAAGTCAAAGCGGATCGAAGGCTCTTCCCCGGTTGGATCCGTGAGGCTGACTTTGTTTACGAACGCGCCAATCAGCTTAAGTCGCGTCTCGACACACCACGCTACTCGCCCTAAAAACCGCTCGGCTCGGCTCGACTCCCATCCGCCCCATGCCTCTCGCTCAATGCGGTCGATCCGCTGCAGCTCCCGTGCTTTGATCGCGTCGACGGCCTCAGAACTATCGGTGATCCACTGCTTGTGCAGCTTGGCGAGGTCCCTCGAGATAGTGCTGATCGAGACTCCCAGTTCTTCTGCAACTCGCCGTTGATCGTATCCGTTGAGGTACAGCTCTCCAGCCTTCGCACGGCGTTCCGCGAGTTTCATTGCTGGCTTTTTCGATTTAGACACTTTCAGATCTTTGAGATTGCACGTTCTGGGGTCATTTCGTCCCTTTTCCGCAGCAATTCTGCCTCCTTCGCGAGCGTTTGCCGCAACTTCCGGCGGTAATTCGGCTCGAACCTGCTCTATTTCGATCCGGATCTGCTGTTCTTCGGGGGAGTGTGGGGACTCGTTACTCATTCTTGGAGTCCGTCCGCCAACGGTGGTGGGCGTCGTCGTTGGATGTCCTGAACTGCTTTGAGCACCCGCTGGAGTTCCCGATCGCGTTCGTCGCGTTCGTGCGGCTCGGCTTCCAAGAACTTATGGAATGAATCCAGCACTGCGTGACATCGGGCGATGCGCGCCCGGAAATCATAGAGTCGTTCTAGCTCTGCTGACTCGCGCTCGAGTGTGTCCATCTCCTCATCGGAGGTGTATCCGCTCTCAACGATGTGGGTCATGATGTCGAGGACGAGCCGCTCCTGGATGTCGATCTCGGCTGACATCTGCTCTTCCAGCTGCTTCTGCTGCAGCTGGAGCTCAGCGCGGAGTGAAATGCGGCAATCCTGAATGGTTTTGGGTGCGATCATCTCGGTTGGCTCCTGCATCCCGCGAACTCGTTGAACAGATCGAATAACTGACTCGTCTGCTTGATGAATCGGTCACGATCCTGTGCACTCATCCCCTTAGCTTCGGACCACGGTGTTATCTGCCGACAGATCGTCTCGAGACACTCGTCGATTCTGGACTCGGCAATCGCGACTCGACTGTCACCCTTGGGATTGTCGCGAGTCACCGATTCGGTGTCGGGCGGGATAAGTCTCATCACTGCGGCATAGTATTCGCCAAACAACTCTGTACACTTACTGTGCTCCTGGCTGTGCAGGCTGCCGGCTGCTTTCGTCATCCCGCACACCGCGCGGACGAGGCGGCCCGCGCATTCGTCTATTCGTTTTCGGTGTACTACGTACCCTGAAGCGGGAGACGGCTTCCTCTTTCTCGCAGTTGCGGTGCGCTGTGCCGGCTTGATAGCCGCACCACGCGAAGTAAGGGCTTCGCTGAAGCTTTTGTGGGTTCCAACTCGGACGTCCCGAGCAATCTCCTGCTGCGTCGCGTGGTCCACAGTGGCCAGCAGATGCACCGTCGCGTCCGGGATCTTCAGCTCGCCGGATTTGATGCGAGACTGGAGCTTCGGAAACAACTTCTCGACAGAGGTCAGCCACTTCTCGTCGCGCCTGACAGTGCGGGCATTCACCCCCGATTCGGCCGCCACTTTCTCGGCCGCCGGAGCGTCGCCTTTTTTCAAGTGGACAATTTGTCCACTTGATTTATGTCCATTGCTACCAGTCGTTTGCGACAACGGTTTTCTGCCCGACCCTTCGCGGCTTCCGCCCTGTTTTTGTTTTTCGTGGCGGTACTGTTTCGCCCGCACTTCCCGCTCTTGCTCACGGGTCAGGTTCCGCTGATTGACGGCCCGGCTGTAGATCCAATCGAGCGCCTCCTCTTCAGACACAAAGTTATGGCACTTGACGTCAAAGGGGATGCCATGCTTCGTCGCAATCTCGTAGCGATTGTGGCCGTTGATAATCTGGTCGCGCCAAGTTTGGATTGGCTCCTCGACTAAACCCGCACTGACGATGTCCCGCTCAAGACCCCCAAACTGCTCCTCGGTTAGCGGCGGGAGCGCGTCCCGGAACTTCGGATTGATCTGCAACTTTTCCATCAAGTGTTACCCCTCCTTGGAGTTGTCGGTTACAGTGTCATGATGACACTGCTGCATCCTTTGAAATCCACCCCCGTCTCCGCAGTGCGTCGACGATCGCGGGAATGTCCACGCTCCGGATCACCCTCAGCCCCCCAAACCGCTCCGGTTCCGGAAGGTTGCCGTCCTCAAATAGTCGGCGGATCTTCCAGTCGGGCACCGCGAGTGTTTTGGCGATCTCTCTAGTCGTAAACGTCTGCACCGTGAGTCGTCCTATGTTGGTTGCTGGAGCGGTCGTGTACGCCTCTACCTTCAGTTTGGCTTTTTGACATTGGATCTCAAAGCTTAGCGCGCGAAAAAAATCCCAGTGTGAGCTACTCGTCGACCCACTCGACATAAGGCAGGCCGGTCGGCACGTCATCGTTTTTTGCGTGCCAGCACCACACTCCACTGATCCTTGAAGAGCGCATCAGAAATCCTGCGTTCGTGGCTTGGGCCGCCGCGATGGCGGATCGGCCGCTCGGGTGTCGGTCATCCAAAATGCCGATCAGCTCCGCTCCCGGTGGTGGTGGCCCGCAGATGTCATCCGAGACCCAATGATGGGGGGCCTTGTAGGCCAAAACGCAGTATCCATCCGACTTGGGTGTCCGTTCTTTCGTTACGAGTTCCATCTTCTGATGTCCTCCTGATTAGTGATTCGCGGGCAACTCACCGTCGGCAAGTGTCGCCGCGACTCGCCGCAACTCCTCGACCGCCGCCTCGGCGCGCGACCATCCGAGCCGCCAAACGCCGTTTGCTTGCCGCGCGGATTCGAGCTGCGGATCGTGGCTCACGATTTCATCGAGAAGCCGCGCGAGGCTAGAGATGCTGTGACGGGACAACTCGCGGTCCAGGCGATCGCCGAACTCCTTCCTGCGGCGGACGTGCCGCTCACGTCGAATTGCCTCTGCGTTCGGCTCCTCGCGGGGATGCACCGGGCGGACCTCGCCGTCGACTATCTCGACCTCACGCAGGTCAGGCAGGTCGCTGGCTTGGTGCGTCCATGCCCAGTGCTGTGGGTACCGCTCCCGACGGAGAATCTCCTGGTTCACGGTGTCGCACGACACCGACGCTGATCTCCCGTCCGGGTAGCCTTTCGATAAAGTGCCGATCAGTGTGCAGATATGGCTCGGCGGTGGCTCGCCCGGTCCCTCGGGCCTCCAGAGTGCCTTTTGATCGATCTCATACAGCGCTACTGCGTAGCTCATCCTGTACCTCCTTGCTTTACGTCGCCGCCGAGCTTCTCTAAGAGTGACTCAGCGACGTCCTTGCCGCCTTTGATGTTTCCCTTTTCGAGCTCATCCTTGATCTTAGTGAGCTCCTCGCGCGCGAACTGCAGCAAATCCCATATCTGGACTGCTGTCTGCGCGATCTGTACCTCATTCATTGCTTGGCCCTCCTGTCTGCAGGTTCTCGGGGCGCCTCCGCCCAATTAGTGCGTTAGCTGAGTGTTGCCTCTGATTGGGAGCGGCCACTGTCGCTCGCCCGTGTAGCGGTAGATCGGTTTGCCGTCGCGCAGGCCCACTCGCTCCACCAGGAACCCACTACGCCCACCATCGAGACCGCAAACCAACAAAAAGTAATCGTGGTCCAGGCAGATTGCCTTGGACAACTCGGGCCCAATGTGGAAGCCGTCCCAGTGGAGCGCATCCATTACCTGCAGCGCGTTGAAGACGTTCCAAATATCCGGAACCGCGCACCCCTCGATCTCCGGCGGACATCCCATCTCCAATGCGATTTCCGCGACCTTTTCGTAATTGATTTCGCTCATCTTTCACTCCCGATTGATGACAATCATTTCCCCTCGATACCGATATCGCGTTGCCTTGCGTTGGCGTTTTTCTCCCGGCTTCACAACTTTCAACAATCCGATCTCGACGAGTCCCCGGAGCAAACGCCACGCGGTCTTGGAGTGGATGCTGAGCAATGCCCCCGCCTTGTCGCATGACAGGTAGATTGACCTGTTCGGGGACTGCGCTTGCAGGAGGCGGAGCATGTTAGCAAGGACGACGATCGTCTCGTCCGGCTCGCATAGATCAAGCTCAGGGGGAACCGGCAACATCCTCGCTGCCGAGACAATGTCCCCCATCACGTCTGCGCCGGCGGGATGCCGCACCCGGTTCCACGCGAAGGCAAAGTCCGCCAATGATGCGCCAAGATCCTTCGTCGCGATCTGTTTTTTGGCGTACTTGTGCCACTCGACAACTACCGGTGTCAGTTGCAGCGCAGTCAGCGGCGCGGTCAGCGGGATAGCCTTCAGTTGTCGAGCCAACTCGAACAGGTACTTGTTCCGGAGACCTTCGCCCGGTGGTTGCCACCTCAGGATGGCTCGCCTAACACCCTCGTCACCGAGTAACTCTGCCGTGGAGAGAGTGGAGAGTGTGGAGAGAGTAGAGGCCATATTACTACTCTCCACGGCAGTGTCTGGTGTGTGCCAGGCGGTAGCGAGACCAGCCGCAGCAACATCAACAGTGGGAATCTCTCTAGCGATCGGGATGGACCAAGTGTAGACAGCTCCAGACTCGTGTACCGACGGCGGGGCGACCACAATCCCGTTGACCCTCAGCTCCCCCTCTCCGAAGTCGATGGTCTTGCTGAGCTGGTCGTCCCGGCAGTACACGTGATATCCCCGTGCTGTCTGCACCGTGGGGAGTGACTTCGCGAGTTCCGGGTGCGCGGCGGCCCATGCGGAGTACGCACCCGCGACATCAAAGTCCCGGACAACAAGTCCCCCAGATGGCGCTCCACAGACGATCGCGATGTTGGGTGGCTCATCGCCGCTGAACATCTCAAGCACTTGCGGCAGCGTTTGTGTCGCGTGATCGGCGACGCCCCACTTTTCTGTGGGGATTTTTCCGCGAGCAGGCACGACGCAGAGTCCTCGCTCATAATATTCCGCTGCCGCCTTCTGGATCTCCGTGCTACAATGCAGTTCTAGGGAGTTGTTCACTCTTCAAATCCTCCTTGATTAGTGATTAGTTGGACATGGGCCGCCAAGTGACGATGGCGGCCCGTGTCGTTTCTTGGGTCTCAGGTCCGTGATACTGCCCTGCGTTTTCGCGACCGCCGCTTCAAGAAAGCCTGCAGATCTGACTCTGCGACTCTCCATACCGGCCGCTTCCCACCGGAGCGAGACACGTCCACGGCCCGCAATTGCCCGCTATGGATCCATGCCAAGACTTTGCTATGGCCGATCCCAAGTCGCCGCGCGACTGTTGTTGTTGGCAGGTATGTTCCCATCTCTCACTCCCTTTCTCTGGCGTGCGATTCCCCTACTTTCTTTTTAAGGTCTGTCATCATGAATCCCCAAGCTTATCGAGCGATTTTTTGAGCGCGCATGAACGCTGGTGAATGCTATTCACGCGCTCCTTCACCGTGTCGATTTTTTTCGAGGCAACCCCTCTCACTCCTGGCGCTACATCGCGTGTAGGATTGTGTCGCCGCAAAGTCAGTCGCGAGTGACCTTTGCTTCATCGTGGATTCGTCGTTGCGGGCGCTTTGCGACCGCCAAACGAACTTGTCTCACTTTTGCCGACACTTTGGAAATTGAAAACTCCAAGCGGTAGCAACACTTGAGAAGCTAAAGATCAACCCGAAGTTCCGGGATGCGCTGCCAGCGCTGACGAAGGAGCAGTTTGAGGGTCTTGAGCGGGACATCGTCAGTGCGGGCTTGATTGAGGAGCCGATCCAAACTTGGCGCGACCAGATTGTAAACGGCCACAATCGATACGAGATCGCGACGAAGCATGGCATCCCCTTTGACGTCAAGTGCCATAACTTTGCGTCTGAAGAAGAGGCGCTCGATTGGATCTACAGCCGGGCCGTCAATCAGCGGAACATGACCCGCGAGCAAGAACGGGAAGTGCGTGCAAAACGGCTCCGACACGAGACGCAAAAACAGGGCGGCAGCCGAGAAGGGGCAGGTAGAAAACCGTCGTCGCAAGACAATGGCACGAATGGACATAAATCAACCTGTCACGTTGACAGGTTGAAAAAAACTCGCACAGATCCAGCGGCCGAAAAGGTCGCGAAAGATGCTAGCTCAGGATACTAACGACGAGCGCAATAACTGCGATCAGGATCGCGACCCACCCCCGTAGGTTGTTGCGAAACTCAAACCGCTCCTGTCGGTTTATGTCCTCCTTGCGATGCCGCGCGTGAAGGGCCTCAACCTTCTCTACGATCGTCATGTCGTGATGCTCCTTGGGAGACAGGCTGGGCTGCCATGGTGTAAACAAGTTGCACGGTCGGAGTTTCGCAGCAACCGCATGTCCTTCCGTTCGATCAGTCCCTTCCGTCTCTGACGAAAGGTCGACACCTTTCCAGCATAACGGCGCCGAATCGTAAACATCGTAGTTGCCGGACCGAGGCATTGCTCCGGCATTTCTGTATTCGGGACTCGCTCCCACCCTTTCGTCTGAGTTTCGATTTCTAAGCTGCAGATACCCGCAGTCCACACACTTCACTTTGTCCAGCATGGCCCACCCCCCCAGATCGACAAAGAAAATCCGGGCGGCATTGTACCGTGTTAGCTTCCATCAGTGTCACGGTTTTAAGTATAGGTGGCTTGATGGAATTCCAGGTAGGTCGATCGTCAGGCCGCGGGTCCCGCCATGCAGTAGGGCTGCATCAAGACACCTAGAAAAACGCAGACGGGTCGATCGCCGCGTAACAGCCCTGGCGGTGCCATGCAGCCAGATCGGCTGTGAGAAAAGCGACTGGGCAATCGCTGCCCCTCCGCCCCGATCTGGATCATCGAGGGCGTTGCACATCGGCCACGTCCATCGTTCTCCGGGCAGGCCGTGCAGTGGCACGGGATCGAGATCTGTCGCAGATAAGTTGCCTCTGCGCGGGCGTTGTTGGTTGGTGGGTAGGCATGCGGGCTCTGGGGGCTCAAATGTACTGCCAATGTTTTGATCCTTTTTGGTTTTGTGGGGCCCAGTTTTTTTCAACCGGTCAAATTGACCGGTTGATTTATAGTTAATATCAGTAACGAGTTACGGCGACAGTTTTTTGAACTGTTTTAGTAGCCCATATCCAGTTCTTGGGCCTGCTCCGTCAGCTCATCGAGAGCTTTCGACCGCTGCTTGTCGACCTCACACTCTCCCTCGCTGATTCCCCTGGCCCGCTCCAGCTCGTACGCAACTTGTAGATTCATCCACGTAACGGGGTCTTGGTCAAAAGCAGCGCCGATGGACTTGGCAGATTCAGGCGTGATGCCGGACTTAGCTGCAATGATGTTCGCTACTTGTCTCCGGCTAATACCGGTGACGTCGCTTAGCTCCTCTTGAGTCCAGCCCCTGGCGTCCAATTCATCTTTCAGGTACTCACCAGGAGAAATCGGTTCAGCAGGTACGAACGCCAATTTTTGGGCTCCAGTTTTTTCAAAGGGTCAACTTGGCCCTTTGATTTATAGTTACTATCAGTAACAACTTACGACGACAGTTTTTCTCGGGAGGCAAAGAGCTTGTCTAATGTCTCAGCTTGGAGAACAAACACTTTGTCGTCCTTGTGCTGTTCGACGAACTCCCTTACCTGCTTCGCGTTCACATCGCGGTACTTGTGAAGCAGATTCGTGTACTGGATGATCAGTGATTCAGACATCGACCCCTCTATCCTGTGAGTCCTCACATCGCCCCCTCTATCAATGACTTTGCCAATAAGATGAGCCCAACGCCAACAGCGGCCCCAATCAAAGCAGCTGCCAACGTAGTCCAGACATTTACCCGCATTGCCTCCTTCGCGTCGTTTCAATCTTGTTTGCGCCAACACTCCTGGCGCTCCAACATTCTGTCGTGGAAGTCCATCTCCGCATGCTCCAGTTTTTTCAAAGCATCAACTTGATGCTTTGATTTATAGTTAATATCAGTAACGACTTACGACGACAGTTTTTCAATAGCCTAGTACTCAGCTGCCAATTTACTTAAGAGGTCAAAACTCTTGGCTCCAGTGAGCGGAATCACTACCCGTTTCCCGGTGTGTGGGCTGAAGACCAACCGCTTGATCGTGAGCTTCTTGCCGGTCAAGCCTTCCACTTCACCGACGTACTTCTGCGCGGTGCCGGGCTTCAGCCAGGCCACGGTGATGTGCGGTACGTACTCAGAGATGCTCGTTCAGCTGGGTCTGTTAGGGAATTCGGATTCCGGCCGTGACCTAGCCAGTTGGCTTTTGCGATGCTTAAGGCGATATTGGCGGGACGATGACAACCAATGCCGAATGGAGGTGGTGATGGAAGCGAACGAGATGATCCCCAAATGGGCAGATGCAAAGCTGTCTGCCGAGCTGCCTACAATCTGCGAGTCAGGTGAGTCATCATCCATCGAGTTTAAGGATCGATTCCCCGAACAAGGACACCGGTTAGCCCAGGAGTTGGCCGCCTTAGCCACGTCTGGCGGTGGCGCGGTGTTCGTTGGAATCAACAACAACGGCGAGATTGTTGGCGTGGACGCTCCTGATGCTGATTCTCGTGACGACTTGGTCGAACGAGCTCAAGGCATAGTCAGTCAAGTGCGTCCTGTTCTCCGTGTTGAGATAGTGCTTGCCATTCGAGCTGGAAACACTGTTCTCGTGCTTCGTGTTCCGAGACAGAGCGAACCCGTGTTCTACTACGACCACAGGCCGTACATTCGCGATGGACGGCGATCTCGTCCCGCGACGCCCGACGAAGTAAAGGAACGTGTCTGGTCACATCCGAGCTCTGAACACAAGCTCGAAGAGGAGCGGATCCACCGTGAGCGGATGCAGACCCAGGTCGATTACGACAGGCGATTTGCGGAGAACACGAGTGAGATGGATCGCTGGTTTGCTGAGCGCCGCTGAGACCTGATCCGCGATGGCGATGTCACTAACACCTGACCGATTCACGATGGTTACTGAATCGCGATTCGGAATGAGCGAGCTGCGATTGCATCCCGTGTGGGCGAGATTCTACGAACCCTCAGATATTGACATCGCGTGCTCATGGGGCATCCGCCGTGACGTTTTTCAACGAATCCTCGAAGAGGTCCACACGGGAAATGATCACGCAATGTTTCCGGTATTCAGCCTCGATCCTCTGCCGGATGACGTCTTGGACCTAAATGTCCTTGCATCGTTTACTCCGTCGCGAGGGCCGATCTGGGAAGGATACGCGACGGGCGATGCGCACTTCATCTGCGTATACGCCACCGACTCCACCTTTTACTCGTTCAATTCAACCGGCACGCTCTTGGCCGAAGAACTTTACAAGTTCCAGCGAGCACATCCGGAGGTGGAGTTGTTTCCGCTGCAGTACTCAACGGGTTATCGCCGATCTGACGGGTCAGAGCTGAGTGGGATGTTTGACCCACGATGACGTGGTGGGGGTGGTGACAACACCCTGCGAAGCAGTTCATTCAACCAGACCTACGTGGGGAAAACGCAGAATCAGGATGGTTCCGCAGTTTCTTGGCGTCCCTGTCGGTCCGCGACTTACTCTTGCAAAATGAACACTCACTATTCTCTAACTGAGATAGGGGGCCCAACAACCATTGTTGCAGGAGGCAGCAGGTCGTGACGACCAAGGAAGCCATCGCCGAGCTTGAGCGACGCGGCGCTCACGTTAGCTATTGGCGTCTTCGCGGACACCTCGAGAGAGGTGAGATTCCGAAACCGCGCATCAACTCCTCGTTTGCCTACGATTGGAGCCTTAGCGACGTCCGCAAAGCTGAACGGGTTCTCAAACGAAAGCAGCGGGTCCCCGCCTGACAACCCAAAAAGGAGGACACGGATGTCCCCATCTACACTCGGCGGCCTGTACAAGGTCGACGGCAATCGCGTGGCTCTGGATGTAGCCGCCCAGCCGACCTTCGACAAATCGAAGATGTCGGCCACCACGGTGATCAACACGGCCGCCATCGACCGGGATGGCGAAGTGATTCTGCCGACTGGCGTCCAGCTTGAGAACTATCGGCGCAACCCGGTAGTCCTCTGGAACCACGGATTCGGCCAGATCGACTTTCCAATCGCTAAGTGTGAGCACCCCAGTGGCGAGTTGGCTCTGAAGGTCTCAGACGAGGAGATCCAAGCCACGAGCTACTTCGCGCAGCGAATCAAAGAAGCGGAGCAGATCTTCGACCTGATCACGCAAAGGATCGTTCGGGCGGCTTCGATCAACGTGATGCCTCTATCCATGAGACCGCACGTCGTGGACGGCATGGAGATCCGTGTCATCGACGAGTCGGACATGGGCGAGTGGTCGTGGGTCCACGTTGGGGCCAACCCAGAGGCTGTCTCCAAGATCCTCACAAAGAACCGTTTAGCTGGTTCGGCAATCGTGGAGCCGATCCGCAAATCGCTTAGGCAGCTTCTTCCCGCCAAGACAGTGCTAGGTAAAGGCGCGGAGTTCCAGCGGATCGAGAGAGCGCAAAAGATTTGCGATGACATCATCCGACACCTCGACAACATCGCACGAGCGCGGACTAACAACTAAGGCCAAGGAGGGCCGCCACGATGACACTGCCGCTATCTGGGCCGTTGATGCCACCGCTGGATTCGCCGCTCGAGGATCCGGACTCGCAACTTCCAGTACCGAGCGGGAACGCTGCGCCAGTGTTGGGTGCAGTCGAATCTAGTGCGCTGTCTTGGACTGAGGGGGACGGTGCCACAGCGATCACCTCCACGATTACGGTGTCGGATGCAGATGACACGAACCTGACCTCCGGGGTGGTCCAGATCGCGAGCAACTACGACTCCGGAAACGACGTGCTGGCCTTCGTCGATCAGCTTGGGATCACGGGAAGCTGGAACTCCGGCACGGGAGTGATGAGCCTCAGCGGCACCACCACCAAGGCGAACTATCAGACGGCGTTGCGGGCGGTGACGTTTGACAACACCAGCCAGGATCCTTCCGGATTAACGCGCACGGTTAGCTTTCGGGTGAGCGACGGGACCGACCTGAGCAACACGGCGAACCGGCAAATCGACGTGACCCCGGTGAATGACGCCCCGGTAGCATCTGGAATGCAGTCCGGCTCCCTGGCATACACTGAAGGGGACGCAGCCACTGCGATCACCAACTCGTTCACGATCACTGATGTGGACGATACGCACATGGACTCGGCCACGGTCCAGATCACGGGCAGCTACGAAAGCGGCGCTGACGTGCTCTCATTTGCCGACACGGCGAACATCACTGGTTCATGGGATTCGGGCAGCGGCACGATGACGCTGAGCGGCTCCGACACGATCGCCAACTACGAACTGGCGCTGGAGAGCGTCAAGTACTCGAACACCAGCGACAACCCCTCTGCGTTGACCAGGACCGTCACGTTCACCGTGAACGACGGATCGGACGATAGCAACTCGCTGACGCGGGACATCGCGTTCACCGCGGTGAACGATCCACCTGCTTTGTCCGGTGTGCCTGGGACTGACCTGGCCTACACCGAAGGTGATGGTGCGGTTGCGATCGCTCTGGCGATTGTGGTTGCTGATGTAGACGATACCAATATGGCCTCCGCCACCGTGACAATCAGCGGCAACTATCAAAACGGCCAGGACGTCTTGGCCGGTGGGGGCGGCTCGTTCGACGCCCCGTCTGGCGTACTGACCCTCAGCGGCTCAGATACGATCGCGAACTACCAAGCCAACTTACGGGCGGTCACGTTTGAGAACACGAGCCAAAACCCGAGCACCGCGACTCGCACGATCTCGTTCCAGGTCAACGACGGCACCGATAACAGCGTAGCGGTCACGCGGGACATCACGATCACGGCAGTAAACGATGCCCCGACTGTTGGGAACGCCGGAGCTACCCTGGCCTACACCGAAGGTGATGCGGCCACCGTGGTCTCCTCCAGTCTTGTCGTGACAGATCCTGATAGTGTCAATCTATCATCGGCCACGGTACAGATTACGTCCAACTACGCGTCCGGAGAGGACGTGCTTTCGTTCGTGGACACCGGGAACATCTCCGGTTCTTGGGTTTCCGGAACCGGAAAAATGACTCTAACTGGAAACGACACCGTCGCGAACTACCAAGCCGCACTGCGCGCGGTGAAGTACGAGAACACGAGCAACAACCCGAGCACCAGCACGCGAACGGTCACTTTCAAGGCCCACGACGGAACTGACGAGAGCACAGGGGCTACGCGCGACATCTCGATCACTGCGGTCAACGACAAGCCGGTCATCTCCGACTGGGAGTCCTCTCCGATGCTCTTCGCGGAGGGGGACGTCCCAACCGCCATCAGCTCCGCATTGATCGTGGTGGACGATGACAACACCAATCTAGCAAGTGCAACGATCCAGCTGACTACCGGCTACGAGAACGGCGAGGACGTGCTGGTCTACCCGGTGCAGATTGGCAGCATCACTGGCACCTGGACAGCAGCGACGGGAACGATGGCGTTGTCCGGCTCGGACACAGTCGCCAACTATCAATCCGCAATCCGGAGCGTGCAATTCGACAATAACGCGGCCCCGATCACGACCGGCACTCGCACTATCAGCCTCTCGTGCAACGACGGGACCGATGACAGCGACACGGTGACACGCGATGTCACGGTTGTTGGCGGATCTGGTGATTTGATCGCCAGCACGGGGGATGGGTTCTCGGTCGAGTTTAACGCGTCCGGGGAGGTGCAGTCCATCAAAGATGGGGCTACCACGTTAGCGAAACACTCGACCCAACAAGGTGGGTTTTACCTACGCGACTTCGGTGCCAACTTCGGAGATCCGGTCGCTCAGGTTGGCAACGGTGACTTTGAGAGCGGGGCGCTCGATGGCGGGTGGTCTAAGTCTGGAACGGGTTCCGCTTCGGTGGTCAATTCCGGAGGGGACCACTACCTACACATGGACGCGACGGTCGCAGGTGTCTCGGTAACCCAGACGATCGCGGCAGAGGTCGGACACACCTACACGATTAGGTTCCGATATCGGATGGGTGGATCCGGCACCAGGTGGTTTGGGATTACACCCGTCGGCGCGACTTTCCATAAGTGGCAGGCAGTCGACCCTCGCCGTCCGATCGCCAGGCAGACGTGGCTGTCTTCAGCTTCCGCGGGTTCATGGACCGAGTTCTCAACCACCGTCTTTACAGACGAGGGATGCACCAGCCTCAAGCTGGAATTCGTTCTCTACAACCAGAGCGCCGGGACCTACTTCGATGTCGATGACGTTACAGTCGAGGACTACGACGTCGAAGGCACTCGCATGACCCAAACGTTCTCGCCGGGAGTTGGCGGGGAAATTGACGTATCCGCGAGCGGACAGAATACGACCGTTACTGCCACGATTACCGAGCAGTCGAATCATCTGCTGGTTGAGGGGACGCTCACATCGACAGACGCACCGCTGATTGATCGTGCACTGGGGTTGGAATTCTGCGTCCCGCTGGATCAGACGGGGCTGCTGTTCGGACGGAACGCGGACGAGACCCGGGCGGCGCCATCGGACCCGGAAGACATCGACATCTTCTACGAGACTCGGCCGGTTGTCGGACGGGCGGACTGGAAGATGGTTACGATGCCCTGCCACTCCCTGTCGGATGGCATCAATGGCGTCGGTCTTGGTTTTGGTGTCGATCCGCCGCAGCACGGGATGGTGTATCGCAAAGGGGAATGGCTTATGGATCAAGTTCCACATCGGCTGCCACCCCAACCGCAACACAGCCAGCTTCAAGTTTGTTGCCTACCGGCTGGATAACCCGGCACAGCACTTCCGTGATTGCATGAGGAAGTTCCGGGAGATCTCCCCGGCGGTGTTCCAGGACCATGTGATCGCGCCAAACTTCCGGCACGGAACGTGGGTGTTCTATCTCAACAAGGCTCTCACAAACACCTACGACTTCGGGATCTCGTTTGACGCTCGGGGGTGGTCGAATACCGGAGCCGCAGCCAACCACGATGACGGTGTGGCCCTTGGTCAGCACAACATGGGCCCTGGAGCACAGTTTTACGACTGTTAGTGGGCCGGAGGCGAGTACGTCTCAGATTTCAGACGATCATCTCAGCCAATCAGGCGGGTATGGATGCGGCGCCGGAATGGTTCTACGCCACAACGGGTGGCACGTACCGTATGGACCGCTTGGGGACGGACAAGATCTTTGAGGACGAGCGGGTTCGCGCAGAGAACTGCGAGATCCGGAACTCGTCCGGAAACATTGTTACCCACCGATTTGGGTCAACACTGACGGTCATTGGATCGAATGCCTCGCCTAACTGCCCCAGTCCCAACCAGCACGAGGGGGAACTCAATACTCGGCAGCAGGGCGACATCGACCTGTGTATCGCGGCCGGGAAGGACTATCGCGGAAGCAGCCATGACAACGTGGGAGTTAACGCGGGCCGAACGAACTGGAACTTCAACTCGGATCAGTTTGGCTTGATGGACACGGACCTATCGTGGTACTTGCCCACGAAAGAGCCATGCATGATCACGTCGTTCACGTACTACGAGTCGCTCAAGGCCTACTCTACGGCGATGCACGGGCGGACTCCTGCGGCGATCAGTGTCGGCAACGTCTCTGCTTCTCCCCAGACAGGTCCGGTGTACGCTGCGGTGATGGACATGTGGGGTGGTGAGTCGGACTCTCACCCACCGCATTTGCCAGCTACCACGATGGACCCGGATCACTTCCGAACGTCTCTCCGAGACAAGCGGGGCAATTGCTGGGACACGGTGCGTCAACTTCATCACTGATAGAGGGTACACCTATTCTCCGGGGGACGTCGACCTACCTCGTCTGTGGAGCCTCTGCTACCTGTACGCCGCGTGGCCCTCAATGATCGGCATTAACTACCAGCGGGCTGACACGAACGACTTTACGGAGTCGGACCGCACGGAGTGCAACAAGTACTTCCCGACTCTAAAGCTGCTCGACGCGGCACAGCCTCAAGACTTTCCGCACGTCACGGCCAGCGATAGCAACCTGATTATGGAGAGGTACGGCACTCTTGCTGGCGGGAACCTGTACTTCGTCATCTTCAACAACTCGGGACTCACAGATCACTGACGCGACGATCACGATCGACAAGACGTCTCTGGGGATTACTGGGACAACGGAGTGGACGGACGTCACTCCGGTTGAGCTCGGTTACACAGGCGGTGACAAGACTGGCGTGGACACCCAGTTTATGATCACGGTTCCGGCCCGCCGATCAGCAGTGTTCTCGGTAGCAGCATCCAGTGCCGTCACCTATACGACCAGGGTCGAGTTCGACACGGATGACGCAGCACCGCTTGAGAATCCGTACAACGGCGAGGATGGCACGATCATCCCGGTCGAGACCAGTGGCTCACTAACAGTAGCTGGTGGCAAACTGACCACCGGAACCAACTCAGGATGGACGCTGGGATTCTACGGTGGCCAGGGGGTCGCCCGTGCAGCCGGGAGGATGGCCGAGGTGGTCATCACGCCAAGCCACAAGAACTTCAACGCGCACCTGGGCTGGTCAGTTAACCAGTCCGTATTGCACACCAACCATGATGCGGTTGGATTCGGCTTTGCTAACCCGTCGAACCTGTCCGCCCGCGCGGCAGGAGCCACGCTTGGAAAGATCGCAGAGCTGGTCGGCGGCTCGACCTATCGCTGCCTCGACGTGCTGCGGTCTACCGGCAACAAGCTGTACCTCAAAAAGGACCTCGAGCCGTACAAGCTGGCCTGGACCTATGGATTTGGAAGTACAGGCACGGTGTACCCGTGGTTCACGCAGAATTCTGCAACCGGCGTCTGTGACATCGATCGGGTGGCGGTGCCGAGCTCGGTCACGTTCGTTCAGGATCCGATTGTTGCGGATGGTTTTACCGGGGCGAACGGAACGAACATCGACGAGCGGTCCTCAGATGCGACGAGTCCGGCCGAAGAAACCGGCGGTTCCGGCGTGCAGGCAGACTTCCTGCTTGGTTCGGCCGAGATCCAGTCGAATAACTGCCAGTTCACCAACGCCTCGGAGTCGCTCCTGGTGTACCAGGCGAGCAAGTCGAACGTGCACATGCTGGCAAGATTTGATCCGAGTGACACGGGGCCGGGAAATCCGTTTCTTGTCGTCCGACTGTCTGACGTGAACAACTACTGGAAGCACTCCTGGAACCAAGGGTCGAGTCAGATCGAGATCATCAAGGTTGTTGCGGGCACGCCCACGACGGTTGCCACAGCGTCTTTGTCTGCGGGGACGTCCGGTGAAGCGTACGACATCCGTTCGGTTCTCGATGGCACGATCCACAAAGTGTATGTGAACAACACCAACCTGCTGGAGTACGACTCGGCGGGCAGCGAATTCAACACGTCCGCCACGAAGCACGGAGCGGGCGGAAGCACCAACGGAGACGTGCTGGAATACATTGAGATCTGGGATCTGGAGCCCACGATCCCGACTTTCTAAAGGAGTAGAGAGATGGCGAAAACGAGACCGGGAGCAGCTAACGAACATGACGTCCTATTCCGCTTGGGCGCCGTTGTCCATCCGCAGACCAAAGCGGAGATCGACAAGTTCAAGCGGGATGATGAAGGGGGCGGACCGCGAGTCCGTCGACTCCGCTCGGCAAACGGCAGATCAGAGGGCGAAGGCGGCTAAGGCAGCGGCTCAATCTGAGCTCGACAACATTCGCAAGGTCGAGCGTGAACCGCCGGAAAGCGTTCGACGACATGAAGGCCCACGCCGACAAGGCCCGCACCTCCGGTCAAGCGGCGGCTACCGCTTTCATACAGATGGGTCGCGGCATTGCGACAATGGGCATCGCTGGAGAAGAGTCGACCGAGAAGATGCTCCGGCAACTAATCAAGATCCAAGGCGCGGCGGACACGATCATCGGCTCGGTCAACGGGATCACGGAAGGCTTGCGGGCCTGGAATGCGCTGTCGTCCTCACTTGGAATTGGGCAGGCGCTTGGAGGTGTCGCTGCTGGAGGCGCAGCCGGGGGCGGAGGGGATCTTATCGGAGAGATTTTTGGCGAGGGCCTTGCGGAAGTTGCCACCAAAGGTATCGGCAAGGGAGCCGCCAAAGGGAGGGGGCTTTTCAGACGGGTTGGCCGGGCGAGGCGCTTTGGTGGCATAGCTGGTCGTGGTGGACTGGCAACGATCGGTAGGTTTGGCGGCCGTGGGGCATTGGCGGCTGCCGGGCTTGGTGCAGCAGGTGCCGCCGCAGGTGCTGGGTTGGGTGGTTTCGAGGTTGGTCAATTTGGCCAAGGACTCGCGATGCGGGGGCTCGCTAAGCTCTCTGAGGCGAGCGGTAAGACAGCAGACGAGCTGCTTCGTTTTGCAGATCCGCTTACCCGCATGGTTCTATCGTTCAACGGGGTCGCGTCGGCAGCGGATGCAGTCGTGGCATCGAAGAAGAGCGAGCAACAACTGATCGATTTTCAGAACAGAAGTCGCAACGAAGCGATTGCTAGGGAGCGTCAAAGGCGCGTCAAAGAATTGGAGCAGCAGGAACGATCGCAGGTCATGAGTCAGCAGGACCGGGCGGCTCGTGAGCGGGATCGACTCACAGCGTTCGTAAGGTTCAGGGGAGATTCAGATCAAATCGCCAACTTCGTTTCGCAGCAGGCCATCTCCAGAAAG
>CBDCWT010000079.1:0-258048 GCA_965223305.1 Pirellulaceae bacterium | reverse complement strand
CCCGGTTTTGAAGTCATGCCGGTCGGAGTCGCTAAGAGGAGGTTGCAGGATATCGGCTGGGAACCGCGAACGGGCAAGGACTTTCAACAGCTAGCGCAAGTCTTGGGCGTCGATGCCGTCGTCACCGGATCGGTGACCGAGTACTCCCCCTACTATCCACCCAGATTAGGGCTCGCAGTTCGCTGGCACGCCGCGAACCCCGGCTTTCATCCGATCCCGCCGGGCTATGGACTGCCGTGGGGCACGTCCCAAGAGGAGTTCATTCCCGAGTCGCTAGTCTTCGAAGCCGAGTTCGCGCTCGCTCGCGAACAGCTGAAGACACAAACCCCGCAGCCAGCTCCGGGAGCAGCCCCTCTCACCAAATTCCAGCCCGCCTCTTCCACCGAAGAGCTACCGCCGCCAGATGCGGCAAACTCAACGGTTTCCGAGCATCCGAACATGGCGCCGAGCCCCGAGGAGCCAAACGAGTTCGGCATACCTGCGCCGGAGCTGCCTGTCGACTGGCCCGACCCTCGCGGCTTCGTACCACCGCCACCGAGCTCTGTCACACCGGAAGCGATTCCCCAATCGAAACCAGTGCTGTCATTGACACAGACTCTACCACGGGAACGATGCCGAATTCACGCAGCGGTCTAGCGAATTATTTCTACTTCCGAGATGACGCGCGCTTCGGTGACTGGCAAGCCTATCTGCAGCGCAGCGAGGACTTTATTCGGTTCTGCTGTCATCTGCATCTCTCCGAGCTTCTGTCAGCGCGTGGTGGAGCAGGAAAAACGCGAGTGGTCTGGCGCTGGCCAATCGGCCGATACCACCGTTGAGCGGGTGCAGAGTACATCACAAAAGCAGATCGGCGACAGCGACAGCGATGGGAGGTCACTCAACGTGACACAGCAAGACATCAACGTATTGGCTCTGGTGAAAGGTCCCGAACGCTACGTCTTCCTGTTCGATGACGACAATCGTGCAGAGACACTCCGCGTCCTGGGTCGCTACGCCTCCGACCCAGACCTGACGTTCAGCTGGTATGACGCGGCCGTGCTTAGCCAGAAGATTCGCCAGACCGCACAAGCCGGAGAATCGTCAGCAACGCGCTTCGAGCTTCCGCTTCCCAGCGACAACTGCGAAGACTAGTCGCCCGTCTCAGTGAGCGAACAGAGTTCTGGGACGATGCCTCGTGCAAAACACCATCGCCCGTTTTCTCCGCTACCTGCACGTTGAACGAAATGCCTCGCTGCTGACGATCAAGTCCTACCGCGAGGATCTAACCTCGCTGGCCGGCTACCTAGAAGAGCTCTACGGCCATCCGGCGGAACTCGTAGAAATCACCCCGATGGACCTGCGAGGGTACGTGGCCGCGCTACACGAAGCCGGCTACGCGAAGACGTCGGTTGCCAGGCGGCTAGCATCGCTGCGGAGTTTCTTTCGGTTCGCGATGCGCGAGGGACTCGTCGAAGCAAATCCCGCCAAGCCGCTACGTAACCCGCGACCGGACCGAAGGCTGCCCCATTTTCTCACAACCGAAGAGATTGGACGGTTGCTTGGAACACCCGCTGCCGACAAGCCACAAGGACTAAGAGACCGTGCGATTCTCGAAGTCATCTACTCGGCTGGACTGCGCGTGAGCGAATCTGTTGGGATGAACGACGAAGACGTCGACTTCGAGGCAGGGCTCGTTCGCATTCGAGGTAAGGGTAAGAAGGAGCGGCTGGCGCCGCTTGGGTCCTACGCAACCACGGCACTCGAGCAGTGGATCCAAGTCCGAGAGTTGGCCGAGGACGAACCGGGTGGTGGGCGGGCCCCGGTTTTCGTGAATCGCTTCGGCCACCGTTTGACAACGCGCAGCGTGGCACGACTCCTAGAGAAGCATCTCCGTTCAGCTCAACTCGATCTGAGGACGACGCCCCACACACTACGTCACAGCTTCGCCACACACCTGCTCGACCGCGGAGCCGACATCCGCAGCGTGCAGGAATTACTCGGGCACAAAAGTCTCGTGACGACCCAGATCTACACACACCTGAGCACGACAGGTTTGCGAGAAGCCTACGAAAAAGCACATCCCCGCGCTCAGGCCGGCACTCCACCGCAGACGCAGCGCAACAAATAAGTTGCCGACTGCTGTCGCCTCCTCGCGCAGCGAGAATGGCGGGAGAGCGGGCACGGTGAAGAGCAACGCCGTTGAGGATTTCTTGTAGCCGAATTCGCCAGAATTTGGACGAATCGGCAGTCCACGAATCTCTGGCGAGTTCGGCTACACTCTGGAGAAATCATACGATGCCCCGCCGCACCGCCCAGACTGCTGCTTGCGTGCGGTCGGTCACGTCCAGCTTGCGAAGAATGTTCTGGACGTGTTCTTTCACGGTCTCGATGCTGATCCCCAGCGACTTGCCGATTTCGCGATTGCTAAGTCCAAGCGCGACATGGCGGAGCACCTGACGTTCGCGGTTCGTCAGCGGCACACCGTCTTCGTTCTCGTCGTGCCGCCGCCGCATGAGCCATTTGACCTGTCGCAGCAGGCTTTTTTCAGGAGGCTCACCACCACTGGCCGCTTGGGTGATCGCTGCCACCAGGTCGGAGGTCGAGGCACTTTTGAGTACAAAGTCCGCCGCACCAAGCGCTGCGCTCCGCGCGACGTAGGTTGGATTGTCGTACGCAGAGAAGACGACGATACGGGCGTCTGGAAGCCGTTCGCGAATCTTCTCGATGGCCGTCAACCCATCGCAAACGGGCATGCGAATGTCGAGTAAAACTACATCGGGTCTGTGCTGTAACACTGCCTCTACCGCTTCCTCGCCGTTGGCGGCCTCCCCCACCACCTCGACTTCGGATTCGCGAAAGAGTGCCGCGAGTCCGCAGCGCACCACTTCGTGGTCGTCGACGACCACAACCCTTAATGGCCCCGTGGATCCGAAACTCATGCGATATCCTGCTCTGTCTACATCCCCCCCCCAACACGGGCCCCGGTGGGAATAGGCTTGTCTTTACCCTCCTAATAGTGGCCTTAAAGATCCATTTTGGTACACCCAATCCTACCCGGAATACGGAACACTTGCGGAGATCGAATCGCAATGTTCGGGTCTTACCGGCGGTGCACCCCACCATTTGGGGGTTGGAATGTGGCGACAGCAACGAGTTGGAACCTCAACGTAGGCACACGTTGACGATCGGCAACCCGTGACGTAGATAACTTACGACAGGCAACTTTGGACGACGAGAGGGTGAAACCACCATGAACGAAGGTTCGTTGCTGCTCGTAGACGACGACCGCCAAGTGCTCGACGCGATGGCCGACTGGCTGCGCGAACAAGGTTTTACAGTCGTCGAGGCGACTAGTTGCCGCGAGGCAATCGAACAAGTCGACAGCCAAGACTTCGATCTGGTGTTGGTAGACGTGCGGCTACCCGACGGTGACGGCTTCGAAGTTCTTGCGCATTGCCGCGAGCACCACCCGGGGATCATCGTCGTGTTGATTACAGGCTACGGCACAGTGGAAACAGGAGTGGAAGCAATTCGCGCCGGGGCGTTTGATCTGCTAACCAAACCACTGATCGACGAAGAGCTGAGCATGTCGATCAACCGGGCGCTGGCTCAGCGCGCGGTGCTTGAGGAGAACAAGCAGCTCAAGGAACAGCTAGACTTGCGCTTCGGGATGGAGAACATCGTCGGCCACGATCATCGCATGCTTCGTATCTTCGATGTCGTCGACAGCGTGGCCGATACGAAAGCAACCGTCTTGATTACAGGCGAGAGCGGCACGGGCAAGTCACTGATTGCACGCGCAATTCACCGCCGGAGCAGTCGCCGGGAAGGCCCATTCGTGGAGATCGCCTGTGGGGCGCTTCCCGAAGCCCTGCTCGAGAGTGAGTTGTTTGGACATGTGGGCGGTGCCTTTACCGGGGCGATTGGGGAGAAAGTGGGTAAGTTCTTGCAGGCGGACGGTGGCACGATCTTCCTGGATGAGATCGGCACCGCCTCGCCTAGCATGCAAGTCAAGCTACTACGTGTGCTGCAGGATTTCGAGTTCGAACAGGTTGGTGGCAACAAAACATTCCAGGTGGACTGCCGGGTCGTGTTGGCCACCAACGACGATCTCAGCCAAGCTGTCGCCGAAGGCCGCTTTCGGCAAGACCTCTTCTATCGCGTCAACGTCATCAATGTCGAGCTGCCTTCGTTGCGAGAACGGGTCGGCGATATCCAGCTCCTGGCCGAGCACTTCCTGCGCGAGGTCGCCGAGGACGCCGGCAAGGATGTGAAAGGCTTCACCGAAGAAGCGCTGCAAGCGCTACAGCGCTATCACTGGCCGGGCAATGTCCGCGAACTGCAAAATGTCGTGGAACGTGCTGTCTTGCTGGGCAAAGGAACTGTGATTCGGGTCGAGGACCTGCCCAACCAGATTGCGTCGGGCACTGCCGTTCTCGGCCTCCCCAGCGGCAGTGGCCAATGCCTGAAAGACGCCCTGGGAGCTCCCGAGCGTCAGATCATCTTGGATGCCTTGGAAGCTAACAACTGGAACCGCAACGCGACCGCCGCAGCGTTGGGTATTAACCGCACAACGCTTTACAAGAAAATGAAGCGGCTGGGCGTGCGCGATCCGAGACAGTCCATTGAAACAGCGCAACCGTAACTCGGATTATTCTACTCGGTTGCCGACACTGGCTCGCGACCGTTGATCGTCACCAGCGCACGGTAGACCTCCAGATCGATCGACTCGACGATCAAGCGAACCGAGCCATCCCCGACAACGAAGTTCGTGCCCGCCGGATGACGGCTGCTGAAATCGTCCAGGTGCCCACCCGGTGCATTGGGTGCGTGGTCGGCGATACCCAGGATGCGAGCCATCGTCTCGTCACCGCCCGGCACCGCTCCGACCCAAGTCGAGTGCCCAAACTCGGATGCCCGCTCGCCAGCGAACAAGGTGTTGCTCAGGCCATCGGTCACGTCGGCAAACCGGGTCTTGCTGAGATGGAAAAACGCGCCGTCACTCCGGCATTGCACTCCCTCAGGTAACCCTTCGCAGTCGTGTAGTTCCAACGTTCCGTGCACGCCAATGTAGTTCGCCGCAGCCAAGCGTATGAGCACGCTCTCCGGTGCGTCCTCCGTGCCCAGCTCAAAGACCTCGCCGGGAAGCGCATCAGATGGGCAGCGATAAACGGGAACAAACGTCAGACGAGCCTCCTCGTTTTCAGGGGCGCTGATCGGCAAATGAGTGTTCATCCGCTCGTAAAGAGCTCCCTTGTCCAGGAACGGCAGCAAGTAAGAGGCCCACCCCCAACCTGGATCGCCTTCCACAAAGGGACGCCGATGCGTCTTCGCGTCAACACCGATCCAGCCTGGTGGAAGCTTGCGGTGCACATCATGGTATTGGTGTATCGCCAACCCGACCTGCTTCATGTTGTTGAAACAGGAAATACGACGAGCTGTCTCCCGCGCCGCTTGGACAGCAGGCAGCAACAGCCCCATTAGGATCCCAATGATCGCCAGGACGACAAGTAGTTCCACCAAGGTAAAGGCTTGGTCTTTTGCGCGATGTAACACGAGGGCTCCTCCGAACATTGACAAAGTGCTAGGTGTGATCGGCAGATCATCACCACAGGCGTCAGACACGTTAGGCCTAAAAATGAGACGCTGGCACTAAGTGCAATCCTCACAGTGCCCTTTCAAGAGCACCTCGGTGACTTCACCCGGTGCGGTCCAGCCGTCGTTTGCTCTTTGGGGCGCCTCAGGCAAGCAAGTTACCTTTCCGCAATCGAGGCACATGAAGTGGGGGTGCTCGGTTGCCCGCCCTGGGTCTCCGTCTTTCAATTCAAAACGCCAACTGTGATCCCCAACGTCGATCCGCGAGGCGATGCCCGCTTCGGACATCTCGACTAACGAGCGGTAGATCGTCGACTTATCGAAACCCCGGGGCACCAGATCGGCGGCAACCTCGGCATGCGTCATCGGGCGGCGAACCGCCGACAGAAACTGGAGCACCGCGACGCGGGAGGTGGTGCAGCGAAGCCCGATCCGACGCAAGAGCTGGCGAGATTGCTCAACTGAATAACTCACATCGGCCGCTCCTAAATGCACTTGCTTGCTATCTGCAATACAATATCATAAAGGTTTGTCCGCGTAAGACAAGCTTTTCTTGCCGATGTCGCCCCTTCTGCTGGTCATCTTGTACTGTTCTTTGATCGCCGCGGCGTCGTTGGCCGGGGGGAATTTCCCGACCTGGATTCGGCTGACACACACTCGGATGCAGGTCTTGATGAGCTTTGTGGGCGGGCTAATGCTGGGCGTGGCCCTGCTGCACCTTCTGCCCCACGCGGCGGCCGAGATCAAGTCGCTGGATGCCGCGGTGGGCTGCGTTCTGTGCGGGCTGCTCGCGATGTTCTTCTTGATGCGGGTGTCCCACTTCCACCAACATCCACAGGGCAGCGAGGAGGAGGAACACGACCACGTGCACGAGCACGTTCCCAAGGACCAGAGTGCATCGCACGCAACGGTCGCGCATCAGCTCAGCTGGGTCGGGCTTTTCTTGGGACTGGCCCTGCACACCCTGATCGACGGAATGGCCTTGGCGGCCAGTGTCGCGGTAACTGGGCCCACCACTTCCGCTGCAGGGCTTGTGGGCGGAGGAACTTTCTTGGCGATCCTGATGCACAAGCCGCTGGATGCCCTGTCGATCACGTCGCTGATGCTCTCCGCTCGCTGGCCGCGAGGCTGGATCGAGACGGTCAACGTGATCTTTGCGCTGATGTGCCCGTTGGGAGCGTTGGTTTTCTACTTCAGCGTACAGGGGATGGGTGAGATGCGAGGCACGGTGGTGGGTTGGGCACTCGGCTTCGCCTGCGGCGTCTTCTTATGCATTTCGCTGGCTGACATTCTTCCCGAGCTGCAGTTCCATCGACACGACCGTGTCAAGCTGTCCGCTGCACTGTTGGTGGGTGTGTCGCTGGCCTACGGAATCGGCCTCCTGGAGCCCGCACATCAGCATGGCGCAGCGGGCGACACTGAAGCAACTCACACACACGACGATCATTCGCACTAGCCTGAGTTCGCGTTCTTGTTTCCGGCTCCATTGGTGCTCTGTCTGTTGAGAAGACGGGCACGAGTGCCCGTCCTACTTTGACTGGCACGGCGCAGTTCTACAGTGTGCTTCGTCGCACGAGTGGGTGATGCCAGCAACGAAACGCGCCGGCGTACTGGTAGACGGCGTCGAACGGTGTCTCGATGACTTCCTGTCCAGCATCATGGAGGCCCCTCGCCAAGTAGTCCAATCCGCTGGCGATGAGAATCGTCTTCTCGTCCAGAACCAATCCGTTGCAGGCCAGCTTTTCCTTCGCGTCCTCGAACGGCACGTCAATCAGCTTCCAGTCCTTGAGAAACGACGGCAGGCTGCCGACGAACGCCTCTCGACAGATGATGGCCAAACCAGGGCGGGGCGTCGCCAAGCAGCAATCCAGGTGCAGAAACTTCTCCGTCAGCTCTATCTCCTGGACTCGGTACCTATCACCAAGGCACTGGGCAAGCCAGCTGACACCAGCTGAATTGCTGGCGTTTCCCGAGTTTCCGACGTAGATATCCCGCCCCAATAGGAACACGTCACCACCCTCGATGAACGGTCCCGGCCCCCAGTCTCCATTATCATCTTCTGGGGCCGGGACCGCCGGAGGCATCGAGACAAACTGGGCGTTACTGTCATCGAGACGATCGGCGATCGCCCGCCGAATGCCGAACCTCTCCCGCCGCCAGAGGACGCCAACAACGATCTTATCTGGTGGCCGACCGCGCCAGCTGGATTCTCGCTGAACGAGCGATGGTCGGCTGCTTTCCGCCGAGCAGAAGATCGTAAGTTCAAGCAGACGACTTCATGCTCGCCGTTTGATGAAAAGTCTATCGCGCGCGGTGGTACGTGCGGTATGCAACTAATTTGCAGTTGCATGTAGAAATTGTTCAAACGCGCCGCGACGTGTCTTATTGTTGCTTTGACAAACAACGCGCGGAAGAGTAGCCTCGTCGCTGCAGCAACACCCGTTGTGGGGAAACTTGTCGTCCGGCGTAGTTTGAAACTTGCTTTTAACCGAATTGTTCGGCATGGGGCCGCCGCGCTCGTGTTAGGCAAGAAATCAACGTTCACCCGAGGCCCGGTGTGCCAGGATGGCAAGAGTTTCGCACGAGCCGCAGCGGAAGGGTTGCCTGATGCGTTCCGACGATCGTTTGTTTCAATCAACTCGCGAACTAATCGAAGGTCACCTTGGCGAGTTCCTAGACTCCATGCCCGACGGAATCATCATTACCGATACTGCAGGGAAAATTGTGTTGGTCAATTCGCAGGCTGAAAAACTGTTCGGGTACGAGCAAGGTGATCTTGTCTCGCGCGAGATCGAGACACTCGTTCCAGAACGCTTCCGGCAGGACCACGTAAGCTACCGGGACTCCTACATTGACCATCCCCACGCGCGACCGATGGGAAAGACTGGGAGACTGCTGGGAGTTCGCCGAGACGGCAGTGAGTTTCCTGTAGAGGTCAGCCTGAGCCCAATGCATACAGAGAACGCCGTTCTGATCTGCGCCGACGTTCGTGACGCAACTCACCGGATGCAGGTCGAAGACGCCTTGCGGGCCAGTGAAGAACAAGTCCGGCTCTTGCTCGACTCCACCGCTGAAGCGATCTACGGTGTCGACCTCGATGGAAACTGCACGTTCTGCAATCAGGCTTGTGTGGTAACGCTGGGCTACCGCCACATCGACGAACTGTTGGGAAAGAACATGCATGACTTGATGCATCATTCGCATCCCGACGGCTCGGAGTATCCGAGACACGAATGCCGCATCTACGCAGCATTTCATGAGGGGAAACCGACTCACGTAGACGACGAAGTCTTCTGGAAGGCGGACGGTACTAGTTTTCCTGCAGAATATCGGTCTATTCCCATCAGACATGATGGACAGCTTGTGGGCTCCGTTGTGACATTTCTGGACATTACTGAGCGGAAACGCACAGCTGAGGCGCTGCATAATCAGCAGGTCAAGTTGACACATGCCGCTCGGCTGACCACATTGGGTGAAATGGCCACCGGCTTAGCCCACGAGCTGAACCAGCCGTTGGCCGCAATGTCCGCCTTCGCAGAAGGCGCGTTGATGCGCATCGACCGGGGAAAACTCGACAGAACGGAGACCATGTCCGTTTTGTCACGAATCGCCGAAGACGCGCAGCGGGCAGGTGACATCATTAGGCGACTCCGCCACCTGGTGCAGCGGCACGAAGGCCAACGCCAACCAGTCGACGTCAACGACCTGGCCAGTGAGATATACAAGTTTGTTGAAGCGGAGGTGAAGCAGGAGAACATCTCCGTTCAACTTAAACTGGGGGAGAATCTACCGAAGGTAGAAGCTGACTCGATCGAAATCCAACAAGTATTGTTGAATTTGATCCGCAACGCGTGTGATGCTCTCGCTGAGAGCGATGCCAGCGATCGGAGAATAATGATCTCGAGCTATGTGAGAGATCCTGGCCGTGTAGAGGTTGTCGTCGAGGATTCTGGTCCGGGGATTACACCTAATATGGCGGAGCAAGTATTCGAGCCATTCTACACTTCCAAAGCCGATGGCTTGGGTATCGGACTGGGTATCTGTCAGAGCATAATCGAGTCACATCGTGGAAAGATATGGCTCGAAGATTCATCAATAGGAGGCGCCGGCATCCACATCGACTTGCCGGCGTGTCAATCCGAGGACTAGGCCGATGCACCGCAAGCCGACCGTCGTCGTTGTTGACGACGATCAGAGTGTTCGAGAGGGACTGAAGTGGCTGCTTGAGTCAGTCGATTTACAAGTAGCTACCTACGCTTCCGCGAATGAGTTCCTTGAGTCGTTTGATCCGACTGCTCCAGGCTGTCTCGTCCTCGACGTGCGCATGCCGGGGATGAGCGGCTTAGAATTGCAAGAAACTCTGGTCGAGCAGAGATGCGGTCTACCGATCATCATCCTAACTGGACATGCAGACGTCCCGATGTGCGTTCGCGCTTTCAAAGGAGGCGCTTTTGCCTTCTTGGAGAAGCCTGCCAACCAGCAAGACTTGCTAGAACAGGTGCAGCGTGCGATCGAGCAGGACAGGAAGAATCGCCAGGCATCTGATCCTCACGACGACATCGAAAACAGGTTGCTGCAGCTGACGCCTCGCGAACGCGAGGTCATGGACCTGCTAGTGGCTGGCCACTCGATGAAACAGATTGCGGCGATACTTCAGATCAGTTTGCCAACATGTTCGAAGCACCGCTCGAATGTGCTTGACAAGCTCAATGTCGAGAACGACGTGCAGCTTGTGCGGCGCGTTCATGTCCGGAAGACGTCGCCGCCGTAGGTGGTCGTGCAGCTTCTACATCTCACGATTGAACAAACTTTTGGGACATCCACCTCACCGGTGAGGGCTGCCCGGGAGTGGTCGCCCCCGAGGCGTGCCCCCCTCTCCGGCCCTGCGGGCCGACTCTCCCCAAGGGGAGAGTGACCAAAGACGAAATCACGCACTAACCTAAAAGCTGCGCGATCTCCTAGGTGGAGGCGGTGCAGCTCTGGCGCTTCATGCAGTCCGCCAAACTCTGGCGAGTTCGGCTACGCTCCAAATCAGCCGCTGGGCGTTAGCCCACGGTTCCCCAGCGAAACCGACGCGTAGCGTCCGAGGAGGGCCCCCTCTCCGGCCCTGCGGGCCGACTCTCCCCAAGGGGAGAGTGACGAAAGACGAAATCACGCCACTAAGAGGGGAGTTAGCGTACCAACGCGAGTTTTTCCGCCCCGGACGCTCCCACCAGCTCTCCCAAATTCCGCGATCGGTACATCTGGAAAACTCCGCGGAAACCGCATACAGCAGCCCGGCTGTAGGCGTAATCGGGCGCCGGTAAACTTTTTCTCCGTGATAATTGGCACAACGAGTCGATATCGAAAAGGCGGCAGTTCTCGTTCAAACGTTAGCACCGGGGGGATGGGGCAAAATGAACCACCAGACTTGGGGGCAGTTCCGGGTGGTGTTCGGATGCGCGGTCTTCAACACACTATTCGCAGCGGCAATCTGCGGGCAGACGTTGTTCGGTCAGGACATCAAGTCCGTGGATCTGCAAATCGACGCGATCCTGCGGGGACAGGATCAGGAGGCGAGTGGAGCGGATCCCAGCGATCCGACGCAGGTCACGTTCCACCTGATGCACGAATTCGAGTGGAACAAGCTGTCCGAGGACCAGGGAGATACCGCCGCCTATAAAATCAGTCCTTACATCCCCCTGAAGGTCGGCGAGCAGAGCTTTCTGGCAAATATCGAGGTTCCTCTAACCTATGCCGGCACCGACGTTCTCGGGCACCACACAGGCATGGGCGACACACGGCTCAAGTTCTTTTGGCTCATCGGAACCCAGAGTGACTTTGTCCGGGCTGTGGTGCCATCGTTCGACGCGATCGCCCCAACCGGTGACAACGACAAGGGCCTCGGTGGTGGGTCTTGGATCTTGATGCCGAACATGGTGTTTGCCCTGCAACCAGCCGAGAACTTCTCGATCTACCCGTTCTTTCGCTACGTTCATTCTGATGGACCGCGTCCCTTCCTGGTTCCAGATAGCGGCATCCCTGTTCCCCCCGGAGGTGATGTCGGCGACGCGTCGCCCAAGACACGCGGTTTCAACATGGAAACCATGATGGTTTTCGGGCTGCAAGACGCGGTGCTGGACTGGATTACTGTCAATCCTGACTATTTCCAGAACTTCGTGGGCCAGCGCGGGCACACATTTCAGATGAAGTACGACGCCGGTGTTGCGCTATCCGAGTCGCTGTTCTTGATCATCAAGTTCTGGCATCCAGTCTCCGGAGATGTGGCAAACGACTACACCTTCGGCATGATGCTGGATTGGTATCCGCAATCCGGGTTCTTCGGCGGTTGCCGTCACCTACGAGATGGAGGCTAGGGGCAACATGCGTGTTGTTCAACGGATCGGCGCACTACTCTTGATCGCCTTTGCTGGCTCGGCCGCCAACGGTCAAACTCCGCTGCTGTCTGCTCCGCCACCAGCGCTCTCGAGCCAGCAACTGATGAACCGGTTAGAACAGGCCGAAGCACGGATTCGTGAATTGGAAGAACGCGAACGGCTTCACGGTTCCGTGGCAGAGCGCGTCATGAGCCGCCTGCCTTCAACAGAAGCAGACCTTCACGCAACGAATTACAACAGCCTGCAAGGCGACAATCTCCTCGAATTCGCCTCCCACGAATGCCCTGACTGCGGCAAGGCAGATTGTCTTGGTAAGCCACACGTCTGCGACTTGTGCGACGTTGGTCCAGCGTGGGGCAATGACAGCGGTTGGTCTATCGTCCCTTTCGGCCAACTGCGAGGCGAGATGATCTACTCAGAAGCCGAACAGACAGCCGATGCCGTGATCTTCTTGCTCGCACCGAACAATCCAGGAGTCGATGACGATCAGTTTACGGTCCACGGCAAGACGTCGATGTTGAATTTCGCAATCAGCGGGCCGAACATCGGGGACTGGCAGACTGGCGGCACCATTCTGATGAACTTCCTCGGGCCCCAGCCGCTACGAAACAATTCCGGACCTAACGTGCTCAATGCCTACGGTGAAATCAAGAATGACAACTGGCGCTTTGCCTTTGGCCGTATGCTCGATCTGTTCAGCCCTATCGGGCCGAGCACGGTCAACCTAGGCCAACAACGTGGGGCCGGGAACGTGGGGATCTTTCGCGGTGCAATGCATGTAGATCGTTACATCAACGTACACGACCAACTTCGCTGGACCCTGTCCGGACGAGTCGCGCAAAACGCGGTCAACGACTTTTTGCTGGTACCGTCCGCCCGTGGCATCGACAACGGGATTCCCAACTTCGAAGGCCGCATCGGATTCGAACTGGGCCCTGAGTGCGATGGGATTCGTCCGCTTGAGCTCGGTATCTCTGGCTTGTGGGGCGAAACACGAGCCTTCGATCCAGGACAGATCGCGTCGGATCCGATCACGATGGATCCGATTTTTCTGCCAGCGGTCAACAACGTTTCCACGACCGCAGGGGGAAATATTGACTTTCAGCTGCGGGGCGCGCGAGCTGGAGTGCGTGGCGAGTTTTGGATCGCGCAAACGGCCGGCACCTACTTCGTAGCCGTCTTACAGTCGCTCAATCCCGCCACCGGCAGCGGTATCCGATCCATCGGTGGTTGGGCCGAAGCATACTACAAGGTAACCGACATCACGACGGTCTACGTCGGCTACGGCATCGATGACCCAAGGAACCAAGATGTCGGTTTCCTGACCCCCGGCCCCAGCCTAAACGACCCCGGCCAGAGGACCCTCAACCAGGTGATGTGGACCAGCATCCTCTGGAATGTGACGGACTTCTTTCAGCTGGGATTTGAGGTCAGTCACCGCAAGACGCACTACCTAAATCCGGCGACCAGTAGCCGGGGCATGCTCTACCACTTTAGCTCGACTCTGAAGTACTGAGGCAGTGCCGCGGCCGAGAGTCCGAGCGCGGCGCCGAGCTGCTGTCCCGAGAAGGACGTGCAGCTTTTAAGTTAGTGCGTGATTTCGTCTTTTTACTCTCCCCTTGGGGGGAGTCGGCCCAAAGGGCCGGAGAGGGGCAATCCTCCCCGGACGCTACGCGTCGGTTTCGCTGGGGAACCGTGGGCTAACGCCCAGCGGCTGATTTGCAGCGTAGCCGAACTCGACAGAGTTTGGTGGACTGCCCACTGCCATAACGATGTTAGTCGTTCGGGAGGGCTAGGCGGGATTATTCATGAAGATCGTGGCGAGAGGTTGTAAGTACGTTCGTGGCAAGGAAGGCGAGCAATTCTTCCGCAGGCGTATTGAAGCAATACGTCGAGGGAGAATTGTGAAGCATGACGAAGCCACGGATGGACTTACGACCTCGCAGCAGATCACTCATGAATAATTCGGGCTAGGCTCCTGCCGAGCCGTTTGCTCGTGTATTGGTTTCGTGCTGCTCCGCTTCTAGCGGACGGCACACGGAGTGTGCCTACTACCTTATTTCGAGACCAAGCCTATAACGGCTCATCCAGTTCGTCGATACCGAGTGAGTCGAGTGGCTGAGAGAGGAGATCGTCCGCTGCCACGTCATGCGGCGCCGGTGCACCGGAGTGAGGACGAACGATCACACGATTCGTGCGCACATCGATGACTTCGACCACCGTTCCCGATTCGATGGCCACTCCCTCGCTCATCGCGTCGTAGTTCTTGCCGTCGATTTCGACGATTCCACTGGGCAGCATTTTCGTCCGACTCATGCCGTGGCGGCCAACCAGCCTTCTTAAGCCACGATACTCCTCGGTGTCCGGCAGCACTTCATCAGGGCTCTCCGGCCGTCCTAACAAAATGAGACGTCCAATCGGAGTGTGTGGCCACCACCGAATCGCGATCGCTATGAGTACCGGAATGACGATCGTCGTGAATGCGAACGTCATGACGCCAATCTGGATGCTGATGGTAAAACCAACAATGACCGCAGCCAGTAAGCAGGCGGCAGCCGCGATGCTAAGGATGCCGCCCGACGGCACGAAGAGCTCGAGCGCGAACAACCCTAGACCGAAGGCTAACAGAACGACACACCAAAGAACGAGATCCATTTAGCGTTGGTCATCCTTCCTTCACCAGGATCCGGTTGCCATGCACGCTGACGACACACACATCAACCCCTTCATCGACCGAACCGCCATCCGTGATCACGCTAACCACGTCGTCTCCGAAGCTCGCTTTCCCCGACGGATTTAAGGGAGTTACCGTGCGTCCCCGCTTACCGACGAGATAGTCAAAATCTGCAAGCGTCTCCCGCCGGTCGAGCTCTTCAAGGTCGTCCTGGTCCAGCGGGGCCAGCAACAACCGACGGAGCCACGGGGTTTCGGGTAGGTACCGCCGCATCATCACGGCCGCCACCGTGGCACCCGCTAGAGCCGCAACGACCGTCCCCAGCGAACTGGGCATCTGTGCGAGTTGATACGAGTTCCTGGGTAGGACAAACGTCTGGCTCGCCAGAACGATCGAAGAAATGATGAGGAAGCCACCTCCCAAGCCAAAAACGCCGAAGCCTGGTACGACAAACAGCTCGACCACGATCGAGACCACACCGGTCAGAAATAACAGAAGCTCTAACCAACCCGCAGTACCATGCAGAAAATTACTCCAGAAATAAATCGTGAAGCAGACGGCTGAGACAAACCCGGGCACGCCAATCCCAGGGTGTGAAAACTCAGCGAAGAAGGCAAAACAGCCTATGAACAGCAGGAACGCCGCGACACGCGGCGAGGCAAGATACTCGATCGCGCGGTGAGCCCAGTTCGGTCGAAGGGCTACGAACTCTTCTTCAAGGGCGTAGATCCGGGCCAGCTCGGCCAAGTTCTCTGCCTGGTGACGTGCCAGCTTCAGCTCTTCCGCCTGGTCGAACCGCAGCCCGTCGCGCAACGAGACCTCCTCCTGTTGCACCCAAAGCGCCGGGTCCGGCTGCTCGGCGCACTCGGTCTCACAAAAGAACCTCGATTGATCACCGCCCTCTTCAGAATACCGGTAGACGACGAGCTCTTGATCCACTAGGCCCGCGGCAAGTGACCAAGCTCGCCCCTTCTCCTTACCTAGAGCTCGAACCGCCGCCTGAAGTTGCTTGCGGTCTCGCTCGGCCAGTACCCTGGCACCCGGGCCACCCAATACCGCGTCAGGGGCCATAACAAGCTGGTCGCAAGCGAAGGCGATCAGCGCCGCATCCGCTCGAGCCTCCCGCGGCACGAAGCCAACCGTTTGGATCGCTGCGGGATCGAGCGCCGCAAGGTAGTTGCCTAGCCGCAAACTCTCCTCGACCGACCCACCTGGACTGTCGATTGTCACACACAAGAAGTTAAACGAGTCTGAGACGAGCCCTGTTTGAGTGCTTCGAATTATCCAGTTGACCAAGTTGGCACTGATCGGCCCCCGTACTTCGATCAACAACGGGCGCCAACGACCGTCAAACGAAGCATCATGCTGAAACGTACTGGGAGCAATCTTCAGCGCAGCGGCGAGTTCCTGTTGATTCTCAGCGAGATGACTGACGAAACCGTATTTAAGCCGCAGTTCGCGACCGTTGAACCTGCCGAAATCACCCGGTTGAATCACGAACTCAATCGCGCTGACGGTCGTAGTTTGCTTGAGCGTCTCGAGCTCCTCAGCAAGCACAAAAGCAGTTCCATCGAGCGTTTCTACCTTGTAAACGCCCAGTGCGGGATCCAACATTCCCAACGCAACCGCCGCAGGCACGGTCCGCCTCCGGTCGGCCGTTTCCCGGTATCCCTTCCGCATGACTTCGTCGATGTGCGCGTCGTCGACTCCGGCTTCGCCGAGCGTCGCGTCAGGGGCCATGATGATCTCTTCGCACGCCATCACCGCCAACACCGCATGCCCTTTGACCGTACGGGGCAGGTAAGCAACTGTCCGAGCCGACCGCAGCGCGTCACTGGACAAATACCTGGCCAGCGACAAACACCTCTCAAATTCGCTTCCCTTGCCTGAACCGCCCGGATCGACACGAAATTCCAGCACTACCAGCGGACGGGTACCCGCTGCGTGTTCCCGAGCCATCACACGGTCGATGGCCTGCTTGACTTCAGTATCGACCGTACCAGTGATCGGAAGAGATACGACCACTAGGTCTGCTTGGCGTGACGCCTCCTGCGCCCGACCAACGCCCGCAGATGAATACAACCCGACAAGCAAAAGGAAGATGCAGATCGGGAGTTGGTGAGAGGTATTCATTGCTCCCCCTCTCCCGCTCGCGGGAAAGGGTTAGGGTACGGGGTCGAGGCTGTGTGGAATTATATGCCGTTCGGGCCAGCAAGCCAGTCACTTCTTCAGAAACTCACCCACGAGGGCATTCACTGCCCCCGGGTTTTCGAGCGGAGCCATATGACCGGACTCTGCAACGGTGGCGAACTGTGATTCTGGGATCCGCGCTGCCAGCTCGCTCATCTCGTTGACGCCAGTGATCGCGTCCTGCTCACCACACACAACCAGCGTAGGCACGTCAATATGTGGCAGTTCAGCGGTCATATCCGGCCGAGCCGCCATCCCGCGGGACGCCGCCGCCACGCCCTGCGGCGAAGCCTGCTCGATGACCCTCCGCGTCGCTGCCACGATCTCGCCGCGTCGCGACCTGCTGCATTCCGCAAATAGTTTGTCGACCATCGATTCGGCGAGAAACCCTGTTCCCTCGGCCAACACGCGCTCCGCGGTCTCGAGCCGCGCCGCGGCTACCTGTTCTGAGTCAGCTGCTGCCCGAGTGTCACACAGGATAAGACGATCCAGTCTTTCCCGATGCCTCTGCCAGAACTGCCAGGCAACATAACCCCCCATGGAAAGTCCACATAGAGTTACCGGCTGGGTCACGTCAAGTCGCACTAAGAGCTCGGCTAAGTCGTCGGCGAACTGCTCCATCGTCACCGTGCCGCCAATCACGTCACTACAGCCGAAACCGCGCAGATCTGGCGCGATCACACAGTATTCGCCGCTGAAGAACTCCAATTGGTGGCACCACATGGAGTGATCCAAGGGAAATCCATGCACCAAGAGCAGCGCAGGACCTACACCTCTTTGTTCGACGCACAGCTGTCCGGTGGCAAGTCGAACTTTTTTCAAGACAGCTCTCCCCTCACGGACCCTATGGGAATGGCATACGTTCGACCAACTGGCTCCCAACCTACAGCTGGACACCAAGATACCAAACCCGAACGACCCACTGCACCACTAAACCCAGTGCCAACACGACTAGCGCCCAGGTGGAAAAGTGATTCAGCCGCAGCTCTGATAGTCCGCGCCGCAATCGCCAGAGTTGCCACAACCGGTAGGGGATCTGGACAGCCACCAAGCCGAAGAGCACGATTCCCAGGGGATTGAACGTCCATGCCCTTGTCCACTCGCCGTGCGCGGCGCTGATGAAACACCTGGTCAATCCACACCCCGGGCAGCCGATCGAAAACAGGCGTTTGAACGTACAGCTGGACGGCAAATCCACCTCGACCAGAGGAAGCATGACGTGCCCGCCACGGCCGATCTGCAACACCGTCGCAGCCACCAGGATCGCCACCGAAACTGCCAACAACCAACGGTGAGTCGAGGGCTGGCTTGCCTTCATCTTTGCTTCCACTGGCGACCCCGTGTTCGCTTGCGGCTCTACTGGTAGTGGCGGCCCGGTCTCGCGGCGAATCTTCGACCTGCTAAGACAACCGCCGCTGCCCAAACCTGCTAGATCGAAGCTCGACTGATGGAAAGAACGACTCGCACGATGCCAGACCGCGTGCGGCGACCGAGCATTATACCTGGACAACTAGTTGCCGTCTTGTCGCTGAGCGAGCTCGTGCTCGAAGCGACTTAGCTGGCGGCGGATTTGCTGGTTGTACGGCGAGCCCTCGACTGCTTGCAGTTGATACTTGACGGCGTTTTCGAGATCGCCAGCCGCATAATAGCAGCGAGCTAACGTGTCTAGAAAGGCGGGATTCCCCGGCCTGAGTGACAGGGAACGATGGCTGTACTGAATCGCAGACGCGAAGTCACCTTCGGTGTTCCCAATCAGCCAAGCCAACTCGTTGAGTGTTCCTGCCAAGTCGTCAATCGCCTCCAATCGCTCACCTTCGTTCTGCGGAGTTTTCATCTTGCGCTCGTTGCGATCGATTTCAGCGCGGAGGCGATCACGTGACTCTCCGATTCGTGTCAGAACTGTTTGTCGCCACGCTGATGCCGGCGTGGGTACTCGGTACATCATGATCAAGATGTCTGGGTTGGCTGGGTAGATCTCGAAAGCTCGCTCGAGATGCCCGACTTGGTTTTCCTTGTCCCCTTGGCGCTTAAAGTGCATTGCCCAGTAGTACTCGACAGTGCTCTTCAGAAACTCCGCGGACCAATCAGTCGGTGTGAGCAACTTCGGATTCTCTTCGATCAGCTCAACGGCACCCGCCAAGACTTCCGCGGCACCCGACTCACGCTGTATGTCGAACAGCATGTCGGCCAGCAGAACCCTCGCATCCAGATGGATGCTGTTACGCGGTGTCGGCTCCGTCACCGAGATCGCCTGTCGATACTCGCGTTCGGCCCACTCGTACATCAGGCGAAGCTGTAGCTGACGACCCCGCAGTGTGTGATCTGCGGCGTACTGAGGTTCGATGGCCAGTCCACGGCGGGCGGTCTTGTCGGCTAAGCCGCTGTCGCCTCGTTTGAGCTGTGCCTCCGCCAGACGGTAGACGAGGGCAGCATGCCGGTAAAACTCATGTGGATAGCGCTCCGCCACCTCGTCCACAACAAACCATGCTTCCCGCTCCAGTGCCCAGTCGACAAAGTCAAGCAGCTCGCGGGGCTTGTTGCCCTCGACAAACTCTAGCGAGCTTCGTGCAGCTGCGCGAAATTCGTCAACGCGCTTCAGCTTGCGCAACAGATCTGCCTGCCACCGAACCAGATCCCGTACAATGCGCCGCTCCGTTCGACCCGGGAGACGCGCGAGGGTCTCCTTCTCGCCTGTCGTAAGTTGCTCCCAGCTAGCGACAGAAGCCTCTGCGTCCACCAAGGTCACCGCGTATGCCTTCAACCATTCTGCCGCCACGCGCTGGCTGAGCCCGATGGCACGTCGGATTTGGTCGGCCAACTCGGAACGCTCTTGAAGAGCCTCCGGAGCCGAGTGGTTCATCGCGAAAAGCCCCGCCTCTTTTGACAGCGTCGCGTCGACTTCGTAGCGGGCCACACGGCAAAGCGCAGGAATCCCTGCAGAATCGGCCAAGGCCGCCAGCTGCTGCATCCGGTCTCGACGTTCCTCGCGAGTGGCAGCGGCGTACTTTCGCAGAATGTTCTTCACCACCTCTGGGTCGTTTTCGCCCGACCACCGCACTGGCATGCTGCGGACGAGATATCGTGCTCGCAGCGCTATCTCGACATCGTCGTGCCGGCTGGCAGCCAGCAATGCGTCGAACGCCGCTAGACCCAGATCACGCAACCGCTCCTCGGCTCGCTCGCGAACGGCGAACTGCTCGGACCCCAACTCCACGATCAACTCCTCGACATCGAGATCGGCCCTCTTCGCGGCCTCGCCATGCTGGCTGCCGCCGGTTGCCGCCACGATTTCAGCGATGCCGACTAGACAAACCCCTAGCACCAAGGCAATAACCAGACTGCGGTAAATGACTTCGCCATACTGTCTTGCCATAGCCGATCCTCGAGGATTGGAGACTATTCCACCTCTGGGAAGAATACTCCACGCCGGGCAAGAGAGGCAAGAGAAGCGAGGAAAGTTGGGGTACTGCAGCCAATACAGCTGTAATTCAAGCCTGGAGGGATGCACTAGTGATTGTCGGCGTACCACGTGAAATCAAGGGCGATGAATATCGGGTTGCGATGCTGCCGGTTGGTGTCGAGGAGTGTGTTGCCGCAGGACATACGGTGCTAGTCGAAGCGGGGGCCGGTCTGGGTTCGGGATTACCCGACCACGAGTATCTAGAGCAAGGTGCGGAGCTGGTGGGTTCAGCAGCAGAGATCTTCTCGCGCGCCGAGCTAATCGTAAAAGTGAAGGAGCCGCAGCCCGTCGAGTGGCCGATGATCCGGAGCGGCCAAATCCTGTTTACCTACTTTCACTTCGCCGCAGACCGAAAGCTGACCGATGCCATGCTCGCCAGCGGGGCGGCCTGTGTGGCTTACGAAACACTCAACGACGGCCGGGGGAGGCTCCCACTGCTGACACCGATGAGCGAAGTAGCGGGGCGGATGAGCATCCAGGAAGGTGCGAAGTACCTAGAGCGCCCTCAGATGGGGCGCGGCATCTTGCTGGGCGGAGTTCCCGGCGTGGCCCCCGCCCACATTACCATCTTGGGAGGAGGTGTCGTCGGTGCGAACGCGGCCAAGATCGCCGCTGGATTCCAAGCCGATGTGGCCATACTCGATATCGACGTGGATCGGCTTCGGTATCTCGACGACATCATGCCGGCCAACGTCAACGTCCTCTATAGCGATCGCCATGTCATTCGTGAACAACTGGCCGCCGCGGACCTGGTAGTTGGTGCAGTGCTGATTCCGGGAGCCAAGGCGCCGACGCTGGTCAGTCGAGCTGACTTGAAGCTGATGAAACCGGGCAGCGTGATCATTGATGTTTGCATTGACCAAGGCGGGTGCCTCGAAACAAGTCGGCCCACCACGCACGGAGATCCTACCTACATTGAAGAGGAGGTGGTTCACTACTGTGTGACGAACATGCCCGGCGCCGTCGGTCGCACGAGTACCTTTGCTCTCTGCAACGTCACGTTGCCCTGGGCACTGCGAATTGCTGAGCTCGGCCTAGTGGACACGGCGCGGCGGTATCCTGAAGTCGCCTCAGCCATCAACGTCTTGGACGGCAAGGTGACTAACGAAGCGGTCGCTGCGACGTTTGATCTGCCGTGTGAGCAACCTATGCGGGACCCAGAACAGAGCGACGGCAGCTGAACCGAACCTGTACGTCCCTTTCGTCGTTCAGCCCGGATTATTCATGAAGATCGTCGCGAGAGGTTGTGAGTACGTTCGTGGCAAGGAAGGCGAGCAATTCTTCCGCAGGCGTATTGAAGCAATACGTCGAGGGAGAATTGTGAAGCATGACGAAGCCACGGATGGACTTACGACCTCGCAGCAGATCGCTCATGAATAATTCGGGTTAGATCCCTTCGACCCTTTTCGTCCTTTGAGTCCCATCCAGCCCTTTCGCGATCGTCTCGCGGTTCACTGGTTCGATGATGCCGCGCTCGGTGATAATTCCCTGAATAAGCTCGGCCGGCGTCACGTCGAAGGCGGGGTTGTAGACATCGATGCCGGGGGGAGCAGTCTGATAGCCGAACCCGTGAGTGATCTCCGCTGCGCTCCGCTCCTCGATCGGGATCTCTTCCCCGCACGCGATCGCAAGATCAAATGTGGACGACGGCGCCGCAATGAAGAAAGGAATCTGATGGGCACGTGCCAGGACGGCCAGTGAATAGGTGCCGATCTTGTTCGCAGAATCCCCGTTGGCTGCAATCCGATCCGCGCCGGTAATCACGGTTTGTACGCGCCCTTCACGCATCACCTGAGCAGCCATCGAGTCGCAAATCAACGTCGCGCGAATGCCGCGCTGAACCAGCTCCCAAGTCGTCAGCCGAGCACCTTGTAATAGCGGCCTCGTTTCATCGACGTAGACGTGGAGCTGCTTACCGGCATCCTGGGCCGTGAAGAACACTGACAGCGCGGTGCCGTACTCAGCAGTGGCTAAACCTCCCGCATTACAGTGCGTCAACACTCCCTGCCCGTCAGCCAACAGGCTGGATCCGTGCCGACCGATCTGATGGCACATTTTTCGATCTTCGTCATGGATCGAACAGGCCTCATCCAGCAGCGCTTCGCGCACGTCGTGTGGCGGCGAATCCGGCAACTGGAAAGCCCGACTCTTGACGCGATCGAGCGCCCAGAACAGGTTAACGGCCGTCGGTCGACTGCTGGCCAAGTAGGAGCTAACTTCGTCCAGTCGGTCGTGCAGCTCGGCCAGAGAAGAAAACGCCGGAGTCTGCAACCCTACGGTTACGCCGTAGGCAGCCGCAATACCGATAGCCGGCGCACCACGAACACTCAACTGCTTGATCGCCTGCCAAACCGCCTCGACAGTGCGGCATTCGATCTGCTCCAGCTGCAGCGGGAGTTGAGTCTGGTCGATGAGGACCAGATGGCCGTCAATGCCGCCAACCCAGCGCAGCGTCTCTGTTTTGACCGCACGCGCTGCTCCGGGTTCGTCACGATTCGACATGGCAGGTCCGTAGAGTAGTTCGAGAAGCCGGCCTGGCCTCAACCAGCCAATGACCCCACCACACAATACGACACTAACCCGAATTATTCATGAGCGATCTGCTGCGAGGTCGTAAGTCCATCCGTGGCTTCGTCATGCTTCACAATTCTCCCTCGACGTATTGCTTCAATACGCCTGCGGAAGAACTGCTCGCCTTCCTTGCCACGAACGTACTTACAACCTCTCGCCACGATCTTCATGAATAATCCGGGCTAACGCAGCG
The DNA here is from genome assembly GCA_965223305.1 of Pirellulaceae bacterium. GTDB lineage: Bacteria > Planctomycetota > Planctomycetia > Pirellulales > Pirellulaceae > CBDCWT01. The sequence goes on along the minus strand of CBDCWT010000079.1, from coordinate 235,009 downwards.
GTGGCCGGTCTCGCGCCAAGTTAAGAACTTTCGAGAGACTGCTGCAGCGACGCGTTCTTCTCGGCGATTTTCTCGACCAACCCAGCCTTGAAAGCAGCAAATCTCTCCTGCAGCTGGCGATCTCCAGTGGCGAGAATTTGGACGGCAAACAGACCCGCGTTGCGTGGCCCACCCATTCCCACGGCGACACTCACGACCGGTACATCGCCAGGCATTTGGACTGTCGAGAGGAGTGAATCGAGCCCCCCTAAGTCGGGCGTCGGGACGGGCAAACCTACCACGGGCAGCGATGTATGGGCGGCAATCACACCAGCTAGATGAGCCGCTCCACCCGCTGCAGCGATCACTACCTTCAAACCGCGGTCAGCAGCGCTCGTTGCGTACTCAGTGACAACACCCGGAGTGCGATGGGCGCTCATCACCCGCACTTCAAAAGGTACGTCAAACTCGCGCAGCGCATCAGCCACTTTTTTGATCTTGGGCCAATCGCTATCGCTCCCCATCACAATGCCAACCAGTGGGGTTGCCGTCACATTCACATCATCACCCGCTGCAAAAAGTTGCCACTATCGAGCCACCCGCTCCTTGAGCTTGGCGACGACCGAGGAAAACTCTTCCCGAAGCTCGTTAAACTGCTGTTTCGACTTTGTGCCCGGCTGCTTCACGTAGCCAAGCATGATCTCCTCGGCCGCCACGAATTCGCCAGCGACGTCGGCCACGGCAGAGGCCAGGGAGATGGGGATGTTGGTGACACCGTTCGCGTCACCGTGCAACAAATCGCCCTGGTTCACCATCAATCCACCCACGCGCACCGGCAATCCCAGGTGCAACATGTGGCAGTAGCTGTGAGAGCAGATTGTGGAACCGGTGAAAACAGGATAGGCCAAGGCCCTTACCTGCTCCAGGTCCCGGCCAGCTCCATTGGTGACCAGCCCGACTGAACCAAAGGCACGGTAGGTCGAGCACATCACCTCGCCGAAGACAGCCGCCACCGGTGGATCGTCAACGTCTTGAAACACAACCACCGCCGGACCTGGCAATTGCTCGAAATCATCCAGCTGTTGTTGTAGCGAACCATAGGCATCCCCACCCAGCGGCGGGGCGTCCGAGCGGAACTGGGCGGTCGCCGCGAAGCCAACCATGGGTGGCAACTCAGGAAAGTCGCAGCGGACGCGGTCGTCCATGTAGCCCTGATTCCGAGGCCTGTTGTCAAACAACTCAATGACGTTGCAAATCGTCGGAGTGTCGTACTCGGCTAGTTTCTTCAGTGTTGTAGGCGAGATTGTCATGACTTACGAGAGCGCCGGGAGACGCGGGTTTGATGTAAAAAAAACCGGATTGGCAGTCAACCTACCAATCCGGTAGTTGAATCTCGAACGGCTGGCTCCCACCTACGGGATCAGATGTCAAAATACAAGCAAAACTCGTAGGGATGCGGGCGAAGCCGAATCGCATCCGCCTCGTTTTCTCGTTTGTATGCGATCCAGGTGCTGACAACGTCTTCTGTGAAGACCTCACCCCGCAACAGGAACTCGTGGTCGCGTTCCAGGGCGTCGAGCGCTTCGTCGAGCGAGCCCGGAGTGGTCGGGATCTCGGCCAGCTCTTCCGGAGGCAGGTCGTAGATATCCTTGTCCAAGGGATCTCCGGGGTTGATTTTGTTCTGGATGCCATCAATGGCCGCCATGAGCAAAGCAGAAAACGCCAGATACGGATTGCAACTCGGATCCGGACAACGGAACTCGACCCGCTTCGCCTTCGGGCTGGGGCTGTACATCGGGATTCGACAAGCCGCGGACCGGTTGCGCTGCGAGTAGGCCAAATTCACCGGTGCCTCGTAACCCGGCACCAGTCGCTTGTAGCTGTTGGTGGTCGGGTTGGTGAAGGCCAAGACGGCGCGAGCGTGCTTCAAAATACCGCCGATCGCATAGAGACCCAGGTCGCTTAGCCCTGCGTACCCGCCGCCGGCAAACAGAGGTTGATCATCTTTCCACAGCGAAAGATGGGTATGCATGCCACTACCGTTGTCGGTGAAGACAGGCTTCGGCATGAAGGTCACCGTCTTCCCGTGCCGTTTGGCAACGTTCTTGATGATGTACTTATATAGCAGCATGTGGTCAGCCATCTTGACCAGCTCGTTGAAGCGCAGGTCGATTTCCGACTGGCCGGCAGTACCCACTTCATGGTGCTGGCACTCCACATCCAGACCACTCTCGATCATGACTTGCATCATCTCGTTGCGGATGTCCATCATGTGGTCCGCAGGTGGAACTGGAAAATACCCTTCCTTGTGCCGCAACTTGTAGCCAAGGTTGGGACCTTCACCGGCAGCGCGGGTATCCCGGCCCCGATTCCACTCGCCCTCGATGCTGTCGATGTAGTAGAAACCTTGGTGCGCGTTTTGCTCGAACCGGACATCATCAAAAATGAAGAACTCGGCTTCCGGGCCGAAATAGGCGGTGTCGGCGATGCCCGTACTCTTGAGATAGTTCACCGACTTGCGAGCGACGTTGCGCGGGTCGCGAGTGTAGTCCTCGCGGGTAATCGGGTCCTGAATGTTGCAGATCATTGCCAGCGTTGGCAAGCTGGTAAAAGGATCCAGAAAAGCTGTGTCCGCCTGGGGGACGACGAGCATGTCGCTTTCGTTGATCGCCTGCCACCCGCGGATACTCGACCCGTCAAATCCCAACCCATCCTCGAATACGTCTTCCGACAGGCCGCCGACCGGAATCGTAAAATGCTGCCATAAACCAGGAAAATCCATAAACCGCAGATCCACAGCCTTCACGTCTTTTTCGCGGCAGAGCGCCAGTACTTCGTTCGGAGTCACTATCTCTCCCTTTCGTCATATCACGTAACACGGAGCACGCCGCGCCAAGCCCGGCGCCCCGAAAATCGTACCAACAGCACGAAGCTAGCCTGCTTTCAACCGAATTGAAAACATCCGCCTTCGAAAGCGACGCACCAACGGTTCTTGGCGAACCTGTTGTTATAGCGCCTGATGCGCCAAAATCAATTGGCCAAGGGCATTTTTCGCCGCTGCCGCCGCTCCCGCCACTGGCATAGCAGGGCCAAGAATGCCGGTACCAGAACGGTACGCACCACGAAGGTGTCCAACAGCACTCCCAACGAGAGTGCGAATCCCAATTCGACAATCCCGCGTAGTGAACCGGCGGTCATCGAAATGAAAGTGCCCGCCATGATCACGCCACAGCTGGTAATGATCCCGCCCGTCCGCACCAAGGCTGCGTGCAAACCCTCCAACGGGCCGCGGCGTCGCTGTTCCTCGAAAACTCGGGTAACAAGATAGATATTGTAGTCTTCGCCCACGGCGACCAGGATCACAAACAAGAAGACCGGGACTTTCCAGTCCAGACCGTGAAAGGACTCGCCATATAACCTCGCGAAAAACAACTCCGTGATGCCGATCGTCACCAGGTAGCTGAAGACCACCGACACAATCAAATAGAGACAGATGGGCAGGTCGCGAAGGATGACCAACAAGACGACCAACACGGCCGCCACAACCAGCATTTGGATCCGGCTCTGGTCAGAGCGGGTGACCGCCTTGAGGTCGCGGATGCCAGCCGTCGTACCTGTAAAGGCAAATTGGGCGGAAGACCAAAAGGAGTCCGCGTCTTGCGTCTCGGCGACCAACCGTCGATCGACGCGATCGAGCAACTCGAGCGCCTCCCTTGAGAATGGGCTGGCACCCAAGACAACCTCAAACCGCGTCACGTCACCCAGAAACGGTGGGCTGCCGGCGAGGAAGATCGATTTGGTCAAGCGGTGCTCCCGCAAGAACAACTTTCGCCGCCCGGCGGTGCTAAGGATCGAAATCCGTTGGGGCGGTTCGCCAAGCGGTTCCGCCAGACTCCTCACGGCCTCCACGCCATCGACTTCTAGCAAGGTTTGGGTCAACTGCTGGATGGCAGCCAGTGCCTGCGGGCCGGTCTCCTCGCCACCAAAACCAGCTCCTTCGCGGCGCGCCAAGACGATCAGCGGGCCGCTCTCTCCGATCGGAAAGTGCTTCTCGAGAAGACGGTTTCCGCGGATGCTGGGCCGGCTCGCCTCCAGTTCGCTGAGAAAGTCGAACGTGACATGATCGGCCGTGAACAACCCGGTCACCGCGAGGGGGGTGAGGCACAGCAGACTGATCAGCAAAATCGGCGCTGGGCGCGATACGATCATCCTCGCGAGCGAGTCCCAGGCCCGCGCGGCAAATGAACCGCGGCCGGGCTGGCCGGCCCCCCTCGCCCGATTTCCCCCAGGCCAAAAGACGGTTGGCCCGAGCGCGCGGAGCATTGCCGGAGCGAAAGTCAGGCAGGCCACCAACGTGACCGCCAGGCAGATGCCGATCGCCGGGCCGCTGTTGCGAAACTTGCCAAAATCGGCGAAGAACATCATGGCCAGGCCGAAGATCGTCGTCAGAGCGCTGGCAGCCAGCGCGTCGCTGACCGCAACCAAGGCATTTTGTACGGCGATGGCCCGGTCGGGATGCTCGCGCATTCCCTCGCGAAAACGGGAAATGAGAAACAGGCAAAAGTCGGTACCAGTGCCAAACAGGATCACCACCACAAAGATCTTCGTTGTCTTGAAGATCTTGAATCCCCACCATTCGAATCCGGGGATCACGTCCAGCTGAGTCAACATCGCCAGCAAGCCGGTAGAGACAGACAGAGAAATGGCGATCGTCGTCAACGGGACCAGCACCAGCAGAGGCGATCGGTAGACGAACAGCAAGATGATGATCACCAGCGACACCGAGTAGAGCTCGGTGTTCTTGATGCTCTCGGCGGCGGAATGCAGCATGTCACCGCCCACAGCGGCGGAGCCGGAAATGCCGAGAACCAGGTCCCCGACTCCCAGTTGATGAGCGTACGTCCGCGCACCTTGCAGTTCCTGCCGGACAACGTCCAGCACGTGGATGTTCTCGGCCGCCATGAACTCAGTGCTCAGGTGCAACACGATTAGCACCGCTTCACGGTCCGCACTGACCATCTTGGTGCCGAACACTTCGTTGTCTCGCGTCCAGACGTCGACAATCGGCAAGTCGGCGCCAAACGAAGGCAACATCTGTTCCGGTGACTCTTCCAGTTCGGGCAGCAGTTGCCAGGCGGTGTCGCGGTCGCGATCGCGATCGGCAATCAGGCCACGGTGCTGGTTCAAGATGGCGCGATTGTGCAAGGCCAACGCGTCTTGCGGAGCGATCCTCAGCACCTCGTCGAATGCCGCGCCTGCTGCCTCGAGAACTCGTCGCGTCGGCTGGTCACTTGCCTCGATGGCATCCCGCTGAGTGCGCGACGCCGCGTCGTAGCGGGCAATTCCGAGCAGATTGTGAAATCGCCGAGAGAGGTCATCGGCGACGCGCAAGTCGGTGTCGCCGAGGGGTTCGCCATCCCTGGCGACGATCAGCACGATTTGGCTCTTGGCCTCGAAATCCGGGAAAGCGTCCTCAGTCAGACGCTGTCCGACGACGCTGGGCATCTCGGCCGGCAAGTAAGCAAAGTCACCATCATTGGTGACGTCATCCCAGCGTGGTGCGTAATGCTGGACGGCCAGTAGCAGGACAATCCAGGCGGAAATCACCAACAGCCAATGGCGGGAAACAAATGCACCAAGACGAGCGGACATCGGCTGGTGGTAGATCCAACAGGTTACAACTGACCCTGGGAGCTACTCTAGTCGCTGGCGAGCGACTTGCAAGCCTCTATCCAGTACCGGATCAACTTGCGGTTGGCTGGCAAGCAGTTGTCCGTCGTCGGTAGCACGGGCCGTCGTGACACTCTCCGCGTGCACGGGGACGTCCGGATCGATACCGTTGCGGCTGATTGGCTGTCCATTTGGCGAATAGAACTTGGCGGTTGTCAACCGAATGCCGATGTTGGCGATACCCAGAGGGAAAATGCCCTGGACGCTGCCTTTGCCGAAGCTCTTGCGGCCCACGACAACACCTCGGCGATGGTCCCGGATGGCGCCCGCAAAAATCTCGCTGGCGCTGGCCGACTCGCCATCAATCAGAACCACCAACGGCACGCGCCACGTGCCGCCGTAGTGAGCTTGATAGTCACGCATCTCACCGCTGCTCCGGCCGCGTGTCGATACAATGCCGCCGCGGGCGATGAACTTGTCGGCCACGTCCACTGCGGCTGACAGGAGGCCACCCGGGTTGCCGCGGACGTCGAGAATCAAACTCCGCATCCCCTGCCCATGTAAGCGCCACAAGGTGCTCTCGAGATCCTCGCTGGTGGTTTTCTGAAAGCTGGACAGGTGCAGGTAGGCGACACCCGATTGGGTATCGATGATCGCAGCCTGCTCGATGCTGGGTACATCCACACGTCGCCGTACCAACTTCACAAGGCGTGGCTGCCGGCTGGCGTTTTCGACGACCAGTTCAACCAGGCTGCCCTCCTTGCCTTTCAACATGTCTGCGGCGACGTCCGTCGAAACTTCTGTGGTCGAGTGCCCGTCTACTCGTACGATTCGTTCCCCGGGACGAATCCCGGCTTGGTCGGCAGGCCCCCCCCTAATGACGTCAACGATTAGCAGCGAGTTGGAAGCGGCTTTGAGTTCGATGCCCAATCCGACGAAGTTGCCTTCAATCTGCGACAGAACTTCGTCGAGCTGGCTGCCGGTCAAGAAGGAGGAGTAGTCGTCCAGCGAACTCGCCGCCGCGCAGGCATACTCGAGGACCACAACCTGTGCGGGAATGCCGATCTCCCTTTCGGTCGCATACGCCGTCTGCATCACAGCCCGCCGCGCGTCATGACGGGACCGAACCGGTATCTGCTCGAGCGATCGGCTCAACCCAGACAGGATGTTTGAGTTGTCCGGGGCGTCTTCACCGCCGACGGCCAACCGGTGCTGACGCCGGAACCTGTCCTCGGCCAGTGCCACTTCCAAGGCGACGCTGCCGCGGCGGACGAGGTCCTCCCAGTCGGGCTGGTCTACATAGTAGGTGTGGATCTTGAGCAGGATCTCGGAATACAGGTCAAGCGCCTGTTGCGTGTCGAGTTCGGCGAGAGTGTTGACGAAGCTGGTGTCGTTGTAACGGCGACCGACATCGTAGTGCAGCCGGGCAAGGAAGTGCCGTTGGACAAGATGAGGGCTGCCGGGGTGCCGGCGGAGTGCTTCTTCGTAGTGAGTGAGCGCTTCGCCCCACCTCTGTTGCGACTCCAGCTGCTGGCCAGCACGCAGAATATCGTGGAGGTCCGAGACATCCACGATGGCTTCGCGGGCAATTCGGACTTGCCCGAACGACGTTCCGTCGGAGAACCAGCCGGCCACGAATAGCAAGACGAGACCGAGCACACTGTTGAGGAGCGACCGAGTGCGCATGTTCTTCTTGTTCCTTCGGGATGGTGAGCGTCAAATCCGCGCCCTGACTTTCAGGAAACAGACTCAGTTGGGCGCGGCGAACCCCAGCAATGGCAGTGACAAAGGCTGCTTAGCGCGAACCAGGAAGAGCAGCCAAAGGAATATAGGTCACGTTTTGCCCGTGGTCAAAAAACTTGCACGCCGTTCTGAAGGACAGCCCGTGCAATCGGAAGAACGTGCACGGTGGCGGACACATCGCCCTGAATAGCCCGTTACGGGCGCCAGTGAGTCTTTTGCCGGTCGCGCGTCTTAGCGCGGCGATGCGTCTTGCATGCAACTCGATCAGGCATCGAGCAATACTAGGTGTCGGCCGTGCAACAGTCAATGAAGGTCCTGCCGGCCCGACCCAAGATTCACGAGTAAACCGGCACAACTGCCTCAGTTTTGCGAAAGAGCACCTTCCACATTGGTTGATGTCGTGCCGGGAGACAATTAGATTAATGCAAATTCGGGACGCTCCGAACCTCGCTGAGCGTTTGTGCCGGCACGACGGAGGTGGCCGCGTGGCGCGGAGCCCGACGTTGTTTCTCCGCTTTCCGAGGCGGACGTCACACGGCCGGCGGAGGTCCCGATCCGCAAGTTCCGCTTCCAACGCCTGCGCAGATGCCAAGTGACAGCATGAAACTCTCGATCGAATCCCAAGAACATGGCGTTTCGTGTCTTCGTGTCGAAGGTCGAATCTCGCAACGCGAGGTTGTCAGTGATCGAGAGCCACTCGAGATGACTCTTGGCAACGAAGCGTTTCAGCAGAATGTGCTGTTTGACATGAGTGAAGTCGAAGCAATCGATTCAAGCGGCATCAATTGGCTGCTCACTTGTCAAAAGAAGATGCGCGAATCCGGAGGCCATCTCGTGCTCCACTCACTGTCGCCCATTGCCAAGAATGTAATACGCGTCTTGAACCTGCAGACTGTCTTCGCGTTGGCCGACGATGTCGTGCAAGCACAGACATTCCTAGATGGAGAGTCCGGATGAGCCAGGCGTCTACCGAGAGATTCAAGGTCACCGACCTTGTCAACATGGAGGCCGAACAGGCTGTGTCTGCAGTCCTCGAGCGAGCTGCCGATCTGCGCGCAAGTGACCTGTTTCTGCTCAGCGAACAGCGTTTCGTAACCATTGCCATTCGGCGAATGGGCACGGTCGAGAAAGTGGCGGTCGTATCAAGCGAACACGGCCGGCAGTTGATCACCCATATCAAAGCAAATGCTGGCATGGACATCTCCGAACGTCGTCGACCAGCTGACGGTCGCTGGATTCACGAGCTGGGTGCGCGGAAGCTTGACCTGAGGATCAACTGCACGCCGACCTTGTATGGCGAAGACATGGCTGTGCGGATTTGGGACCACTCGTCTGAACTGTTTTCGCTCTCGGACTTGGGAATGTCCCGTAACGACTTCAACAAGCTGCTCTTCATGCTGAGCCACCCGAGTGGGCTGATCCTCGTCACCGGTCCCACCGGCACGGGAAAGACCACAACACTCTACGCTTGCTTGCAGCATCTCAATGATGGCAGCAAGAAGATCAACACTCTCGAAGATCCCGTCGAATACGCCTTGGACGGCATCCGCCAATCGCAGGTCCACGAAACGCTGGGAGTCGACTTTCCCGAGCTGCTCACGAACGTGCTGCGTCAGGCGCCCGATGTCATCATGATCGGCGAGATCCGTGACCCGACGACCATGACGACGGCCGTGCGGGCCGCCAACAGCGGGCATCTGGTGCTAGCGACCCTGCACGCGCCCACGGCTTCCGGCGCCGTGCAGAGCATGTTCGCCTGGGGAGCTCAGCCGTATTTCCTCTCGAGCTGTCTGCTGGGAATCATCGCCCAGCGACTTGTGCGGACATTGTGTCCCGCTTGCCGCGTCGAGTACGACATCAGCGTATCACCCCAGACATTTGAAGAGGTCGAATCGCTGCTGGAACCGGGCCAAGGCCAAGCGATCTACGGTCCGGCGGGCTGCGAAAAATGCCTCCATGTCGGCTACTCCGGCCGCACCGGTTTATTCGAGATCCTGTCGATCAACCAGGAAATCCGCCGGCTCGTCGCGAAAGCCGCGCCGACTCATGAGATCGAGGTCGCCGCCGCTAACGCCGGGATGGTCGTCTTCCGCAAGGGCGCACTGATTAAAGTCGCTCAAGGCGCGACCAGCACCGAGGAGATCTTGCGAGATGTCCCAGCAGACCAGCTTGGTCTCGAAGACTGAAGAAAGTTGCGGTCAGAACGAGTACTGATCAACCGTCGACCTGTCGAACACCAACGGCGGACCAAGGATCGCCTGGCCATCGCGGACCTCGATCCCCTGCAGCCGGCCGAAGTCGTAGACTCCATCGGACAGCCCTCCCTCCGCCAATCGGTTGGCAACGTGGACTGTCAGGTAACCCAAATCGACGGCGTCCCACAGCACAAACTTTTCCACCGTTCCATCGTGTACATATTCCCGCATGGTACTGGGCAAGCTCAAACCCGTGACGTAGACCTCACCCGCTTTCCCCGCATCGCGGACTGCCTTGGCCGCCGCCGGGAGAGCAACTGAAGTAATGCCCCAGATGCCTTTCAAATCAGAATTGGCAGCCAGGGTTTCTGCGGTCTGCTCGGCCGACTTACGGTGGTCCTCACCGGGTGTCAGGTGAGGCAGCAGTTCCATTTCAGGGTAGTGCTCTGCGATCGTCTGCTTCATGAATTCCATCCAGATGTTCTGGTTTGCCGCCGTCGGAGTACCGCTAACGATCAGATACCGACCCGCCAACGACTTGCCCGCACTGCGCACACCACTGGCCATCACTTCAACCAGCGTGCGGCCAATGGCCTCGTTCGGCGCCTGGTTCACGAAGATGCTGCGGCCGGATTTGGCAGGATTGGCGTCGGTATCCCAGGTCAATACCACAACGCCTGCATCTCGTGCAGCCCGAAAGCTGCGGGCAATCGACTCGGGATCATTGGGAGCGACAGCAATCACGTCCTTCCCCTGGGCCACCCAGCTGTCCAGCATCTTGGACTGGTCTTCTGCTCTGGCCTCGGTGGGACCGTCGAATTCAAGTTCGACCGCGAGTTCCTGAGCTGCCTCCAGCGCCCCCTGTTCCGTCGCTTTGAAATAGGAGATCCCCATCAGCTTGGGCATCATTCCAATGCGGACCGTGCCCGGCGAGCGATCGCACCCCACGACGCAGAGCACCAGCAGCAACATCCACGTGAACGCGTGTCGTTTTTTCGGCATCATTCGGTTCCAACAGATTTGAGACCAACCTGCTCGTTCCACACAGCAACGGCAATCAACAGGATCCCGATCATGACCAACCGGGACTCGGCCGTCAAGAAATCAAATCGCGAGCTCAAGAAGGCCAGCCCAATGTCGAGGTTGGCGATGACCGCCAACCCAAGCACCGTTCGCAGAATCCCGCCTCGCCCCCCTGTAATCGAGGTGCCACCGACGACCACACAGGCGATCGCTTGCAGTTCCACACCACGGTGGGCGTCGGGGATCGCAGCGTCGCGGTCGATCGTATAGAGCACCGCCACCAACGACGACGCCAAGCCGCTTGCCGTATACAGCGACCATTCGATTCTCCGCACTGGAATTGCGGCAAATGCGGCAGCGCGGCGATTGTCACCGATAGCTTGGCATTGGCGACCGAACTTCATGTGATGCACGATGACGTAGGCGCATACGGTTACGACACCCAGCAGCCAAAACTGAGTTGGCAGACCCGCAACATCCCTGCAGGCAACAAACCACTCCGGAAAGCCAGTTACGCGTGCCGCGCCCGACACGGTCATCGCCAGGCCACCGTACAGCGCCATCGTCGCCAACGTGGCGACCAGCGGAGAGAGCCCCAGCGCAACGAGAGCCCCGTTGGACCAGCCGCAGACAACTCCAGTGGCTACGGCAGCACCTGCTGACAAGCCGATCGGCCACCCGTACCTGCTCCACAGCACACCTTCGACCGTTGCACAGAGTGCCAAGACCGATCCCACCGACAGATCAATCCCACCACTCAGAATGATCGGCGTGATGGCAACCGCCAAGATTCCCGTCTCTGCCCACGGAATCCAGACCGCAAGCAGTGCCGCGGGCCGATGCACTTGGCTGGCAACCAGCGCCAAGGAGACGATCAGCAACAACCAAGGAAGCGAGAACCAGCTGGTAAGCTGCTGTGGCTGGAATTTGTGGCGCATGATATCAACCTGAGCGCTTCAACAGCGCTCGCTCTGCGAGCTTCCTCCAGCCGAGATCGAGGAGCACCGCCGACAGAATCATCGCACCGACAAACAGATCAAACTGCACATCCCGGATTCCCCAACGCACAAGCGCCCCGTTGATCAGTCGAACCAACACAGCCCCCAGAACCACGCCCAGTACTGTGCCTCGTCCCCCGGTAATCGCGACACCGCCGATCACCGCTACAGCGATGGCGTGCAGCTCCCAGCCGGCGCCCAAACGCGATTGCATCTGACCACTCTCTGCCAGTTGAAGCATGCCCGCCAGCCCGGTCAGCATGCCCCCCGCACAAAACGCCGTCAACCAAGTCCGACGCTGAGTGATGCCCGCCAACCGCGCTGCATTTGGTCCCGATCCGATCGCGAAAATATGTCTCCCCGATCGCGTCCAAGTCAGCCACACGGCAACTGCGGTGGCAGCGACTGCGGCGACAAGGATCGATCCGCGAAATCCTGTCGCGGGATCCCTGGCGAGTCGCAGAAACGAGTGAGGCAGCCCCGTCACTGCCTTCCCACCCAGCAGGGCAATCACCGCTCCGCGATAGACGGTCATTGTCCCCAGCGTCACCACAATGGGGTGGATGCGGCCGGTCAACGCAATAACGGCATTAAGCAGCCCGCCGAGTCCGCCCACGAGTACTCCACAGGCAATCGCCAGCGGCACCGTGACCGCTGTGGGGGCGGGCAACTGAAGCACGTATGCTCCGGTTGCAGCAGAAAGTGCAACGAGCGATCCAATCGAGATGTCGATCCCGCCCGCGATAATGACCACTGCGGCTGCCAAACCGAGAATCACCCACATCGACGTGTTGGCTAGCAAGCCGAGCACGCTGAATCCCTCGCTGGTGAAGGCAGTCCAAACCGCGAGCATCGCTACGGCTGCCGCTAGTGCAAACTGGCTCCGCAAACACCGCTCGAGCCCGTCAACCCAGCCGCGTACCGGAGCGGCTTCTGCGCGCTGGTTTGTCTGTCCCTCACGCTGTTTTGGCAGGGCGGCGGCAGCAATCTCAGCCGCCGAAGCCCGATCCTTGTCGAACACGCCGGCAATACAACCTTGCCGGAAGACAGCGATCCGATCGGCGTGCTGCATGACCTCTGGCAATTCAGAACTGATCATCAGAATCGCGCAGCCTCGCGCGGCCAACGTCCCCAACAAATCGTGAATCTCCGCCTTTGCGCCGACATCGACGCCACGAGTCGGCTCGTCGAGTATCAAGATGCGCGGGTCGTTTAACATCCACCGCGCGAGCACAACCTTCTGCTGATTACCGCCGGACAACTCTCCGATCCGCTGCTCGAGCGACCGGTGCTGCACAGCCAGCTGAGCGGTCATTTCGCCGGCTGCGCGTCGCTCGTCAGCCGCCGCCACCACAAAGCCTCGTACCCAACGGGCAAGGCTGGCAACAACCAGGTTGGCCCGTACGTTCAAATCGCGAAAAAGCGCCTCCCGCAGCCGGTCTTCGGGAACATAGGCGATACCAGCAGCCACAGCATCACCCGCCGACGTGATGCGGAGGGGTTTACCATCAACGTAGATCTCCCCACAGTCGATCGGACGACAGCCGAAAACCGCTTGAGCCAACTCACTGCGACCCGCTCCAATCAAACCGTAGAGCCCCACGATTTCGCCAGCCTGTACCTCAAGCGTGACATCGCGAAAGCGGCCCATCCTGTCGGTGAAACCAGCCAGGCGAAGCCTCGGTTCGTCGCCGCCTGCAAGCTGGCGTGCTGCTCGACCCCGGTCGGTCTCGATGTGACGTCCCACCATGGCCTCGACCAGCCTGCGGCGATTCGTCTGAGCGGTTTCGCCGTGCCAAACACGCTGGCCGTCTCGCAACACGGTGATGCGGTTGGAGAGCCGGAAAATCTCTTCGTGGCGGTGAGAGATGTAAATCACGCCCGCGCCGTCCGCCTTTAGCCGATCGATCTGTTGAAACAGCCATTCGACTTCCGAATCCGAGAGGGCACTGGTTGGTTCGTCCAAGATGACGATCCGCGCCCGCCGGGACACCGCTGCAGCGACTTGCGTCATCTGCAGCTGGGCAATGCTCAGTCGCCCAGCCTGCTGACGCACATCGATCGGCTCGCCAATCTCCGCCACGCTCTCTTGCGCAGCGCGAATGATCTGCCGCCAATCGACGAGGCCCCAAGAGTTAGCCGGCAATCCGTGCAACAACGCCATGTTCTCCGCCACCGATAGATCGCTGAAATGCTCGGCCTCTTGATGCATTGTGGCGATGCCGAGCCGACGGCAAGCAACCGGAGAATCCAGGCGCACCTCGGATCCAAACAAGGCGACAGAGCCACGGTCGGGTGGAAGCACACCGGAGAGGACGTTGATCAAGGTACTCTTGCCCGCACCGTTTTCTCCAACCAGTGCGTGCACTTCGCCCGGGAACAAGTCGAAGGACACATCGTCCAGAGCCAGCGCACCGGGGAACGAGCGCGTGATTCCGCGCATCTCCAAGAGAGGGATTGCAGCAGTGGAGGAGTCAGGGTTCACAGAGACAAGAGTGGTTGGGTTCAATCGTCGTCGCTGCTCGCCTTGCTATGGCTGCCGCGAGGGTTTTCATACCAAACCACGTTTTCGCTCAGCTGGCCCGCGATCAGCAGGTCGAGATCCCCGTCCCCCTCCATGTCTATCGCGCGGATATCATAAGCGGCTTGGTCCAACCCAATCACATGTGACTCAAAGTGGCCGTGTCCATCGTTCTCAAACCACGCCACGACTCTATCGTCTTTTGCACAAGTAGCGGCATCGACGTCTCCATCTTGATCGATGTCGGCGACAACCAAACAGTGTGGTCCAGCCAGCGTCGCGTGGATGGCATGCTCGGTCCAATCAGGAGCCTCGAACCAGACCACGCCTGTTCCATGTCCGCGGGAGGCAACGAAGTCCGTTTTCCCATCACCGTTGACGTCGGCAGGATGGATGTTCGTGGCCCCGGCCTGATATGCAGAAATGAAATGTTTTTTCCAGACCTGTGTAGGATCCGCAGGCGCCTCCCACCAAGCAAACCAGTTGCCTTTTCCGCTGCTGTCGGTGGGACCGCCCTTCGCACCACTGGCCGCGTCTGGTCGACCATCACCGTTGACATCCCCGAGGCCGAGGTAATGGCTTAGTCCCGGCGCATCTCCGTCGGCGAACACATGCCGATGCCATGTTGGTGCCTGCTGGGCTGACCGGCTGCGGGAGTACCAGACCAGCGAATCTGCAAAGGGGCCGGCGGGCTGGGCGCTGTTGGCCAGCAGATCGGACTCTCCATTTCCGTCGACGTCGCCCACTAATAGCCCGTGGATTCCGTTGACTTGCTGGTCAATTGGGTGCAGCGGCCAGCGGTCTTTTAGCGGGCGTGCAGGTGTCTCGAGCCAGCCGACGAATCCGGGCGTGTACTGCGCCCCAATAAAATCAGGATCACCGTCACCGTCGACGTCCATCCTCTCGCCGTGAATAAACCGCAGATTCCGCTCACCCTCAATCACCACCTCCAACCAGTCAGGTGCCACGAGCAGCCGTGTCTTCTTTTCGCTGTTGCAGACGACGTCGATCAGGCCGTCGCCTGTAAAATCGGCTGCCACCGCAGTATCGCAGCGCCCGCCTTCGTAGATGACGTGGCGGGTCCACGTCTCGGCTCCCGCAGTCGAGCCGATCGTTAGCACGGATAGCAACAAGTAGCCACAAGTCTGCAGGTTTGGCATTTCGTCACCGTTGTTGAACCACAGTCGTCATCGTTAGCGCAAGCGATTGGGGAGCCGGCCGAGCTTTGACTTACGTTCAGTGTGACCTATTTAACTACTAAATGGAACCTCGCTGTATCCGCTCGCGGTTCCGGTCTGTATCAATTATCGCGGCCCTAGTCCCTGGAACTAATCGGACCCAAGCTCGGAGTACGACTGCGATGTCGGGGTTGATATTGAATCTGTTGTTCGTAGGCGTCGGCACCATTCTGGGCGCCGCCGTAGGATGGTGGATCCGGGGCACCGGACAGGAAACTGGCGGCAGCCAGGATACCGATCCACCCTCCGAGACGGAAACCCCAAGCCTGTCGAAGGTGGAGGGGCTGATGGCGCGCCTGCATCAGTTGACAGCAGCGGTCGCCGCAGACGTCGGGCAACACAACGTCCAAATTCAACAGATTAATGACGAATTGAGCTCGAGTGACGTCGATCAAGATGGGGTTGTCGCGATCGTCGATAAGCTGATCACGATGAACGAACACATGAGCGAGCAGCTGCAAGTAGCCGAAGGCCGGCTTCAAGCGCAGGCTGATGAAATCCAGTCTCATGTCCAGGAAGCACGCACCGACGCACTGACGAATCTCTTCAACCGGAGAGGCTTCGACGACGAACTACAGGAAGCCGTTAACAACTCGCAACAGACGGGCAGGCCGTTGAGCGTCATGATGGTGGACGTCGACTTCTTCAAGAAGTTCAACGACACCTATGGACACCAAGCTGGGGACGAGGTGCTGAAAACGGTAGCACGGATCATCCGGACCAACCTCGCCGATAAGGAGATCGTATGCCGGTACGGCGGTGAGGAGTTTGCTGCGATCTTCCCAGATTCCGATATCGAAGCTGCCAAGTTGTGTGCGGAGCGGGCTCGGGATGCTGTCAGTCGGGAAGTCGTCCGCTTCGAAGGGATGGATCTGGCAGTGACGGCTAGCGCCGGACTATCCGAGCTGCAAGCCGCCGAGTCAGCAGCGGAGTTTGTCAAGCGAGCGGATCAAGCCCTCTACGCCAGCAAGAACGCGGGCCGCAACTGTTCGCATTGGCACGATGGCTGGCAAAGCCACCCCGTCGATCCCGGACGAGTGGAGATGCCGGCCCAGCAAAGCGAAGAAACAGAGTCCCCTGATCCGGCCGAGACACCCAAACCGATGGACTTGATCGAGGGCATCTCGACGCATGCCGAGTTCTGTAGGGACGTCGATCGGCGCATCGGTGAATGGCGCCGAGGCGGAGCGACAGCGTCCGTGGTGTTGATGCGAGTCGACGGATATAACGCCATCGCTGAAGAGAAAGGGGAAGACACCGCTCGGGTCATCCGCAGGGCAGCATCTCAGTTCGTTAAAGCCACGATCCGAGACATGGATCATATCGCCCTCTACAGCGAAGACACATTTGCTCTACTCCTGCCGACCGCAACCATTGCTAACTCGGTACGGGTCGCGGAGCGGATGCGGCGGGCGGTCGAACGTTGTGAACTGGACCTGTCAGGTGACAAGGTCAAGTTCACAATCAGCCTCGGCGTCACCGATCTCCGCAAGGGCGACCAACGGGCGGGCCTGTTGTTACGCGCCGAGAAAGCGCTTGCGGAGGCAAGCCTGCGAGACGGGAACAAAGTCTGCGCTGACGAAAAAACGGAAATGGAAACCGCGCAGACCGGTGCTAGCGAGGCGACGCAATAGGTTGCTGCGGTAGCCAAACACTCAGCCGCGGTTTTCTTCCATGCCGCAAGCGGCGGGAACCATCCACCAGCGACACAACTTCGCCAGATGCGCCCGGGTGATGCTCAACGTGAGACCATCGAATCGGGCGCCGTTTCACCGCCGATTTCCGGGCAAAAAACCGCCCTTGACCGTTCCGGCTGATTGGCATATTCTCCCGCCTCGTTGATGACAAACGGGCAACGCAGCAGGCACGGAAGCTAAGTTCAAACGGCCCTCTTGGCGTGACTGCGACCCGCACAAAACGAAGAGGCCACGTGGTTGCGTCTGCATCTGGAGCGCGTCAAAACCGCTCTGCGGACCACGAAGCATCGAGTCGGCAAGGAGGCCGACGAATGCTTCGGAATCGAACGTGGTAACTAACGGATCGGCGCCAAGCAGGATGCGCGGTGCCTAGCCGACCAATCGCTCCCGGAAAAGATACGTGTCCTCTGCCCCCCTGGGACCCGTGGATTCCGGGAGCCTTTTTTTTGCGCTCCGCAGGATGACCCGCGACCCTGATATAACATCAGCCGCTGGGCGTTAGCCCACGGTTTCCCAGCGAACCGACGCGTAGCGTCCGGCGAGTGCCCCCCCCGCCCCCCCCTCTCCCGAAAACGTAGGCCGATTAATGTAGCAGGCACACTCCGCGTGCCGTCCGCCACAAGCAGAGTAAATACGAAAACGACACGTGACCAAACGGCTCGGCAGGAGCCTCGCCCTGGGATGGTGAAACGTTCTTCACAACATGTGGTAGTCGCCGAGCGAACTTGTCCCAACATCTTCGATGCTATCGGGCGCAGCATAGGAGTTTGCCTCGAATTGCATTGGTTTTTTGACAACTAGCATGCATTGCTCCCACCAAATGTTGCGATAGCAATTGCTTTTTGACACTGCCTGTTGTGGTCCAAAGTTTTCGTCACCCCAGCCTCGCCCTCCCGAACGTTGACGGTTCCTCAGACGTCTGCTCCTGCCTCCTGCTCCTGCCTGCCTCCTGCTCCTGCTCCTGCTCCTGCTCCTGCTCCTGCCTCCTGCTCCTGCTCCTGCTCCCGCTCCCTACCCCAAAACCAAAACCTCCACGCCACACTCGCGCAAAATCCGAGCTAGCGTTGATGCTGATACTCCAGCGGCGCTGCCTGAATTTGCTCCCAGTAGCGAACGACCCACTCGATGACCTCGGAGATTCCCTCTTCAAAAGCGATCTCGGGACGCCAAGCTAACTGCTCTCGAGCCTTCGATGAGTCGATCACGTAGGCAGCATCCTGACCCGGCCGTTCACCCACCAGATCGACCGACTCCTCAAAGGAACGGTCCAGTTGCTCACAGATCCCCGCAACAACATCGCGGACGGCAATGCCCTGGCCGGGAGAGAGATGATAGATCTGGCCCAAGTCTCCCTGTCGCAGCACGGCGAGTTCGCCGCAAGATACGTCCCGGATGTGGATATACGATTTAACCGCCACCCCTCCCCCGTGAAGCGGAATCCGCCGGCCCAGCTTCAAGTAGATCACCGATCTGGGAATGATCTTGAACAGCTGCTGGCGGGCGCCGTAAACGTTGGTCGCCCGCACGGTGACTACGGGAAAGCCGAATTGGCGACGATATGTCTCCAGCAGCAGATCCGCTGCTGCCTTCGATGCGGCGTAGGGTGTGCTCGGATTTAAGGGAGCAGACTCGTCGACCGTTCCAACACACGTCCCGTAGACCTCCGGTGAGGAAATGTGGAGGTACCGCTCCAGGTAACGTCGCTCCTTGAGATGATTGACGAGTCGCGCCAGTGCCACACAGTTCGTCGTGAACCACTGCTCCGGATAGATCCAGCTCGGCGCAACCTCGCTTTGAGCGGCAAAATTGACGATCAAAGCGGGTTGCTCCGCGTCGAGCAGCTCGAGCAGCTCGGGGAGCTGATCGTTCATGTCAAGTTGAACGTACCGGTACCGAGACAGGTCGCGCCGCAACCGATAGCGAAGGAACAACTCGGACCTTTGGGGGGATCGGCTGATCCCCAGCACTTCGTAATCTGCGTCCGCCAACAACAGGTCGACGAAGTCCTGCCCCGAGAACGAGTTGGCTCCTAACACGACAATCTTGCGGGACGCAGCCATCGGGCGAGCCTGGGAGTGGTTTCAGCGGCGCATCACGGTTTTGTCGAAGTGCCATCACGGTGGCGGAGTTGCCCCCACTTTAAATCGAAGGGCGGATCGTCTTTGATCGGGAACCGCGCCGCCAGTTTCTCGTCCAGCTCGATCCCCAGCCCGTGCCGCTCACTGACCCAGTAGTATCCATCTCTGAGCTCCGGACACCCTGGAAACACGTCTCTCTCGGCTTGCGTGAAGGCCCGTGCCTCTTGGATGCCGAAGTTGGACGTTGCCAGATCCAGATGGACGTTAGCCGCGTGGCCGACGGGTGAAACATCTCCAGGTCCGTGCCACGCCGTGCGGACTGCAAAGAACTCACAGAGGGCAGCCATTTTGCGAGCTACCGACAAACCACCGACCTGCGAAAGATGGACGCGGATGAAGTCGATCAGCCGGTTACTAATCAGATTGACCCACTCATTCGGGTTGTTAAACAGCTCGCCCATGGCGATAGGTGTACTCGTCTGCTGGCGCAGGTGAGTGAAATACCCGACATCCTCAGGGCTAAATGGATCCTCCAAAAAGAAGGGCCGGTAAGGCTCCAGATCTTTGCACAGCTGAATCGCCAGGATTGGAGGCACGCGCTCGTGGACATCATGCAACAGCTCGACATCGTCACCGAGTTTGTCTCGCACATGCTCGAACAGCCGTGGTACCATGCGGACGTAGGGCTTCGGTTCCCAAACGTCGACGCGGCGGTTCTCCTGTACTTGCTGGCTGCTGCGGGAGCGAGCTCCATAGGTCGCCAACCCCGGCACACGTGCTTGAATGCGAACGTGCCGATATCCTTCTTCAACGAACTCCTGTACGCGTTGCGTCACCTGCTCGAAGGTCTCGCCAGAAGCGTGCCGGTAAGTGTCCACCGCCTCCCGGCACTTTCCACCAAATAGCTCATACAGCGGCAGCTTGGCTCGTTTGCCGAGTATATCCCAGAGCGCCATGTCCACACCGCTCAGAGCGTTGTTGAGCACCGGTCCGTTCCGCCAGTAAGAACTGACGAAAGAAGATTGGTAGACATCTTCGATCCGCGTTGGATCCTTGCCAATCAGAAACGGTCTGAGATACTGGTCGACCGCGGTTTGGACAGGCCGCGCGCGTTGTGTGAAGGTCGCACAGCCAAGACCGTAAAGCCCGGGCTCGCTAGTCGTTATCTTGACAACAACGAGCCGAATGCCGGCCGGCGCGGTCAGGATCGTCTGAACGTCGGTGATCTTCAGCGGCGGCTCGCCACGCGTTTCCGCAATCGGAACCGCAGTCGCCTGCCGGCTGTCGGCCAGCAAAGCGGAACCCCCGCCCAACACAGCCATCGCTCTCAGCCAGTCACGGCGTCCGAATCCTCGGTCGTTCGTCGGTGTTTGCATTGGACGCTCCACTGGAAAGTCACAGGCTTTTCATCGCTTCCGTGGCCATATCATGACCACCTCAGATTCGTTTGTAAAGTTTCGGCGGTCAATGAGAGCTCTCCAGCCAGATGGGATAGTGACGTACCTGGCCGGCTGTTCTAGGATGAAGAAGCTGTAAGACAAGATGTGGGAGAAAAACCATGCCATGCAATGACGTGTGTGTTGGGCGACCGTCGGCGGCAGGGCCGAGTATTTCGCTGCGCTTCCCGATGCTGTTTGTTCTCTTGGGATGTCACACCTTACTCGCGCAATCCGACGAGCCAGTCGCGGATCTGAAAGCTGAAGTCGCTCGTTTGGTGACGTTGCTCGACGCTGACCAGCTTGCAACGCGGCAGGCAGCTGAGGAATCGCTCATCGAGCTAGGGCCTGCAGCCATGGAGTTCTTCCCGATGGTGACGGCCCGCACACCGGCCGAAGTGAAAGAGCGGCTCGGACGCGTGAAGGGCGTCTTCGAGAAAGCGATTGCGGCAGCTGCACGAGAACCATCACGGATCAGCTTGCAGGGTGAGTTTTCACTGCCTGACGCTTTGGCTGCTCTAGAGAAACAGAGTGGCAATAGAGTGGTTGGGTACGAGCGCCGGTCTGGCACAGTCGATGTCGACTTTCAAGACATCCCCTACTGGGAAGCGATCGATCGACTCCTCGATCAGGTAGACCTGAATATTGACGCCTTTGGGGGTGAGGCCGGGGCGCTGGTACTCAGCGCTCGCGCCGACGGCGAGCTGCCACGCTTTGGCAAGGCGACTTACCAGGGCGGATTCCGCTTCGAACCACAGCGAATCGACACTCGGCGTGACTTGCGCAATCCGAGTATCAATGGAATGAACCTCAGCCTCGGTGTCAGCTGGGAACCGAGAATTCGGCCGATCTCGATGCAGCAGCAGCTGGCAGACATCAAAGTGATCGACGACCGAGGCGAAGAGATCGACGTCAATACCGAACGTCGCGTGCTCAACGCACGGGCAGAAACCGGGATGTCCGCCGTTGACATGAACGTGCCGCTGTCGCTCCCCAGCCGCCAAGCGAGCAAGATCGCTTCACTGAAGGGCACCTTGACCGCTGTCGTGCCGGGCGGAATGGAAGAGTTCGAATTCACGGATCTCGCTCAATCCCGTGACGTCGAGCAACAAAAGGCGGGAGTGACTGTCGTGTTCGAGCGGCTAAGAAAGAACCAAGACCTCTATGAACTGCGCATCCGCGTACGTTTCGAGGATGCCGGCGAAGCACTGCAATCCCACTTCGGTTGGATTTACGAGAACGAAGCCTTCTTGGTCAACCCCAAAGGAACGAGGTTCGAGAATCTGACATTCAACACAGACCGTCAAGATGAAGCCGAGATCATTGTTACCTACTTGTTCTCCCTACCAGACAAGCCTGATGGCTACAAATTCGTCTATCGAACGCCGGCATCGATCTTGCGCCTCCGAGTGAACTACGAAGTAAAGGACATCGAGCTGCCGTGATTGTGCTGCTGTCGCTTGCCTTAACGACTGCGGCTGCGGACGGAACACCCCTCCGCGCTGCTGCAACGGTTAACGGTTCACCGATCACTGTCCACGACATCAAGCTAGAGCTATCGCGCGCACGAATCGATCGCCAGACCGATTCGCCCGATCTCCCCTATCTGCAGGCTCAGACACTCCGCCAGTTGGTAGCGCGCGAATTGGTGCTTCAGTGGTTGTCCGGTCGGGATCAGTCTGCATCGCAGGCGGAAATCGATCTCGCCATCACTCGGCTGACCAAACAGCTCGACCAGCGCGAAACCTCACTAGCTGACTATCTTGCCAGCCGCCACATGAGTCACGACGACTTGCAACGTGCCCTTCGCTGGCAATTGAGCTGGGAGCGTTTCCTGCAGCGGTATATCACGGACGACAACCTCGAGAAGTTCTTTCAACAGCGCCGCGTCCACTTCGATGGCACGCAGCTCCGAGTAGCACACATCTTGCTGGCTGTCCCTCGAGATGCGGACGAACCAACGCGCCGCCAGCAGTTAGCACAAAAGCAAGAACGCGCCAGGCAACTACGGGCGCAAATTGAGGCTGGCGAGCTGTCGTTTGACGAAGCTGCCCGTCGACACTCCGACGCTCCGACGGCTACGGCAGGAGGTGAAATCGGTGTGATTTCGCGCCACGAACCGATGCCCGAAGTATTCACCGCAGCTGCGTACGGATTGGCCCTACATGGCGTTAGCGAGCCCGTGACCAGCCCCTTCGGGGTTCACCTCGTTCAATGCCTCGAGATCCTACCGGGACAGAGAAGCTGGCAAGATGTCCGCGACCAGCTAGAACCTGCTATGGTGCGATACCTCTTCGATTGGGTCGCCCAGAAGAAACGACCTCAGGCCAAGATCGAGTACACAGGGAACTCACCGTACTTCGAGCCCGGTACCGATGTTGTTGTCGCGCCAAACAGAAGAACGGCAGGCGATCGATGAAAGTGAGGGCGGGTTCTACATCGCTCGTGCGCTTTCGGCTCGGCAGGAGCCTCGCCTTCCCGTGATTTTGCATCTCGACCGTTTAACCGCGACGCAGAGGGGTCTTGCCGCGCAGGGCCTAAGCCACCGGAACTGTCGCAGCCGGCAGGCCCCGTCGCCGAGCGCGCCTTCCCGATCGCCTGCCCTAAGCCAGTCCGAGTTCGACAAGCCACTCTTCAGGTAGTCCTTCCCGGAACAGCCTGTCTGCAATACGACGGTCGACTATGCGGCTCGAGTCCTGGCTGCGCGGAAAGCCTCCGACACGCGCCACAGCCGACGAGACCAGCGCCGGGGTCGCAGCCTGCTGAGAACTGCGTGGTACGACTGAAGTTCGTTGTGCAGATCCCTCCACGAAAGGAGCGCCTGTCGCCTCACCCTCTCCACTCGCGCCGAAGTTCAAATGATTCACGATGGCGAGCACGTCTAGCACCGTACATAACCCGTTGCCGTCGACGTCGTAGAAGAACTGGTCGCTGCTCCTCACGGCAGGCAGGCGATTGTCGCCGTCAATGATGCGGCGGAGGTTCAGCTCGTTAATCGTCACAAGCACATCATTCGGCGAAACGACGCCGTTTCCGTCCACGTCAAGATTGTCTGCGGGATTGGTCCAGGAGGTCGTGGCGGCGGTAATCGTCAGCAGGCCGTCAATCGGATCGTCGGCGGCGTTGGTAACTGGACCTTCCAGCGTCAAGAAACCGTCGTTCTCGTCGACTAGATCGGTGAACCGGTTACCATAGGTCTCGACCAGGTTGATCTCTGTCGTTCCCCCGGTCGCCGACGAGTTGACTGTGAAGTTGAGGTACACCAGGATGTCGCTGAATTCACCAGCGAGGGGGCTAGCCGTAAACGCCACTGCGGTTAGCGCCCCTTGAGCGTTGTCGATGAAAGGAACGACCGACCAGTTGGGAAACCGGTTGATGAACTCACCTGCGGTGACCGATGTCGCCGTCAAGACACTGTTATCAAAAAGCACCACCAAGTCCGCGCCGACTAGCCGATTGGGTGACTGCAGGTTGACGATGCTGTCGATCATGACCGGCACGCTAATGGTCTCGCCGGGAGCAGCCGTCAGGTTCTTGGGTATGCTGAGTCGCGGATCTGGACCCATTATTGCGGGGAACGTAACCACTCCCGGCGGAACCGGCGGCAACTCCTCCACCGGTAGCCCCGCCGCGAACTGAGCAGCTTTTACAGCGTCGGTTCCATTGATCCTGCCATTCTTGCTGATGTCGCCCAGCAGGAGCGGGTCGACGAGCCGCGCGACGGCAAATCCCTCGTCCAACTGAACACTTACCCGTGCGACGTGCGCGGCGTCCACGGCGTTCACTTGACCGTTGCCCGACACGTCAGCCGCATAGGCGTTCAGATGAAGCCCGTCGTCATCGATGCTGGGGATCTCGTTTCCGCCATTGCCTCGCACCACAACCGCTTGGAGATCGAGGATCTGCTTACGGCGGTATGTCTGATTGGCGTCCACCACGGGCACCACGGCTTGCAGGTTGACAATGGTCTGCTCGCCAGCAGGCCAGGCGCTCGGACTTGAGACCGCCACGGTCGCTAAACCAGCCGTCGTCGTATCGAGAACCACCGAAGTACCGGCGGGCAAGCCGTCGCCCGCCGTGGCTCCAGTTATGTCCAGCAGATTGGGATCGTAGGCAATCTGGAAGTCAACCGAGCGAACGTTGGCACCATCACTCAGCAGCAACGGGATCCCCTCTGAGCTGCCGGCAGGCAGGTTCACCGCCTGGCCTGGTCCCCGCACGAAGTTGGGGACTTGGACAGTGACGGTAGCAGGAGCCGGCGCCGCGATCGTAAAGGTGGTGTTCAAGTTGTCGCCCACCGTGCCGTCGCCGTTCCCGTCAAGGAGCACTCCCCGTGCCGACTTGAAAGCCTCCGCTCCACTCCTCAACAATACGGTGTACGTACCTGGGTCGAGCGGCCCCTCGGTCTTGATGAACTGGATGGACCGGTGGGATGGGTCGATTACCAATGATCCAGCCACGTGATCACCGGCCAAGCTTCGTAATTCCGCGTCAGCCACTCCGAGTCCTGGACCCGGGCGGTTGTACAGGTTCAGCACACTTGTGTCCAACTGATCGCTAAGCTGTGCCACAAACCCCGTGCTTGTCGGCTCCAGCGAAGAGACCACCAGGTGAATGTCGTCATCCCGGTTCGTGGCATCCAATACTACGGCGTCTAGGGCGGCGTAGTCAGGATCCGCGGTCACCGGCGAACCGAAGCGAATTGTGTACTCTGTGTCGCCGTCCAGCACTGAGTCATCGACGCCGGTTACCAACACCGTTTGCGGAACATTCCAATTCGTAGAATCAAAAACGAGTTCGCTGGGAGCGACACTTCCCTCTGATGCGTCGGAGCTGATTGGAATCGTCACGACAGTCGCAGGGGGCGTATCGAGAGTGACTTCGATCGTGCTTGTCGTACCTGACTCGTCCGTGAAGACTCCGGCTGGAGCGAGAGGAGTCACTCCCGCTCGCCGTTGCGACACTGCGAGTCCCTGCGGCGATCCGAAGCCTGTGGCGATAGCGGCCGGATCGAATCCGTCCAGCTGAGCCCGAAAAATGGTGCCGCTGTCCAAGTCACTCCAGAAGACATGCGACCCGCTAACGTCGACCGCCACGCCGGCGCTACTTGACGAGCGGTGCAGCTGTCTCAGGTCCAGCAATACCTCGACGTCGCTTCCGTCGAGATTGGCGCGGAACACACGGTCGTCAGTAACGTCCGACCAGTAGACTTTTCCTTGGGCGACGTTTAGTTCCAACCCAGTCGGTCCGGCTCCTGGATCGCGGAAAATCGTCTCGACCGCGGAGCCGTCCAAGTTGGCCCTGCGAATCGCATCGTCCACGTTGTCGGTCCAGTAGATCTTGCCAGCGGCTGTGTCCAGCTCCAGTTCTCGAGCTCCAGCCAGCCCGCCGCTAACCACGTCTTCGACCCCCGTTCCATCTAGATTCGATCTCTGAATCTTCTCGGTTGCAGGATCAACCCAATAGACCTTGCCGGCAGTGGTGTCGATCGCGATGCCGCGCACTTCTCGTAAGGGAGTCACCACCGTCTCGATGTTCGCGCCTGAGAAATCTGCGCGAAAGATCCCGTGGCGGGACGAATCGGACCAGAAGATCTGCCGAGCGTCTTCGTCAACTGACAAGTAACGGGGCGTGATGTTCTCATCCACGTCGTCGAACCGGGTTCTCAGATCGATCAGCTGGCGCGTGCTGCTGCCGTCCGAGAGCGAACGGAAGATTGCATCACGGCCGTGATCAACCCAGTAAAGAAAGTCTGCCTCCTCGTTGTCGAGGTTGACAAGGTCGATGTCCTCGGGATCCAGACCATGATAGGCAGCATCACTGGCCGTCGCGCTGCTGACCGGACCAATCGAGATCGTCAGCCTGCTGTCGCCGTCCACTTCCAGGTCATCCACGCCGGTGATCAAGACAGTCTGAGGCTGATCCCAATCGGTCGGAGTGAAAACGACTTGTGGGACGTTGACTATTCCCTCTGACGTGTCGCTCGAGCTGATAGGCACCGTGACATTTTCTATGGGCGCGGCCGTCAGAAAGAGCTCGATGCGCGCCTCGCGGCCGTCCTCGCCGACGTCCAGCGCCGGCGACGCGGTACGCGCAAAAACAGCGGGGACCGTAAGCGGCTCTTCGCTGGAAGCGTCCTCTAACAACCAGGCACTGCGGCCCAGCGTTGCCGCGACCAGGACATCGTCTTCAGGATCGAAGTCCAAGTCGAAAACCGGTGCCTGGGGAAGAGACTCCCCCAGCGCACCCCAGATCCCTGGCCTGTCAAGCGACGTGGCAAACACGCCGCCCAGACCACCCACGACAACCTTAGCAACCGCTCCGCCGATCAACTCCACGGCCCGCATACCGCGATCCGCCAGATTGCCAGTCACCTCGCTCCAGCTGTCGCCCGCATCGGTCGTTTGAAACACTCGCTCCGAGTCGATCACATAGGCAGTCATCCAATCGTCCGGATCGAGTACGATGTCCCGCACGAATCCCCCAGGAAAACTGGACGCTGTCGGCTGCATCGCTTCACCAGCAGCGGTTCTCGTAAAGACCTGATCACCCGACCCCACATAGACGACGTCGGCATTATCGGCCGCCGACCGGCGGCCGCCGTACGCAATTGCGTCGGGATTCACACCAATACCTGGTCCGATTTCCGTGATCGTGTCCCCTTGGTCGAGCGATTCGTAGACTGAGTTCGCGCCGCCGACTACGAGTCGGTTTGCATCGATCGCATTCAGCTCCAAAGGGGTCACGAACTGCGTCACAAGCGAGGCACCACCCCCGCTGACGGACAAGGGAGGAGCGACTGTGCTAATCAGTTGGTTGTTGGCGTCATAAACCCGCCGCCGGAAACCGCCAAAGTCTTGAAAGCTGGTGTACCGTGTCGAGAATCCTGGCGTGCTGAAGTCATCGACAGCCACATCGCCGCCGTCGGAAGTCGAAATGCTGTCCCAAACCAATCCTCCCGGTACCTGCTGCACCGGTGTGCCAGTATCCCTGCGCTCCGCCAAAGACGATCTGTGAATTGCGGTCGTAAGCAATGTCGTGGAACTCGGTCACTGCCAGATTGCCGTTCAACGAGAACCAATCGCCAGCCGCGCTTTGAGGGATGGTGCGTCGATAGATGCCGCCGTCATCTACCTCAATCAGGTTCCCTGCGGCATCGAAGACCATCTCCCGTGTATCGGCATGGGGCGCACTGTTGTTCGCAGTACCGCCACCCGGGATCGGTGGGATTCCGGTGCGATGAGTCAGATGCTCCCACTGGGGCGACGGAACAGGACCAGTTGGTGCTGTCGCGTCGCCGCGAAATAAACGGCCAGTCGGTCCGTTCGCACCAATGAAGTTGGGGTAAGGGCCGTCCTGTCGATCGCCCCCCACATAGACAGTGTTCGCGTCGCTCGGATCGGCGACAATCGCAAAGTGGATGCCGCCTTGTCCCCCGGGTTTGACACGTGGGTTGAGCCCTTCGATCTCGCCGTTCGATTCGGGGGTCTGTGGTAGGTCCATCCTCGTCCAGCTGGCGCCCTGGTCATCGCTGTAGCCAATGAACCTGATCTGTCCATCGACCGCCACGCCGACGTAGACACGGCCGTTGCTGGCAACGGCCATCTCGGTATTGTTGTTGCCGTTAGTGGTAATCGCTTCGTATAAGCCGCCGTTGCTGTTGGCGATGGTCGTGACGTTCTCCCAACTCGTCCCTCGGTCCTCCGTGCGAAACACTCCTGTCCTGGCGATCGAAACATAGAAGCGATTGGCGTTGGTGGGGTCGGAGACCAAGTCAAAGGCATCCCCAAAGGGAAGCCCCCCGTTACCCCCCAGGTACTCGAATGTCTGACCGGCGTCGATGCTCCGATAAACACCACCTGCGACGCCGCCGCCGAACCGGTTGGTTGCTACGAGCATCAGATCGCCCCGTGCGACCAGCCCCGAAACGCTTCTGCCGTTCAGTTCGTCGGCTCCCAGCAGATCCCAACTGTCGCCTCCGTCGGTCGTACGAAGCAGCCCAGATAGTTCCCCACCACTGCGGCCGAAGCTGCTCACATGTCCGACACCTGCAACCAGCGTCTGAGAAGAAGCATCGGTTGGATCGAGCTCCAAAGCTGCGATCGAGAGCGACGGCAGCTGGTCGGTGAGCGGCGTCCAGGTCGGGCTGGCCGCTTGAGCATCGGTTGTTTTCCAAACTCCACCGTTGACGGCGCCGACGTAGAGCACTTCTGGGTCGGTCGGGTGAGCCACCACCGCATGGATGGCCCCGGAAACCTCATTGTTCGGGAAGACGTTGCGAACCTGGCCGTTGATCGTGGGAGCCGGGCCCAGAGCAGCCCAGGCTGTTAGCAGGGTCCGCGGCTCCAGCGGCTCGAGCTGCAGCCGGCGGCCGCAACGCGGCTTCGACCGTCGCCGGAGACGACGTTCTGGTTTTCGAAAGAAAGCCATAGCTGGTGGAAGCCACCTAGACTGAAAAGGCCGTTAGCCCGCCCTATGAGGTTCGTGCGCAAAACACGGCGGCCGCGGGCCAGCGCGAAAATGAGTCCAACGTCTATTATACTTGCCACAGAAGTTACCGCCCGAAAACGGTCGGATTGGAGGCAGATTCCCACTTTTTGGCGTCGCAAGAAAGGTAGTAGGCACACTCCGTGTGCCGTGACTTTTCACGAAGAAGAGTACGGCGAGAGAGAACCGGCGGGTGCCGGAGCAGCGCGGCAGGATACCGCACCCTGATGGATGCTTCTCGCGCCGCTCGTTCCGGCCTACTAGCTTCGCGGCTCGCAAACCAACGACTTACGTCGTTGATTTGGCATCACATCCCCGTGACGCGGCAAGCCCGTTGAGAAAGACAGCCCGGGGCGTAGCGACTCCCCAAGTGCGCTCTCCTGCAGCAAGCCGGGGGGCGAGAGTCAGCGAGAGGAGGCTTTTGAGACAAAGCCCTACTTGCTCGTTCGGGCCTACTTACTTGAGAAGCTCATCTTGAAATGGCGGACGGCACGGCGGAGCGTGCCTGCTACTTTGCGAGGCGGCCGGAGCGCGAAATCACTACACCAGCAACTCGCTGATCGGTTCATAAGCCGGATTTGCGATCGGCACTTCGCGGCCATCAATGTCGAAATGTCCGCTGGAATCGACGCCGACCGCCTGCAAGTAGGTGTGGAAGAGATGGCCGTGGTCTACTTCACGGTCGACGACCTTCGTGCCGTTGCTGTTGGTCTTGCCGATCACGGCACCCGGTTGAATGCCCGCTCCACCTAAACAGATCGACCAGCTGGTCCCCCAGTGATCGCGACCGTACCGGCTGTTGATCTTCGGAGTGCGGCCGAACTCCGAGAGGACCACAATCAGCGTGTGCTCAAGCATCCCCCGCTCAACGATATCGGACACCAAGCTGGCGAAGGGGCCATCGAACTCGCGCAGCTGCTCGATGTGGAAATTGAAGTTCTCATAGTGTGTATCGTAGTTGGTATGCGTTACCTGAACGAATGTGACACCGTGCTCCAGCAGCCTCCGCGCTAGCAGACAGTGACGGCCGAAATCATGACTGCCGTATCGCTGTTGATCTTGCTTAGACTCCAAAGACACATCGAAGACTTCCCGCCGCTTCATCAACTCGCTGGCCTGATCGTAGCTGGCAGTGTAGGCATCGGTGAGCGCCGTGCGGCGCTGCAGCAAAAACCGTTCATTTGCTTTTCGCCGAAACTCGTTGCGCTGTAGGTCTGCCAACGAGCTCATCGACTCTGGCCGCTCAGAGTGCCTGGGTGGCTTGCCATTGCCAAGAGATATGCTGGCAAACTGGGGACCCAAGTAGGCTGCGTCGTTGCTGCGACCCCCGCCTCCACCCGGTGTGATGCGCACGTGGCCGGGCAGCGAGTTCGCAGACGAAGCGAGTGCCTTGGCCGCCACGGCTCCGATCTCTGGAAAGTCTCCCGGCTCGGAGCGTTTACGCCCCGTCAACATCATGTAGCGGCCCCGACCGTGCTCATTCTCCTTGGTGTTGATGCTGCGCACGAGTGACAGATGGTGCATCTGCTTCGCTGTTTCAGGAAGCAACTCCGAAACATGAATCCCGGGAACCGACGTGGCAATCGCACGGAATGGTCCGCCGGTGTTGGTGCGGGGTTTCGGATCCCAACTCTCCAGCTGACTCACGCCGCCGGCAAGATTAACGACCAGGACTTGCCTCTGTGTTTTTTCCAGCTGGCCAGCCAAACTGGGCCGCGTCAGGGCGGCCAAACCGCCCACCACCGATGTCGCACCGAGCGTGACACCGGCCAGAAAGCCGCGCCGGGCAATCGTGTGTTCCGCCGAGCCACAGGCATATGAACGCTTCATGATTGCTCTCCCGCTTGTCATTCAATAGTTGAATCGAAACTCGGCCGAAGTAATCAGACTCCACACCAACTGCGCGATCGTACCAGCTCTGTCCTGCGAGTGCTCATCGAGCCAACGCGCGACGTCGGCGGACTCCTCCGCTGTCGGATATCTCACCAGCACGCTCAAATATAATTCTTCGGCAACCGCCGCAGATTCCTTCAGGTTCGTCAACCGGGCAGTCAGACTCTCACGGCGCGGTTTGAGCCAGGACTGCACAACACCCGCGTTGGAAAAGAACAGCGCTTGATCGACGGTCGCAAAGAAATCGGCTTGAGGTTGGCCGGCCGCATGGCCGAAAAGTTTGCTAAAGGTCGCGATGCTCCCTTTTAGTTTGTCGTAGTAGTGCTGCTCAATAGCCTGACTTCGAATCGACCGGTAATTGGGACTCGGCGGCAGATTCCGGTCGATCTCCTCTTCCGAGGCACGGTACTGCGATTGCGCCGCGCCGGTAGCTTGCAACACCGACCACCCCATCTGCTCGGGTGACAAGGGCTTCAGGCGGGCCGCAAAAAAGTGCTGCTCTGATACGTCCATCCACTCTGCTAGTCTCTGCGAGCGAGCTTCTACAAGCGCGTCCACCTTAGCTTTCAAAGTTGGGAGTTCGGCTTCCAGCTGAGAGATTCGGCTCTTCTGCTGCTCGACATCCGCCCTGGACCGAGCTAGTCCTGTGCGCACTTGATTCATCTTTGATCGAGCCGCGGCCGCTTCTTCCCCAACACGCTGTCGCTCAGCCTGCAGTTCGTTCAGCTCGAGTTGCACCTTTTCGCTGCGCGTTTTGATCACCGCGGCGCTCTTACGCAACGGGTCGTTTTTCCCAAGTTGGGCAACGGCTTGCGAAGCCTTGGCCGCCGCTTCGGCAACTAGTTTGGCCATCGGCTGTTTTGCAGCGACACGTTCCTGCAAGCCGACCAATTGCGAGTCGGCGGCGGCGCAGGTGTTCTCGCTGGCCGCCAGCTGCTGCTCGAGCGCCGGCATTGCTGCGACGAGCTCCGCCACCCCGGTACGGCATCCTTCGAGTTCAGCCATTTTCATCGCCACCTGTTCCTGGCGGCTGGCGAATTCCGAGTCCAGCTCGACGCGCCGCGAGATCCGCTCGACGATCTCGATCGTTTTTTCAGCCGACTTTTGCGCAGCTTCGGCAGCCGCTAGTTGGCGTCGCGCCGCAACGACCGGAGTAGTTGCCCGATCGTACTGCAAACGTCCTTCTTGCAGGCGCCGCATAATCGGTGCAGCGTTGCTGCGGGCCGCGGCGAGGGCCTCGACCGCAGCCTCCGCGCGGTCGGCCAAACCTGTAACCGACTTTTCAACTGACTGCAGTTCTTTATCGAGCTGGGCGGCCCGCGCAGCGAACTTGTCGGCCGCCTCGGCAAACTCCGCTTCGCCGGCAAGTTGCTCGGCTGCCAGGTGAGACTTCTCAGCCGCTTCACGAACGGCTGCGGCAAGAGCCCGCTTTTTGGCCAACTTCTTCTGTCCGTCATTCAATTTCTTGTTGGCAGAAGTCGACTTTTTGATTGCCTGCTGAACCGCCGAATTCGCGTCGCCAAACTGTGCTAAGGTCTGCGTCAGCGACTCTTCCAGCCCTGCCAACTTGGCCTCAGCCTCCCTCAACAGCTGCTCGCGTTCACTGACTCGCTCCAACGAACGTTGCAAGGCATCCCGAGACTCCGTGAGTTTCCGGGCTACTGCCGCCGGCCGTAGCTCAAGGTCGGTCAACACCCGCGAAGACTGTTGGTAGGTGTGGCTGAGTGCCAGCTCCCTGATGAACCTCCTTAAGTCGTACCCGTTCGTCGCGAAGTTGTCGGCCAGAACCTGCAACAGCATTGGATGAGCAGGTGAGTTGTCGTCATGGATAAGATCGACCGGATGCACCAGGCCCCGGCCCATCATGTAGGCCCAAAGACGATTGACGATGTTCCGATTGAAGGCTGTGTTCGTGCTGTCCGTCGCTAATTCTGCCAACTTCTCACGACGACTGTAACGTGGAACAGGTCGCACTTTATTCGCCGGTTTCACATCGTACTCTTCCCCGCTGAGAAATACCGGCTCTGTGATCTGAACACCGCCAGGCAAACACGGCCGAGTGGAAGACTCTTCCTCCGTGAAGACAGACGTAAACTGCACATCCCCTTCCGCTTTCTCGGCGTAGAGGACGCGTTTGTCCTTACCGGTAAAGACAAAACCGCGGTTGAGAAACGCATAAATACCGAAGTAGTCGGACTGGTAAAATCCATCGATCAGCGGATGGTCGTGACACTGACAACACTGCAAATCGACTCCAAAAAACGCCCGTCCGACATCACGTGTTATCAAATCGGGGTCGCCTTCACGAGCCAGATAAAACTTGGCGGCTCCACGAATCTTCGAGTCTGTGCCGTCGGCGACTAGGATCTCGCGTGCCAACTCGTTCCACGGCTTGTTGGAGAGGAACGAGTCAAACAGAAACTGCTGCCAGTCCTCGGACTTGACATGCTTGCCTCCGCGCCGTTCCAGCAGAAAAAGGTCGAAGACGTTGGCCATGTGTCGGGCGTGACGCCGGTCGCTGAGC
This sequence comes from Pirellulaceae bacterium, assembly GCA_965223305.1. GTDB lineage: Bacteria > Planctomycetota > Planctomycetia > Pirellulales > Pirellulaceae > CBDCWT01. The sequence continues at coordinate 201,527 of CBDCWT010000079.1, read as the reverse complement.
AGCCTGTCGATCACCTCCACGCGCTTGTGATCAGAGCCGTCACGAAAGAACTCGCGCGCCTCACTTGCCGTTGGGATCGTGCCGACGAGATCCAGATGAACCCGACGCAGAAACTCAGCATCACCGGACAACGGAGCGACGACTCCAAGCCCGGCCTCGCCGACAATCCGATCGATCGTGCGATGCAGCGGCTCGGCCGCTTCCTTGTCGTCGGAGGCCAGCACAACCCCGGCCAGCAACATGAAGTGAATCGACCATCTGTACGCGCGAAGAGACATCCACCGGCCCTCGGGGAAGACAACGGTCGCAAAGACCCCGTTGCAGGGGTGGGGTGTGAGGCTATGTGGGGACCGATCGAGCCAGCACGTCCGCCCGCCGATCAGGTACGAAACCACATCCTAGCGCACTCGCCGCCGAGGGGTCAAGCGATTCCAGCAGTTCCCCCGCCATCCGGGGGTTCGAGTGGCGCGGTTCAGGCTCACTTTCCGCCCCGATTTAGCGGATGCCGACCACCCGCGTTCGCCGACGCCCTTAGATGTTACATTCTTGGCTCAATCGTAAAATGCGAAGCCGTCAAGTGGCAGAATTGAAGCTGCAAGTTCCACCTCCATCGGAACCCGAAGCGTAAGCGAGGGAATAACTTGCGTTGGCACGCCAACTCCCCCTCGCGGACGCTTTCGGGTTACGAAAATGCCACGAACTCGTAGCCAAACTGCTGCTCGCCAGAGTTTGGCGGGCTGCCGATTCGTCCAAATTCTGGCGAATTCGGCTACAAGAAATTGTTGACCGGCTCTCCTCGCTTACGCTTTCGGGTTACGAGGAGCCACACGTGACTTTCCCGGGGGGCTCATGATGGCGGGGCGGTGTACCGGTACATGTGGGGGATTTCCGGGGCAAACAGGCCCACCTCGTTGTAGGGCTCGGCCAGCTTCGCGGTCCTCTCCAGGAAGTGCTGCGGGGCCGGACATGCGTCCAGGTCGTTCCAGACGGTCTCGACAAGTTGCCGGATTCCCACATCGTCGGCGCATAGGAATGCCGTGGGTTGCGAACCGGATAAACGGCGGCGCTCGTACGTCGTCGCTGCGGCAAAGTAGAGCATCGAATAGGTAGCCAGCATCGAGAACTGACCGAGAGTGCGGAAGCACCCGGCAACAAGCTTGTCGATCAAATGAAACTCGCTGAACACAATCTGCTCGTAGTTTCGCAGCCGATCAGCTAACTTCGGAGTGTTCCAATGCCGCTCAAGTGTCTCAACAAGCCTCTCCACAGCGCACAAGGTCTGTGCAATGCCGCTGCTGTGAAGTGGATCAACAAACCCGACCGTGTGGGGCAAGGCCGCCCAATTTGGGCCCGCAGCGCGGCTCCAAAGTCGCTGCAAGCGTGGTGTGCGAATCAACTCGCCCGGTAAATCGGCGAGAGATGCCTCAGCAAAACAGCGGTCCAGCGAAGGGAATCTGACGAGATGGCTCCGCCACTCCTGGGCAATCGGCAAGTTGTCGTCCAGCGGCGATTGAAGTTCGTCTAGTACCAGCCCGGCACTCGTCACATCTCCTGGGAATCGCAGCAGCCACAACCAACCATTCTTCAGCATGTGGTGCTGAGCCGCGTGATCGCAGTGAAAAGGATGATCGGCCACTCGAACCCCCTGCTCCTGCAAGAGGTCGCGCCAACTGGCTACTCCCTTGAAGTGCGAGTAAATCGCACGAGACCGCGTGCACAGCACTTCGGTCATGTCCGAAATACCCAACCGTCTGGGGACAACTCCGGCCGGTCCGCTGGCGTCGACCAAGAACTCGGCCGTCACCTGAATCGGATCGTCTTGGCGCCCGAGTAGTTCCCACCGGCCGTTCTCGGCGGCCAACTCGTGGACCGTCGTCTCCTCAAGCACGTCGATCCCACACCGGCGGGCCTCAAGGACGAAAAGTTCGTCCACGTCCGCTCGATACCAATGAGTATCGCCAAGATCGTCGTCGACACTGGCAGTGACGAGCAACTCGTTTGCGTGGTCCTCGCGCGCCGTAAAAGGCTCGCCCACCGTGTGGTCGAAATAGCTGAAACCTCGCTTCAGGCCACAGCGGACCTCGGGAAACACGCTTCGCCAAGTTCCATACTTGGACAACGGTACTAGTTCCGCCAATGAGTAGCGGCGGGTCAGGTCTGCAAGGATCATATTCGCAATCGGCGTGGACGATTCACCAATCGTAAAACGCGGATGCCGCACCCGGTCGATCACTACAGGACGCAGTCCAATCTGCTGAAGCAGCAACGCCGTCAAGCTGCCTGCGAATCCGCTCCCGAGAATCGCCACGTCAGCATTTATCCGGACCATCGCGTTTCTCGTGGACAATAGTAGTAGGCACACTCCGTGTGCCCGTAACCGACGGACGCACGACGATCACATCAGGACCGCCTGTCTTCCACCGAACTAGTCCCGTATTGTCTCCCGCGAAAGGCCGACCGAGTCAACTGGGCCTTTGATGCTGCCAACCTTGTGATTTCGCTGCTGGCATATGCCCGTTGCGCAGCGGTGTTTTCGGGTGCGCGAAAACGGGAATGCGCCCACCGGCGGACGGCTCACGGAGTGAGCCTGCTACTTTTCGAATCGTGGAGATCACGAGTAGGCGGTGCAGCGGTCACAGTGGATCTCAGGGAGAACTCGCTGTTCCAGATTCATGCGGTACATCCGCTCCTTGCGCCGAGGACCGCAGTCCTCGCATTCGTAAAACCGGTCACAGTCCCATAGATCGACGAAGACCCTTCCCTGCCGCATGCGAATTCCTTCCTCTTGCACGACTTCCAACGATGAAAGCGTGGGAGGGGCAAATCGCCCTTCGGCGGCGAGCAACTCGAGTATCCCGTTGCCGGACCGCGTGGGGATTACCGTGCAGCATTCCACACCCACCTCGAACGCGTGTCGCAGTGAGCGAATCGCCCAGTGGATACCCTCCTCCTCCGTGACAAACGGAGGACGCAGCAGGATGAAGGCGCGGACCGCAATTCCTGCGCCTCGTAAACGGGAGACTGCCCGGTCGTAGTCGTCGAGTGTCATCTGCTTGTTCAGCCGGGCCAGTACATCGGGCTGAACCGTCTCGAGCCCCATGGCAACTTCCAAGTCGCCCACCAGCTGATCTTGAAACCGAAAGCAGTCGTCGCGACATAGCCGCGGATGGCATTCAACAATCACCCGATCGAATCCCGCCAAGCGAGCGGCAATCGCAGGAAGTTCTCCCGGCGGAATTGCCTTTCGATCGAAGAAGTTCCCGCTGTTGTAGAGCTTGATATGCGTGGCGTGCCCGAGTCGCAGCAGCGCATAGTCGATCTGGTCGCCGATGGCACCCTCAGGAACGGATGCGTCGAGCGTGTTCCGCCAGAGGTCGCACATCAGGCAGCGAAATGGGCACTCGCGGTTGGTCAGGAAGATGGTCGCGACTTCGCATACTTCTCCGTCCGCTGTACGTTCAGGCTCGACAAAGTAGGCGTAAGGTCGCCGTGGATCGAGGTCGTTCTTCTCCGAGCGAACTGCGAGAATCTCGCGATCAGAGACCAACCGCTGGAACTCAGCCATACACGTGCTCGAATACGCTCCGGTACCGGGCTTCTTCAACCGGAAAAAGCGACTGAAAGTCGCTCTCGCCGACCGCGCCATGCTGAAAGCGGCGTTTCTCGAAAACGGGCATCGTTTTGCCGGTCAGGTTCTCGATCCCGCGTCTGACGACCTCTCCTTTCAGCGCGTAGAGCCGCTCATGACTCCAGTTTGTCAACTCGACGAAGGGAATCGACTCTGCGACAGCAATGACATTGGGCAGCGAGTAGGGGCTGAATCCACGAAATCCGAGCGTCCGTCCCGGGGCGTATGAACGCACGTGACCCCGACTCTGACCTCCGCTGTAAGTCAGCGAATGCTTGATCGCTTCCACTCCCCAACCCTCGTGGTAGAGCATGAGATTGTTGAGGACACTACGAATGGTCAACTCCGGATTCTCTTCAATGGGGTAGTCCTTGAGATTCTCGTCACCACCGTCCCCATCCACGAGGTACTTCCATTCTGGGTATCGTCGGCGAATCTCGCGGCACAAAGCCAACGACATGGTGGCCGATTGGACGTCTAGCGGCTTGTAATCTTCGATGACCTTGACTGCCTCAGAAAAGTCGAGCGCGTCTGCTTCAACCTCGACGATCTCGAGAAACATCGACAGGTCCAACGAGCCCAGGAACTCGAATGCCTGTTGCGCATCCGCGCTGCCCCGCTCGACGGACAATGTAAACGCCTTGAGTCGGGTCGGCGCTTCGCCACGTTCTAGCAAGAGGTGATGCAGCACGAGGAAGATCGCACCGCTGTCGATGCCACCGGAGAAGAGCACGCCGATCGGTTCCTGTGGCTCGATCTGATTCAGCCACCGATCGCATTCTTCGGCAATCGTGCCGAGATAGATGCGGCCAATTTCATCCAGGTCCGCCGGCAGGTCGTTCTGCTGCGGTTGCAGGAAGCGAGTGTAAACGGGATTCGGATCGGGGCAGCCGACCAGGGCAATCTCGACCACAAAGTGGGCAGGCACCATGCGGGTGTAGGAAGGATGGAATTGGTCCGCCAGACCTTGCTCGCGGAGAAAGTCCCGAATCTCCTCCATCCTCTCTGCGACAACGAGACACGGGCCTGCCGTTTGTTTGGCGAGAAAATACCGCATTGGCCGGCCGATCGATCGAGCCAACCGCACCACGTGGTCCCGCTGCTGGACGATGGCAAACTGACCGTCGATCGCCCGCACCTGGCGGGGATCTCCCGAGGCCACAGCCTCCGCCGCCTCCTCATAGGAGACGTCAAATAAGAAGTTAGCTGCCGGGTCGATGAGATCGACAACTCTTGCCACCGGAACGGGCTGCTGGTGAGTAGTCATGGCCGGGCTGCCTCGGAGTCGCTGGACGCCACGCAGGCGGGGAAAGTGCCCTCATTTTGGGCCGCAGACCATGACTACGCAATTAGTGCAACGAGTGTTCGGCCGAGCTTTGAGTGGCACTCTCCGCAGTCCGACCGGCTCAGGGTGGCGAATTTGCCGCGTTATCGTAAACCCGAAGCGTTCGAGGCGGTGCAGCTTTTACGCTTCATGCGATCCACCAAACTACGCTCTGGCGAGTTCGGCGATGCTCCAAATCAGCCGCTGGGCGTTAGCCGGCGTTAGCCCACGGTTCCCCAGCGACACCGACGCGTAGCGTCCAGCGAGTGCTCCCCCTCTCCGGCCCTTCGGGCCGACTCTCCCCGAGGGGAGAGTGAAGAAACACGAAATCACGCACTCACCTAAGAGCTGCACGACTTCGTTAGCGAGGGGAGTTCGTGTATCAACGTAAGTAATTCCCTCGCTCACGTTTTTTGAGTTGCGCTTTGCGTCGTGTTTTTCGTAACCCGAAGCGTTAGCGAGGGGAGATTGGTGTTCCAACGTAAGTAATTCCCTCGCTCACGCTTCGGGTTACGATTGAGCCGGAGGCGCAACTTCAAAGCTCACGCTTCACGCTGCGATTGATGAAGAACACAGCTTCACGAAGCGCTCGCTCGGGAAACGAGCCGGTGCCAGCCACGGTTACTCGAGCTCGTCGGAAATCGAGCGGCGGGCCGTCTCCGCTTCCGCTTCGGCCTCTGCAGCTGCAGCCGCTTCGGCTTCCGCCTTCTTCTCTGCCATCACGATCTTCTGCTGCTCCTCGATCGAGATGTCCGATTCGCCGATCGCCGGGTCGATGTTGAGCCACTTCTCGCGAAGGTGGTACGGCACCGAGGCCCGCCACAACGCGAGGACCTTGCTGACGTCAACGTAGGGATTGCCCCGCTCGTTGCCCTCTTGGCCCGCCGGCTTGGGCTGGACTGGGATCCACAGCATGTCGATCACCGAGCTGTCCCGGTAGAAATGACCGCCTACGATGTTTCCGGCGAAATCTAGATTCAACATGTAGTGAAAGTACTTGATCTCTTTGATCCGCGGGCTCTCTTGGTACTCGCCGTCGCTGTCCTTGGCAAACGCAATGTTCATTTTGACTTCGACCTGCCGACCAGAGTGTCTGCCAAAAGAAACCGCATAGGCGTAGATCGGATAGTTCCACTTCTCGTCCGTGGGATCAGCTTCCATTGCCAAGGCGTGGCTGCCTCGTCCTAGCCAATTTGTGATCAAGGCATGAAAAACCCCGGCGTTGATGTTCGTGTCTTCACCGGTCAGGACGGTGTGGTCGTTGTAGATGTAGATCTCCGCGAGCAGTCCTTTAATGTCCGCCGGTGTGAAGGTAATGCCATTCATCGTCACGCTATGCTGCGGCTCGGCGTGGCGAATCGCCGCAGCTGTCCAGCCGTTGCAGTGGCCGTACCAATCGGGCGTTCGCATCCGGGTGAATCGCCTGCGACCCAAGAAACCCCGCCGCTCAACGGGCTCCTTAAACGCAGTCGTGTCCCATCTTTCATGAGAGACAGCCCGTGCACCGAATGCGCGGTCATATTTATGCAAGACGTTCGTCGTTCCGCCACTGGTATCGGGATAGATATAACCCGAATAGGGAATGCGAAACTTGGGTACACTGCCCTCGGTGGGAAGATCATCGAACTTCCACGTGAAGTCCGTATCCCACCAAGTCTTGAAGGCCTCGTTTTGCTTTTCCACATCCGCTTGGGGAATCGATGCCCCAACGGTGCTTACGGCCAACAACGCGATGAACGCCGGTGTTCCCATGGTTGGAAATCTCACAGTGGTTAGAGTGTATAGACGAACAAGGTCCTAAACATAATCGCCCCCGCGCGCTGGGCAAGTCCGAAGCAATCCCCAATCTGGCTCGACATATCGCCGGTCGGATTCGAGGTGTAACGATTGTGGAAACCTCACTGCGGCGCCGCCCGGGCCGTAGGTTACGCTGCCAAGCGAGATACGGCCATGCGTCTTTACCCACCCGTCACATTCGCATCCAAGCTCTACAGACTCCTCGTCTTCGCTAACTTTCTAGCGACTGGAGCGGTGTTGGGACAGGCCCCTTACCTTCGACGGCCCGAATGGAGTGCGTCCTCGCCCGCCCCTGTCGGCAAGTGACCAACCAAACTACCGTAGATCGGGCGTCAGAGGCCCTAGGTAAACGGAGCAATCCGGAGATTTGGGTGGAATGCGCAAACTTTCGACGCGCCAGCTGTGCCTGGTCCGGATGGTTTCACGAAGTTCGTCGCGAGAGATTGCAGCAGATCGCTCGCGCATCACCCGGGCTAGGGAGTGTCTCCGCGGCCGCTAATAGCACGAATTCAATCTCATACTGGTGCACACTCCGGTGCCTGACCGACGCTGACATCAGAACATCCCTCCGCCGCCCCCGAAACCGGCCCCGCTTCCGACACCTGTCTTCCTTGGGATTGTTGGTGCGTCTATCGTCATCGCGTAGTGCTTACCGGTTACTAAAACACCGTAGTCCCGGATGACGAACCAATACCCGTAGGTATCCGCAACGGCAAGCATTGCGGTGTAAATGGGGACGGCTCCGAGACTGAGTGTAACCGTTGGAATAGAATCGCCCATGCCGCCCATGCCGCCGCCGTTCTGACGAACACCTCGGAGGTCAGGGCCCGGAACAAAAGCCAACCCCGACTGCTTTGCAAACTCTTCGACGACCTCCATCAACGGTCTATCGACGAAATCACACTTCACAGTCGCGTTCAGCTTGGCGCGAACTTTGTCGGAGACCTGGTGGTCGACTGGCCCGCTTCGACCGGTACCTGGTTCATCCCTCACTGGCTTCCGCGTTAGCATCGACGTCGATTCGGAATCCGCGGATGAGAGTACGCCTACGGAGATATCGCCAACAATAATGCTTCCGTCGCCCAACCTGTTGCGAAGGCTGAAATGAATTGGTCTTTTCCGTGCGGGAATCCGCTTTCAAAGTAGACCTGTTCCGGTGTGCTGCGGGTCACCACGTGCCACGAGCCATCGGGCTGCTGCGTTCGCACCAGGTATTCGAGCCCATGTCGCCAGGATGGATGGTCAGCGGGCAGCCCACCCGTCTCGTGCAGAGCGACAAGCACCGAACCGGTTGCGTACGCATCCGCCTTCATGTCCCTTTTTTGCGACCATCCGCCATTGTCGCGTTGTTCGCTCAGGAGTTGTTGGACAAACAACGTTTTTTCGTTCGTAGCGACCTTCAACTCGTGCGCGAGCCGCAGACGAAATACCTGGTCTTCGGTGTCGACGACTACCGCGGTCGTCAACCACTGCTTGACTGCGGCTGTTCGCGTCGCGATTTCCTCCTTCTGCTCGGCAGTGCCGTATCGTTTCAGCCCGCGGATCGCGACGTAGTTCGTTGTGAAATCGCTGGCTTCGGTCGGAGGTCGATTTACGGTTGTTTTCCAACGCCCCAGCTCCCGCTGATAGTTCAGCAGATACCAAGTCATGTCTTCGGTCATGCGGTCCGGGGTGTGCCGGCCGATGTCAAGTGCCCACAAACCGTAGCCAATCGTATCGGCCCGAACGCTACCCGGTTCTCGACGCTTGGTGAACCGATGTAGCTCGGACACGCGTTGGACCTGTCGCTTCAGATTCTGATCGTCAACGTCGAATCCTCTTTCCCGTGCGTCATTGAGAACCATCGCCGACAAGGTTTGGGTATGACACGTGAAACAGTCGCTTGTTTTGAGGAACTGGGCCGACGTTTGTTCAACCAGTCGGACTGCTCGCGTGGCAGCTTCGCGGACCTGTTGATCATCGCCAGCAAAGACGGGGAGTGCAGCGACAGCGAAGTAGCAAATCGCCAGGAAAACGGCCGCGGATGACTTTGGTGTCGTTTCACGCATTTCTTGCGTTCCTTCCGGGACAACTCAGACTTCGATTTCGAACAGCGTCACTCTCTTTCCACTCACTCGAACGGGTTGAGCAACGACTTCAACAGACCTGGCGCCTTGAATGTGTTGGCAGGATTCGGCGTGATTGTCTCGCCTCGGACATCAAGCCTTCTCAGCAGAACTTGCGACTGCCGCCCATCACCACCCGTGTGCAGCAACATGCGAACTCTGCCACTGCGAATCGGCAGATCATTGAAGTCGCACTGTGCCAGCGTCTGGTCATGGTTCAAGTCTTTCTCTCGGTAGAGAAACGAGAGCTGCTTGCCGCGTCGAACGAGCCGCAACTTCTCCACATCCTCGACCGGAGTCATACCCATCCGGCGGTACGTCCTGCCTTTCGCGTCACCCCGTATTTCCGCGTAGATTTGGCGATCCCGATCAATGCGCTGCACAACAACAATGTTGGCCTGAGTTTTGGCCGCATCTGAAAATCGGACTTGCAGGTTGATGGTAGAACTCAACTTCTCTTTCGGTCTGGCGAGTTCGAGCCTGTCAAACATGACCGAGACATCAAAGCCGCCCTTTACTCCCAGGCGCGTATTGAAGCCCGACGACGTCCACCTGTCAGTTCCGATCGAGATCATGCGGATGCCGCTCTCGCCGGACGGTTGGAATAGGCCCCACGAATTGAAGCGGTCCGGACCGAACGCGTCTTTGTCAAAGTCGTGGGAGAAGCGGTGTGGGTATTCGTCGCGCTGCCTGTTCAAGGTGGCAACGAACTTGGCTTGATCCTGCAGCGCCAAGCCTGAGAGTCTGTTAGCGCGAATCGTGAGGCTCTTCCACACGACTTGCGTTACGCCGTTCCCTTGAGTTTGAGTTAAGAGCCGCAAGAGGCGAATGTCGTCTTTCTCTGCAATCTGAGTTCCGAAGAGCCGGAAGTGCGGCGAGTCGTTTTCCGCAAACAGAAAGTAGACGGTATCGCCGCGACGCGCCAGACGCAGCCTACCACCCCGAGCTTCAACTACTTGCGCGGCAAACCTTGACCGCCTCGTGCCGCCGACTTCGCGCGCGGAGTACGAACCTTGCACTACGGGCTGGGTCCCAGTGCGGCGCCACAAGTGTCGCCGAAAGATGAGGCATTCATTCGACTTGGCACTGTCCAGAAACGCCCTTAACAACACCCCGCTGCTACCCCCAACGGTAGGATTGGGCTCGAAGTGGTCGAAAGCGGCGCTAATGTCGAAATCACCATGGATGGTCAGCCGCGGAACCAATGCGCTGTCGTTATAGCCCTTTCCGCCAAAGCGCGTGACTCGCACCCCATCTCGTCCCGCGTCGAGGTCGGCGAGATTGCCGCTATCCAGACGGAATCGTTCCATTGGCAGGCCATCTTGAGCGAAGTCATGGTGGAATACAGCGGTCAACTCGTCGAGTGATTCGTCGAGGAAATCCGCGCCCCCACCGGCAAGCTCCTGGTCGGAAACCGCTGGCAACTCGCGAGGCCAGTCGCCTCGCCAGACAACGTTGCGCACCTGAGCGACGGTGCGGTCCTCGTAGTGGAATAACCCAAAAGTGCGCTGATTGGTCAGCTCAAGTTCGCGCTCATAAATCAGCTCGTCATTTAGTTTCAGCTCGACAATATCCCCAGACAGCGAGAGCTGCAGCCGGTTCCAGGTGTCAGCCTTCAACGGCAGCGTCTCGCTGCCGCGACGGTTCTGGGGCTCATCGAATAGATTGTCAGGAGCGAGTTCAGTGCGATCGAACTTCCCGTCCGTGACCCAGTGCACGTAGACACCATCCGGTTGCAGCATGAACGCCAACCGGTCGAGCGCCGGATGTACGTGCATCTGCCCGGCACGATAGTAAAACTCGTACTCGATCGTCCCGTCCTCGACCATTGGACGGTGATAGCGGAGCAACGTCTCCCGATCGGCCCCAGCAAGAGCGCGCGAGCGTCTTCCACGAATACCGCCACCATTGCTGAAGTCACCGAGCGGTTGCCAATTTCGGTTTCGCCCAACTCGATAGCCTTCGTTAATCGGTAGCCAACCCGGCAATTCGGCGTTGGCGGTGAGTCTTACCTCAGTTGGAATCTCTGGATTCCCGCTGACGCGCAAGTTACGAACGGCTCCGTTCGCGGTGTGGGGACTTCGCACCGCAAGCCATGGATCGTGCTCGGCCTCCAACGCACGCTCTTGAATCTGGCGGCCGTTGGCGTACGTCGTACAAACGCCATCACGGACCACCGCCCGATAACGAATCCACTTGCGCGGTTTATGCATCGGCGGATCGAGCGGAGCTTTCTGCGATCTTCGGAAGTTTCCAATAGTAACATCGCGCAGTGTGTAGGCGGGACCGACCCATTTGCCTGCTACCCACAAGGTCATCGTTCGGTAGCCGAAGGCAGGCACGTCGCATTCAACTTCGAAGTTGCCTCGCATCGGGATGCGGTAGAAAAGATAGTCTTCGTGATGACTCGCGACGTTCTCGATGGTCGCGGGTGCCGTCAGCGTCCACTGAGCCTGTGGAAAGCCCTGGCCACGAGTCCGCATCGTTTCCCGGCTGGTGGGAACCCAGTTACGGAGTGGCAATCGGCCATCCAAACGGCCCGTCGGACCGGCAGGCAGCGCCGCCGCAGTTTCCAGCAAGTCGTAGTAGGCGACGCGACTCGCCAACGCGCGCATCTGTTGGTCCCACGCTTCATAGCCACTCTTACGCCGTTTCCTGACTTGATTGACGGAGATTCGGAACGCCATATCTCGAACCGCCTCACGCGTTTGGGCGAATCGAGCCGCTCCCCAAATCGCCAAAGTCTCAGGCCAACGGGCGGCAAACGTCACCGAGTCGCTCGCGGCAACACTCGCCGCCAACTCGTCGAGCGTTTGTGCCGCCTTGGCAAGATCGCCAGCGGCAATATCGACCAGTGCGAGCATCGACAGTTGAGACCGACGCTGCTGCCCATCGTCAGTGACCTGAATCGCGACGACCCGCTCGCGCAACTCGTCAAGGATGCTTAGCTCCTTAGCCACTGCCACAAGGTCCAGGGCCGGAGAAACTAAGTCGCCACCGGTCGTAGCTCGCGCCTGCGCCGGCTGCAGCACGAGCCCTTTGTCAGCCAACGGCGGAGCGGGATTCGTGGGCGTGAAGTCCAGCGCTAACCGCAGCGTGTCGTGCGCCGGGCCGGGCAGCACCCAATCCGACAGAAACGCATACCTCTGGTCGGCCGGCAGCTGTGCAGCGTGTTGATGCACAGCTAATACCGAACCATGCACATGTTGATCGTCGAAGATCGCACCCAGCACGCGACGGTCGGCATCGGATCGTTCCGCATCTGCAACAGCAGCCAAGTTGTTTAGTTGCTCGTCCGTCAGTTGCTCTGGCCAATCGCCGCGCATGACAACGTGGCGAACTCGTACTGCGGATCGGTTTTTATCGTGATAGAAGCCAAACGTCCGCTCATTTTCCGAATCGATCTTCCGCGTATATATCTGCGTATTGTTCAGCGACAGGGTAACTGTGTCCGTCTCGAGACCAAGCGTGACACGGTTCCAATCGCCGGGCACCAACGGCAACGGTTTGGGGCCACGTCGATTGAGCGGCTCGATCAGAGCATTATCTTCCGCGAGTCCCGTCCATTCCTGGTCTCCACTGGTCATCCAATGCAATCGCACCCCACTAGGCTCTATTAGGAACGCCAATTGTCCCAGAGTCGGATGCACTTCCAGTTGGCCGGGATCGTACTCAAACTCGTAACTGATCGACTCGCCGTTCTGCAGTGGACGCAAGTAGTACAACCGGCTCTGTGCAACGTCGCCAGTTGACGCAGCGCGTTTGGCACCGTGAATCACACCTCCCGCCGCCGACCAATCGTAGCCGGTCGTCATCCGCCTGAAGAACGCCTGCGAGTCAACCTGCACTGGTCCTGCTTGCGGAGTTTTCTCGCCGTAGTAGTTTGCTACCCAACCTCGCAGCGAGGCGCCGTCGGACATCTTTACTTCGCGGGGGATGATCGGATTGCCGCTGATACGGAGATTCCGAAAGATAGGCACTCGTTCACCCCATGAGTGCAGCCCTATCCAGGGACTGGTGGGACCCTTTGACTGGTCAGTCCAAGTTTGGTGCCCGTTGGCACCGAAAGTGACTCCGTCGGCCGTCGACTTGAGCGTGAAGTGATTAAAGGTTGGGATTGGATGGTTGTGAACGAAGGGACAAGGGAATTCGGTGACTTTTTGGAGATTCACATTCCAAACTCTGGCAAGAGAGCGGGCCGCCCAGACTTCGTATCCCAGGCCGCCATAGGCAACACATCCGTCGCTACCACCCGTACCGCCGATTTGGGTATCGCAAGCAAACTCGAATTCGCCGGTCAGCGGGTATTTGAAGAACAAGTAGTCACTGCGAGGGCCGGTCTGGTGCAAAATGTGATCTTGGTGTGCAAGCCAGACCGATCGGACACTTCCCTGGAGACGGGGCCACGCTTGCCTGGGGCTGCTCGGAACCCATAGTTCCAGATCCGAGCTGAGAACTTCAGGGCTCGCCTCTCGATGGCGTCGTCGAATCGCCGTCGCATGCGCATACCGGAGAAAAGGGCGCATCAGCAACGACTCGGGGCCGTCCGTCTGCTCCAATTCTGTCTTCAGAATTCTCTCGCCTATCGCTTGCGACCACTCATGCGATAGGCACGCGGCTGCGAAAACCATCTTGGCATGAGACCGCTCAGGTCTGTGAAACTCAGCGATTTCCTTGGCCAACTCTTGATCCGGTCGTCGCGTTTCAACGATCCTGGCCAGCATTAGCGAGAACCGAGCGTTCGGGACATCCTCATTCACAAGTTGTGACAATTCCGATTTAAGCCGCCGCAAGTTTCCGGCATCGTTAGCCGCGGCGACGAGTTCCCACGCTGAGCAGAATAGCCCACGCAGCCCGCCGATCTCGGCGACCGCAAACGCCGAACGGCGAGCGCGTTCCCCCAGCGCGCGAGCAAACACAGGTGGCGGAGCGTCTGTCGGGGTGATCGACGTCAACACACGCACCGTCCGACGCGTCTCGGTTGGCATGCTCCACTCATACAGCAACTCGAATCGCTCTCCCGGGTCCATTCGAGCTAGCCGTCGATGTAAACCTCCGGCCGCGCTCACGAGACCAATGCCCCGACCTTCTTTGAAAGGCAGGTTCAAATCCGCTGCCTCACCCAGAACCTTCAACGCATCTCCGAGTTCGCCGGCCCGAAGATACTCTAGCGAGACTTCAGCCAACCGGTCGAGCCACTGGTAAGGATCCCCCTGAGTGGACCGGCGATAGAGATCGAGTAGCGATGCTAATCGCTCGCCGGCCTGCACGAAATCACCGTGCTCAAAGCTCTGACGGGCTGCGCTCTTCAGATCAACTGCGTTTAGCAACCCACGCGGTGCTATCGTCTCGGCTGGTTGCTGTGACTCGGCTTGCGCGGATAGCGATAGAACGACGCATATGGAAAGAAAGAACTGCTGCCATCGTTGCGGCAAGGGCAGAAGATGACAAGCAGAGGCCGCTACCGGACCGCTGTGTTCGAGCCACTCCATCTTGTTCTTTCCAATCGTCCCGGTAGTCGAGTATCGCGAGATCATTCAAACAAGGCTCTCAGCGGGCTTCAAGAAAAACGATGCTTCTACGGCGATCGAAGCTAACTAAGGTCCTCAGCATGCTGCCCCCTACGACAGCTGTGTGGCCGGATATAAGAGCGACTCCACTCGTGTTTGAGAAACGTGCTCGCAGGGGCGCGCACCCCTCCGCCCTACGTGTCGCCCCAGCCTCAAAGTTCACGCACGAATTCTCCGAACAATCCTTCACGTCCTTCCTCGTCACCCTGACTGTTCGCTCAGTCTCCCCATGGTACCATCGCTCGATGCAGACTTTTTTCTGCGTGATCCAGCGGCATCGAGCGACCCCTATGGCAGGACGGTCGAATTCGAATGGGGGTTCTGCCGTTTCAATCAACGAGATATCGAGGCCATTTTGAACGACTCCGATCTCGTGAGACGACTTCGAGAACGAGATCCAGCGGCATTCAAGTGTTTGAGCGATCGCTACTTGCCGTCAGTGTGGCGGTTTGTATGCATGCGCGTGGATGGCGATTCGCATCTTGCCGAGGACATCGTCAGCGAAACCGTTTTAGCACTCGTTCGAGCGGTGTCCGACGAATCGACTGCCGACATCGAAAATCCAGGTGGTTGGCTACGGTCGGTTGCCAACCACAAAGTGCAGGATCATTACCGAGCGGTCGCACGCGTCCGACATTTGATCGACGGCGCGAAACAGAACGCAGAATCGGTCGGACAAGACGACCCAGCGAAACACGAAGAAGCGCGCGAGAAGCGAGCTGCAGTTCGGCGGGCGATGGATGAGCTGTCCGACCAGCATCGGCAGGCCTTGGAGTGGAAGTACCTCGACAAGCTCAGCGTCCGTGAGATCGCTAGTCGCTGGGAAGCAACGGAGAAGGCAGTCGAATCGATTCTGTTTCGTGCTCGCCGTGAGTTGCGTTTGCGCCTACTGAAAACCGACGTTGCCGATGAAGTGCCGCAGCACCACAACGGTCCCTCACATTCTGACTCGCAAGATCCGCCAACGACCGACCCAATGCCCGGAGAAACCTGTTCTACAAACGATGACGCTGCGTCCGATGACACTATACCTTCCGAACCTTCCAAAGACGCTGTATCTCCCAAAGACATTGTGACCTAACGATGCAGAATCCCAGCGACCAAAAGAATGTGTTACAAGGCGACACGGATCGCGAACTTGAGCGGATGCTCGACGATGCCTACGATGTTCCGCCGATTCCGCGTTCGCTGGTGAAGAGGCTCGATCAAGCCGTCGAGCAGCAGTGGGGCTGTTCACCTGGGTTCTTGGCACACGAACCGTCGATGCTAGCCAGCACGGTTGCTCGCGGAAGGCGCCTGCTGGTGGTTTGGCCGATCGCCGCCGGTATCACGTTGATCGTGCTGGCGGTTGTTGCCTTCCAGAACAGTGCACATGCATATGGCTGGGCGAAGATGATCCGAGCCCTGGCCCGAGCAGAAATGGTGCAGCTCGATGGCAGCGATGGCAATTCGCTGCGGTGGATGTCGGCAGCCAGCGGAGTCGTGGGTGAGCGATCCATGGGCAGCACGCGTTTGTTCGACTTTGGTCGAGGCATCGTGTTGAAGCGCGAAGCTGGTGAACAGATGGTCAAACGCTTTTCCTTCGCGAGGTCGGCAAACACCTCGCAACAGGAAGCGGTTGTGATTGCGTTCCTCGTCACGAATGTAGAGGAGGAAGCTGATTCGGTTCGCCAATCAGATTTAACTCTGATCGAAGAGAGTTGGTCGTCAGTGGGTAGTGACGAGGTGGAACTCCGAGTCAAGCTGGGCTCGACGACAGAGACGGCCGAGCTGCGTATCGTCGTTGATCGTAAGACACATCTTCCGAAGAACTTCCAGATTGCTGGCACTGATCTACCGAACAATCAGGTCGCTCTGTCCTACCCCGGCACGGCTGCGGCGGTATTTTTGACGCAGCATTTCCCACCGGACTTGCCAGTTGTCAACGCTGTAGCGGCGACGGCCGCCACGGCCGATCTCGCTCAGCGCCTACCGGAGAGCGCGGCGGATACTGTTGTAGTCGAGAAAGATGAGACATCCGCCGGCGGAACGCCTGATGTGGCATCGCTCCTGGGTGCAGCCAGTTTGCAATGGCAACCGGTCAAGACAACCACCGCCTCGAGCGCCGAAGCAGTCGCTCAGGTCGATTCGATCCTGCAGAACCTGTGGCAGGAAAACGGCATCGAGCCGGCGGGCGCGGCCGGCGACGAAGAGCTGCTTCGCCGTGTCTATCTCGATTTAGCCGGCCGAACGCCCACCGTGAGCGAGGTTCGAAACTATCTGGCAGACGAATCTCCGAATCGGTACGTTCAACTCGTCGACCAGCTGCTTTCCAGCCGCGATCACGCTACACATCTGGCAGCAGTTTGGCGAACCTATTTGATCCCGGAAGGCATCGACCTCTCGCGCTTTGGTGGCCGGCAGTCTTTCGAGAGGTGGATCGGCAAGCAGTTCGCGGACAGGGTACCCTACGACGAGATCGTACGCAGGTTGCTGCTTGCTGAAGGACGCCTGACCCAGTCTGGCCCCTTGTTGTTTTACGCAGCTGTGAAGATGGACCCGGATCAGCTGGCCACGCGGTCGGCGCGCGTCTTCCTTGGCATGCGACTGGATTGTGCCCAATGTCACGACGATCACTTCGAACCATGGCTGCAGGAGGACTTTTGGGGCTATGCGGCTTTCTTTGCTCGGATTTCACGCCCGCAAGGCATGCTCCGCGATGTGTCTACAGTGATGCGGGTTCGTGATGTCGAGCGTGGTGAAGTAAAGCTGCCTGAGTCGGATACAGTTGTTTCACCTCGTTTTCTGGACGGATCGCCGATTGACGATGATGTGGCCTCTATGGCACGACGACGACAGCTTGCAGAGTGGCTCACCGGGCCGGACAACCCGTATTTCGCTCGCGCCACAGCCAATCGCATCTGGGGACTGCTCTTCGGGAAAGGCATCGTTGATCCCGTCGATGGATTCGGCACGCAGCACGATCCCGTCTCGCAGGAACTACTTGACCGAGTCGCAGGTCACTTCCTAGCCAGCGAATTCGATATGCGTGAGTTGTTCAGAACGATCGTTTTGTCTCGGGCCTATCGTTTGTCGAGCGGCGCTGAAACGCTCGATCCCAAACGACACAAGTTCTTCGCGCAGATGAATGTCAAGCTGCTCACCGCAGAACAAATGTATGACTGTGTTACGGTTGCCTCGATGCTGGTCTCTGCTGAAGCAGAAACTGGATTCAATTTGTCGCGTGTTGGGAACACCAATCGCGACCAGTTTCTACGGCAGTTTCGAGCACCACCTGGCCGATCGACGGAATATCAGGCTGGCATCCCGCAAGCTCTGACGCTGATGAATGGAGAACTGATTGATAGCGCGACCAATGTGGCCAGCAGCGGCCTTCTCAAGACCTTGGAGATGCCGCTGCTCACTAATGAAGAGCGAAGCCAGATTTTGTACCTGGCAACCCTTGCTCGGATGCCTACGGCATCCGAGCAGGAGCTGTTGAACGAATTCATCAGCGAAACCACATCAGGCGACGAGCTTTATAAATCGCTAGCAGACGTTTTGTGGGCGCTACTCAATAGTGCCGAATTCACTATGAATCACTAGGCTCTGTCGCAACAGAGATTGAGCGGTTTCGGTTGGGCGGCACATGCCGTCCTGCAAAGGTAAGAGTAGCAGGCTTACTCCGTAAGCCGTCCGTAAAGTAGCAGGCTTACTCCGTAAGCCGTCCGTAAAGTAGCAGGCTCACTCCGTGAGCCGTCCGCAAAAAGTATCGCAGTTACGGCACACGGAGTGTGCCTACTTCGACTGTTTTAGATTTGTCTTTTGTTAACATTCAAGGGAGCCAATCGTTTACGTCGTTTCCAGTGGTACAAGCGAGCTAGTTCGTTTCGCTTCAGCCACTCCTCGCTTTCCCAAAGAACGTGGGAGAGCGTACCGCATTCGAATCGTTTGTGAATGATTGATGCGACACCCTCTTGGATTTGTTGAACGGTGATCGCTGGCGTCCATTTTTTTCCCCCGCCGGGCTTCCGTGACTAAGAACCAAGTGGCGATGAGCGAGAGTGTCTGATGGTGATGCCAGCCGATCCAGTTGCGAACCTCGTAGTCCGCCAGGCCGGCTTCACTCTTGGCTCGTTGAATACATTCTTCGATTCGATGTTCAGCCTTTGCCACACGTGCGAATTCACTCAATTGCGTTTCAACGTTCGCATTGGAAAGGTAGTAATCTGTTTTGACGACAGTTTGATCATCGCGGTCTCTGTAACGGATCACGACCAATACTTCTTCGTGTCCTTCTTGTCGTTTGTCGGTACGCCCCACAACGCTACGTTTCACGGCCTCAATGATCAGTGGGCCTTTCGCGCCGTCGCGCACGTCGATCTCCGTCCATTCGCTGTCGCTGAGAGACGAAGCCCACTTGTCAACTCGCAGCCAAGGACGTTTGGGATGTCTGCCACGACCGGAATACGGAGGTGGGTCGGCGTGCAGATCACGAATCAAAGTGTTCGACGCGACAGACAGGAGGTATTGTTCGTCCATGTTGTTCAAACGGCGGCGAAACCAGTATGGACGGCCCATCTCGTCATCACCGGCAATCCACTCATGTGGCAGCTGATCAGCGTGTTCTTGCAGCATCTCCAAGCACAACTGGTGTCGCGTACGATACCGGGTTCCTTTGGGGATTCCTGCCTTCTTTCGCCGCTTCGGATCTTTTGTCCATTCCTTGGGAAGATACAATCGCGTATCCACCAATGCATGCTCTTCGCTCGACGCGTATCCCATGTAAACGGCCACTTGGCAGTTGTCGACCTTTCCCAGGCGACCACACCACTGACGCGCAACGCCGACCGAGCCCTTCCCCGACTTCGGAAATCCGGAAGGGTCGAAAACGATCACACCGTCTTCTGTGCCCAACTGCTGACCCACTTGGCGGACCAGCTCTTTGCGCAGCGGTTTATCATCCCAGCCGGAGACACCAATAAACCATTGCAGCGGCATTCGTTCTTGTTCGAAACGATAAGCAATCGACTCCGTGTTCTTTGCATCGAGATCGGAAAGCAAGCCTTGGACAAACGTCTGAGCATGCTCTACTTGTTCTCGACGCACCAAGTTCTCGACAAAGGGTGCCATAAACCGCTCCAACCGCGGTATCACCTGTTCAAAGACCCGGGGATCCACAGAGCACTCATCCAACAACTCCTGCTTCCGTGTCTCGTATATCGCTTCCATGCGACCGCTCCTTCCGTGTGAATTGGCATGGCCACAAACAGCAGAAGGTGCTAATAGGAAATCACTTAGAATTCGTCAATAGAAGTGCAACAGTCGAACTACTACCTTGCAGAAAAACAAAAGGACCGAACCATGACAGTGAGATTCTCGCGGCGACAACTGCTCGGATCGCTCATGGCTGTGGCTGCGGGCGGAAGCGGGTGGTTTCCCACTTTTGCGGATCAGCTGAGTAAAGACCCGAAGCGACGGCGCCACTGCATTCTCCTTTGGATGAGCGGCGGGCCTAGCCAGACCGATACGTTCGATCTGAAGCCCAATCATGAAAACGGCGGCGAATTCACCGAGATCCAAACGAGTGCGCCGGGCCTTCGCATCAGTGAACACCTGCCAAAGCTGGCCACAATGGGCGACAAGTTGGCTGTGATTCGAGGGCTGAGCACCCTAGAAGGCGATCACGGTCGCGGGACTTTCCTGATGCGAACCGGCCACCCGCCGATGGGTCCGATCCGCTATCCCAGCATCGGCTCGTCACTCGCCAAGCAACTGAACGAAGATGAGGGCACTGCCGGTCTGCCTGGGTATGTTAGTGTCGGTCCGTTCCGCGTCTTCGCCCAAGACGCTTTCGGTCCAGGATTCCTCGGCCCTCGCTTCGCGCCTCTTATTGTTGGTGCTTCCGACATGCCGGGTTTGCAGCAACAGCAGCGTGGCAACAACGGACAACCTCGGCCGTTTCCCGACCTCAAAGTTCATTCGATGCAGCGTGCTGCGGGTATCACCGAGGCCCGCTTTAGTAGACGCCTTGAGATCTGGAAACGCCTGCAAACCAACTTTCTGGCAACCCGTTCCGAAGGCGCGCCAAAGATGCACAACAGCGTCTATGGAGGAGCAGTCCGCTTGATGAACAGCGAAGACGCTCATGCCTTCAATCTTGCTGAAGAAGAGGACGAGCTGCGCGAAGCCTACGGGCGAACAGAGTTCGGCCAGGGATGCCTGCTCGCGCGGCGACTCATCGAACGTGGTGTACCGTTTGTCGAAGTGTCGCTTGGCGGCGGTGCGGGCTGGGACACCCACGCTGACAACTTCAACCAGGTCGCAAACTTATCCCGTGATCTCGACGCGGGCTGGGCGACGTTGATGAAGGACCTCGATGAGCGTGGCTTACTCGAATCCACCACGATCTTGTGGATGGGTGAGTTTGGCCGTACACCGACGATTAACAGCAATGCAGGTCGGGATCACTTCCCTTCGGCCTGGTCGTGTGTGTTTGGTGGCGGGGGGATCACCGGTGGCCAAGCTTATGGCGAAACGAGCGAAGACGGGATGGAAGTTGTTGATGGTAAGGCAGGTGTAGGAGACGTGCTCGCCACACTGTGCGAAGCGCTTGGCGTTGACTCTGGTACTCTCCAGCAATCGAATGTCGGTCGACCTCTCCCGATAACTGACGGAACACCAATCAAAGCAGTTCTCTCATGAGGCTCTTGATCTCGCTACTGGCCTTGGAACTCGTTTTACCATGCTGCGTTGTCGCAGCTGAGGTTGATCTCTCAGCACCGGTTCGCGTGCTCGGGGCGGCGCCGCCGGCACAGTCACGAGACATTTCGGCAGGTCGCGACCGCTCGGCCCCTCCGACAATCACACGAGGGCTACTGCCTCAATACCAAAGTGTGCCCACCTTCCGATCCGATGTAACGGCGGCACCGGGCCCTGGTGAGTCCACTATGCGGTTCCTTGTGGCACTGCCCAATCATCTGCTACTGCTCCAAGCATCTGTGATGATCGACGGCGAGCCATTTGAGAACATTCGCGAACAGCGAATTGACCGCCTTCTCGCCGAGTTGAAAAAGTCTGTGCGGGAAGCGCCTGACGCGGCTTCGTCTGAGAGTCCAGCCACTGAATCAGCCAATTCAGCGGAATCGCCGCTCACCTCCGAGCCGACGCAACCTGAAGGCGAACCCGCGGATGAAGAGAGAGATGCGAGTGAGAGTGAAAACAACGAAGAAATCGACCTCCTCGCCAGACCCAGCTCGGCACTTGAAGCTCGCCTTCGTCGTTACGCCGCGGTTACCGGCCGCACGCCATCTCGTGATGAGATCCGCTGGCTGCTGACGAAATGGGTGGACGGCCCTACCCTGTTGTTGCTGGACGAGAACTTCCAGCGATTTCGCGCCGCCCAGGCACCGGCGTTCCATGTCTTCGATCGCGACATGGATGGGAACGTTTCAGCGGCCGAACTCGACGTCGCGCAAGAGACGATCTTGTCCTGCGACACGAACCAGAATGATGTCGTGGAATATGCCGAGATTGCGGAAGTCGCCAAGGACCCGCGTCGTAAGAGCCGAGCGGCGACGGCGCACGCGCTGATTCCAATTCTCGAGGCGACCCTGGTAGCCAAGGCGTTTCGACGAATCGCTAAGCGGTTCGTCTCGCCGCAAAGTACTGAACGGTTCGACGAGAATTCAGATGGTGAGTTGGATGCCGCCGAGATCACTAGGCTCGATGAGCTGGAACCAGATGTAACCGTCGTTGTTTCCTTCGATACTCGCGATGCCGCGAAATCCACAACGAAGATTGTGCAGGTTTCGTCGGCCTTCGACAGCGAACTGAGTCGCAAGGTCGGCTCGTCGATAACGTTTCCCTTGGGCGCGACGATGTTGGAGTTTTCTGCGGTTCAGTCGCCTGCACTTGCTGGCTCCGATCAAATCTCAGTCGGAATTGTCGACGACGGTTACCCATTGCTCCCGGCACTTGACCCAAACGAGGACGGCCGGCTGACGATCCGGGAGCTGCGAAAAGTCCAAGAGCCCTTGCGACGTTTCGATGCGAACAAGGATGGCGAAATCTCACAGGAGGAGATTCCGTCCACGGTTCGCCTTTCGTTTGGGCTTGGTCCCAGTGTCCACCAGCATCTGGCCGATATCCGGTCGATCCATCCTCCCTCGACAGCGCCGCAGATCACCGCTCCCCCATGGTTCACTCGGATGGACGCGAATAGGGACGGCGACATTTCACAACGAGAAGCCCTGCTGAAACGTGACAAATTCAGGCAACTTGACGCGGATAACGATGGGCTGATCAGTCCAAAGGAAGCAATCGATGTAACGGGAATCAACCCGAAACGTGCGAAGGAAACAACCGAGTCCATACCGAAAAAGGCAACTGCATCGCCATGAATCGCATTACCTCGCCGACCGATACCCACCAGAACGACAATGGTCGCCCTCGCCTAGAAACCGAGGCCGCAAGCGTCGCAGAGTCGATCGACATGCTGAGCGAGAAGCTGCAGGAGTTGCGAACGCAGCTTAGCGGTGTGATCGTCGGCATGGAAGACGTCTCTGAGCAGCTGCTGATCGCTCTCCTTTGTCGCGGTCACTGCATCTTGCAAGGAATGCCCGGCCTCGCAAAGACAATGCTTGTCTCGACGATGTCATCAGTGTTGGATCTCTCATTCCGTCGCATTCAATTCACGCCGGATCTCATGCCAGGCGACATTACGGGCACCGAGGTTCTCGAAGAAGATCACACGACCGGCAAACGCATTTTTCGCTTCGTCGAAGGTCCTCTGTTTGGGAACATGATCCTAGCTGACGAAATCAACCGCACACCGCCGAAGACTCAAAGTGCATTGCTGGAAGCCATGCAGGAACGACAGCTGACCGTTTGCGGACAGACGTACGAACTGCCTGACCCCTTCTTCGTGCTGGCCACGCAAAACCCCGTCGAAACCGAAGGTACCTATCCGCTGCCGGAGGCTCAACTCGATCGGTTCTTGTTGAAAATCCACGTTGAATACCCCAGCCGCGCGGAAGAGCTCGAAATCGCGCGCCGGCAGACAACGGAATACCGCTTTCAGACCAAGACGGTCCTCGATATCGAACACATGCACACCATGCAAGCCTTGGTGCGAAACGTCGTTGTCTCCGACCACGTTTATGAAGCGGCGGTCGATCTCGTACGCGGGACGCGACCGGAAGAGGACGCTCTGCCCGACGAGCTGCGGAACATGGTGCAATGGGGTGCTGGCCCGCGTGCCACAATTTCGTTGTTGCTGGCGGCCAAGGCGAGGGCACTGCTGCACCGTCGCTGTCACGCGACCACGGCTGACCTGGCTGCTGTCGCGCTGCCGGTCTTACGGCATCGCATCATCTTGACTTTCAACGCGGAAGCGGCCGGAGTCGACGCAGATTCAGTCCTGACAAGGATCGTCCGATCGGCCGGACCACTACAACAACAAGCGGAGGAACTAGCATCCTGACGCCACGAATGTTGCCATGAAGACCTTCGACTCTCATGGTTTCAGCTTACCATTCCTCACTTGCGGAAGGACGAACAGGTGGTGAAACGATTCCTCTCGAGACTGATCGACCATCCATCGAGCGGGACGACGTCGCTCACTGGCACAAGGCGAGTTGCCGCCGATCTAGTCGATCCGCTCGTGATGGACCAGATAAGTCATCTGGAACTGCTTTCGCGCGGAGTAGTCGATGGGCTGCTGGCCGGCAAGCATCGCTCGACGACAAAAGGCGGTTGCTGCGAGTTCGCTGAGCATCGAGCATATGCTCCAGGCGATGAAATTCGCATGATCGACTGGCAGGTCTATGCCCGAAACGACCGCTATTTCATTCGACAGTATCAGGAAGAAACAAACCTGCAGGCGTGTCTTGCTCTCGACGCCAGTGGCTCCATGAAGTTTGGCCTGTCGACGGTCAGCAAGCTTGACTACGCACGTCGGGCGGCAGCGTGCCTTGCACGACTCCTATTGCACCAACGAGACGCCGTCGGAGCCGCTGTGCTGAATGACGAGTCGTCCGTTTTTGTTCCACCGCGTCAGAAGGCCAGCCATTTGCAAGCCATTTTGTACGCGTTGCAGAATGCCACAGCGGCCGACGGAGGCAATCTCGCCGCGCAGATTCGCTCCTGTGTCCCTCGCATGCGAAGGCGCGGCTTGTTCGTGCTCTTTTCCGATTGTTTTGGCAATCTAGAAGAATTGAGCAAAGCATTGAAAGTCGTCCGCGCCCGCGGGCACGACGTGCTTGTGTTTCAAGTGTTAGCGCCCGAGGAAGTGCACTTCAACTTCCGTCGCTGGTCGACGTTCCAGTCGCTCGAAGCCGCCGGACACAGACTCAAACTGGACCCTGCCAGCGTTCGGGACCGGTACCTAGAACAGATTCGGGCCTTTCTGGAGCAACTCGAAGAGACGGTCACCGGCCTCGGCGCGGACTACGTCCGCATTACGACTAACCACGACTTAGCCGAGGCGCTCTCCTATTTCCTGCGTAGCCGCGCCGCCAAAGCAATTCCAACTAGAAACAAGAACGAGCGCGTGGTAACGCTATGAGGAACTACGTCGAGTGAGCTTCCTGAGTATTGCATTTCTGGCCGCGTTGCCGCTCGCCGCGGCGCCGCTGCTGCTGCACTTTTTTGATCGGCGTCGCAACGTCGTCATTGAGTGGGGCGCCATGCAATTCCTTCAGGAAGCCGCAACTCGGCGGACCAGCGCCCGTCGTCTCAAAGAGTTGTTGCTGCTTCTCATGCGAACAGCCGCGCTGCTGATGTTAATTACCGCCTTGGCTCGGCCACTCGTTCCGGGCAACTGGTTTGGCGCGACCGACCAAAGCGAGACCATTGTCGTTGTCGACAATTCGATGTCGATGATGCGAATGTCCGCCGGTAAGCCGCTGTTGAGCCAACTAGTCAGTCGAGCAACTGAGACTTTGAACGATCTGAAGGCGGGCGACTCGGTTCGTGTCCTGTTAGCGTCACCCTATCCAGTTTGGCAGACCGCGGGGAGCTTGCGGGTGGATGCAGTGTCCAAGTCCAGGCTGACCGAACAACTCGCCGAGTTGCGCCCCACCGACGGATCGAGCGACCTGCTGGCGTCGCTTTTCACGGCTGTGCAGGCTGATGCCGAATCAACGTTGCAACGGCGACGTGTCGTCCTGATAACCGACGGCCAGAGATCCGACTGGAAGCTGGATGACGTCGCTGGCTGGAGGCGATTCCAAGATGCGCTGTCAGCCTCCCCAATTCCCACGCAGCTCGAGGTTATCGAACTCGACTCCGTAGCCGGAACGGGCAACCTGGCAGTCAATCACCTCCGAGCGAATCGCACAGTGGTGGGAGTCAACCAGACCTTCGCCCTGACGGCACAAATACAAAACTATTCAGAGAATTCATCCCAGCGCGGGAAGTTGATCTGGACGGTGGACGGCAAGCAACAGCAGGACCACGTCTTGCACACAATCGAGGCCGGCGACTCACGAGATGTTTCCTGGAAGCATTCGCTCGATCACACAGGAGTCTTCGCGGTCTCCTGCCAAATTGAAGCCGGAGACGATCTCGTACCGGATAATCGAGCCACGGTCGTCGTGGAGGTCGTCGAACGCATTCCAATCTTACTCGTGGAAGGGGCTGGCCAACTCGCCGAGATGCAACGGGACGCATTCTTCGTGGAAGCTGCGCTCGGACGAATTGAAGGCGAGGAAGACTCGAGTGACTGGCAGGCTGTCTTCGACCCGCGGACGGTTACGCCGGAGCGTTTGGAGACAATTGACTTTGACGGCTATCGCGCTGTGGTGGTCCCGAACCTGACCGAAATCAACGAACAGGCCGTTGGCCGGCTTCACGACTTTGTTTCTGATGGTGGTGGGCTTTGGCTTGCGCTGGGACCGCGCACGGATGTCGATTCCTTCAACCATCACTTCTTCAACGATGGTGACGGGCTGTCGCCTCTAAGTATCGGCGCAGTGATCGTGGACCAGGAAAACATCGGGGACCGGGCCAGCACAAAGATCAACCCGTTCGGCAAGGATCATCCCGCGGTAGCCGAGTTGGCTGACATCGAGAGACTCGATGTAGGTGACGTCAAGATCGCCGGTCGCTTTCGCTTCAACGCAGGCATCTCGTATGACAACGTGTCTGTGCTACTTGATTTAACGAACGGCGAGCCGCTGGCTGTCGAGAAGTATGTTGGTGGCGGTCGGGTCATCGTGCAGAGCATTCCGCTTCGTTATCAGTGGAGTGACCTTGCCTTGTCGCAGGCCTTTGTCGTGATGGTGCATGACTGGCTGGCGTATCTGGCCCAACCACGGGCGACGCGGCACAACTTGTCACCGGGCGATCCAATCTCAGTGCATCTCGGCGATTTACAGTTCACGGAAGCGACACTGACAACTCCGCACGGCGATGCGATCGACATTGCATCCGAACCTGCAGGTGACGGTGTCATCTTCCGATCGAGTCGTACAATTCTGCCCGGCGAATACTCGCTCGAACTAGGATTTTCCGGCGATCGGATCCCGTTCTCTGTCGCTCGCGACCCTCGCGAATCGAATCTCGCTGCGCTGGCCGCAGTGGATCGTCGTCTGCTCGCGGAGACTGCGGGGTTGAGCGACAACTTGGTCAGCAGACAGCTCGTTGGCACGAATCAACGTGATCCCGTATGGCCACTGCTTTTGATGGTGCTGATCGCATTGATCGCGGGTGAATTGTTGCTGTCCGGCCTGATCGCGAAGCAACGATTTGGCTCGGAAAAAATCGGTGAGACGACGGAGGATTGGATTCAGCAAGCAAGCAGCATCGGTGCGTTCAGCCGGCAGGCGACAGTCACTCCGCTTGGAGGTCAGTCCAGCAAAGAGAAAAAGAAGAAAGTCGTCGAAGTCTGAGGAACAAATGCAGTCGACAACAACTGACAGCCTCGAGCATCTCGCATTGGACGGTCCAGTCGGTTTACCGCTTGCCGTTGCCGTTGCGATCGTGTTGTTGGCATTGTTCGCCTGGGCGTTGCGTCGAGAGCAGCCGGTGATCGGCAAAAGCAACATGCTGCTGTTCTGGCTGCTTCGCACGGCCGCGCTGGGAATTGCCTTCTGGATGCTGCTCGCCCCCACAACTGTCAGCGTTCAACGTTCGACAACTCGCCGAGCGGTTGCTGTTGTGACAGATGTCAGCCGAAGCATGGCGACCGTTGACCCAGCTGGGACATCAAACGACTTGCGTTGGGCATTGGCCTCGGTCGGCGCGGGGGACACTGCGACCGAAGCAGCTGACAGGGCGCTGGCGGCGGCCGGCATCGCCGAGCGGCATCTTCACAACGCTGCCCTAATGCTCCGCGAGCATCGCTCCGAAAGTAGCATCCTCGACGCGACGACTGCGGCGCGGGATGCGATCGAACGCGTTCGCAGCAATATTGCCGAGGTGCTTGATAAACGCAATCGTTGGCAGGCGGCAGCCGACGCGAGCGAAGCAGGCTCGACGTCCTCGCTGGCTTCACGCATTCAGAAAACGCTGGACGGACCGGACTTCGAGGAATTCACAGAGCTCGTCAGGGCGTTGGAGCGAGGACGAGCGCCGTCTCAAAGAGGCTGGCGAGAGAGCCTGCCCGACCTGGAACATCGTGTGGCCGGTGTTCGACGGCAACTCGCGGTATTGGCTCGGACCGTGGTCGAAGGCGAACAGGATTTGCTTAAACAAGAGAATTCCCGGGCCGTCGCATCCGTCGACGATGCATCGCGGCTGTCCCGTGCGGGTGCATTTGTGCGGTCGCTACGAGAGAACGTTCTGAGTTCCGTGCGCGACAGGGCAGATGTGCATTACAGTGTATTCGCCGAGAGACTTGTGTCACTCGGGGATCAAGAATCGCCCGAGGCCGAGATCGAACGACAAAGTGAGTCCGAGCCTGAATCGGAAGGCATGTCTGGATTCACGACAGATCTCGCTGCCGTGTTCGAGCAGCTCAAGCGGGATCGGCAACAGCACCCGATCGCGGCGGTGTTCGTGACAACGGATGTCATCCACAACCAGTCGGACACCCCCAACCCCCGCGACGTGGCTTTGGATTTGGACGGAACGCCGGTCTACGTCGTGCCAATCGGGAACACTCGGCACGTCCGCGACGTCATTCTGCAATCCGTACTCGCGCCGAACATTGCCATGCGGAATGACGACGTGGTCATCGAAGCCAGTCTTCAGGCGTACGACTGTGGAGGTGAGACCTGCAGGGTCGAACTTCTGCAAGATGGCAACGTCATCGCGCACCGCGACGTCAACTTTGATTCCGAAGCCGCGACGCGCACTGTGCGTTTCGAGACTCGGGTATCGGAAGTCGGCATTCATCAATATCAGGTATCGGTCGCTCCGCTGGACCGCGAGCTGAGCGACGAAAACAACTTCGACCAATTCGAGGTGAACGTCACACGCAGCGAGATCAGAGTTTTGTTGGCCGAAGAGATGCCTCGTTGGGAATATCGCTACCTAACTCAGCTGTTCCGCCGTGCCCCGAAGATCGAGTGTGACGAACTGTTGTTCCGACCGCGAATGATCGCAACAGGCAACCGAGCCGAATCGAAGAGCTTTCCAGTCACGGTCGATGATTGGGACCAATACGACGTCGTCATTCTGGGTGACCTCTCGACGGAGCACCTGCCGATCGCGGCGCAGGAGACACTGATTGAATATTTGCAGAACCGTGGCGGTACACTTGTGTTGATCGCCGGCCACGAGTTTATGCCACACGCTTACGCTAGGCACCCGCTAGAAGAAGTGCTGCCGGTGAGGGCCATCCAGACGACGGAGACTCCGCTCGACGACTTCGCGTTCTACGTCACCGAGCTAGGTCGCGATCATGACGCGTTGATGATCGGGGAAAATGCCGAAGCCACACGGATGGCATGGGACTTTGTAAACCGTAACGCACCGCTGCACTCCCTGTCGACATACCGCCAAGCCTTGCCGACAGCTCGTACGTTGATCGGGGCGATTCCTCGTGCGAGCACCGGCGAAGAGGCTGCCTCCAAGGAGAGTGTGTTTCTCTGCTGGCAGCCCGTCAAGCGAGGTCGAGTTGTCTATTTGAGCGGCGGGGAGACTTATCGCCTCCGGTTTCTGCGTGGCGATCGTCTGCACTATCGACTCTGGGGGCAGGTGTTGCGGTGGGCGATCGCCAGCGACTTGGCAGCAGGCTCGGAGCGAGTCCGAGTTCGGACTGACAAGTCCCGATATGACCGCGACGAAGCGGTTCAAGTCGTCGCTCGCTTGGCGGACGAGGAGGGCGAGGCTGTTCTTGTTGCTTCGATTGAAGCCGTCGCGATACGGGGCGATGGTCAACGCTTCGTCACTTCACTTGTTGCCGATGACGAAATCCCCGGCCAGTACCGGGGCGAGTTCAACCAGCTGGAACCCGCTGTTTACCGGATCGAACCAACCGGCCCCGTCGTAGAGAATCTTCTGGAGCAACCACACGAAGCGACGGCCAGCTTTACTGTGCGCTCGGATCTGCCGCGTGAACTACTCGATACACGCTGCGATTTGGCCCTTGCCCATCAGATTGCTGACGCAACCGGCGGCCATGTTCTGCCGCCCACCGCTATCGCCGAAGTCGTCTCGTTGACCAACTTGGAGCCGGAAGTCTCCGAGACAGTTGAAACACAACCGCTTTGGGTGCAATGGAAGTTTCTGTGGATGATCTTCGCCTGCCTTCATATCGAGTGGATTATCCGCAAATGGAAGGGTCTCTCGTAGACGGTCACTTTCACTCCACGAAGTGCGCGCACGCGTTCTTTTCGGAGCGAAGAGAGACCAGTGGAGAAAGCCATGTCGCGTGTGATTGAGAATTACGCCTTTCCCTCCGCGATGGAAGTCAAACTCCGTCGGATCCGTTGGCGTCAAATTGGCCTCGCAATTGCGCGGGCCGTTGCGATTTCCGTATCGGTCTTGATCGGATCGATGCTCGTCGCGATGCTCGCTGACTGGTGGTTCACGATTTTCAACACCACCGTTCGCTCGGCGCTGACTTTCGCGTCGCTCTCGATCAGCGCGGCGGCGTTCCTGATGACCGCGATCCAGCCCGTAGTTCGGGCTCCCGGCTGGACGCGAGCAGCCAGAGACGCGGATGCCGAAGTTCCACAACTCGAGGAACGGTGGACGACTATCTCTCACTTCGCTAGTTCGGAACATCTGCCGGACACGACAACCTCCCAAGCAATGCTGCAGCAAGTAACAAGCGAGGCCGTTGCGCTGGGAGTACTTGTCGAACCAGCTCGTGTCGCGCCCGTAGCGCGGCTGCGGAACGCAGTGATAGGTGTTGGGACTAGTGCTGTAGTCTTGGTCGGATTGCTCGCGGCCAACTGGGAACAGAATTCGGTCTTGATGCGCCGCTTCTGTGCCCCGACGGCTCCCATCACAGCGACTCAAATCAAGAGTGTAACTGGCGACGCAGTGATACCACGTGGTCAGGCGATCGATATTGTGACGACACTATCCGGGCTGGAACGTCACACGGCAACGCTGACGCTTGTTACGGAGCCTGATGAATCCCGCGAGATCGTTCTAGCCGTTGATCCGGATGCGCCGAGAAGGTTTGCGCATATTGTCGATGTCGAAGATTCGTTTCGCTATCGCGTTCGTGCCGGTGACGGACGTACGCAATGGCACTCTATCACCGCCGTCGATCCTCCGGAGCTCTCCGCTGTTCGTCTGACGGTAACCGCTCCTGAGTACGTCGATCGACCGGCGTACGAAAAGTCGCTGCTCCCCGGTCGCGTGAAGGCAATTCAGGGTAGTCGTCTCACGCTGGAGATGCGGTCCGAAGCGGAATTAGCGCGGTTCGAGTTGCTGATGACCCGTGACAACGAAGCCGGCAAGCAAGTTGCACAAACCCTCACGTTAACTGCTCAGCCCAATGGTTGGTATCGCTTTGAGATGCTTCTTGAACAGGATCTGTCAATCAGCCCAACCCTCCACAGCCCCTACGGCCTGACGAACAAAGATCGTCGTGTCTGCCGGATTCGTGTCATTCCCGATAGAGCTCCGGTCGCCCGTGTCATCAGTCCCACGGAGGAGATGGCGGTCAGCGCCGATGAAGAGATCGACATCAAGTTCGAGGCTCACGATGACCACGGAATCGTGAAAGCGGAATTGATTGTCTACAAGGACACTGAAAACGGCAAGCAAGAGGTGTTGAGTGTAAAAGAGATTCCACTCGGCGATCAACAACTGAAGAACCACGTGATGGGCAATGCCAAACTCGATCTTAGCGCGTTCGATTTAGACGAGGGGGCGAACATCAGCTATGCCGTGCGTGTGACGGATAACCGAATGTTGAAACTTAATCCGGACGACGTTGCTTCGAGGAAGCGTGGTGGCGATGAATCTCGGGATGGTGAATCTGAGAGAGTGGAAGGCGAGAACGATGCGACGTCCCTAGCCCATTCCTCCGACTTGGCAGCATCTGCTGAAAATCTCCGGGCGCCAAAGGCGACGGAAATCGCCCGTACTGATGAAAACTCCGATCTCGAAGCTAGGGACGGCGACACGCCGGACAAGACACAAGTAGCCAATGTGGACGCGGCGGCTGGCCTGCAGCAGCCTCGCGAGAATTCGACGAACAAAGAGATCGCGTCCAACGCCCAGGAAAATTCGCGGGAGGACTCAGGCCGAGCGGCATCTGTCGCAGAGAGTGGAAAGGAGGGACTGCATGTCGGCGCAGCCACCCACGAACCCGGTGAGACCGTTGCTCAGGCTAACGTCGAGGGTGAAAGGAGCATGGGCGAAAAGACCGAGACGACAAACCCCGACCGTCCGATCGAAGTCGCCGCTGGGGAGGATAACGCTCCAGCGCGGAACGAAGTCCCGGGCTCGACCGATGGTAACGTCGCAACAGTGAAGAGTGACTCACCCTCGGCAACCGGCTCCGATAGTCGGTCTCCAGACGACGCGTCGCGGTCGCTGGCCGATACTAACCCTCGGCTCGCGCAGACTGACAACGCCTCTCCGCAGAATCCTCGAGAGAAGGTACCCGTTCAGGGGTCCAGCGGGCAGTCCCCAGGGTCACAACAGCGCGATCCCGATTCTAGATCGAAGTCCGGATCGATCCGACCGTCTGAGTTGCCGCGCGGTAGTTCGCCGAGTGCATTGCCGCCACCAGACCTCGAACGAAACATGAGATTCGAGACTCAGCTAGGTCAGAATACCGAGAGCAATCGCCTGCGTCTGAGAATCATGGATCGACTGGCGGTTGCAGCGGAGGCGGGCGAGAGTCGTCGATCGGACACGATGAACACCCGCGAGTTGTTGAAGGCAATCGACCATGAACTCGAAGCGGCTGAAGCGGCGCTGGTGGTTTTGAACGAACAACCTGAATTGGATGCCATGCCAGACAAGATTCAACAGGTGGACGCTCGTTTGGAGAAGGCTGAGCTGCTAGTCGCGGATTTGCGCCGCAACTCGAAAGGGACGAAATACGAATTCGTCGGCTTGCAATTAGTGGACATTGGCCGC
The DNA here is from genome assembly GCA_965223305.1 of Pirellulaceae bacterium. Lineage (GTDB taxonomy): Bacteria > Planctomycetota > Planctomycetia > Pirellulales > Pirellulaceae > CBDCWT01. The sequence goes on along the minus strand of CBDCWT010000079.1, from coordinate 168,626 downwards.
ACTCACGTAACTCCCGCCCGGGATCGGATGTTTGTGCTGATCCAAGACCCGGGTTCGAATCCGGCTCGCAACGTCCTCGAAGCGTTGCATCGCACGTCTGCGGCGCGCGAGCTGATCGCGGCGTTGACGAAACGATTCGAGGAGGTGGCTCGTGAGCGCGAACTCGCGGACTCACTCGCGGAGATTGCCAAAGTCTATGAGGTCTATGTCGAGAACGCGCGCGGCGTGTTGCGCGAACTTCAAAAGAATCAAAACCCCTTGCGGCGAAAGATGGCGGTAATCGAAGTGGACGAGGCCTACCTCGATCGCTACGCACAGGTGCTTGAAATGCGACGCGAGATGATGGCCGAGTTTGCCCGCATTCTCAGCGACGACCCGCGACTGACGGGAAAGTACATGGACATCATCAAGCGTCGTGACGGCAATCTCCGCAACCGACTGACGCATCTGCGGGAGCTGCAGGAGGAGATCTCGCACGAGGTAAGTGGTTGGTTGCGTGTTGGCGACGCCCAGCGGCCGGATGTTTGGATTCAGGTCTCTGAGATGAGGCTGCTGGCAGTGAAAGATCTAGTCAAAGCTGCGTCGCAGTTGGAATCGCGAACGTTATCGCAACTTCCGTTGAATCTGGAGCCCGATACGGGTATCGGAGCGCAGGTTGTCGAGCACTCGAAGGAAGTCGCCCTGATGGCTCGGAGAAGTTCCTTGCAAGCCAAGAGGCTCATGAACAGTGCTTTGGAGGGTGATGAGTCCAAGGTTGATCTCGTCGAGCTCGCCGATGAACTGAAGCATAAGTTGTCAGAGCTGGACGCCGTGCTCGAGCAACTTGCCTTTGAGCGAGAGGGGGAAGAAGAGATCGGCGATTTCACGAACAGACGGCTGGCGGAAAGCCGCGGCGTTACAGAACTTGTGAATGCATGGGCCGAGGTGACATCTCAGGTGCTGCATGACCGATTTCACGGACTTGCGAGAGTCGATCAACAGAGGCTGGCCGTCGACACCGATCGCTTGCGACTCGATATGTCCGGCATCGAAGGTGATTTGGGAGGTCTGTTTCGTCCGGATGACGTTCCTGCCGAAGTAACCAACATCGTTCGCGAGCTCGTAATCGTGATGGAAACGATCACCTTTAATCAGGTTGCTGCGACGTACGAGTTGAACAACGGGAATCTCGACGCTGCAGAATCGCAACAGACGATGGCCAACGACGGTTTCGCAAGGGCAGAAGAGCTATTTGACATGATGCGTCGGACCACCGCTGGCATCCTTGATGAACGAGAGGTGAACAATCCCAACATCGCCGACCTCCAAGATCCGACCTTGGACGAGTTCTTGGAACGACTCGAGCGCGAACCAAACCTCAACCAACTGTTGGGCATTCCTAATCGACCGCGCAACCTGCGTGTGATCCGCGACTGGATGTTGTGGCAAGCGCAAGGAAGTGGAGAGGGAGGAGGCTCGGCTCAGCAAGCAGCCGCCAACGCGATGAATCGTGCGCAGATAGCAGCTCGACGTCGAAGCAATGAAGATGATAAGCGTCGACAAGCCTCGCGCGACGGCGACTTGACCGAAGAGGAGATGCAGGAATTCGCGAACGCTGAGATCCTGGAAGAGGAAATGCAAGAGATGTTGCGGGCGATCGAGAAGAAGATGAAGGATCCTGCATCGGGCGAGGAACAGCGGAAGCAACTTCAACAGCAGGCCGAGATGCTGTCTCAAATGTTGGAGGAAGCGCGACGCGGTAGCCTTAACCGAGAAAAATGGGAGGAATTGGCTCGCGCTGACGAGATGAGGGCGATGATGGAAGCGCTCGCCGGAGGAGAGCCGATTCCGGACAGCCAGTGGAACCGTCTGTTATCAACCCTCGACACCGGCCTTTGGCAGATTCGTGGCCGCACGCCACCCGAGGATTATCGAAAGGCGATCGAGCAGTATCAGGACCAGATCCGCCGTCTGCTTAACGCAGAGAGTATCGAAGATTGAGATGACGGTGTTCATAAGATGATCACTCTGGGCAAGAAAACACTGCCTTGCTATGCATGCATTTGCCTAGCTTTGCTCTTGAGCGTCGTATTCATGTTACGTGGGCAGATTGCCACCGCCCAGGAGCCGCCAAGCTTCACGCTCGCACCAACATCCGATCTGAGTTCCGCGTTGCCGCCCCATGAATGGTCTCGAGTGGAAGCATCCGTTGATGCGGGACTCCGTTGGCTTGCAGCGCAACAGGGCCCCGACGGCAGATTCCCAAGCGAGCCGGTTGCCCAACCCGCGGTGACATCGTTGGCAATCATGGCCTTCTTGTCGCGGGGACATGTTCCAGATCACGGTCGATACGGCGAGCGTCTTTCCAAAGCGATCGATTTTGTCCTCAGCACTCAGAAACGACGTGGTTACTTCTGTCTACTTCCGCTGACACCGGGCGGCAGCCACCCCAACACTTCGCAAACCGTGCACTACAACCACGCCATCGCCGGACTGATGCTTGGCGAAGTCTATGGCATGACGACCGGAACGCGCTCGCGAGCGACAGAGAACGCCCTTGCGAGTGCCCTGCTCTATACGCGCGGCGTGCAGGCACGCACAAAGTCCCATCCATCACTCCACGGTGGCTTTCGCTACGGCTATCCCGACAGTCCGACCGCGGGGTCGGATATGTCAGTTACAGGCTGGTCTTTGATGTTTCTACGATCGGCCCGGAATGCTGAGTTTCAAGTGCCCAAGCAATACTTTGACGAAGGGCTCGACTTCGTGGAACGCTGCTACGTCGCGCAGCCTGATCAACGTCAAAGAGGGGTCTTCAGCTATCTTCCCCAGGACGCACCGGGTGGCGAAAAACGTAATATCACCTTGGCGAACACTGCCTCTGCAATGCTGACACTAATCCTCGGTGGCCGGCACGACACCGAGATGATCCAATCGGGAATCGAGTGGTTTCAAACGCGCGATTATCCGCGTCCTTGGCAAAACGGGTTCTTCTATCTGGCGTCCTACTACAGCAGCCAGGCTATGGCGCAGGTTGGCGGTGACACCTGGAATCAGATCTATCCGCAGATCGCTCGTAACATGATCGCAGAACAATCCGACGACGGTTCCTGGCCTCTCGGCAGTGGGCAAGAGCGCAAGTACCGTTCGACGTACACGACTTCTCTCGCGATCCTCGCACTCACCCCCGCCTATCAGCTGCTCCCGATCTTTCAGCGTTGACATCCATGTGCTGATTTGGGGTTGGTCATGGCGCGTCTTGCGTAGGGTGGTTTTCTGAAAGCGCGCTCGATAGACTGATCGGAAACTGCCATCAGCAGACCCCTGAGCGAGTAGCATCATGCGAAGGCGCACTTTCATGAAGAGTTCTGCAATTGGTCTCGCGACTCTAGCCGGGGTGCGTGAAGTCATGTCGCAGCAACCTGAAGACCGTTTTCCCCAACCACCTCCCTTACGATTTGCTGACCAGAAGGGTGACTTAAAGATCACTGACATTCGGCCAGTTCAACTGGTGCCCAAACGGCCCTTGCCCGTCTATGAGCCCACGGAGGGCTCGTGGAACACGTCCGAAGTCGAGATCGCAAACCCGTTGTCCATCTACCCGCGTTTCAAGCCGCGAAGATCCCTCTTCTATGCCGAGAACCTCGGTCCGAGCTCGGTCATCGTGGAGACCGACAAAGGAATCTCCGGTTTCGGAACTGGTGGACCCGGTGCAGCGTTTGTTGTTGAAAAGCAACTACGCAAGCTGCTTGTTGGCGAGAACCCGTTTGATGTCGAACGTCTTTGGGACATCATGTGGCGTGGGACGCTCTACTACGGCCGTAAGGGGCTCGCAGTCAATGCGATCAGCGCGGTTGACAACGCACTATGGGATATCGTTGGCAAGGCGCTCGGACAGCCAGTTCACAAACTGCTAGGAGAATCTCAGCGAGAGCGGGTACCTGGATACTGTACCGGCAACAACATCGAACAAGCCATTGAGTTTGGATTTAAGAAACTCAAGCTCGCGCTCCCACACGGTCCCGCCGACGGAGAAGAGGGATTCGACAAGAACGAGGAGCTGGTACGACGTGCCAGACAACTGCTTGGCCAAGACGGCGAGATCATGATCGACTGCTGGATGGCCCTGACGGAATCCTACACAGAGACGCTTGCCGAGCGGCTCAAGCCGTACCGCGTGTACTGGCTGGAAGAGTGCCTCATGCCCGACGACTACGTAGGGATGGGGCGGCTGAACCAGGCGGTCAACTCGACCATCATGGCTACGGGAGAACACGAGTACACTCGTTACGGCTTCGAGATGCTCGCCCGCCACGGCGCAGCCGACATTTGGCAACCGGATATGAACTGGTGCGGCGGCCTGACTGAACTCAGGTGGATTGATGCCCTTGCACGGGCTCATCAGATTCCCGTCATTCCTCACGGCGGATGGCGATGGGGAGCCGCTCATTTTGTGTTCCAAAACGACAACACTCCCTGGTGCGAGATGTTTCTCCCGTGGCCCGGCGGGCCGCACGAAGTCTACGACCGCTTCGAGGAGGAGAACGGCGTGACGCGGGGACCTGAGGGAATCTACATGCGGCCACCGGATCGACCCGGGTTTGGATACGAGGTGCAGCCAGGCTGATTTGTGGCTCTAGCCTGCTTGTTGATCAACAAGACAGCCGGGGACCGTGATACAAAATCAGCCGCTGGGCGTTAGCCCACGGTTGCCGCCGCAACCAGCCCGCCGATGCACCTCGGCTCGGCAGGAGCCTCGCCCTCCCGAACGATTAACCCGGATTATTCATGAAGATCGTCGCGAGAGGTTGTAAGTACGTTCGTGGCAAGGAAGGCGAGCAATTCTTTCGCAGGCGTATTGAAGCAATACGTCGAGGGAGAATTGTGAAGCATGACGAAGCCACGGATGGACTTACGACCTCGCAGCAGATCGCTCATGAATAATTCGGGTTAACACGGTTGTTGCAGTGAGTGCGGTGGACATCCTGCCGTGGAGCTCGTCCTTTCATCCTGTACATCATGTTGATCCTGTCATCCGTTTTTTGACAGGATCGACAGGATCAACAAGATCGCCCGGGGACCGCGGTACAAAATCAGCCGCTGGGCGTTAGCCCACGGTTTGCCGCCGTAACCAATCGCTGACCGAAACCGCGACGCCCATAGCCGGCGGTTGCCGCCGTAACCAGCACGCCGATCTATTTCGGCTCGGCGGGAGCCTCGCCCTCCCGAGCGTCTTACACGATCGTGCAGGTGTTGAAGATAGGCAAATTGAGTAGTTTTTACGGATCGTAGAAATTTTAACGATTGCTGCGAGTGTGGCCGATACTAACAACTGGATTCACTTTCTGGGTCGTGTAGCAGGGTGCGACAGGCATGCTCGCTCGTTTACTATCTGGTGGCGTTCTGGTAGCGCTTCTTACCTCGAGCCTCTTCGGCCAAGGGCCGGCTGTCACGGCTGTGCCGCAACGCAGCGGCAAACCTGAACCGACCCTGTGGGTGGCGTCCCCTGAGGGACGTGCCCTGTCTGCAGCTGCACCAATCTGGGCCCGGGCCGACTACCTGTTGTGGTGGACCAGCGGGATGGGGTCCCCGCCGTTGGCGACCACAGGCCCGCAAGTCCCGCAGAATCAAGCCGGCGTGCTGGGCCAGCCGGGTACCAACATCCTGTTCGGAGGAGAACTGCTCGATAGCGACCGCTCGGGAGGCCGGTTCACGTTGGGCATTTGGCTCGATGATCTCTGTCGCCGCGGTCTGGACGTCAGCTATCTGGCCTTGGGTACCCAGACGAGTGCCTGGTCTGCTTCCCAGCGTGAGTTTGCCGTGCTTGCTCGGCCGTTTTTCAACACACAGATTAGTATGCAGGATGCGAGGAGGATCGCCTTTCCGGGTGAGATCAACGGGACGCTCGACATCGGTGCATCCACGGACTTCCGGATGCTGGACGCAGTCTACCGTAGCGCCATCGACGGTCCACCCCACGGGCGGGCTGAGTTCTTGTTGGGATATCGATTTGCGCAACTAGAAGATCAACTCCGAGTTGACGAATCAACAATCGCTGTTGGCGGTGCGGCGCCGGGCGCCATGATCGACTTGTATGACCAGTTCGAGACGGTCAACGAGTTCCATGGTGCAGAGTTGGGGATCCGCTGGGAGTGCCCAGCGGGCGACTGCTTTAGCTGGGAGTTACTGGCCAAGGTGGCGATCGGGAACACGAACTCAAGGGCTCGAATTGCGGGCGTGACAACCACGACAGTCGGTGGGCAAACGACAACGGCTAGCGGCGGGCTCCTGACACAGCCCACCAACATCGGGACCTTCGAGCAGGATGAGTTCTCTGCGATCTGGGAGTTGGGAGTCAACCTGAATAGGCAACTGCCGTGTGGTTTGACTGCCAGACTTGGATACTCCGTTCTCCTCTGGCAGGATGTCTCTCGCGCCGGCGAACAAATCGACTTCGCCGTGAACCCCTCACAGATTCCCCCCGGCACGTTGATGGGCGAGCCGCGGCCGGGCTTTGCCTTTAACACCACCGACTTCTGGGCACACGGGCTGAACGTCGGTCTCGAGTACACGTATTAGCCCGAATTATTCATGAGCGATCTGCTGCGAGGTCGTAAGTCCATCCGTGGCTTCGTCATGCTTCACAATTCTCCCTCGACGTATTGCTTCAATACGCCTGCGGAAGAATTGCTCGCCTTCCTTGCCACGAACCTACTTACAACCTCTCGCCACGATCTTCATGAATAATCCGGGTTAGCCACGATGGTCACTGCACGGCGTTCCCACCGAAAAGCCGCAGGACCGCCGAGGCAGCGGGTGCCGGCACTCCCCCTCGCTGACGCTTCGGGTTCGCGACGAATCGACATTTTGTGCCTGTAAGAAGACGAAAAATCGCGACTTCAAAAGGCGCGCTCGCCCGGCCACTCGGAACGATCTTTGCCGCAAGCCGACGGCTAACCTTCGCCGATTGAGACTACGGCGTTGATTACCTCCGTCGATCCATTCGAGGCGCGCACATCCAGGTCGATACTCGTGCCCGGATCGGGAAGCACGGCAGGTGTGGCCACAAGGACCTCGCCCGTGACGCGGTTAACGACAAACGGATCGATGTAGTCGTTCCGTTCGGCCGCAACTACGGCAGAGAACTCCACCAGCGAAGTGGGCGTTGTTGTGAACTGCCCGTTCACAAAGAAGCCGGGGGTGCCGGGTATCCCCAGCGCTGCCGCAGCATTTTGGTCGCGAGCGATGCGGGCGCTGATCGCAGGGTCATTCATGTCGGTCTGCAGCTGGCTGACATTCAAACCCAGGTCGTCAGCATACGAGTTGAAGAAGGGCTGTGGATCCCCAGCGAATTCCCACTCATCCTGCTTTTCGAACAGCAAGTCGACCATCTCTCGGAACATTCCTTGGCGGTCAGCCGCCTCCGCAACCCTCGCTGCCGCCAAAGCGTTCACGTGGATGTTGGTAAGCGGGAAGTGCCTGCGAACCACCAACAGATCGTCGGGAAAGTCGTTCTCTAGTTGGTCGACAATCGGGTGGATGGCGCGGCAGGCCGGACACTGGAGATCGAGGTACTCGATCAGCACGACCTTGGCGGCCGGGTTCCCGGAGAGATGGTCGTCCGGCGCCAAGCGAAGCTCGGTCGGCAGCGAGGCATCTTCGATTTCGAACACCAGCGGCGAACCGAGTTCGCCCTCTGGAGTCAATTGGCCGATCACGGCACCTGCGGTCGAGTCAGAAAGGGTCAAGGCGTTTTGATCACGAACCTCGATCGAGACGCTGCGAATCTCCGATGTCTCCGCTCCGTCGTTGGCTTGATAGGTGAAGGTATCCTGGCCATCGAAGTCGGGGTTCGGCGTATAGGTAAATGCACCATTGCCGTTCAACGCCACGGTTCCGTTGGCTGGGCCTTCTACGAGCTGCGCGGTCAGAGTGCCGCCCTCTGGATCGTGGTCGTTGGATAAAAGGCCTTCGGCCGCCGAAACGTTCAGGACACCATCTTCTGACGCCTGGTAGCTGTCGCTGACAGCTGTAGGCGGCTGAATTGACCTGCGTGACGGTGATCGTTGCAATCGCGTTCGTCGAGAAACTGCCGTCGCTGGCTGAGTAGACAAATGAGTCAGTACCCGAAAAGTCGGTGTCGGGAGTATACGTGAACGATCCATCATCGCCCAACGACAGTGAACCCTGTGCAGGCCCACTGATGTGGGATGCCGTCACATCATCGCCGTCAGGGTCCTGGTCGTTGCTCAGGACGCCCGTCGCCGCGGGTACTGTCAACACGCTATTTTCGTCGACCACATATTGGTCGTCTTGCGGAATGGGTGGCTGATCGTTCACGTTGTTCAGATTAACGGTTGCGTTGATCGATATCGAATTGCCGTTGCGGGCGCTGGCAACGAGCGAAAAAGTCGGCGATGTCTCGAAGTCCAGAGCGGCGCTGTCGGCAACGAAGATCTCTCCGGTAAGCCGATCCAGTGAAAAAACGTCGTCCACGGCGTTCACTTCCGCCTGGATCAACGGGGTGAAAGCCTCGAGCGTACCCGGATTAGAGATCTGGTTTCCGTTGAGGAAGAATGACGGCGTACTCGTCGCCCCCAAGGCGCCCGCCGCCGCAAGATCACGGTTGATCCGAGCATCCAGTGCGGGATCGTTCAGGTCCGAGCGAAGCTGGTCGATATCGAGGCCCAGCTGGGTCATGTAAGACTCAAAGAGCGATTGCGGATCGCTCACAGATTCCCACTCGTCTTGGTTCTCGAACATGATATCGACCGCATCGGTGAAGCGACCCTGCCTGTCGGCGGCTTCCGCAACACGGGCCGCCGCGAACGCGTTCGGATGGATGTTGGTCAAGGGAAGGTGGCGCCGTACAACAAGCAGGTCGTTGGCGAAGTCCTCTTCGAGCTGAGCAACGACCGGATGAATTGCCCGGCAAGCTGGACATTGAATATCCAGGTACTCGACCAATACGACCGGTGCCGCCGGGTTGCCAGAGAGATGATCGTCCGCAGCCAGCCGGAGCTGGTCCGGACGAGTTGTGTCTTCGATCTCGAAGATACGTGGTTCTCCCACTTCTCCTTCCGGATCGAGCTGTCCGACGCGCGTGCCCCGCGGGGAGTTTTCGTCGACATTGAACGTGTTGGTCGGAGAGCTGTTCGTTACAGTAATCGAGACGGTTGCCAGGCTGGAGGATGAGGTACCGTCGGACGCACGATAGGTGAACGTGTCGACCCCCTCGTAGTCTGTATCCGGCGTGTACGTGAAGGCGCCATCGGCAGCTAGCGCCACCGATCCTCGGCTGGCCTGCTCCACGATACTGGCGGTCAGGACGTCACCGTTCGGGTCCGAGTCGTTTGCCAGCACACCTGTGGCGGCGGCGACAGTCAACACAGTGTTTGCTGAGACAGTAAAGGTGTCGTTCGTCGCGGTCGGACTGATGTTCGCCGGCACATCGGTCAACTCGTCGCGGATTGTCCCGGCAAGCTCCAGGTCCCCGTTCGCCTCTTCGCCGATGGCGACCGACTCGCGCAGCAATGTCGATTGAGATGGTGCTGATGCGAAAAACCAAGTGATGTTCACATACTCTGGACGAAGCCCCTGCTCGCCGAAGTTGATTCCACCTAGGTTTTCATCGACATCCAGCTCGATATTGCTAACAAGGTCATCTTCTATGAGCACGCCAGGTAACGTTGTCGACTCCGAGCCATCGATAATCGCCGTCGGCTGCCGTTGGGAAACACGATAGGTCCCTGGCTCCAACTCCTCAAACAAATAGGAACCGTCGCTGCCAGATAACACCGATCGATTGACCGCGTTCCCGGAAGAATCGGCGCCGGTCAAGCTGATCACCGCACCAGGGATGCCGATTTCACCAAACTGGTGAACGCCGTCCCGGTCTGCGTCGACAAACACCATCCCCGACAGGGAAGCGTGCATCGGAAGCCTGGTTTCCAACGGTTCGAGAAAGAGAGCCCTTGAATTCCTGCCCACGGCTCGTTTTCTTCTGGCGGCGAATAACTTGTTGATGAACACGTGGGACTCCTGTTCGAAACCGTGGGTTCGCGGCGACGCGATGACATTCCCTTCATCATCCTGCTCCTCCGTGGTTCGGGCAACTCCCTAAATATTCAGGATAAACCAAGACACTAATTACGTCGCGAATCCAGTTGGACAAGTTGGCAAGAGGAACGTGGCGGCTGATCGGGCTAACCGTCACATTCGGTCCTGCTCGTCTTGGGAGGGCATACAAAATCAGCCGCTGGGCGTTAGCCGGCGTTAGCCCACGATTTGCAGCGCAACCAGTACTGCTCGTCTTGCGGATCGTTCTCCAGGGCGAGCGCTTGCGGGGGGAGGGCGACGGATCAGCTGGGAGGGCGACGCGATCGTCTGGGAGGGCGACGCTCCTGCGGAGCCGTTTTTCTTGCGCCCTGCGGCTCGGCAGGAGCCTCGCCCTCCCGAACACTTTCACAAAGCTGCGGTCGGCAAGAGCCTCGCCCTCCCCACCAATCGCTTTCACCACAAAGCACCAAGGGCGAGCCGCTAGTAGCCGTCGTCGCCGGCCCAGTCCTGAGCCCAGCGGGGATCTACCGAGCTGTCGCGAGAAGTAAAACGAATGTCGGTCGACAACCGCATTCGAGAAGACACGGTGTCCAGCGACGCATGGATCGCCGAGGGCAGATGGGCTACAAGATCGCCGGCCTGGAAGTCCGCCCACAGCCAGCGTCTGCCCGTTACATCGGCCAGTCGCTTCAGATCATCGGTGATAGGTCTGCTGTCGCGGCAGTGCGGTTCACCTAGTTGCAGCCTGAGCTCTGCCTGGTCCAAGCCCAAGGAGTCTTCCAAATAGACGAGCCCGCCGGCCGACAGTGGGCAGTCTCCAAGCGGAATCCAGAATGTCACCACATCATCCGGTTTGGATTCCAAGTAGGCCGCATCGGTGTGCGCTCGGGATGCCACGCCGCAGCCGCGATAGAAATGTCTCAATGGCCGGCGACGCAGTTGCCGTACGGGCCCGTCGAGCAGACACTCGGCGAGTTCATGCAGCCGAGAGCTGCCGGCGAAGGCCCGGTAGCAGGCCTGCCGCACCAGCGTGTGAGCGGGATGCCCCGGGCACCCATGGGCCGGAAGTCCTGCCGGGGGATATCCAGAGTAGATCCCTTCCCGTGGCCAGGTGCCGCTCTGAAAAAATGAAGCGTCGAACAGCTGAAAGTACCGTTCACGCAAATCAAGCACTTGCTGCCGATCGAGGTAGCCGCGCAAGAAGAGGAAGCCTTGGTCCTGCAGCCGCTGCCTGAACGTCATCGAAGTAGCAGCCTGGTAAGGCTCGCTTGGCAAGCGGCCAAAGTACCGGCTAGTGAACGGAATTGCCTTGCCGTTCGATAACTGGCATTTCATCTGTTCGACTCCCCCCCATGTAGCCCGCTGTAGCCGTCTTCCGCAGCTAGTCTCCACTGCCGCGCTCCACGCTCTCGCACTACAACTAGGCCTGCTGCATAGTCCAGAGGTTGTGGCCGCCGACCGCCCGTCAAGGCGGCTACCAACGCCGATAACAAGTATTGGTGGCTGACCAGCACCACAGCCTGCTGTTCCGCCAATTTGCTCTTCAACCGATCTGCCCGCCGGCGCAGCTGCCTCCTGCTTTCCCCTCCGCACACAACGCAGTCGGGCCACGCGACTCCTAGCCGCGACCACGCTTCCGGGTAGAGGCGTTTCGCCTCCGACGGCAACAGCCCATCAAGGGCCCCAAAGTCGACCTCCATGCTCAGCGGCTCCACAAGCAAGTCACCGTCAGGAAACGCCAAGCGTGCGGTGTTCAATGCACGCCGAAGAGGACTTACCCAAACCGGCAGCTGGGCGCATTCCGGCAACCTACGGGTGATCATGGTTGCCTGCTCTCGACCGCGCAGGCTCAAGTCCGGGTCGCTACGGCCGAGAAAACGGGACGGCCAGTCTGCTTCTGGCTCCGCGTGACGAATAAGGAACAAGCGTTGCATGCCGATCACTTCATGTTGTAGCCACCTACTTCGGCGGCAGGTCTCGTCGTCAAATGAAAGTCGATCTGCCGGCGCGCGACGCGATCACGTAACGTCGGGAAGCGGTCGTAGACGTCATTGCGGAGCCGCGAGATCATGCCCGCCGTGTGGTCGGGGTAGAGCCACGGCACGTACCGCAGGCCTAGTACGACGTGAATTCGGTTGACCTGTTCGTCTTGGTCGCGATCAATGTCGAGCGAGAAACGCAGTTTCCCGGCAAACTCCAATCCCTCGGCGGCGCCGATATCAGCAAACCGTTCGGTGGCCGCGATCTCAGGGTATGATTCCAATAAGTCGTAGAAAGGTGCAGACAACAGAAGAGGTTCGACATCGTCGCCGGACGCGTCCAACACCGACCTACGCTCGCGGCCAAGAAAGCGAACCACAAGATCTGGCGCGCCGTTTGCCACCGTGTCCGCCACCTCGACCAAGTCCCCCGTGTAGTAGCGGACGACGGGCATCATCTGGACGAAAGGATAAAGACTGGTTAACACCAGCGTTCCGATGCCACGGTTCACCGGCGCCAACGTGCGTGGATGGACGACTTCTGGAACAACCTCCGGATCGAAGATCCACGGACCACCCAACCCACACTGGCTGGCGCCACCGAAAACCTCAGTCATGCTGTAGCGGTCCTGGACGGTGGCATTCCACAAGTCAGCCAGCAGCTGTTTGCGAGATTCGCTGACGTACCCCCCTGTCATGATCAAATGACGCACACCAGTAGTGCGCAGGTCAACGTTCTGAGACAGCAGAAAAGCGGTAAAGGCCTTCACGACGAGGTCTCCACCGATGATTGCCGACACCTGTGGTTCGACGCCTGGTAAGTCATAACGAGCTTCTAGCAGCTGTCTCGCTTGGTGCGCCTGCGTGCGATCGTACATCCCTGCGCTGACCACGTAGGGCCAGCCTGGAACTGGTGTCGGCGCGCCGTGATAGACACTCGTCAGGGCCAGCAGTAAGGGGCGTGTTTGTCCGCTCTCCAACAGTGTGCGAGCGCGCTCGGTGTAGAACTGCGCAATGAACTGAAGCTCCTCCGCGCTGCGGTAGAGTCGCCAAAACTCTCCGGTGGTACCTGTCGTGTATTGCACCGCCGACGGAGTCACCTGTTGGCAGCGGATGCCATCCTGGTCTGCCTTCGCCTCGTCGCGGAACAGGACGGGTAGCCGAGGCAAATCGTCGAGGCCGCGAAAGTGCTCGGCCTCCGATCCAAATCGTGCGCGATAGAACGGCGACTGCCGAACACACCAAGAAACTGTGTCGCGCAGCAGAGGGTCGCGAAAGTCCCGTATCACTTGGGCGCTCTCAGTGGTCATGACGGCTCCTGTCCCGCGCAACCCGCGCGGCTCCCAGCGCGACGACGGTGTGGGGGTGCCGGCATCTGAGAATCTCACATGCTTCCCACGGTGCACGCATGGTGGACTGTTCCGCGCTGGCGCAGGCTGCCTCGATGTAGCCGGGATAACGCAACGCGCCGCCGCCGAGGACAATGCGTTGGGGATTGAACAAGTGAATCACGGTGGAGAGCCCCAGACCTAGAAATCTCCCAGCTTTACGAACAGTCGCTAGTGTGCCGGCGTCTCCCTGCTGGCAGGCCGCCAGGATCGCCTCGAAGTCGCTGTCGAGTAGCCGCAGCAGCGCCGATCCGCTGGCCAGTTCGTCGAGACTGTGTGATTCGCCGTCCACGACGATCGGGATATGGCCGAGCTCACCGGCCCAACCACGGGCTCCGCGGCAGACGGCACCGTCAACCAGAAACGCGGCGCCGATCCCGGTGCCCACCATGACCACGGCCACGTTCGCGCGTGGTGGGAGTCCACTCGCCTCCTCCACCAAGGCTGCCTCGACATCGTTCATCACATAGACCAGGAAGTCGTTACCCAACGACTCGGCGACCCGCCATCCACGTAGATTGGGAAGCACGTCGCAGTCGACGACCTGGCCTAAAGGGTCGACCAAACCCGGCACGGCAATTCCGATGGCAACCGGCAAGTTCGGCAGGTGCGCCACGAAGTCACCGATGGCAGCGCTCAGTTCCGCCGGGCCAGTCGTCGGGCCTGTGGGCATCCGCCGCTGCTGCTGGAGTCCTTCACCCACAGCTGTCAACAACATCTTGGCGCCACCAATGTCGACGCCGACAAAGCACTCCGACACTAGTAGACTCCTTCGATCACGCTGGCTGGGTTTTCCGGGTAGACCTCGATGTGGCTGACACCGTCCCAAGGGTACCAGGGGTGTGGTCCTACCCGAATCGCCGAGTCGCGCTCCAACAGGTTGGGGATAAACAGATCCTCCAAGACGGTCGTGACGAGCACTCGTCCCCGTTCTCCGTAGTCCACCTCGGTCCGCCAATCATCCGGGGAAACGACCTGGATCCGCGCCAGTGGAGCAGGCAAGTAGTAGGCGCGGTGCGGCCATTCACGCCAAGGATCTCCCTGCAGGGCGTGCCCCATCAAAGTGTTGCCGTACGTGTCGATCCATTGGACCGGCCCTAGGTAGCGGTCCGTCAAATAGCGAATCTCCTCCGCGGTACACGAAGTACCACCAGTACACACGGCACGTACACCGTATTCTGACAACGGTCGCGGAAGCTCGAGAACCAACGACATCAGTAATCGCGACGTGGTGAACAGCAAAGACGGCTGCTGGCTCTCCAACAGAACTCGGGTCTGTGCTATTAAGTGTCCTATATAAGGCTCGACGGACTCCCCGGCACGGAGCAAGCATTTGACATAGCGAGGGTCGAGGTCGATGAAATGGGCCTGTCCACGCCAAGTATCGGTCAAGCGCGCGACAAAAGTGCCGTAGGCGTGGGGACCACTCGGCGTCATACCCACGACGTCACCACCCGCCAGTCCGCGAGCTTCCAACATGACGCGGTACATGACCACGTTGTATTGACCCGTCGTCACGTCCACGATGCGGCAAGGAGGACCTGTCGTACCCCCGGTTTCGAACACCCGTCGCGGTCGATCGGCAAAACCCCGCGGTACAAGTTCCGAGAGCGGCGCATGCCGCAGCACGTCTTTGTCGAACAAGCCGAAGCGAGGCAAATCACGCCAACCCCGCACGTCGGTCAGCGGATCAAAGTTCAGCAAATGCTGGCGTTTAAGCCAAAAAGCTGAACCAGTTTCGGCAGAAAAGTGCCAACGCATCATTCGCCGGACCCAGGCGTCGGGGTCTTCAGCAAGCGGGGATAACCGCCGCTGCATTTCACAAACCATGTTTTCCGGCGAAAGCTTGTGGGCGACAGCTGTGTGGGAAAGCGTCACTCGCCGCCTCCTGAGCTCGAGTATCCAAATTCATGCACGAACTGGGCTCCAGCAGAGAGAGCGGCGACGTCCCTCGCTTCGACCGCAGCCAATACCGCGAACGGAAAAGACAACTCGACTCCCAGCAGTGGGTGATCCACCGGTTCCGCCAACATGAGCAAGCTGGGGGCGAAGATGGGTTCGTCCCGTGGAGCCACCAGCGGGCGTTGCGTCAGCCAGCGATCGCCGGGCCTCAGACGTGACCGGACCCACTCGGTCACTCTGCTCAGTTCTGCCTCGTTCCGTTGGACGGCGAGCGGCCAAGGGGTGTCCGAACTGGAGTTCAAGGGGATCGCATCCAGCCGCTCTGCCAACGCTCGGGCGACTGCCTTCGCGCGATCGGTGACCAGTATCGTGCCGACATTGGTGCAGAATCGCCCTGCATCATCGGCCATACGCGCACAGAGCCACGCTGACGCTGCTTCGACTCGACAACGAGGCCCCACGATCGCTCGCGCACGGCCTGGCCCGTGGACCTCAACACCTGCCTTCGAGGCGAAGCGGACACGGACATCCGCACCGCCGTAAAGAACGGCCAGATCGACCTTGGGCGCGAGCGTCGCTAGGACATCGCGCGACATGGGATAAAAGGCAACTCCCGCTGCCGGCCATCCAGCCATCTCGAGCGCGGCAACGAAACGGGCAGTAGAAAACGGTTCGCGCTGGCTAGGACGCATCCAGATCGTGGCACCGCGAAGCGCAGCTTCCAGACACTTCTCCAGGCAGACAAAGGTATTGCTAGGCAGGGAGATCAACCAGACCTCGCCAGGAGTGGCGTCCGGAGATTCGTCCAATTCTTCGACCAACTGCTCGAGTCGATCAGTGAGGATGCGACACCAACGCCGCGACAACCGAGGTGGCAACCCGAGGTGGTCCCATAACAACTCGAAAAAGTCGGCCGGGGTTTGGTGGAGGCCGCCGACCCGCACGTCACCGTGAGCAAAACGTTCGAGGCCTTCGGCAAGCAGAGCCGCGCGGCTCTGGCGATCAGGTGGAAGCAAGTCCGGATCGACCGACGACCTCTGCCAGCGCAGATCGTCCAGCAGCAGTAGGCCCGGCGCAGTAGCAACACGGCCACCCAATCCGGGCGGAATTGCATGAGTGTCGAGCGATTCGTACCACTCGCCACGACGGAATAGAGGCAGACAATACGACATCCTTTGTTTCCTGAAAATCCGCAGTCGTCTAGGGACAGATCGCCAACTTCAAAGTCCTTTCCGGAGGAACTTCGTAAGGACACGGCTCACCAGCTGCATAGAGCAAAGGGCTCCGCGATAGCCGCTCGATCGCCGCCGGCAACTCGGGCAAAGGGATGGTCTCGGTGAGCAACGGTTCAAGCTGAATCCGTTGGTTGTCGATGAGACTTTGCGCGGTTTCCAACGTAGCGACCCGGGCCGCGTCGGTCGGCTCGGCCGCCATCTGCACGCGCAGCCCCTTCTTTTCCCACTGGACAAGATCGAACGTCACTTTGGTGTCAACATGGTGCGTACCTAAGAAAACGACGGTCCCGTTCTGCCGCACCGAATCGACGCAGAAGCGGGCGGTAGCTGGCGTGCCTACCGCCTCGATCGCCACGTCGAAGGGACCGAGATCGGCGAGGTTGCCTGACAGCTCGGCCGGAATCGACTGGTCGGCTCCTAGCGCCATCGACCGCTGTCGCCGCCAGAGGTCCAAGTCGGTTGTCGCGATGAACGCCGCGCCGCGCAAGCGTGCCGTCTGCAGCGCCATCAAGCCGACCGGACCCTGGCCCACAATCAACACACGATCACCCAGTTGCACTCCTCGCGTGGCGTAAACGCAGAGTGGCAGCAGTTGCAGAATGGCGCCCTGCTCGAAGGGGATTTGCGGAGGAAGGTGACCGACGGCGATTTCCCGAGCCAGCGCGTAGTCCGCGTATCCGGTCGTGAGCGGCGTGCGCAGGAAAACGCGTTGGCCGGGTTGGACCCGGGTCACCCGGGAACCTATCGCCTCCACCACGCCGGCAATTTCGTGACCAAAACAGCCACTTTCGCAGTGGTCGCGGAGGTGCAAGTAGTGGTAATAGACGAGGTCACTGCGCCCGCAGATCGTGCAGGCTTTGACCTTCACCAACACGTTGTCACCCGTCGCTTCTGGCGGCGGTAGATCGTTCCGAAACTCGATCTGCTGTCGCCCAACGAGATCCCACCGCCTCATGAACCGTGCCCCCCTGAAGCGAGTAGAAGCTAACCCGAATTATTCATGAGCGATCTGCTGCGAGGTCGTAAGTCCATCCGTGGCTTCGTCATGCTTCACAATTCTCCCTCGACGTATTGCTTTCAATACGCCTGCGGGAGAATTGCTCGCCTTCCTTGCCACGAACGTACTTACAACCTCTCGCGACGATCTTCATGAATAATCCGGGCTAAGCTGCTGCACGGCCCTCGCGAGAGTGGCCGTCTTGCTTCTGTGTCGACGCCGTGAGTGAGTGCCGGCAGCGCCGGACCAGCAACTCGGCGCCGTAGCTCTCGCGCCGGTTGCCTCGCGGAATCGACTCCGTAGCTGTCGACTAACGCCGACTATTTTCCGGTAATCGCCTCACCCAAGAACTCGCTGAATGTGGCGGCCTCCGCAACCGCGGCTTCCGCCGACAGACTCTCGGCGTGGGCGGCCTCCGCGACGGCCACCTCTGCGGCTTCTACGGCCAAGGGTGCACCGGCTTCGACCGCTGCGGCTTCGGCCGTGGCAGCTTCGGCAACGGCTGCCTCACAGGCCGCCTGTGTGGCGACTTGTTGAAGATAACTGTCCTTGGCTTCAACGGCGGCACGATACAATCTTGCCAGTTCCGCGACGTTAGGGCACGCACCCACTTTCGCTTCGTCAGACATGCTGCACCTTCTTTCTCACTAGGTTGTCGGGAAGTGAGGACACTGTGAATCAAAGAAACTAGGAATCGAACTCCTTCTTTGGTCGTCGTCAATCAGGCAACGCGCGGCGCAACGAGCGGACCACGTGCTCGACTTGATCTGGCTGCATGTTCGGGAACAGAGGCAGGCAGATGTGGCAGCGACAAAAATAAAAGGCGTTGGGGAAACTCGCCGGCGAATACCGCTTGGCGAAGAACGGTTGAGCGCAGCAAGGTACCGAATAGACCTCGCCTGCCAAGGAAACGCCGTGCTCGTCGCGGAGGCGAGACCGCAAGCTACCGCGGTCGACGCGCTCGCTCAGCATGACGATGTACTTGTAGTAGTTCGTGCTGACCCCGGCGGGGATGGGAAACTTCGTGGCGGTCTCGATGCCATCCAGCAGTTCGTCGTACTGACGAGCCAGATACTGGCGCTCTCGTAAACTCTCTTCGAGCCGCTCGAGCTGCGCGAGCCCCAGCGAAGCGTGTAACTCGCTCATCCGCCAGTTGCTACCCAGCCGGCTATGTACGTTGGCGCGGAAGGACAGTTTCCCCTGATCCCGATAGCACTTGGCCGTAGTAGCAGCGAACTTGTCGCGGGTGCACAGCAGGCCTCCCTCACCACAGGTGAGCACCTTCGTTGGATACATCGAGAAAGCGGCGAAGTCGGCCAGGCTGCCCGCCGGCTCGCCGTCCAGTCGGCTGCCTAACCCGTGAGCTGCATCTTCGACGATCGGAATGCCGCGCCGATCGCACTGAGTCCGGATCTCGTCTAGGACCGGGGCGATAATACCTCCGATATGGACCACAACAACAGCCGCCACGTTCCGGTGCTCGGCCAATGCGCGCCGTAGGCATGCTGCATCCATCCCCAATCCTTCGAGCTCAATGTCAACGAACTCGACCCGCGCTCCCGCGCGCTCGACCGCGCTAGCCGTGGCGAAGAATGTGTTGGCGGGCACCAACACCGTACGCCCTTCGACACCGATCAGCCGCATTGCGATCTCCAGGGCTGAAGTTCCCGAACCGGTCGCCACGTTGTGCGGTGCTCCTGTCCAGCGGGCGATGCGCGTCTCGAACTCGCGGCCCTGAGGGCCCATTGTCAACGCTCCCGTTGACAGGGCGTCGTCGATTCGGTCCAGCGCTTTGGCGCGCGTCTCGCCGCCGAGCCACACCACGGCAGCGGGGACTTCAGCGACTTGGAACGGCCTCTCGACCTGCAGCTCGGCTTGCAAGAACTCCGCCAGGCACTCGACATCGGTGCCGTGCCCCATCGACAGCTCGTGATAGCTCAGAAGTCCGGAAGCATCGGCGAGCTCGTAGCTGCGTTGGACGGTCCGGGCCGCTTCGCGGGCGACCGAAACGGGGAAAAAGAGATCTCGCTCGCCGTGCTGGATGTGGAGCGGAGCCGGTACCAGCGCTGCCACAAGATCCGGCAAATCTGCATACCACATAATGCCGGGCAAGGCGTGGCTCGCACCGCCTTGGTGGTCTGGACCGAACATTGTTGTGTAACGTCCCAGGCAACTGGCTAACGCGATGGGCCGCGGGCGACGCGTCAGCAGCCCTACGTGGACAGCCAAGATGCCACCGAGGCTGTGACCAAAAATCGCCGTAGTCCCTACCGAGGGCAAGGACTCCAACCAAGCGATCGCCGACAAGGCGTCTTGCAACAGCAACATCAACGGCGATCGACCGTACAGTGCCAATGACTGGGCTAGCAATTCGATCTGATCACGTTCGCCCGTCGTGTCTGCCGCAGAGTAGCCCCCCCGCAACCCATAGTCGATCGTGAGCGCAGCTAAACCTCGTCTGGCCAGTTGGTCGGCAACGCTGCGGTCCGGATAGTCCGGAGGTTCGGCGCCTGTGACGGCCGCCAAACGCGCGTTCTGCCCGGGACAGACCAACACAGCGGAGTGAGTCTGCCCCGCGGTGGGGAGCAGCAGCGTTCCGCGCAGGGATGAGCGGTCATCAGTGGAGAACTCATAGTCCTCCACGATCAGCCCGTTGCGCTGATGTCGCTGCACGCTGCGAACCTGTAGTGGAACAGGTTGCTGAACACGAGCCAGACGCGCTACGACAGCTCGCACGCGGCCTTTCCAGCGCTGCTGTTGCTGGGAGTTGGTCGCTGAGAAACGCAACTGGGCAGTGGTGGTGTCCAGCAGTCGTTGGACGCGGTCGAACTGCATGGCTAAACGAAATCGACGTGGAGTGGATCGGGTACCTCAATGTCGAACCTGGCCATCGCTTCTTCCAAGTTGATCCGGCCGTCCAGCAGCGACTCGAGCAACTCGTTCTGCGGGCGATAAAAGCAAGTCTTGCAGAGCTCGGTGCGGAGTGGATTCTGGGCCTCCCACTCTCTGCGAGGCCCGCCCTCCAGGACACCCAGATAGCCCCTGTCGATCACGTTGCCCATCTGATAGCGGCTATTCAGATGAACCTGAGGACACGGATAGAGATGCGCATCGGCACCGACGGCGGTCACGAAACGGCTGTAATGGCAGCGATGAAAGTCGCCTTCAACCGCTTCGGTACGGTCCATCGGTCCGCGGTCGAGCTTTGGTACCGAGACTTCGAACTCAGCAGTTGCTGCTGCGGCTGCCGACTCCAACGCCCTCGCAATCTCGTCCATCCTGACGAGAATCGTCTCGTGTCCCAACGCTGAATAGAACTCAGGCTCGTAGCGCACGTAGTGAGCGCCTGCCTCCTTGGCAAGATGACAGGCCGCGACGATCTCGCCGTAGTTGTCGCCTGTGATGACAAAGTTCAGACCAATGCGGAAACCGGGCGAGCGCGCTTCGCGACGCAGCGGACGAATCGTCGCTAACATCTTCTCGAAGGATTCAGCCGCGTAGTGAGTAATCTCAGCAAACGTATCCGCCGTGCTGGCGTTCAAGCCCACGCGTACCCAGGTATGCGTGTCGACAATGCATTCATGAATTTCTTTGACGTGAAGTCGCGTACCGTTGGTGATCAAACCCAACTTAAGGCCATGCTCATGAGCCGCGCGACAGATCGTATCGTAGTGGGGATGAATTGTGTTCTCCCCACTACCACAGATCGTGACGGCACGGCCGCCGGCCTCCGCAAACTCGGTCAACAGACGGATGCTCTCATCTGTCGACAGCTGGTCCTGGTACGAGAACAGGTCGTAGAATTGACTCTCGTTCACCGAGTGAAAATTGCAGAACTTGCAACGCATGTTGCAAGCGCCGACGAGACCGATTCGCAGGTGTATCGGTCGAACCTCTTCACCCGCTACGAAAGCCCGTAGCATTTCCTTGTGCGAGAGCACCTTGACGGGCGAATGAGAAACGTCGAGCTGCACTTCTGGCAGGCAGCCCGGATTCTGCGGAAACGGCAGGCTCTGGCCGAGAATCGGCAACTTGGACATCGCTACCCCCTTAGCGAAGTGCTAATCGACTTCCGTCCTGAATCGCCTTGACCACCGCTGAGCGGTACTCAATCGGTAGGTTATATCCTCACTCGTCTGGAGACAAGCCTAGCAGCCTGTTGATTTTCAACGGGCTGCCGCATCACAGGGATGTGATGCCAAATCAGCGACGTGAGTCGTTGATTTGCGAGCTGCGAAGAACTCTGTTCTGAGCTTGGTGAGGTTGAAAAAACGCCAGGACGGCGTTTTTCAACAGGCAACTAGTACTTGCCTCGCACGTGCGGGTGAACGTCTTCCTGATAGAACACCGACAACTCCTGATGCAGCTCGCGGGACAGTTCGGGCAGGTCCGCTGTAGCCGCGTTCTCGCGGACCTGGGCCGCGCGCCGCGCCCCCGGAATGACTGTTGTCACTGCAGGAAAGTCCAGACACCAACGCAAGGCAAACTGAGCAAGCGACATTTGGTGCGGAACACGTGCCCGCAACATCTCGACCAGCTCGATCCCTGTCTGAAACGGCAGTCCCGAAAACGTCTCGCCAACGTTGAACGCCTGGCCGTCGCAGTTGTAATGACGGTGGTCCTGCGTTGGAAAACTCGAGTCCTTGGTGAACTTGCCGCTCAGCAGGCCGCTGGCGAGTGGCAGGCGAACAATCACCGCAACACCCGCTTCGGCCGCCTGGGAAAACAACTCTTCGACGGGACGCTGGCGGAAGACATTAAAGATGATCTGCAGCGAAGCCAAACCGGGCGTCTGTAGGCAGACCAGAGCCTCTTCGATGGACTCCACCGAGGCACCAAATGTCCGGATTAAACCCGCCTCTTGCTGCCGCCGCAGATTGGCGAAAATCGTGCCCTCCTGCATCACCTCGAGCGGCAAGCTGTGCGTCTGTGTGAGGTCTAACGCGTCGACCCCCAGGCGACCCAGCGACTCTTCGGTGTGTCGGCGCATCGTATCTTCACTAAAGTTGTCGGGCCAGCCTGGGTCTAAGCGACGTCCCAACTTGGTGGCCACAAAGAAGCGGCCGCGGTCCTCTCGGGCCTTCAGAAAGCGGCCAATGATCTGCTCGCTCCGGCCAGCGCCGTACATGTCCGCCGTGTCGATGAACGTGATACCAGTGTCCGCAGCAGCTTCAAGTGCGGCGAACGCGTCCTCTTCGGGGACCTCTCCCCAGTCGGTACCGCTGAACTGCCAAGTGCCAAGCCCGATGGCTGACACCGTTGCTTTGCCAAACCGACGATAGTCCACTGCTGCACCTCTCGTTTCGTGCGACCCACATCCATCAATCTGCCGGGATGCGACTCTTGACTCCGGGCCAACGACGCGGTTCGCGCCAAAAGCCCGGTTCCCGCGTGCCATAGTAATCGTGCACCACCCGGTCCATGGTGGCCGCTGTCCGCGCCGCTGACACACCATTGCTGGGACAGCCGCCCTGGGAAGATCCCCGGCCGAGCAGTTCGTCAACGACCGACTGGATTAACGGCTGTTGCACGTGCTTGGGATGAGGGATCTGATGTTCCTCCCAAGGTCCGCCGCTGCAGAACCTAAGCGGTCCATCAGCGAAACAGGGCACCGTCAACTTGCCCTCCGTCCCACTCACTTCCAACAAGTCGGTGCGGCACGAACCGGCAAAATTCCAACTCGCCACGCCCGGCACGCCGGACCGACTTCGAAAGCTGATGCAAACTGTGTCCTCTACCTCGTATCGGCCGCCACGGTTCTCGCAGAACCCGCTGACCTGGGAGAGCGGCCCCAGTAGATAGTCCAGCAAGTCAAGGACGTGGCAGCCCAAATCAAAGAACAGACCACCACCCGATTGCTCCACACAAATCCGCCAGGGAGGTCGGCGTGAATCAAACTCGAGCAGCGGTTCCTCGTAGCGATAACAGACACTCGTTAACCTGCCCAGCTGGCCTGAGTCAATCCGTTGCTTGGCCGCTAAGAAGCGTGGCAAACAACGTCGATAGTAGGCCACGAACAACCCCAGCTGACGGGCGGCAAAGGCTTCGACCAACTGACAGCACTCGGCGTAGTTGCGAGCCATAGGTTTTTCGATGTAGGCCGGCTTCCCGGCCTCACAAACACGCAGGCCATAGTCGCGATGAGATCCCGGCGGTGTGGCGATGTAGACCGCGTTCACCTCTTCGTCATTGATAAGTTGCTCGGCATCGTCATACCATCTGGCGACACCGTGCCGCCGAGCAAAGTCCTTGGCGGCCGTGCCACGACGACGCATGACCGCTACGAGCGCGCTGCCCGGCACAAGCTGAAGAGCCGGTCCACTCTTCATCTCCGTCACATCCCCGCAGCCGATGATTCCCCAACGAACTTGCTGCACGATGACGACCATTGCCCCCAGCAAAAACGATCAGCCGAGAAGAGTTCCGCGGCCCAGGGTTTACTCCAATCCGCAAGGCCGGTCAACGACCGGTGGTTTGGCGGGCCAGCTAGCCCGAATTATTCATGAGCGATCTGCTGCGAGGTCGTAAGTCCATCCGTGGCTTCGTCATGCTTCACAATTCTCCCTCGACGTATTGCTTCAATACGCCTGCGGAAGAATTGCTCGCCTTCCTTGCCACGAACGTACTTACAACCTCTCGCCACGATCTTCATGAATAATCCGGGCTAGTGATTTTTAAAGCAGGCAGTTAGGGCAAAGTTTAGGGCCTGCGGCTGAAACAGGCCTGCCAGCCCCACATCGACTCGACGTAAGTCCATATCCTGTTTCCTTAAACTTAATTGTGGTAACACCTTGCGCTGTTCACTTGAATTTACAGACGGCGAGGTCTTACCATTCAATCAGAAGGTGGCTCGTTGGACGACCGCCCTCTTTCAAGGCTTACCAAGACGGACCGAGTTGGTGACAGCTCCAATCAACGAAACGGAATTCGATGCCAACCTACGGAGTTGTCAGGCCGTCTGTGCTTTTGTTTCTCGACAAAGATTCAGAGCGTGCTTCGATGGCTCGACGCCCTCCGGCAAATCGACCGAAACGAGCGAAAGCAAGAAAGGTCGCTCGCGGTCTGCCGAAGCATCCGCGGCGGCCAGTCGGCCTTCGCAAGGGGGCCAGACGCGTGGGCGCTCAACGCCAGACAGCCTTCCTCCCGCCCGAAGATTGGTACGAGCCGCAAGGCCCCAACAGCAGAGGCTTCCGCATCATCGTGCAGCCGCCGGGTCCAGGCTACCAACACGTCGTGACGGCTGAGCAAGTCCGCCAGCGACTTGAGCAGTTGCCGCGAGAAATGCTGAAGGACTTGGAAATCGTGCAGCTCAGCCGCATGACCTACAAGAAACAGTCGTTTCCGTGCTATGGCATGCAGTGGGGTGCGGCCATCTACCTGTACCCGTTGGAAACTGGTCTAGTCGAGTACTTCAACCGACCGCCGCGACCGGCCGAGCAGATCGAGGCAAGACAGTTCGGCGGGCGTTGGGTGCAAGAGAGCCGCAGCTGGAAGTTGATTTGGACGCCCGACTCGATCGCTGACTACTATCTCAACAACGTGCTGATCCACGAGCTCGGGCATCTGCTCGACCAGCGAAACTCGAGTTTCGCGGACCGCGAGCGATACGCGGAATGGTTTGCTCTCGAACACGGATACCGACCTTCGCGAGCCAAATAGCCAGCGCCAAATCGAGCTGGCCGGCAGCTGTGGCACTTGCTATGCCTTGTAGATCTTCTCGCGGCCCTCGCGAACCTCACGGGTCGCATTACGTGTGTCGACGACCAGGCGAGCGTGGCGGACGATCAGATCCCAGTCGTAGGACGAATGGTCGGTAGCAATCAGCACACAGTCTTGGGCCGCGAGGTAGTCGGGTGTTAAGGGTTCGCTGTCCAGTTGCGGGACGTCATAGTGCCGCATGGAAGGTAGGTTGGGGATGTGGGGATCGTTGTAGCTGATCACGGCACCTCGCTGCTGGAGTAGTTCCATCAGCTTGAATGAGGGGCTTTCACGAGGATCGTCGACGTCTTTTTTGTAGGCAACTCCCAACACACCGATCCGGCTACCGCGGACCGGCCGCCCGACGTCATTCAGCGCTTCGGCGACCCGCGAAACGACATATTCCGGCATGCTGGTGTTGATTTCTCCTGCCAGCTCGATGAATCGCGTCGGCATCTCGTGCTTGCGTGCCACCCAACTTAAGTAGAACGGGTCGATCGGAATGCAATGCCCACCCAGCCCCGGCCCTGGATAGAATGCCTGAAATCCGAAGGGTTTGGTACGAGCAGCGTCGATCACTTCCCAAACATCAATACCGATCTTTTGGAAGAGCACCTTTAGTTCGTTGACCATTGCGATGTTGATCGATCGGTAGGTGTTTTCAAGGATCTTGCAGGCTTCGGCAACCTCGCAGCTGGACACAGGAATCGTGCTGACTACGGCGGACTGGTAGAGGCTGACCGCCAACTCGAGGCTCGCCGGATCGATGCCGCCGACCACCTTGGGAATGCCGCTGGCGGAGAAGTCAGGATTGCCGGGATCTTCCCGCTCCGGACTGTAGGCGACGAAGAAATCTTTGCCGGCGGTGAGACCACTTTGGTTGAGGATAGGCAGCACCACATCGCGAGTCGTGCCGGGGTACGTCGTACTTTCCAAAACGACCAACTGTCCCGGACGCAACGACGCAGCAACGAATTGCGCTGTTGACTCCACGTAGGAAAGGTCGGGGTCCCGACTGTCGCTGAGCGGCGTGGGCACGCAGATAAGAATGGCGTCGGCCTCCGACAGCCGAGTCATATCGGCGGTGGGCTCGAAATCCTCCTCGTCAATCCAGCTGCGGACCCACTCTGAGGGAATGTGCCGGATGTAGCTGCGGCCGTCGGCGAGAGAATCGATTTTGGTTTGGTCGACGTCGAAGCCGATTGTATTGAAGCCAGCCCGCACGAAGGCCTGAATCAGAGGCAAGCCGACGTAGCCCAGACCCACGACACCGACCTTGGCCGTCTTCTTTTGTAGTGCCTCTTTCAGGTCGGCAGACAGGCCCGGCTTCGTAGTAGCTGACATTCTCAGGTTCTCCGCGTGATTTGGCTGGAAGGTTGCTAGCAGTTGTAACAGGTGCTTTGGCGAGACCGGGAACGACTCGCAAGGAGAGGAGGCAGAGCCCTTCGGTGTGGACTCAATTATACAATACAGCAAGGAAGAACGTATATTGATCTGGATAGTCCGTTGGCACGTGGCCACGAGCTAGGGTTCTGTGTATGCCGCCCGCGCGGGAAATTGGGCAGTCGTCTAGGTAGGCCAAGGAGTTACCAGTCAAATGTGTGGCATCGTCGGATATGTGGGTACCGGAGAAGCCAGCGAGTACCTCTTGGAAGGGCTTCGTCGCTTGGAATACCGGGGTTACGATAGTGCTGGAATTGCGGTTGCTAACGGTAATCGGCGGATCAACGTTACCAAGACCGCAGGCCGCATCGACGCCTTGGCAAAGGCGCTCGCGGAGAAGCCCCAATCGGGCTCGGTCGGCATCGGGCATACTCGCTGGGCGACCCACGGGGCGGCTACGGACGAGAACGCGCATCCTCACAGCAGTCCAGGACAGGTCGTCAGCCTGGTCCACAACGGCGTCATCGAGAACTTTCAGGCTCTCAAGTCCAGACTAGAGAGCGAAGGACACGCCTTTCAATCGGCAACGGACACCGAGGTCATCGCCCACCTGGTCGCCGCGGCGCTGGAAAATGTGGACCTGTCGGAGACAGACGCTTCGGATCCTTATGGACATCTGGTCACCGCGGTCAGCACGGCATTGTCTCAGCTGCGCGGAACCTATGGGTTGGCGATTTTGTTTCGCGACTATCCGGGTGTGATCATCGCCGCCCGGCTCGGCAGCCCGTTGGTCGTTGGCATTGGTGCCGGCGAACACTATCTGGCCAGCGACGCCTCGCCACTGGCCGGCTACACGGACAAGATCGTCTACCTGACCGACCACCAGCTGGCGGTTATCACCAAAGACTCGTTGAGCATCAAACATCGGGATCTGGGGCTGGTGCAGCACAACGTCGAACAGCTCCAGGTGGAGTCGAACGACGTAGCGCTGGGCGCCTTCCCTCACTACATGTTGAAGGAAATCCACGAACAACCCGATTCCTTGACGAACGCAATGCGGGGTCATGTGAACGAGGACGATGCTACGGCCACTTTCGGCGGGTTGAACTTGACACCGCAGCAACTGCGTTCGGTCAACCGCATCATCCTGACGGCCTGTGGGACGAGTTGGCACGCGGCTCTCTACGGCGAGTACCTGCTCGAGGAGTTCGCACGGATTCCCGTCGAAGTGGAGTATGCCAGCGAGTTGCGGTACCGGAATCCACCCGTCGAGTCGGATACGCTCGTCTTCGCGATTTCCCAGAGCGGCGAAACGGCCGATACGTTGGGTGCTTTGCGGGAGATGAAACGAAAGGGACATCGCACGTTAGCAATCTGCAACGTCGTAGGTAGTAGCATTGCGCAAGAAGCGGACGGTGGCATCTATCTGCATGCGGGACCCGAAATCGGCGTCGCCTCCACCAAAGCGTACACTTCCCAGTGCGCGATACTGGCGATGTTGTCGCTCTTTTTCGGGAGAATGCGACACCTCAGCTTCGGCGCAGGCAGGCGCGTCTTGGAGAACATGGAAAGGTTGCCGGACCGCGTGCGCGCGGCCCTCAAGACGGACGAGGAGGTGAAACGAATCGCCAACAAATACGCGCAGGCAAATAACTTCCTCTATCTCGGCCGGCAGCACAACTTCCCGACCGCTCTGGAAGGCGCCCTAAAGCTGAAGGAAATCAGCTACATTCACGCCGAAGGCTACCCGGCCGCCGAGATGAAACATGGGCCGATCGCTCTTGTCGATGAAAATACGCCCAGCGTCTTCATCGTGCCCAAAGGCTTCATCTACGAGAAGGTGATGGCGAACGTCGAAGAAGTCAAAGCCCGCGGCGGGCCAGTGATCGCCATCGTCGAAGACGGTGATGACCGGATTGCTGGCTTAGCAGATGATATCATCGCGGTGCCCCAGGTGGAGGAGTTCCTCCAGCCGCTGGTCAGCATCATTCCTCTGCAATTGCTGTCCTACCATGTGGCCTTGATTCGAGGCTGCGATGTCGATAAGCCTCGCAATCTGGCTAAGAGTGTCACCGTCGAATAAGCATGAACAAGATCCTAGTCACCGGTGCCGCCGGCTTCATCGGTTCCCATCTGAGCCACAAGCTGCTGGCGCGAGGCGATCAGGTCGTCGGCGTCGACAACCTGAACGACTACTATAGCGTTCGTCTCAAAGAAGATCGCTTGGCGCTGCTGATGGACCACCCCGCTTTTCGCTTCCAACGCATCGACTTGGCCGACGATGCCCAAATGACGCAGCTATTCTCCGCTGGAGAATTCGATATCGTCGTCAATCTGGCGGCGCAAGCCGGCGTGCGGTACTCGCTGGAAAACCCGCGCGCGTACATCGACAGCAATTTGGTCGGATTCTTGAATGTGCTCGAAGGCTGCCGTCATACCAACGTCAAACACCTTGTTTACGCCTCCTCTAGCTCCGTCTACGGGGCGAACACGGAGATGCCGTTCTCAGTGCACGACAACGTCGACCATCCGTACAGCCTCTACGCCGCGTCAAAGAAATCGAACGAATTGATGGCGCACTCGTATAGCCACTTGTATGGACTGCCCACAACGGGGCTGCGATTCTTCACAGTCTACGGCCCGTGGGGGCGACCCGACATGGCGTTGTTCCTGTTCACCGAGGCAATCTTGGCGGGCAAGCCGATCGACGTCTTCAACGAGGGACGTATGCGGCGCGACTTCACCTACGTCGATGACATCGTCGAAGGGATCGTGCGCGTGGCCGATCGAACTGCCGAGCCGAATCCCGATTGGTCAGGGTCCGCCCCCGATCCCGGCACGAGCCGTGCCCCTTACAAGATCTACAACATCGGCAACCACGACCCCGTGGAGCTGCTGGAGTTCATTGAAACGCTCGAGTCCGCCCTCGGTGTGAAGGCAGAAAAAAACATGCTGCCCATGCAGCCAGGCGATGTCCCGGCGACGTTCGCTGACGTCGAAGATCTGAGCCGCGATGTCGGCTTTCGCCCGGCCACGCCGCTGCGGACCGGCATCGAACGTTTCGTAGCTTGGTACCGCGAGTACTACGGGAAGTAGCACAGCTTGCCGACTTCTGCCCACTCTCCCCTGCCTCGCCCGGCAAGCCTAGCGGGGTGAGTAGCAACGCCGTGAAGGAGTTTTCCCCGACGTTCCGCCCCCTACCCAATCGTAGAACTCGCCGGAGTTTGGTGGACTGCCGATCCGTCCAAATTCTGGCGAATTCGGCTACAAGAAGGCCTTAACGGCGTCCCTCAGCCGCCCAGTAGTGGGCGGAGCCAGCGTTCGGCTTTCGAGACCGGAATACCCTGACGGCGAGCATTGTCCTCGAGTTGGTCGCGGGAAATGCGGTCGACCGCGAAGTAGCGGGCCTCGGGGTGCGCAAAGTAAAAGCCACAGACACTGGCAGCGGGTAACATCGCGAACGAGTCCGTCAACGATACGCCGGTCTGCTGCTGGGCGTCGAGCAGTTCGAACAGCTGCTGTTTTTGCGAGTGGTCCGGGCAAGCTGGATAGCCGGGAGCCGGGCGAATCCCTCGATACTTCTCGGCGATCAGCTCATCACTCGAGAGGTCCTCTGCCCGACCATACCCCCACTCCTGCCGGGCACGGTGGTGCAGCCACTCGGCCAACGCCTCCGCCAAGCGATCCGCCAGCGCCTTGACCATGATCGAGTTGTAGTCGTCGTGGGCGGCGTCGAACTCGGCACATAGCTCGTCCGCCCCAATTCCGGCGGTGACCACGAACGCTCCGATGTAGTCCTCCCGTCCGGATTCCAGCGGCGCTACATAGTCTGACAGGCTGCGGAAAACCGTCTGCCCACGCCGGGCCCATTGCTGGCGGAGCATCGGGAATCGCGCTACCTGTTCAGAACGCTGCTCGTCGCCGAAGAGCACGACGTCGTCACCATCCGCTGCTGCCGGCCAGAATCCGTAGACCGCTCGGGCTGTCAGTCGCCGCTCCCCGACGATTCGCGCGAGCAGCTCTTCCGCATGCTGCATCAGCTCCTGCGCCGCATTGCCCAAAATCGGATCCCGCAGAATCTTGGGGTACTTGCCCTTCAGTTCCCAGGCCAGGAAGAAGGGAGACCAGTCAATAAAGGGAATGATCTGGTCGAGCGATACGTCTAGAGCTCGAGCGCCTAGGAACTCGGGTTCGTCAATCTGAATGGCCTGCCAGTCCGTTTGGAAACGACTTTGCTTGGCTTCTGAGTAGGAGACCAATTGGACCTGTCGCTGCTGGTACGAATCGACCAACTGCTGTTGAAGTTGTCGGTTTTTTGCGGCGAGCTCCTCCCGAGACTGCTGCCCCATCAATTGATCAACGACACCCACGCTCCGCGACGCATCGAGCACGTGAATCGTGGGCTCATCATATTCCGGGGCGATCTTCACCGCCGTATGTTTGGCGCTTGTCGTGGCGCCCCCGATCAGCAGTGGGATCCGCAAGCCACGTCGCTGAAGCTCTTTGGCATTATGGACCATTTCGTCCAGACTCGGTGTGATCAAGCCCGATAGGCCGATCATGTCGACCTCGTGTTCCACAGCGGCTTCCAGGATCTTCTCGCACGATACCATGACACCGAGATCAATTACGCGGTAGTTGTTGCAGCCCAACACCACCCCCACGATGTTCTTCCCGATGTCGTGAACATCCCCCTTGACCGTGGCGAGCAGCACGGTGCCGCGAGCCGCATCGAGCGCCAAGCCGGCTGCAATTTTTTCCTGTTCCATGAACGGCAACAGATAGGCCACTGCCTTTTTCATGACTCGTGCGGACTTGACGACCTGGGGCAAAAACATCTTGCCGGCTCCGAACAGATCGCCGACTGTCGACATGCCGTCCATGAGCGGCCCTTCGATGATCTGCAAGCAGCGTTCGTATTGCTGCCTCACCTGTTCGACGTCGTCTTCGATAAACCGGTCGATGCCGCGCACCAGGGCGTATTTGATCCTCTCCTCAACAGCAGCCTCCCGCCACGCGAGATCCTCCGATTTGCAGGTCGAACCGGAGCCCTTGACCGAATCCGCAATTTCCAGCAGCCGTTCGGTTGCGTCCGGACGGCGATTCAGCAAGACGTCTTCAACGCGTTGGAGCAGGTCGGGCGGGATTTCCTCGTAGACCGCCAGCTGACCCGCGTTGACAATTCCCATATCAAGCCCCGCGCGGATGGCGTGATACAAGAAAGCAGAATGCATCGCTTCACGAACGGTGTCGTTACCGCGGAACGAGAAGGAGATGTTGCTGACGCCTCCCGAGATCTTCGCTCCCGGGCACTCTTGCTTGATGAGCCGCGTTGCCTTGATGAAGTTGACAGCGTAGTTGTCGTGTTCTTCGATACCTGTGGCAACCGTCAGAATGTTCGGATCGAAGACGATGTCCTCCGGTGGAAAGCCAGCTTCCTCCGTCAACAGCTGATACGCTCGCCGGCAGATGCGAACTTTGTCGGCGGTCTCTGTGGCCTGACCCTGTTCATCAAACGCCATGACCACCACTGCGGCGCCATAGCGCCGCACGATCCTAGCGCGGCGGAGGAACTCCTCTTCGCCATCCTTCAGACTGATCGAGTTCACAATCGCCTTGCCCTGCACGCACTTTAACCCGGCCTCAAGTACGGACCAGCGAGAGCTGTCCAGCATCACCGGAACCTTGGCGATATCCGGCTCGCCGGCAATCAAATGCAAGAAACGAGTCATCGCCTCTTCGCTGTCGAGCAGATCTGCGTCCATGTTGATATCGATCACCGCGGCTCCGCCCTCGACCTGCTGCCGCGCAACCTCGACCGCAGCTTCAAAGTTCTCTTCACGGATCAAACGTGCAAAGCGCCTGGAACCCGTCACGTTGGTCCGCTCGCCTATGGCGAGAAAATTGCTGTCTTCTCGTAAGGTAAGCGCCTGAGTTCCACTTAACCGCGTGTAAGGTTTGACGACCGAATGAGCGTGTGGAGAGCACTCGTGCACGACCTCGGAAATCGCGCGGATATGATCGGGGGTTGTGCCACAGCAACCGCCGATGATGTTGATCCAGCCGTTCGCAGCGAACTCGCCGACCATCTCGGCCATCCTGGCAGGAGTCAAATCGTATCCGCCCATCTCGTTGGGCAGGCCAGCGTTAGGATGGCAACTGATATTAACCGACGCAATCTGAGAAAGTTCCTCAACGTACGGGCGCATCAACTCCGGCCCCAGCGCGCAATTGACCCCCACGCTAAGCAGCGGAAAGTGTGAAATTGAATTCCAGAAGCCCTCAACGCCCTGGCCCGAGACGAAGGTTGTCCCAGATCGATCAAAGGTGGCCGAAACCATCACCGGAACCGAACTGCCGCGGTCCTCGAAACACCTGCTAATCGCGACTAGACAGGCCTTCAAGTTCAGCGTATCGATGACCGTTTCGGGCAATAGCAGGTCCACACCACCCTCGAGCAGCGCCGAAACCTGCTCGTAGTACGAGTCGGCTAGTTCGTCAAAGGTGATCGCGCGGAACCCCGCGTCCTCGACACTCGTCGACAAAGAGGCTGCTTTCGTGGTCGGGCCGATCGAACCCGCGACAAAGCGTGGTCGGTCAGGTGTCCGCTCTCGAAACCGCTCAACCGCCTCCCGCGCACAGCGCGCAGCAGCCAAGTTGATCTCGCGCACCAATTCGTGAGGCAGATCGTACTCGTCCACTCCCACCACGCTGGCGCCGAACGTGTTCGTTTCCACAATATCAGCACCAGCCTCGAGATACTTGCAGTGAATCTCCGTGACGTCTCTGGGGTGTGTGAGGCACAGAATGTCGACGAAGTTCTTCAGCTCTCTGTGATGTTCGCGAAATCGGTCGCCCCGGATCGCCGCTTCATCGAGCTTCAGGGCCTGCACCATGGTTCCCATTGCCCCGTCCAACACCATGATGCGGTTCGAAAGGATCTCCTCGACAACGTCAGAACTCGCGACTTGCAACACTGTGGGAGACTCCATGTTCATTCTGTTTACGCGTGAGGTGGTCGGTGACAGGTTGACCTACAAAGCTGTAAGACCTTGGCCCCGTGCCTGCCAACGCACTCCTCGACCAACCAGCCAGAGAAGATGCTTGCGAACGGACAGTTAGGTTCACGGAAGAACCTGCCGCGACGCTGCTTTCGCGACGGTTTGTGCTAGCAATGCCAGGAGGAACTCGCAGTACACTTTCCTATTCTACCGCAACACAACTCGGCCTGCCGAGACCCACTGTCGAACTAATCAGCAAATCCTATCTAAAGGTCAAGATCGAACCAATTAGAACCGATAAGTGGACTGCCTTCTCCTTCCAATCCAGCGCGGGACACAACCGATGAGCGACGCTGAATTCAGATCAAAAAAGCTGGTACCCGGGGCAACATCTGAGCCAGCTATGCAATACGACGGTGCCGACGCGCCAGTATTGGTCAAGATACCCGATCTGAATCCACCGCAGAGCAGCAGCAGACCGCCGGCCCCGCAGTCTACCGGGAACCGAAAGACTGCACCTCCTGTGGCCAACCAATCGAGCGGTTCGTCGAGGCGCAGCAAGCGGCGCATTCACCGCAGTCATCAACCTCAAGGACCGAAGACCACCAACACGACGACAGCGAGCCCCGACGCCCGACGATCGACCAGAGTGCTCTTCCCGATCGTGCTCGTGGCCGTCGTAGGCATCGGCTATCTCTTCATGCCCGATAGCGAAGAGGACAATCTGGATTCCCTCGGCACCGATCGATGGGCCGGGACGCCTCAGGATTCGGGCCTGACGACAGAAGCCGACCCGCCCAATGAACTTTGGCCAGGGCAACAACAGCTGGCCGAGGCCAGCGAAGAAACGGGTGCCGCGGCGGCGACAGCAGCCACAGCTTCCCCGGATCCGTCCGCACCTTTGCAGGGGCCGGCTGCGTCCACTGCAGAATCGGTCAGCACCTTCGCGTTGCCTCCACCGCTGCATCCCTCCAGCCCTGCGATTCAGGGACCGTCGCAGCAACAAGCGGCCGCGGAAGCGGACGTGAGCGGGTGGCCGTCAGATCCCAGTAACCTTCCACAACCCGGCTGGCCGTCCGATTCAGGCACGGAATCGAACAGCCACCAATACGTTCCTCCCAGCCAATCGCCGGCGAAGAACGTCAGCTACCCCGGGAACAACGACGGCGCCAACGCCAACGACGAGAAGCGGCGCCCCCTGGCAACTATTCTGGGCCTGCGGGCTGGCTCGAGTGACGAACAACCCGTCGCACCAGGCCGCCGGATCGCAACCTCCGTCCCTTCGAGAAATCATGAGCGATTGCAAACAAGTCTCCGCTGATGCCATCAGCTTCTCCATCGATACCTCATCGCTGTCAACCACACCGCCGGCTCCGGTACAGGCACCAAGCCCTACACCACAGCCTGCCGGTCGACGCACGGTCCCAGCCGCGGCGAGTCGCCGCCGACCCAACCGACGAAAGCAACTCTAGCTGTTTGGCCCGAGCAGCCTGTCCCGCCAACTCCCTTGGAGCCGGCACGGCAGGAACCAGCACCCCCGCGCGAGGAAGTCACTCGAGAAACGCGCGGGCACGAGCTGGATGTTGAGGTTCACATGCGGCCACCGGCTGTTGAGCAGCCTGTGCCTCCGCCGGCACCGGAAACTGCACCAAGCAGCCCCCAAAAACCGGTTTGGGAGGTCGATCGGTTGCGATGGCCGGCGGTGTGCGATCGCTTGATCGACGAACAGCAGGAATACTTCGCCCACGCGGGGCGCAAGTTGTTCGAGGCGAGCCGGCAGGGCCTGAAAGTCTTGGCAGTTACTTCCAACACGCGCGGCGAGGGTAGCACCACCCTGTCGATATGCTTGGCGCGAGCCGCAGCGGCAACCGGTGCCAACATTGCACTGCTTGATGCGGATCTAACGCAGCAGCAGTTGGCAACTGGACTTGGTCTCGACCTCGCCCACGGGTGGCTGGACGTCGCCGGCGGCGGCGTACCCTGGGGCGAGGCAGCCGTGAATTCTCTGAATGATAGGATGACCGTGATGCCCCTAAGACGCCTGGCAAACCAAGCTCCGGCGACGGTGCCCGCAGGGGTTGGCGGCGTATTCGACGAGATTGCGGTGAACTACGACCTGCTGATTCTCGACCTGGGTCCACTGACCAACGAGGCCTGCCATCTCTTGAACCGTAACGGTGTGTGTGGTGTCAACGCCGCAATCGTGGTTCGCGACATGCGCAAAACGAGCGAGGGGAGCACACTGGGAGTGGCCGCCCGTCTGCGGGACTTGGGCGTTCAGGCTGTTGGCATCGCCGAGAACTACTCGGCGGCCAGGACCGTTGCCGTGGCCGCGTAGAGTTCGTGAACGAAGCCAAGAAGGTGCTCGTCGATCGGCGCTACTGAAAGCGGTCCGTGTGGCGACGAGCGGGGTGTACTTCTTTTCCAGGGACGTCTGGGCTCTCGCCCGGTTCGTGTAGATCGAGCACTCCGTGCACGTCAGCGGTGGCTTCGTACAGCCGTGCGATCGAATACGGATACGGTGTCCCCGTGGCACCGAAGTGTTCCGGGCCGAAGCAGGCCAGGATACCGCCCACAATTCGCCGGTTTGTGCTCGCGTTCTCTGAGCTTGCTGAACGTCCCGGCCGGAAAGCCATCCGGATGGCTGCGATCAGGGCTGAACGGGGAATAATGCCTACCTGGCGACCTGCCCTGGCGAAGGTTGTCAGCCGTTGTTCGCTGTGCGAGAACTCGCGCGAATCGCCCGAGCGATCACAGAGACCTAACAGCAAATCCGTCCAGCGCTCGTTGGTTCGCCGAAGTCGATTCAGCACGATCGCCTCGTCGGTCGGCGTGCCCTGCTCCTGCGCAATGAGCTTCATCGCGCGGCTGGTGGCCTCGATGTGGCCGGCGAGCACGTTCCTGGCTACCGGAGAGGCTTCGCATTCGTCGTGCGGTAGACCCCGGTCGGCAGCACAACAAATGGCCGTCCAGACCCGTGTCAACATCTCGCTCAAGAAGACCTCTTCCAGCACTGGTCGCAGCTCGTGCCACAAAGCAGCGGTGTCGGTTCGCCCCGAGCGAACTCGAGTCGAGTACATGGTGAGCGCCATGCCCCAGCGGTCGAGGCGGCATTTGGAAGCGATCCAGTACTGTTCGAGCCCCTCGGCCCGCAGCCCAGTATTCGACGCCAACAACAGTCGGCTATTAGCTGCAAGCAAGGCGCTCCATTCCACAAGTTGACTAGCGTGCATCCGTTAACTCTGTCTTAGATAGAAGAACAAGACCGGCGGGCGAGGGCCCGAGGGGACCGGAGCCCTCTCTCCGCGAGTCTTCTGGGTTCACCACGGTGGCGGGACATGGCCGCGGAAGGCACCGTGACGAGCAAGTCATCAAACGTGGCAAAGAAGAGGTTGCAAACGGGAGGCCAAAGGCGGGCGGCCGCCGGCAGGAACCTGGATTGCCAGCACGCAAACTGGCAACAGGAGGAGAGTTACGCCAACGTCAACCAGTCCGTAGCGAGCCCGCGGTGGGTGACATTTGGCAACGTCCGAATCCTATCGACCACCTCGATGCGAGATAAATCGAATCAGAGGCGGTACCGGACTCGGCGCGATCACAGCGTCGTAGTCGTTCACCCCCGCTTCGACAACGCCGAAGTGGTTTCGGAACGGATGGTCGGCATAGTCCGGACTCCCAACGACGTACCGGATGCTCCCGTCCTCGAACAGCAAGTTCTGTCCGAGCCCGCGGTGGTTCGAGCTCTGATGGCCGTCCGGCAAGACTACTGGTGCATCCGACATCACCGCGAAATTGAATCGGCCGCATTGCGGGGTGAACGCAGTACCCCATCCTCGACGTATCCCAGGTTATATCCGTAGCTGCCGCCGGCCCGGCGGCGTATCGCTACCAGCTCTAGTTCCGACGCAGCGTCGACTTCGTCCAAAGACGGAATGTAGAAGTCGTCACGTGAATCGACGAGGCCGCTGGACGGACAAATCAGTAGACTCGGAGTTCGCAAGTAGCCCGCATCCCGCAACATCGGACCGTAGATGCCGGCGAAGGCACGCTTGCCAGTCGACGGGATCGCCGGGAAAAAGTCACCTGCATCCCGATCGCAATAAGTAGCCAAGGCGACACCCAATAGCCGCAGGTTATTGTGACACTGAGTTAGGCGAGCAACGTACCGACTGTTGGATACAGCAGGAAAGAAAAGTAAGCCGAGAGCCAAAAAGATCCCGGCGGATACGACCACCTCCGCAATCCGGCCTTGACCCGTTGACACAACTCCCGGCTGCATGGCAGCCGTCAACCCGACCGAGGCTGGACAGACGCGATGGACTTTGACTTGCGAATCGACCAGAGAACACGTCCGTTTTGCAAGCCCTTTCGGCGGATCAACGTCTTCGCGAAAGTCCGACAGCCGCTGGAGGCCGCGCTGGATCTCTGCAAGCTCGTCCCGCCACTGCGGACAGTCGTCTAGCTGCCGCTCGACTTCTTCCCGTTTCTCAGCATCCAGCGCGCCCAGGACGTAGTCGAGCAGTTGTTCTCTAACCCGATCTTTCACCGTCACCTATCCCGTGTGCGTCTCGTTCCAATGTGTGCGTCTCGTTCCAATGTTCGTTGAGCTTGTGGATGGCGGCGTGCAACCGGCTCTTGACGGTGCCCACAGGGATTTGCAGGACCTCTGCGGCCTCCCGGTACTTCATCCCCTGGTAGTACACCAGGTGGATCACGCTCCGCATCTGGTCGGACAACTCGTCCAGTGCCCGTTGAACCCATTGACCGTTTTCAAGTTGGCTGGCACGAGTCAAAGGGTCTGGATCTTCACTCACTAGGAGATCGATCAGGCTGGCCGTATCATCGTCAGCCGAACTTGCGCCGTTGCGATCGAGGCTCACGGCGCGATGGCGTTTGTTGCGGCGCTGCGCATCGATAGCGGCATTCGTAGCGACGGCGTACAACCACGGACGGAATCTGCGCCCCTCCTCAAACTGCTTGCACTTCAAGTGAATCAGGAGAAAAGTCGCCTGAAACACATCCTCGGCCATCTCGGTATGAGCCAGGTACCGTCGCAAGTAGTTGAACAGTTCGCGCTCGTACCGCTCAACCAGCTCGGAGAAATACCTGCGATCCCCCGACGAGCGATACCGAAGCAGCAGCTCTTCATCAGACGCCATCGCTAGCTCGGCCCGATGGAGGTGCCGTCTGTGCGCACGCTGGACACCGCTCGTCTTCTTCTTTTCAATCGTGATGGCCATCGTCGTCTGTACGTCCGTAGACCGAGAAGAGTTCAATCGCGACGGCAAGGCCGCAGCAACCCGTATCCTACCAATTCGCCCAGCACACCGCGAATCACACCCTCCATTTCGCTGCAATCAGGGCCAACTCCCGGCTGTTGGGGGGACCCACTGCCCGCGCCGATAGTCATGCCGTCTGGTTGTCCGGAACCTTGACAGCACAACACCTTACAGCTCTGTAGCAGGCGAGAACCGGCTTACTCCGTACGGGCCTGGACCGCCGCCCAAGGGCTTGGTGGAGGTCGTTTGACACGCCCGTACAGCCACCTTACACTCACGTTTCAGCTGGGTTGCAAGATCTATGCCACGCAGGCGGAAGGTGTCCACAACACGTTACATTTGGGCCACCCCGGGCGACATTAACGCCTTCTTTGGCTTGATGTTAGACAACGTCGCGGACCTCCTGCTAACCGTCGCGCTGCTAGCTGGTGTCTTTGGATTTCCTACAAGTTTTGCCCTGCAGCATATGGTCCCGGGCACCGCAATCGGTGTCCTCGTCGGCGACCTGCTCTTCTTCGTCATGGCATTCCGGCTGGCTCGGCGCACCGGCCGGAGCGACATCACGGCGATGCCGCTGGGCCTGGACACGCCGAGCACGATTGGCATGGTGTTTTTCGTGCTGGGCCCGGCGTATTCGGCAGCTCGGGAGACACTGCCCGAGGAACAGGCCGCCCTCTATACCTGGCACATCGGAATCTGCGCCATCTTCATAAGCGGGCTGTTCAAGCTCGCCTGCTCCTTCGGGGCAAGTTGGGTTCGTCGCTTGCTTCCGCGGGCGGGTTTGCTGGGATCCCTGGCGGCGATCGCACTGGTCTTGATCAGCTTCCTCCCGCTACTGGAGATCCTCCACTACCCCCTGGTCGGCTTGGTTTCCCTCGCCGTCGTGTTGACCACCCTGGTGGCTCGCGTTCGATTTCCAGGACGATTGCCTGGGGCCCTCGCTGCGTTGCTGGTCGGCGGCGCGCTCTACTACTTGATGAAGTGGACGGGATTACTCGGTGACGTTGCTGCAGCGAGTTTTCCCCCCGCCGAGTCGCTCTGGCCGACGGGATGGATGACCGTATTCCGTTTCGAGTGGTTAAGGGTACTCGGCGACTCGCTGGTTTATCTGCCGATCGTGATTCCCTTCGCGTTGGCCACCGTAGTGGGCGGCATCGACTGTACCGAGAGTGCAGCTGCGGCAGGCGACGAATATGACACGAACAGTGTCGTCGGGGTGGAGGCGTTTGCTACGCTGATTGCAGGTTTGTGCGGCGGGGTGATTCAGACGACGCCTTACATAGGACATCCGGCGTACAAGGCGATGGGCGGTCGGGCAGCCTACACCCTGGCGACCGCGCTTTTCGTTGGCGGCGCCGGCCTGATCGGCTACTTCGGCTATCTCTACCTGGTGATTCCGAAAGCGGCGGTTTTCCCGATCCTGGTGTTTATCGGCCTGGAGATCACTGCTCAGAGCTTCCATGCCACGCCGGTCCGTCACTATGCCGCGGTAGCGATCGCCTGTCTGCCGGCTCTTGCCGCACTGTCGTCGATCTACGTCGACAAGCTGCTCGGCGAAATGGCTGGCCTGGGCGTCACCGACGAGCAGCTGAGCGCGCCCCTGCGTTTGGAGCTGGAAACGGTCCGCGTGATGGCCAGTGGTTTCATCGTCACCAGTCTCCTCTGGGCCTCGGCGTTGGCCACGCTGATCGATCGGCGATTGCCGATGGCGTCAGTTTTTTTCGCTTGCGCCGGGCTCTGCAGCTTGTTCGGCGTCATCCACTCGCCCCTCCCGGGAGCTGCCATGTTCCTGCCCTGGAACCTTGACGCCGCCGTCAGGCACGTTCCAATTGGGTTTTCCGGCGGCTATCTCCTGACGAGCGGGCTGCTACTTCTGTGGAACTACTGCTGCCGGATCGAGCCGGCCCAAGAATCTGAGGATTCATAAAGGTGCCTTGATCCATGGCGCTATCGCGTATTCTTGAACCGGAAGTAATGGACTCGCACGTCGTAGCGTCTGACTACGACGAAATGGACCATTCGGCTGTAAATCAACAGTTCGTAGAAGATCTCATCGCGGCCGGAGTCGACAGCGGTGACATTCTCGACCTGGGGACCGGGACCGCATTGATTCCCGTCGAGCTCTGCAAGAGACTGGACGAGTGCCGTGTGATGGCGGTCGACCTTTCCATCCCGATGCTCGAGGTGGCTCGCTACAATGTGGAAATCGGCGGGTTCGTCGATCGCATAGTGCTTGCTCAGGTCGATGGAAAGGAACTGCCGTATCGGGACGAATATTTCGAGGTCGTGATCTCCAACAGCATTGTGCACCACGTTCCCGAACCCGGGGTGCTTCTCCGCGAGGCGGCTCGAGTTGCTCAGCGGCTCGTCTTCTTCCGCGATTTGATCCGGCCTGTCGACCAAGCGCACCTCGAGGAACTTGTGCACAAGTACGCAGGTCATGACAGCGATTCTCAACAGAAGATGTTCAGCGATTCCTTACACGCTGCGTTGACGGTCGATGAAGTCCGTGCACATGTGCAGGAGATGGGTTTCGACCCGGCGAGCGTTCAAGCAACGAGCGACCGTCACTGGACTTGGATTCTCAGGAAGTAGTCAACATCGCATGCGCCAGTATTTAGAGCTGTTAACCAAAGTCCGGGACGAGGGAGTGGCTAAGTCGGATCGCACGGGAACCGGAACACGCAGTATCTTCGGCTATCAGATGCGGTTTGATTTGGCGGCAGGCTTCCCCTTGTTGACCACCAAAAAGCTCCACTGGAAGTCGATCGTCTACGAGCTGCTTTGGTTTCTCCGCGGGGAAACCTCGGTCGACTACCTCCGGGAAAATGGCGTTACGATCTGGGACGAGTGGGCCGACGAGGAGGGCCAATTGGGTCCAATTTACGGTTACCAATGGCGCAGTTGGCCTACACAGTCCGGCGACAACATTGACCAGATGGCCGAAGTCGTTAAGCAGATTCGGGCCAACCCAGAGTCCCGTAGATTGATCGTCAGCGCATGGAACGTAGGTCAACTCGCGGAGATGGCGCTGCCGCCTTGTCACTTGCTCTTTCAGTTCTATGTCGCCGACCAAAGGCTGTCGTGTCAGCTGTATCAGCGCAGCGCCGATGTATTCCTCGGCGTTCCCTTCAACATTGCCTCGTACGCTCTGTTGACACTGCTGGTGGCCCAAGTGACCGGACTAAAACCAGGTGAGTTCATTCACACACTCGGTGACGCCCACCTCTACACCAACCATCTGAAACAGGCCGATCTTCAACTGGAGCGTGCTCCAAGAGCAGCACCGAAGGTACATCTCAATCCCGACAAGCAGTCGATCTTCGACTTCGATTACGCGGACGTCCGTCTAGAAAACTACGAACCTCACCCACACATTCGGGCAGCGGTTGCCGTCTAAGGCGATGCAAAACAATAGGTTGCCGACTCCCCTGCCTCGCGTAGCGAGAATAGCCGGGGGAGAGGGCGGGTTGGGGGACATCGGCAACTGATTGTTGGGCCACTCAAGTATGAGAATCTCCATCATCGTTGCTATGACAAAAGAGCGTGTGATCGGATACCAGGGCGGCCTGCCATGGCGTCTATCGGACGACCTAAGGCGTTTCAAGAAGCTTACGATGGGCCACCACATTGTGATGGGTCGTAAGACATATGAGTCGATTGGGCGGCCCTTACCCGGCCGAGTCTCGATCGTGATCACGCGCCAGGCAGCTTACCGTGCGGCTGGTGCCGTTGTCGTCCGCAGCCTTCGCGAGGCGCTCCTGGTGGCACCAGAGGACGACGAGGTATTTGTGATCGGCGGTGCGGAGATTTATGCCCAGGCATTGCCCCTCGCAGATCGGGTGTATTTGACCGAAGTAGTAGGCGAGGTCCAGGGAGATACCTTTTTTCCTCCGTTTGACTACAGCAGATGGACTGCCGTCTCGGAGTCGAGTGCTCCGGCAGACGCGAAAAACGACTTTGCACACGTGTTTCGAATCTTGGATCGGACCGGCGATCCCAATACCTGCCGGACATGAGCGCTGCGTGGCAAGCAAACTGGTTGTGCCGTCCCGAGCCGGTAGGGCTCCGGGCGTTCAGCTCTGTTATCGCCCACGATAGACCGGTAACGCTGGGGTAGATGCCATGTGGTCGTTCCCTATCTACTGGAAGCTGTTTCTGGTTTTGGTGGGTTCCAATCTTGTGCTGGCTGCGGGAGTGTTGATCGGAATCAACTCCTGGCAACGTCAAGAGGTTGAAGAGCAGGTGCAGCGTCGGCTGGAAGGCGAAGCCGCTCTGTTGAGGAGCTACATTCTCGCAGGCCGCAGTGCGGAGCAAGCTGACCTCGGCGAAAGTTGGAGCAAGAAAGACCGGGAACGCATTCGGAGCCTCGTCGAGCAGCTCGCCAAAGAAACCCCAACTCGGCTCACAGTGATCGACGCAGACGGAAGTGTACTCGCTGACTCCCAGCGCGATCCGACGTCGATGATCAATCATGCCAACCGCCAGGAGTTGATCAATGCCCGCGCCACCGGGCGGGGGACCGACAAACGACAAAGTCCCACACTGGGCATCGAAATGCTCTATCTGGCGATTCCATTGGCCATGAACTCAGGAGAACCGGTTGCCTACGTACGTGTCGCAGTGCCGCTCGACGCAATCAATGCACGCATCCTGGCAATCCGCCGGACCCTCTGGCTGTACGCGCTAAGTGTAGCAGCCGTCTCGGCGCTGGTGCTGCATTTCGTCACGGCCAGGATCGTCCATCCCCTCACGCAGCTGGCCGAACGAGCGCGGGCGATCTCCAGCGGCGAGGAAAGTGACTCCGTTTCCGTATCAAGCCACGATGAGGTCGGGCGGCTTGCTCGAGCTTTCAACCAGATGCGGCAGCGGCTCTCGGAACGTGTCGGACAGCTGCGCGAGAACAACAGCCAAATGGCCACGATCTTTAGCAGTATGGATGATGGGATCATCGCCGTCGACGCCAATGAACGAATCGTATTGGCCAACGCTGCCTGTCGGACGCTACTCGATTTTGTCACCGAGGATGCCATCGGTAGGCCACTGCTAGAAGTCTCCCGCAGCCGGCCGCTGCACGATGCCGTCCAGCAATGCCTGCAAACCGGCCAGCCGGCGCGCGCGGAGTTCGAGTCGTCGGGAGTTGTCCGCCGGACACTTGCCGTCCGAGC
The DNA here is from genome assembly GCA_965223305.1 of Pirellulaceae bacterium. Classification (GTDB taxonomy): domain Bacteria; phylum Planctomycetota; class Planctomycetia; order Pirellulales; family Pirellulaceae; genus CBDCWT01. The sequence continues at coordinate 124,558 of CBDCWT010000079.1, read as the reverse complement.
GGGCGCTCTGCCCGGGGTCCCGTCGCCAGGTGCGGTCGTGATGCTACACGACGCAACCGAGCTCCGGAGACTCGAAAACCTGCGGCAGGAGTTCGTAGCCAACGTCTCCCACGAGTTGAAAACGCCGCTGGCGGCGATCAAGGCTTACGCCGAGACACTGCGGCTGGGAGCCGTCAACGACTCCGAAAACAACCTGAACTTTGTTGCTCGCATCGAAGAACAGGCCGATCGCCTGCAAGAATTGATTCTCGACATGCTGCAGATCGCGAGGATCGAGTCAGGTCGCGAGTCGTTTGACGTGTCCAGCGTCCCAGTCGCGGAGGTCGTTGCCGACACCGTCTCGCAGTACCGCCGCGCCGTAGAGCTCAAACAAATCTCGCTGCAGGTCGAGCCACCCGTCGAGTCGCTGATGGTCCGCGCCGACGAGAGGGGTTTGCATTCAATTGTCAAGAATCTCGTCGACAATGCGATCAAGTACACGCCTGCCGGGGGCACGATCACAGTTGGCTGGCAACTCGAGAATTCTTGGGTGGTGTTGAAGGTGGCCGATACAGGAATCGGGGTGGCCGAGTCAGACCAAACCCGCATCTTCGAGCGGTTTTACCGAGTCGACAAGGCGCGCTCCCGGGAGCTGGGCGGCACCGGCTTGGGCCTGTCGATCGTCAAGCATCTCAGCCAGGCCTTCGGTGGCACGGTGGACCTGCACAGCGAACCGGGACTGGGCAGCAGCTTTATCGTGAGGCTGCCGCGCGCGTAGCTGTGTAGGCGTGTCAAACGCAGTCAAACCCCGCCTGGCTCCGAATTGGGATGACTTGGCGATACCTGCTGGGCCGCTGGCGTTCGGCCGGCAATTAACACAATCTTCACACTACCTTAACATCCCGCCCTTAGGATCAGCTGGGTACGAAGGGATGGATAAAGAACATGAAACGGTCCCGGCGAGGAGACGCGATGTTGCGGAGTAGGACTCGACGAACGAACGGCACACTGTTCCTGGGAATCCTCGCTGCGGGCGGGTTAAGCGCGGCGTTAGCGGGGTGTGGCACCAACGCTGGAGTCGCACCCACCCAGCTCGGACCTCTGGGCAGCGAGGCCGGCCTCCTGCAAGGCGCCGTCAAGATCGACGGCTCGAGCACTGTGGCTCCGATCAGTGTGGCGGCAGCGGACGCGTTCGAGAAGGAGTTTCCCAACGTCCGCGTCACCGTCGCCACGTCGGGCACCGGAGGAGGGTTCAAGCTGTTTACGAGAGGTGAGATAGATATTTCCGACGCTTCGCGGCCGATCAAGGATTCGGAGTTCACGGCCTGTCGAGAGAACGACGTCTCGTTCATCGAGCTACCGGTTGCCTATGACGGGTTGTCGATCGTTGTGAACAGAGAGAATGACTTCGTCGAGCAGCTGACCGTCGAGGATCTCAAGAAGATCTTCCTAAGAGAAGGCGGTGCAAAGACGTGGCAGGACGTGAACGATGCTTGGCCCGAGTTAGAAATCAAGATCTACGCCCCAGGGACGGATTCAGGGACCTCTGACTATTTCTTTGGTGATGTCGTCGCGAAGGACGAAGAAAACGAACATCCTCGAGACGACATGACACCGAGTGAAGACGACAACGTCTTGGTAACGGGAGTGGCTGGGGAGCGGGGAGCGATTGGCTTCTTCGGTGCGTCCTATTACTTTGCCAACAAGAACAAGATTCGGGCAGTTAAGATCGTTAACCCGGAGACGGGCGAGGCGGTTGCCCCCACACCACAGACCATCGAGAGCGGTGAGTACGCCCCGTTTAGTCGCCCGCTGTTCATCTACGTCAATGCCGACTCACTGAAGCGGCCGGAAATGCGGAAGTTTGTCGAGTTCTATTTGGAGCATGCATCCGAGCTCGCAGAGAAGGTCGACTACGTTGCTCTTCCCCCGGAGATCTACGAGCTCGCTGATAACCGCTATCAAGATCGGTTGGCCGGAACGCATTTTCTTACACCCGACTTGAAAAAGCGTATCGGGCCGCTGGTCGAAATGTACACCACCGAGAATCTCGTCGAGTAGTGCCTTTGTTTCGGATCGTCGAAGACCACAAGTCGCTTCACAAGCCGGCAGGCGTCGGCGCCCAAGCGAGTCTTGGTGTTTTCGCCTTTCCGCAGGGACAAGCTGTCGAATCTGTCACGTCTTCGTAACCCGAAGCGTCAGTTTTGAAGTTGCGCTTTTTCTCCTTCCTGCAGGTGCAAGGTAGCGGGGTCACTGTGTTTTTCGTAACCCGAAGCGTCAGCGAGGGGAAGTTGGTGGACCATCGCAAGTCATTCCCTCGCTGACGCTTCGGGTTACGATTGGCCCAACGTAAGTAACTCTCTCGCCAAACTCACAACGTCGAAAAAGACACGTTAGAAACAGACGCCCACTCCAATGTCAACTGGCAGTTTCCCAGCAAAGACGGCTCCCCAAGCTCTTACCTCCCCAGCTCGTAGAAAACGGCGGGGCGGTCAGCGGCTGCGAGAGTCGATTGTGCGGCTGCAGCTCACCGCCTGCGCTACCTTCTCGATTCTGGTGACCTTCACCATCATCGGCATCTTGCTTCGAGAGGCATCTCGTTTCTTCACCATGGAGGGCGTAACGGTTGCCAAGTTTTTCACGTCGCTCAAGTGGTCACCTCTCTATTCACAAGAGATTGGCATTTGGCCGCTGGTGTCGGGGACACTCTTGGTCACGTCGGTAGCGATGGCAGTCGCGTTGCCACTGGGTCTCGTCACCGCGATCTATCTGAGCGAGTACGCCCCGGGGAGGCTGCGCGCCACGCTCAAACCCTCCCTCGAGATACTGGCCGGTATTCCGACAGTGGTCTATGGCTACTTCGCGCTCAAGGTGATCACTCCCGGCCTCAAGTTTTTGCACGAGGGTTTCAATATCTTCAATGCCTTTAGTGCTGGCTTGGCGGTCGGTGTGTTATGTCTTCCGACAGTCTGTTCGCTTGCTGAAGACGCTTTGCGCGCCGTGCCAAGGAGTCTGCGAGACGCAGCCTACGGATTGGGTGGTACGCGATTTGACGTGTCAACCAAGGTGGTCTTGCCAGCGGCGCTCTCCGGGATCGTCTCGGCCTTCTTGCTGTCGATTGCTCGCGCGGTCGGAGAGACGATGATTGTGGCGCTCGCGGCTGGCGCAAGGCCGCGCATCACCGTCGATCCACGCAACGAGATCCAGACGATGACGGGCTGGATGGTTCAGATGTCACTGGGTGATGCCAGCCACGAGAGCATGGAGTACTTCTCGATGTATGCAGTGGCTGCCATGCTGTTCGTCATGACCTTCAGTCTCACCGTATGTGGCAACCTCGTCAGGAAGAGATTCCGGGAGGCGTACGAGTGAACGTCGCCGACCTTTTGAACTCGGCCGATCGCCAGCGATCGCTCGCATCGCGTCACCGCCTTGATCGGTGGTTCGTCATCTTCTGCGTGATGGTGGCGTTTTGCTCGGTGGTCATCCTAACGGTATTGTTAGCCGCGATTTTGGTCCAGGGACTCCCGTCCCTGCGGTGGAGCTTTATCACATCCCCCCCCAGCTCAACTGCTGACAACGCCGGCATCCGTCCCGCCTTGTTTGGCACCATCTGGGTGTGTGGAACGTGCGCTCTGCTTACTCTTCCGATTGGCGTGGCGACGGCGATTTTCCTGGAAGAGTTTGCGCCCCGCAATCGGGTGATGCGATTATTTCACGGTTTCGTTCAGTTGAATATCAGCAATTTGGCGGGCGTGCCGTCGGTCGTCTACGGGATCATTGGACTGACCGCATTCGCTGGGATGTTTGGGATCTTTGGGCGTGCGAACGCTCCGTGGCTCGAAGTGGGTGCGAGCTATAGCGACCAGTTCTTAAGCGAGGGAGAACGGATCATCTTTGCGCCGGTGGCCAGTGTCGCAGCGCCCATGACTAAGGTCACGCCTGGCATGCTGGGCATCTCTAGTTCTGGAGAGCGAGTTGAAGTCAACGTGATCGGCCCGGAGGACCCTCTTCCCGCCGACAACGTACTGCTGGCCTATACGCTGCGCAGCGACGCCGAAGCAGGCAGGCTCAGCCGCCGCAGATGGTACTACTTCCGTCTTCCCTTTGGGCGTGGCGTGTTGGCCGGCGGCCTAACCCTGATGTTGGTCGTGCTTCCTATCGTGATCATCGCATCGCAAGAGGCGCTGCGTGCCGTCCCCGACTCCTTACGCGAAGGTTCGTTGGGAATGGGGGCCACGACTTGGCAAACAGTTCGCCGGGTCACACTGCCGGCTTCGATCCCCGGCATTATGACGGGATCGATCTTGGCGATGAGCCGCGCCATCGGTGAAGCGGCGCCGATCCTGATCATCTGTGGAATTATTTATATCACGTCCAATCCCAGTAATCTCATGGACGATTTCTCCGTCATGCCGCTGCAGATCTTTAATTGGGCAGCGTTACCGCAGCCAGAGTTTCACGCGGTTGCTGCGAAGGGGATCATTGTCTTGCTGACGCTGCTACTGTCTTTCAATGCCGTCGCTGTCCTGATACGGAACAAAACGCAAAAGCCCCTATCGTAGTGACCGTAGTCGCAGTAGGTTGGGCAAAGGAATCGAGTGAGAACTTCGATGACCAATATGACCGTTGAATCCAAGTCGGGCGATCCAGAACGAGCGAAAGCAACCGAGCGAACGCCGAACGGTGTCCAGAAGTCGGACGCTGCGGGAGCCGACAGCAACTCGACGGCCATTCGCATCGCTGACTTCAACGCGTTCTACGGAGATTTTCAAGCGATCCACGAGATTTCGTTGGCGGTTCCCGAAAAGCAGGTTACGGCTTTGATCGGACCCAGTGGTTGTGGCAAAACGACGCTGCTGCGCTGGATCAATCGGATGAATGACATCGTGCCAACAGCCCGCGCTACTGGAGTGCTCCACTTGGGCGAGCTCGACATTTTGGCATCGAGTACGGACGTGGTCGACCTTCGGCGCAAGGTCGGTATTGTCTTTCAGAAACCCAACCCTTTTCCCAAATCGATCTACGACAACGTCGCCTACGGACCACGATTGCATCTCAGGTTGTCGCGATCTGAACTAGACGAGTTGGTCGAATGGGCGTTGCGCAAAGCGGCGGTTTGGGACGAGGTCAAGGATCGGCTGCGCAAACCAGCATTGGGCCTCAGCGGTGGCCAGCAGCAACGGCTCTGTATCGCGCGCGCGATTGCTGCCGGTCCGGAGGTCCTCTTGATGGACGAACCTTGCTCGGCCCTTGACCCGATCTCGACCAGTAACATCGAGGATCTCATCTACGAACTCCGTGAGCAGTACACGATTGTGATTGTGACACATAACATGCAACAGGCCTCACGCGTCTCGGATGTGACCGCGTTCTTCTACCAAGGCCGGATCATCGAATGTGGTCTAACCGACCAGATATTTACCCGGCCGGCCATGGAGCAGACGGAAGACTACGTCACCGGGAAGTTTGGATAGTCCGGAAGCTGATGGGTAGCTAATCCATGACAAAACACCTGCACCGTGATCTCGACCGCGTCCACCGTGACATGCTGAAGCTGTCTGCAATGGTCGAAGATATGATCGACAAGGCGGCACTGGCACTCCGAGAGCGGCGGTTGGATCTCGCCGATGAAGTGTCTGAGGACGATCAACTTGTCGACCAACAGGAAGTCGCCATTGAAGAGGAGTGCCTTAAGATGCTGGCCCTCCACCAACCGGTGGCTGTCGACTTGCGGCGAATTGCTACGGTCGTCAAGGTCAACAACGATCTGGAGCGGATTGCTGATCTGGCTGTAAACGTTGCTGAGCGGGCCCGCTGCATCGGAGACTATCCCCAGTTTGATATACCCGAACGGGTCGATCGCATCATCGTCCAGGCGACAACCATGGTCCGCTCGGCGCTGGACTCCTTTGTCAACCTGGATACGGCAGCTGCTCGGCAGGTCTGTGAGATGGATGATGAAGTCGATGAACTGAACGTTCAACTGATTCAGGAACTACAGTCAGTCATGCAGCAACGATCGGACTTGGTCGTTCCAGCGTTGCATTGTTTTTCGGCAATCCGCCACGTCGAGCGGATCGGCGACTTAGCAACCAACATCGCTGAAGATGTGATCTACCTAGTGGAGGGAGAGATTGTACGCCATCGCGGAACGGCAGCAGGGCTGCCTGAATAGTGCAGGCATGGGAAGCAAAACCGTACTGATCATCGAAGACGACCGCTCTCTGGTCGAAGTTGTCACCTACAATCTCAGGCAGGCGGGGTACGACGTACTCGCGGCGTACGACGGCCAAGATGGAATTAACCAGGCCCAGCTCAAACGTCCCGATGTGATCATACTGGACTTGATGCTGCCGGTTGTCGATGGACTGGACGTCTGCCGGCGGTTGCGTGCAGATCCGGCGACGGGCAACACGCGAATTATCATGTTGACCGCAAGAGCCGAGGAGGCTGATCAGCTGGTCGGTTTTTCTTTGGGCGCCGACGACTACGTGACCAAGCCCTTCAGCGTCAAGGTGCTGCTGCAACGGGTCAAGGCATTGTGCCGCCGCGACTCGGACCGATCGTCTGAACAACTGGTCTACAGCCAAGGAGTGATGATCGATCCCACGAAGCATCGGGTTTCGATTGATGACCAGCCGATCCACCTTACGCGGAGCGAGTTCCGGCTGCTGGAAACTCTAGCCCGAGAACCTGGCCGAGTCTTCAGCCGCGCCGACCTTATCGACGCGGCGCTCGGCGACGATACACTCGTCATGGAGCGGACGATCGACGTTCACATTCGTGCAGTGCGCAAGAAGATGGGCGAGCATTCACGGCTGATCGAGACCGTGCGCGGTGTGGGCTACCGCTTTCGCGACCCGGCGGATTGAGTCGGCTGGCTCCCATCCACTTAGTCTGGTTGCAGCGGTTATCCCAAGTGGGGAAGTGGGGTTTAACTGGATGAGTCTAACGGACCGAAAGACTTCTCAGGCACCGGAGAGTATGCCGACACTCCCGGTCGACCCCCAGCGGGGCATTCAACCAATTCGACAGGGAGCCTGCAGCATGTACACGATGCCTTCCGAACCTGCCGTCATCCTCTTGATCGACAATGATCCGCTGACCTTGACCGGCATGGCCGCCACCTTGAACATGGCGGGATATGAATGCCATTGCGCCCAGGACGGTGAAGCGGCGCGGAAGGCGGTTCGCTCGCTAAGTCTTGACTTGATCGTCTGCGATCTGAATGTCGGCGGCCAGAGCGGCTTGCAGCTGACCCAGGAGCTCTGCCGCGAGTACGGCGAGGATATACCGCTGATGTTCGTGACGAGCGCTCAAGCACCCGATATTGTGCGCCGAGTTCACGAGGCAGGCGGGGCGTACTACCTACGGAAGCCATTTGACCCTGAAGTGCTCGTTGAGCTCGTCGGCAAGGCGCTGTGGATGCCGCACCTGGTAAAAGCCCAGATCGATCCACCGCAGCAGCCTGCTCGGCGACCAGCCGGCATCGACCGCCAACGCCGCTACGCGCCTTTCGAGCAAGCCTAGCGGGATCAGGCGGTTCGTGTTAGCGCATCGCTAACTCTGGCCGCAAGATCCTCCAGTCGCTGCTGCCGGCCGCGAGAGACTCTTCGAGGCGTCGGTACATCGCGTCGTCCTCAAAGGTCCCTACGATCGCGCCCCCGGAACCGGCGAACTTCGCCGACGCGCCGACAGCCCGCGCCGCTGTGATCATGGCGGCATGGTGAGTCTGTATGTTGTAGAGCTGGCAGCGCAAGTCGAAGTTGCGATCGACGAGCTGATGAAGCTGTGCTGCGTCGCCCCGCTCGATTGCCAGACGAGCTTGCGGCGTGAGGTCTGCGATTTCGTTCATCGTCTGCTGGAGACAGGCATCATCGTGCAGACGAGTTCGCAGCGGTCCGTGGACCGATGCCGATGTCTTCGACGCTCCCAGGTCATAGGCGATATACAGCGGTGCAAGCCGCGAGCTATCGAGCGTTTCGTAGTGGCCATACTCTAATCCAGCCTCTGGATACATGGTCGAGAAGTCCATGTAGACCAGCCCGCCGTAGACTTGGACAACACGATCTTGGTAGCCGCAAGCGATATTCAATTCGTCGTTCTCGACCGACCGAACCAACGACGCCTGAAGTGGGAGCGCAATTGAGATGTCGTAGAAGTCGAGCAAACAACGTAAGGTCGCCACGACGATGGCGCTGGACCCGGCGAGCCCCACGCCGCGCGGGATGTTCGTTTGATAGCGCACCGAAAACGGCTGGTCGTGCAACTCCAGCCCTTCCAGGCGGCAAAACTCTACAAATCGTTTGGCGGTGGCCTTCACCAAACGAACGCCCCCGTAGTAGCCGTTTAAGTTGACGTCATCGACCAGGTCGTCAATCGAGTCGAATCGGTTCTTGTCCTGATTGCTCCAAATGATTTCGACTTGATCCCAGGGATAGATGACCACTTCCGCCGAGAATTGGCGGATGGCAAAGGCGACGGTCTTCCCGCCGTAGCCGTCAGATGGATTCCCGATTAGGCCGGCACGCGCATGAGCCCGATGGCGGGTGATTTTCACGGGTGCACCGGCCGTCCCAGCCGCTCCTGTACAATTTCGAGCAAATCGGCACCGTGCTCGGGGTCCGCCAGCGCAAATTCAAAAAAGGCTCGAAAATAGCTGGGGAAATTGCCTATGTCAAAACGGCCCTCCGCCGCAGGCAGAGTGACGCCAAGCACGCGATGGCCCGCGCGAATCATGCTGCCAATCGCATCGGTCAATTGGATTTCGTTTCCTTTGCCGGCGGACGTTTGCTCAAGAAATCCAAAGATCTTTGGCTGGAAAACGTACCGTGCAGCCACCGCCAACTGGCTGGGAGCTTCGTCCACCGTTGGCTTCTCAATCAGATCGGCCAACTCGAAGAAACCGTCTAGTTCGCGGCGAACACTGGCAATGCCGTACTTGACGACGTCGCGTTTAGGAACTGTTTCGAAGGCGATGACAGCGTCCGCTTCCTCGCTCTCGAACAGTTCGGTCATCCGCTTGACAATCGTCGACTTGGCGTGGATGCCGATGATGCTGTCCCCCAGAGCCACCACAAAGGGCTCCTGAGACACCATTGGGCGAGCACACAAGATGGCGTGTCCCAACCCCAGTTGGCGACGCTGTCTCGTATAGAAGTACTCGAGCCGTTCTCGCTCGAAGGAGAGCGTAGAGAGCAGCTCTTCCTGCCCGCCCTCTCGTAACGAAGTAATCAGCTCCTGGTTGATATCGAAGTGGTTTTCGATCGCAGTCTTGCCGGGACCTGTGACAAATAGCAGGCGCTCGATCCCCGAGAGCGCTAACTCCTCCGCCACGTACTGGACGACAGGCTTCTGGCCAACCGGCAGCATCTCCTTAGGCTGGCTCTTCGTCAGCGGAAGGAGCCGTGTTCCCCTCCCAGCCACGGGTACGACGGCAACGTCGACAGTCATGCCATTCCTCCATTCTCAAAGTCGAATCCCGTTATTATAACTGGACATTTGCTACACCAACCAGCCGACGGATAGTTGCCGACGATGCCAGAACTCCCAGAAGTCGAAACCATGCGGCGGGGCATCGCCGGTGTCGTGGGCAGTACGGTCCGCGGAGTGGACCGCGTGCCGTGCCACTTGAAATCGATCGAAATCCACCCTCGGATTGATGCGCTACGGAGACGGATCGTCGGCCGCCAGGTCTGTGAAGTTGGCCGCATCGGCAAGCGAGTCACGCTGCAGATTGACAGCGGCGATTCGCTCGTCTTCGAGCCTCGCATGACGGGGCTCATTCTCATCGCGGATCCACCGGACGTCGAGCACTTGCGGTTCCACATGAGGCTCGCCGACGGCCCCATTGGAGAGCTCTGGTATTGGGATCGACGCGGGCTGGGATCGGTCCGGCTCCTCTCTGAGACGGAGTTCGCGGCACGTCTCGGCGCCGCGAACTTGGGACCGGATGCCTTAGCGATCGCGGCCACAGAACTTCGCCACCGCTTGTGCCGCAGCCGCCGTTCGATCAAGGTGGCGTTGCTCGATCAGCGCAGCGTCGCCGGCATTGGGAACTTGTACGCCTCGGAGATTCTTCACGTTGCGGGGCTGCATCCGGAAAAGCCGTGTGATCGGCTCACGCGTGATCAGTGGAAGAGCCTACACGCGGCGCTCGTCCAGGTCTTGACAGATGCAGTTCGCCACGAAGGTTCGACGCTAGCCGACGGAACCTATCGAAACGCGTTGAACAACCCCGGCTCGTACCAGAACCACCACCGCGTCTACGGTCGCGCCGGTCAACACTGTTTGCAGTGCAAGCGGGGCCGCGTTCGCCGCTTTGTGCAGGCGCAACGTTCGACCTTCTTCTGCCCGCAGTGCCAGCGCCGACGCTGACCTCAATTGCTGGCGACGAGCACAGGATATCGCTCGCGATGCTGCAGGTCGACCAGTAGTTCGGTCCACTCATCCACTGACTCGAGATAGTCTGCTTCTAGACGAGCTATGATGTCGGACCGCATCTGAAGTGGAAAGAGCTGTTCGCCGTAAACCGCACCGGCGAACGCTCCAACCAACTGCGCCGTGGAGTCGGTATCGTGGCCGAAGTCGAGTGCCAGCTGAAGACTGGCCAGTCCGTCGAAGCCACAGATCGCCATGATCGCCCAGGCACTGGCAAGTACAAAATGGGCATCCCAATAATAGCGCGGCTCAGCTTCCTGCTCCAGAATCTCGAAGAGCCGCTTGGGCACCTGGTCCGCCCGCCCGACCGCCTTCTCAGCAAAGTCAAGCCAATGCACGATCGGTCGTTCGACCCATGGAATCTGTGCGTAGCGGTAGGGATCAACGTGACTCATCGCGCGCCGCACTGCCTTCCATCGCTCCTGGGTGGAATCGCCGGTGGGAATCGCCAGGGCGGCCGCCAAACCCGCGACGATCGCAGAGTTGAGATCTTTGGCGGTGCCGTTGTCCATGAAACCTAGTTGAAACGCCGCACGATAGGCCGATTCAGGATCGCCGTAGAAAGCCCCGGCCAGTGGAAGCAGCACCATCTGCCCCGCATTCGTCGGCACACCTCCCCACAACCGCTCGGTCGGGGCCGCGTCGGCACGACCTCGATCGCCTGCTATCCATCGCGCCGCCTGGTTGTACTCCCGCAACCACTCCTCACAAAGAGATGCATACGCAGGGTGCCGGCGGACGGGCGCGGACTCACAGTAGCGCAGGTACTGCTGGGCCAGCTGGACGGGACCGATCGGAAACTTGCCGTTCTCGCGCGCTTCGCGCAGCGCCGCCATCAGCATGAACTTGTGCCGGCTATCGTCGGTGACGGTCCCCGCTGCAGCCGCGCGTGTCCAATGTGCGTAGGGTCGCGGCTCCGGCCGTAGAGTCTCGTAAGAGAGTAATTGAAACGAAGACGCAAGCTGCTCGATTTCGTCGTTGGTTAGTTGTCTCCGATCGTCCCAATCACGCGTGGCCGGCATCCAATCGCGGACTCGCTCCGGCGCGGCGAACTCAACAGGTCCACCGGCAGCGTCGCCAATGAGCGAGCCCAACAGCATACCCCGCAGTCGTGCGTTTGGCTCCTCCCGATCAGCGCCGGTAGTGCGGGGAACGAGCAACAGTGAGGACACGGCTGCTGTTGACTTGATCAAGAACAGGCGGCGTTGGATGAACCCGCTGCGCGGGTCGTGCCTAGCTCGTGGCAGATGGTTGACGGCTGGGGACATCGTCGCTCAAAGTAGTAGGCACACTCCGTGTGCCGTGACTTCCATCACAGAGGCTGCATCGGGTAACTGGCAGTCGACCGTCAAGGTAGTAGGCACACTCCGTGTGCCGCAACTGCGCCACTGGCGGACGGCTGCCTGCTACTCTGCAAACGGCACAACAGAGCGTGCCGCTAGTTGGAACCGCTCGATCCCTTCTGGGACAAAGCCTAACCCTTTGCGAGCTGCATGGAAACCGAGGGTGCCGGCGGTTTCAAGAGCTGCGATCTTTGCAGTCGGGCGGTCACAGGACAGCGGCTCGGTTCTTCGGCACCTGAAGCGTAGGTTTAAGGTTGCGTCTGCACCTCAACCGTAAGCGCGAAGCGTGTGTTTTGATGTTGCGCATTTCGCCTCAATCAGAACCCGAAGCGTCAGTTTTGATGTTGCGCGCTTTGTTCAATCGGAAGCGCGAAGCGTAAGCGAGGGACTGACTTAGCTGATACACCAATTCCCCCTCGCTGACGCGTCGGGTTACGAAAACGCGACAAATTCGACATCTTGTCCGAGCTTCGAAAAGGAAAGAGGCGCCCGCTAACGAGCGCCCCTTTCAGCTGCCCCTGCTGTGAAGCTCATCTGCCCCGGTTGAGCTCCGGATCAAGCGGAAGTGGAGAAACTTTCGCTGCCCGCACTGGAGAGGCGGGCATTCAGAGGGAACCCGAGCAAGCGTGGGCTCAGGTGGTTGCCGACCGGGCAGGTGGACGTCCCGGACGAGCAATCGGTCGAAACCGTCAGGAAGGATGATCTGTTTGCGGCCAGTGCGGTGTTGCCCACGCACAACGGAGATGGACACGCCGTTCGGCCACAAGAGAGGTGGAGGAGGGCGTACATCTGTCGACTCCGATCCTGGTGGATGGGGTGAACAACCAACTTTCGGTAGCCTGGCGATCCGCTCGATGTCGGACCCATGGCTTTGCGTCCCGATCTTGCGATCGGTTTGCCGTTGTCGAGTTGGCGACCAGGATGTCGCCGCTGTCGAAGAAATGCTGATTAGCTGACTAATTGATGAGCCACTAAAAGAGATAGACTACAAACGACCGTCTGTCAAAAGAAAATCTTTCCTGCTCGACACTGGCCGTCCGCTACCGCCGGGGCGAAAACGCGGCGGAATTGAAGATGGCGGCTTGACTTCAGGATCGTTTCGCGGCGTTCGTCTCGCAACCAATGCTACTTGGCTAACCGGCGGACTGCGTTAGAATCAGTGGATGCTGACCCTGCTATTTGACATCGACGGCACGCTGATCAACACCGGCGGCGCAGGAGGTTCCGCACTGCGTGAGGCATTTTCAGCCACGTTCGGTATTGAGGAACCCGGAGAAGTGCCTTTCAGCGGGCGTACCGACCGCGGGATCATTCATAGCCTCCTAGAGTTGCACGGCATTGAATGTTCAGACGAACATCGGCAGCGACTGTGTGCAGGCTATCTTCGTGCGTTACCCAGCCATCTGATCGAGAAGGACGGCCAGGTGTTGCAGGGAGTTGTCACGCTGCTTGACACACTGGCAGATCGCGACCATGTACGTCTGGGGCTGCTCACCGGCAATCTACGACAGGCAGCGCGGGTCAAACTACAACATTTTGGGCTACATGACCGGTTTGCATTTGGCGGTTATGGCGACGACCACGAAGACCGTGACGATGTAGCCCGGGCCGCTCTCGAGGCCGCTGGGTACAATGATAGACAGCCAGCAGGGGTCTGGGTGATTGGCGATACACCTTTGGACATTCGCTGTGCTCGAGCCATCGGCGCTCGCGTGTTAGCCGTCGCCACGGGAATCCATCCGGCCGCTGAGTTGGCCGAGCACAACCCCGATGTGTTGTTCGAAGACTTGGCACGAGAAGAGCTCGTCCTCAAAACGCTCCTCGGTTAGGTGGAGTCGTCGGCTTGGAATCCGAGCCGGCTCGCAGGCTCAGACGGTTACGACAACATCGCAGCAAGTCGCATGACAAGTAATTCGCCGCAAGGCACAAACTCTCCTCTTCCGGGCTGATTCGATGCAGGACTTTGAAAAACTTGGCGCGTTCTATCTGGGTAAGGAGTACGACGTCGAACGCAACACCGTCTTAGATGACTTACTGCTGTATGATGCCAAGGACCTTACAACCCACGCGGTCTGTGTGGGCATGACCGGCAGCGGAAAGACGGGGCTCTGCCTGTCGCTGCTGGAAGAGGCGGCGATCGATGGCATTCCCTCCATTGCCATCGATCCCAAAGGAGACCTAGGCAACTTGTTGCTCACGTTTCCCGATCTGGCTCCTGCCAGCTTTAAACCTTGGATCGACCCTGCCGAAGCCACGCGCAAAGGAATGGCGGTCGACGACTACGCCAAGAAAACCGCCGCCACCTGGCGCAAAGGGCTTGCCACGTGGGGACAAGACCCATCCCGGATCGCGAAGTTCCGCGAATCGGTGGAGATCGACATCTATACACCTGGCAGCACTGCGGGACTACCTCTTACCGTGATGCGATCCTTTGCGGCGCCGCCCGCAGCTGTGCTGGAAGACAACGACGCTTTTCGCGAACGGATCTTGTCTTCGGTAGGCGGCCTGCTGGCGCTCTTGGGGATCGACGCCGACCCGATCCGCAGTCGCGAGCACATTTTGTTGTCGAACATCTTCGATCATGCCTGGCGTGCGGGTCGCAGCTTGGACATGGGGGGATTGATTCGTGAAATCCAGTCTCCGCCATTCACTCAAGTTGGCGTGATGGACTTAGAGATGGTCTTCCCACCCAAGGACCGGTTCGGACTTGCAATGCAGCTCAACAACCTGCTCGCCTCGCCGGGTTTTTCGGCGTGGATGAAAGGTGACCCGCTCGATATCTCCAAGCTGCTTTACACTGCATCAGGCCACCCGCGGTTGACGATCCTGTCGATCGCGCATCTGTCGGATGCAGAACGGATGTTCTTCGTGACCATCTTGCTGAATGAGGTCGTGGCTTGGATGCGGAGTCAGCCGGGCACCAGCAGTCTACGAGCGTTGCTGTACATGGATGAAGTGTTCGGCTACCTGCCGCCGACTGCGAATCCGCCCTCAAAACTACCGCTGCTGACCTTGCTGAAACAGGCACGAGCCTTCGGGTTGGGAACAGTGTTGGCGACTCAGAACCCGGTCGACTTGGACTACAAGGCGCTCTCGAACGCGGGAACGTGGTTCTTGGGTCGTCTCCAAACAGAACGCGACAAGGCGCGCGTGCTGGATGGACTGGAAGGTGCTTCGGCTACCGCTGGTGCGGCGTTCGATCGGGCCCGCACCGAAGCGACGTTGTCAGGAGTCGGAAGCCGCGTCTTTCTGATGAACAACGTGCATGACGACGAGCCTGTTTGTTTTCCATACTCGCTGGGCGCTCTCCTATCTCCGCGGCCCACTCACTCGCTCCCAGATCGAGCTGCTGATGGAGGGACGCCGAAATCGCCAAGGTGCGACGGCGGAACCCGAGGATGTTTCCAAGCAACAACCGGCTGCCGAACGACCGATTGTGCCACCCGGCATCGACGAGCAATTCTTGTTGCCCCTGCGAGCCTCTCTTTCGGGAAAAGAGCTGTTGTTTCGTCCTGCAATCTACGGAGTAGCACGGCTCCACTTCGTCCGTGCTTCAGCAGACCTCGATACTTGGCGAACGGTTGCCCTGCTGAGCCCGATCGGTGATTCGGTTCCCGCGGATGTATGGGAGTCCGCGGAACATGTTGATCACGAGGGACTCGAGTTCGAATCCGAGCTCGAAGGCAATGCCCGCTTCGCGTCGCTTCCAGTAGAGCTAACGCGAGAGAAAAGCTATGCCACGTTCGCAAAGGCGCTCAAAAATCACCTCTACCGAAGTCAATCTCATAGCCTCTACTCCTGCACCGCGCTAAAGGCAAAGTCTCTGCCAGATGAGACCGAAAGTGAATTCCACGTGCGTTTGAAGCAACTTGCGTTCGAGCAACGGGATCTGCGAGTCGAGAAGCTAAGGAAGAAGTATGCACCAAAACTGAAAGTCCTCGCCGATCGCGTCCGCCGTTACGAGCAGCGTCTCGAGCGCGAGCAGAGCCAAGTCAAACAGCAAACTTGGAAGACCGCGTTGTCGTTTGGAACAACGGTGCTGGGCGCGATGTTAGGACGTAAGCTGGGCAGCGCCACCAACATGAGCCGTACTGCCTCATCCATGCGGGCCGCAGGTCGGATCGCCAGTGAAAAAGGAGATGTCGACCGCGCCAAGGCTTCGGTCGAGGCGGTCCGTGAGCAGTTGGCTGAGTTGGAAGAGGAGTTTAGCGCGGAGGCCGAAGCTCTACGTGAGAAGTTGGCACCGGACAACCTGGAGATTAAGGAGAAGCCCATTCGTCCGCGCAAGTCTGATCTCAGCGTGGAACACGTTGCCTTGGTCTGGACACCGTGGACGGTCGACTCAAACGGCATCGCCGAACCGGCTTACTAACGGCTGCGGCGGCGAAGACCAAACGAATAAGTTTGGTTTCTTGGGACAAACAGATCAGCCGGAATGCGTTAGCATCCGGTTCTCGTATGAGGCCGTGGGCCAACGCCGGCTAACGCCCGGCGGCTGGGTACCAGAATCACGCTCGTGATTTAGGAAACAGATCGATGGACCTGACGCTCTCACGTTTGAGGCTATCCCTACCGCAGTTCTGCCGTTGGGGATCGCTCGCTGCCGCCGCGCTGGTAACAAGCCTCTGCGGGCTGCTCCTGCTTCGACGGGCTGGCGGAGCATTGACTCAACCTCTAGGGCCCGCCGCCTTTGTCTTGTTGACTGCCGTCGCGGTAACCTGCAGCGCCACCTTTCGCTTGATCTGGCTCGCCAGCCGCAATCGCGGGCGGGCTCAGACCCTCTTCTCCCTCGGCCTTCCAACTCTGTGCTTGCTGTTCTTGGCAATTGCCGTGTCAGTACCCACGACGTCCCGCTGGATACTGATCGCCTTCTGGTGCGTGCTCCTCGTGACGGAGGCAACTTGGTGGACGATCGGCACACGACGCGTCGAGGCTTGGCAAGCAGGCCGGCGACAGCTCGCGGAGGTGCGCAGCGCCTCCACAGCACACCCGGAGACCCCGAGCGACGAAGGGCCGGTTCTGCCCGAACTCGTTACGCAGCAGCTAACGCGATCGGGAGACGAAGCGGGCGGCGAGTCGATTGTGGGGTTCGTACGGGCCAAATTCGCAGCCGGTGAATCGCATCAGCATATACACGTTGCTTTCTGTCCGCCATTTGCGCAGCGGCCGCAGCTGCAAGCGTACATCTTGGACGGTCCCCAGGCGATGCTCAAAGTGGCACAGCTCGAGAGTTTCGGCACTCGTTTGGAGCTGCGTTTGGCGTCGCCGATCCAGCAACCACAGGAGATTGTGGTTGGTTTCGACGCCTCTGTGTCTCGGGATCCTCAGCTTGCCGGTTGATTCTTCGGTCTGTTTGGTGTATTTCGAGGGGGCGATAGTGTGGCGCACAGGCCCCGCTCGCTACCAGCATTTTCTTCAGAGCGGTCTGGCCCAACATCCGGAGTGACTCCGATGGCAATCAACTTTGACTTTGGAAGTCGCACCGTCCTTCGGTCCGCGGTCTTCAGCATGCTGCTCTGCTCCATCACCGCCGCCCAACAGGACGTGGCACGCGTGCTGCCGGCTGGTCAGCTGCCGAACGATCGAAGACTCGAGAGCCCCAAAGACCTCGATGGCCATTTTCCGTTTGAGGTACCGGTTACGGTGGAAGCCTGGCAAGAGCGGTCTGACGCACTGCGTCGGCGTGTCCTCGTGGCGACGGGGCTCTGGCCGATGCCCGAGCGAACCGATCTGAAACCAACGATTCATGGAAAAGTCGAGCGGGATGGCTTTACCGTAGAGAAAGTTTACTTCGAGAGTATCCCCAATCACTTTGTCACGGGACTGCTATTCAGGCCTGCCGAGCGGGAAGGACCGCTGCCGGCCGTCCTCTGCCCTCACGGACACGGTGGGCGGCTGCAAGACTATGGCGAGCAAGAGACGCTCGAGCTGATTACGCAGGGAGCGGAGCGGTTCGAAGACTGCGGTCGCTATCCCAAGCTTTCTCGTTGTGCCCAGCTGGCACGGATGGGGTGTGTCACCTTTATCTTCGACATGCTGGGATATGCCGACAGCCGCCAGATCTCGTTTGAGCTTGCCCATCGTTTCGCTGATCAACGCAGCGAATTTGACGCCGAAGACAGCTGGGGCTTTTTCAGCACCCAAGCCGAACTCCGGTTACAAAGTGTCATGGGGCTGCAGACCTGGAACTCAGTGCGGGCGCTCGACTTCCTGACGAGCCTCCCCGACGTCGATCCGAACCGAGTGGGTGTCACGGGAGGCAGCGGGGGAGGAACCCAGACAATTCTTCTCTGCGCGATCGACCCCAGACCCGTCGCGGCCTTTCCGCAGGGCATGGTGTCGACCTCCATGCAAGGTGGCTGTACGTGCGAGAACTGTTGCCTACTGCGGGTGGGAACCGGCAACGTCGAGCTAACCGCTCTGTTTGCGCCGAAGCCGCAGGCCATGACCGCAGCTAACGATTGGACTCGGGCCATGATGACCGACGGCTACCCCGAACTGAAGAAGCTGTACGGGATGTTGGGAGCCGAGGATCACGTTCAATGCACTTCGCTGACACACTTTCCACACAACTACAACTACGTGACCCGCGCGCTGATGTACAGTTGGTTCAACAAGCACCTAGAACTGGGTCTTGAAGAGCCAATCGTCGAGGACCGCTGGCAGCCGCTCACTGCCGCAGAGTGGACGGTTTGGAACGACAAGCATCCTCCACCGCCGGGTGGCGCCTCGCACGAGCGCGAGGTCACGCACTGGCTGGCAGCCGATGCAGACCGGCAACTGCTGCGGCTTTTTCCGAAAAACGCGGAAGCTTGGGGCCAATACCGGAAGATCGTGGGAGGTGCCTTCGCAACGCTGATCCCCAGAGAAATACCCAGCTCAGGGAGTATTACGCGGGAAAAAGTCAGCAAGGAGGCCGGCGACGGATATCTGTTTTTCAAGGACATTTTGCGCTATCCAGAACAAGGAGAAGAGCTGCCGGTCGTCTCGTTCTACCCGACCGACACAGCGTGGAACGGGCAGGTCGTGATTTGGGTCGACGAACTGGGCAAACGCGGCACGCTCGCCGCTGACGGCGGGCCCAGCCCCGCTGTCCGTCGTCTGCTGGGCCATGGCTTTTCGGTACTGGCGGCCGACCTGTTGTATCAGGGCGAGTTTCTGCCCGACCGAGGGACGTTGGATCAAACGCCGGTGGTCGCCAATCCGCGTGAGTTCGCTGGGTATACCTTCGGATACAATCACACCGTGTTCGCCGAGCGGGTTCACGACATACTGACGTTGTTGTCTTTCGCTCGGTTCGACGAACACGAGGTGGAGCACGTTCATCTACTCGGGGTCGGCGCGGCCGGCCCGCTGGTCGCCGCCGCCCGGATCCGAGCAGGAGACGCGGTTCATCGAGCGGCCGTGCAGTCCGGTGGCTTCCGTTTCGGCAAGCTGCGGTCCTATCGGGACCCGAACTTCTTGCCAGGCGCAGTCAAATACGGAGACCTGCCCGGGATGCTGGCCTTGTCGGCTCCTCATCCACTCTGGGTCGGAGGTGTAGCCGACCAGCTGCCCTCAGTCGTCTCTGCGGCGTTTCAAGTCGCCGATGCGGCAGACGAAGTCACTGCCCACCAGGGAATGGGAGAGGACGCCCTGCTCGCCGCCATCGACTGGCTCGCTGAGGACTGACTCTTTGGCTGGGAGAGTCGGCCCGGACAGAAGGTAGCAGGCACACTCCGTGTGCCGTCCGCCAGAAGCAGAGCAACACCAAGCCGACACGCGGGCAAACGTTTCGCTGAGGAACCGTGGGCTAACGCCCAGCGGCTGATTCGGTGCGTAGCCAAACTCACCAGGGTCTTTGTCACTCTCCCCTCGGGGAGAGTCGGCCCGAAGGGCCGGAGAGGGGGAGCCCTCCCCGGACGCTACGCGTCGGTTTCGCTGAGAAACCGTGGGCTACTGATTTGCGGCGTAGCCGAACTCGCCCAGAGTTTGGTGGAATGCATGAAGCGTAAGCTGCACCACCTCCGAGGAGGTAGGCCGGAACAGGCGGCGTAAAAGAAGCTTCCATGAGCCTATGATTTGCCCGCCGCGCAGTTCCAGCACGCGCCGGTTGGCACTCAACACGAAGTGCATCGAACTTGGTGCCGCCGGAACGGCGCGGCGTCACCTCTTGTCAGAAGCCGCCATCTTTCCTGCCGCTTGTCCCCGGCCTACGACTCCCGGGCAGCCCTCCCCGGACGCTACGCGTCCGACCCTCCCGCTCTCGCGGGAGGGTGAGGTCGATGTCCGCTGGTTTGTGAAGCGCAAGAGCTCCACAGCCTCCTTGCTGGGGGCTAGCCCGGATTATTCATGAAGATCGTCGCGAGAGGGTTGTAAGTACGTTCGTGGCAAGGAAGGCGAGCAATTCTTCCGCAGGCGTATTGAAGCAATACGTCGAGGGAGAATTGTGAAGCATGACGAAGCCACGGATGGACTTACGACCTCGCAGTAGATCGCTCATGAATAATCCGGGCTAGTGGTCGCCTTCCCAGAGATGCTGCGAGTCGATGCGCAGGGCCCGGTTGAACTTGCTAGAGCAATTCTCCCAAGCAATCCATCCCGTCAACTCGACAATCTCATCGTCGCTGAAGTGTCGCCGGAGCTCCGCGAACAAGGTGTCGGACACTTCGAGTTCCGTAACTGTGATCCGGTCGGCGTACTCCAGGGCGACACGCTCGCGGTCGCTGAATAGATCGCTGGACGCGTAGTTAGGAAGCGCGAGGATTTTTTCGCGGGCGAGGCCTTCTTCGCTGCCCACGGCAGCGTTGATGTCTTGTCAGAAAACACATCCGTTATGCGCAGCAACCCGTCGGTTGACGAGAGTCTTTAACTGCACATCGATGAGGCCCGAGGCGCCGAGACCTTCCCACATTCCAAGCACTGCGTGGAACAGCGACGGCCTACGGGCAAAGATTTCGTACGGTTCCAGACGAGCACCCCACTTCGCAGTCTGTTCGTCAAATACCCTCGCGATACCGTTGTCGATGCGATCGTCGTCGATTCCTTCGATGCGAGCCATGGGTTGCTCCGAGAAGTGCAGGTCCGCGTAATCTCTGAAAGTCAACGAATCTTGACGAAATACAGCTCGCGAATTCCAGCCGGTCTCTCATCACCGCTCAGTTCGATCCGAACGGTGAGTTTTCCGTCAGCGACTTCGACCTTCTCTTCGGCTGTCCAGCTGGTCCGGCCCGCATGCAGGTCGTATTCGCCGGCATGCTGATCTTCGAACGAGATTCTCTGCCCCAAATTGGGACTTGGCGGCTCTCCGCACACGACCGTCCTACACCATCCGGTGGTGATGGTCGTCATGATCACGACAGAAACAAGGTTGTTGAGCACGACCTCAGGCTCCGCGTCAAGTCAATCGGCCCGCCTGCGACGCCGCATGATCCACCGCATGCCGCGACGGTGAATCACAGCTTCAATCAGCACGGCGACGATTGCGGCCACGATCAAGACAAAGTCGCCGGGGACATCGAGCCAAGTCATCAGCGCCACAGCGATCGCGGCCGCCGTCGTGCCGATGAAGAGACTTCGCAAGCCGAACTGCCAACGCCTTCTTGTTGCTGGTGCCACGGATCCAACCTACACTCATTGACAGCCTAGTTTCCCGGCCCCTGCCCCGGAGTTACTCCGTACGAAAGGCCTGGCAGTCATTCTCGCTAAAAGGCTGCGCATTGTAAGCCCGACTCCGAATCGTCATCTTCACTCATCGGGAGCGGCCACGAGTACCCGGACTGCTCCACCCCAACCGCCGATAGCCACGATGTTGCCGTCGGGCGACACCGCGATGTCGGAGGCCCGGGTGACTCCTGGCAAGACGCACCGACGTCGTAGCGTCTCGATGTCCCAGACTTGCAACATGCCGTCGCCGACACGGCCGGAATAGAGCGTCTTGCCGTCCGGTGCAAACTCGACTGCCATCGTGCCGGCTCCAAACTCTTTGGGCTTGCTCTCCGCATCAGCCAGATCCCAGAGTTGAATCCCCAAACGCCACCGCCCAACCGCCAGGAACTCACCGGTGGGGGAGTAATCTAAAGAGAGTTCACCGCAGCCAAACCCAATGTCGATAACCCGATCTTGCTCCCCCTTGTCGACGTTCCACAAGGTCACCTTACCGGTGTTCGGGTGCGCCGCCGCAACTCGAGTTCCGTCGGCGTTAAACGCAAAGTCAATAATTCGGCTCCACGGCGTCTTCTCTTGCAAGATCCGTTCGCCCGTCGTGGCGTCCCATAGCTCCAACTCGCCATTCAGACCGCCGATCGCCAGGATCCGATCGTCGGGAGAGAACGCCAGCTTGCGGACACTCCAGCCGATCGAGGTTTCAGCCCACTCGTTGGTCGCTAAGTTTAAGAGTCGAATTCTTCTCCCGTAGGAAGTTGCCATGATTCCAGATTCGGAGACAGCGATATATCCCGCCCGATCAATCTGCCGGACTCTGTCGATGATGGGATCCCAGAAGTTGACTCTCCGCTGGTTGAGTGAATACACCGCAACCTCACCTGAGGGGCAGAGCGCGATGCAGTCAATCTGGCCGCCAAATTGGCGTATAGCAGCGTTGCTCCTCTCCCCACGGCTCAAGTCCCACGTCAAAGCTTGCCGATCTTTGCCGACGGACAACAGCTGATCGTCGCGCGAAAAGGAAAGACGGTCGATGCTAGTGACATGTCCATCCAGCTTGCAATGGAGCGTCAAGTTGCTCAGATCCCAAATCCTGATTCCGAGTCCGGCGGAAGCGAGCCATTTGCCATCGCGAGAGAACGCCAAACTGCGAATCGCGACGCGGGTATCGGTCACTACGTCGTGCTTGCCCGGACGGTATAGCTCGGTAATCGAGTCTTCGTCGAAATCATAGAGTTTGATCGCGCCTTGCTGATCGCCCGTGGCCAAGTAACGGCCGTCCGTCGAAAAGGCGACCGACTGTACACCCGTCTCGTGCTCAATCTCACAGCGGCTGCTGCGATCCGCAAGCTGGTAGACGACTACCTGCTTGTGCGCCTCACCATCCGTGGCCAGGACGCCGCGCTCCGTCTTGGCCGCGCAGGCAACCGCCAGCAGTGAGCCATCGGGCGAAAAGCTGACAGCCGAGGCTGCAGCAGATCGATGCACAATAAGCTGGCTCTGCCCGCTCTCCAGATCCCAAAGCTGGATTCTTCCGTCACCACGACCAGTGGCTAGCGAGCCGCCATCGGGGGAGAAGGCGGCACACAAGACCGGTTGCCCGTTGACCCGTAGGTCCAGTGTGTTGTTCACTTCGAGTTGGCGGACGCGAACTCCCGCCTCCTTGCCCGGGAGTCGATAGGCGACCGTGTTGCCATCCGGTGAGATGGCAGCAAACTCCGCGCGCCAGTAGGGCTCTGTCCTTTGCTCGAGCGTCTGGTACTTGCCTGTCGTCAAATCAACCCAACCGACCGAGTGGTCGGTGCTGCAGACGATCGCCAACCGGGCTCCGTCGCTGGAATAGTCGGACCCCTTCAGCGCATCTGGTAATTCGACGCGTTTCCGCGGCTGGCTCCGACGCGACAACTCGCGCAGCACATACCACTCGAACTGCCGCAGGTCGTCCGCACCGGCGGAAGGTACGTGTCGCTCGAGCAGAGACTCCATCAACCGCAAGTCGCCGTCGCGCCAAGCTATGCTGGCCGCGCTGATGTCGGCTAAGTAGAGCTGCCGCCGGGCATCCGCCAGCCCGACTTGCTCGTCCGCGGCGGCCGTCGCGGGCAGCGGTTCGCCGCGCGCAAGCGCCGCCGTCATGACCGTAAACAGAAATACAACTGCCGCGCTAGTAAGCAGGAGCAAACGGCGAAACCCAGAATCTGCATTCACACCTCTGCCTCCAGGAAGCCAGCGACGAAACAGGCACCTTGTGCCATTGTCGGGGACGCTCCGCGCACCGGTCAACTACACCCCCGCCACACCCAACGCCGTTAACCCGGATTGTTCATGAGCGATCTGCTGCGAGGTCGTAAGTCCATCCGTGGCTTCGTCATGCTTCACAATTCTCCCTCGACGTATTGCTTCAATACGCCTGCGGAAGAACTGCTCGCCTTCCTTGCCACGAACGTACTTACAACCTCTCGCGACGATCTTCATGAATAATTCGGGTTAAGGACTTTTCCCTGACGTTGCGCCGCTATCCGATCGTAGCCAATGTCGCCAGAGTTTGGTGGACTGCTGATTCGTCCAAATTCTGGCGAATTCGGCTACCAGGAGAAAGGGAACCGAGACGGCAACCTGTTGGGCGGCTCGAGGAGGACTGCTATGGAAGAAGACGCTCCGCTTCCGCGGTGGGCTGCGCATCTCGAGCTAGGCGGCAAACGGTAGAGTCATCTGTCGCGGCAGATTGACGCAGTCCGAATATTGCCGCCGATAGCCATCCGACAGGTGAATCATGAACTCCAAGATCAAGACGTCGGCACGGCTCATGACATGACGTGCACTTCGTTGTCCTAGCCCATGAATCATCTCCTGTAGGGCGTCTACATGCATGAGCATCGCCTCCCGCGCGCTGCCCCCGCGAGACAAGTGCAGCTGGACTAACTGCTGTGTCTCTTCTGCAATACTGCCCGACCCCATGATGACGTACGTCCGCAGCAGCTCGCGGTATCGGTCACCGACTTCCTGAGAAAGCGAAAGGGAATCCTTCCGGTGGGCGACCAGGCACCTCTGCTGGTCTAGCAGCCGCTGCGATTCCTCCCGCTCAAGTTCCTGTCGGTGCAGCTCGGCGCCGTGCAACCGCCGATTCTCCGCCATCAAACGGCGGTATTCGACCGCTCGCGCAAGGGTCCAAAGCAAATTTCTGGTCGTACTGTTCTCGACCGACAGATAAGCGTCCGCGCCGACTTCATAGCAAAGCGCCGCCAGCTGCGAGTCCGAGTCGGTGTCCAGCACCACGACCGCTTGTTCTTCGCCGCCACCCGCTCGTACGGCCTCGACCAACTCCATCGCGTCGAGGCCCGGCGGAGCGTGACTGATCAACACAACGTCGAATAAGTCGTCGCGCAGTCGGGACAGCCCAGCGGTCGTCTCGGTGACTTCTTCCAGCCGGATCGCAACCGCGTTGTCCGATGCGAACGCGTCGGACAACCAACCCGCCGACCTGTCTGCGAAATGGAGTGCTCGCAGGCTGGTAGGAAGACAGCCGAATTCGGTGGACCCTCTGAAATCTGCGGTCGCTGGCATCAGGGCTTCCAAAAACAAGGTAGTGGGCACACGTGTGCCGTACCCCCCTACTTTGCGGACGGCACACGGAGTGTGCCTGCTACTTTGGATGACCCGACTTTTAGCCGCCGCAGTAACCCGACGTCAACGGCAGATTCAATTGAAGCAACTCAGCACAAGCTCCCGAAGCGACTACTCAGCCGGCGGCTGCGGTGTCTCGGACGAAAACAGGCTGTCCAAAGCCTCGCTTCCAGCAGGTTCGCTGCTGGAAGCACTCTCCGATGCCGGAACCGTCTCCTCGCTGCCTTCTTCCGCAGTCGCTCCGTTGCCGTCCTCGCCGGACTGTAACAGCGGGAAGCTGGTAACCAGTGCCCGTTCCTTCTCTGCTGCCATTGCTTGCAGAGCCTCCGGCCGGTAGCGAACTTCTGACTCCTGAAACGTACGGAACCCCGTGCCCGCCGGAATTAAGTGACCCAGAATCACGTTTTCCTTCAACCCGACGAGATGATCGACCTTGCCGGCCAGCGCTGCCTCGGTCAGCACCTTTGTCGTCTCCTGGAAACTGGCCGCAGAGATGAAGCTGGAACTTTGCACCGAGGCTTTAGTGATCCCTAAGAGCTGCGTCGCCGCGGTGGCGGCCCGCGGACGGCTGCCCTTCGCGGAGTCCCCTCCCAAGGCCTCGATCTGCGTGTTCACCTGCTCCAACGCGTCCTTGGGCACGATCGTCTCTGCCTCGAAGTCACTGTCGCCCTTCTGGGTGACTTTCACGCAACGGGACAGTTCCTGATTGATCTGGCGGAACTCAAATCGATCCATGTCGATTCCCGGCAGCACATTGGTGTCCCCCGGATTCTCGATGCGGACTTTCCGCAACATCCGAGCAATGATAATTTCGACATGCTTGTCGTTGATATCAACACGCTGGCTGCGATAGACACTCTGGATTTCGTGCAGCAGGTATTGCTGAACCGCCTCCTCGCCGGAGATTCTCAGAATGTCATGGGGCACCAGCGGCCCATCCACCAAGGCCTGCCCGGCTTTGACATGATCACCGGCGTGCACCAGGAACCGCTTACCATGAGGTACCAGATGTTCGCGTTCGATACCGCTCTCGCTGCGTACGATAATCGTACGCTTGCCGCGCCGTTTTTCGCCCAGAATCTCTACGACACCATCGACCTCAGCAATGACCGCCGGATCCTTGGGCTTGCGGGCCTCGAAAATCTCCGTCACACGAGGCAAACCGCCCGTAATGTCCGTAATCCCTGAAGCCTCGCGCGGCGTCTCGGCCAGGACAATCCCCGCTGCGATCACTTCTCCCTCGTCCACGACAATGTGAGCTCTCTCGGGCAGGTAGTAGACATCCAGCGGCTTGCCATCGGAGTCTTCGAGGACAATCTGCGGATGAAGCTCGCCTTTGTGATCGATAATCAACCGCCGCACGTGTCCGCTGGGGTCCTTCTCCATCCGCATCGTCTCACCTTCCACGACGTCTTCGTAGCGGACCTTGCCGGACACCTCGGCCAGGATCGGGATGCTGTGTGGATTCCACTGGCAGAGAGCGGATCCTGCCTTGACCTCTTGGTTCTCTTGAACCATGAGCGTGGCGCCTGTCGGCACTTCGTACTTCTCGATCTCACGGCCCTTGGGATCGAGAATGGCAATCTCCCCGTTGCGGGTGAGTACGAGGTCTTTACCCTCCTCCGTCTTGACAACCCGCATCCGCGTGAATCGGACAACCCCGCCGCGCTTCGCCCGAGTCTCACTCTCCTCGACGCTGGTGTTGACCGTACCTCCGATGTGGAACGTACGCATCGTCAGCTGCGTACCCGGTTCACCGATGCTCTGGGCGGCAATGATGCCGACCGCCATACCTTCCTCGACCATCGTTCCCGTCGAGAGGTCCATTCCGTAGCACAGGCGGCACACTCCTAGTGGGGCATCGCACGTCATCGGACTGCGGACCTGGATCTTCTCAAGTCCCAGCTCTTCGATCCTGCGGGCGATGTCTGGTGTAATCAGCTCGTTCTCCCGCACAATGACTTCGTCCGTGATCGGATTAACGATGTTCTGGCGGCTCACCCGGCCGTTGACAGCATCTGCCAAACGGACCTCGACCTTTTCGCCACGGTAGATAACGCCCTTCGTGACACCTTGAGTCGTACCGCAATCGTCGAGAGTCACCACCACGTTCTGGGCAACGTCAGCCAGTTTACGGGTGAGGTACCCGGAGTCAGCGGTCTTCAGCGCCGTGTCGGCCAACCCCTTGCGAGCCCCGTGTGTTGAGCTGAAGTACTCGAGCACACTCAAACCCTCGCGGAAATTCGCCTTGATCGGGGTCTCGATGATCTCTCCCGTTGGCTTCGCCATCAAACCTCTCATGCCCGCCAGCTGGCGAATCTGTTCGACACCGCCCCGAGCACCGGAATGAGCCATCAAGTAAACCGGGTTGACGTAACCGAAGCCGCCACGGTCGTCAGACTTCATGGCGTCCATCATCTCACCGGTAATCGACTCGCGGGTATGCGTCCAAGTATCCAAGACCTGATTGTAGCGCTCCTGGTCGGTGATCACACCGCGCTCGTACAGCTTCCTGTACTTCAGTACCTGCTTTTCAGCATCCGCAATGAACTTCGTCTTGGACGCCGGCGTCACCAGATCGTCCGTTGCAAACGACAGGCCGCTGCGTGTGCTCTCGCGGAAACCAAGCTGGTTCATGTCGTCAAGCAGATTGATCGTCGCGCTACGTCCCAGCTTCTGGTAGCAGTCGGAGATCACAGTCGCCAGGTCACCAGACTTGAGCGTCTGGTTGTAGTAGTCCATACCGTCCGGCAGCATCATGTTGAACAAGATCCGCCCGTACGAGGTCGTGATCAGCGCTCCAGGCTTGGAATCCTCCTCTTCGCTCTTCACTCGGCGATTCGCCGGTAGGCGGACCTTGATCAGAGCATGCATGTCGATGACGCCTAGCGAGTAGGCAAGGTCTGCCTCTTCGAGCGAGGAGAAAGTCATCCCCTCTCCTCGGCGATTGGGCATGTCCAGCGTGATGTAGTTGCAGCCCATGACCGTATCTTGCGATGGGCTCATAATCGGTCGGCCGTTGGCGGGACCGAAGATGTTATTGGTCGAGAGCATCAATGTGTGTGCTTCGACCTGTGCCTCGATCGACAGCGGAAGGTGAACCGCCATCTGATCTCCGTCGAAGTCGGCGTTGAAACCCTTGCACACCAGCGGATGCAAGTGGATGGCGTTGCCCTCGACTAACGTCGGCTCAAAAGCTTGAATACCCATGCGATGCAGTGTGGGAGCGCGGTTGAGCAACACTGGATGGTTCTGGATGACCTGCTCCAAGATATCCCAGACCTCCTCGTCCTTGCGTTCCAACATCTTCTTGGCGCTCTTGATGGTGTCCGCATGCCCAAGTTCCTTGAGCCGCCGGATGATGAACGGCTGGTAGAGCTCTAGCGCAATCTTCTTGGGCAGACCGCACTGGTGCAATTTCAGCTTCGGACCCACCACAATCACACTTCGCGCGGAGTAGTCGACTCGCTTGCCCAACAGATTCTCGCGAAACCGTCCTTGCTTTCCTTTGATCATGTCGGTCAGGGACTTGAGCGGGCGATTACTGCTGCCCAGCACCGGCCGCTTGCAGCGGTTGTTGTCAAAGAGTGCATCGACCGACTGCTGTAACATGCGCTTTTCGTTGCGAATGATGACTTCCGGCGCATTGAGATCGACTAGCTTTCGCAACCGGTTGTTTCGGTTGATGATGCGTCGATAGAGGTCGTTCAGGTCGCTGGTGGCAAAATTCCCCGAGTCCAGCAACACGAGAGGCCTGAGGTCGGGCGGAATGACCGGAATCACATCCAGCACCATCCACTCCGGCCGGTTATCGCTGTCGCGAATCGACTCGACGATCTTGAGGCGGTTGATGAGATCCTTCCGCCGCTGCTTCGAGTTCGTCTTGCCCAGCTCTTCGCGGAGATCCTGGGAGAGCTTCACGAGATCGAGGTTGACGAGCAGCTTGCGGACCGCCTCCGCTCCCATGTCCGCTTCGAACGCCCCATCTCCCCACTGCTCTTTGGCCGCTCGATACTCCTCTTCGGTCAGCAACTGGGCTCGTTCGAGACTGGTGTCGCCCGGTTCGACGACAACATAGTCCTGAAAGTAGATGACCTTTTCCAAACTGGTCGTTTTCATTTCCAGCAAATTACCCAACCTGCTGGGCATCGCCTTGAAGAACCAAATATGGACCACCGGAGCGGCGAGCTCGATGTGCCCCATGCGTTTGCGGCGTACACGCGAGTGCGTTACTTTGACGCCGCAGCGGTCGCAGATCATCCCCTTGTATTTCATGCCACGGTACTTGCCGCACGCGCATTCCCAGTCCTTCTCGGGACCAAAGATCCGCTCGCAAAACAAACCATCTTTTTCCGGCCGATAGGTGCGATAGTTGATCGTCTCCGGCTTCTTGACTTCGCCGAACGACCAACTGCGAATATCGTGAGGCCTGGCCAGGCTGATCTTGACTGCTGCGTAATCGTTGATGCGGTCGTAGGAGGATTCGCCGAGTGTCATCTGCCTGTGCTCCTTATTGGGATCACCGCGTGGTGTGGGTATCTCGCATGCTCCCCTGCTGGGTAAGGGGAACCAAGGGATCAATTTCGTGTTTTAGACGCGCCGCTTTTCCAATTGCATGTTCAGTGCGAGCCCTCGAATCTCGTTCGTGAGGACATCGAAGCTGGCCGGCGTACCGGCCTCTAGGGTGTTCTCGCCCTTCACCATCGACTCGTAGATCTTTGTGCGGCCTTCGACATCGTCGCTCTTGACGGTCAACAACTCCTGCAGAATGTAGGCCGCTCCGTAGGCCTCTAGAGCCCAGACTTCCATTTCTCCGAAACGCTGGCCCCCAAAACGTGCCTTGCCGCCAAGCGGCTGTTGGGTAATCAGCGAGTAGGGGCCCGTGCTGCGGGCATGGACCTTGTCGTCGACAAGGTGATGGAGCTTCAACATGTAGATGTACCCGACCGTCGTCTCCTGCTCGAGCGGCTCGCCGGTACGCCCATCATGGAGCCGGACCTTGCCGTGATCGGGTAAATCGGCTTCACCCAGGCAGTTGTTAATGTCCTTCTCCGATGCACCGTCAAACACGGGAGTCACAGCCTGAAAGCCGAGCTTAGCACCCGCCCAGCCGAGGTGTGTCTCCAGGATCTGACCAACGTTCATGCGGCTCGGTACGCCGAGCGGATTCAGCATGATCTGGATGGGAGAACCGTCCGGCAAGAACGGCATGTCTTCAACCGGGAGAATCTTGGAAATCACCCCCTTGTTGCCGTGACGACCTGCCATCTTGTCTCCGACCGAGATAACCCGCTTCGTGGCGATGTAGACCTTCACCATCTGCAGCACCCCGCTACGGAGCTCGTCGCCGCGCTTCATGCTATTGAGCTTTCGATCGCGGTCATCGATGGCCGCCTCGACACCAGCCCACTGGCCCTTGTAAGCCTCCTCGATCCGCTTGATGAGGTCTTCACTGCGCATGTTGGCCGTGATGGTCTCCAGGCGGAACTGCTGCGCACGTTCTGCGATGTACTTCGAGTCTTGGTCCCGGACAAGCGGCGTGCCATCCTCGTCGGTCAGCGTCCTGCCCAGCTCTTTTTCCATCGTGTGAATCAGCTCGCCGAATACTTCGGAAACTCGGCTGTTGCCCTCCGACTCGACGTCCTTCAGTTCTTTCTCGAACTTCTTGCGTTCGTCTTCTCCGAGACTCATTCGCCGGGAGAACTTCTGCGTGTTGATCACAATCCCCTCGATACCCGAGGGCACCTCGAGCGAGTCATTCTTGACGTCCTCTCCAGCGCGCCCGAAGATGGCGTGCAGCAGTTTCTCCTCGGGGGTCAACTCGGTCTTGGACTTCGGCGAGACTTTTCCGACAAGGATGTCTCCGGGCCGAACGTAAGTTCCCGTGCGGACGATACCGTTCTCGTCCAAGTTCCGCAGAGCTTTTTCGCTGACATTGGGAATGTCGCGTGTGAACTCCTCACGCCCCAACTTCGTCTCGCGAATCTCAACATCAAACTCTTCGATGTGAATGGATGTATAGACGTCGTTCTTGACCAATTCCTCGCTGATGATGATCGCGTCCTCGTAGTTGTAGCCGTCGAACGACATGAACCCCACCAAGACGTTGCGACCAAGGGCCAGCTCACCCTGAAACGACGCGGCGCCGTCGGCGATGACCTGTCCCCGCTCGACCTTATCGCCCAGCTGCACGACTGGTTTCTGATTCAAACAAGTACGCTCGTTCAGCCCCACGAACTTCTTCAGCGAATAGACGTCGGCACCCACTTCGATGCGTTCCGCGTCACAGTAGGTCACCTTGCCGGCCCGCAGCGCCTTGACCACCATGCTCGAATTCCGTGCGACCTCTTTCTCCATGCCCGTCGCTACGATGGGGGGCTCGGTGACCAGCAAAGGCACCGCCTGTCGCTGCATGTTGGATCCCATCAGTGCCCGGTTGGCGTCATCGTGCTCCAGAAACGGTATCAAACCTGCGGAAACGCCCACCATCTGGCTGGGCGCGATGTCGATGTACTCGACTTGCTCGGGCGAAACGATATGGAAGTCGGAATGGAATCTGGCAATCAGGTTGCTTCCTCCGGCCAGCTTCCCACCGTTCACCTCTGAGTCGGCAGGGGCGACATACGAATCGGCTTCCTCGTCGGCCCGCAACCAGACAACTTCATCGGTGAGCTTTCCTTTAGCGACCTTTCTGTAGGGCGTAATCAGGAAACCGTACTCATCCACACCGGCATAAATCGCCAGGCTCGAAATCAAACCGATGTTCGTCCCTTCCGGCGTCTCGATGGGGCAGATGCGTCCATAGTGCGAAATATGGACGTCTCGTACCTCGAAACCGGCTCGCTTCCGGTTTAGTCCACCTGGCCCGAGCGCCGACAGCCTTCGCTCATGGGTCAGCTGAGAAAGCGGATTTGTCTGGTCGACAACCTGCGAGAGCTCACCCCGGCCAAAGAAGTACTCGATCGCTGCCGAGACGCTCTTGGGGTTGACCAAGCTCCTGGGCGTCATGTCCTCGGCGTCCTTCAGACTCATCCGCTCCTGAACCGTGCGGCGCAGCTTGAGGAACCCCTTGCGGAGCTCGTCGCAAGCCAGCTCATCGATCGTACGCAGCCGGCGGTTGCCAAGGTGGTCAATGTCGTCGATTTCTGCTCCAGCATCAGAGACGACCAAACCCAGCAGATAACGGACCGACGAAATCAGATCGTCCGGTCGCAGCGTCATTTCCCTTTCAGAAACTGCGAGATCTAACTTGCGGTTAATGCGAAACCGTCCAACGCGTCCCAGCCGGTAGCGATTGACATCAAAAAACTTCTCTTGGAAGAGCGTCTTCGCTTTCTCGAGCTGCGGTGGATTTCCCGGGCGAAGTCGCTGGTAGATCCGGAGCAGTGCCTCCTCATGACTCGAAGTTGCGTCTTCGGCCAGGCTGTTCAAAATCAACTGGGACTTTGGAGCCGGCATCACTTCAACCTTGCTGATCCCTGCAGTGCAAATCAACTCGGCCGCGTTCTTCGTAATCAGGTGTCCTGCTTCGACGACAATTTCACCAGCCCGTTCGCTGGACGTGGGATAAACAACGTCGTCGACCGCGATCTTGCCCTCGATCTTGCTGGCGCTGCGGCCGTCTACGATTTTCTCGACGGTCGAGTCGTTGAAGACGCGGAGCAAGTCGGCATCGGAGCTGAATCTGGGGTCCATCGCCCGCAGCAACGTCAATGCTGAGAACTTACCGCTCTGGTCAATCCTGACGCTCAACGCCTCTTTCTTGGTGACGTTGATTTCGATCCAACTCCCCCGTTCGGGGATGATCCGGCAGCTGGGCAGCTTGCGGTCTGAAGTACCATCCTGCTCCAAAACAAAGTCAACACCGGGGCTGCGGTGCAGCTGGCTGACAACTACGCGTTCGGCGCCGTTGATGATGAACTCACCGCCGCCCAGCATGATGGGAATGTCGCCGAGATAGACCTCTTCTTCCACCGGCTCGTCCTTATTCAGCCGCAGCCAAACTCGGAATGGCTTACCGTAAGTCAAACGCAGCTGGCGGCACTCCTCCGGTGTATAGCGCGGTTTGCCCAGCTCGTACTTGAGAAACTCGAGGTTGATCTGTTTGTCGTAGCTCTCGATCGGGAAGATCTCCCGCATGACGCTTTCCAAACCATGGTCCTTGCGTCGATGGGGAGACACTTCCTCTTGCAGGAATGCGGCGTAGCTATTCGTCTGAATCTGAGTCAGATCAGGTGTCACTTGAGCTTCACGTCCGCTACCGAATTGGCGGACTTCGTGAGGCATCAGCCGGCGGACTTCTGGAGTTGCCATATTTAGAAATGCTCCCCGTTAAGAATGGAGGCTTCAGACGGACGACACAACGGCGCGGCCCCGCGAGAATGCGGCTGGAGATGTGCGCATCCAGACACAATCAGCCTGATCGAGCCCGTTGGCAAGCTCGATCTGGGATTCTGGGAAAATGGCGGACGTACTAACAAGCATCACCCACCCGCACCGCAGCCTGCAAAATATCCCGCTTGGTGCTGCCAAGCTGCGGTGGCATCGTGTTGCTGATCACGCTTACTTGAGTTCGACTGACGCGCCAGCCTTCTCTAACTCTTCCTTGACTTTCTCCGCCTCTTCCTTGGAGACTTTCTCCTTGATTGAGGCGGGAGCAGCTTCAACCAGCTTCTTCGCATCCATCAACGACGAGCCAGTCAGATTCTTGACAACCTTGACGACTTCGAGCTTCTTGTCGCCAAACCCGGTCATCACCACATCGAATTCCGTCTGCTCCTCGGCTCCGCCGCCTCCGTCGTCAGAAGCGCTGGGAGCCATCATCACGGCACCACCCGAAGCGGGTTCGATGCCGTAGGCGTCCTTGATGTAATCGCTCAGCTCTTTGGCTTGCTTCAGAGTTAATTCGGCGATTTTGTCGCCAAGATCTTTCAGTTCTGGTGTCACCTCGACCGTCGCAGTATCGGACATCTTCGTGCTATTCCTTTCCGTCTTACTGAATGCTGGCACTTTGCGGGAACAAGTGCCTGGAATTAATGACTCGTAGTGGGCGGTGTCGCCGACCATCCGCCGCGGGGACGGCCCAGCGCTTGCTACTCCTCTTCTGACTTCTTATCCAACTGGCTAACCAACAAGCCACCCGGTGCGTTCAGCTGGGATTGCAGCTGCGCTCCCGGTGACAAGATCTGGCCGGAAAGGATGCTTAGCTGCTCCAGGCGGTTGGGCCACTTGCTGATCTCTTTGACCTTTTCCGCCGACAGCGCTTCGCCGTCCATCACGCCGCCCCGGGTCGTGAAGTGCTCGTAGTCGGGGTTCTTGTCAAGCTCGCTGACGACTTTGGTCAGAGAAACAAAGTCCTCGCTGCCCCACACCAATGCCAGGGATCCCTCGGCTCCTTCAAACGCGGCATGCAGCGGCGTTCCCTCGGTGGCGCGCTTGGCGAGGCTGTTCTTGACAACCATCAACGAGATATCCTGCTCGCGCAACTGCCGACGCAACAGCACCGATCGATTCGCGTCCAGCCCGATGACGTCCACCAGCAAAGCGTCTTCCACGCCGTCCAGCCTCTTCGACAAGTCCTTGGTCAATAGGTCCTTGACGTACTTACTCATTTCACGTGCTCGCCGTCTATTTGTTTTGCTGTTGTGATCACCGACAACTAAGCGGCTACTCGCACTCCAGGGCTCATCGTCGCACTCAGCGAGATGTTTCTCACATAGGTGCCCTTCACGGCGAGCGGCTTCAGCCCCACGATGTGGTCGATGAATGCCTGCACGTTTTCTGCCAGTTTCTGATTGTCGAAGCTCAGCTTGCCGACAACTGCGTGGACGTTGCCGCCGGCGTCGTTGCGAAACTCGACCTTGCCCGCCTTGTATTCCTGAACGACCTTACCTACCTCCGGCGTCACCGTACCGGCGCGAGGCGAAGGCATCAAACCACGGGGACCTAGTACACGGCCCAATGGTCCGACCAATCCCATCATGTCCGGTGCAGCAATGCAGACGTCAAAGTCCAACCATCCGCCTTTGATTCGCTCCGCCAAGTCTTCTTGCCCAACGACATCCGCACCGGCTTCCTGCGCCTGGTCGGCTAGATCGCCTTTCGCAAAGACAATGACTCGCTGCGTGCGACCAATGCCATTTGGAAGCACCACCGATCCGCGAATGATCTGATCCGC
The DNA here is from genome assembly GCA_965223305.1 of Pirellulaceae bacterium. Lineage (GTDB taxonomy): Bacteria > Planctomycetota > Planctomycetia > Pirellulales > Pirellulaceae > CBDCWT01. The sequence goes on along the minus strand of CBDCWT010000079.1, from coordinate 89,353 downwards.
TTGCTTGGGATCAATACCCAAGCGCATGTGGACCTCCACGGTCTGGTCGAACTTGGTGGTGGAGAACTCTTTCAGCAACTCCACTGCTTTCCCCAGCGCGAGGGGCGCGTCCGCCTTGTTTTTGTCGGCGAGCGCCCGATACCTCTTAGAATGTTTCGGCATTCCCCCTGACCTCGACTGCTTAACCTTCGATTTCGATTCCCATGCTCCGCGCGGTCCCTGCAATCAAATTCCGCGCGCGTTCCAGGTCGCGGGCGTTCAAGTCAGCCATCTTCTTCTGGCAGATGTCATCGATCTGAGCCATCGTGACGCTGCCCACCTTTTCTTTGTTGGGAACCCCCGAGCCCTTGGCGATTCCCGCCGCCTGCTTCAGCAGCGATGCGGCCGGAGGGCTCTTGGTGACGAAGTCGAACGTCCGATCACTGTAGACCGACACGATCACCGGGATTGGCGTCCCCGCATACTCCTTCGTGCGGTCGTTGAACTGTTGAACGAACTGACCCAGATTGATGCCGTACTTACCCAACGAAGTACCGACGGGGGGGGCCGGAGTGGCCTGGCCTCCCGGAACCTGAAACTTCGCCTGCCCAACAAGTTGTTTTGCCATCTCTTCTTTCCACCTGCTGTATCGCTAGACTTCGCCAGAGATGTGGCGCGGCAAGCAGCGTTGCCGCCCCCCGCTCACACCGACTCAATCTGCCAATGTTCAAGTTCCACAGGAGTCGAACGCCCGAAAATGTTGATCATCACCGTCACACGACCATTTGCCTCGTCGACCGACTCGACATCACCCTCGAAGTTCTGAAAATATCCTTCTTTGACGCGGACGCGGTCACCGGGCGAATAGGGAATCGAAGTCTTGATCTGAGTGTCGCCGTCCTCGTCAGTGTCGCCCAGATTCAAAATCCTCTCGACCTCTCCATTGTCCATCGGCGTCGGCTTACCCGCCGAGCCGGTAAAGTCACCGATGCCCGGCGTCTCGCGAACGACAAACCAAGTGTCGTCGTTGATCACCATGTTCACCATGATGTAGCCGGGATAGAGCTTCTTCTTGACGACCCGCCGCTTTCCGCTCTTAGTAAACTCTGCTACGTCCTCTGTAGGTACAACGATACTGCCAAAGTAGGCATCCAAACCCTCAATCTTGACGCGCCGCTGCAGGGCATCCCGGATCGAATCCTCACGATTCACCTGAACCTTGAGGATGTACCACCGCATGGTCGTATCCTCCTGGTCGTCGTCCGTCTCGGTCACCAACTCCAGTGGTTCCACATCTTCCACAGGCTCGTCGTCCTCTGCTTCGTCAAGCTCTGCGCGCGCGGTATCGGCAACCGAATCGCTGGCGGGTTCAGTAGGATCCGACTCCAGTTCGGGCTCCGGTAATTCCGCACCCGCGGCCGGCTCAGACTCAGAAACGCCTGGCTCAGGAACCGCCGGCGTGACGTCTCCCATCGAAGCAGCCTCCTGGATGCTGCCGTCCACGCTCGGTTCAGCGGTTTGTTCTGCAGAGCTTTTCGGCTCGGTGCTCACGGCTGTTGCCACCCCTACGATATCGTCCGAATCTTCTGTTTCTTCCTGCTGCCAACTGGGGGTCCGCGCATCTACTGCAAGACTCCCAGAAAGTTCTTGAACAGCAACCTCCACAACAGATCATAGCCAAACAAGACCATCGCCATCGCAAAGATGACGAAGATCACAACCACAGAGCTGCGGATCAACTCCATGCGCGAGGGCCATGAAACTTTGTTCATTTCGGCTTCAACAGCGATCAGAAAATCCGCGAAGCGTGGATAGTTCACTAGTCGGTAGCTGCTCCAAAAGCCGACGATCAGCAGAGCCAGCGGGATGACAAACTGCCAATAGTCAAACTGGTACATTGTCTGCTGCAGCCGCCAGCAACCGAGCGCTATGGCAACCCACAAAGCTCCACAGGTAACCTGTCGCGTTATCCTGCCCTGGTTCGGCTTGTAGAGACCCACCTGGAAGATCTCACCAACCAACGAACCGGCAGTCACCGCTTTTTGTTTGGACATCAACTCCTCCGCGCGGTTTGCACAGAGACAAAGGCGTGCTGAAACACCACGATTCGCAACAAGCCACTCCCTACGGCACCCGCAGCCAAGAGGCGGAGTGGCTCCGCCTCTTGGCCGGGTTGATGGCAGGGGCGGCGGGAATCGAACTCGCAACCCCCGGTTTTGGAGACCGGTGCTCTGCCAATTGAGCTACACCCCTCCAAGCATCGACAAACCGACGCCTATTCAACAATTTTCGTAACCACTCCCGAGCCGACCGTACGGCCGCCTTCGCGAATGGCAAACCGAACACCATCATCCATTGCGATGGGCTTGTGCAATTCAATGCTGACCTTCACGTTATCACCCGGCATGCACATCTCGGCTTCCACCAGATTTGCCGTCCCGGTCACGTCGGTCGTGCGGAAATAAAACTGAGGACGATATCCGCTGAAGAAGGGTGTGTGCCGACCTCCTTCATCCTTCGAAAGGCAATAAACCTCTGCCTCGAACTTGGTGTGCGGCGTGATGCTACCCGGTTTGGCCAACACCTGGCCACGCTCGATTTCATCTCGCTTGACGCCTCGCAACAAGCAGCCCACGTTGTCACCTGCCTTGCCCTCGTCGAGCAACTTGCGAAACATCTCCACGCCAGTACAGGTCGTCTTCCGCGGCTCGGTACTCAGACCGACAATCTCCACCTCTTCGCCAACCTTGACCACACCTCGCTCGATGCGACCGGTCGCCACCGTCCCACGTCCTTCGATCGAGAAGACATCCTCGATCGCCATCAAGAAAGGCTTGTCCTCTTCACGTGTGGGCTGAGGAATGTAGCTGTCGATGGCGTCCATCAACTCGCCAATGCACTTATTGGCTTCCGCATCGCTCGGGTTCTGGTAAGCCGGCAGCGCCGAACCACGAATGATCGGGATGTCGTCACCAGGGAACTCGTATTTGCTGAGCAACTCGCGGATTTCGATCTCGACCAGGTCCAGCAGCTCAGGATCGTCGACCAAGTCACACTTGTTCATGAACACGACAATCGCGGGCACATCGACTTGGCGGGCCAACAGGACGTGCTCCTTCGTCTGCGGCATTGGACCGTCCGCTGCGGAAACGACCAGAATCGCTCCGTCCATCTGAGCCGCACCGGTAATCATGTTCTTAATGAAGTCCGCGTGGCCAGGACAGTCGATGTGGGCGTAGTGGCGATTATCTGTTTCATACTCGACGTGCGCCACCGCAATCGTCACTGTTTTCGTATCGTCACGGACCGTCCCCCCTTTGGCGATGTCCGCGTACGACTTCGCCTGCGCCATATCCTTCGCAGCCTGAACTGCCAGAATGGAACCAGTCAACGTCGTTTTCCCGTGATCGATGTGGCCGATCGTCCCGACGTTGCAATGCGGCTTACTCCGCTCGAATACCTCCTTGGCCATGGTCGTCTCACCTACACTTCTAGTGTGTCGAAGTTGAAAATTGGAAATACCGTCTCATTGCCAGCGGTCAAATTGTCGCTAAAGGAGCTGCTGATGGGACTTGAACCCATGACCTCGTCCTTACCAAGGACGCGCTCTACCGACTGAGCTACAGCAGCCGAAATCGGATTGCCACCGAGCCGAAAGCGGCCGGCGCAACCGCCCGGCTGTCCTCAAGTCGCGATGCACCACCAATCGTTATTCTCTCGACCCAAACCTTCTCAGCCCAACCTGCTCAGCGACCCACCGCCAACGAGCTCCGGTTGAAAGTGGGGGGAGCAGGATTCGAACCTGCGAAGGCTAAGCCATCAGATTTACAGTCTGACCCCTTTGACCGCTCGGGAATCCCCCCTCCTATGGCGCCAATCAACTACACTCCCTCACGCAGCTCAAGGACTCCCCGCCGATGACCAATCCAGTGTGATGGAGCCAGCGGAGGGACTTGAACCCACAACCTGCTGATTACAAATCAGCTGCTCTGCCGATTGAGCTACGCTGGCGGCACTTTCTCCACATTGAAAACCTGTTAATATACCGAAGCCCTGTGTTTGTGCAATATCGGATCCTCCGAATTCAACCGTTCCGGGGGCAAGTCGACGCCGCAGGAGTGCCGAGTTCGGAGCCCTGCTGCGAGCGATCAATTCAGCGAGAAACCCGCCCAACGGGGGCACCACCCAGCAAGGTCAGCAAACCGGCGTCGGGCACCTCTTCTGTCAACCGATTCTGTCAGCCGACTTTCTGTAAACGGACTCCTCGAGTTCGTTTTTGTCAAAAAATCTCCGAAAAAAGCCCCTCGCCACGAAAACTGCACAAAAAAAAGGAGCTGCTGAACAAGCCCTGAGAAAAAGAAGCCCGTTGCCCTGGACAAGACGGCCAAGGCAACCTCTAGACTTCGCTCTCCCAAAAAGCTCTCGGCAACTCCTTGACGAAATATGCCCTTGGCAGGGCACCCCTGTCTGGGGGCATGGTAGATATAGGCAATCCCAATTCAGCTAGCGAGCCACCGGCCAGTGGAAACTACTGATTCCACCAACCCAGCGCGAGTCAGTCAGGCAACTCCAACCGCTCCTCTCGAGCCGCCAAACGGAGCTTCTCCAACGCCCGCGCCTCAAGCTGCCTCACCCGCTCTTTGGTGACACCCAGATGCTCGCCGACCTCTTTGAGCGTCTGTGGCTCCTGGCTGTAATCCAGGCCAAACCGACTAATGATAATCGTCTGCTCGCGCTCGTCAAGCCGAGTTAGGATGGTGTCGATTTGCTGCTGGCGCAGCTTCTGCGCAGTCTCTTGCTCATAGGCGTCTGAGCCGTCGTCGACGCGACCGTTGAACATCTCATAGAGGCTGGTACGGAAACGATCGCGATGCCTGAACTCGTCCGGAATCGATCTCGCAAAGTTCTTCATGATCGCCCAGCTCGCGTAGGTGCTGAACTTGTTGCCCCGGGAGTAGTCAAACTTCTCTACCGCACGAATCAGTGAGATGTTTCCGTCGCTGACTAAACCGAAAAAGTCTTCGCTGGCCGTCACGTGCCGCTTAGCAATCGAAACAACCAAACGCAAATTCGCCTGCACGATGTCGTTCTTCGCCTTCACTACCTGGTCGTAGAGGCCCTCGATGCGATCCATGGCGATCGACCGGGCGTTGTCGGGACGCAGAGCGCTGCGCAACCGACTGGCCTTGTGCTTCAAGTAGTTCATCTTGCGGAATAGATGGAGCTCCTGGTCGGCGCTCAGCAACGGGGTCTCGTACAGCGACGACAAATAAGGCGGCAATCCCGCCGGCGGCCGTGACTTTCGTCGGTTTTCCTGCGCGACAGGCTGCGGGGCAAGGAACTCCGCCTCACGCGACTCATCCTCGAACTCGGCGTTGTAAATGTAGTCCAACGGCAGCTGCAAGAGCCGCTGAGCCCGCATTTCGTTGACGATGCGGTAGATGCTGGTGCGGGTACGGCGATACCTCTTGGACAGCACATCCACCGAGGCGCCACACCGATACTGCTGGAAGATCTTCCGCTTGGTTTCGTCCTTGAGCGGCCCGGAGTGATTCGGAAAGATCGCCAGATCAGGGTGCTTGTCGTCGAACTGCTTCAGCGTGTAGCGGACGGTTTCGCCGCTGCGCCCCATCTCCTTGGCCAGCCGCTGGGAAATCTCCGATAGGCAGATGCCCTGCTGCGCCAAACGACGCCCACGCTCGATGATCTCGCCGCGCTCCTCGTCGCTCAGCTGACTAAACCGCTCGCCGCGTTTGACCCGCGCGTGATTGGTCGAGACAAATCGCTCGACACTGCTTCGCAAGAACCCCACCCGCTTGCGCCGACCAAAAATGAACCGCCGGCTGACAAGCCCCTGCTGCCGCCAGCGCGAAATCGTCTTCGTCGATACCTTGAATAGCTTGCTCAAGTCATCGACCGTATGGACCTGTTCCTCGACATCCTCGACGCGAATGTTGGCCGCGTCGGAAACGTCTTCGACAAATAGCCGCAGATCGTGCCGAGCCGCGGCACCGGTCATCGTGTCGCGGGGATCCGCCTCCGGACGATAGTCCGTGATGCGAAAACAAAGATACTCGTAGCTGTAGGTCTTCTCTGGGTCGATTTCGCCGAGCAACGTCTCGGCGCGGTTGACCTGCTCCAGTTTCTTCTCCCGCGGCGCAAAACGGACTTGCTGGTCCCGAAGCTGCTTGAGAATCGTGTTTCGATAGTCGGTGTGCATGCGTGAAACCTCTCAACAACCTCGAACCCACCGTTTGCTCCCTGCGACTCCATCGCCCGGTAGGCTCGGCCTCCACTTCGGAAAGACAAGTCGTTCCTGACTCGACTCCGCATCCCGGGTCGACCCCGGCGTCGTTCTCTACGACAAACCCCTGGCCTTGGTTCTGTAGTTCTGTGCCCTCAAACTCAGCTCCCCAACCTCCCCTGCGCCCCGCTCAAACGGCCGGCCGCAGCACAATCTGCCACGCTCATGTCCGACCCCCAGCCTATACCCCGAGTCGACAACCAGAGTTCCAATTCTCGCCGTCATTACCCATAAACCCCTCCTATGGGGGGGGTATGCGCTGCTTTTCCGTAACTGACAACCCCGCAGACCGGGATTTGTTACGCGGCTTCCGCTGTTTTGATGGGGCGTTTGACTGGACCAGCCCAGCCTACCTAGTCGATCTACCCGCTAGTCACCGCGCGTCGTTGACGCGCTCTCACAGCGCACATCCTCGTTTCCTTGGACCGCGACATGGTATTCGACGATTCCCACCACATATTAGCTCCATCAAGTGACCGAAAAGTTACAGCGATCTGCCATTTTTTTGGAGTTTTCTGCCGGAAAAGCCGAGTCGCTGCAGCTCTGTTGGCCAGCGGTCTGCTGGTGCTGAACGCCCGCTGCGGCGAAGCCTCCCAGCAATATCTGCTGCGTGCGGAACCCGAGGTCAATCAGGTCCGGACGGTGAAAGCGGTGCTCGAAGTAAGGGGGACGCTGAAACTCAATGCCGACGGTAAACAAGTCACAAGCCTGCCGCTAAAAGTTCGCGGAGATCTCCTGTATCGCGAGCGAATTCTGGAGCTGGGTGACCAAGCGGTGCGCCGCGACGCGCGCTACTACGAAACAGCTCGAGCATCCATCCAGGTTGGTGAAGGAAACCGCGAGAACTTGCTGCGAGAGAACCGCCGTTTGGTCGTCGCCCAGTCGGCGCCGGAGGAAACGCACCTGTTCTCGCCGCACGGTCCGCTAACCCGCGACGAACTCGAGCTGATTGATGTCCACGGCAACAGCCTGCTGCTCGACCAGCTGTTGCCGGACCGCGAAGTCGCAAGCGGTGAAACGTGGAATCATGCCGACGAGCTGGTCGCCGGCCTCTTCGGACTGGATGTCGTCCACACAAACGAGACAAAGAGCACGTTGCGCAAGGTGGACGACGGAGTGGCTGTGATCGACATGCAGGGCACCGTTCGGGGCGCGGTGGCTGGCGTTTCCAGCGATATGGAACTAAAGGCTGTTTACAACTTCAATCTAGCTGAACGGCGAGTGAGCTGGTTTGCGGCGTCGATCCAAGAGAGTCGCGCGGTGGGTCACGCCCAGCCGGGTTTTGACGTCACGGCGCGACTTCGCCTTGTGTCGGCAGCTGGGAAACCAGACACGGGATTGTCGGAGACCGCCCTCGCCCCGCTGAACCTGAATGCGGACGACAGCTCGCTGCTACTCGAGTTCACTTCCAACGCTGGTGGATTTCATTTCCTCCACGATCGTCAATGGCGGCTGATGGTGGATCGCCACGATGTCTCCATTATGCGTCGTATTGACCGGGGAGACCTGATAGCACAGTGCAACATCTCGTCCTTGTCCAACCTCAAGGCCGGGCAGCAGCTCGAGCTGGGAGCGTTGCAGGCCGACGTGGAACGAGCGTTGGGCGACAACTTTGGAGAGTTCGTCGAAGCAAACCAGACGACCACGGCAAGCGGCGTGCGTGTCCTGCGGACGGTGGCCGCAGGGGCCGTATCCGAGCTGCCGATCCAGTGGACCTACTATCACTTCTCCGACAGCACGGGCCGGCAACTGTCGTTGGTCTTCACGATGGATGTGCAGCACGCCGAGCGATTTGCGAACAACGACGCGGTGATCGTCAGTTCGTTCGACTTTCGACAGCGTTCGGAACCGGCCACTGCCGACGGTCCGGCGGACAATGACGAGCGACAAGCCACCACGGCCCAAACATCTCTCGACTAGCAGCCTGTTGATTTTCTCAACGCGCCTGCCGCATCACAGGGATGTGATGCCAAATCAGCGACGTAAGTCGTTGATTCGCGAGCCGCGAAGAACTCTTGTTCTGAGCTTGGCGAGGTTGAAAAACGCCAAGACGGCGTTTTTCAACAGGCAGCTAGGGGCGGCCGTGGCTGTCTTGAGGTTTCAAACCGCGCCGCCGAGTTGTGGAACCCCTGAGAGGTTTGCCGCAACCGCCGCCGACAGTATATTCTGACGTGAGCAAGGTCGTCACCGTTGCCGGAGCAAATCGCCATGGATTCTGATCTCAACAACCGAGCCGAGTCGATACAGCAGCGCATTGTGCATCTGCGAGACAGTCTTTGACTACGACCGGAAATCCTCGCTCGCTGGCGATATCGAACAGCAGATGGCGGCTCCCGGTTTCTGGGACCATCAAGAAAAGGCTCAGCAGGCCGTTGGGCAGCTCAAGTCGCTCAAGTCGATTCTAAAGCCGCTCGACGATGCGCTAGAGGCGGCAGGCGAACTGGCGGCACTGATCGAGATGGCTGATGAGGACCAGTCCTTCCTCGGTGAAGTGCGTGCCGAATTGGAGCGTCTGGAGCGGGAGGTCGAGGACCTCGAGCTGAAATCGCTGCTGAGCGGGCCAAATGACGCGGCGGGTGCAATCGTCAGCTTCTATGCCCGCGATGGCGGAACCGACGCAAACGACTGGGCCGACATGCTGCTACGCATGTACACCCAATGGGCCCAGAAGAACGGCTACGACGTCCAGATCTTGGACCGACAAGATGACGAGATCGCTGGTATCCAGAGCGCTTCGCTGGCAATTCGCGGGCCAATGGCCTACGGGTACCTCAAAGGTGAAACGGGGATGCATCGCCTGGTTCGAATCAGCCCTTTCAACGCCGAAGGGAAGCGGCAAACCAGCTTTGCCGCGATCGATGTGTCCCCTGAGGTCTCCGATGACATTGAGATCGAAATCAACAAGGGCGACGTGCGCGAGGACACCTTTCGGGCCAGCGGAGCGGGAGGACAGCACGTCAACAAGACGAGCAGCGCTATCCGCCTGACACATGAACCAACCGGGATCGCGGTGCAATGCCAGAACGAGCGGAGCCAGCATAAGAACCGCGCCACCGCATGGAAAATGCTCCGCGCTCGCATGGCTCGCCTGGAAGAGGAAAAGCGCGAGGCGGAAGAAGCCGCCAAGTACAAGAGCAAAGCTCGAGTGGGGTTTGGCAGTCAAATTAGAAACTACTTTCTGCATCCGGACCAACGCGTCAAGGACGCTCGCACCGGTCTTGTTGTGGGGAACTTCAATAGCGTCTTAGACGGGAACATCCAACCCTTTTTGGACTCGTATCTCCGCTGGCGGGTGGGGCAGATCGAGTGACCATCCTGGAAACCGACCGCCGGCTTGGAGCGGGGTTGGAGGTGTTGTTTGTGTGGCGGGACGATCGCTACCACCAGACGGTCAATATTGTCAGCGGTCCCGAACGGCTTCCGTTGCTAAGTTCGGTCGAGGGTGACGATCAGACGATCTGGCCGAGCAGTCCCCCATTTCGACAAGTGGCTGTCGAGCAGCACGCGACAAGCCGTGTCGCCCTGCTGGTTGGGATGGCCGGCAAGAGCCATTGGTCGGCTAGCATCCACAGTCCTGTTGGGGAATCGCGATTGCTGTTCGACGTTGCCTGCCTGGCGCGGCAGGCTCCCCTGAAATTGGGAAGTTGTTACCGACTGAATGCCGAGCCGGTCGATCTAACCCACACTTCGCTGCTATTGTCCACACCGGCTGGAAACGTGCAGTTGCAGACGATCGCCGGTGGTCCGTGGACGCCCCGATTGTTCGTGCAAGATGGCAATGCCAGCATCGGCGTCGATCTGCAACCGGCGGTGGAGGTGCCGCAGACCTATCGCTGGAGGTACGAGTTGGCTTTGCAACAAGGGCTGGGAGGCCCTTGATTTTGTCTACCTCCAGCACCAAAATAACCGCTTCCTTCGGCGTCCCTTCCACAAGCCAATAGCAGCGCGGGCGATGGTTTTCCAACACATCGAGAAGTTGAAGCAGGAATACACCGACAAGTACGTCATTGTCGACGAGAAGGTCGCGGAGTTGAAGCGTTTTCACGGTCTGACGGGTACCGTCCGCACGGTGAACATGAACGGCCGTGCCCTGGTCGAGTTCGCCGGTCACAACAACATCGGTTGGTATGACATCGACGTCGACTTCCTCAGCGTGGTCGATGAGCCTCGTCCCACGGAGGAGAAGAAAAAGCAGGCCGCGAAACCCGCCAAAGCTCCCTCGAAGCTCGAGCAAGCCCGCGGCGACAAATCGACCAGCGGCAAGCCCGCCAAGTCTGGAGAGATGTCGGTGGCGGACGTACTCGCAGCGGCGCGGAAGAGTCCTTCCAGTGACGCGGCGCCTGCCAGCCCGCCGGCAGCAAAGCCTGCCGGGGCTCTCAGTGTCGCGGAGATGCTGGCTGCCGCGCGGGCCGAGAAAAGCGGGGACAAGCAACCGGCTACTGCGGCTGCGGCAGGGATGGATTCCAAGGCCAGCCTGCAACAACAGCTCGAAGCGGCGCGGCAATCCAAGTCCGCGGCACCGCCCAAGGCAGCTGCAGCAGCTGGAGACCCTAAGAAAATGAGTGTTGCCGATATGCTGGCTGCCGCCCGCGCTGAAAAATCGGGCGGATCTGCGCCGGCAGCTACTGAAGAAGCACCAGCCGATGCCGCTCCCGTCCAGCAGCCGGCGGAGGAAGCTGCGACGGAACCAGACGCGGCCGCCGAAGGGTCAGGAAGGCGCAACGACATCTCGAGCGTCGAAGAGCAACTGGCCTATTGCCGCCGCGTCGACGGCGGTTGAACTGCCGTGGCCGATGCTAGACGTATGGCGTAGCACGGTTTGCCTCGCCATCAATCCGGTAGAATACTTTTGGTAGATGGCCCTCGTTCGGAGCCATCCCCTCTCTGGTCTTAGCGTCTAGATATTCTGTGGAAGTCCGTCTCGTCAGTGCGTCTGGGGCCGATCATCATCAGTTTCTCACGTCGGTGCTCGTCGGCGATGCAGTCGTCGTCGACGCCGGGAGCATTGGTTTCGCTTTGCCGCTGGAAACACAACAGCGGGTTCGTCACCTGTTCCTGTCGCATAGTCACATGGATCACGTGGCTTCACTGCCAATCTTCCTGGACACCGTCTTCGCGCTGGGCTCGGACTGCCCCACGGTATACGGCAGCAGCGATGTACTCCGAGCCCTGCAACGGGACATCTTCAACGGTCGCTTATGGCCGGACTTCATCAAACTCTCGCTCTCGAGACCGGAATCGCCCTTCCTACATCTGCGGGAACTGCAGAGCGGAACGCCGCTCGACGTGGCCGGTTTGCGTATCACGCCGATCGATCTCGAGCATGTCGTGCCGACGATGGGATTTGTGATCGAAGATCAGGACGCTGCGATTGCTATTATTTCGGACACGGGTCCCACCGAGGAGATTTGGCGAATTGCCAACAACACGCCGCAGCTAAAAGCTGTCTTTCTGGAAGCTAGCTTCCCATCGCGGCTGGCCTGGCTCGCTGAGCAATCACAGCATCTGACACCCACGTTGTGCGCTGCCGAACTGCAGAAGCTCGAGAGATCGCCTCGTATCATCGCCATTCACATCAAAGCAGCCTATCGCGATGAGGTCGAGAAAGAGCTGGGTGAGCTGGGAATCGCCGAGCTCGAGGTGGGGCTTCCGGGCACAGTCTATGAATTCTGATGCCGCCGACCGTAAGTCGAGCTCCTCCGGACAGGAATGTCGGTGACCAGAACACCTCGGCTCTCCGTCCAGCGATGCCAGGTTCGCCAGAGGTCGACACTGGTTTCGCCGGAACGTCATGCACAGAAACACGTTAAGTCTGGTGTCTATTGTTGCCTCGGGTAAATTCCGGTATAACGGCCGCAAATCATCGACGACTTTTCCACGCCAGCCACGGAGGAGAATGGATGAGTCAACCCGACGGACCGGCGATCAGTAGGGGTGCGATTGACCTTGCATTCACCGCTGGGCAGGTGGTCCACCGATTGATCACCGACACTGCAACCAAACGGGTTTTGCAAGACGGCGGGGATGTGGTGACATGTGATGACGTCGGTAGTGCTATTGCCGCGCTCGATGGCGAGACTCTGATTGGCATCATTAGGAGCGAACTCGGGATCTCTGTTAATGGCAAGATCGAAGAAGCTCACGGATCAGCTGTTCCAAGACCGAAGAGCATTGGAGTTCTTCGATCGCGCGTGGACCGAGCTTCGCGCTAAGGTCATCGACGCAGCGTCGCAGGTGGCGGGCGAAGAGAGAATTAACACAGAACATCTTAGTGCTGTGCTGGAGAGGCTGACCGATGCTCTCCAGGATCCAGAACTCGAAGATGCTGCAGTCGCGACCCTCTCGCGCAAGATCGAGGCTCTGTCGAACCGCCTCAACTCGCTGGAGTTAGCCACGTCGCCCTTGACGACCGAACGGTTGTCGGGGAAGTCGATAGCCAAGACAAAGTCAATCGCCCCCCGTGAAGACGCAGGGTCGCACAGCGTTTCCGTTCGCGGTGATGGCTGGTGCAGTCGGAATGGCAATCGCCGATGCACTGCCAGGCGGCTTGCCAGCTGCCGGCGGCTTCATGACAGGTTTTATGCTTGTCATATTAGTCTATGTCCTTGCTGCCGTATCGACACAACTTGGCGGCCCCACTTGAGGATACGACGTGCCTGATTTTGGCAAGGTCTTCGAGCGGTTCTCGCGTCCCAGTGACGTCTTTGCATTCGGGCTCGGTTTCACCGTAGCGGCAGCAGCAGATGCGTTCGCTTGGGCAGGTGGTATCCCCACCGTGGATCCGCTAACTGCTGGATTCTGTGGCGGCGTTGCTGCTGTAGGGATCAAACAGGGAGCTGAAGCAACTCTGAGTAGTGCTTTCACTCGCCGGCAAATCCGCCGTCGAATCAAGAGGCTGATCGAACTGAGTTCAGGTGATCGCGAGCTGCAGGAGAAGATGAAGCGTGCACAGGAGCTCAGTGGAACGATGGACGTGCAGGCGCTGACAAAGGTCGTGCAAGAGAGCGAGGCGGCCCTTATTCAAGGAAGCCCGCCGAGAATCTTAACCAGCGAACGAGCACCTACGGACTACGAGTGACCTGTTGTGTAGCCACGTCGCTGTGCTTCCAGCCCAGGCGGTTTGCCCGCGCGGTTACCGTGGTGCCGGCGGCCACTTCGAACGGCTGCGAATAGAGCAGCCAACGACCTTTTCCGTCGAGGCGATAGGCGATCGAGGCCCCGCGGGTGGTGGAGGTCAGGCTGATTCGGCTGCGTCCTGCGGCCAAGCTGTGGGCGGCGATTTCGGGAGCCGCCGTCGTCGGTTGCTGGCCAGCGGGAGGCCAGAGGTGTTTGATCAGCTCGGCTTCGCTGAGGTGACCCAGATCGCGCGTCTGCTGCGTCCAGCGCTGGTGAGCCTGTCTCAACTCGGCGAGCTTCTCGACAAACTCGGGCCGGCTCGCCAAGTTGTCAATCTCATGCGGGTCTGTTTCGGTGTCATAGAGCTCTTCGAGCGGTTTCTTGACCGTGGAGAATTGCCATTGCTCCGGCCCCAGTTTTCCGGCGCGGCTCAATCGCAGCATTTCTTGCATGACAGCCGCTTGATCGCGATAGGGAATGAAGCCGATATACGGCAGATCTGGGCGGTAGTTCCGCACATACTTGAACCGCTTGTCTCGCACCGCTCGAATCGTCTCGGGGGCCGGGTCCATTCGGTCGCGAGCTAGAAAAACGTACTTGCGCGGCGGAGATTCTTGCGGACCCAGAAAAGGGCGCCCCTGCATGTGCGATGGGATATCGATGCCAGTCAAACTCAAGATGGTGGGCGCGAAGTCAACGAAACTAACTAAATCCTCGTTGACCGTTCCTGCATCGGTTGCCTGAGGAGATCGCACAATCAGCGGCACGTGGACACCGGAGTCATAGACCCAACGCTTCATCCGCGGCAATCCATCTCCGTGGTCGCTGAAAAAAAAGACCCAGGTGTCGTCCCACAGACCGTCCTCTGAGAGTTGCTCGAGGAGCGATCCGATTTGCTTGTCCACGGCGGCAATGTTGTCGTAGTGGCGAGCCAAGTCACGGCGTACCAGCGGCACATCCGCATAGTACGGTGGCAAGGCGACGGCCGACGGGTCGGTGATCTGAGGCGAGGTCTGGGTGAAGGTCTTACTCTCGTGCGTAGTCGTGAAGTTGAACACGGAGAAGAACGGGGTTTCCGGATCTGGCCGATTCCGCCAGTGTGCCTTGTTACCACTTTCGTCCCAAGCGGTGATCGGATCTCGAAACTGGTAGTCGGTCTTTGCATTGTTCGTGCAGTAGTAACCCACCGTCCGCAGGTACTCAGTGAAGCAGCGAGCTTGCGGGGGCGGAGTCGCTTCGTAGGTTGGAATTGCCAGCAGCTCGGGGTCCTTGATGAAGCGGAGCGCGGACGTCCGCTTCCAAGTGCGCATCGCCATAGCTCCGGTGGATGTCGGATACATGCCCAGGATCAAGCAGTGGCGATTGGGTGCGCAGACACCGTAGACACCGAATGTTCGGGTGTAACGCACTCCTTCCAGTGCGAGCCGGTCAATGTTGGGCGTGGGCACGGTGTCGTCGCCATAGCAACCCAACCGCGGGCTCATGTCCTCGACGGTAACCCAGAGTACGTTGGGCGGCTTTGCCTCCACGACGACGGGAACCAGCATGGCTGCTAGCAGCGAGCGGCAGAAGAGATTTGGTGACATGGTCGTCCCTGGTGGAAAGGAGCATCGGAGAATTTGGAGGTCTTATTCGAGACGCGTCAGACGTACCGACTTGAGCTCGATCGAAGCACCCCCCGTCACGTGCGCGGCGCGGACCACAAGATCAGTGACGCCTGGCTGTAGCTGGATCGTGCCCATCTTCATCCAGGCCCAACTCGCCTTCTCCCGGTATCCGGTAGACGGCACAAAACGGTCGGCTTTGGGAACCAGCGGCACGTGATGAGCTTGATGGAGAGTCTTCTCCAGACGCTGGTCCCCGACTTCAACAGCAATCCGGGCAGGGACGTTGTGCGGCTGCAGTGCATACTCGAGTTCGACACCAAAGCGGCCGCCGCCCAGCACATCAAGCTGCCAGCGCGGATAGGCATCCCCGCTCGACCAGCCCGTGATCCAACAATTCGCAAACCCACTGGGTGTCGGCCCTGTGTACTTGATGTGGGGACCGTGACCGGGTGTAAGCAGTGCCTCGTTGGCCGGCAGTTGATACTGTGCTCGGGCAGGGTGCCCGATCGGCAGAGGGTGGTAGCCTAGCTTGTCGGCGCCGGTACTCTTGAACCATTGGCGATACTGACGGGCGAGCTGCTCGACAACTTGAGGGTGCTGCTGAGCAACATCCCTTTCCTGCCCAGGGTCCACCCGCATGTCAAACAGCTGCCACCCAGCCCGCGGTGCATAGACGGCCCTCCACCGGGTCGTACGCACGGAGCCGCGAGTTTGCTCGACCGTTTGCCCCGACCGAAATCGTTCCGCGAAGATCGGGCGATCTGCCCAGCCAACATCGCGGCCCACCAGCAGTGGGACGAGGCTCCGTCCGTCGAGCGGAAGCTTGTTGGGCAGCGGAACACCACACAGCTCCAAAATCGTAGGAAACAAGTCGATGTGAGCCGCGATCTGACGGATGTGAGTCCGCGGAGGGACCAACGGCGGATAGCGGAAAAACAGAGGCACGCGCACACCACCTTCGTCAACTGAGGCCTTCCGCCCCTTCATTCCTGCGTTGAATCGGTCGCTGTTGGCCCCGTTGTCCGACAGGAACACAACAATCGTGCGATCGGTGAGCTCCGTTTCGTCGAGCTTGGCGAGCAATCGGCCGAGATTCCAATCGATGTTCTCGACCATGGCATAGGCACACTGCGCCTTTTCGTCCAACCCCATCCCGCTGTACCGTTTCCAATACTCTTCGGGAACGCGCCACGGTGAGTGCGGGGTGTTGTAGGGCACGTAACAGAACCAAGGACGCTCGGCATGCTCGTCGATGAAGCGGAGAGCGGCGTCGGTGAGTACGTCGGCAACATAGCCTGGGGTCGTCGTCGGCAACCCATTGTGCTCCAGGTTCGGATCGAAGTACCGGTTCCAATGGCCGCCACAAAAGCCAACGAATTCATCGAACCCCTGGCCGTTGGGATGGTTGGGAATATGCCGTCCGTTGTGCCACTTCCCAAAGGCGCCGGTGGCATAGCCTGCATCGCGCAGGGCCTCGGCCAACGTGTACTCTTCGGAACGCATCGTCTCATAACCACGCGTGACGCCATGAACGCCGGTTCGCAGGCTATACCTGCCTGTGAGCAGGCTGGCGCGTGTCGGAGCGCAAACCGGGCTCACAAAGAACCGCTCAAAACGAGCCCCGCCAGCCGCCAACCGGTCGTGTACGGGAGTGCTTATATGAGGGTTGCCGTGTGATGCGACGTCCCCAAAACCCTGGTCGTCCGTCATGATCAACAGTACATTGGGACGCTCGGAGGCGGGCAACCCTACTATGAGCGGGCCCAGCAACAGCAAGCTGGTCATTAGTGTTGCCTCCTTCATCGCGCGATTTGTGGAACCCAGAGCACAGCGTCGAAGTTGTGCTAATATGACAAAGAAGTTAGCCGATTGAAATGACGTCCGCTGATCCGTAGGAACTCTCGGCAACAGGCTAGCCGGGAGGCGCGGCCGTACGTGAGCTGCATCAAGCGCTGGAGACAACGATGAAATCCGTGGTAGGTCAGACGATCACCTGCACTGCTGCAGCGTTCCTGCTCGCTGTGGCAACATCTTCGGCGTTCGGCGACGACCGGCCGAATATCCTCTGGATTATCGCCGAGGACATGGGCCCGGAACTCGGTTGTTACGGGACACCCGAAGTGCGCACGCCGACGCTCGATCGGCTCGCCGAGCAGGGCATGTTGTTCACTCGGGCGTTTACAGTCACGCCAGTCTGCTCGACAAGCCGCTCTTCGTTCATGACCGGCATGTACGCGATGTCGATTAACGCTCACAACCATCGTTCGCATCGTCAAGGGGGAAACCCGTTGCCCGACGGAGTGCGCGTCTTAACCGATTGGCTGCGACCGGCGGGCTACGTAACGGCCAACATCAAGCAGCTAACCAGCGATGCGGAACAGGCGAAGTTCTACCGCGGAACGGGAAAGACCGACTGGAATTTCGACTACCCGAAGGACCGCCAGCCGTTCGACCTGCAGAAATGGGACGACCTCAAGGAGAACCAACCTTTCTACGCGCAGGTCAACTTTTCCGAAACACATCGCGGAAATGCTTGGAACCAAGCCCATCGTCACATCGATCACGTTGCCGATCCGCAGCAGGTCGAGATTCCGCCCTACTACCCCGACCATGCGGTCACGCGCGCCGTGTGGGCGCAGTATCTGAACGCCGTCATGGCAGTCGACAAGAAAGTTCAGTTCATCCTCGACTTACTTCAGCGTGATGGCTTGTCGGAGAATACGGTAGTCATTTTCATAGGAGATCACGGCCGCGCTATGCCGCGAGCCAAGCAGTGGCCGTACGATAGTGGGCTGCATATCCCCTTGATCATCTATTGGCCTGCTGGAAACGCATCGTTGCCGGAACCTGCCGGGTTCGTCCGCGGCCAGACGAGCGACCAGCTGATCGCGTCAATCGATCT
Source organism: Pirellulaceae bacterium (assembly GCA_965223305.1). GTDB lineage: Bacteria > Planctomycetota > Planctomycetia > Pirellulales > Pirellulaceae > CBDCWT01. Next base: position 71,445 of record CBDCWT010000079.1, on the reverse strand, counting down.
GAGCGCGACGACTCTCTCCCTAGCCGGACTGGCCAAGATTGAAACGATGCAAGGACGGGTCTTTCTCGGCGACGATGCTGATCCACCTCGGGAAATTCTCTTCGCCGGTCGGGACCGAGGTGACGAGACGGTCTTTCACATCCGCACGGCCCGCGACCGAAGGTATCGCTACCTGCGCAACAAGTATCCTGAGCGCCCCTTCCTCCAGCTGAACCGCTACAAGGAGGCGAGTTATCCGATCATTGGTCTGTTGAGGCATCTGGAGGACGAGCAAGCGCTAAGCGGAGCTCCAGCGGCGCTGATGGCTCGCAGCCGTCCCAGTGAAGAACTCTATGATCTGCAGAACGATCCTTGGGAGATACACAATCTGGCCAACTCGCTGGCCCATCAAGCAATCAAAGTGCGTCTGGCTGGGGAACTCGACCGTTGGATGAAGCGGATCAACGACCGAGGTCGCGCGCCGGAAGACCCGTCCATCCCGGCTCATTGGGAAGCCCGAATGAAAGAGAACTACCGGGGTCGCCTCCAGTCGCGGCCCGAAGATTGGTTTACCCGCGCCCCCGCGCTCGGACCCTACGCGAAGTAGGCGTCTTGTCCAAAGCCAAACTGTTTGTTTAAGGACGTTTTCTCAGCACAAACACGGCATCGCCGAGCCGATTGTCAAGCGGTAACGGGTGGTCAATCTCATACCAGAAGTCGAAGACATCGCATAGCTCCCAGGCCGGTGCGGACGCAAGCAGCCGCCGAAACTGAGCCGCGGTGTAGATCCGGTACTCGTAGTCCGACCGGACACGCAACGTCGAACTCCTGTTGCGGACCAGGAGGTTGAATCGAATCACCTCGATGCGGCGCCGACGGTCGAAGCTGAGCACTCGTAGGGTAACGGTCACTTTGGTCGAGCCATGCTTGGCCGACCAGCGCTCCGCGTCTTCTGGATCTGCGTCGGGTGGCAGGAGATGAAATCCCAGGATGTAAACGCCCCCCGGCCGCAGGTTGGCCGCAACCGCTTCAAGATGGGAGCGGGCCGCACGCTCACTGGTTAAATGGCGGAACGTGTTGAAAGTGTTGAATGCTAGGTCGAAGCGTCGCGGAAATCGAAAGTCGGTCATGTCGGCCACCACCACCGTCCCGCGTAATCCGCGACGCCGTAGCCGCTGCTCGACATACCGCACTGCCGCCCGGTTGAGGTCAAAGCCTGTCATGTCGTAACCGCGGGCCGACATCTCTACCACTAAGCGACCTCCTCCACACCCCGGCTCGAGCAGTTTCTGCACAGGAAACGGACAGTATCTGCGGCCGACCTGTTCAATAAAGCGAGCCTCTAACTTCGTCTCTGAACGAAAGGCAAGGTCCCAGTATTGGGGATAGTCATAGCAGTCGGCACGATCGATCATTGAGGCGGTCACTGGTTCTGATTGCGTTGCACGAACGCGAACAGTGCGACCAGCACCAACATCGCGAGATCGGCGAGCATGATATACAGGGCAATCTTGACATATGCACTCACGCGCTCGATCTCCGTAAGTGGAGTGCCAAATCCAAATTGTGGGTAGCCGAACTCGCCAGAGTTTAGACGCCGCGGGAAAAACCCAAAATCTGGCAACTTCGGCTACTGCCACAATCGAGCCTGACGCACGACTAGTCCGAGGCGAAGCCTACTCCGACGTTTTCCCCAGCGGCGTGCGGCCATCTAAATAACGCCAGTTCTTCAGAAAGGCGATCAAATCGGCCATCTCCCGCAAAGGGATACTCTGCTCCAAACCGTCAGGCATCAATGATATACCAAGTGACAGGGTCTCTTCGATATCGCGCCGCAGCAAAGTGACTTCCTTACCTCCCGGCTGCCGCAGCGTAAGTGAGGTGGCGGTGTCGCCAGAGATGACTCCCGCGTAGGAGAGACCGTCTGCTGTCAGTACCGAATAGCTCACGTAGTTGCCGTCCACAGCGCGGTTCGGTTGGAGGATATCGGTCAGGAGCTGCTGTGGCTGCTTGGTGCGTGAATCGGAAATATCCGGCGCTACGTTGACGCCGATCGTTCCGATACGGTGGCAACTGGCGCAATGGGCAACAAACACCTGCTGGCCTTTGCGAGGATCTCCTCGCCACGACAAGATCTGTCGATAATGCTGCAGAACCCGCTGGCGATCGGCGGGCACGGCATCGGTCAAAAACGCTGTCGCCCGTTGGCGGAGCGCCGGATCGCGGTGCCGGATGAGCCGACTGACCGCGCTTCGATCTAACTCATTTGCCCGAATGGTACCGCGCTCAATAGCATCCAATAGCAATCGCGTCGCTCTTTCGCCCGAGAGCGACGCCGTCGCGACCTCACGCCGTACTGCCGGCGGCGCGCTCGGGTAGGCAGCCAACACCCGCGGCCAAGAGCTGGGGTCGCCGCGCCGCGCGAGCGCCGCGATCGCGGCCCGTCGAACCTGAAGCTGGGATTCATGGAGCGCTATGCGGAGCAGGAGTTCGTCAAACCCGTCACCTCGCCCGAGCAACTCAACTGCTTGCGCGCGACTTGCTGCGGGTTGGTCCGCATCCGCAGCAAGCCGCACAGCACGCGCCCAGGTTGCTCGCAAAGCCTCCGCAATGGCCACATCCGCCGCGGCCGGCAACTCGGAGATCACCTGGCGACGAGCCAACGACAGCAAGCCGATCCGCCGAACCGCATCTTCGCCGTCGGTCAACTCGACCAGCAAGCGCAGCGCCTGCGAAGCATCACCCTGATCGGCAGACATAGCGACCAGATCGGCTACCAGCTGCCTGGCCTCCGGGCCTATTGGTGGCCGAGCCCGCGCGGACAGAACCGCTGCCAACATGTCGAGAGGCCGATTCGCAGCTGAAATCGCGATAGCGCTGCGGAGCCAGTAGTCGGTATCCGACCGGAGCGCCATCCTTGCCAGCTCGCCAACCTCTCGGGATTCGGATACCGGTGCCAAACTCAGCGCGACTTGAAAACAGACCCGCAGGTCCTCGTCCTGCGCTAGGGCCAGAACACTGTCCTTCAACCGGACCGACTCGGCTAACCGCCCTTCACAAAGAACGATAGCCCCGGCGCGTACTCTCGGGTCGGTATCTTGTAGCGCGGCGAGTAGCACTGTCTCATCGAGCTGCGAGAGGCCCTGCAGTGCCCACAGTGCGCGGAGCCGTGTGGAACCTTGGGGCGCCCGGCGTGTTAGGTCCACTAGGTCTTGAGCCGCAGTTGTGGCGGCGCGCTCCAGCAGCAATCGCGATGCAGTTTCCCGCTGCCAGGCATTGGAATGCTTCAAGTAGGCAACCAGTTGGCGGTCAGAAGCGTTGCCCATCAACTCGGTCACCTCTGCCGCATCGATGCGGTCAGCGCGAACTCGGTAAATGCGGCCTCGGTCGTTGCCCAGCAACAGGTCAGGTCGCCGTTTGAGTTCGTCGGGCATGAACTCCGGATGCTCGATGACCGCCCGGTACATATCCACGACATAGAGGCAGCCGTCGGGACCGTGAGCCAGGTTAACAGGCCGAAACCACTCGTCACGCGTGGCCAAGAACTCAACGCCCTCTCGGGCAGGTCGTGATTGAAAGGTGGCACCTACCGGCCGAACAATCTCGCGATGCACTAGGTTCCCCGTCGGATCGCAGGTGAACGCGTTCGTGTAGTAGGACGATGGCAGACGGTTGCCCCGATAGATCAGTACGCCGCAGGCCGCCGTGAACTGGTTTGCGTGAAGATGAGAAGTCGTCCAAGCTCGGCTGAGCGGATACAGGCGTGAGGAGCCACCCGCGGCGGCGACGTCATGCACCACCGTCGAAGAAGCATAGCCAGGATTCTGGCGAAGGTACCGTTCCTCGTGAACTACGTGAATCAGTGGGTTGCGGTTGGTACAAGTGAACCGGTTGCCGAAGTCATCGAAAGTATTGCCGAACTGGCCAGCTCCGGTGACAACGTCGTAGTCAAACGAGCGTGGGTCAAAGCGAAAGTCCTTACCGCTCAGCGATAGGACTGGACTACCGGCAGTGCGTGGATTGAAAACGCTGCCGCCCCTCAGTCCGTTCGCAACGTAGATCTGATTGTCCAACCCCAACCGCGGATGATTCGCGCGCAGCTGTGAATTCTCCTCTGCGAAACCGCGGAACCAGGTCTCTCGCAGATCCGCGCGGCCGTCTCCCGTGGTGTCTTTCAAATAGGCCACTTCGCCAGCCATGGTTACGATCACGCCACCCAGCCACGGTTGCAGACCGGTGACGAACAGCAAGTCATCCGCAAAAAGCTGCGCGTGGTCGAACTGGCCGTCGCGGTCCGGATCTTCGAGCAGCTTGATCCGCGACCGGCCGGGTGCACCATCCTGAGGACCGTGGGGATAGTCCGCCATCTCCGCAACCCAGAGCCTCCCGAACTCGTCGAACCGCATGCTCACTGGATCGACAACCTGAGGTTCGGACGCGGCCCAGCTCGATGGTCAGCCCAGCGGGCAGCTGAAAACCTCGCAGCGCTTCCTCGACGCTCAACGGGGGCTCGCCGGCGAGCGCAAGCTTGCACAGTGTGAGCCAAACGGCCACCGGGCCGACGCGTTGAAAACCGCTCGTTGGTTTGGCAAACATCGCTATTCAGTCTAGCCCGAATTATTCATGAGCGATCTGCTGCGAGGTCGTAAGTCCATCCGTGGCTTCGTCATGCTTCACAATTCTCCCTCGACGTATTGCTTCAATACGCCTGCGGAAGAATTGCTCGCCTTCCTTGCCACGAACGTACTTACAACCTCTCGCCACGATCTTCATGAATAATCCGGGCTAGGCTCTGTTTCAAGACAAGGTAGTAGGCACCTGCCGAGCTGGGGTAACCGCGAGACTCGAGCAAGGCGCAGGGAACAAGATCTCTTGTTGCCGAGCTCGCCAGAGCTTGGACAAATTGGCAGTTCACCAAACTCTGGCGAGTTCGGCTACGCTCTGGTGAGTTCGGCTACACTCCAAATCAGCCGCTGGGCGTTAGCCCACGGTTCCCCAGCGAAACCGACGCGTAGCGTTTCGGGGACGGCTCCCCCCTCTCCGGCCCTTCGGGCCGACTCTCCCCGAGGGGAGAGTGGAAGAAAGACGAAATCTCGCACTAACGTAAAAACCGCACGATCTGACTGCGGACGGCTCACGGAGTGAGCCTGCTACCATTTCATATGCGCACCAAGGTGTTGCCCGTAATGCGGCGCACCAGATGCCGCATCTCCAAGGACGCTCACCGTAGCCAAGACCCGTTGTACCGGGATCTGGAGGGACTGCACCAGGTAGTCGAATACTTGTCGGCCGCGTGTCGATGGCGTGCAGGACCGCTAACTCTTGCTCGTTCAATTGCAGCTCGGCTGGATGTCTTGTCTCTGTACCATCATCGTTCGGCATCCCATCGAAAAGCGGCCCTAGCTCTGCCAACACATCGTCGACATTTTCCACGAGTTTCGCGCCCTCACGTAGCAAGCGATGACAGCCCTGGGATGCACGGCTGTCGGCCGGACCAGGGACGGCGAACACCTCGCGCCCCTGCTCCATCGCGTGCTCGGCGGTAATCAACGCACCCGAACGCGTCGGCGCTTCGACGACGACTACGCCCAAGCTGAGCCCAGAGATAAGACGATTACGCTGCGGAAAGGCCGGTTGTGAGGTGGGTTGGACGGCCGAACTTCGCTCAAGACAGCACCGGCCTGGGAGATCGCCACCGCTAACTCGGCATGTTCCGGTGGATAGACCCTGAGTAATCCGCTGCCGAGCACCGCGATCGTCCGACCACCTGTCGCCAAGGCAGCTCGATGGGCGGAGGCATCAATTCCCCGTGCGAGCCCACTGACAATCGTCAGTCCGGCGGAAGACAAGCCCGCCGCCAGTCGCTCTGCCTGGCGCCTGCCGTAGTACGTGGCATGCCGCGTGCCCACCACAGCCATGCCAAGTGTGTCACGTTCGAGATAGCTGCCACAGCAGAAGAGGGCGCCCGGAGGGTCGTGGATGTGCCGCAGGTTGGCCGGGTAGTCTGCGTCGAGCTCAGACAGCACCGTAATGCCGTGCGCGCGGTAGCGCGCTAGTTCAGCCTCCACTTCCGAGGCCGACGGTGCGTTGAGAATTGCGCGGCAGAGCTTGGGGCCAACCCCGCTGACCCGACCGCAAGGCACTCGGCGCCGCCGACAGCACGGCGGCCGCGGAACCAAATCGTTCGATCAGTGCCTGTCGCGTCCTGGGGCCGACACCAGAGACTAGTGCCAGCCGCAACGTCGCAATCCTCGCTGCCCCGTTCTCCATGCTACCCCCCCCGCCCGCCTGAGAACCTCCTTGTCATCCTAGGAGTGATGAGTGGATTGGTCCAGCAAACAAAGAGAGCTATTGCTGCAGCTTTCCGATCCGCAAGCCAGAGCTCCACGTGTTGCGCCAACTTGGTCAGCCTGCTAGAATCGCTGAATTGGAATGATGCATCACCCGGAAGTCCGCGCCGTGTCGAGCAACCAACTGCATAACGGGGAACCACTGCCGTCGTTCGCCGCCCAGTGGCTCGCTCAGCGCCGTATAGGATTCGCCCGGATCGATCAGTTGAAAGCTGACCAACTTCGAGGAATGACTGAGGCTGATGCGGCGCGGATATTTGCCCAACTCGATCCCCCGCGCCCCTACGCGCTACGGCCTTCGTCTGGATTGGTCGAGCAACAACGTTTGTTCGCCTTGCTCAGGCGCGACACGACCGGCGGCAACTTATGAACGGAATACTCGATGCCGCTGTTGCAGTGGATAGTCGATTGCGGCAGGCTGGATTGCAATACTGCATGATTGGCGGCATTGCAGTACAGCGCTGGGCGAGCCACGTACGACGCTCGACGTGGACGTTACGGTAATGACCGAGTTTGGGAATGAGTTGCCGATCGTTCAAAGAATCTCGCAGCTCTTTCGACCAAGAATCGCTGACGCCGAACAGTTCGCACTGCAGAGTCGTGTGTTGTTGTTGAAGACGGAGACGGGTGTCGGCATCGACATATCCCTCGGAGCACTGCCGTTTGAATCGCGGATGATCCAGCGTTCGTCTGTTTGGATGCTGCACAACGGTCCCACGTTGCGCACCTGTTCAGCGGAGGACCTGGTCATCCAAAAGGTGTTCGCGGGGCGAGACCAGGACTGGATTGACGTTCAGCGGATTGTCGACCGACAATCAGCAGAGATTCTGGACACTGGTTGATTATGGAAGAACTCGAGCCCCTGTTGCAGTTGAAGGACGATCAAGAGGCGGGTGTGCGTGTGAGACGCCTGCTGAAAGCTGTTGATTGTCCTGGCGGCCAATGACGAACGTCTCATAACCACGAGTCTCCTCCCAGGCTGTGGCTACCGCCACGCGGTCAGCACTTCTTCTTCGGGCACGTCACCGACCAGTTCCACAGAACCGATTCGGGCCGGTAAGACGAACCGCAACTGGCCTCCCTCGGCCTTCTTGTCCCGCCGCATGGCCTCCACCAGTTGCCGGCGATCGAATTCGGCGGGAACGTCCAGCGGCAGCCCCAACGCGTGCAATAAGCTACGTTGCCGCTCGGTCACCTCCGGCGAGATGCGGCCTAAGGACTCGGCCAGCCTCGAAGCGCAAAGCATACCAATCGAAACGGCTTCACCGTGCAAGTAGCGGCCGTATCCGGTGACCGCCTCCAGGGCATGGCAGAACGTGTGCCCATAGTTCAATATCGCCCGCCGACCCGTCGACTCACGCTCGTCCGCCTCCACCACGTCGGCCTTCAGACGGCAGCATCGCGCCACAATATGCCGCAACACGGCTGGATCGCGGTCGGAGATCCGAGTCGCTTCAGACTCTAGAAAAGCAAAGAACGCCGAGTCCAGAATCACCCCGTACTTGACGACTTCGGCCAGCCCCGCCCGGTACTCGCGGTCGGGCAACGTCGTGAGGACATGGGTGTCGATCAGTACGGCCCGCGGTTGCCAAAAAGCACCCACCATGTTCTTGGCGCCCGGTAGATTGACGCCGACCTTACCTCCGACGCTGCTGTCGACCTGGGCCAGCAACGTCGTCGGTACCTGCACTAAGTCGATCCCGCGGGCGAAGCCGGCAGCTGCAAACCCAGCGAGATCACCCACCACTCCACCGCCGATCGCGACCACCGCCGACTTGCGGTCGGCCCCCTCTGCCAACAACCACTGCCACAGTCGGTCGGCTTGCTCGACTGATTTGGTCGCCTCGCCCGGCTCGACACCGTGCAAACAGACGGGCAGACCACGCGCTGCGAGAAATTCGACTAGGGGACGAGCATAGAGCGGTTCCACGTTACCGTCGGTGATGACCGCAACCAGCGACGGTTGCAGGCTCGCTAACAGATCTCCCAGGTCGTCGAGATTGTTCGAACCGATAACGATGTCGTAGCCGCCATCGGCAAGGTCCACATGAATCGTCGCTCGCTCAGCCACTGACCGCCCTCTCGGTCGTCGCGCGACCCTCGAATCGTTGCCGGCGGAGTCGGTCACGCCTGCCGTCAAGCGTCCACGGCACGCCTAACTCGCGATCCGCTCTAAGTCATCTGGAGTAACCGTTATCTGACGGCAAAACCCAGTGTGGGTGCGAACGTACTCCAGCGATACGCAGCTCTCCGGATCGGCGTGCAAGGCCTGTTCCAAACGTACCTTCTCATCCTGCTCGAGATGATCGTACTCGTCTGGCCAGACCGTGTTTTTTTTCCATCACGAGCGCTTCACGATACGGGTCAAACTTGTCGGGCACGCGATGACTCCTTGCAGCCAGCTGGCGTCGCAGCTGCGACTCGAAGGTAGAAAGAAATGGACAGTCACCTCAGTATACTTTCCTCTCAGCAGGTGGTGAATACGGTTATCGGCCCGGCTAGAATAGGGGGCCCAGTGAGTGTGAGAGCTTATGCAGCTTCGTGGCCAGCACATCGTTGCCTTGATCTTCGCTATCGCGGTGGCCATGGGCGGCTACTCGTGGTGGAACAGCTACCAGCGCGGCCGCCGTATTCTCGCTGTATGGGGTAGCCAGGCAGCGGTGCTGATCCGTTACGCTCCCCAGGTCGAGCTATGGCGGCTGGGACCGAGCCTCAACTCACAGCCCGGCCAAGCCACGCTTGAACTAGAGGAAACAACGCTCGTAGTGCAAGAAAAGGCAAACATCAGCGACGTACGCGGACTCGTGCACGCCCGGCATGCACTTGTCGAAGACAGCAGCTTCGTGTGGCCATCAGTGGCAACAGACGGCGGTTCGCAGAACTGGACGTTTGCGATGCACTTCGTGGGTCCTGCAGGTCAGTCGACGTTAGTCTTTGATACGCAAGGCGGCCAAGTTAAGCTGCTCAAGTCTCATCGATCGGCCGTGCTCCAGCCAACTCTGGCAGCCGCGTTCAAAGAGAGATCGCGGCGCTGGGCCAGCGACTCAGCGAGTTCCCCCGTCGCCGATTGACTTGGCCAAGATCGGACCATAGCCGATCGCCATACCCACCAGCAGACCGATGGCGTGAGCCCAATTCGCAACGCTGATCCCGAAACGGTCCATCAACGGCGTCATGCAGACGAACAACCAGACGAGCAGGATGGTAACGGTGCTCTGCGGGACGCGGATCCCCAGCTCGGGCTCGTAGAGTGTTTTCATCCAGGCGTAGCCGAAGACGCCGTAGACGACGCCCGACATACCGCCGGCGGCCGCACCCCCTCCGAGGCTTGGCGGCATAACGCACTGAACCACGTTTGAGAGGGCGGCGATCAACAGCACCATCAGACCGAAACGCCATGTTCCGCGACGGTCTTCGACGGGACTCGCCAACACATGAAACATCAGCATGTTGAAGATCAAATGGACAACGTCAAAGTGATAGAAGATGGGGGTGATCATCCTCCAGACTTCGCCGCGGCGGATGTCGACTAGCGGATCGGCCAACGCCTCGCGTTGCGTAAAGTCGGCGAAGAGTACCGTGCGCGCGACCTCTCCCGCCAAGTCGTTCCCTTGGTTGCTCATCAGGTAGACGCCCACGCTCATCACAATCATCGTGAGCACGAGGGGTCGTCGATATTTGACACCACCCCGGCTCCAACGGCCCTTCATCTGGACGATGTTCTTCTTCGACTGTTCTTGGTGGCGGGCCTTCTCGGCCAGAATCTCTGCTGCCTTCCGCTCGACATCCCTGTAGGTCTCGCCGTCCGGGTTCGCTTGAAATTCTGTATACGCCTCCTTGGCCCGCTTTACCTGGTTTTCATCGTGCACCCACACGATCCACTTCTGGCCGTCGTTTTCCGAATGAGCGGTGACACCCGCCGTTACCAAGTAGGCGGTAAAACGAGCGGCTTCGGATTCGCTGGTCAGGCTTCCAACTTGTCTCATAGATCCGTCCTGTTTCCCATCACTCGACCCGGGCTGTTTTCCAGCGCCTGCTGCGATGCCTCGACCTCGGCGTAGTACTGGCGGCGATCCAGCTGGGAGGCAGCGAGTTCGTCGACGATGACAATCACTTCTCGGTGGAGCTGGAGCGCCGATGCAGTCACCTGAGCCGTGATCGGACCTTCCACAGTACTCCGGATTGCCTCTGCTTTTTCGATGCCGATAGCCAACAGCAAGCAGCGTTTCGATTCCAAAATGGTGCCTACACCCATCGTCACGGCCAGCCGTGGAACTTCTTGCTCGCTGTCGAAGAAACGTGCGTTGTCCTGAACGGTCTCGCTAGTGAGTGTCTTGAGGCGGGTCCGACTTCCCAACGACGAGCCGGGTTCGTTGAAGGCGATATGTCCGTCGCTGCCGATCCCCAACAGCTGCAGGTCAATTCCACCACAGGAAGCGATCCGCTGTTCATACTGGCTGCAATGCGCTTCGAAATTGAGCGCCCGTCCGTCAGGAACATGCGTGCGTTTCAGGTCGATGTTGATGTGGTCCAAAAAATTCTGCTGCATGAAGTAACGATAGCTCTGAGGATGCGTGGGACCCAGCCCGACATATTCGTCCAAGTTGAACGTCGTAATCTCAGAAAAGTCGAGCTCTTGCTGTTGATGCAAACGGATCAACTCCCGATAGACGCCCAGCGGTGTGCTTCCGGTTGCTAGTCCAAGTACCGAATGGGGCTTTCGGCGAATCTGCGCCGCCATCAACGCAGCCGCTCGCCGGCTGACTTGCTCGCCGTTTTCCTCCACGATCACCCGCAATGCTGTTCTCCTCTACCTGCCCCCGCCACCCGGTCCGCAGCGAGGCGATGCCGCTCCGACTCGCCCCGGCGAGCTAGGACACTTGCTGTGGCGAATCCCAAAAGTGCAACTTAACCAATCGCCCCCGGGCTAAGCCGGCCGCGCTGGTGCGCTGGGATATCTCGGCGATCGGCGATTTGCTAGCCGAAGTGCCAGCGTTGCTGTCAGCACCGAAACCCATCTCATCTACGTGACGCCTGAACCGTCTGTGAGCGACCTGCTCCTGCCTTCGGGCCGCTCTGCATGAATAATCCGGGCTAGGCCCAAGTCGGTGGAGGCGACTATACTTCCCGCCCGCGCAAGAACACCGAAAAAGCAGCGCCCCCCGCAGGAAACGGAGTTTCGAATGCGAACGATCGCCATCATCAATCAAAAAGGGGGCGTCGGCAAGACGACGACGGCAGTCAACTTGAGTGCTGCCCTCGCCACGTCCGGACGGCGCGTCTGCCTCGTCGATCTAGACCCTCAGGCACACGCATCGCTCCACTTGGGGGTTTCTCTGGACGAGAATGCGCCCTCCGTCTATGACATCTTAACGAATGCTGCAAAGGCTGCCCAGGTTCGGCAACAGGTCGCCGACAACTTGTGGCTCGTGCCATCAGAACTGGATCTGGCGGCCGCCGAGCTGGAGTTAGCGGATGACCCACGTCGCGAACTACTGCTGAGAGACCGGCTGTTTGCCGACCAGGCCGAGTTTGATTACGTCATCTGTGACTGCCCTCCGTCTCTGGGCGTCCTCACAATCAACGCACTGACTTTCGTGCAGGAAGTCGTGTTGCCGCTGCAACCGCATTTCTTGGCGCTGCACGGACTCAGTAAGCTGCTCAAGACCATCGACGTAGTATCGCAGCGGCTGAATCATGCGTTGCAGCTGACGGGTGTCGTGTTGTGCATGTACGACTCGGGGACGCGGCTGGCCGCGGAGGTCAGCTCGGATGTGGCAGCCTTCTTCGGAGGGCCGACAGACCGCTCTTCCGCCTGGGCTGATGCGATCGTCTTTTCCACCCGTATCCGCCGCAACATCAGACTCGCCGAGGCTCCCAGCTACGGACAGTCTGTCTTTGAGTACGCGCCTCGATCTCCCGGCGCCGAGGACTACCGGCGTCTGGCCGGCGAACTCATCGCGTCCGAAGCGAGCGTCAGCGGGCTCATCGCCATGCCGAACGCGGCCTGAACGGCGGGGCAGCAACCGACTCTCGGACCACCATCAGCCGGAATGCGTTAGCATCCGGTTTTGGTATTAACCGTGGGCTAACGCCCAGCGGCTGATCCGGAATCGCAATCGCTCACAGACCATCGGCGCTTGCGCCGCTTGTTCCGGCCTGTTTTCTGAAGTGCAGGAAGGACTCTCGGACCACATCAGCCGGAATGCGTTAGCATCCGGTTTGTAGCAACCGTGGGCTAACGCCCAGCGGCTGATCCAAAACCGCGTCGGGTTACGATTGTGGCGAGCGCGCAACTTTCAACACGTTCCCACACACACGTTCGGGAGGGCGACGCTCCTGCGGAGCCGTTTTCTTGGTGCACCCGTGGCTCGGCAGGAACGTCATCCTCCCGAACTTTCGAAAGCTATACTGCGCAACCCTCCGCCGTCGTGACGATTCTGCCAGTCGTAGTTGCTGGCGCGCTTGTCCGCTCCGTCTGAGCCTCCCGGGCGTCGATCACCGACGCGAGCGAGGGCTGGTTGAAACGAAGCTAGTGAATGGTCTGCCAGATAGACAGTTTTTCCTAGCTGCCGCCCCGAAACGACCAATTGCATCGTGCAACGCGGTCGATGGACTCTACTGCGAAGCAATCGTTTCCCTACACACGTTGGGCGCATGAAGCGCCTTGAAATGGTTGCGGAACGGATTCCGACCGTGGGCCCGGCGCCCGCGGCTCACGTTTAGCAATCACCAGCCGAGGATTTCCGCACGCTGGCCAAAGACTGACGGATCTAAACGAGAAAAAGGAGTCCCGTGATGAAGTCCTTCCCACGCAAGTGCGCGCTCGCCGCACTTCTGTCCACATTTTTAGCCGGCGCGGCGCAAGCGCAACTAAATCCCTATGGGTTCGGGCACGGCTACTCAACAACGACCGCGACGCAGCCGCGGTATGAACAGCCTACACAGGTGCCGTCCAGCTACACGGCAAACTACGATTATGTGAGCGGTCCGGAGCTGACCTCCGCCAACTCGGCCGGGGATGACACGAAAAGTGTGCTGACCAGCTTGATCGGGAATCCACCCACCAAGGCACCCGAGACGCTGAGCTACGACAAGCATCCGGTAACACCGCTAGGTGACTACGGGCAAACCCATTGGGAGACGGACCAGTACGGCTATCCGCCTCCGGATTTCGGCGGCAGCGGCTGGTTTGGGAGTATCTCTGGGCTGCTGATGACCCGCGATCGGGGCAACCATTATTTCTTCAGCTACGAGCGGAGTAACGAAGCCAACCAGCTGACCGATGCCCGTCGTGCAGACATCCAATGGGGAGGCGGCTTCGATGTCCGCCTCGGTCACTATTTCAACTGCGGCCAGAGCGCCGTGCAGGGCGTCTACTGGGGCGTGTACCCCAGGACAGCGTTTCACGAACAGACAAACGACGGCCTCTCTCAGCTGGACGCAATCCTCAACTATAGCCAGCTGGACTACAACGGCGGTCCCGCCAACCTGTTCACCGATGATGCGATGATCCATCACCTGCGGCGGGACAACGAGTTCCACAACATTGAGCTGAATCTGTTGCACCTGGTGGGTGGCTGCAGCACTGGCTCCTGCGGGCCCTTCAGCTACAACTTGCTAGCTGGGGTACGCTTCTTCCGGTTCCAAGACAACTTGCTGTTTATTGCCGACACCGTCGATCGTCAGTTCACCGGCGCGCCGGAAGAACTCCACTACAACATCAACCTCAAAAACAACCTCATCGGAGGCCAGATCGGGGCGGAAGGTCGGTTCTGCCCGACCCGACGTCTGGCCTTTGACTTCGGCACGAAGATCGGGCTGTTCGCCAATCACGTCCAGCACACCTCCGCGATCGGTGGGGCTGCCGGTCTAGCCGTCATCAACAACGGCCCCAACGCAGGCCGGCAATGGCTGGTCGACAACACCAAAGATGACGTCGCCTTCCTGGCCGAGGCCAATCTGGGAGCCCGCTACAACGTCACCGATTGCTGGAATCTCTTCGTCGGCTATCGGGCCGTCGCGGTGACCGGCGTCGCGCTTCCGGTCGCCCAGATCTATCACGATCTGCGCGGAATCCAGGACGTCGAGCAAGTGAACTCGAACGGCAGCCTGATTCTGCACGGTGGATACTTCGGTGTTGAATACACCTTTTAGAACTCTACAGTCACCCTTCGAAGCTTTCGGCCGGCCGCACACTGATGTGCGGCCGGTCTTTTTTTGCGCCGCCAGCGGCCAGTACCGCGCGGCAGTTGTAGTAGTTGTAGGCCGGAACGAGCGGCGCAAAGGACCATCTATCAGCGTTACGATTCCCACGCCGCGCTGTTCCGGCACGCGCTTAGTAACGCCTAACACAAACGCACCGCACTTCGCACCGCCGGAACGGCGCGGCGGACAACACTCTCATGAAACCCGAGCTTCTCCCGCCACTTGTTCCGGCCTACAACCTACAACTACTAGGGTCTCTGACGGAGCCTAGCCTGTAAGGAACTGGTCCATGGCCTCGGCTGCTGCCCTCCCTTCGTGGATCGCCCAAACGACGAGCGATTGTCCACGACGGCAGTCACCGGCCGCGAAGACCTTCTCGACTGACGTCTGAAACCTACCCTGCTCCGCGCGATAGTTGCTCCGCTCGTCATACGCCAGACCCAGCAGGTCCGCGACCGCATGCTCAGGACCCAGAAATCCCATCGATAGCAGAATCAAATCGGCTGGCCAGTGCTTTTCAGTACCCGGAATCGGACTGAAAGGTGCATTGTCAGAAGGCTGTGACCAATCGATGTCGACGGTGTTGACTCCGCTTACCTCGCCCGCATCATTGCCGACAAAATCTTGTGAGAGAATCGAGTATGAACGTGGGTCCTCACCAGACTTAGCCGTCACCTCGGCGTGAGAATAGTCGACTCGAAAGATGCGCGGCCATTGCGGCCAGGGGTTTGCCGCAGCCCGTTCCGCGGGAGGCCGATCCAGCAGTTCGAAGTTGACGACACTACTGCAACCGTGGCGCAGTGAAGTGCCAATGCAGTCGGCGCCCGTGTCGCCGCCGCCAATCACAATGACTTGCTTTCCAGCAGCGCTCAAATGATGGCCGTCCTCCAGCTGCGAGTCGAGAAGACTCTTCGTATTTCTGGTAAGGAAATCCATCGCAAAGTGGATACCCTTCAACTCCCGTCCCGGGATCGGTAAGTCTCGAGGATTCGTTGCTCCTGTGGCCAGCAGCAACGCGTCGTACTGCTCGAGTAGTTGGTTGGGATCGATGTACTGGATCTGACATCCTCGCTCGAGCATGATCTGCGTCATGTGACCGGCAGCGAAATCTTCTTGCTTGCCGACGTGAGCGTTTGTCACGAATTCGACACCCTCGGCCTTCAACAGCGATACACGCCGCTCGACAACCTGCTTGTCCAGTTTCATGTTTGGAATGCCGTACATCAGCAGCCCCCCGATCCGGTCGGCTCGCTCGAAAACCGTGACGAGGTGCCCTTTCTGGTTCAGCTGGGCAGCGGCGGCGAGACCTGCAGGCCCCGAACCCACGACCGCGACCCGTTTGCCGCTGCGTTTCTCGGGCGGGGCCGGTTTGACCCAGCCCTCGGCAAACCCCCGGTCGATGATGGCGTTCTCGATGTTCTTGATCGTGACTGCCGGCTCAATGATGCCCAAGACACAGGCGCCTTCACAAGGAGCAGGGCAGGTGCGGCCGGTGAACTCGGGAAAGTTGTTCGTGCGGTGGAGCCGGTCTAACGCTTCTCGCCAGCGGCCGCGAAAGACAAGATCGTTCCACTCGGGGATCAAGTTGTCGACCGGACAACCACTGCTGGATTGGCAGAACGGCACTCCGCAATCCATACATCGGGCACCCTGAGTCCGTAGCCGCTCTTCGTCAGGCTCGGTAAAGATCTCTTTGAAATCGTTGATCCGCACCAGCGGGTCCCGGTAGGGGACCACCTGACGCGGATATTCTTTAAAACCAGTTGGTTTTCCCATCGCTCGCAATCTTCTTCTTTGTTTCTTGCTCGTGTTTCGTCTCTGGAACTGCTGCGTGCGAGTCCCTAGCCCTTGCTCAGCGAAGAGTCAGCGGTGGGTGATCCAGCAGCGGGAGTTCCAGCAGTCTGCTGCTGGCGTTCCATGAGCACGCGTTTATAGTCGACAGGCATCACCTTGACGAACTGCGTAAGTACGTCCGGCCAGCTTTCCAGCACTTGTGCGGCAACCGTCGAGCCAGTGTGGCGACTGTGTAGCTCGATCATCTCCAAGATCTCGCTGGCTTCGTCCGCAGACTCGATCGTCTCCAGCTCGACCATACCGAGGTTGCAGTTCAACCGAAACTTCTCGGCATCGGGAGCCCACACATAGGCGATTCCGCCCGACATACCCGCAGCGAAGTTGCGGCCGGTTGGCCCCAAGATGATGGCCCGACCGCCGGTCATGTACTCGCAGGCATGGTCGCCAACCCCTTCGATGACGGCCCAAGCACCGCTGTTGCGAACACAAAACCGCTCCGCAGCACGCCCCCGGAAGAACGCTCGCCCACCGGTCGCTCCATACAACACGACGTTGCCCACCAAGATGTTCTCTTCGGCCGCAAAACCGCTGTTTGCCGGCGGGTAGATGATCAGCTGGCCGCCCGACAAGCCTTTGCCGACATAGTCGTTGGCGTCCCCTTCCAACTCGAGGGTCACACCCCGCGCCAGAAACGCGCCGAAACTCTGCCCCGCCGAGCCATTGAACTTGATTTGAACCGTGTCGTCAGGCAAACCCTGTTCGCCCCACTTCTTCACCAAGTGATGACTGAGGATCGTCCCGACCGTGCGATTCGTGTTGACAATAGGCAGCTCGACCTGGACCGGCTCGCCCTTCTCAAGCGCCGGTGCGCACAGTTCGCGCAGGTGAGTATTATCGAGCGCCGCCTCGAGTCCGTGGTCTTGCGGGATCGTGCAACGTACGTCGACATCCTCGCGAGGCGCCAACGCGGGCGTCAATATTGGCGTCAAGTCGATGCCGTCTGCCTTCCAATGGTCAATCGCTTGCGATGCATCGAGCACATCGACTCGCCCAATCAACTCGTCGAACGTTTGGAAACCGAGCTGGGCCATGATCTGTCGCGCTTCTTCGGCAACCATGAACAGGTAGTTGACGACATGCTCGGGCTGTCCGTTGAACTTCTTTCGCAGGTCGGGGTCCTGGGTCGCGATGCCAACCGGGCAGGTATTGAGGTGGCACTTCCGCATCATGATGCATCCGAGCGTAATCAGGGGTGCCGTGGAAAACCCAATTTCCTCGGCGCCCAACAGTGCCCCGATCACCACGTCACGACCTGTCTTCATTCCACCGTCGGTCTGCAAAACGACGCGGCTGCGGAGGTCATTCATGACTAAGGTCTGGTGAGTCTCGGCGATTCCCAGCTCCCAGGGTAGACCTGCGTGTTTGATGCTCGTCAGTGGCGAAGCGCCGGTGCCGCCGGCGTCGCCAGAAATCAAGATATGGTCGGCGTGCGCTTTGGCGACCCCGGCGGCAACTGTGCCCACACCGACTTCAGAAACTAGCTTTACACTGACGCGTGCCGAGGGATTCGCGTTCTTGAGATCGTGGATCAGCTGGGCTAGGTCCTCGATCGAGTAGATGTCGTGATGCGGCGGAGGGCTGATGAGCCCGACGCCGGGGGTCGAATAGCGGATTCGGGCGATGTTCTCGTCCACTTTTCGGCCGGGCAGCTCGCCCCCCTCGCCAGGCTTGGCCCCTTGAGAAATCTTGATCTGTAGTTCGTCAGCGTTGGTCAAGTACCAGGCCGTGACTCCGAATCGGCCTGAAGCGACCTGCTTGATGGCCGATCGCTTCGAGTCACCATTTTCCAGCGGTTGGAAGCGCACCGGATCCTCGCCGCCCTCACCCGTGTTGCTCTTCCCCCCCACTCGGTTCATGGCGATGGCAAGCGTTTCGTGCGCTTCGGCTGAAATCGATCCGAAGCTCATCGCGCCTGTACAGAACCGCTTGACGATTTCGCTGGCAGGTTCGACGTCAGCCACAGGAATCGGCCCGCCGTTGACCCCTTCGCGGAAACGAATCAAGCCTCGGAGCGTGCAGCGTTTCCGCGCTTCCTCGTTGATGTGTTCGGCGAATCGCCAGTAGACGTCGCTGTCGTTGGTACGAGCGGCGAACTGCAGATCAGCGATGGCCTGGGGCTCCCAGCCATGTCGCTCGCCCGCTGCCCGCCAGTGAAACTCGCCCGGGTTGGGCAACGTGGTGATCGCCGACTCTTGCCGCTGCGGATAGCCGACACGATGCCGCCTTAACAACTCGGCAGCCAACACTTCAAAATCAACACCCTGTACCCGGCTCGGCGTGTGCGTGAAGCATCTATCGATCACGTCAGCTTTCAGTCCTACGGCCTCGAAAATCTGCGCGCCCTTGTAGGATTGCAACGTCGAGATGCCCATCTTGGCCATCACTTTCAACATGCCCTTGGCCACGCCCTTGCGGTAGGCCACCACAATCTTGTCGTCTGTGGGAAACTCGCGGGCATCCAGCAAACCGTCGCGACGAGCCTGCCACAATGCCTCGAATGCCAGATAGGGATTGATCGCGTCAGCTCCGTAGCCCACCAACAAACAGTGATGATGGACCTCACGGGCCTCTCCGGTCTCCAGGACCAGGCCCAACCTAGTCCGCTTCGCCTGCCGAACCAAATGATGATGCACTCCACCACAGGCCAATAGACTGCTGAGGGCAACCCGCTCCGGCCCTGCCTCGCGGTCGGAGAGGATCACCATGCTGAACCCGTCGTCAATCGCTCGCTCCGCCTCCTCACAGATTCGATCCAAGGCCGACACCAGTCCGTCCTTGCCTTCCCCGAGCGGGAAAGTGATATCGATCGTCTTCGAGCGCCAGCCTCGGTGATCCATATGCTTCAAGGCCCCCAACTCCTCGTTGGTCAGGATCGGGTGCGGCACCAGCAGCCGATGACTGTGTTCCGCCGACGTCTCCAGCAGGTTCCGTTCAGGACCGATGTAGCACTCCAACGACATGATGATCTCTTCCCGGATCGAGTCGATGGCCGGGTTAGTGACCTGAGCAAAGAGCTGCTTGAAGTAGTCGTAGAGCATCCGGGATTTGTCCGAAAGGCACGCCAGAGCCGAGTCATTGCCCATCGAACCGACGGGGTCGCGCTTCTCGTTGACCAACGGCAACAACATGAACTGCAGTGTCTCGATCGTGTATCCGAAGGACTGCATGCGGGGCAGCAGCGTCTCAGGATTGAAACCGTGTGGCTCGTCATGGAGGGGTAACTCGCTGAGCTGGATTCGCTGCTCGCGGAGCCAGCTGCCGTACGACCGCTTGTTGGAGATGTCTTGCTTTAGTTCCTCGTCGGGGACCAGCCGCCCTTGCTCGAAGTCGACCAGGAACACCCGCCCCGGCTGCAACCGCCCCTTCTCCTTAACGTTGGCTGGTTCGACCGGCAGCACGCCCACTTCGCTGGCCATGATGACGCGGTCGTCATGGGTCAAGTAGTAGCGGCTGGGACGGAGGCCGTTGCGGTCCAACACCGCACCGATATAGTGACCGTCGGTAAAGGCGATCGACGCCGGGCCGTCCCACGGTTCCATCAGGCAGGAGTGAAACTCGTAGAACGAGCGTTTGTTCTCGGGCATCGTTTCGTGCTTCTGCCACGCCTCCGGGATCATCATGACGATCGCCTCTTGCAGCGTCCGCCCACACATCAAGAGAAACTCGAGCGCGTTGTCGAACCCCCCCGAATCGCTGCAGTCGGGCTCCATGACCGGAAACACCTTCTGCAGGTCGTCACCGAACAGCTCGCTGCGCATGACACCCTCACGGGCCCGCATCCAGTTGGTATTGCCGCGCAGCGTGTTGATCTCGCCGTTGTGCGACATGAAGCGGTTTGGCTGGGCCCGGTCCCAGCTGGGAAACGTGTTGGTCGAGAAACGCGAATGCACCATCGCCAAGTGCGAACGGTAATCCGGGTCCTGTAGGTCCGGGAAATAGGTGAAGAGCTGGTCCGTCCGCAGCATGCCCTTGTAGATCATCACCTTCGTAGAAAGGCTGCAGATGTAAAACAGCTTGGCCTGGCTCAGCGAGCTGTCGCCACGCAACAGATGGCTGGCGCGTTTGCGAATGACGTATAGCTGCCGCTCGAACGCATCCCCTTCCAGGCGATCGCCAGCTGCAATGATCAGCTGCTCCGAATGAGGCTCCGATTCACGCGCGGTGGGTCCGACATCGGCAGCCTCCGAATCGGTCGGCACCCGCCGCCAACCGACCAGCCGCTGACCTTGCTCCCGGATGATCTGCTCGACCACCCGCTTGCAGTGCGCGCGCTCGTCTTCCAGCTGCGGAAGAAAGACCACTCCGGCTCCAAAACGGCCGGCTGCCGGCAGCTCGGCGGCCAAGTCTTCGCGGGCCACCTTAGCCAAGAACTCATGAGGTAACGCGGTCAAAATTCCCGCCCCATCCCCGGTATTGGCCTCGCATCCACAGGCGCCGCGATGTTCCATGTTCTTGAGCACCACCCAGGCGTCCTGCACGATCTGATGGCTTCGCTCGCCCTTGATATGGGCGACGAACCCGACGCCGCAACTGTCGTGCTCGAAGTTCGGATCGTACAGCCCGCGTTTCGGCGGTAAACCGACTCGGTTTCCTGGTGTCATCACTCTCACTTTCGCTGTCGTTCGTCTAGGCTTTGTCTTAAAAGCCCTCTCTCTCACTTGAGGAGTCGCTACGCGATCAGACTAGTTGTTTTGAACCTTGTCGCGTCGCAGCGCGGCCATTCTCTTGTTTCGCTGTCGACCCTCTCCCAAACGGCTACGGGCGACCCGCCGCTGAACGCCTCATGAATAATCCGGCCGTGGGCGCCGGCCGTTCGGCCCAATCTCCTGGCCGGCGACAACCTCGGTGGCCGACCCGGCAGCCAACTCGGCCGACAGTAACTGAATGAACCGTGTCGCCGTCTTCCCCAACTGAGCGCCGCGACGGTGGACGATCGCCAGCGGACGATATAGCTCGACGTCAGCCGGGCGCCGAGCCACGAGTGTACCGGACGCCACCTCCCGCGCCACAGTGGGCTCGGGCAATAGGCCGACGCCTGCATCGATCTCGATCGCTCGCTTGAGCGTTTCAATGTTGTCAAACTCCATGGCCACCCGCACGCTGATCCGCTGGGCCGAGAAGATCTTGTCGGTCTCTTGACGGATACGCAGACCACTGTCGAAGGTTATGAAATCCTCACCATCAACGTCAGCCAAAGAAACGCTCGACTGTTGCGCCAGACGATGCGACGGAGCAAACACCACCACCATCGGCTCCCGCCGCCAAGCAATCGCCTGGATCGTCCGCGACTCCCGCGGGTAGCTGATCAGCCCAACGTCGACTAGCTCGCTGCGAATCAACTCGTAGACCCGGTCGGGATGCTGGTACTGCAGCTGGACGTTGGCCTTGGGATGCTGCTTCAAAAAGTCCTGAACCAACCGGTTCATGTGACTCAAACCGACCGAGTAGATCGACGCCACGCTGACGCGCCCCGCCACCTCCTCGTGAAGCGAGCGAACCTCCTCCTCCAACGAAAAAAAACGCTGCACCAGCTTGCGGCACCCCTGATAGTAAACCTCGCCCTCGGGAGTTAACACGAACGGCCGCTTCGACCGGTCGATCAACTTCACCCCGAGATGCTCCTCAAGCTGATGCACCATCTGGCTGGCCCCCGACTGGGAAATGCCATTCTCGTCCGCGGCCCGAGAAAAGGAACGCCGGCCCACAATGTCACAAAACACCTTGAGAGACTTCAGTTGCATCAGCACCCGGAGAGTGATATAAGAAAAATAAATAGAATAGCGCTACAGAATTAGCAGATAACATACAGACTATTCGCTCCGAGCGGCCCAGTCAACCGGAGGAGCAGGGCGGAAGAGGAGCGATGGGGGGGGTTTGCAAGGTAGCGATGGGGGGCCGGCGGCTCAGCCGAGATGACGACGGATCATCTGGACGATGGACATTCGAGATGCCGACAGATCATCCGGGAGGGCGACGCTCCTGCGGAGCCGTTTCTTGCGCCACCGGGCTCGGAGGTCGTGCGGCTTTTATGCTTCATGCAGTCCGCCAAACTCTGGCGAGTTCGGCTACGCTGCAAATCAGCCGCTGGGCGTTAGCCCACGGTTCCCCAGCGAAACCGACGCGTAGCGTCCGGCTCGGGCCCTCTCTCTCCCCAAGAGGCTGTGCAGCTTTTAAACTGAGTTGATCCAACTGTTTAGCTAAATGCTCGTACTGACAGCAGCATAACTGCCGGGGAAACAATTAGCTTTCAATGCATGTATAGCAGTGAGGTCAATTCTTCAAGCACTGCCCACACGAAAACCGTTCAACGAGCGGCGCCAGAACTACTGGAAAACAAATGACTTAAAAGCTGCACGATCTCCCAAGGGGAGGCACTGCCTCCTCTCGGCGGGGGCCTCGCCCACCTCTCAATCGCTGCTAAGAGCTTCTTGTAGCCGAGATAAAGGACTTTCTTGTAGCCGAATTCGCCAGAATTTGGCCGAATCGGCGTCCACCAAACTCTGGCGAGTTCGGCTACGATCGGATAGCGATGGAACATCTGGGAGGGCGACGCTCCCGCGGAGCCGTTCCCTGCACCCCCCCGGCTCGGCCGGAGCCTCGCCCTCCCAATCGCTTTGCGCCCGCCTTCGGCTTGAACCAAAGCGGGCTCATGGAACGATTTGCCGGCCGAAGCGCATGAGCGTATGATGCCATCATGAGTGCCAGAGTCCTACAAGAGATGCTCTCGGGCCGGCCCTTCAGGCCGTTTCGGGTACGGTTGTCGAGCGGCGATGTCTACGAAATCCGCCATCCAGAGATGGCCTTGCTACTCCGTAGCGGTCTCTATGTGGCAGTTCCCAGCGACGATGAGGAGCTTCCCGATCGCGCCGCGTGGTGCGCGCTGTTGCACGTGGTTGCCGTCGAGCCGATCGGGCCAGCGCCAGCTGACGAGTTGCTCTCGTAGAACTGGCCGATAGGTCAGTCGCCGGGCTGTTCGGCCGACTTGGCCTGCCGCAGTTTGTCTCGAATGCTCTTGAGCCGCTCGACCAGCTCGGCTTCAAAACCCCGCTCAACCGGCCGGTAATAGACGCGGTCGACGCCTAGATAGTCTTGAGCGGCAACGCCGTCTTGTTCTTCATGGGAATACTGGTAACCCTCACCATGGCCCAGCTGCTGGGCACCCTTGTAGTGGGAATCGCGAAGGTGAACCGGCACAGCGAGCAAACGGCCATTGCGGATATCGCCGACCGCCTCGCCGATCGCGACCGTGGACGCATTCGACTTGGGGGCGCAGGCCAGATACGTCACCGCCTGGGCCAAAGTAAGCTGGCACTCGGGCAGTCCAACGAACTCACAGGCCTGCATTGCAGCAACGGCCAGCGGTAGGGCATGCGGGTCCGCATTCCCAACATCCTCGCTGGCCAGGATGATTAGCCGACGGCAAAGAAACCGCACGTCTTCGCCGCCCTCGAGCATGCGGGCCAGCCAGTAGAGTGCCGCATCGGGGTCGCTGCCACGCAGACTCTTGATCAAGGCGCTGGCAGCGTCGTAGTGGGCGTCTCCCGAGCCATCATACTCGACCGCTTTCCGCTGCACCGATTCTTCGGCCAGCGAACGCGTGAACTCCAAAGGGAACTTGTCGCAGGACAACACACCCGTCTCGAGCGCCGCCAATGCCCGCCGAGCATCGCCATCACAAACCGTTGCCAGGAATTCCAAGGCGTCGTCGTGGATGCGAACTTCGTATGCCCCCAGACCTCGTTCCTTGTCAACTAAGGCCGCCTGCAAGATGACCTTGATGTCCTCGACGGCGAGTGGTTGAAATTGAAAAATCTGGCTGCGGCTGACCAGCGCGCTGTTGACGGCAAAGAAGGGATTGGACGTTGTCGCTCCGACCAATGTCACGATGCCGTCTTCAACATCTGCCAACAGCACGTCTTGCTGAGACCGATTGAAGCGGTGGATTTCATCGACGAACAGCAACGTCCGGTTGCCCGCAGCAGCGACTTCGTCCCGGGCCGATTGCAACAATTCACGCAGCTCGCGGACGCCGCTGGTGACAGCGCTGAGTTGCCGGAACCGGCAACTCGTCTCGGCCGCCAGCAGTCCCGCCAACGTCGTTTTTCCCGTCCCCGGCGGCCCGTAGAAGATCACGGATCCGAGGCGGTCTGCTTTGAGCAGACGACGCAGCAACTTGCCTGGACCAAGGAACTGTCTTTGGCCCACAAATTCGCTCAGCGTGCGCGGGCGCATACGTGCTGCGAGCGGCTTGACCGCCTCCAGGTTCTGCGCCTCTTGCTGCTCAAACAACGACATACTCGACATTACTTCGCGGTTCTCATGACGTGCTTACTTGTGCGCCGGCGGAGGGACGCCCAGCGACTTGCCGCCGTCGATCGCGATGCACGTTCCGGTCACCATCAGGGACGCGTCGCTGACCAAGAAGAGGACGGCTTCGGCTACCTCGCGCGGGGTCGTCATCCGCTGATGCGCGCGAGCTAACGGGCTGGCCTCTAACAGGCCTTGGACGGCCACCTGCCGGTCGATGGCTTGGGCAAGATCTGCCTCCATCATCCGTGTATCGCCAACGGGACCCGGACAGACCGCATTGATCCGGATCTTGTCTGGTCCGTGGCACAGCGCCAGCGACTTGGTCAGATAAACCAAAGCTCCTTTGCTGATCGAGTAGATTGGATCATGGGTCCTCGGCAATAGGCCGGCATTGCTGGCAAGATTGACAATGGCGCCGCCGCCCCGCTGCCGCATTTGCGGAATGGCGTGTTTGCAACCAAGAAAAGCACCCTTAACGTTCGTACCGATGCAGGAGTCCCAGTCCTCTTCGGTGACCTCCGTGATCGGCTTGACCATGCCGATCCCGGCGTTGTTGACCAGGATGTCGATCCCGTCGTGGCCGGCTGCAGCGTCGGCAACCAACCGCCCGACGTCTGACTCGACGCGTACGTCGCAAACGTGTTGCTCAATCCCTAACTGCTCAAAGCGGGCAGCGTTTTCGTCGAGCAAGTCGTAGTCGCCGACGAACACTTTGGCCCCCCGTTCGGCTAACAAGATCGCCGTCGCCCTGCCGATCCCACTGGCCGCTCCCGTCACGACGGCAACGCGACCGGTCAGTGAAGTTGCTGGTTCCGATGCCAACTTATGGCTCCGCCTCGATTGAAGCCCGAACATGTGAAGCCTGCAGCCGCTTGCTCAGAGGAACGAGGTCCCTCGGCCCGCCATTCAGCTACAAACACGGTGCTGTATGAACAGTGTCGCACCGCGGACGCATCTCGGCAACGTGGTGACAGAACAACCGTCTGGATCCGATCCACCGTTAAATGACGCAAACGTCAAATGACGACGGTTCGCCGCCCCCACTCCCGACGCCGTTAAGGACTTTTCCCCGACGTTCCGCCGCAATCCGATCGCAGCCCAACTCGCCAGAAGTAGCCGAACTCGCCAGAGTTTGGCGGACTGCCGATTCGTCCAAATTCTGGCGAATTCGGCTACAAGAAATCCTTCCCGTCGTGAGAAGTTGTGAGCGAGCTATCCTTGGTACGGGCATCGCAGGACACTCTGGCAGCTGAGGAACCACTGCAAATGGCACTGTCCCTATACTCCGAACTTGGCCCACCAGAAGGCAAGCCCCAGAACCCACAGCCGGAGCAACAGGAGCAACAGCCGCCGCAGCTCGAACCGGCACCACAACCCGTCGAGACACCGCCGGCAAGAGCCGGACGGAAGTTCCCACTGCTGGCACTCGTCGCGGTCGCTGGCGCCGCAGCCTGGTGGTGGTGGAGTGCGTCTAGCCTCCTCGACAGCCGAGATCTGCAGTTCCTGCCGGACCATCCGCTGT
The DNA here is from genome assembly GCA_965223305.1 of Pirellulaceae bacterium. Lineage (GTDB taxonomy): Bacteria > Planctomycetota > Planctomycetia > Pirellulales > Pirellulaceae > CBDCWT01. The sequence goes on along the minus strand of CBDCWT010000079.1, from coordinate 45,222 downwards.
TGATCATCCACGCCAACGTCAGTCAGATGGAGCAGAGCGAACTGCTGTCCGACTTGAAACAGCTGGCCGGGTCGTTCGCCAACAGTCACCTCCCCGGGGGACCCACACCGCAGCTGAAAGAACTCGAAGGAGCCGTAGAGACTGTCTTGGTCGGAGTCGCCGCCCGCGATTCTTCGCCGAACTCTGAGGATGTCATCGCCTCCGGAGTGATTCGATGCAATCGAGATGTGTTACTCGAACAACTCGATCTGGCCAAGTTCGCAGAAGAGCCACACGTGGAAGAACTGAGCGACGGTAGAAAAGTCGTGTCGTATGGAGACAACGCCTTTTGCCAGATCGATGCGCGCACGATCGCCGTCGGTAACGTGCTTGGGTTGAAGGAAGTGCTGCAGCGCCAAGCGTCTCCCGTACTGTCTGACCTGATGAGCAGCACGTTGCAGCAAGCCGACTTTTCACAGTCACTCGCCGTGGTCGCTGCCGGTGCCGCGGAGTCGGTGGAACAGATCCAACCGCTCCTCGGTTTTTCTCTACCTGAAGCGGTCGTTGTGTCTGCTGACTTCGACGCCGATATTCGCCTGATTGCGAACCTGGTGATGAAAAGCAAGGACGACATCAAGGCTCTCCAGCAGCGCATGCAGCCACTGCTCGAGATGGCAAAGCAACAATCAGCCGAGGCGACGCAGCTGCTGGAAAGTCTGGAGTTCTCCTCGTCGGGGACAACGCTCGTCGTCTCGGCCGCGATCCCCGGCGCGCCACTGGTCGATTTGGCAAGGGGTCAAGCAAACCAGTTGGCGGCACAGTTTCAGGCGACGCCGGCACTCCGACTGCCTCAACAAGCATCTCAGCCTTCGGCCGCCCAAGCAGTCTGCCGCCACAACATGGCCAGGCTGAATGCCGCCATCGAAATGTACAAGGGAACTACCGGCGAGTGGCCAAGCAGCATCGAAGATCTCGCACAGGAATTGGGGAGCGACTATCCCCAATTTTGTGACACTCACCAGGTCGCTTACGCGATCGATCCGAAAACTCACCGCGTCTTGGAAAGCACGCGACCTGCTCTCGCTGGTTCGGCGGCCGGCGATCTAACTGGCTCGGTTCCGGACCCCGCAACCGCCGGACCGCTATTGGCCGATTCACCCCAGCAGTTGTTCGCCGCCGTTGCACGGGCCGCGAACGATGGCGAGCTCGAGGTACTGCTAAGCGGATTTACGGCCGCGGGCCAGCGGGCGATCGCCTCAGATCTGACCGAAAGTGCCCTGCAAGACATCGCCTTGGGTGCTCATCAATCTCCCGAAATCACTGAGGAGTTCCACGAACTGCAGAAATCGCAGTCGCCGGAGTTCCGTTCGGCAGAGGACCACTCAACCGACGAGCGAACCGACCTCAAATTCCTCTACAGCGTCTCGTCGTTCATGCAAAGGCATGGCATCAAATTTGCCAGCCTCGCTGAAATGTACGCACCATGTGCCATTCAGGAAGTCATCATCGAAGACACTTGGGCAATCGGCAACGTGCGGTACGACAAAGACGACCTCGTACGCGAGGTGATTCTCGGGTTCAAGCGAACAGAAGGCCGCTGGCAAATCTGCGTGCTTGAGGAAATACCGAGCGACATCCTGGCCCGCCTAGACAGGAAGATGCGCAAGGACTGAAGTGGCCCTTTGGGTTCTGCCATCCTTTGCTGGAACGAGAGCCGTTAGCCCGGATTATTCATGAAGATCGTGGCGAGAGGTTGTAAGTACGTTCGTGGCAAGGAAGGCGAGCAATTCTTCCGCAGGCGTATTGAAGCAATACGTCGAGGGAGAATTGTGAAGCATGACGAAGCCAAGGATGGACTTACGACCTCGCAGCAGATCGCTCATGAATAATTCGGGTTAGCCCACGCGGCGCGGTTTGAACCAGTCGTCGACTTGTGTGGCGCGGGACGTGGGCGGGGCGTTTTCCGGAGCAGACGACTCCGTCGACGCACTCGCCGCACGCGAGAGATCCGTCGCAACCTCGGCCGGTTCGCCCTGATAGACATGCAGGTCGCGCTGTGGGAAAGGAATCTGGAATCCCCGCAAGTCGAAGCCTGTCTTGATCGCCTCAGTTAGATCCCAGCGCACGGCCCAGTAGTCCGCGTTGGCGACCCAAGGACGCACGATGAAGTTCACACAGTTGTCGCCCAACTCGCCAACCGCCACGACCGGCTCAGGATCTCGCAAGACGCGCATGTCGTTGTTGACCAGCTCGGCCAGAAACTGCTTGACCGCCTGCAAGTCGTCGCTATAGCCGCAGCCCACGACTAGATCGATCCGTCTTGTCGGTTTAGCGGAATAGTTCGAGATGTTGCCACCGGTAATCGCGCCGTTGGGAACCACGAGCTGAATGTTGTCCGGTGTTCGCAGCATCGTGTGGAAAATGTGAATCTCTTCGATGAGCCCCTTGGCGCCGCCCGCCTCAACGAAATCGCCGACCTTGAATGGTCGAAACAGGATGATCATCACTCCGGCCGCGAAGTTAGACAACGAACCCTGCAATGCCAAGCCGATCGCCAGCCCCGCAGCCGCAACCACTGCCGTGAACGAAGTCGTATCAATACCCAACTTGCCCAGGGCGAGCAGCGTGACCCAGAGGAACATAAAGGCATGTACTACGCGACCCAGGAACCGCGCCAGAGTCTCGTCGAACCGGGCCTTAATGAGGGCCTTGACGAGCAACCTAGTGGCGAACTTGACGACAAAATTGCCCACCAGGAAAATGGCGGCGGCCGCCAGCACGCTGATCGCCACGTCAGGGGCGTGGTCGACCAAGTAGCGACGGCCCGTTTCCAAGAAATCGTCCAAACCTAGACTCGCGAGCTCGCTCGAGTCCTCCGCTAGCACTGCAAACATCCTCGTTCCTCCGGCAGTTCGATGCGTCCGTGCGAGGCGGGAGTTTAGAGTGATTCACCGCTTTTCTGAATAGCGATTAGCAGCTCGTCCAAAGTCGTCAACTCAAGGGAGAATTCGTCGAATTCCTCAAAGATATGGTCGTGGACCGCAGAGCGCGCAGAGGCCATCTGGACTCCGGGTTGAGGGCGAGCAACATCGAGGGGGGCGCGGGGCAACGCCGTTAAGGACTTCCTGTAGCCCAGTTCGCCAGAATTCGGACGAATCCGCAGTCCACCAAACCGAACTCCGGCGAGTTCGGCTACCTCTGGTGAGTTCGTCTACGACGCGGCTCGCCGCCCACCCCTCACCTTCGCTACCCGCATCGCGATTCAGGAAGTTGATCAACTGCAGCACGTCCCGCGGAGCCACAAAACCGTCACCGTTGGTGTCGAGGAACGGCGGGGGTGCACCGGTTGGTGGAGGTAAGATCAACCGACCAACAGGATCGCTGTATCGAGGGTTGTTGAGTTCATTCACGACAATCAGCACGTCGCCCGGCGCCACGAACTTGTCGCCGTTAACATCGAAGGGATCCAATGGGTTCTGCCAGATGAGGGGGTTCTCGCCGACGCTGACCGCAAACTGCTCGGAAATCTGGTCGCCATCCTCCTCAGCAACCGTAACGGTCACGATCGACCAGCCGTTGCCGGAACCGGTCAGAGATAAGGTCAAACTGGCAGCTGTTGCCGGCGAGACGTAGGAGACCACAGGATCGGGAAGAATCGCCGGCTGCGAACTGGTGGCCGAGACCAGCAGCGCCTCGCGACCGTCTCCACCGTCCGAGATTCCGGTCAGCATCACCGTGTGGGACAATGTGTCCGCAGTCAGAACGATCGGTAGCAACACTGGGTCGAGCGTCGGAGGACGATCCGTACGTACGTCGACGCGGATCGTATCCAACTCGGCACTGAACGCCGTCGTGGTGCCGTTCTCAGTTGTGTCGGCAAAGCCGCCCTCGGTGCCGGACGTGCGATCCCACGCGCGGAACGTGAGGGTCGCCGATCCGGCGTAGTCGGCCTGCGGCACGAAGCGAATCCACGAATCCGGACCCAACAAAAGAGCCGCCTCGTCCGAGCCGCTGATTGGGTCCCAGCTCACGCCGTCCAGCGAGTATTCCCAGCGGCCATTGCTGGTGTCCACCTCGACGATCGCGATGGCTTCGACCGCGGGACCGTCGGGATCGGTAATCGATCCGTCCACCACGATTGCCGAGACTCGATCGCCAGCGGGATCGACTTCGTTGATAAAAACTCGTGTCAGCACGGGGTCAGCGTCTGCGTCCAGTACAGGAGCATCGTTAACCGGCGTGACGGTTAACGTCGCCGTGTCGAAAGCGGCACTGAAAGCCGTGGTACCTCCGTTGACGCTCACGTCGGCCACCCCGCCTGCCGCCCCGCTGCTCTGGTCCCACGCGCGAAATCCAATCGTCGCGGCCCCGTGAAAGTCGACCATCGGGAGAAAACGAATCCGATCTTGCGCACTCAATAGTCGAGCGGCGGATTCAACTGGGCCATCCAAGTCCATCCACTCGCCGCCCGCCAGCGCGTATTGCCAGCGACCATGGCTTTCATCGGCGGCGACCACGGCGATCGCCTCCACCGCCGCCCCATCCGGGTCCGTAACGGAACCGTCGATCACAATGTCGGCCACTGCATCTCCAGCCGAGTTGAGTTGGTCCTCCGCAATCGGGGAAAGCAGCGGCTCTGGGAGCGGATCGAGAACCGGTGCATCATTCACAGCGGTGACTGTAATCGTGGCCACCGCCGGCAGGCTCTCGTCGAGCCCGTCGCTGACATAGATCTCGACCAGCCGATTTGACTCATCGGGACTCTGGGATGCGTTCTCGTAGCTAAGGCTCTGCAAGACCTCCGCATACTCCGCCGCCGAGGCGCTACCGGTCAATTCCCAAGCGACCGAGGCGGGGTCGTAGGAGGCTGAGATCCCGAATCCGGTCACCAAGAACAGCGACTCGGCGTCGCCTTCCACTCGATTTATCAACACGGCGCGAGCCGAAACGATCGGGTCATCATCCGAGACCACAAGATTCGGGCTCACGATCGGCACCGGTTCAGCGTCTTCGACGTAGGCGGCCGCGAAGCCGGTACCTACCGCGTCACCGTTGAGATCCACCTCAGGAGGTAGGTTCTCCACTAGCAGCTCGGCCGCACCCAGCGTGAACCGACGGAAGTCAATACCGTCGATCGTCTCAGTGCCCGTAGCCGACCAACCGTCGCCGCGGTCGACGATGTCCCCGCCATCGCGGTAGACCACCAAGCGGTTCGAGGTCTCGGAGATGTTCAGCACTTCGCGGACATTTCCGATCGTCAGCTGGTTGTCGCCCGAGCCGGAGATGTCGATCGCTTCGATCTCTGTCAGCCGATTGTCCGGAATGGTCGTCAGATCGAGGTGGAGCCCTTCCCCAGCCAGCCGTAACGTGTCGCTCCCCCGGCCTCCGTCCAGCCTTTGAAAGAGGAGGTCGGTGATCTCCAGCAAGTCGTCGCCCTGCCCGCCACGGAGCACATCCTCGCCGCCAGCGCCGCGCAAGAGGTCATCGCCCACGCCGCCCAAAATGTGATTCGCCGTGGCGTCCCCGCTCAGCGTGTTGTCCTCAGCATCCCCGGTCAAAGGGTTCGTGCCTGTGAAGTCACGACCGAACACCGCATACGCCCGGCCAGGACGAAACGAATTCTGAAAGTCCGAGGGCGCGCCGATTAACATGTCATCGAACCCGTCGCCATTGATGTCGCCGGCGGAGCTCACCGAAAGACCGCTGTGGTCGAACGCCGCGTCACCTTGAAGCAACAAACCGTCGCTGTCTGACAACGTGCCTAGCAGCAGACGGTCAGGAAAATCACTACTCCGGCCAAACACGACGTAGCTCTCTCCGCTGCCAAACAGCAGGTTCCCGACACTCGGCTGCCTGTCAGCAAACGGTGCACCAATGATCAAGTCATCCAGGCCGTCGCTGTTGACATCTCCAGCCGAGCTGACAGAGAAGCCTGCATGGTCGAGTCCGGCGATACCCTGGATGACGAACCCATCGCTCCCGTCGATCAACCCTAGATTTATCTGGACGGGATACGCCTCGGCGCGGCCAAAGACGACGTAGGCTTCGCCGGGGGTGACCGGCACGTCGAGGTCAGCCGGTGCGCCGATCAACAGGTCGTCCAGCCCATCACCATTAACGTCACCGGCCGAGCTAACGGCGAATCCCGACCGATCGAACGGGCGAAGTCCCTCGAGGCGAAAACCGTTCGTACCATCCAGATCGGCCAACCCCGGAAGCGCGTCAAAGCCCCCGAAAACCACATAGCTTGCTCCACTGCCAAACAGCGGATTACCCGCTTCGAGTCGATCTGCGTAGGGAGAGCCGATGACTAGATCGTCGAATCCGTCTCCGTTCAGATCTCCGACGCCTGCGACGGCGTATCCCGTCCGATCTCCTAAGTTCAAGCCGATCATCTGGCCTCCTTCAGGGCCGGCTAAGAGAGATGCCAGCAATGAAGGTGGGAACTCATCCCCGCTCCCGTAAACCAGGTAAGCCTGTCCAGTTCCCTCGACAAACGGAAACTGCACAGGGGCAGCGGGCGCACCGACGATCAAGTCGTCGTAGCCGTCGCCGTTGACGTCGCCCGCGCTGCCGACCGAGAACCCTAGCCGATCGAAAGGAGCGTTCCCGACTAACTGAAATCCATTATCGCCGGTGAGTTCGGCGACAAGTTGAGGCGGGGGATCGGTGCCGCCAAAAATCGCGTACGCCTGGCCTGCACCTACCAACAGTCCGGATGAGGTAACGCGGTCCGCCGCCGGGGCTCCGATCAGGTAGTCATGAAATCCGTCCCCATTGAGATCACCCGCCCCGCTCACCGAGAAGCCGGCGTGGTCTTCCGCACTGGTCCCAAAAATCGTCGTTCCGCCATCACCAGTCAGCTCGAACAAGTTAAGCGCGTCGCCAAAACCGTCTTGCCTGCCGTGGACCAGGTATGCCTGTCCTGTGCCGGCCGGAAATCCGGCATCGACCGGAGCTCCCACCAACAAATCGTCGAAACCGTCGCCATTCACGTCTCCGGCGCCGCTGACCGAAAGCCCCGCTCGATCTTGCGGGACCGCACTGTTCAGCTCGAAGCCGTCCGCCGGGTCCATCTCGCCCAGATCGATCACCACGGCCAACAGTGCTCGACGTTCCAGCTGTTCGGCCGCCAGCACTCGCTTCCCGCGCGTACGTCGGTGGCCCGCCCGGCGGTTGCGTCGACCGCTGGTTCGAAGCGGTTTGAGTTTGTCGATCCACTTCAGCATGCCTGGCCTCAGTCGCCGTATCAAAACACAGCGTGGGATGAGAAGTTGAGTCGAACCCGGAGTGCTCAGCTCGTCACCGCCGCGGGTCGCTCGGAATCCGGGTTTAACACCTTAGACTCCGCTGGCCGGACCCAAGTTCCCCGAACCGAAAATGTGAGCCTGGCGCCGCCTGCCAGCGTCCAAGACCTCTACCTCAATTGTACTTACGACGTCGGGGCGAAGCGCGGCATTAATGGAGCAGGCACACTCCATGTGCCGTCCGCAAAGGTAGCAGGCACACTCCGTGTGCCGTCCGCAAAGTAGCAGGCACACTCCGTGTGCCGTCCGCCAGAAGCAGAGCACCACGAAACCAATACACGAGCAAACGGCTCGGCAGGAGCCTCGCCCTCCCGATCGACTAACATGCTTGTGGCAGTGGCAGTGGCAGCCCGCCAAACTCTGGCGAGTTCGGCTACAATCCGAATCAGCCGCTGAGCGTTAGCCCACGGTTCCTTGCACGCTCGGCTCGGCAGGAGCCTCGCCCTCCCGAACGACTGACATGGTTGTGGCAGTGGGCAGGCCGCCAAACTCTGGCGAGTTCGGCTACAATCCGAATCAGCCGCTGGGCGTTAGCCGGCGGTTCCTCGAACGCTCTCGGCTCGGCAGGAGCCTCGCCCTCCCGGAGCCTCGCGCCCCGGAATCTCGCTCTCCCGATGAAGACGCCTCGCCGATCGCATTGCGCTCCGGGGCTCTTCAGATCAACGAGTAGATCGCGATCTGGATCAATAACGCCAGGGCTGCCCAAACCTTGAGATTCTTGGCCCAACTGTCACCCGGACGTTCCACCGCTCTCGCTCGTGGCAGCCACAGCACCCACAGCAGCACCGCGACCGGCAGCGCGACAAACAGGGTGCGCACGACCGGGCGCGGTATAAGCAGCAAAAGCTCACGGCACCAATCACCGATTTGATGCAGCCAGGTCATTGACTCCCTCGCAACCGAAGGATGAGCGGGCCGACTTTCGATTCGGGTTCGGGGCGAGTCGCCAAACTGACCATCACCAATACGGCACCGGCGACGAGGAACGCCCAGACAGAGAAGTAGAGAAAGGGCTCATCGACCTGAAACAGCGGTTGCCACCCCAGCCATCCGTAGACCACCGGTTGATTCAGGGTGAATAGGCTGACGGCCGTCGCGATGCCCAATAAGAAGCCGGCCGCAGCCCCCGGTCCGTTGGCCCGCCGCCACAGCACGCCGGCCAAGAGAATCGCCAGCGCAGGACCTTGAAAGAACGACATTAGCGTTTGAAAGATCGTGTAGATGCCGGAGCCTTCGATGGTGCTGCACCAGAAAGCAAAGCAGATCGCCCAGACAATTAGCAAGACGGTCGCCAGCCGACCAAACCGCAACAGACCTTCATCGCTCAGCGAACGACGGCGAAACCGCTGCACGAGGTCGCGGCTGAGAATCGTAGCGGCGGCGTTCAAGTACGAGTCAACACTCGACATCAACGCGGCCACAAACGCTGCCAGAAAGATGCCGCGTATACCGGCCGGCAGCAGGGTCGAGGCGAGCAAAGGGAAAGCACGATCTCCGTCAGCCAGATCGGGCAGCAGCGCGAAAGCGACCAAACCCGGCAGCGCGATGACGACTGGAATGATGTTTTTGAGCAACGCGCCCCAAACGTAGGCAGCTTGCGCCTGAAAAGCGCTGCGGGCGCCTAGCGATCGCTGAATGATTGCCTGGTTCCCAATCCAATAGGCCGGGGAGAGTACTAGGGCCAGCCCAAACAAAATCCCGGACCAAGGAAACGGGCTGGCCGTATCCACTGGCAAGATCACCTCGTTCCGCTCGACCAAAGCGCCCTGGGCTGAACTTGCCCCCGCATCATGAGCCGCCACACGCTCGAACAGCTCCCGGAACCCACCTATTTCGGAAACGCCGATCATCAGTACGAGCAGGCATCCAACAATCATCACGGCGCATTGAATCGCGTCGGTATAGACAACGGCGGCCAGCCCCCCGGCGATCGTATACGCACCCGACACGATCGCGATCGAGAGAATGCAAAACTGAAGTTCGCGGCCGGCAAAGGCACTCAGTGGCCCCTCCGGCGAGAAACTGAGCCCCAGCGAGATGGTCACCATCTTGGCAGAAGCGTAGAGCATGACACCGAGGTTGCAGGCCATGAACAACAACCAACAGCTGGCCAAGGCAACTCGGACGACGACGTTGTAACGGCGTTCCATAAACTCCGGGATGGTGTAGATCCCCGTCCGCCAGAAGTGCGGGACAAACAGGAACGCGGCGACAATCATCGCGGGGACGCAGCCGATCCACTCGAAGTTGGCAACCGCCATGCCGTAGCTATAAGCAGCGCCGCCGACCCCGATGATATCGGTCCCGCCGATATCGGTGGCAACAAGCGACATGCCGATCGCCCACCAGGGCAGGTTGCGACCGGCCAAGAAGAAGTCCTTACCGGTCTTGATCCGGCGGCCGATCGCCAGCCCGAGTCCGAGCGTGCCGAACAGATAGATCGACAACACGGCGTAGTCGAGGATGGTGAGCGTACCTGCCATAGGCCGCGATTCTAAAGCGGCAACAGCCCCCAGAGAAGTACGCCAACGTAGCAGGCACACTCCGTGTGCCGTAGCCCAACGTAGCAGGCACACTCCTATGCCGTGGCCACGCACATCAAGGATCCTTCCCGCCATATGTGATAGAATCGTGGCATGCCCGCCAGGCGGGGAGCACCTGGGAGGAAGCGATGGTCGCGCCGCTCGATGACGAAAACTTCTTAACGAGCCTCGAGAACTCGTCGGACCGGGACCGTGCGCCGCTTGCCCCAACCGACTCCGACTGGTACCGATCCGCCGACGACGACCAGCTGTACGGCGTGCTGGCCGAGCTCGCCAGCCGGCCTGCTCCAACCCCAGCGCAGGATGCGCAGCTGATGCAGCTCTTTCAAGGTCTCTGCCACCGCGATTGGTCGGCGGGAACGACACCACCGGAGCGGCTGCCCGCTTGGTTGATGGGGCAGCTGGCGTTGCTGTACCAGAGCCTCGGCCCTAATAGCGCTTCGCGCGCCGTCCTCCTTCAGCTGGTGGCAACCCATGGGAATGTCGAGCTGGCGCGCTTGGCAGATTGGCTTGTCGCAGACCCGCCTCAAGACGTGCGGTCCGTGCTGTTAGCCCTGTCACCTCTGTTTCGGCGACGCGACTTCGATCCACAGCATCTGTTTCCTCGCCTGTTCGATGCAATCGCTCATCCCATCCTCGCGGCCTCGGTGTTGGATCTCTCGAACTACGTGACTAACGAGGGCCTGGTGGACAGCCACCCCGCCACCTCGCGAGCACCGCGGCTGGTTGGCCTGCTGAGCGAATTGACGCATCGCTTGATGAAGCTCGAAGAGTCGCTGGGATCCGAACCTGGACAGGCTGCCGAGCTGGCCAAAGCGGTTGATGAAAGCGTCTCACTGGCTGTCGCTCTCTGTCATGCCCTAGCGTTGATCGGAGACGAGGTCGCCATTGGAAAGTTGTTCCAAACTCTCGAGCTACGACACCGGCGATTGCGCACCGAAGCCGCCGCTGCGCTCGCCGCGCTCCAACAGCCAGCCGGCATCGAGGCGCTCGCCGAGCTGGTGGCCGAGCCGGTGGTCCGACTGCGGGTGCTGGCCTACGCGCACGAGCTGGATTGCCTCGATCAGATTGATGAGCGTTTTCAAACCGACGAGTCACGCGCGGAAGCCGAACTGGCCCTGTGGCTTGCGGATCCCTCACAAATCGGCCTGCCGCCGACCGCGCTGGAACTGGTGGATTCCCGCACTCAATATTGGCCGGGTTACGACGACGAGATCGACTGCTACCTGTTCCGTTTTTCCTACCAGCTGGCGGAAGGCGAGTTCAGCAACGTTGGGATTGCGGGACCAGTCACACACGCTTTTCACGCAGATATCGCCGACCTGTCGTTGGACGACATCTACGCAGCCTTCGCGGGTTGGCAGGCGGAGCACGAGGACATCTACGAGCTCGATGTCACCGAGATGCACGAAGCCCACAGCCTCGACGTGGCGAGATTCACCCGGCGACTGCACGACGATGGCTATGAAGGGATCCGTCCGCTGCGGCTCACCTTCTTTTTTGGTGATCGAGCACTTGTCGCGCGCGCCATCCGAGAGGGAACGGAGGGAATTGCGGTCGTGGACCAAGAGGCCGTTCAGTGGCGTAGTACCCAAAACAAGCTGCGTCCGGTCGGTCCGGACGAGATGTACCACATCTACAAAGGGCGTCGGTTGTTGCGCAACTTCAACTGACAGGTTGTCTTCAGTCCCCTCCAGCAAGGAGGTCGTGCAGCTTTTACGCTTCATGCAGTCCGCCAAACTCTGGCGAGTTCGGCTACGCTCCAAATCAGCCGCTGGGCGTTAGCCCACGGTTCCCCAGCGAACCGACGCGATAGCGTCCGGGGAGGAGGGCTGCTCCGGAGGGATCGCCCCGAAGCGTGTCCCCCTCTCCGGCCCTTTGGGCCGACTCTCCCCGAGGGGAGAGTAAAGAAAGACGAAACCCGCCACATTCGTGTCTCCGCATGTCCCAGCCGCCGCACGTACCGCCACCAGACAGCTCCGGATCCCCGGAGTTAACGCGGCGCCATCCCACCAACACGCGTTGGCTGATCTTTGTTTTAGCGTGCTTCACCAGCTTTCTAACCTACCTGCACAGATATTCGTGGGGCGCCACGAGACCGTTCTTCAAGGACGAGTACGGCTTGAGCGATCAGCAGATGGGGTGGCTGGATGCTGCCTTCAACCTAACGTACGCCTTCGGCCAATTTCCCGGGGGCTGGGCGGGCGACGTGTTCGGCCCGCGGCTGATGATCCCGATCGCAACCGTGTTGTGGTCGATCGTGATGATCGGACCCGCTCTGACCGGCCGTTTCTGGGGGCTGCTCGGCTTGCGGCTAGCATTCGGCGCGGCGCAAGCGCCCTGTTACCCGAACTTGGGCAAGATCACGAAGAGCTGGTTTCCACTGAGTATCCGTACTTCGTTGCAGGGCGTAGTGGCATCGTTCTCCGGCCGCGCCGGGGGTGCCGTCGCACCGTTCATCATCGGCACGCTGCTGATGACGTCCGCCGGCCTCGACTGGAAAGTGTCGCTGTACGTGTTGGCCAGTGCCGGTTTGATGTATGCGATCGGCTTCTGGTTTATTTTTCGAGATAGCCCGGGCGAACATCCGCGGTCAAACGTAGAGGAGCAGCGTTTGATCGAAGCTGGCGAGCCGCCGGCAGGACCGGGTAAGGTGCGAATTCACTGGAGCCGGGCCAACGTCGTGAATGTTGGCTTCTTCATGGCCGCGTCGTTCTGCAGCACGTTCGCCGATAACCTATTCGTATTCTATATGCCCCAGTTCCTGATCGAAGAGAAGGGCTTCACGCCGTCTCAGATGGGGATCTTCGCGGGGCTGCCGATTTGGGGCGGCGCGCTGGGCGGTATGTGCGGCGGCGTTTTGAACGACGTCTTGATTCGTGCGACCGGCAACCGGCGACTGGCGCGAAGTTTGGTGGCGTCCGGTGGTAAGACGATGGCGGCAGTCTTGATCTCGGCCAGCCTGCTTGTCGGTGATGGACGCCTGGTGATGTTCGTGCTGTTCTTCTGCAAGTTCTTCAGCGACTGGAGTCAACCGACCTGGTGGGGCACGGTCACCGACATCGGCGGACCGGCAGCCGGTCGCGTCTTTGGCGTCGTCAACATGGTGGGCTCGATCGGAGCCACGGTGGCTGGTCCGGCGATGGGCTTCGTGCTGGGCGGATACGGCTGGACTGCGTTGTTCCTCTTCGTCGGCGCGATGTATGTCCTGACGGCCGTCTGGTGGGGCTTTGTCAATTGCACACGCCGCCTAGTAGCTGATTAGCCCGGATTATTCATGAAGATCGTCGCGAGAGGTTGTAAGTACGTTCGTGGCAAGGAAGGCGAGCAATTCTTCCGCAGGCGTATTGAAGCAATACGTCGAGGGAGAATTGTGAAGCATGACGAAGCCACGGATGGACTTACGACCTCGCAGCAGATCGCTCATGAATAATTCGGGTTAGTAGTGACTGAGTAGTTCGTCGATCCGAAATCTCTGTCCGCTTGGCCGAACCGCACGCCCTCGATGGGGTCTATCTCCCCGCCGGGCTTCCGGACTACGATATGCGGCTGACTGGTAAGATAAGGGGCTGACTGGGGGCTATTCACTTCTGTCCGATCTGAACCTGTCTGGCGAGAAAACACCAGAACTCTGGAACTATGTTTGAAAAACTAGAAAAAGCGCCGCCGGACGCGATCTTGGGACTGACCGAAGCATTCAAGCAGGATCCCAATCCGGAAAAGATCAATCTGAGTGTCGGTGTCTACAAAGATGCCGAGGGCAACACGCCAATCCTGGAATGTGTCAAGGACGCAGAAAGACAGCTGCACAGCAGCGAACAGAGCAAGGGCTATCTAGGGATCGATGGGTTGCCGGACTACGGTGTCCAGGTTCGACGCCTGCTGTTCGGTGACGGCCACGAACTCGCCAGCTCGCCGCGTGCTGTCACTCTGCAGACGCCTGGCGGAACCGGGGCTCTGCGTATCGCCGCGGACTTCCTCAAACGTAAACTACCGGCATCAGGCGTCTGGCATAGCAAGCCCACGTGGGCCAATCACCCAGGCATCTTGGCGGCCGCAGACCGCAAAACCGCAAGCTACCCATACTTAAATGAATCGGCGACGGGTCTCGACTTTCGCGCGATGCTCGCGGGACTACAACAGATCCCACAGGGCGATGTGGTCCTGTTGCATGCTTGCTGCCACAACCCGACGGGCATCGACCCGAGTCTGGACGAATGGAAGCAGATTGCCGAGGTGGTGCATTCCCGCCAGCTGCTCCCTCTGGTCGACTTCGCCTACCAAGGATTCGGTCAGGGATTGACTGAAGATGCCGCTGGATTGTTGGAGTTGTGCAGTACAGGGTGCGAGATGCTGATTTGCAGCTCCTTCTCGAAGAACTTCGGGTTGTATGGCGAGCGGGTGGGTGCGTTGACGTTGATTGCTGACTCTGAGGATGCGGCCCAAGCGGCGCTGAGCCACGCTAAGCTCTGCGTCCGCACCAACTACTCGACTCCTCCCCGGCACGGCGCCGCCATTGTGGCTGCGGTGCTCGGTGACGATACGCTAAGTCAGCAGTGGGTCCGGGAGCTGGCCGCGATGCGCGATCGGATCCAATCGGTCCGCCAGAAATTCGTCAAGACGATCAGCCAAAAAGCCCCTGGAGCCGACTTTTCCTTCATCGCGCAACAGAGGGGCATGTTCTCCTTTTCGGGACTCACGCCGTTGCAGGTTGACCAGCTAAAAGCGAAACACTCGATCTACATCGTCACGGCGGGTGGACGCATTAACGTAGCCGGGATTACGGACACCAATCTGGATCGCCTCTGTACGGCCATCGCGTCGGTGTTGTAGGCCCTACTTGGACACCGCCAGCCAATCGACTTCCCGGTCGAATGCCAAACCGCCGTGGCCGAGTTCGGCGAGTAGTGGCGGAACACATCGCTCCTCAAGCTCCGCCCGGTTCGATTCGATGCTCAAGTCCGCACCGGCTGGGCTGCTGGATGTGTTCAAGATGATCCCCGCAACCTCCAAGCCGTCCCGAAACGTCGACGCGGTGATCAATGTCTGTAGCGTTTGATTGATAACTCCCAACACGTTCGGGGCGACAACCAGCAACGGGTACCCAAAGTCGATGGCCAGATCCGCCACGTATTCGTCGCTGGTTACCGGGGACATCAGCCCCCCGGCACCTTCGACGAGCACGAACTCGCTCCGGTCACGCCAGTAGTCGATGCCAGCTCGGAGCAGCCCGGCATCAATGTCCTGTCCCTCGAGTCGCGCGGCCAGGTGTGGAGCGAGTGCGGCCTGGAAGAACTGGGGACATACCCGCTCAAAGTCGCCGGGCCGAGCGGCTGCTTCCCAGAGGAGTTGGGCGTCGGCGGGCGGGCCTTGCCCACCGCCGCTCTCCACCGGTTTGTAAACGCCCACGCGTTTTCCGGAGGCAACGAGCGACGCGGCGATCCGGCAAGCGACATAGGTCTTGCCGACGCCAGTGTCGGTACCAGTGACAAACAGGCCTGGCGGTTCCCGTCCCATGCGACATAGGCTACCATCATCGCCACCAGCAAGGTAGCTTCTAGAACATCAGCCGCTGGGCATTAGCGCACGAAACATCACTGGACGTTAGCCCACCAAACATCAGCCGCTGGGCGTTAGCCCACGGTTCCGAGAACCGGATGCTAACGCATTCCAGCTGATTCCTTTGTCCCAACGTCAAACTCGAGTCAGGAAAGAGCGCGAGACCAATCCGGGAGCGCGAGACAAAATCCGAAAGCGCGAGACCAATCCGGGAGGGCGAAGCTCCTGCTGAGCCGGCGTCTTTCGCTGACTGCTGCGGGCAAGTGTAGCGATGGCCAACCTCACAGTGGCTGCGATCCAAATGCAGTGTGTCGCTTCCCGCGAGGCGAATGCTGATCAGGCGCTTGCGCTGATCGAGGCGGGTGTGCAAGCGGGAGCGTCGGTCATCTGCCTGCAGGAGCTGTTCCACCTCCCCTATCCGTGTCAGACTGAGGATCACAGCCGTTTCGCTGACGCAGAACCGATCCCCGGGCCGACGACCGAGCTCTTGTCTGCCGCAGCAGCAGCGCACCGTGTGGTCATCATCGGATCGTTGTTTGAACGACGGGACGCAGGGGTCTACCACAACACAGCGGTTGTCTTCGACATTGACGGTTCGCTCTGCGGCCTCTACCGCAAGATGCACATCCCGGACGATCCGCTGTACTACGAGAAGTTCTACTTTACGCCGGGTGACCTAGGGTTCCCCAGCTTTGAAACGTCCTATGCCAAGGTGGGCGTTTGCGTTTGTTGGGATCAGTGGTTCCCGGAGGCAGCGCGCTTGGCCGCGATCAGCGGTGCCCAGATTCTCTTTTTCCCTACGGCGATTGGCTGGCTTCCGGACGAAGAGCAAACGGTTGGCGCGAGCCAGCACGACGCCTGGGAGACGATGTTAAGGAGTCACGCGATCGCCAACGGCATCTTTGTCGTCGCACCAAACCGCGTGGGCCGCGAAGATCAGCTGCTGTTTTGGGGTGCCTCGCCGTTGATCGATCCGTATGGCAACGTGCTCTCGCGGGGTTCTCATCACGAACAGCAAGTCGTCGTGGCAGACTTCGACTTGTCGCTCATCGAAACGGCCCGCACGCACTGGCCTTTCCTCCGCGATCGCCGCATTGATGCCTACAACGGTTTGCTGAAACGGTGGCTGGATGGCGATCGTTCTTGACACTTGAGGAGCCTGTGTGATCGAGACGCCCGCTGAACTGGGATACCGCTGGCCGGCAGAATGGGAACCGCATCGGGCGACATGGCTTTCCTGGCCACACAATCGCGATACCTGGCCTGGCAAGTACGCCCACGTGCGCGAGCGATTCACAGAACTGGTCCAGGTCTTGGCGCAATTCGAACCCGTGATGTTGCTGGCCGCTGACGGTGAAGTCCGTCGCGATGCTGACAAACAAGTGGGACACCTATCGAACGTCCAGCTGATTGACATCCCAACCGACGATGCCTGGTGCCGCGATCACGGACCGTCCTTTCTGGTCGGTGCCGGCAAGCAACCGGCGTTGGTTGACTGGGGTTACAACGCTTGGGGAGGAAAGTACCCCCCCTTCGACCAAGACAACGATGTCCCACGGAGAATCGCTGAGACGTTTGGTTACCGGAGGTTTCAGCCCGATCTAGTGCTGGAAGGAGGCGCGATCGACTCCAACGGCGGGGGGACGTTCCTGGCCGCTGGCTCTTGTCTGTTGAATGCGAATCGCAATCCCGGCCGGAGCCGGCGCGAGGTCGAGCAACTGTTAGCGGCGTACTTGGGTGCGACTCGCACGATCTGGTTGGCCAGAGGCGTGCTTGCTGGCGACGACACGGACGGACACGTCGACCAATTGGCTCGCTTCACGGCACCCACAACACTTGTTGCAGCCGTAGCTCAGGATCGCCATGACGTCGACTACGAACCGCTCCAAGAGAACTTAGGTCAACTCCGCGAGCTAATCGTCGATGGTCGGGCGGTCGATGTAGTGCCCCTGCCGCGGCCTGCAGCGATGTTCGCTGGCAGTCAACGTCTACCGGCCAGCTACTGCAACTTCTACATCGCAAACGGAGCGGTTCTCGTACCCCAGTTCGGGGACCCGGCGGACGACACCGCGCTGGGAATACTACGCGACCTGTTTGCGGACCGAGCAGTGATCGGGTTCGATGCCGCAGAGATTATCTGGGGCTTAGGGGCAATCCACTGTTTGACACAACAAGAAGGAGACCCACGGTGTGCTTAGTTCGAGCTGGCTTTTCTCTCCCGAAAACGTAGGCCGACTAATGTAGCAGGCACACTCCGTGTGCCGTCCGCCAAAAGCGTTAAACACGAAAACGACACGCGAGCAAACGGCTCGGCAGGAGCCTCGCCCTCCCGAACGACTAACATGGTTGTGACAGTGGGCAGTCCACCAAACTCTGGCGAGTTCGGCTACAAGAAAACCTTTACGGCGTTGAGAGAGACTAACGCCGAGCCGCGCGGGACGTTAAGAAACGGCTCGGCAGGAGCCTCGCCCTCCCGGCCTAAACCTAAACTTCCAAATATTCTTCCAGCGCTTCGCGCATGACCGTCGAGTCCGGGTCGACACCTGTCCAAATCTGAAAACCAACCACGCCTTGATTGACGAGCATCCCTAATCCGTCCAGCGGTTTGCAACCACGGCGAGCAGCTTCTTGCAAGAGGATGGTTTGCGGCGGGTTGAACACGACGTCGGCGACGACCATGTCGGCTCGCAAGGTCTCGTAGTCGAGCGGCACGCGGGCCTGCGCGTCGCCTAAACCGATAGAGGTCGCGTTAATGACGATGTCAACACCCTCATCGATTTGATAGTCACCTTCCCAGGGAACAAACTGAGCGGAAATAGAAGCCTTGTCTGTCAGCAGATTGACGAGTTCTTGGCCGCGTTCTGCGGTGCGATTGACAATCGTAATTTCCGCGGTTCCCGCCAAGCCCACCTCGACGGCAATCGCTCGCGCTGCGCCACCCGCGCCGAGGATCACGGCGACTTTGCCAGTTGGATCGATCAGTTGCTTGAGCGACTGGACGAATCCCTTACCGTCGGTGTTTTCGCCGACCAGCTGGTTTTCCTCGCGGTAAACGCAATTCACCGCTCCCATCAACTCGGCGGCCTGTGTCAGCCTGTCGAGATGCTCGATCACGGCAACTTTGTGAGGAATCGTGAAGTTACCCCCTTGGAACCCCATGGCGCGCATGCCGCGGACCGCATCGGCCAGCCCTTCTGGTGCAACTTCTAGTGTCAGATAGCGCCAATCGAGTCCCGCCTGTTTGAAGGCTCGCTCCATCATGAATTGAGTAGGATTTCCTGCAACGGGTTGCCCCATACAGCTGACAATAGGCTGCAAGGAATCGTTGGACACAAATTGACTCCGGAGCTATGGTTTGAAGGGAATTGTACAGCGGGTAGCCGGTACGGCTATATTCTGAGAAACCTAGTGAACGATTGCAACGCCGCGGTTTCCGCGTCTGACACACCCGCCAGTGGCAAGGGGACAGCCGTGCTGAATGGACGGAACCGTGCAATGGAAACGTCCGTGCGCGGCCACCGTCTCATCCCGGCGCTGTTGGTAGTCGCTTTGCTGATAGCGGACCTTGCCATTCAGGCGGCAGTCGACCGAAACGCTGGAGGGTGGCCGCGACAGCCAGGCGTCTTCGGCCTGGCTCTGGTGCTGACTCAAGTCGCCCTCGTAGCGGCCTGGATTGTCTGGGGGCGAACGAACATCGCGCTGCGAGTTGGCTGTGCCCTGGGCGTACTCTACTTGCTCGCCTCAACTGCTGCGGTCTGCACGAACAGTGAAAGCGAGCAACGTCGTTGGTTCACGGCACTTTTGTTCCTAGGTTCGGTGACGTCGTGCTTGCTAGCTGTCGCGCGGCTGCTCAAGCTGGAGCTGATCGCCGAAGTCCGTCACCTCTCACGGAGTTCACAACAAGCCGCTCGCCAGTTCTCGATTTGGGGCATACTTTCCACAACAACTGTGGTGGCTTGTTTGCTCGGCGCGACGCGGCAGGCTGAGCTCCCTGGAACGGTCGTCGGCACGGCGTTCGCCTTCTGCATTGTCGCGGTCCTTTCGTGTAGTGTGCTGGTGGCGCCTTTTCTGCTCACACGGCCGTGGGTCATTGCGGCAGTGGTCGCAGGCCTCTCCGCCGTTGGAGGATACATCCTGTCTTGGTCCAACTTCGCGCCGCCCCATGCCGAGCGGGCGTCGCAGCTTGTGGCGCTGAGTCTCCTGCATGGAGTGACTCTAGCTGGCGCCGCGGCGATTCTCCGGATCGGTGGCTACCGGCTGCTGAAAACAGACGCGGTCGACAGCTGAGTCGCTGGGACACCTTCGCTTCACCCATTGTGGTCGCTTCTTGGGTTTGCCTATAATGCGGCACCTTTGTGCTGCTGAGCTGAAAGTGTCCGAACCGGAAGGCTGGAATGACATCACGCATCGCTGCCACGCTGCTGCCACTGGTTACGTCGTCGATCGCGTTCGCCCATCCTGGGCACGGTGTTGACGGAGGCAACGGTAGCCCGGCCCATTTCCTAACTGAGCCGATTCACATCGTGCCCGCTTTGTTCTTACTGGTCTCGGTGACGTTGCTCACGTTTTTCGCATGCAAGTGGTTGTCGAGCCTGAGGGTACGTGCGGCGCAGGTGATTTCAACGAAATCTTGCGCACGCCGTTAGTCAGTTTTCATACTGATTCTTCGACACTCCCACAGTCACCCACAAATCAGCCGGAATGCGTTAGCATCCGGTTCTGGTGAAAACCGTGGGCTAACGCCCAGCGGCTGATGCTGCAAAGTCCCACCGCCAGGCAAGTAGGCCGAAACAAGCGGCTGGAGAGATATTGATTTCTCGCAGGACGTAGCCGCCGCGCCGTTCCGGCTGGCCCCAGAGCGGTTTTAGCGCGACGCCTAGCCAGCCCCTGCCGGAACAGCGCAGCGGAGAGATCGTACGCAGCGGGATGCACTTGGCGCCGCTTGTTCCGGCCTACCGGCTGATTCTTCGACACTCCCACAATCACCCACAAATCAGCCGGAATGCGTTAGCATCCGGTTCTGGTGAAAACCGTGGGCTAACGCCGGCTAACGCCCAGCGGCTGATTGGGAGCGTAGCCGAACTCGCCAGAGTTTGGCGGATTGCATAAAGCGTGAAAGCTGCACGACCTCCCCGGCGGGGAGAAGGGACTTCGGTGGCGGCTAAGCCCGCGTCACACCACGAAGTCGGCCGCCGGCGGACCCATCCGTCGGGCCTTGATGCGGACGTAGGGTGGGATGTAGCGGCTGCGATTGGCAAACGAATCAGTGGCCGCTTGCTCCCGGGCATGTAGGGGCTCGACGAGATCCTCGATGACAAAGCCTGCCCGGCACATTCCGCCGACGAGCTCTTCCCAACGATGCAAGTACTCCAAGGTTCCTTCCTCGCGGTGTGGACTCCCGCTGACTTCCGGTAGTGGACCACGTCGATAGTAGGGCACGACCAACTCAAAACCACGTAGCGAAGGCTTGGCGTCGGCCTGCAAGCTCGTGGGTTGTTTGTGTTGGCTGATATATAGCCCACCGGCTCGTATGACGCGCGCCACCGCCTGGTAGATGGCCTCAATAGACGGCAAGTAACAGCTGCTCACCGGTTGAATCACGATGTCGAACTCGGCGGCAGCAAACATCGAGAGGTCGTCCATCGATGCCTGGACGGTGCGGACGTCCAGCTTGCGTTCGGCTGCCACGCGCCGGTCCAGCTCAAGCATGGCTGGACTGATGTCGACGACCGTGACGGCAGCCCCGGCGGCCGCATAGAGCGCCGAGTGTTTTCCGCCGCCGGCGGCAAGGCATAACAGCCGTTGTCCGCGAATGTCTCCGCCCAGCCATCGATTGCCGTCGACGAAGTTGAGCGGATCTGCGAAGTCTGCGTCCCGCGCCGGGCGCGTGAACCGCTGACGCTGTTCAGCCATGCGATCCCACGCTCGTCCATTGTGTTCACGCGCCGCGAAGGGTGAGTGTTTCTCGTCCATCGAAGCAGCCGGTCGCTGTGAATCGGAGTTCCAGGTTTACATTGAGGTGAGCACCGGCTAGTGACGGCACACGGTTCAGTATAAAACGGTGGAGCAAGAGATGTCAGCATGACCCGCGCCGACTCCTGTCCGCTCGATACGCCCGGCACGCCCGAGGAATCCACTAACCAACGGAACTCCATATGTTTATCTTTGACGCTCACCTCGACCTGGCGATGAATGCCATCGAATACAACCGCGATCTCACACAACCGCTCGACAATGTCCGCGCGCGGGAGTCCGGAATGACGGACAAGGTAGACCGGGGATTGAGCGTCTGCACGTTTGAAGAGATGCGGCGAGCCCGCATCGGCGTCTGCATCGCCACGCAAATCGCACGCTATGTTGAACCCGGTAGTGCGCTGCCTGGCTGGCATAGCCCAGAGATTGCTTGGGCGATCACTCAGGCGCAGCTGGCTTGGTACCGGGCTATGGAGGAAGCCGGCGAACTGGTCCAGATCACTGACAAGACGGCTCTCAATCGTCACGTCGCGCTCTGGCAGGACCACCCCACAGAGCGGACGCCGATCGGTTACATCCTCAGTCTGGAAGGAGCCGATTCGATTGTGTCGCTCGAGCACTTGGAACGCGCTTATGAATACGGCTTGCGGGCCGTGGGACCGGCGCACTACGGGCCGGGCCGTTATTCACCCGGGACCGGCGCCGAGGGTGGGCTCACCGCGCTGGGGCCCGATCTGTTGCGAAAGATGCGGCAGCTGGGCATCGTGCTCGATGTCACGCACCTGACCGACGAGGCCTTTTCGGAGGCGCTTGAAATCTACGACGGTCCGGTCTGGGCAAGCCATAACAATTGCCGGGCATTAGTGCCGCACCAACGGCAGTTCAGCGACGAGCAGCTAAAGCAACTCATTGACCGAGGCGCGGTCATCGGCGCGGCTTTCGATGCCTGGATGATGCACCCCGGTTGGGTGCGCAAGGAAACGACTCCCCAGCAAGCGGACCTGAGAATCGAACGAATCGTAGAACACATCGACCACATCTGCCAGCTGGCGGGAAACGCGCGGCACTGCGGCATCGGCTCCGATCTCGATGGGGGTTACGGCACCGAACAGACACCGCTGGATCTGCAGTCGATCGCGGACTTGGAACGACTGGACGCGATCCTCGCCGACCGCGGCTACAGTCCCGCGGACCGAGAAGGTATCATGCACGGCAATTGGGTTCGGCTCCTCAACGAGATTTGGAGCTGAGTGACTGGGCCCCGCGTTCACGTGTAAACCGTCAGCTACGACTTAGCAGGCCATGAAACTCGCAAAGTACCGGTCGACTTCCGGCCAATCCGCGGTGGGGATCGTGCAAGACGACATGCTCGTCCCGCTGGAGATCGCCAGTTCCGACAAGACGCTTGCCAGCTTGTTGGAAACGGAGAATCCGCGCGACACGATCGAGTCGCTGGAAAAACAGCCTGCGATGTCACTAGAAGGCGTTCACCTGCTGCCGCCAATCGACCAGCAAGAAGTCTGGGCCGCCGGGGTCACTTACAAACGGAGCAAGACAGCGCGGATGGAAGAGTCCGAAGCGGCTGCTTCTTGCTACGATCGCGTTTACGAATCGGCTCGACCCGAGCTGTTCATGAAGGCGACACCACATCGTGTTCGCGGCCACGGCCAGCCGCTGCGGATTCGTCAAGACTCGAAGTGGAACGTCCCGGAACCTGAACTGACCTTGGTACTCAACTCGAAACTGCGAATCGTGGCGTATACCGTCGGCAACGACATGAGTTCGAGAGACATCGAAGGCGACAACCCTCTCTATTTGCCACAAGCCAAGGTGTATGACGACTGCTGCGGCATCGGCCCCTGGTTGACTCTCAGCGAATCGATGCCGCCGCGTCATTCGATTGGCATCGCTCTGTCGATCAAGCGAAACGGTCAAGTTGCTTTTCGCGGCTCGACAAGTGTCGATCAGCTGGCGCGGGAACTCGAAGATCTGGTCGCTTGGCTGGGTCGGGACAACTCGTTTCCGCACGGTGCCTTTCTGTTAACCGGCACAGGCATTGTGCCCGAGAGTGATTTTTCGCTGCAGCCTGGTGACGTCGTGGAAATCACCGTCGACGGTGTCGGTACACTGGCCAACCCGGTCGTGCAAGGGTGAAGGCGAGACAACCAAGCAACAAGTCACGTTCCATTGCCTGCCCTCAGCTTTCTTCATCTGCCACCTCAACAGTGAACCTCAAAAACATGTCGCCTCAAAAAGTTCTGATTGCCGGCCAGTGGCGCGATGCGAACCAGTCGGGGTCATTTCAGGCTCTGAACCCGACGACGCGGGAACCGCTCCCCGAACAATATCCGGTAAGCGATTGGGAAGACTGCGAGGCGTGTTTGGAGGCAGCCGCCCAGGCCGCCTCGACATTGCGTGAGCAGCCCGCGGGATGTGCGGCGGGTTTCTTGGAGCGCTTCGCCGAGCGGATCGAGAGCCGTGCAGACGAGCTGGTGGAGATGGCGCACGCCGAAACAGGGCTACCCAAATCGCCGCGGTTGGCGGACGTCGAACTGCCGCGCACCACCGGCCAACTTCGCCAAGCGGCTGCAGCGGCGCGGGACGGCAGTTGGTCGTTGGCGACGCTCGACACCAAAAGCGGGATCCGCTCAATCTATGCCCCGTTAGGTCCGGTGTGTGTGTTTGGCCCCAACAACTTTCCTTTCGCTTTCGGGAGTATTTCCGGGGGTGACTTTGCGGCAGCGATTGCGGCCGGAAACCCCGTCATCGCGAAAGCGAACTCGTCACACCCGGGAACGACACGACTTCTCGGCGAGGAGGCGCAGGCCGCCGCAGAGGATACCGAGCTGCCGCCTGGAACAGTACAGCTTATCTACCGTTTGCGACATGAAGACGGCTGCCGTTTGGTGGCCGATCCCCGCGTGGGAGCGACCGGCTACACCGGTAGCCGTCAGGCTGGGCTGACGCTGAAGTCCGCCGCCGACGCAGCAGGTAAACCGATCTACCTCGAGTTGTCGAGCATCAATCCGGTCGTCATTCTGCCCGGCGCTCTGGCAGAAAGATCGCGGCAAATCGCCGAAGAGTTCACGACTAGCTGCCTGATGGGAACAGGCCAATTCTGCACCAATCCAGGCCTGGTCATCTTGTTGCAAAGTGGACCGGCTGAGGAATTTGTACAAGCGGCGGCCGTGCAGTTTCAGGCGGCGCCGGTGGGTACCTTACTTTCAGAAGGAGTTCACAAGAATTTAGGGGAGAGCCAGCAGCAGCTAATCGAGGCGGGTGCGGAGCCCGTAACGGAACCCGGTGCCGATCGTCCTGGCGGGCACGGCTTCTGCCATCCCAACACGCTGCTGCAAGTTAGCGGTGAGCGGTTCCTCAGCAACTCGGACGCTCTACAGATCGAGGCATTCGGGAATTCTTCCTTGATCGTGATTGCGGAGGACTTGCCGCAAGCGTGCGATGTTGTCGATCAGCTAGAGGGAAATCTGACTGGCTGTGTTTACTCAGCGAGTTCAGGGGAGGACGACGCAGCCTACGACCGCATCACAGCTCATCTGCGTCCGCGAGTCGGTCGGCTGTTGAACGACAAGATGCCCACCGGAGTTGCCGTCAGCCCGGCGATGAATCATGGCGGACCATTTCCCGCAACTGGCCACCCGGGCTTTACGGCAGTTGGTATCCCGGCGTCCTTGATCCGTTTCGCGATGCTGCAGTGTTTCGACAACGTTCGTGCCCACCGCCTACCGGTAGCCTTGAGAGACAAGAATCCGACCGGCAGTATGTGGCGGCTGATTGACGGTCAGTGGACCCAGGCAGACGCCTGAGTCAAGGTAGTAGGCACACTCCGTGTGCCGTGCCTTTCCCGTGGCCGAGTTCGCCAGAGTTTGGCGGACGGCCCACTGCCACAACCATGTTAATTGTTCGGGAGGGCGAGGCTCCTGCCGAGCCGTTTGCTCGCGTGTCGTTTTCGTGTTTACTCTGCTTGTGGCGGACGGCACACGGAGTGTGCCTGCTACATCCCCCCTCTCCGGCCCTGCGGGCCGACTCTCCCCGAGGGGAGAGTGACCAAAGACCTGGCAAGCGTGGCTACCGAAGAAAAGAAATGAGGCTACGGTAGGCTACCCCAACGCCCCCCAGTCAACTTCCACACCCAGACCGGGACGATCCCGTAGTGTGACGACGGGTCCCGCGATCTCGATTGGCTGTTTGACCACACTCGCTTCGTGATAAATCGGTCCCAGCATGTCACCCGGGTAGTCTTCCACTTGCAGGTTTGCAGTTCCTACGACCAGATGCGCCATGGCAGCTGTCGCGATGTCGTATTCGAGATTGGATCCGATCGAGCAGGCGATGCCGTGCTCGGCCGCTAATTCGGCGATCTGCTTTGCTTTGCGAATCCCGCCGTTCTTGCCGGGGTAGACACTGATCACGTCACAGCATTGGTTGCGGATTAGCTCCCGCGCGTGCGCCAGATCGAAACAGATATCGTCTGCCATCACGGGTGGACGAGTTTCGCGGCGGACGCGTGCCAGGCCTGCAAAGTCCCCGTCGGGAGTCGGCTGTTCGGTGATCCAAAGTTCACAGGCGTCTAGTTCGTTGATGCAGCGGATTGCTGTGTTGACGTCCCATCCACAATTTGCATCGATCATCAACCGTGGTTCGGGTCCAATCGCCTGGCGCACGGCGCGCACCCGCGCGATGTCCTGGTCGGGAACGGTGCCGACCTTGACCTTGATGGTGTCAAAACCTTGGTCAACCAGTTCTGCGGCTCGCCGCGCCGCCCGCGGGGGCTCGAACGCGCCCAACGAGAACCGGCAACGCACCGACAGTGGCCGTTGCTGCCCTCCCAGCAACTCGAAAACGGGTTTTCCGGCGGCTTTCCCGCGAATGTCCCAGCACGCCATTTCGATGGCTGACTTTGCGAACCAATTGTGTCGGGCCACGGCGTCCAGCCGATGGTCCAGCTCCTCACCGTCGCGTGGATCGCAGCCTAACACCGCGGGACCAAGGCAACCGTCGATTAGCGCTTGGGCGCCCCAGACCGTTTCACCACTCCACTTCTCCGAAACCGTCGCTTCGCCTGCCCCTTCGATTCCCTCATCGGTGCCGACTCGGACGAGGAGGTAGTCCGAGACGTCATGCACGCCGAGCGCCGTGATCATCTGGTATTCGGGCTTGAGGGGGATGCGGACTCGGTAGGTCTCAATGGACGTAATTCTCATGTCAATACTCACACAACAGCGGGCTAGGTAGAGGCGGCTGTCACGTGACTCCTCCGACCGTTGTGGCGCTGCCAGGGGCCGATGCAGGCAACACCGTTAAGGCCTTCTTGTAGCCGAATTCGCCAGAATTTGGACGAAACGACAGTCCACCAAAACGCTGGCTACGATCCGGATAGCGCGGAACGTAGGGGGGAAAGTTCTTAACAGCGTAGAGTGCGGGGGATTCACGGTCGATAGGACGGAACATGTAGACGCGGCTAGCACCCGGCGACTATAATACTAGCTGAATGGGCTTTTGGGCTGCGCGAAGGCGAACCGCAGCCACAATGGCCACATTCCCACCTGAACAACGAACGCAACGTTCGTCCCGCCACGGGGTTAAAATAGCTAGCTGCTGCCCCAACCCCTGCTGAGTCCTCTGGAGAAACCGATGAACGCGACGCAATCCGCCACGTTCTGGCATCGCGCGTGGAAACCTGCGCTGGGAATCGGCATCGCCGGCTCGCTGGTCATCCTTGCCATTGCCGTGTGGAGTGTCTGGGGCGACCTGGGAAGCGGGCAGGACAACCTTGTCTACTACAACGTGGCTCAGGGCGACTTGCCGATCGTGGTCACCGAGCGAGGCAATCTAGAGAGCCAGGTGGAGACCAAGATCCGTTGCGAGGTGGAGAACCTCTCGTTCGACCGCAGCAGCGGCAACAGCGGCACACAGATCATTTTTATCGTTCCCAACGGCAGCGCGGTCGAAAAAGACGACCTCCTGGTCGAGCTTGACTCGGCCGCGATTCGGGAACGTCTCGACCAGCAGGTGCTGGATCACGAGCGGGCCAAATCGCAGCGCATTCAAGCGGTCGCAAAATTCGAGAATCAGAAGACTCAGAATCAAACCTCCGAAGCGCAGGCCAAGTTGCAAGTCGAGCTGGCCCAGTTGCAGCTGGAGGTGTTCATGGACGAGGAAAATGGCACCGCGAAATTGGACGTCGAGACGATCGAACGTCAGATCGACGACCAGCGCAATCTGATCCTCGAGTCGCAGATGCAGCTGGAGTTGGCCAAGACTCAAAAGTCGGGCATGGAGGCGCTCTTCAAGCTCGGTTATCGCGGCAAGAGCGAGCTGGAAGAGAGCCGTATGAAGCTGTTGAGAGCAGAAGGCGACGTGACCACCGGCGTCAACAAACTGAACAACCTTCTGTCCAGCCGCGACCAGTACCAAGCTTACCAGAAGAGGATGCAGCAGCTGACGCTCGAAGGTGACGTTCAGACATCCATACGAACCCTGCAGCAGGTCAAGACGGACAACGTCTCCCTGTTGGCGCAGGCGCTAGCCGCCAAGGAAGAAGCAGAAAAATCCGAAGTCAAGGAAAAGGAACGGCTCGACAAGTACGAAGAGCAACTTGCGAATTGCAAGATCTACGCGCCGCACGACGGCATGGTTGTCTACGCCAGACAGCGCAGCCGTTACAGCAGCGGGACGGAGATTGCCGAGGGTGCTACGGTTCGGCAACGCCAGGAGCTGATCACGCTGCCCGACCTCTCTAAGATGCAAGTCAAGACACAGATCCACGAAGCGGTCCTGGATCAGGTCCGCCGGGGTCTGCCGGCTATGGTACGCATCGATGCATTTCCAAATGTGGCTTACGATGCCATCGTCTCGGATGTCGCCGTCGTGCCCACGTCCAGCTACTACACGAACGTAAAAACATACGAATGCACGGTGCGTATTCTGGATGACGTGGAACAGCTGAAGCCGGGCATGACGGCAGTTGTGGAAATGCACGTCGAGCGCATCGAAGACGTTGTTTCCGTCCCCGTACAGGCGATTGTTCAAATCGAACAGGAGACCTGGTGCTACGTCGACACAGGGCGGGGCGTCGAGCGTCGTGATATTGAGTTGGGACGTAACAACGACAAATTCGTTCACATCCCGAAAGGGCTCGCCGCTGGGGATCGGCTGGTACTAAATCCGATGGCTATTTTGGAGGAAACAGAACAGTCCAACGAAATCTCGCCCGAGGACGGCGCTCCAGAGGCGCCGGAGATTCCGGCAGAAGTCATCGCAGCGGAGACCAAGGTGGAACCGGTGCGTAATCGCAATGACAGCAAGCGAATCGCCAATGGGCGGCGGAACCGACAGGGTGGCGGCCCGCGTCGCCGCAACTCGGGGGGGCAGGCCCCAGGTGGCGACGAGTAGGTCACGCCACGTGCAGATTCGGGATTCTTGTTAGGCATTGTCCTCAAACAAGGATGGGCTGGTCGTGTAGCGACTCTCCAAGCGTCCTCTCCCCCAGCTGGCTGGCCGGAGAGAGAGTAGTGTCTAACTAACCGAGATTGACTAAGTGGAGCCAGCCGTCGTTTGGCCCGCAGCCAGATAGCCCATGCATTGGAACACGCTCAAGGTCGGTGTCAAAAACTTGTTGCTGCACAAGTTGCGCAGCCTGCTGACCGTCCTGGGTGTGATCCTCGGAGTTGGCTCAGTGATCGCGATGCTGGCCGTTGGTGAGGGCTCCAAGAAAGAAGCGCTTGAGAGGATCCGCCAGCTCGGCGCCAACAACGTGATCATTCGCAGCATCAAACCTGCAGGCGAGGAAGAGGACGATTCTGCGACGGCGGCGACGCAGTCACGAGCTCGCGTGCTCGAGTACGGATTGAAACACACGGACTTCGAACGCCTCAAAGCCACGCTGCCCACGATCACGGGTGCGGTTCCAATTGCCCTTGTAGTTCAGGATGCGCAAGTTCGGCACCGGCGAATTCCCAACGCCAGAATTCTCGGCACAACTCCCGAACTTCCTAAGATCAAGAATCTGCGCCTTCACCGTGGCCGCTTCGTAACCAACGTCGACAACTACAGCACACATAACGTGGCGGTACTGGCAGCCGGCGCAGCGGAGCGGCTGTTTAAGTTCGAAGATCCACTGGGCCGAGCGGTGTTGTTGGGCAGTGATGTCTATCGAGTCGTCGGAGTGCTCGCTCCTCAGGGAAGCGGAAACGCGACACCGGGCGCGGTTGGCCAGCAGGATTTTAACGACGATATCTATATTCCCTTGGCGTGTGCCCAGCATAGGTTTGGCGAGATGCAGGTCGTTCGCAGCGCCGGCAGCCGCAGTTACGAGATGACACAGCTGAACGAAATCACCCTCACGGTGCAGGACGCCAACTTCGTCAGCCAGACAGCCGCCATGGCCCGCAAGCTGCTGGAAAAGTCACATCAGGGTGCCAGTGATTTCGAGATCCAAGTGCCGCTAGAGTTGTTGCATCAAGCGGAACAAGAGAAGCGAATCTGGAACTTAGTGTTGGGTTGCATTGCCTTTATTTCCTTGCTGGTGGGCGGCATCGGCATCATGAACATCATGTTGGCGAGCGTTACCGAACGGACTCGTGAGATCGGAATCCGCCGCGCGCTAGGCGCCAAACGCTCGGATATCACCTACCAGTTTCTGGTCGAAACCGTCTTACTCTCGTCGATCGGCGGTATCATGGGTGTGGTGTTCGGGCTTGCCATCCCGATTGTTGTCAGCTCATTGGCCGGATTGGAGACGGTTGTGAGCGTTTGGTCGGTGGCGATGGCCTTCGGCATTTCGGTGGGCATCGGGATCGCCTTCGGCATCTACCCTGCCAGGCGGGCGGCAATGATGGATCCTATCGAAGCGCTGCGCCACGAATAACAAAGGGGTTGCATGCGCGGCTTGCTCCCACCGTTCTGTCTGTTAATCGCTCTCAGTCTGGCAATCGCCGGTTTCGCCTTGCTAGCGGTCGAGCCACCTTCTCCGAGCGTCGACTTTCACCGTGCACGAACTTCGGGGGACGACGGCTACGCGGACGTGTTGGAAGCGAACCTCCACCGCCGCCAGCTGGCCCGCAAGGTGTTGGTGGGCAGTCTGTTTGGTGGCAGCGTCATCATGACGGTTGCCGCCTTCGCAACCATGCGCCCCGCAGGAAAGTAGCAGGCCCAGCCGAGTAACAATGTAGCCGGCACACTCCGTGTGCCGTGGCCAGAGGTTTCCGCGCAGCAGTTTCGATAAGCGTGTCTCCGCGCCGGATTACCCTCACCTTGGAGTTGAAAGCGAATGGGCAGTTGAGGGCTGCTGCCAAATCGAAGCCTAGCCCGGATTATTCATGAAGATCGTGGCGAGAGGTTGTAAGTGCGTTCGTGGCAAGGAAGGCGAGCAATTCTCCCGCAGGCGTATTGAAGCAATACGTCGAGGGAGAATTGTGAAGCATGACGAAGCCACGGATGGACTTACGACCTCGCAGCAGATCGCTCATGAATAATTCGGGCTAGCAAACGGCTCCGCAGGAGCGTCGCCCTCCCGAACGACTAACATGGTTGTGGCAGTGGGCAGTCCGCCAAACTCTGGCGAGTTCGGCTACGATCGAATCAGCCGCTGGGCGTTAGCCGAGCCCTTTCAAGCTAGCGACTTCTTCTCTCGGATGACAGGCGTAGAATCACTTTGGTGTACGTTTTCGTAATCTGGCAGGAGGATGCAAATATGCGAGTCGCCGAAGTGTTTAAACGCTTTGAGAAGGAGAGTCCGATTTCGGTTATGGCCCGCACCACGCTTGAGCATGTTCTTGATAGCGATCGGCTCGATCGGCTCTTTGAGGAATATGCAGTCCAGCAGAAATGTGGAGATCTAGCGTTTTCGACGGTTGCCGACCTGATGGGACTGGTAGCAATCAAAGCAAAGCCGTCAGTCAATGCTGCGTACAAGCACCGAACAAGAGAACAAGTCGGTGTGTCAATCGCCTCGATTTACAACAAACTGCAGGGTATCGAGCCTGCAGTCGGGCGGGCGATGGTTGCAGAGACTGCGCGGGATCTACAGACGGTACTCGGATCGCTCAAGAAAGGCTTGCCTGCTTCATTTGTGAGCGGTTACAAGACTCGGATCATCGATGGCAATCACTTCGCAGGCACGCAACATCGGATCGAAGAACTTCGCACCTTGGGGGCCGCGGCGCTGCCTGGTCAATGCATCCCCATTCTCGACCCCGACCATCGTTTGATACACGATGTAATTCCTTGCGAAGACGGTCATGCTTCGGAATGCACCATGTTTCCCGAGATCCTTGAGTTGGTCGAGCCCAGTGAACTATGGATTGGAGACCGAAAGTTTGGCACCAAGACCATGATGATGGCGATGGCCTTGGAGAAGGAATCGCATTTCATCTTCCGTCACAGCTTGGGAAACGTGCCGGGATGGAAATCATGTGGCTCGAGAGTCAAGATCGGCAAGATAGGGGGCGACACGCTCTACGAACAATCGATTGAGATCGAGTTCCGCGGGCAGACGCTTAAGCTACGCCGCATCACGGTCAAGTTGTCCACACCGACGCGAAAGGGTGATAAGGAGATTCATCTTTTGACCAACTTGCCCAAGCGGGTTAAGGCTCGGCAAGTTACTTGTGCGTATCGCAAGCGATGGACGATCGAAACAGCATTTCAACAACTTGCCGAAGTGCTTCACTGTGAGATCGAAACGTTGGGCTATCCCAAAGCAGCGTTATTCAGCTTCTCCATGGGACTGATGATGTTCAATGTTCTGAGTGTGATTAAAACCGCAATCGCAGTTGGTCACGACAATCCGAAGATCGCGGAGGAAGTATCGACCTACTACATTGCACTTGAAATATCGGAAACGTGGTCAGGTTTTCGAATCGCATTGACCGACGAAGAATTCGCCAAGCTTGAGGGTAATCGAACGGCAGCACAACTTGCAGCCCGTTTACGATTCCTCGGCAAACAGGTGAACCTGAAGCGGTTTCTCAAGAGTAAACGTGGACCCAAGAAACCTCCGCCCAAAAGAAAATCCGGCAATCGCGGAAATCACGTCGCAACAGCCCGCGTCCTCGCCAAAAGTCGAGGGAAGTACTAGCTTGAAAGGGCTCGGCGTTAGCCCACGGTTTGCACCCTAACCGGATGCTAACGCATTCCGGCTGATGTTTGACAGGATCTACAGGGAAAGCAACAAAGCTGCTCCCTCTCCCGTCGGCGGAGAGGGGTCGGGGTGAGGATTTACGCGGTTAACGTACGCCGCTAGCCGAACGTAGAAGGTAGGCCGGAACAAGCGGCGGGAAACGCGCCGATTCCCGCCAGCCGTGTCCGCCGCGCCGTTCCGGCAGCACCAGTTTCGATGCCCCTTCGTGTGGAGCGTCGCCCTCCCAACCAATTGCCACCCTCCGCCCCCCCAGCCCAACCGCCGCCTACCCTACCTAGCTAACCGACACACTCGATTTTTCCTGGGTGACAGTCGCCGGCTCCGCCGATGCAGTCAGTGGTGGCTGAGCGCGTTTGCTGTCGTTGAGGAGGAGTCGTGTGGTTCGCCTGGGTGCCGTTTGGCCGCTAGCTATGCTGGCGATGCTAGCTGGTTGTACTCGCAGTCACTACCGCGTTCGCGCGGACGCAGATAGTTATGCGCTGCTGCATGAAAAAACGGCGTCGGCTCCCTGGGAGCCGCCGAGCGACTTCACGATCGAGCCGCATCCGGCTTCGCGGTTTTACGATCCAACTCCCAGCGACGACCCGCTGTTGCCGATCCCTGCCCCTCAACTGTACGCCTACGACCTTCCGGCGCTTCGTGCACAGCAGCCACAGCGGCTGCACAGTATCCATCCCGTAGGTGACGGCGGAGTGTCGATCGATCCGGTGGTTGCGATCCAGCCGGACAGACCGTTGTTACTACGGTTGCCGCCGACCAACGAAGGGCCGGCGGCCACACCTCCAGCCGCCGCGGGTGGTTACGCGGCAGCCCGGGCCTCCTTCGAATCGCGCGTGCGGCGCCGTCGCCTCCAAGACAACGACGAGACATCGACGATTGTCGGCGACCAACCGGGGGTCGCCCCCATTCCCACATCGGCTTGGGATGATGTTCCCCTCTCCTGCCGCCGCAGGATGTATGACTTCGAGCGACTCCGTAGCGAGTATGAACTGACCTACGGAACCTATCCGGACGAAGGGCAGCTTGACCCAGCGCCGCGGATGACCTTGGGGGACATTATCGACCTCGCTCTGATCAACAGCCGCAACTACCAACTGCAAAAAGAGCTGCTCTATCGCGTGGCGCTCGACCTCTCGCTCCAGCGGTTCGCTTATGACCTAAAGTTCTCGGCGAGCAACAACGGGACGTCACCGCGCCTCACGCACGACCGCATCGGAGGCATCACGGAAAATACGCTGAGCATTCCGACGACGCTGCAGGCCGACAAGATGTTGCTGACGGGCGGCGATCTGCTGGCGCGATTCGCGAACGATGTCGTACTAACTTTCAACGGTCCACAGGGTTTCGCGGCCGACGTAGGTTCAAGTCTGCTGCTGGACATGTCCCAATCAATCCTCCAGCGTGACATTCGCTTGGAATCGTTGACTCAAGCAGAACGTGACGTTGTCTATGCCGCTCGTGACTTCGCCCGCTTCCGCAAGGAGCTGTTCACGGATCTGGCGACCCGCTATTACAACCTGCTGAGAACCTACCGGCAGGTTGAAATCGATTCGCAGAACTACTTTTCGTTGGTCCGCCTGTTCAACCAGACTGAAGCGGAGTTTCGCGCCGGGGTCGTACCGCGGTTTCAAGTCGACCAGGTCGAGCAACAAGTGCTGGACGGCCGCAGCGGTCTGATTGACACCTGCAACAACCTCGAGCAGTTTCTCGACAATCTGAAAATCAGCGTGGGACTGCCTACCGAAACGAATGTGAATGTCAGTCTGGCTGAACTCGAACAGCTCACCACGGACGACGAATTGGCAGTTGGCAATGAGCTGATTCGCCGGGACGGGGAACGTCTTTTGTCAGAGCGGCAAGCCGAGTTTCCCAACCGACTGGTGCTGCTCACCGCCTCGGTCGAGCTGATCGACCGGCTGTTGGAGGCATTCGAATTGCAGCGGCGGCAGGGCGAGCAGGCGGGCGACGACGAGCGGCTGCAGGACATTCGTTCCCAGATGCTGGTCGAGTCTGCGCGGGAAGATAGCCGCGAGGTTCGACAGGAGCTGCGTCAAGAAGAACAGGCTCAGCGTCCCTATGAGATCATGCGCCAAACACTCAATCTCAGCGATGTGCTGTTCGAACTGATCCATCAACAACTCGACCTGGCCGAGCGGAGGGCGGTGCCACCCGAACAGGTCGATGAATTCCGGCGTCTGCTGGAAGCGTTGACTGCTGAATCGAGTGCGCTCCGCACACGCAGTCGCCGATTGTTTCAGCAGGAAGCCGGCCAACAGCAAGAAGCCGAGCGGGAAGAAGAACTGTCCAGCTTGATCGACGAGGCGAGAGAGTTGGTGCGGCGGGTGGAAGTGGTTGTCAGGGCGTTGGATCAAGCTGTCGGCAATCCCGCCACGCCTCCGCCGGCCGACGTCGCGTTGCAGCAAACACTGGCAGTGGCCGACCAGCTGCTTGAAGAAGCCGATGCAGTACGCCGCGGAATCGACACAGGATTGGTGCCGATCGACATCGGCGTGGACGACGCCATGATGACGGCGTTGGTGCTGCGTTTCGAACTCATGAATGAACGCGGGAACTTGGCTGATGATTGGCGGCAAATCAAGTTCGCGGGTGACGATCTCAAGTCGATACTCGATCTCAGCGCGACACAGGTGATCCGGACGCGCGCGGATGTGAATCGCGTATTTGACTTCACGTTAGACGAGAGTCAGACCCAAGTGCGGCTGGCGTTCGACGCCCCGCTTAATCGACGATCCCAACGAAACTCCTTTCGCCGGGCGTTGATCAACTATAACGTCGGTCTGCGGCGTCTGATGTTGTTAGAAGACAACATCAAGCTCGATGTGCGAAACGACCTGCGCGGGCTGGCCCTTCGCCAGCAGCAGTATGCGATCAACGTGGTTGGCGCGGCCTTGGCCTCCAAGCAAGTGACGAGCACGACGTTGGAGTTCCGGATGGGGTTGGGAATCGTGCGGGCGACCGACGTGCTGCAAGCTCAAAACCGTTACGCGTCGGCGCTCAGCAGGGTGGCTGCCGAGCGTATCGGCTACGTTATCGGCCGCATGCAGTTGTTCCTCGACCTAGAGCTGATGACGATCGGAGACGACGGATTCTGGCAGGGACTGTACGACGAGCAGTATCAGCCTGAACCCTATTACCAGTTGCCGTGCGAGGCGATGCCGGCCTACGGCGAACTACCGCACCTGCTCTACACCAAGCAGCTCCGCCGCATGGAACAGGTACCGGTGGGCGTGTCTGCTATCCACGGCCAAAGCGAGCTCGACGCCCAAGTCGTACCTTACGACGAGCAACCGCTACCGGAACCACCCTGGCCCCAGCCGATACCCTAAACACGCCACGGGCGCTTGCCACCCGCCTCGTCGTTCTTGCTGTCCTCGTCGTCCCACCATCGCCTTCTACTTCTCGACACCCTCGGTAACCCCCGACCAATCGTCTGTTCGGAACGGGGTTACCGGCAAACCGGCTCGACTCTGCAGATTACAAACCGGGTTGTTGCCCCAGGCGTACCGCACCGCGACCGGTTCGGCGACCTCTGCACTCCAGACCTCAACTCGATTACGGTCCACGATGCGGGCCTCTGCCCAGAAGAAACGTTTGTTGGCTCCGGCAACCGCAAAGCCAACCGGCTTGGCGCCCTCGAATGTCTGCAGCGCCGCATGCGGATCTCGACGCCCGCTGAAGCTGACAACCATCTTGTTGCCATCCCGCAGAGACGACTGATAACGTGGACTCTCATGAGGAACCGGCAGGCCGTACTCCCGCGCCAGCGCCCAGCGGGCCAGCCGCCGTCCAACATCTTGTTTGTTGACGGGATGAATATCATCCGCTTCTCCCAAGTCGATGATGACGGCTTCTCCGACATTCGGCAGCTCTTCCAACGTCATCGTCTGGGCTTCGCGTAGTTCGGCCCACGCACTCTCCTGCGGCTCGCTCGCCTCGGCGAGGAAGTCGGCCAACTGGACCCAATAGAAGGGAAAGGCGCCTTGTCCCCAGGCCTGTCTCCAGTGCTGGATCATCAACGGAAAGAGATGGCGATACTGGTAGGCGCGGCCGGCGTTGGTTTCGCCTTGGTACCAGATCGCGCCCCGGATCCCATAGCCAATGAGTGGGTACAGCACTCCGTTGTAGAGATTGCCTGGCCGGTGTTGGCCAACCAGTGGGTTACTGGGTCTGCGAAACGGCGGCTGCCGCCTCTCACCCCGGCCGTTGCCGTTCTCCGCCTTCCACTTCGCCAACTCTTCCTCGTACTTGGCAACTTCGGCTTCGTGGTCGTAGGTCGCCGCCAACTCATCCCAACGGCTGAGAAGCGGTGCATAGCGCTCCTCCGCGGCCAGCACTTCTTTCGGTAACCAGGCTTCGCAAGCAGAACCGCCCCAGGCGTTATCGATCAAGCCGACAGGAACGTCCAAGGTTGTGTGCAGTTGCCGTCCGAAGAAATAGCCCACCGCCGAGAAGTCCTCGACCGTCTCAGGCGAGCACTTTTGCCACGCCCCTTCAAAGTCATCGTGCGGTTCCTGACTACCCACTCGAGGAACTGAAATCAGGCGGATGTTGGGAAACCGGGCGGCGGGAATTTCCAGGTCGGCGTCACGCGCTTGCTGGACGGACCAGGCCATGTTGGATTGGCCAGAGCAAACCCAAACCTCGCCGACCAGCACGTCGGTCAGTGTGACCTGGTTGTTGCCCCGCACCCGAAGCTCGAAAGGACCTTGTCCGGCGACGGGGTCGAGCTTCACACGCCACTTTCCATCGGCTGCGGCGGTCGTGGTTTTCTGCTGTTCCGCGATCGCTACGGTCACTTCTTCGCCGGGTTCCGCCCAACCCCAAACAGCATTGGATTGATCTCGCTGCAGTACCATGTGATCGCTGAAAATCGACGGCAGCTTCACATCGGCGGCTACGGGCGCTGTGACCAGCATTAGAAGACCCAGCGCAGTACGATTGAACATCTCGAAGCTCCTCTGCAGGCGATGTGTGTTGGGGCAGCGTGGCGCGGAATGCAACGAACCGCAGCGCCAGACCAGCGTTCGGCTGCGAGCCAGCTAGACGTGTTCTTCCCCGCAGCCCAACCAGCTTACCCTCTCTTCTCTTTCGCTCACAGTTCCCTTGATTTATAATGCCGTGTCACACCAACTGATGTCCCTCCAACGGTTTGTAGAGATCTCCAGCCGTGCCAGCGCGAGTCGCAACCATCTCGCTTGTCGCCATCCTGCTCTGTACCTCGAGCGTGCTTGGCGGCGGACGCTCGTTCGCAGTCGCGAAATCTCTTCAGGAAAAGTACTGCATCGATTGCCATGTGGGCGAGGACGCAGATGCCGGCTTGGATCTAACACAATTCGAGGACATCAGCGGAGTAGCGAAAAACGCGGCGCTATGGAGCCAGATTGCCACACGAGTGGGGGCAGGCGAGATGCCGCCACCCGACAGCGGAATGCCACTGCCGGAGGGGGACGAAGTCGAGGAGTTCGTGCGGTGGGTTCACACCACGATACGCGGCGCGGGGGGAAAACCAGACCCGGGCCCTGCCCCGATCCGGCGACTGAACCGCTACGAATACAACACCACCGTGCGCGACTTGCTGGGCGTGCACGTCAATGCGGGACAAGGGCTACCTGCGGACGGCGGAGGAGGAGCCGGATTCGACAACGCGGCAGAGACGCTTTTCATTTCGCCCGTGCACTCTGAGAAATATCTGGAGGCGGCCCGCACGGCCCTGCGTTATATGGCCACGGATCCCCCGGCGCGGCAGCTGATCTTCGTGGCGGCTCCCGGCGAAAACCGCTCGGAAGAAGCCGCGGCTCGGCTGATTCTCGAGCGTTTCATGACCCGCGCTTTTCGCCGTCCAATCGGGCGCGATGAGCGGGAGCGATATCTACAACTGTTTCAGGATGCTTCGGCTGCCGGCCAGACCTTTCCTCAGTCCGTCATGTACGCTCTGGAAGCGGTGCTGATTTCACCGCACTTTCTGTTCCGCGTCGAGCATCCCAACGAATCACCAGAACCTGTGCGAGTTAGTGACTTCGAGTTGGCGACACGGTTGTCCTACTTCTTGTGGTCCAGCTTGCCGGACAACGAGCTGCTGGAGTTGGCCGCTGCGGGAAAACTCTATGAGCGTACGGTGCTCCGCGAGCAAGTGGTACGGATGCTCGATACGCGGATCGGGAATTTCGGCCGCGGCAGCGAGTTCACCAAGGCCCGCGCACTCGCCGAGACCTTCATCGGCCAGTGGTTGGGAACGCGGGCCCTGGGCAGCGAGTTCGTTCCCGACAAAGAGGTCTTTCCAAACTACGACTATGAGCTCGAGTTTGCGATCAAGCATGAACCGATCTATCTATTCGAGCACATGCTGGTCAACAACCGGCCGCTGCTCGATTTGCTGGACTGCAACTACACCTATTTGACCCGGGAGCTGGCCGCCCATTACGGCTTGGACGAGGGTTTGGTGCGGCGCTTTGGTCAAATGGAGTACGCCGAGTTGCCAGCAGATTCACGGCGTGGCGGAGTGCTGACTATGGCAGCGGTGTTGGCAGTCTCTTCCTACCCGCAGCGGACGAGTCCGGTGCTGCGTGGTAAGTGGATCCTGGAGAAGCTATTCGAGACGTCGCCGCCACCGCCGCCGCCAGACGCTCCTCAACTCTCCGAAGACAAAGCCGATATCGCTAACAAAACGCTCCGGGAACGGCTCGAGATCCACCGTCAAAACGCAACTTGTGCTGCCTGCCACAGCCGCATGGATCCGCTGGGATTTGGCCTTGAGAACTACGATGCGATCGGCCGATGGAGAAGCGAGGAGGCCGGCAGGCC
Organism: Pirellulaceae bacterium; assembly: GCA_965223305.1. Lineage (GTDB taxonomy): Bacteria > Planctomycetota > Planctomycetia > Pirellulales > Pirellulaceae > CBDCWT01. The sequence goes on along the minus strand of CBDCWT010000079.1, from coordinate 5,878 downwards.
GGTCGATGCACGTGGGACGCTCCCCAACGGTCAATCGTTCTCCGGCCCGCAAGAACTGAAGCAGATCTTGTTAGCTCGCAAGGCGGATTTTGTACGGATGTTGACCAGACAGCTGCTTAGTTACGCCATCGGCAGAGGCTTGGTCGATTCCGACTACATCGCCGTAGAGAGAATCGTCGCCCGCCTTGAGGCGAACGACTATAAGACACACGAGCTAATTCTGGGAATCGTCGAGAGCGTTCCTTTCCAATACAAACCGGGCAACGACCGGTCGCTTGAGACAGCAACAGCGCACGCCGCAGGCGGCCAATCCGCTGACTGAAGAGTCAAACGAGTTCACCAGCTGGAACCGAATCATGCACATCAATCGCTTCCCGATTTCGCGCCGTACGATGCTACGCGGCACTGGCGCCGCTTTGGCCCTGCCCTGGCTGGAGGCCATGGCACCGCGGGCCCACGCTGCTTCGCCGAGCAGCCCGCCGCCCAAGAGGTTGGCGGTACTCTTCATGCCCAACGGCGTGCACCCGGGAGAGTGGACGCCGCGGGGGACGGGAAACCACTTCGAGTTGTCTCCCACGCTGCAGCCGCTGGCAGCCCTCCGCGAGGACCTGCTGGTGCTGACCAACCTCTGGAACCAAAACAGCGATTCGGGCGACGGACACTACGTCAAGACGTCCGGGTTCCTGACCGGTATGACGATCCACAAGACAATCGGAGTCGACCTGAACAGCAACGGGGTCTCGATGGATCAGCTGCTGGCCCAGCAAGTCGGCCAGCAGACGCCACTGCCTTCGCTTGAGTTGGGGACTGAACCGGTCCGTACCGGGGTGGACAAAGCCGTCGGCTACACGCGGGTCTACGGGGCCCACATCGCCTGGCGCGGGCCGACAAGCCCTTTGGCTAGGGAGATCAATCCACGCTCGGTTTTCGATCGACTGCTGCGGGCGGGAAATCAGAACAAGGCAGCGGCGCAGCGCGACACGGCATTGTTGGACCTGGTGATCGAGGACGCGCGTGCCTTGCGGAAACAGCTCGGGGTGGCAGACCGCCGCAAGATGGACGAGTACTTAGATTCGGTACGGTCGCTGGAAACCCGACTCGAGCGTGCCTCCGCGGGCCGCCAGCACTGGGCTCCCCGCGCCAACTACGATCCGGCCGCCAGACCGCGCGACATGCCGGAGGAGAATCCGCAAGAGCACGAACAGCGTGTCGAGCTGCTGTTGGATATGATCGCCCTGGCCTTTCAGACCGACACAACTCGCGTGAGCACCTTTATGTTCGGCAACTCGGTCAGCAACATCAACTTCTCGTTCCTAGACGATGTACGCGGCGCCCACCACTCGCTCTCGCACCATCAGAACGATGACGACAAGATGCGGCAGTACCAACTGGTTAACAGATGGCACGTCCAACAATACGCGCGTCTGCTCAACAAGCTCAAGGCGATGCCGGAAGGCGAGCAAACGGTGCTGGACAACTCGCTCGTTCTGTTCGGGTCCGGGCTTCGTGACGGCAACGCTCACGATCCCCATAACCTGCCGATTCTCGTGGCGGGGCGCGGCGGTGGTCGTTTCATCACCGGACAGCATCTGGTTTACGCGCAAGACACGCCTCTCTCGAACCTCTATCTCTCCATGCTCACTGCGCTCGGTGCTCCGGTCAGCAAATTCGCAGACAGCACTGGACCGCTGCAGGGAATCTTGGCTTGAAGATGTCATTCCTACCAGCCGCCCCGTTCTCGTTCCGCCAGCAGAAACGTGAAGTTGCTTCACGCTGCAGCCTACTGCTGTCGGTCGTGACACTTTTCGTCTGTGGTCCGCTAGCCGCCACAGAGCCTTCAGCAGCCAATTCCCCACCCTCTGGATTCGTCGCGCTGTTCAATGGCCAGGATCTCAGCGGCTGGCAAGGCTTGGTCCAAACCCCAGCAGAACGCGCTGCCCTATCGCCGGAAAAACTGGCAGCGGCGCAGCAGCTGGCCGACGAATCGATGCGGGAGCATTGGCGTGTGGAGGACGGTGTGTTGGCATTCGACGGCGCTGGGCACAACCTCTGTACCGTGCGCGACTATGAGAACTTCGAGCTCTATGTCGACTGGAAAATCGTCCCGGACGGGATCAGCGGCATCTACTTACGCGGGGCACCGCAGGTTCAGATCTGCGACCCAGCTCGCAGCGCCAAAAACCGTGTCGGTTCCGGTGGCTTGTTCAACAACAAGCAGCATCCAGACGAGCCTCTGGTAACGGCGGACAACCCGGTGGGCCAGTGGAACACGTTCTACATTTTAATGATTGGTGAGCGCGTGACAGTGACGCTCAACGGCAAATTGGTGGTCGACGATGTCGTCCTCGAGAACTATTGGGATCGCGGCAAACCAATCTATGCGACGGGACCCATCGAGCTGCAGAGTCACGGTAATCCGGTTTACTTTCGCAATATCTTCTTGCGCGAGCTGCCACACCACCCCTCGCCGTCTTGGGAGAACCTCTTTGATGGAACCGACCTGGACCGCTGGGACTATCGTCGCCGGGGTGGCGCATCGAAGATGGTGCCTTGGTCGTTTCCGATCGATATCGCGACCGCGGGGAAACCGATAATTTCATTTGGAGCAAGGAGCGTTTCGGAGATTTTATTCTCGACCTCGAATTCAAAACCGCGCCGCGCTGCAACAGCGGCGTGTTCATTCGCACTGACGACCGCGTGGAGTGGTTGCACACCGGCATCGAGATCCAGATTCTGGATTCGTTTGACCGGGAGGAGATCGGCACCCACGATTGCGGGGCGATTTACGACATCATGGCCCCTCGCGCCAACGCCGTGCGGCCACCGGGTGAGTGGAACCGGATGACAGTTGTCGCCCAAGACAATCTGATTTCGGTCGTGCTAAACGATCAGCGAGTGATCGACTTGGACCTGAACCAATGGACCGAAGCCCACCGAAACCCAGACGGCACCGACAACAAGTTCAACACGGCCTATCGCGACTTGAAGCGTGAAGGGTTCATCGGATTCCAGGACCACGGCACGCCGATCTCGTTCCGCAACGTACGAATCAAGCGACTGCGGTGAGGGCCGGCCGGTGGCTTGCGTCCTCCTGGTCTCCGATGTCCCTTCGCTCGCTTGCTACTCTTTCCTAGCCTCTAGTTCCTCGCGTAGCTCGCGGATCTCGCGGCGGACCTCCTCGAGTTCTCTGCGCACCGTGTCCCACACTGACTTGCCGATTTCCTCACGATTTTCCTTCAGCTCCTCGATCACTTCCTCGACCTGAGGAGCGATCTTCAACGCCCGTTCGCGAATTGCTTTGCGAATCTTCTGTTGATCGGGCACACGAAAGTCCAAGCGGTATTCATGATCTCCCGCGCCTTGCCACCTGGGAGGGGAGACGTTGAAACGAAGTCGATTCCCCGGCCCGAGATTCCATTTCCGGCCGAGCATTCGCTCCACGTGAGGGCGCACGTCGTCCGGCAACTCGTCCAACTCCTCTTCGGTCGTCTTCCATTGCTTGCCATCGCGCTGCACGGTGATCTTCGCTGGATCGCCGCCTGCCTTCTCGATCGAGATCTTCAGGTTCTGCGGCATGGCCGTGTCAACTTCCAACACCTCCTCGTCATCGGCCAAGATCCCAGGACCCATCGTCAGCACTCGCCACGGCGATTCTTTATCGAACCACTGGCGGACGACGGTCTTGAAGTCCTGGTCGCCATCTTCGTGGAGCTCTATTTCGACCTTTCCTGGAAACGCCGTCGGCCGTTTCTCCGCTGTGATGGTAAGTTCCTCCGCCTTGCCACGCCGTATGACTGAAACAGTGATCTCCTCGTCTGGCTGTTGCGAGACGGCCTCGATCAGATCTTTCAGCGTTTCCAGCTCGGAAGTGCCGAATCTGAGCAGAATGTCGTGCTCTTTGATTCCAGCCTTATCTGCTGGGCTTTCCTCGACAACATGTCGGACGATCAAGCCGGCATCGATGTCGAGATGGACTTTCAGCGCGGGAGCCACAGGTGTGGCGAGCACGCCGATCCAATGGCGACTTTGAGCGGCCTCGGCATCAAGCTCTGTGGTGAATTCGATTCGCTTGTCCTCCTCATCATCTGCTCGAAGTACGCCGTTCATGACCGTAGCCACGCACAACAAGGCTACGCAGCCGGTTACCTCGCTCCAAGTACCCTGTCGCATCTTTGATCCTCCTGGTTATAGGCCCCGTAGAGAAATAGTGAATAAAGGCTACACGCGACTCGCGGTTTCGATCTCGCCTCACTGAAACGTCATGGAAGCAGGAACGATCTCAATCTCTCCCAGAGGAAAATACGCCTGACGACCGCTGGTCCAATTCAACTGGTTGCCAAATGCAGAATCCTGTCGCACCTCAAAACCCAGGCGACGCAGCTCCCCTTGTATGTGCGGCGGCACGGCGCCCTATCCTCTCCAGCCAGCCTGCCTGATAGTTCCTCCGGCCTGAGCACAGGCAGAAAGGACCTCTTCGGCTGTGCCGTCGGCACGATCGACGACCAGCGTCACGTGACTTGCGGCATCCCCCACCTCATTCGCCGCATAGTCGAGTTCCGGCTCGGGTCGAGGTGCGGGACTGCCCATCTGTGGCCCCGCAGACACGGAGCTTGTCGGCTGTGCACCCCACTTCTGCCACGCCACCCCTGACGAAAACACCAGCAGGAAACTCCCTGCCACGGCCAGCCACCAGAACGCCGGCCTACTCCATTTCATTGGAAGGTTGACCGCTGCCGCGATGGCAGGCGAGGACGCCTGCACCGCGCCACTGGTCATTTCGCGGCGCCACGCCTGAGCTTCCAAGAAAGCCGTCGCACACCGCCGCCAACCATCGCAGTCCAGTTCGATGGCGGCGAGCACCAGTCTGTACTTTTCATCGGACAGCTCGCCATCGACCAGCTGATCAAGCAGCTCGTCGGTCACTCGTGGTTCTTCGTTCATCGGGTCGCTTCCACAGCAAGTTCAGCTCGCAGCCGGCGCGCGGGCACGGTGCAGCCTAGATTCCACAGCACTCAGACTGACACCCAAGTGGTGGGCGATCTCCTGGTAGCTCCAGTTCTCCGTATATTTCAGCAGCAAGATCTCCGCATCCCTAGGTGACAACCGGCCGAGCGCCTCCTGCACATGGCGGCGGCGCTCGTCGACCAGTAACCACTCCAAAGGTGTGGGGCCTGTACTCGAAGTCGGGCGAGGATACTGTGCGTACTGATCGACCAATTTACGTTGACGTCCACAACGGCGGCGATAGAGCAAGACCTGGCGGACGACCAGCCGGTACAGCCAGGGAGCTACTTTGGCCGCGTCTCGGATCGGTGCCGATTGCCTGACCGCCGCTAAAGCGACCTCCTGCCATCACCTCATCGACCGATTCCCGATCCCGCAGTCGCGAGTAGGCGACCGTCCGCAACCAGCGGTCGTGGACTGCCAACGCCGCTTGCCAATCGAGCGAGGCGAGCTGCGTTCGAACCGTTTTCCGAGGGACGCGTCATGACTGCAGCTACTAGTTACCGGCCGGCCGGCTTTCTTGCGAGGAAAACTGAAAAAAAAGACGAGACCGAATGTTTCTTATGCAGTCCGCCAAACTCTGGCGAGTTCGGCTACGATCGAACCCAGCCGCTGGGCGTTAGCCCACGGTTCCCAGCGAAACCGACGCGTAGCGTCCGGCGCGTGCCCCCCCCTCTCCCGAAAACGTAGGCCGATTAATGTAGCAGGCACACTCCGTGTGCCGTCCGCCACAAGCAGAGTAAACACGAAAACGATACGGTGACCAAACGGCTCGGGCAGGAGCCTCGCCCTCCCGAACGGACTAACATCGTTGTGGCTGTGGGCAGTCCGCCAAACTCTGGCGAGTTCGGCTACGATCGAATCAGCCGCTGGG
>CBDCWT010000078.1:0-15156 GCA_965223305.1 Pirellulaceae bacterium | reverse complement strand
AACTCAGCTGTTGCCGCGACTCGTCCATCGCTGGTGACGATGGTCGATCGTTCCGCTGTCTCCGCGAGCACGTCACGCAGAGCCAACGCAACCGAAATCGGCCGCATCGCCTGGGTATCGTGTCCCATCATCGACGCCGAAACGTCCAGCAGGATCGCTGCGTGCTCGAACCGAACCGGCAGACGATGCGCAGTTGCCCGCGCCTTGCGAGTCAGTTCTTCACGAATTGCATCGCTCAAGCCCATCTCGAAGGCGTAGACATACAGTCGAACCGCGTCGTAGTTGGTCGGATCGAACTCAACCTGGACGTCCGCTTCCTGAGCCTTCCGCTGCAAACCGATCTTCTGGCCGGTCGTCAGCTGTGACTTCGTCAGCTCCAGCACTTCCGCGCTGGTCTTGTCGCGGTGGAATCGGCTCCGCAGACCTTCCAGCGTCTCGAACGGAAGCACACGACCGCTCGCGAGGTCGCACTTCGCATCTCGGTACGCTGCCAACCGACTCAGAGTCAGTCCATCTTCATCGCCAAGGATGAAGCGAACACACTGCTCGACTCGCTCGATGTTTCCATCGACGAAACGACCCAGGTGTCGCTGAACGATCTGACGTTCCTTGTCGGTGCGGTCATCGGCTGGCTTCGCCAACACGGCTCGCATGACGCTCGCTGACCGACGTCCCCAAGCGTGGACGAGTGCTGTTTCCAGCTTGCGGCGGTACTTCACCGCCCAGAACTCAAGGTTGCCGGCTCCGAGGACCGTCGACAGGATCAGTCGACGAGTCCGCGAGTTGTTGACGCGGTTCTTCCGCAGCATGCCGAACATCTTCAGCATTCGCTGCGGCGGCAGCGCTCGCAACAATCCACGCATGATCGCCGCTTCCTGCGGGGTGGTCAGCCATCCATCCGACGTCTGAGCAGAACGCAGCAGTCGAACCGCACCGATCTGTCGGCTGAAGTCGGTCAGTCCCGGCAGCATCAATGACGCTGCGTAGACTCCCCGGTCCAACTCGAACAGCTCGCCGTGCACAGACTCAATGGCCGCTTCCTGCTCAGCACGCGTGTTGTAGTAGGTAGCGCGAGAGGTTGCGGTTGCTGCCGTGTCCAGGAACTGACCGAACGCCAACGGCAACAGTTCCCGCTGCTCATTCGACAGTTGCGTCATCCGCACGGCCGGCGTCGTTGTGCTCTTGATCAGTTCCTTCATCACTCGCTCCCTACTCGACAGGAAACATCAACAAAAAATGGGATCAGCACGAAGCCGATCCCGTGATTCAATCACCGGGCAATGTGCGAGTCGCAATCGAATGGGTTGCTCTGACTCCCGATTCCTCGGCAACTAGGTTGAAATCAAAGCCAGGGGATGGTGCCGGTCAATTTCTAGGTGGAGTTTCTAGCTCCAACGGTTAACAGCCGTTGCTCTGGATTGACGTGCGAGTCCCTGGTCGAATTGAAGTCGGGGTAAGTTGCAGGTCATGGGTATTGCGAAGGAATCGAACCTTCAACCGCCAGTTCCCAAAACTGGTGCTCTAACCGATTGAGCTAGCTGTAATGACGCGCTAGTCCCCGATTGACTTCAGTTGTCCAAATTGACCATCGAAGGCGTCGACTGGTTCACGCGTTCGATGAACTTTTGAGAGACGCCGGTGGGAATCGAACCCACTTCAACTGCTTTGCAGGCAGCCGCCTAACCATCTGGCTCCAGCGTCAAGTAAACCGCCCGCGACTCACGGGCGGTCATCGTGTTTCTATTCTCTAAAAGTAGTGGTTGCGATTGACGCCATCAAAAGTGACCTGATTTCAAACAGCACTTCTTGAATCGTTTTCCGCTACCACAGGGACACAGATCGTTACGGCCAAGCTTTTCTTCGAGCAGCTTGTCGCCGTGGACAATGCGCGTGCCTCGCTTCACATGAGTTTCGGACGGATATCCGCGGCGTCGTTTACTCATCCTCTCGAAAAAACTGTTCGTCGTTGATGTTGCTAGTAGCCATGATGCACCCCCTAGTTCCTCGGTGTCGTTGCGTAAACATCTCGACCTGGAGTCGAACCAGGGCTTGGACTTTAGGAGAGCGGGCACCACCGCGTAGCGGTGGTCGGCGATCCGTTACACCATCGAGATGTGGGGCCGACGACTGGATTTGCACCAGCATCATCCGGTTTACAAGACCGGCGCCTTGCTAAGTCGAGCCACGTCGGCATTGGGGACCGCATGCGGTCCCAAGCAGGAGCGCAGTGATTCGAACACTGTCGACCAGGTTTGGAATCTGGTTTCTCTCCCAGGAGAACACTCCCGTAATTCGCGCCCCGTCGTATGACAGGGCGCGATTCGATTACGATCTCAACTCGGCGTTCCAGTACGCCTCGCTGACAAACTTCGACCAACTCTCCATCCTGGAAGCGTGCTCGGAGTAGAGCGGCTTCCAAGTCGGTCGGACCGGCTCCTTGCGAAGCCTCACCTTGGCCTGCGCCGGAGTGCGGTCCGCCTTGCGCTTGTTGCACTCCAAACATGCCAATACACAGTTCGTCCAGCTGGACGCACCGCCCTGAGCACGAGGAACAACGTGGTCAATCGTCAACTCGTCACCACCAGGCTGCGTTCCGCAGTACTGGCAGGTGAAGCGGTCTCGCTTGAATACGTTGCGTCGACTGAAGGTCACCGCCGCCGAAGGCAGGCGATCGAACTCCGTCAACGTGACGACTTCCGGCGCGCGGAACCGCTGGCGTACAGCTTGAACGAACGGCTCGTCACGGTCCGGAATCAGCTTCGACCAGTCGTGCCAGTCGTACAGCTGGTAGTCGACCGGGTCGACAACCTTTGCGGACTCATTCCACAACATGATCAACGCACGCGCAACCGTAGCGACGTTGATTGCTTGCCAGTTACGGTTGAGTACCAGCGTCGGTCGCTGCAATATCTTGGTCATGTCCGTTCCTTTACATTAAGGGTGTTCGGCGAGAATCGAACTCGTCTCCTCGACCTTCACAGGGTCGCATGCAAGACCACTACACCACGAACACCATCTTTAGTTATCCATCAGCGGAAGGAGCGAGAGTCGAACTCGCAAGGCAATGCTATTGCTCGACCGGCTTCCAACCGGCTCCCGTCACCCATCGGGTTGCCCTTCCGTTTTGTCAGTAGCCCGACCAGGATTCGAACCTGGAACGCCTGGTTAGAAGCCAGGAATGATCATCCGTTTCACCATCAGGCCATCAGCGGAAGGCATGGGATTTGAACCCACATGACCCGAGGGTCGCACGGTTTAGCAAACCGGCCCGGCGAACCGTATCCGGCTACCTTCCATATTTTTGTCCAGTGGAGTGACCGAGAATCGAACTCGGATTTCCGCCATGCCATAGCGGTGTCTTCCCGTTGGACCATCACCCCGATTCATTCAGTGGACCGCCGGGGAATCGAACCCCGATTACCTGATTGCAAGTCAGGTGTCTTCCCATTGGACGAGCAGCCCGTGTTATTTGATTGAGAGGTCTGTCCGGGAATTGAACCCGGTCTTCCTGCTTACCACGCAGGTGTGCTGCCGAAAACACCTACAGACCGTTTCCTATTTCAAGTGATCCCGGCTGGACTCGAACCAGCACTTTCCTGCATGTCACGCAGGCGTCTTCGCCTTTGGACCACGGGATCAATTCAAGTGATCGAGGTGGGAGTCGAACCCACAAAATCGCCAGGCTCTCGACCTGACCGCTTTGCCAGTTTGCGTACTCGACCGTGTTGTTTGTTGGTGGCGGGTCCGGGAGTTGCACCCGACAAGCGAGGCTTATGAGGCCACGCGGAGCTCTGGCTCAACCCGCGAGTTGCAAGCCCCGGAATCGAACCGGATCACCGACCGTATGAAAGTCAGCTCAGTACCAACTGGCCTGCATCGTTATTAAGTCGCGAAGAGGAGAGTCGAACTCCTACGCCTCGTGGGCACGACGTTCTGAGCGTCGCGTGTCTACCTATTCCACCACTTCGCGATGAGTGGGCCGGGACGGAGTCGAACCGCCACAGTCCGAAGACCACTGGGTTACAACCAGCTATGCTCACCAATGCTCGCCGACCCTTATGTTTCGTCTTTGTCCAGTGACCCGTATGAGAATCGAACTCATCTTTCCAGCGTGAGAGACTGGCGTCCTACCGATAGACGAACGGGCCGTGTTTTTTCTCCTATGCATTTCCAGTAGCACGGGCGGGAGTCGAACCCGCAAACACGAAGGTTTAAGCTTCGCCGCTGTACCGATTCGCGTACCGTGCCAAAGGAGCTTCGTTTGTGTTGTTGTTCGCGTCGAGGCTGACAGCGAACACGTGGCTTCGATCGACTTCGACTACCGCGACATTCCGGCCCTCGCTGACGATCCATCCACTCGACCATGGCCGATGCGTTGTCGAACGTCTCTTCTCTGCCATTGGCCAGTCGAATCGTGAATTGATTGTTGGCTCTCATCGTTCCTACTCCAAGTAGCACGGGTGGGATTCGAACCCACAGGCACCAAGGTTTGAGCTTGGCCGCTATTCCGTTTGCGTACCGTGCCGTCGGTTGTTGAGCAGCCCGCCAGGGAGTCGAACCCCGTCTAACTGATTCGAAGTCAGTCGTGCTATCCATCACACTCGCAGGCCATAATCGAGAACCGTTGTTCTCGAAGTGTCCAAGCCAGGAGTCGAACCTGGTCCTCGACCTTCGCAGGGTCGCGTGCGTATCCGTCACACTCCAAGGACATGTATCAATAGTCAGTAGTGCGGGCGAGATTCGAACTCGCAGACACTGGTTCCTAAGACCAGCCGCTCAGCCGTTGGCGTACCGCACCAAATCAGCGACCCATACCGGATTTGAACCGGTGATCTCCACCGTGACAGGGTGGCGTCCACTCCAAACTGGACCGATGGGCCGTGTTGTTCGAGTAGTCCTGGACGGATTCGAACCGTCGATCCCCTGTTTGTAAGACAGGTGCCTTCGCCGCTAGGCCACAGGACTATGTTGTTGTTCGTCAAGCGGAGGCCGTGGGACTCGAACCCACAAGTCTGTCGACCGGCGGTTTTCAAAACCGCTTCCTCACCAATTCGGGTGACCTCCGTTAATGGTCAAAGCACCGGGGACAGGAATCGAACCTGCGGCGTTCTGGTTCAGAGCCAGACGCAACTACCAACAGTTGCTACCCCGGGTCAGGTAATACGAAGGACAGAGCGATGTTGGCTCTCACTTCGCCAAGCTCGGGGAAGAGGATTCGAACCTCTATCACCTGATTCAAAGTCAGGTAGCCTACCGTTAGCCGATCCCCGAATAAGTTCGTTGAGAGTGCCATGCGGGAATCGAACCCGCCTGTCCAGCTTGGAAGGCTGGCGCCTTTGCCGATCGGCCAATGGCACATATTTCTATTGCAGCGGAAGGGTGACCAACGCTGCGCGTCGGTGCCCTAGTCGAACTCGCAAGGCATTGTCAGTGCTCGGCCGCTTTCGAGGCGGCTGCCATCACCAATTGGCTTGCCCTTCCGTATTCAGCACCGGCAGCAGGAATCGAACCTGCGTAGAGTTTCCTCATAGGTGGTTAACAGCCACCCCCTGACACCAACGTCAGCCCACCGGTATTTCTCAGTCAGGACGGTCGGATTTGAACCGACGATCTCGTGGTTCCGGACCACGCGGAATTCCAGACTTTCCCACGTCCTGAAAAAGTAGCGGGAGATGGATTTGAACCATCGACCTCCAGGTTATGAGCCTGGTGAGCTGCCACTGCTCCATCCCGCAGAGCGCCCAGCGAGAATCGAACTCGCATCTTCTGATTGGCAACCAGATGGGTTTCCACTACACCATGGGCGCTTATTGGTTTGTTCAGTTGTCAAAGATCAGAGCACCGTGCGAGAATCGAACTCGCGTCCCCTCGTTACGACGGAGGTATCTTGCCGCTAGACGAACAGTGCATTTCGTTGTGTTGTTCAGTGGGATCAGAGGGACTCGAACCCTCACCACCGTGGTTAAGAGCCACGTATGCTGCCGCTAACACCTTGATCCCATTTGTCGCCTGACTTGGCTCTGCAAGCCAGACAGTGGTAGCCGCGGGAATCGAACCCACCGCCGCTCGCTTATAAGACGCGCTTGACCAACCAGGTCCCGACTACCGTGGTGACGTGCACCAAGTAGGGGCACAGAGAATCGAACTCTGCTCTCCCGGTTAAAAGCCGGGTGCTTCGCCAAAAAGCTTTACCCCCATGGTCAACGGGGTATGCGTTTCAAGCGGATTCGTGTCAGCATTTCGTTGCTCCTTTTTTTTTTTGTCAGTGGTCGCCCTGAGGATCGAACTCAGCGCGGCTCGGTTATCAGCCGAACATGGGCCACCAGCCCTCGACGACCGTACTCGTTGAGTCGGGCACCTCGGGGTCGAACCGAAAACCTCCTGGTCCCAAACCAGGTGTGCTCCCAACTGCACCTCTGCCCGATGTTGTTTTGTTCGTTCAGTCAGAACGGTCGGATTTGAACCGACGACCTCCAGTTCCCCGAACTGGCGCGATAACCAGACTTCGCTACGTTCTGATGATGTCAGCAGCCCGTATGGGAATCGAACCCATCTCTCCGCCTTGAAAAAGCGGTGTCCTGCGCCGATAGACGAACGGGCCGTGTTGTGTGCGCGTACCTTTCACGCAGTGGACTGGGAGGCGCTCGAATCCTCGTCTCCTAGGCTTCAACCAGGTGCTAGACCGTCTCAGCTACCAGTCCGTGTTGTGTGTTGGATGAATCCACGAAAAAAGCCCGATGTCGCGTTGACACCGGGCTTTGCGTGATTCGCAAGAGTACAGCCGAGTGTCACAAACGCAACGGATGCATGGGGAGCGTATTCGCTTGTTCATAAGCGAAGCTTCCTAAGCATCTCGAATCTCGTTTGGTACTCAGCCGTATAGAAGACATTGTTCCGGTTCTTTCAGCGTTAATGATTGTTCGTCGGTGCGAACACACTTCTCGTGTTCGTAAAGGTATAGACGTAGTCGAACTAGATTGGTTCACAGGAAATCGAAAAATCTCGATCGTATTCAAACTGCAATCGACGTGCCTTATATATAGAGCTCCGCGAGCAGCCGTTTATTCCAACGAAAACTAAACGAGTTCTGCCCGGAAACGTACTCAATGTTTCTCGCTTCTTGAACCATAACACGAACATCCTGAGCTGACTGGGAGGCCATCGATGAAAGATGCTGCATTAAGGGAACACGTTCTCTACCTGCTGGATGGAGGCGGTGCCCACCTCGACTTCGAAAAGGCGGTCGCTGGATTGCCGGTTGAATTTCGCGGAGCTAAGGCGGCCAACATTCCTCACACGCCGTGGCGTCTTGTGGAGCATATGCGGATTTGCCAGTGGGATATACTCGAGTTCAGCAAGAATCCCGAACACATCTCTCCGGACTTTCCGCACGGTTATTGGCCGGACAGCGACGCGCCGCCTGACGACCTTGCCTGGGATAAGTGCCTGTCCCAATTCCGCGACGACCTCGAAGCCATGCGACAGCTTGTTTTAGCAGAAACAACGGACCTGTTCGCGAAGATTCCACATGGCGATGGCCAGACAATCCTGCGAGAAGCGTTGTTGGTTGCCGACCACAATGCATACCACCTCGGCCAATTGGTACTGGTTCGAAGAGCATTGGGAGCGTGGCTGTAGTTGGATGGCGGTCACTCGGGACCGTTGCCGATCAAGTCGCAACCAAGAGCCACGCACCAATCCCACGATACGAGTAAGTGGGGCATTACTTGAGCACCACAAGCTCATCAAAGGGTTCGGCGAAGAGCAAAAGCTGGTTCCATCTCTCCTCCGCTTCAATCACAGCACCTGGATCGAATGCGATTTCATATCGCAGCGTACGGCCTTCGTAATCCGTCTGCTGTCTCCCTACTGCATCCTTTCCGTAAATGCCGATGTCGCTCACGAGGCCCGGTTCATCGTCTAGATCCGTAAGCCGCGTCAGGCTGATTTCGACGCCACGTTGCCGCTGTTCATAAATCCACTGGAAGAGACGCGTCGACGGCGTTTGTGCCGATCGTGGCCAGAAGAACTCGTCGATAATGAAGATGCGATGAACGTAGAATCCGTGCGCCACGAGGTCGTAGTTGAATTGGAGGCTGGTATCACCAGGCGTGTCGCGCCAGTAGTCGTCGGAACGAATCAAGGCGACGCTCAGATATCGCCTAGTTCGACACGCCTGCAAGACTTCTTCGTAGACAGTTCGCCACGTTTCGGTGGACTCGAATAGCAGTCGTCCCTCGCTCAAGCTGCCAAGTCGCTCGCGGAAATCGCGGAGCCGAATGATGGCCCGTTTTCGAAAACTCGGCGAAGCCATGGCGTCACAGCCGCCGAGTTGCCGCAGCCCTCGCGAAATACCGTCGACGACGGACCAAAGCTCAAGATCTCGTGAGCATGGGCGACCAAGACGACAGCAAAACCACTTCCATGATTCAATGATCTTATTCACTCTCCGAACCTGTCTACCAGCCATTACTCAAATTCTGATGCTGGTCAGTCGGAATGGATTCAGATTTCAGCAAGCTCCGAGTCGCCGTGCGCGTGGCTGACGCTGACAATCGCCACGTTACTTGCTCGCGGCGACTGTCGCATCACGTTCAATCAGAAACTGAGTGTCAGTTCCTGTGAGTTGTCATCGATAGCCTCCTTACGTACAGGCATTTGATCTCGATGCGGCAAGTGTCGCCGAAGATCCAGCAAGTACGCGACTCCGCCTCTTTTCGGACCGCACGCCAACCAGCGACCATTTTCGGACACAGAGAGGACGTCGATCGAATGCGGTGGATTTGCAATCATTGTTTCCTTCTCGCCGGTCGTTGCGTCCCAGACCGTGACGGTTCCGCTAACGTGTCCTGTGAAGATCCAACCGTTTGTCGTGACATCCATCGATCGAATGGGGTCGACGATATGGGTCTCGTTGCCGCTGAAGCCCAACTCGGTCGCCGCCCCCAGCACTGCCGCTGCCGCCGTGCCTCCACCAGCAGCGAAACTGAAGGTTGGCTCGCTTAGCATCGACAGTAACTTTGAACTCTCCCGTTTTCGGTAATCGATCTTTACAACGCCACCGCTGGTTGCAACGAGAACGAAACGACCATCCGCCGTAAAGTCCAAATCCAGGTATGAATTAATCTCCAAGGGGAACGCAGACATTGACTTCCCGCTGGCGACGTCAATGATCTCGAGGCCGTATCCCGATCGGCTCGTACACGGTCCGACGAATGCCATCAATGCTCCATCAGGAGAACTGGCATTCAATCCGCTCGTCCGCACTTCGGTCGGTTCAATGCGGCTGATCGCCAGACCGCTGACAGGATCAAATAGCACCTTGGTTGATTCACGGTTGACTGAGATCCTCCCAAACACGGGCCGCTCACCACATTTCCACGATCCACCGAGCCGATAGTTGGCAACCCGTTCCACTCGGCCGGTCAGCGGATCGCAGAATCCCGCTCCTTTGCTGCCGATCATGTAGAGCCGTTCAGCGCCGGCCGTGAACTCAACTCGGTTTGCCTTGAACGTGCTTGCATGGCGCAACTTCCCCGTATGCGTCGCGTAGATGGCGACCGGTGACTTCTTTGCACTCGTGACGGCAACAACTTGATGGCCGCTTCGGCTGAAATGCAGTTGCTTCAACGTGGTGTACTTACGTGGCCTTCCGTCGTCGTTAGAATCGAGCGTCAACCGCGTGGTATCGATCCCCCAGTCCCTCGGCCGACACAGCAGCAATTCTCCGGTTTCCGTGTGCGCAAGCAGTGTCTCTCCCGATGGATGAAGCCAAATATGGGTCAGCCCCGCAATCGTCTCCTGCCACACGGCGTGACCGCTCGCCACATCCCATACTGCAGCGCGACCACGAGAATCCCGTGTCGCAACGGTCTTGGCGTCGTCGGCAAGCTGAATCGACACGGGCTTTTCAATCTCTTTCTCACCTGAGAGCCGAAACAGCCTGATCGGCAGCCACGTTCCATCTGCGACCGGCGTTAACAGAATCGACCAATTCCGATCGTGGTACTTACTCACGTACGCAACTTGGTCACCGGACGGAGTTGCTGTGATGGGAAGGTCCCAAAAGGCGTTGAGAGTGTTGACGTGAGCAATCGTGCCGTCTTGCTCGATGCTCGAAACCTCGACTTCCGAACCGGGATTTCTTGGGGTGAACATCAAAGGCTTCTGCCCTGCGAGGTGCAGCCCTACAAGGTTCGCCGCGCGCAGTTGATCTCGGGCGTTCAGCGGCTCAAGTTGCCATGTCATAACGCCCTCACGCGTCCGAATCGCACAGTTTCGACCGTCTTGGGTAGTACAAACGTTGAGGATCGTGTCGCCATCCACGAACATGGGTTCCTTGCCGTCCTCCCAACAAAGGGCTCCCTCACCATAGAACACCGCGAGTGACCGTCCGGTAGGTCCAAAGACGCTGCGAAGAGGTGCTTGCTTCGGCGTGTGAAATGACGCGACAACCTCACCCGATTCGCTCAAAACCGTGACTTCGTCTCCTTGGCCGTGCCCAACCACGGCTGCACGGGATCCACGTAACAGAACGGTGACGCCTGGCGACCCTGGACTATCGCGCCGACCCTTCCTGAACAGTAGTTGCGGCTCCTCGGAGACGTCCCAGACAGCGATGGAACTCTCCGTCAGCGCCACCAACCGGTTCAGGTCCTTCGATATTCGTACCGACTTGGCGGTTTCGCCATTCTGTACGTCCACATGGAAGGTCGTCTCACCGGTAGCCAGGTCGATGACGTGGATCCGCGACGGATTCGCGTCAGTAACAAGCGCGAGTGTCCTGCGATCATCCGATACAGAGAATGTCACGGACATTCCCAGGCTCTGCGTCTCCGGCTTTCGCGATGCAAGCTCTTCGGCGGCTTTTCGTAGGCGATCGACGTCGGTGGGCGTCTCGTGATCCGCTCGATGGACATGGCTGCTACGGACCCAGCCGAGAACCTTTTGACCTTCGATGTCGAAACGGCCAAGCAGCCACCCGTTCTTGACGTCGCGGACCTCAAAACGTTCACCTTCCGGAATCGTCACCGATACCTCTGAACCACGCATTGCTTGCGTGCTCTGGCGAAGTTCAACGACGTGCCCCCTCTCGACGACTTCGCTTGCAGTTAATGATGCGACACCCAAAGACATCGCCAACACGAACCGCACCCAGAAACGAACACTAACGTTCAACATGACATTTCTCCACTACTACATTGACTCGAAGCGACGGGACTAACCAACGACGGGGCCCTCCGTCCAGCCATCTAAGGTGTCGCGGGGGCCGTGATAGTGAAGCGAGTCGTGGGGCGCCAATTCGATCGCTTCGGCGCGCTCAATCAGATGCGACATGCGTTCCAACATGGTCTTCGCACACGATCGAATTTCCTCGCTGTCCGGAATTCCTTGTGACAAACTCAACGAGATGCAAAGCACTACTTGATGAACCAACATGAAACTCTCCTCGCTCGACCTTGCTATTTCTTTACGTCTTGAAGCGTCACCGTGTCGCCTCCACTGCTGGCTAATGCGACATCAAGACATGGGGCGTCTCACATCGTGCACCGACGTGGCAAACTCACACTAGCAAGCCGATCGAGACACACGACTCGATACGCTTTAGAACCGAAAGGTCCACGTTGAAGAAGTCACCTCAGCTCTCGCCGCCGGAGGCGAGGTCGCGGGAGATTGCGAGCTGCCATTGTTCTTCGCCGATGCAAGCAGCAATTGAAACCCATCAACGAATGAACGGAGCTGCTTGAGTGTTTGCCGCAGACGCTCGACATCGTGCGACGTGATCTGCAGTAAAGTTCGCTGTCCGCTGCTACGATGTGTTCTTAGGTAGCGGACATCATTATGCAAGTGATGAAACCGCAGGCTTTTCACAACGTGCTGTTCCAATTGGCTATTGATTTGTCGGCTGACCCGGTCATCGCCAATTACATCACCGAAGACGTCCAGCAGCACGTTCAACAGGTCGTCTAGATTGTGCGTTCTCAGACGCTCTTGGAACTCATCCAACGATTCACGCGACCCGACCGAGGGAAGCTGCGTAAACACACCGTGTTGTACCGTCTTTTCCATCGCTTGGATCAGGAAGCAAGCGGCCTGGCGATAGTGTCCGCTCTCAAACAGCACTAACGCCGCTGCCTCGTCTTCGTCGCTGAGTCGGCGATAGGTGTCCGCAACGTCCGTAACTTGTTGCGCACGTCCAATTCGCGTCCCTCGAGATGAAGGCCGATTGGCCGCGCGACCGCAGTTGCTCTGGCGTTTGGACCCGTTTCCATTTGCGTCTCGCTGTGGCATGACATTCACGGAGCTCCAGATCGCATGAGCAAGCGGACGACAACTAACAGAACAACGCCAGCACGGCACAACTTCAGACCGGCAGGGAAGGTAATCCTGGCACCTCGACGAGTTGTTTGCCGACGTCGTGGGATCTCAATATCCAACCTGCCAATCCGTAATCTTTGAGCGAGATCGCGGGGAAGCGTCACACTTGCCAACAACATGCCGCACGCGAATAGACTGGCTGTAAATAGCAGCATACGCAGCAGTAGTTGGACAAGATACGCAAGCCCTTCGGCACTTCCCGGTACGAACACCTGAGCAAAGTAGTATGAGATTACGATCCACAGGCCGAGCACGCACGCGCACATTGATGTTATGGCGTGTCTCGTCGCCACTCCTCTGGTTGTGGACTCCGGAAATCCGTGGTTGGTGTGTTTTCGTCGAGGAGGAAGACTGAGCCCCATTTGCTGAGCGACTTCTTCACTACGCGGGCGGTTCTGCTCCTTCAACTCGAAGATGTCTGCCCTGCCGAGATGCCTAAGCCCCGGAGGTAGATTTCCACTTCGTGAAAGCGCTAAGATATGGTCGCGGTCGCAACGGCTCACGGGCTCGTCGAACTCCCAGGAACCGTCATAAAGGATCAGCTCGAGCATCAACATATCGCGCGCGAATCGATCCGACTTACGCTCAACGCAGCTCACGCTTTGCTGGCGTATGGCTTCGAATTCAGGTGGGCAATAGCCGTCTGTGCCGATAGTTCCCCCCTCCGACTCAAGAAGATAGCAACAATCGCCGGCGTCGGTCGCCGTGAACCCATCGAAATCAATCAGTCGCAGTGTCGGGTCGTTACTCTGGCTAGTATCCACTATCAGGTTGTACGGAGACACGTCGCCGTGGCAGATGTCGCGCCGTTCCAGAATTGCGAGACTCCGGGCCAAGTGCTGGACCCAGCGTATTCGTTCATCGACCTTCGGAAACCAAGTCCCCTCCATGATGCGTGCTTTCGCATCTAACCAGGTCATTCCGGGAACCGCCTGCGACAACACGCAACAGAAATCGAATGCGATACCATCCGGCCGCCCGTCCAGACGTGTGTCTAACACTCGGCAGGGCGCGGCGGACAGTTCCGGTGCCCAATCGAACACTGCCTGGTCAATGAACCACTGCATGCGGTCCATTCGTTTTTCAGTTGCCATGTTCGGTTTGCAGAACTTCGCAAAAAACATTGTCGTTCCCGTGTCGTCCTGCAACGGGTACGCAAGTCCTTCGGCACCGGCGAACCAAGGTTGTTCGCCGCGAGCTGTCCCATTCCGCGATGCGAACCGGTAGGACACGTCATCGACCGACCAACGCACTCCTTCGAGCTGCTTCGCCTGCGTGTTTGTGATTCCGTACGCAATTCCCATGTTTCACCCCGGTTGGTTGTCAGACCGGTCATCTCGGACGACCAATGCCAGTGTCAAGTTGTCATCGAACTGGCTTGGATCGGTTTGCAACCATTCGCCGATGATCGCTCTCGCTGAATTGGCGGCATGTCGCAATGTAGGCCTCTCGAAGCAATACCCTGGGCTTCCAGAAATCGCCGGATGTAGTCCGTCCGTGAACAATGCCAACTCGTACGCCCGAGAAACCTCGATGCTGCACGCGAGATCGAGTTGTTGGCCGCTTAGCTTGTCGGGTCCTAACGCGTGCACAACGTGCGAGTCTTTGCTCTTGGATGTGATCCAATCGACTGTCTCGTGCTTCCCCGAGCTCAAAAGGGCACCTCCGTCACCCACGATGGCAAGAAACAGAATGTCTTCGCATTCCCAGGCTAAGGTGAGTGTGGTTTGCAGGAATCTGCCCTTCCGCAGTACGTAGGCCCAGGTGGAAGCGTAATCATCCAGAGGCATGCAACCTTGCGGATCAGCTCGAACCAGTTCTCCCAATTGATAAAGCGTCTCGGTCGCATGTGACACCGCCTCCTCCGCGACCGTCAGCGATGACACGGAAGAAGAATTGACTAAGTGCTCGAGTGCCGTCCAACAGACAAGCTCGGCGGCCTCTCGGGCAAAGTATGACGAGCTGACGCCGTCGGCCATTGCAACAGCCCACGCAACGTTCTCACTTCCCTCGCTGTTCGGAACCCACGTCAGCACGAAGTCTTCGTTTGGCCACTTTTTCCTGGTGGAGCGGGCCAACGTCGCTATGGCAACACAAATCGACGCCCCTTCGTCTTTGCGTTCCTGACTCGCAGATGACGACACCGAGACGATTTAACGCTTCCAAGGCCTCGTGTATCATCTGTCGATGCGTGCGATCGAGTAACTGCGATATCATAGTGAGGTGCCTCAATCGTCCATGCCGGTTCGATAGGTAGACGAATACGAAGGAAGTTGGCGGAGGTTGCGACTCACCTCTTCAATCGTCGATCTTCCATAACTCCCGACTTGCACCAGGAAGTCTGCCAGCTCATCGACCTGTTCAATCCTTCGATAGCAGCCCGGGGAAGCAATACGTCTCAAGAGTTCTTCATCGGGCCGATCATGGCAATCCGTGGCGACTCCCGCTGACACGACAATGACAGGATCATCGCCAACCTTCAGGCTCTTGAGTTTATTGGCTGCGGCCATCGGATCCCCGTAGCCGTTGTGCCCGTCGGAGAACAGAATGACGACAGGCACAGGATACTCTTGGCAATCGGAGTGCGGCGCAATCACTCGCTTCACATACTGGGACACGCCGCCATATGCCATTTCCAGTGCGGCCGTAATGTTCGTTCCTCCACCATCCCCAGATACGTCAAGGGATTCCGGATCGATTTCGCGGACGGGTTGGCAATTCACGACCAAGTCGGCGTCGTTACCAAATCGGATTAGTACGAAGCAAAAGTACGACCGG
>CBDCWT010000077.1:0-22536 GCA_965223305.1 Pirellulaceae bacterium | reverse complement strand
TTTCGCAGATGATGAGGAGCGGGCCTGCGTGATCCTCGAGGAAGCAGTCGCGGCAGAGCCTCCCGAGGAAAAACGAGCTGCCTGCTACTACTATTTGGCCGGGGCGCTGGCGATGGCGGGCGAACATGAACGGGCCCTCGAAGCCGCGGAGCAAGCCGCACAACTGAACGACTCTCCGCACTTCCAGAGCCGACCTGCCTGGATCGCCTACTACGGAAAACAGTATCAAGACGCCGAGAAACGTTATCAAGAGCTGCTCGAGAAGATCGAGCATACCTTTGGCGCCGACAATGTGAGAAGTGTCGTGCGGGACGCACACTTGATCCTGTCGAACATTAAAGTGATCCAAGAGGAGCTGCCCGCCGCCGAAGAGTGGCTGGAACGGGTGCTGGACGAGTTCCCTGAAGACGAGGGAGCCTTAAACGACTTGGGCTATTTGTGGGCAGATCAGGGCAAGCATCTGCAAAGAGCGCTCTCGATGGTGCAAAAGGCGGTCGACCAGTCCCCCGACAACGTGGCCTATCGTGATAGCTTGGGTTGGGCCTTATTCCGGCTGGAACGCTATCAGGACGCGATACGTGAACTCGAACGAGCCACCGACACCGAGGCACCCGATGGTGTCATCCTCGACCACTTGGGAGACGCCTACCTCAAAGCCGGGCGGCAAGACGATGCGCTGCCGCACTTGGCGGGCGGCAGCCGAGAT
Source organism: Pirellulaceae bacterium (assembly GCA_965223305.1). GTDB lineage: Bacteria > Planctomycetota > Planctomycetia > Pirellulales > Pirellulaceae > CBDCWT01. Next base: position 21,830 of record CBDCWT010000077.1, on the reverse strand, counting down.
CCTGGCAGAACAGGGCGAGGACAAATTGCTGGAGACCGTTCGTCACAAGATCGACGCGCAGACGGCGAGCGAAGTCACTCGCTGATGAGGTGATTTCGGTCGCCGCGATCAGTTGCGTCCAACTTGGCTCAACCGTACTAGTAATCCAACGCTCACAGGAAACCGCATGGCTGGGCACTCACACTGGGCCGGCATCAAACACAAAAAGGCCCTCATCGACAACAAGCGGGGCAAGCTCTGGAGTCGTATTTCCAAAGCGATCATTGTGGCCGCCAAGTTGGGTGGCGGCGACCTGGATACGAACAGCCGGTTGCGATTGGCGATTGCCGACGCCAAGTCGGCTAACATGCCCAACGACAACATTCAACGCGCCATCAAGAAAGGAACAGGCGAACTAGCCGGCGGTGACGTCGAAGAGGTGCTCTACGAAGGTTACGGGCCGGGCGGTGTCGCCATTATGTGTGACATCCTGACCGACAACCGGAATCGTACGGCGCCCGAAATCCGCAAGCTGTTCGAGATCCACGGGGGCAAGTTGGGTGGCTCTAACTGTGTTGCCTACCTGTTTGAGAGGAAGGGCTTGTTCATCTTTTCCGGCGAGCAGGTCACAGAGGATCAGCTGATGGAGGTCGGCTTGGAAGCCGGTGCCGAGGATGTGCGACAGGATGACGACCGCTTCGAGGTGATTTGCGATCCCGAGTCCTTTTCGCAAGTCTCGGAGGCCTTTCGCGATGCGGAGATGGCGGCCGCTTCCCAGCAGATCACTCGGATCCCCACGACCACGGTCGACCTGGACTCTGAGGCGGCCCGCAAGGTCCTGAAGCTGATGGAGGCGTTAGACGACCACGACGACGTACAAAACGTCTCGGCGAACTTCAATATTCCTGCCGAGGCGCTGGCCGAGTTGTCGGCCGACGCCTAGATTTTGGGTTACGAAACTCGAGGAAGAGGATCATCCGGGGAGGGCAACGCTCCATCCGAGGCGACGCCCTATTCGGGAGGGTGTTGCCCTGTTCGGGAGGGCGACGCTCCTGCGGAGCCGTTTTTTCATCCGTCGACTCAACTTGACGCCTCGCCCCCCTATCGCCTCACGCGAGAAAGGCACTGGCAAACCGCCGAGCAACATGACTGCTCAACGAATCCTCCTGATACTGGCCGCTGCTGTTAGCGTGTGGGGATCCCGCGTTGCCGCCGCCGATTTTGATCGGCAGATACGGCCGCTACTGTCCGATCACTGCTTTCGATGTCACGGGCCGGATGAGGGCCAGCGGAAGGCCGAGTTGCGTTTGGACACTCCCGAGTTTCTCGCGCCGGGGTCCGAGATTGTCGTCAACGGTGCTGCGGCTTCCAGCGAACTCTACCGACGAATCACGTCGACCGATCCGGACGAGCAGATGCCACCGCCGAGCGCGAAACGCCGCTTGACACCGGACCAGATCGAGCTGATTCGCCAGTGGATCGAGACTGGCGCAGTTTGGCAGGAGCACTGGTCGTTTGTGGCGCCTCGTCGCCCCGCACTACCTGTCAAGGCCGCGCGGCGCGAAACAAGGAACGCCATCGACATGTTCGTCGAACGCCGGCTGGCGGAGCGCAAGGTGGCGGCTAATCCCGCGGCGGATCGAACAACGCTAATCCGCCGCGCCACGATGGACTTGACCGGACTCCCCCCAACCCCCGCCGAAGTCACAGCCTTTCTGAATGACCAATCGCCCAACGCCTACGAAAAACTTGTCGATCGTCTGCTGGCTTCCCCCCGGTACGGCGAGCGGATGGCGAGCCTCTGGCTCGACGCCGCGCGTTTCGCTGACACCAGCGGCTATCAGAACGACGGTCCGCGGAGCATGTGGCGTTGGCGAGACTGGGTGATCGACGCCTACAATCGCGGCATGTCCTTCGATCAATTTACGGTCGAACAGGTGGCGGGCGACCTGTTACCGGAACCGACGCTCGCCCAACGAATTGCGACGGGCTTCAACCGCAACCACCGAGGGAACTCGGAGGGCGGCATCATCCCGGAAGAGTACCAGGTGGAGTATGTGGTCGACCGCGTCGAAACGACTTCACTGGTTTGGTTGGGCCTGACCCTGGGTTGCGCGCGTTGCCACGATCACAAGTTCGACCCGTTCACCCAGCGCGAGTTCTATCGCCTGTACGCGTTCTTCAACAACATTCCCGAGCACGGTCGAGCTGTCAAAGAAGGGAACTCGCCGCCGTTCCTGCCCGCGCCGACAGCCGCACAACAGGCGGAGCTTGAACAGCTGGACAGGCAGCTCGCCGCGGCCGAGCGCCGCTTCAGCGAACAGGAATCAAGACACGCGCGACTGAACAGCTTCGAGCAGCATCCGCCGGCCGCGCGCCGGCCGCCCACGGTCTCCCGCAACTTAGTAGCCCGCTTCACTCTGAACGCGCCCGCGCCGAGCGGCGAGGAACCTCAGCAAGCGCTGAAGCGGTCCCACCCGGGTGCTGTTCGGCCAATCGAAGGCCGCTTGGGCGCTGCACAGGCGTTCGACGGCGGCGGCCACCTCGACGCTGGACGGGTTGGTGGTTTTGGATACAAAGATCGCTTCACGTTGATGGCCTGGGTTCGACCGCAACCCGAGGGAGGCACGGTCCTTTCCAAAATGACCGACGAGTCTGCAGGGAGGGGTTACTACGTCCAGGTCGTAGACGGTCGTGTCCACGTGAACTTGGTGGTGCGGTGGTTGGACGATTCGATTCGCGTTTCCACGATCGGACGGCTGGCGACCGATCGGTGGAGTCATCTCGCGGTCTCCTATGATGGTTCACGGCAGGCCGGCGGGATCGCGGTCTACGTCGACGGGGGCCGCCTGGAACTGCAAGTCGATCTGGACGCGATCAATCAGACGTTTGCCGCGGCGCAAGAGCCGTTTCGGATCGGCGGGGGGAGGGGGTCCAGCAGGGCGGTTTCACGGGGCCATCGACGAAGTGCGCATCTACGACGAAGTCCTGCCTCCGGCGGACATCGCCATCGCCGCCACCGCCGAGTCCATCGCGGAAATCTGCGGGCTGCCGGCCTCCCAGCGGACTGCGGCGCAACGGGAGAAGATCAAACGGCACTATCTCGAGCACCACGCTCAAGGCGAGCTGAGAGGGGCATACCGGCAGCTGCTTCGTCTACGCCGGGAACGCGCCGAGCTGATGCGCAGCCTGCCCACAGTGATGGTGATGCAGGAAATGGAGACACCGCGGCCAACGTTTGTCTTGTCCCGCGGGGAATACGACAAGCCGACCGAGCAGGTAGCTGCCGGCGTTCCGTCACGGTTACCCAAGCTGGCCATTGACGGTGGCAGAGCCGATCGGCTCGACTTAGCGCGTTGGTTGGTGGCCCCTGAGAATCCGCTCACGGCGCGGGTAGCGGTCAATCGACACTGGCAGGTGTTTTTCGGTCAGGGACTTGTGAAGACCGCGGGGGACTTCGGAATTCAAGGCGCGCGTCCCACGCATCCAGACCTCTTGGACTGGCTGGCTGTCGAGTTTCGCGACCGAGGTTGGCAGGTCAAGCGGCTTCAACGGCAGCTGATCACCAGCGCCGCCTACCGCCGGTCGTCCCAGATGCCGCAGGGTGCAGAGCCGGAGAATCGCTGGCTGAGCCGAGGACCACGATTTCGCCTGCCCGCCGAAATGGTCCGCGATCAAGCGTTGGCAGTCAGCGGGCTATTGGTCGAGAGGTTGGGCGGCCGGTCGGTGAAACCCTACCAACCTGCCGATCTCTGGCAAGACATTGCTACGGATAAGAACTACACACAGGACTCAGGGGCTGGGCTCTACCGCCGCAGTCTCTATACATATTGGAAACGGACGGTATCGCCACCAGTCATGGCAACCTTCGATGCCTCAACTCGCGAGACTTGCCAGGTCCGCGTCTCACGCACCAACACACCTTTGCAAGCGCTGACATTAATGAACGACGTTACCTTTGTGGAAGCCGCGCGCCTGCTTGCCGAGCGGGTGATGTCGGAACGCGGGGCTGTACAGGACCGACTGCAGCTGGCTTTCCGTTATGTGCTGGCTCGAGAGCCCAACGAGCAGGAAGCCACCATCCTCGCGGATGGGTTTCGCCTCCATCACGAACAGTATCAGGACCACCCTTCCGCCGCCGAGCAGCTGTTGGCCGCGGGCGAGTATCCTGCCGATCCGGCGTTCGCGGCTGCTGAACTAGCCGCCTACACAGCCGTGGCCAGCATGCTGCTCAACTTGGATGAAGCGGTGACGAAACAGTGACCCCTGCGACATTAACCGCAGGGCCGTCCGCCAAACTCTGGCGAGTTCGGCTACCAAACCGGATGCTAACGCATTCCGGCTGATTTCCTAGAGAATCACACGCGCTGATTTCCCTGGTCACTTCTTGGGAATTCCCAGCTCGGCAAGCTTCTTGGCAACATCCGCGCCGTGTGTCCCTGGTTTCACCTTCTTGTCGATGTAGAGAATACGACCGTCCTTACCAATGTAGAAAGTCACACGCGAGGAGAAACCGCTTGCCCTGAAGATCCCCAGCGCCTTCGCCGCCTTGCCATCGGGGTCGCTCAGAATGGGGTAGTCCAGCTTCATGTCTTTGGCGAATTTCTTGTTGACCTCTGGCTTGTCACAGCTGGCCGCGAAGATGGCAACATCAAATTTGTCGAGGCCAGAGCCGGCGGTGGCTTTGACTTCCTGTCGCAGATTTCCGTGTTGAATGGCGAATGACTCGTCGATCCCACTGGCACGCAGCGAGTTGCACTGCCGCGTTCAGCCACCGGTAAACGCTTTGGGGTACCAGGCGATGACAACCGCTTGCTTTCCCTTGAAATCAGCAAAGTCGTAGTCCTTGCCGTCACTGCCGGGCAGTTTCAGGGTCGGTACGGGATCGCCTACGGCTACTTCGGCGCGACCGGGTTGACTGGCTAGGGCCAGGATGCCACAGGTCAAACCCGTCACAAGTCTGGTTATCCACTTCATGTTGCAACTCCCTCCACCTAGGATTGGGTGTACTGACTTCGCCTTCGCATTCTGAACTGGCCGTCTTACGAGTTCAGTCAGGCTGCTGGGCCCGCCACGCGGCGACTTACTCCCGCTGCGCTATCAACCTACCATGGGTGCGCGCATGGAAACAGATCCGAGCAACCCAGTACGCGAGATACCAGCGGCGTTGCGGCTCGATGTGCCCGGTGGCTGGCACCTGCAGTCAGTCATCGTCGCGGGCAGGCGCTTCGAGCTAGTAGGTCCAGCGGAACCGGATCAGCTGCTAGAGGAATTGGGCGAGGAATCCGGACACACAACTTCACCTTATTGGGGCGCACTGTGGCCAGCTGCCATCGAGTTTGCTGAATTCATGCTGCGGCGGCGGTGGCCGCCAACTGCTGCCGCCTTAGAGCTGGGTTGCGGCCTGGGGCTGGTCGGCATCGCGGGCTTAGCGGCGGGGCTGGACGTCACGTTCAGCGATCTGGTTCCGCTGGCCGTTGCGACCGCCAAGCACAACGCGCTGCGACACGGCCTGAATCCCACGGCCGCGACGGTCTTGGACTGGCGCCAACCGCCGCTGGGTCGCTATGCGGTCGCGTTTGGCTCCGACGTACTGTACGACCGAGAGCTGCATGCACCGCTGCTCGACACGCTGCAACGCGTTTTGACGCCTGGCGGCGAGTGTTGGCTGGGTGAGCCGGGTCGCTCCACAGCCAACTCGTTCGTCGCCGAAGCTCGCGGCCGGGGGTACTTGGTCCAGGTCCTGGACAAACATGAAAAGCCATTGCCGGCACCGGTCTTGGGGGAGTTCCAGCTGCTTCACCTTTCATCCGGAGCTGAATCAGAGCTGAATCATCAGTCTTGAAGCAGACTTCGAGCGGCGAGCGGGACGTTTGATAGCTGGCTTGGGGCACAAACTCTGGAGCCATGTCGCTGAACGACCTAGAATAGTCCTTGTTTCACAACCGGCCTCGAACGCTGGAGAAGACATGAATCCACTCGGCGAAGGCCTGCTGCAGCAAACCCGCCGACAGTTCTTCGGACAGTTAGGAGCTGGCACCGCCGCGCTGGCAACTTTACTCCACGGCGAGTGCAATCAGGTGGCAGCCGCACCGCGCCCAGCGGGATTGCCCCATTTCGCGCCGCGAGCCAAACGAGTCATCTACCTGTTCCAGTCGGGTGCACCCTCGCAAATCGATCTCTTCGATTACAAACCGGGACTGGAGCGGGTCCGTCGTCAGGAGTTACCCGAGTCGGTGCGCAGAGGTCAACGGCTAACCGGAATGACCGCTACGCAGGCCTCCTTTCCGGTCGCGCCCAGCCTATTTCGGTTCGCTCAACATGGTCAATCCGGCCGCTGGATCAGCGAGTTACTGCCGCACACCGCGCGGCTCGCGGACGAGCTCTGCTTTGTCAAGTCGATGCACACCGAAGCGATCAACCACGATCCTGCCATCACCTTTTTCCAAACGGGTTCGCAGCTAGCCGGGCGACCCAGCATGGGTGCTTGGCTGGCCTATGGCCTGGGGTCGCTCAACGACGACTTGCCTACGTTTGTGGCCATGGTGTCGCAGGGCAGTGCCCGCAGTGGACAACCGCTCTACGAACGTCTTTGGGGAAGTGGTTTTTTGCCGAGCAAGTATCAGGGAGTCAAGTTTCGTTCGGTTGGCGACCCGGTACTCTATCTGTCCAATCCTGAGGGGCTGCTGAAGAAGACCCGTCGCCGCATGCTGGACGACTTAGCACGGCTGAACGAGATCAACTTGCAGCGGTTTGGCGATCCGGAGATCGCGACCCGCACCGCCCAGTATGAAATGGCCTATCGTATGCAGGCATCGGTCCCCGAGCTGACCGATCTGTCGGCCGAGCCCGACCATGTGTTCAAGTGCTACGGCGAGTCGGCTCGTCAACCGGGAACGTATGCCGCCAACTGCCTGCTCGCACGGCGACTCATCGAGCGCGGTGTCCGCTTCGTGCAGCTTTTTCATCGAGGCTGGGATCAACACACCAACCTGCCGGAGGGCATCCGCAATCAATGCCTGGACACCGACCAGGCGTCGGCAGCTTTGCTGGCCGATCTCAGACAGCGCGGGCTGCTTGACGAGACACTTGTCGTCTGGGGTGGCGAGTTCGGCCGCACCGTTTACTGTCAAGGCAAGCTGACGCCGACAGACTACGGCCGCGACCATCATCCACGGTGTTTTACTCTTTGGATGGCGGGCGGGGGAACCCGGGCCGGTGCCAGCTACGGGGAAACGGACGACTACAGCTACAATATCGTGCGAGATCCCGTGCACGTTCACGACTTTCACGCCACCATGCTGCACTGCCTGGGTATCGACCACGAGCGGCTCACCTTCCGCTTTCAGGGCCGCTATCACCGGCTGACCGATGTCCACGGCCGTGTGATCGAAGAACTGCTCGCCTAGGCAAGTACAACAATTTGGCCATTGACGGCGTCGAGGGTAAGGGCTTTCTCAATTGGAGACGAAGCCCCGCTTAGGGCGCGGCCCTGAGGTGTGCCGAGTAGGCACTTTTGTCAATGTTTTGGGCTGCTCCGTCCGAAAAGCTAACAGTTTTTGTTTGCACCCACTCGAGGTCGTGCAGCTTCTAACTCGGTGCGTGATTTCGTCTTCCTTCACTCTCCCCTTGGGGAGAGTCGGCCCGAAGGGCCGGAGAGGGGGGCACTCGCCGGACGCTACCCCGTCGGTTTCGCTGGGGAACCGTGGGCTAACGCCCAGCGGCTGATCTGGAGCGTAGCCCGAACTCGCCAGCGTAGCCGAACTCGCCAGAGTTTGGCCGACTGCATGAAGCGTAAAAGCTGCAACCACCTCAGAGGGGATCGGGGCCGCGAAGTCAGTTTAGATGTTGCGCTTTCGCAGCTGAGGGTAACAAATTTGCCTGGCCGTTCGTAACCCGAAGCGTCAGCGAGGGGAAGTTGGTGTACCATCGCAAGTCATTCCCTCGCTTACGCTTCGGGTTACGATTGAGCCGAAAGTGCAACATCAAAAGCGTCAGCGAGGGGAGTTGATGTACGATCGGAAGTTGTTCCCTCGCTTACGCTTCGGGTTACGATTGAGGCGAAATGCTCAACTTCAACAACTTACACCGTGCCTTTGGGGAGAAACTCGGCGAATTCATCATGTTCTGCGCGTACCGCGACCGAATTGCGGTTTGCAGGGCTGATTTCAAACGGGTAACCTGTTGTGTTGCCTCACCTAGCTGAACAGACGTCACGCCTGCAGCCGCGATCGCAGTCCAGACACGGCTGCTTCACCATTCTGGAAGAAAGAGATTGAGCATGAGTGCTGTTGTCGACCCGAAGGTTGGAGGGATGGACCGAGTTCCGGAGAAGGACAAGCGGGACAGCAAGGTCGAATATCCGGGCATTCCGGTCACCTGCGACGGTGCGGAGGCGGTAGTACACGTCGAAATCCACGTCTGCCAGGGCAGCGGGGCATACCCGATCACCAGTTCGACGACGATGGGGGGCGGCTTCAACGCGGCGGTACATAACGGCAGAAAAAACGTCTGGGGCGATCCTCTGATCTTCCTGGAGCCCGAAAGCGAGCATTCCTCGGCTTCTTTCTGCGAAGGATATGCGTTGGCCGGCGGGCGGGTGACGAATTTCACCTCAGGCCAAGGGCTTGTGTTGATGAAGGAAGTGCTTTACACGATCGCGGGCAAGCGTCTCCCGGTCGTCTTCAACATTGGTGCCCGAGCTTTGACCAGCCATTCGCTGAACGTGCACGCCGGCCATGATGATTTGATGAGCGTCGCGGATGTGGGCTGGGGGATGCTGTTTTCCCGTAACGCTCAAGAGGCAGGGGACTTGTGCCTGATCGCCCGCCGCGCGGCCGAAGCCAGTTTGGTGCCATTTTTTAATGTGCAGGACGGGTTTCTGACGACGCACACGGTCGAGACCGTGCGGCTGCCGGAAGCTGAGCTGATGAAGGAGTTTATCGGGCCTCCCGCCGAAAAACTGGTGAATCTCATGGACCCGACCAACCCGATGATGTCGGGGGTCGTCCAGAATCAAGATTCCTATATGAAAGGTAAAATTGCGCAGCGTTGGTACTACGACCGAGTCGCCCCGGCCTTGGAGGACGCTTTTGAGGAGTTTGCTAACAAAACGGGCCGCCGTTACGACTTCCTGATGCCCTATCGGTGTGAGGATGCCGAGTACATCCTGATCGGGATGGGAGGCTACATGGAGACCACTGAGGTCACGGTCGACTATCTTCGCGAAGAGAAGGGGATCAAAGCGGGCTGCGTCACGCTCTACTGTTTTCGCCCGTTCCCGATGCACCAGATCGTGAATACACTCAAAAACGCCAAGGCGATCACAATTTTCGAGCGGATGGACGACCCGCTATCAACCACCGGCAACCACCTGACGCGTGAAATCAAGGCTGCGTTTTGCGACGCAGCCACCGGCCAGATGGGCCACGAGCCGATCGACAAGATACCTCGCATCTATCACGGTGCGGCGGGGCTCGGCAGCCGGGATGTCCGCCCGGCGGACGTCATCGCCACCTTCGACAACATGGTCGGCGACGGACAGGACTATTTCTGCGTCGGCATCGACCACGCCCTGGCATTGAAGCGCACCGAGGACCCTGACTTACGGCCTAGCGGCGGCTTCTCGATGCGTGGCCATTCCGTAGGTGGTTTCGGCTCGGTGACCACGAACAAGGTGATTGCAACGATTGCGGGCCAAGTGTTTGGCAAAGATGTCCAGGCCTACCCGAAATACGGCTCTGAAAAGAAAGGCCTCCCGACGACGTACTATTTGACGATCGGGGACGAGCACATCAAGACGCACAGCGAACTGGAGTTCGTCGACCTGATCATTCTGAACGACGTCAACGCGATCCTCGGCAATCCGCTCAGTGGAGTTGTCGACGGCGGCGCGATCTTCATGCAATCGCCGTACGACGATCCGAATGACGTCTGGACTCGTATTCCGAAGCGGCATCAACCGACGATTCGAGATCGCAAGATCCGGCTGTACTACTGCGACACAGTAAAGATCGCTCGTGAGGTCGCCTCGGTAGCCGACTTGCAGATGCGCATGCAGGGCATTGTCACACTGGGAGCCTTCCTGAAGCTGACACCTTACTCGAAAGACAGCGGTATGTCGGATGACCAAGTCATGGGCGGTGTCGAAGAGGCGCTCCGCAAGTACTTCGGCAAGCGTGGCGAGCGCGTCGTCCAAGACAACTTAACTTGCGTCCAGCGCGGCTATCGTGAACTGAAGGAAGTACCTCGCGAGATGATCGACTCCTAGCCACCGATGTCGAGCGGACAGCTCAACCAACCAACCCCCAGTAAAGGGATACCAAATGGCGACAGTCAGCGACGATAAGTCGATGAACGATGCGAACGATCGAGATCCATTCAACAACAACTCCTATGGCACCCTCGTTGACGACGGCTACAAACGAGTCAGTCTGCCGGTGCTGGACGTAACCGATTTCAACGAGCGGATTATCCGCGCCTATGAAGAAGGCACGGCCGAGAAGCAACTGCCAGCCGATCTGTCTGTCGCTCGTTCGCTCGTTCCCGCCGGCACGGCGACGCTGCGTGACTTTAGCTACGTAGCGCCCGAGATCCCAGAATACATCACGGAAAACTGCACCGGCTGCATGGACTGCGTCACGCTCTGCCCAGATACGGCGATCTTGGGGAAGGTTGTCGGCGAGAATGATTTCGATAAGCGGCTGGAGAAAATCTCCAGCCAAGAGGACCGAGAGCTGTTCATGAAGGCATGGTCGACACCTCGCAAATACTTCGATGGTCCGAAGAAGAAACTGGGCGAGGGCGGCCGGTTTTCCATCATCATCGATCCGAGCAAATGCAAAGGCTGCGCCGAGTGTGTCACGGTTTGCGACGACGACGCGCTGCGGATGGTCGAGAAGAACGACGACCTGATGTTGGATATTCAGAAAACACACCGCATCTTCAAGGAGTTCGGGCCCTCGGACGAGCGCTACATCAGCGAGAATCTACTCATCGACATGATGCTCAAGGAGCAGACCCATGTCTATGTGGGTGGGGCGGGCAGCTGTGCCGGCTGCGGGGAAGGATCGGCCCTGCGAATGATGTGCTCGGCGACTGGCGCCAAGCACGCTAACGACTGGGGTATCATCGCGGCGACGGGTTGCAACACCGTCTACACCTCGACTTATCCTTACAATCCGTATTTGGTGCCGTGGAGCAACTCGCTGTTCGAGAATGCACCAGCCTATGCGATGGGTCTGCGGATGCGCTGGGACCAGATGGGGTGGAGCGAGAAGCCAGTCTGGTGTATTGGCGGCGACGGAGCCATGTTTGATATCGGCTTTCAGTCGCTTTCCCGGATGCTCGCTTCTGGCATGAACATCAAAGTTCTGGTGCTGGACACACAGGTCTACTCCAACACCGGAGGCCAGGCCTCGACCAGTACCTTTATGGGACAGAACACCAAGATGAGCGTCCACGGCAAGGTGGTGGGCGGCAAAATGGAACGCCGCAAGGAAATCGCCCAAATTGCCATGATGCACCCCCGCACCTATGTCGCGCAAACCACTTGCGCTCATGTGAACCACTTCTACCGCTGCGTGCTGGAGGCACTGGAGTTCGACGGCCCGGCGCTCATCTGCTGCTACACAACCTGCCAACCCGAGCATGGGGTCGCCGACAACATGGCCACCGATCAAGCCCGCCTGGCTGTCGACACGCGTGCCTTCCCCCTCTTGGTCTACGATCCTCGCAAAGGTGACACGATTCGCCAGCGGCTCTCGCTGCAAGGCAACCCAGCCATCAGCGACGATTGGTGGAACAACCCCAAGACTGGCGAACAGGTCGACTTCATCGACTTCTGCCGTAGCGAAGGACGGTTCGCCAAACACTTCGACAAGGAGGGTAATCCGAGCGAGACGTTGTTGCGGGCCAAACAGGAGCGGTTGGAGAACTGGAAGCAGCTCCAGGAACTTGCCGGCGCACTCGACAAGAAGAAACCTGCAGCCAAGTCACAACCCAAGCAGGCGGCACCGGCCAAACCAGCTGACGGCAACGGAAGCGGACTGCCCGCTGAGTTTCAAGCAGGTTCCAAAATCAAGTACGACGGCGGTTCTGGCTGGGTTAACGGTGTCATACGATCTCTGACGCCTGTCGTACTCGAACTCGAGGACGACTCGGAGATCCAAATCTCCGGAGATGTCCTCAAAGAGGCAATTTCGTTGGGAATCGTAGCCGCGCGCTAGTTGCTGGCTTTTCCACCAAAGTTCGTCGCAACAGGTCGTACCCGGTTGTGGCAAGGAAGACGATTTCTTCCGCAGGTTTGCCATAAACGTCGAGGAAAAACTGCGAAGGCTGACATCGCCACAGAAAGCACCTACGACCTCGGAGCTGATCGCTGAGTAACCCGGGCTAAGATTTTGTCGCTGTCCGATCCGCCACGCCACCTGCTATGAAGGACGTCGTACCCCTGGCCAGCTGCCGCTATGGCCAAGACAATGTGGAGGAGGTGCTCGAGTTCCTCAAACGAACCCGCAACGAACTTCGGACGTTGCGGAAAGTTCGCGTTTGGAAAAACCAACTTCGAGTCTACGATGTCAACGGCGACTGTTTTGAGGTGACCGGGATTGGATATGCGGACGAGCAAATTCGAGAAGTGCTGGACGCGGTACATACCGCCTACAAGCCGGAGTCGATCCACAACGAAATTGCCGGGCCCTACAAAGAGTTCAAGACGGGCAAGCGAAGGCCGTGGGCGGAAGACCGGGTGATGTAGCACCTCCCCTGGCTGCTTGCTCGGCGCAGCCAGACCTGCCCGACCGGCGAGCTAGTCTATGGCGATCTTGCATCCTCTTGAGCAGGCCCACAAACCATGAATGACGGTGACCCTATGGAACGCGGCATTCAAGATATCTGCAAGCACAAGGGGCTGTCGCTCCTCGAGTTGGCCGACCGCAGTGGTCTGGACCTACCGAAAGTCCGCGCCATCTTTCTGGGCCGCTGGACACCTTCGCCCCAGGAGCGTGAAAAGGTGGCCCAGGCGTTAGAAGTGCCGCCCGAAGAGATCGCCTGGGGGCACGCCACACCCATCCAACATATCTACGGACACGGTCCGGGGTGATTAAACAAACCGGCGAACATCGAGGTCACCCTCCCGCTCTCGCGGGAGGGTCGGACGCGCAGCGTCCGGGGAGGGCTGCCCCCGGAGAGATCGTCCTGAGGCGCGTACCCCCCTCTCCGGCCCTTCGGGCCGACTCTCCCCGAGGGGAGAGTGACGAAAGAAAGTAGAAAGTAGGCCGGAACAAGCGGCGGGAGAGCTCTGGCTTCACACTCCGTGAGCGCCGCGCTGTTCCGGCGACGCAACGCGTAAAACCGGTGTTGCCGGAACAGCGCGGCGTGGGGAAATCGTAGGGCACAGGGATGGCTGCTGGCGCCGCTTGTTCCGGCCTACCGCTTGTTCCGGCCTACCGCTCTTCATAAAGTCCGCCAAACTCTGGCGAGTTCGGCTACCGGCGAACATCGACTTTACCCTCCCGCGCGCGGGAGGGTCGGACGCGTAGCGTCCGGGGAGGGCTGCTCTGGAGAGATCGTCCCGAGGCGCGCTCCCCCTCTCCGGCCCTTCGGGCCGACTCTCCCCGAGGGGAGAGTGAAGAAAGCCTAGTGGGCGATCTGGGGCCAGTAGTCCTCTTCGAACGCACCCTCGTCGTGAAAGTCTGGGCTGTTGTCTAGATCGTGGCACTTGGTGCACCGCTCTCTCTCGAGCGGAACCCACATCGCCCGACGGAGTTTCTCCAACAGCTCGTCGTCCGCCTCAATGTCGCCGCTTTCGGCGGCCACGTGTGCGGCACCCGGTCCGTGGCAATTCTCACAACCGCTACCATGCATTTGGGGTGATTCTTCCAAGCCCAAGTAGCCTGACTGATAGGGATAGTAACGTTGTGGATTCCACCCCGTCACGTGGCAACTCAGACATTCTGGGTCGTAGTGCCTCTGAATCTCGCTACGCTCACCCGGATGAACTAGTGAGTCCGTGGCCGCGAAATGTGGCGTCTCCTTCCACGTGTCGTAAGCCTCGACGTGGCACTCTGCGCAGGCTTGCGATCCGACAAAGGACTGCCCACTCGGATGAGGCTGGGGCCGGATCTGTAAACCCGCCAGCCCTTGATCCTGCAACTGCTGCTGGTATGAGGCTAACAGCTGAAGCATGTCGGACGAGTCCGCGAACTTCCCGGTCAACGGTATTCTCTGATAGCGGGGTTCGCTGCCGTCGAAGAAGGCCACCAACCCAGCGTGCATGCCTTTCTCGCCAACCCTCACCAGCCAGGGGCCGTCCTGGCCAATCCGCTCAGGCTGGAACAGTGGATCGCCGTGCCCACCCGCGCTGACCACTACATCCAGCTGCGGGAATTCTCGGCCGAGCAGCTCGGATTCCTCGAGCGTCGCATGGGCGAGCAAGACATAGACATCGCAATCTGCCTCTCGAAGTTTGGTCAACGCGTCGCCCAACGCCTCTTTGGCGGGCTTCTTAATGACCTCATCGCTTTGGATTTTCTCCAGCGCTTGGTCACCCACGACCGCCGTGATTCCAATCCGCTTGCCACCGCGTTCCACGACCTTATGCGTCGGCATCCACGACGGCTCAAGCACCGCTGCATTGGCGCACAAGAAAGGCGTCTGCTGGCCAGCCAACGCGGCAGCGGTCACCGCAACGAGATCTCCCGACGAGAGCTGAAGGTCGTCAGGGCCAAACGTGACCGCCTCGTAGCCCATAGTTTTTAAGGCCTCTGCGGTCACCTGAAACTTGATCTCGGCTTGCCGCCCGAACCGGCGGACCTGATTTCCTACATCGACCGGGATCAACTCCCAACCGCGTTCCGCGAGCTGTCCAAGCAGTGTGTGCCGACGAGCCATGCCACCTTTTTGGTTGGCCAACCCCGTGCAGCCACACGGCTCGATGTACCCATGCTGACGGCCGGTCACGAACAAGACAAAATCGGGTTGCGGCCAACTTTCGTAGATCGTATCAGGATCATCGATCGCCGTTCCGCTCGGCTGTGCCTGTTGGGCTTCCGGCGCCGAGGCTTGGGGAGCGGGAGAAGTCTCCGCAGGCGATTCGGCGGTTGCGGCGCCGTCCCCCGGAGATACCGCCGCCGGATCACAACCAGCTAGAAATACCGGTAGCCAAATGGCCAATAGGCCTGCTGTTCCACGACACCGTTGCGATCTGTTCAAGCCCGTCCCTCCGTGAAGCATCGAATGAGTGCGTTGCTGAAGTTGACCTCGCCCAGCGAGTGCTGACTCGCCGGCAGCGGCCGGCAATCGACCAGCCACCATCTCCGAGCCCTTCTTGCCTCGACACTCATTCCACAATGAAGCGTACCAAGATCAACAATTGTCTCGAGTCTTCATGAGTTGTCGCAATAGTGATTTTCGCGAGATCACCTTGCCCGCCTCCCAGCCGGTTAACTAAAGGTGTTCCGGGCGGCACAACGACCTCGAGCGGGTACATGTAGGCCTCACCGGCGACAACCCGCTCGCCGATCGTGGCCCTCAGCGCCTCGGCGGGCTCGGTCGAGTCAACTCGCAACTCGACATCATCACGCGACGAACCACGCACACGAATCTGTAGCGTCCTTTTGGTCCCTTCGTCGCGCTTGATGCGACCGAGGTCGAGCAGGTTCTTGGTGTGATAGAAGCCCTTCGGACCGATCACAGAAATATCGCTTCTGACCGTCCCCACGACGGGCAAGTTCAGCCTGCTGATATCATCCGCCTGGACCTCCAGCATGATACTCTGGGTGATTGGTCCGATCGGCATGCCGGGTTTCATCTCCACCCGAACTTCACAGGCCGCGCGCGGCAACGGATCCATCTCCAGCTCAGTCACATCCAAAGGCGTCACTACAAGTTCGAAGTGGTCGGCCGTTGCCGGATCAGTGAATTCGTGTGATAGGACCTCTAGCCGATCGCTATGGTATCCAAACACGCGCAGCAACTGGGACGCGCCGTCGCTGGCCGCTACCGTCTCGAATCTGACCTGCTGAGCCGACATGCGAATCCGCTCGGTCACTTTGCCAGTGATCGATAGCCGCATGACTTTCTGATTCGGATCGTTGGTAATCAGCTCGATATGTTCGTGAAAGTTCTCCTCCGGTTTGCCCGTATAGTATTCAACAGGGATTTCGATGGTGTTGTCGGACGTGACATCCTCAGCTTCGAAGCGAGTCGCAATACAACGGCCACAACTCCGCGAACGGAGTTCGATCCGCAGTAGATCGTCTCCGTCGTTGCGGATCTTGAAAACGTGCTCGCCGCGTTCATTGCGGCGCAACGTGCCGAAATCATAGTCCTTGCCGCCGAGCACAACAGCTTGCGCTGGCTCGACAACGACTTCGATCGTCTCCTTTGCCGTAGCAGGACGGTAATCGCCACTGGCGAACAGCTCCTCAACCCCGGCAAACTCGGCGGTCGTAAGACCGAACCCAGCCAGCAGACCGACCAGCAAACTAATCAGAGCGATGGCCGCGACGCGCATTTCGATGCAACTCCTTCTGAAACATGAGTCAACTAAGACGGGTTAGCGGCAGTTCTGCCCCAGCTTCCGCCGGCGAGACCAGCCGGGATCCCCTCAAACTCTGCAGCAGGCAACTCTGCTACGCTGTTCATAGCTTCCCAGCCATGTTACGCAGCCGTAGCATCCATTGTTCAGCATCGCGATCGGCGGAACGAGGCCCCCCCCCCTCCGGAGCGGGCTGGGGATCGTACAGCTTCATACGCTTCAGCTTTTGCTCGCTATGTGGGTTGACAGCGTCCAATCTCAAGGCCCGGTCGGCCGCTCGGCCAGCCTCCGCCGCGTTTCCTGACAAATAGAGCGCCCAGGCAAGTTGAGCATGCCCTCGATTATAGTTCGGATAGAACTCGACGGTACGCCGATAGTACTCAATCGCCTGCTCTAAGTAGACCCGATTGCCAAGGCTGCGAAAGGCGGCCAGGTACCAATTGCCGGTCCTTTGCTGGGCCGTGAACGATCGCCGGTCGCGCACCAGCATCTCCTGAGCTGCGGCTGCAAAGGAGTCGTCTGCAGGGCCCCCACTGGCCAACCAGCGGGCGAGACGTAGCTTCGCCAAGTTCTCCCACGGCCTGGGCGATAGCGGGTCGGCGCTCGCCGCGGCGAGCCAGGCAGCTTCCGTCTCGCGGGTTCTTCCCTGCTGAGCCAGCAGCCCGCCTGAGGCCAGTTTCTCCCTGGCAACCAACACCGGACGATACGCCGACAAGTACAGCAGCACGACCAGCGCGCTCGACGCCGCGACGATGGCCAGCGTCGCGCCACGCCGTAGGCGCCACCGGTAGCCTGCTGCCAAGTTCAAGGCGAGAGCCAAGAGCGTCCAAAAACTGGCCGCGACTCCGTAGTAACCAATGCCGCCGGCGGCGAGCAAGTTGGTCAACAGAGCGGCCAGGCCACAAACCAAGATACCTGGCGCGAGCTCACCGTCACGCACCCAGCCGCGCCACGACGCCATCAGAACCGTCGCCACGATCGCCCCGCCCAGCAGAGGAACCAAGTTGGGCACAAAGCCCGCCACGGCACCCATGGGAAAGGCGATCAACAGACCGCCCGCCGCTCCCACATAAACTGCCCCCACGCTGCTGTTCGTGCTCACTTCGACCGGTTCAGACTTGGCTGCCACCGGGGAACAGATTTGCCAGACAGCGCAAGCCAACACGGCGAAGAAGGCAAGCAGCGCGGGCGTTCCGGCGGTCGCCCAAATCTCGAACATGAAGTTGTGCGGATCCGCAATCGTCTCGCTCGCTGCCGGCAGCTTATAAGCCGGATAGAACTGTTGAAAGTTACCCGGACCGCAGCCTAGCCAAGCGTAGTCGCGAATCAGCTCCATCGTCGCCCGCCAGTATTCGATGCGATACAGCAACGACTTCTGGGCGCTACTGATCGTGACCCAATCGAGTACTCCGGCGTACGCTGCAATCGCAACGGATGTCAGCACAAGCATCACCGCGACTGCAGCCACGCGCCGGTCCAGCCGCCAACCAAAAACTGCCGACCAGCTAGAAAGAGCGAACCCGTTGAAAAGCGCCAACAGGAAGAGACCGAAACACGTGGCCAACCAGGCAGTCAAACTCCGAGTCAGCAGTGCGCACCCTCCGACAACCACTATCGCCAATACGACTCCCAGTACGTCGGCCCGCCCCAACCGGGACGAGCGCCACGCCGAATAAGAAACGGCAACGGCCAACACGGCCCAGGGCACCACGAAACCGGCAAATGAATTCGCGAGCGCGAAGGTGGCCGTCGGCTCGAGGCTGTATAGGCGGCTTTCAAACAGTTCGCGTTGCGGCGAACCTTCCGGGGCGATGATGCCTGCCGCCAAGAGCGCCGCCTCGGGATCGCTTTCATACTCCTGACGTGTCTGGGGCATCTCGTACACGTACTGGTAATACCCGTACACGGAAAGGCCCACCGCCAAGCCCACCATGACAGACACCAAAGCGCGGCAGTCTTCCGGCCGCCGGAAGACCTGCCGGACCAGGAAAAACACGATCGCAAAGGTGACTGCCTGCCATACGGAGTTGACCACCGCCCGAGGCTGGCCCTCGCCGGCCATCGCCAGACCGCTGACGACCTGCCACGCGAGAAACAGGGCGACCGCCACCGAAACGGCACCCCAACGGATCGCCGGCTGCGGCGCGACCAGCCTCGTCAGAAACCATGCCCAGAGCAACAGTGACCAAGCTAGGTAGGCCACCACACCCGTACCTAACTCGACCGTCGACTCGCTGGGAACGAGCGGGGCGGCCACTAGCAAAGCCGTGACAGCCGCCAGCCACACCGGCTGGAACCCCCCCGTTTTCCAAGCTTGACGGTCCGGTCGCCGCTCTGCCGCTTTCGGCGTGACCTTGCGTCGCCTGCTCACGGCTGCCTTTCCGATGGAGCGTTGCTGCCGAGTTTTCTCCTGGCAGTCGTCTCCAGAATGGCGATCAGGAGCAGGACGCAGATGACAACTAGCACCACGACCGCTGCGCCAAACAGGTTGATCTGGTGCAACAGCAAAGCGCAAAGTCCACAGGTCGCCGTGGTCAGATAGATAGTCAGCACCGCCTGCCCCTTCGTCAACCCGAGATCGACAAGGCGATGTGAGAAGTGATTTCGGTCGGCCGCAAAGGGGCTCTTGCCAGAACGCAGCCGAATCCAAATCACAGAGATCATGTCGTAAAGTGGCACTGCCATGACGCACAACGGCGCCAAGATGGCGTGCGGAGCGGCACTTTGATAGCTGGCATAGGTCGCCAACAGCGTGGAGACGGCCAGGCAAAACCCGACAAAGTAACTGCCTGCGTCACCCATGAAAATGCGCGCCGGAGGCCGGTTGTGCCACAGAAATCCGAACAGAGCGCCCATCAAGACCAGCAGAAACCCAGCGACAAAAAGTTGTGGACGCTGTGTCACCGGATCCGGTGCGATCAACATCACCGCCGCCAATAGGCCAGCAGCAATCGCTGCCACGCCGGCCGAGAGCCCATCCATGTTGTCCAACATGTTGAACGAGTTAATCATGGCGACAATCCAGATCACAGACAACAGCACCGAGGCGAGCGATCCCAACCACGGCAACTCGATAAAAGCCGTCAAGCGCCAGCCCTGTGTGACGACGCAGACCAAAGCAACCAGGAACTGAATCGTCAACCGCAAACGCCAGTCCAACCCGCGGAGATCATCGATCAGACCGACAACCATCAACGCTCCCGCTCCGGCGAGCAACATCCAAAGGCCGCTCGCTCGTACCCACAACCCGTCCACGTGCGGCCGCACAAACTCCGGCAAGCGAGCAATCTCTCCCCCGGAGGCTACGTACCACAATAAGAGCTGGCCGACCGCGAAGGGGATGACGACGCCCAAGGTGATCGCCAGTCCGCCGCCTAATGCAGTCGGTGTGAGATGAACCTTGCGCGCACCCGGTCGATCAACCAACCCCCAGCGGGGTGCCCATCGCCGAATCAAGAAGGTGGCCGTCCAGGCCACCAGACAGCTAGGCAGGATCGTACCGCCGAGAAACCAGTATGTGGATTTCAAGTCCATCCGTCATTCAACTACGCATCGCGTTTCGCTTCTGCTCGCGCAAATACTGGCGGCAGCGGGAAAAAAACTGATGGTACTCGGCGCTGCGGTAGTCTTGATAAGTCCATGGATGGCTTGACCAACTGCCCTGACGATAGCTCAGCGTAACCTCCGCAAAAATTCCGTCGCCCAAATAAAGACGGTGGTCTCGGTCTTTGGTCGTCGCCAACACCAACTTGGCCTCGGTGAGGTAGCCAGGGTCCAAGTTCAACGGTCGTTGCTCTGGAAACTCAGTGGCTGATGCGTATTCGCGTTCCCAACCGTTCGTCAGCAACTTGCAATTCACCAACGATTCAGCACCTTGCAACCTCTCGAATCCCCACAGCACTTTCTGTAGCTCGGTGCCCATCGTCGGCTCATAGTATGTCGTCTCGTTGAAATTCCTCAGTTCACTTTCCACGAACACAGGACCCCAAGTCTGCTCGGCGCGATGTCGAGCCCAGGCAAGTGCCTCCACGTGCCGGCTGAAGGCGGCCAACAGAAGCAGGACAGGTGCCGGTGGTTGAGTGGCTCCCATGATCGCTTTGGTAGTTGCTCTGCTCAGCGCACTGGCCGGCCAGGTCCGGGAAGAGATCGCCGAGCCAAAGGGCTCTCCGGCGTGGTTCAATACGCCTTCGCCAGCACCGCGCGCTTGCCGCTCGGCTGGCCGGTAAACAAACAGGTCCCCCTTTCCTCTTCGCCATCCAGCGGGAGACAACGAGCCGATACCTTGTAGGGTTTCAGCGCCTCTTCAGCGTCCGGATGGTCCGCGAAGTGGCAGTAGGCGAAGCCGCCGTGGATCTCAGGCTGATCCGAGTCTTGGGCGGTAAAATAGTCCCGAAATTCGCTGAGCGAATCGATCTTACACGAGTTGCTCTCTCGCAACTCGTGGGCCCGTCGATAGAGCTCCGACTGTATCTCCTCCAGCAAACGGCCGACCGTTTGGACCAGTTGCGTGCGCGGGAGACTCTCCTTAGAGCCCGTATCGCGGCGGGCCAAGAACACCGCATCCTTGGCGATGTCCTTGGGACCAACTTCTGCGCGCAGTGGCACGCCCCTTTTGATGTGTTGCCAGTTCTTTTCCCCACCGCGTAGATCCCGGTCGTCCAGCTCGACCTCTACCTTGCCGCCGCAGAACTCCTGCGAAGCCAGCTCGAGTTGGAGCGCTTGACAGTACTCCAGCACTTGGACGCGTTCGCTGTCGCTTCGATAGATCGGCAGCAAGACGATGTGTTTCGGGGCCAGTCGCGGGGGCACAATCAACCCATCATCGTCGGAGTGCGTCATGATCAGCGCCCCAACCAAACGGGTCGACACACCCCACGAAGTGGTCCACGCGTAGACCTCCGCTCCCTGCTGGTCCTGGAACTTGATCTCCTGCGCGCGGGCAAAGTTCTGGCCAAGAAAATGCGAAGTCCCTGCCTGAAGTGCCTTGCGATCCTGCAACATGGCTTCGATCGACAAGGTGGAAACGGCTCCCGGAAACCGCTCGGCAGAAGTCTTTTCGCCCTTGATCACCGGCATCGCCATATACTGCTCGGCGAACTCGGCATAAACGTCCAGCATCTTTCGCGTTTCTTCCCAGGCCTCGGCTTCGCTAGCGTGGACGGTATGGCCCTCCTGCCAAAGGAACTCGGTGGTCCGCAAAAACAGGCGCGTGCGCATCTCCCAGCGGACGACATTGGCCCACTGATTGATCAGTATCGGCAGATCACGATACGATTGCACCCACTTGGCATACATCGCGCCAATGATCGTC
>CBDCWT010000076.1:0-14054 GCA_965223305.1 Pirellulaceae bacterium | reverse complement strand
GGCGGCGGTGTGTGTATCGCGAAGATGTTCACATCCGCCTACCGCGCCGAGCATTGGCTGCATGACCTGTTCCGTCGCATGTTCCGGGGCCATCATTGCGACCTCGGGTGCATGAGATTGCCCGAAGCTCAGTTCCTCGCCGACGAAGAAGCGTTAGAGCGTCTCGCGGGTCTGACCGACCTACGAGCCCGCTGAGATTGCTTCTTCGGTCGTCTCCGCCCGGCGCCGAACAATTCCAACCAGACCCGCCAGAAGTAAGACGCCGATCAGCGCGTCAAGTCCCAAGACTTGTACCAGTCGATGAGAGTACGGGCTCGGTGTGAAGATCTGAGCGAAGCTGATCACGGCAGCGATAAGAATCAGCGTCCGCTGCCAAGTCAGAGCGGATCGTCCAACCGAAGCCGCCGCAACAAGCGCCGGCCACACCAACACGACCAGAGCGATCGTTTTCTGCGAGTAGGGCTGCAAAAGCGGCAACGCGCACCATGCAACGGCGTACGAGGTCAGCAGGCGTTCGGGGGGCGTTTTCTTCGCAAGCCACAAGAGCCCGCCGTAGCAAATCCCCGTCAATAGCAGCCAAAAGGTGTATACGGATTCCGGATCGAGCGACGCCGAGTTCACCGCCGGATAGTTCGGGTCGGGTTGACCGGAGTAGTCAACGTTGGTGAGGTGACGCGTCATCACGCCGAGCAACGACTGACTTGGGAACCAAAGCCGGCCGGCGTCTTCAGCAACCGACGACTCCTGCTGATACCAACCCTGTAAGTGATTCAAGTTCTGTGTCCATCCAAAGTAGAACGCCGGCAGCAGCATGAGGGCCATCGCGGTCAGTAGCGCTCCCACCGCGACAAGCCGCTTACCCCGGATAGCCAACAGCGGGACGAAGTAGAGCGGCCAGATCTTGAAGGCAGTCGCGAGCCCCAACAAGATCGCCGCCCACTTCGGTTTCCGTGAAGCCTCGAGCAGTGCCCCCGCCGTCAGCGCAAACACGAAGAACTGTGCGTTGCCATAACGGAACTCCATAAATACATAGGGGTCCCGCGAGGCACAGCGCGAGGAGCCAATGCGGCGGACCAAGTTCTTGTCTCAGCTCCTCGCTCAGCGCCCTCGCAAGCGCTACTAGCACGACACACTTGAGCAGCGTCCAGACGAAAACTCCGACCTCGACCGGGAGCCAAATCAGCGGATAGAAAAAGAACACAAAGACGGGCGGATACCGATAGTGCATCGGCCAGCCAATACCGCTATCCGGCCCATAGAGCGGTCCGTCGTTGAAGAAAGCCGCGTTTGTCGCATAGCGATAGACCTGGAAATCGATGGCGAACTGCGACGCGTGATAGCTCAGTCCGATAGCCGCAAGAGCACACACGGCAAAGACAATGTAGCGGCGGTTCAGCATACAGGCTCGTCCGGCCCTTCAGTGAATCGTTGCACATATGGGCGATCAAAAACGCGCCTCATACACGTTTGCGGGCGGTGCTGTCTGGTACCATCTTCGGGATGCCGACGGACCAAGACCGGGAAGTCCGCGAAAAGGCCGCTCGCTTCTTTCCCTCGCTGGGAAGAGGCGGACCTGCCGCAAGCTCCCGGCCATCACGCTCAAGAGCTGGACCGCCCTCATCGGCCCCGGGGTGCTCATGGTCGGCAGTAACATTGGCGGCGGCGAGTGGCTGTTTGGTCCCATCGTCACAGCGCGCTACGGCGGGTCGTTGATGTGGATCGCAACGATCAGCATCGCCTGCCAGGTTTTCTACAACCTCTCGATCATGCGGTACACGCTCTATACGGGCGAGCCGATCTTCCTGGGATTCTTCCGCACGCAGCCGGGCCCGAAGTTTTGGGCCGTGTTCTATTTGATGCTCGACCTGGGCGGGATCTTCCCGTATCTCGCGTCGAACGCCGCGGTGCCGTTGGCGGCGGTCATTCTCGGGCACCTGCCGGGGGCGGGCGACGATTCGCTTGTCCGCACCTTGAGCTACGTGATTTTCCTGAGCGTGCTCACCCCCGCTGATCTTCGGCGGCAAGATCTACAACGCCATCGAACGCATGATGGTGACGAAGCTCGTCCTCGTGCTCGGCTATCTCACGTTCGTTGGCCTGTTCATGGTCAGCGGTAAGACGTGGGCGAACATCTTCAGCGGCTTCGTCAAGTTCGGTCAGCTTCCCGACACCGAGATCGATTGGGCCACCCTAGCGGCGTTCGCGGCCATCGCGGGCGCGGGTGGCCTGTCGAACATGAACTTCTCGAATTACACACGCGAGAAGGGTTGGGGCATGGGATCGCTCGTCGGGGCGATCCCGAGCATGGTGGGCGGCAAGACGATCCGGCTCTCACACGTCGGCAAAGTATTCCCGCTCAGCGAAGGCAACCTGAAGCGCTGGAAGGGCTGGATTCTCCACATCGTGCGCGATCAGGTCGCCATTTGGTCGGTGGGCTGCGTGTTGGGGATGGCGTTGCCGTCGCTTCTATCACTTGAATTCATCCCGGGTGCGGAGGTCGAGGGCCACGCGGCGGCCGCTATGACCGCCCGCGGTATCGCGGACCGCTCGGGCGAGATCTATTGGTATCTCACGTTGCTCTGCGGCTTTATCGTCCTCGCACCGGGCCAGATGTCGGACATCGACGGCGTCGTGCGCCGCTGGACCGACGTCATCTGGACAGGCAGCACCCGCGCTCGCAAACTCGAAGGCCACCAGGTACGGAACATCTACTACACGATTCTGCTCGGCTATGTCATCTGGGGGCTCATTGCCCTACGGCTGACGCCGAACCCGTTGGTTCTTGCGATCTTCACGGGGACGTTGCGCAACATCGGCCTCGGGTTACCCTCATCCCCCCCCCCGTCGCTCCCACTCGCTCTATGTCAACCGCAACTTACTCCCCCGCGAACTACACCTGCCTTGGTATCTACAAGTCGGCCTAGTAGTCGCGTTCATCTTCTTCATGGGAATCACCACCATCGTCTTCCACCAGCGCTGGACACAGCTAATGAGCGGCTAGAGAAATCGTGGCGTACGCTGTGGAGCGAGCAGAGCGGGAACAGGCACATCCCAGCACGACTGGATGAGCACTTCGCCGTTGATAGAGATCTGGCCGATTTCGACCGACCATCGAACACGGATTCGTGGCTGCTAGGACCGCCGGGGCCTCCATTTCCCCGTTTTACTGCCGAAGGTCTTGTTGGGGCTTGGGACGGGTTGGTGGGTGAGGACGGGGTTTTGTCGGGGTGTGGCGTTATCTCTGGTTTGTCGACGGTCCGTGCTAGGGCGGTGTTGCGGCGGCTCCGCGGAAACTGGGTCAACGCACCCTTACGGGCGCGGCTCCGAGTTTGATGGAGGGGGGTGTGGACGCAGGTTGGCTGGGCGGCGGATCGGGGTGGCAGAGATTGGCAGGTTTTGTCAGGGGGTGACGTTTCTATGGCGGCTCCTTGGGGCTGGTTGCCGGGGCTCCGACGAGGGGCTAGGCGGCGGTTTCGTCGGAGGGGGCTTGGCCGGGTGGGTCGGATGTGGTTGATTTGAATCGACTTGGAAGATCCTTGGTTCGTTCCTGAAAAATGTCATCGTGTTGCCAGGAGGGGTCCGGGGCGGGGGACGGGCCGGGTCCCTGCGATCGGCGGGCGGTGGGTGACCGTGTCCGTGGCGGCGTGCTGTTGGTTTTCTTGTTTGCGGCATTCGATGAGGGCTTGGTGGGCCTGGCGTTGCCGGCGGCTGAGTTGGGCGGCGTAGCGTTCGAAGCGGGTGAGTTCGACGGTGCGGGTTTGCAGGGCGCGGCCGCGCAGCAGGGATTCGTCGGGTTCGGGCTGGCCGGCGTAAAGTCTGTGGTGTTTTTCGCGTTCGCGTTCGACGCCGGCTTTGAGGAAGTCGGCCTCGAGGCGGGTGATGCGGCGGAGACGCCATTCGGCGTCAGCCATTTGGCGAACGAGTGAGCGTTCGTAGGGGCAGTCGGGAAGATAGCGCTCGCCGAACTCGTGGCAGAGATCGTCGAATTCGGCGGGGTCTTCTCCGGGGATGACGGATTCGATGGCGTAGAGCCCGTGTTTGAGAGCGTTCTGTGAGGAACGCTGTTTGCCCTCGTCGGTCTTGGGACCGGTGGAGTGTTTTGCGTTGTTGCGGCTGGCTTGTTTTTGTTTTTCGGTGGTCATGGGATTGATCCTTTGTTGGGCGGGTTGCGCCCGGAAATAGAAACGGCCGCGGATTCCGATGGGGAATTCGCGGCCGGTTGGGAGTTGCCCGCCTTTTGGCGCGGGCTGGCGCATTCACATGCGCCGCTCTGTATCTATTGTCTCATGGGGTGGGGCTGGTTCAGGGCTGGGATGGCATGACTTGCGGGGGGTGGTGGCTCAAGCCTGGGTGGGGTAAGGGCGCTGGAAGGGGCCTGGGGTGGGGTGTTGGGGGCTAGTGGACCAGGCGTGGAACGCCTGGCCTATTTAAAGGCACAGCCCGTGAACGGGCTTGGCGGGTGATGGGTTAGCGCGGGGGCCTGAAGTTCTGTGATTTCAGAAAGGGCTGAATTGGGGCTTTGTCCCTGAACTGCCCAGGTATCGGCTGACGGCTGGTTTCGCTGCAGCCCTTCCGACTAGTCCGGCAAAATGGCGATCGGACCAGGCGGCAGAACCTCTCCCTTGAGGTGAGTCCAGTCCGAAGGCGCATCGGAGTTGTTATTGATGCCCTTAACCGAAACCCCGTGGAAGGGGATTAGAATATCGGCGTCCTTTTCCACCATTTGGATGTGGAGGTGGGGGTTGCCGGAATTGCCCGTGGTGCCCACGCTCCCCAGGTACTGGCCGCGTTTCACCTTAGGCCGACTGCCCTCGGGTACTTCGGTCGCGCCCTCCCCGGGTGGCGGGAGCGTCTCCGAGAACGGGCAGACGGCGGCCGGAACCGTCCCCTGCTGGAAGTGCCCGTAAAGAGTACGGGATCCGTCACTCTGTTCTATCCAGACATGGTTACCGGCCCCAGGCATGGATTTGGATTTGATGTACGACTCTGTGAAGTACGACTCGGGTGCGCCCGCCCACCGAAGAAGAGATATTCTTACGTCCTCCCCAGGGATCCGTAGGTCCTTCGGAAAGTACGGAAAGTTTCGCCAGCAACCCGACACCTCCCCATCAGCGATTGCGTAGACCCTCTTTCCGTAGACGATCCAGTCTGACGGTTTCGTTTCCCGCCAGTCTGCGTTTGGATCGACACCCGGGGTTATAGCGTGTCCAGACCCCCTCGTGGGAGTCGTATCGGACGGCGTCGAGATCGTAGGCGTTCTTCACGTAGGAGCCGCCATGGGTCTTTTTTAGGCGGTACCAGTATTCGCCCGGCTTGAGGTCCTCGGCACGGGCGGGGAACGAATAACTCTGCATTATTCCCGCAGCAGTTGGCTGGACCGCGACGGGTGCACGTTGCTGTTGCGCGGCGCACGGTTGTGCCAACCAGCTGAGGCTGTAGATCGATATGAGAGCGGCCGATGCTGTTGTAAACACGTGGAATGTCATCGGTTCAGTTCTCCTTCCAAAACCCTGGGCGAGCAGAAACTACGAAGCCGTTGGTTTGGTCCGTGCTACCACGGTATGTCCCTGTGCCACTTTGAACTGGACTGTCGCTGGACATCACCCGTAACGTAAGTCCCGGTCCACTTTGGGCTACTTCCGATTGCTCGGGCGACGTCGGATGTCCGGGCCGTACTCCGCAGCTGAGAGTCCGAGGGTTGCGGACAAGGCGACCAGCACGGCCGCTTCGACGCAGATAACTGTTACTTCACGCACGACTGTTCGGAACAAGGCTCTCACCTCCTTGACCGTTCGGCGCCGAGGAGGTTCTCAAGGGCCCAGATTTCTGATCGCAGGTCGACCTCGGCATACAGGATCTTGCCGCCCTCGGGATGAACCGAATGGTTCGGCGACCGGCCTGTCTTCAGATCGATGGTTTCCGGATCTCTGCCATCAAGCGGTAAACGCCACAGGACTGACTGTTCCCTCGACCGGGGTAACGCGAGTAGATCAAGTGCTCACTGTCATGCGACCAGGTGAGACCACGGACTTCCTTGCCCTGCGAGATATCCTCAAACCGCAGGACTTCTCTCAGTTCTCCCCCTTCGACCGATAGCAGAGAGACTGCCTCAAACACGCCATTTCCGCTCAACAGGGCGAGTGTGTTGCCATCCGGCGAAAGAGCAAGACGCCTGAACCGAACATTCTTCAGGCCGCGATGGAGAACCCGATCCTCACCGCTCTGAAGGTCTCGTTCGTGGATTGCCCATAGACATGTTTGGAGGTGAGCACGTAGAACAGGCTCTGTCCATCGCGGGAATAGACGCCGTTTGACGGCTTCCTATCGGGCTCCATCGGTACAAGTAGCCTTAGGTGTCCACTCTCAGCATCGGCCTCCAAAGGCCCGAGCGACCCTCGGAATCCCACACCTCGACCAAGACGTGGCTTCCATTAGGCGACCAGACAAGCGAATGACGAGTTTCGACGTTCAGCCTGAGGTCCAACTCGCGCAGCGGTGCTCCCCCGGCCGATTCAATAACTAGAACCCTTTTCCCAACGAGGAAGTCCGCCGATCTGTCGCGCCTGGCAAGATAAGCGATCTTCGATCCATCGGGTGACCAGGCAGGCGAAGCGCTCCGTCCTTGAAAGGTCTTGCTCACGAGTCGGGACCTGCCCTGCATTGCCCCGGTTCCGGGGTCGTACTCAGATAGATAAACGTCACTGCCGCCGATTTGCCTGCCAAGGAATAGCCTCCCGTCTGCAGTGATTCCTGTGCGCCAAACGAAGTGGCCCAACTCCGTCTTGAGAAGCACGGGGTCTCCAGAGGGCCGTCCGTCTTCGAGAGCTAGCGACCAAACATCGATGGTGCCTAACCGGTCACTGCTAAAGAGCAACTGGTCTCCCCCGGACGTGAATCCCAAGATGCGATCATCCGCGGAATGGCGCACGACAGACCTGTGCTGGGAACCATCCGCGCCAATTATGTAGATATCCCGATTGATCGATTCGACTTCTTGAGCCAGTTCGTAGACGATCCACTCGCCGTCCGGCGAGAGTAACGTGCTTAGCCGTTTGCCGATCTAGGCTCTTCACCACCCGAAGGGAGCTGTCTTCAACGGAGACCATTGCGAGCTGACTCGTTCCGCCCACGCGGGCTACCTGCACCAGGATTTCCTTCCCACCTGGGGTCCACCCGGCAGGCTGGACATACGTGATGTCTTCATCCTTAAGCAAGGTTCGGGGCGTGGCAATTTCTTCGCCGACTTGAGTGAGCCGAAGTTCAAACTTGTCTCCGTCGTGGCAACACTGGGTATAAGCGACATAGCTGTTGTCGGGAGAAAGGACTGAATAGAAGGCGAAGCTACGAGGGGTCTGCCAAGTACCGTCGTCGGTCAACAGTCTTGTCGTGCCCTCTTCCAAGTCGTGCAGGCCGAGGTTGCCGGTGGACCAATCAGGGAGGGTTAGGTAGCGTCCATCTGAGCTGATGCGGCCGAAGAATTCAGTCTTTTCGTCGGCCCAGACCTGCCGATACGCGATCCCGTCGGCGATAGGGGCCGCCTCCGCAAAAGGGTCAGGTGGATTGAGAATCGGACTGCTGCTGACCAGCCAAATGAGTGCAGCGAGAGCAAATGCGCCTGCTAGTGCGGGTGTGAGCCGGCTGAAGCGAGAGCCCTTCGCGATCTCTGCTACCCGCGGTTTTCTTGCAGCACGCCAACGATCAATCTCGCTTGGGAATGCGTAAACGCTCGAACGACCGTCGATTCGGTGACGTCGCACCGGAAGTCCTTCTTCCCGCTCCCAGCGGTGGGCTGTGCGTACATCCCGCTCCAAGTAAGCGGCGATCTCCTTCCATGATTGGAGAGGCTTTTCAGATAGTGTCGTCTTTGGAGCTTCCACGGTCCACCGCCTCCTCTGTCTCTGAGGCTACGACCCGTTTGGCCGCCTGGCAAGCGGCAAGACCGGAAATAGGAGCTGTGTCAGCTTATGCCACGCTCCACGTAGCCGGATGTGCACACCAGGGGTTAGGGGACGACGCATCTGCGTATCTTCCGACTTGCACAGATAGGTCCGTACCCAACTGAACAGAAGTAACTTATCTGCCAATCAGGGATTACTGTTGCGAAATCCGCCTTCGCATGAGTTTCCACCAGCTACTACGCACCTGTGCGTCGCCGAGGGAAGTCGAAGATTGCTCCAGGACAACCTCGCGGACGAAAAAAAGACTGTCTGATGGACGGATGGCTTGTTGGACGAAGCCGCTGACGCGGCAGAGGTGGTGGGGAGGGCTGCAAGGGGGGGAGGGATTGAGGCTGCGTTGAAGTAGCGGAACAATGAGCGACCGAAAGGAGGTCGTTCATGACCAAGCTACGTAAGAGGATGATCGAAGACCTGCGGTTGCGCAACTATTCGCCGCAGACGATTCGGAGCTACACGAAGGCGGTTGAGGATTTCGCCCGCTACTTCGGCCAGTCACCACGGCGACTGGGCCCCGAGCAGATTCGCGAGTACCAACTCTACTTGATGGAGCAGCGGCAACTCGCCGACTCGACGTTCGGGGTGCGGGTGTCGGCGCTGAAGTTCTTCTACAACCAGACACTCGGACGACGTTGGGTGGTGGAACGGATCGCACGGTCCAAGAGGCGGCAGCAACTGCCCGTCGTGCTGAGCCGGGAAGAAGTGAGGGCGGTGTTGAACGCCGCGGTCAATCTCAAGCACCGCGCCATCCTGGGGACACTCTACGGCGCGGGGTTACGTCTCGACGAAGCGCTGCGGCTCGAAGTGAGTGACATCGACTCGGAGCGGATGGTGATCCGGGTGCGCCACGGCAAAGGAGACAAGCCGCGCCAGGTGATGTTGTCGGAGAAGCTGTTGGCCTTGCTGCGTATCTACTGGCGCTGGGCGAAGCCGAGCGAGCTGCTGTTTCCGGGCCGTGTGCCCGGCGCTGGGCTGCGGCCCTCGGGCATCCGTCTGGTCTGCACGAAGCTCGGCCGCAAGGCAGGCATCCGCAAGCCGCTGACGCCCCATGTGCTGCGCCATTCTGTTCGCCACCCATCTGCTGGAAGCGGGAACCGATCTGCGCACCATCCAAGTCTTGCTGGGACACGTCAGCCTCAAGACGACGGCACGTTACCTGCATGTCTGTGAACCACGTCTGGCGAAGACGACGAGTCCTTTGGAAGAACTCGAGATCCGTGAGGTTCTCCACCACGACGGGGACGGACGGCGGCGATGAGACGGCATCGGCTGGAAGTGGCCGATGTCATTCGTCAACACGAAGGGGAGTTGCTTGAGCGCTGGGGAGATCGTCTCTCATCCCGCCAACGCAAGACCCTTCGCGACATCGGCTCGTGTCGCAGCGCCGTCCTCGGCGCCCACATCGAAGAGTGCGATTCTTGCCCCGAGAAACGGATCGCCTACAACTCCTGCGTTATGGGGAGTAAATCGTTATGGGGAGTACGACGGTAGAAGGGCGTGAAACCAACGGCTCCACGCCGATTCTACTCTCCATTAAGACTTGGTCTTCAAGAGGGCGATCAGTTTGTCCGGGGGCCGGAACTTGCCTTTGCGGAGGCGCGGGGGGACCACCGCTTCGATGGCCTCCAGCTTGTCGCCGGGATCGGCTCGAACGTAGACTTCGGTGGTTGCGAGGCTGGCATGCCCCAACCACAGTGAGACCTTCCTGATGTCTTGGGTTGCCTGCAACACCACCATGGCGCAGGTATGCCGAAGCACGTGCGGGGAGAGCTTCTTGTTCGCCATCGAGGAGCACCGTCGTCTCGCTGTTTCAGCGTGTCGTCGGAGCACGTAAGCGAACCCCCAGCGACTGAAGGGCTGGCCCCGTGCGTTGACAAACAGCTCCGCAGCCGCGACGGTTCCGCGCACAGCCAACCAGGCGCGGAGCGCCGAAGCGCTGGTCTTCCACAGCGGTAACGCTCGTTCACGGCGCCCCTTGCCATGCACAAGAATCGTCCGTGACCGGGGCGCGACATCGTCGATGCACAAGCCCGTCAGTTCCGAGACCCGCAGCCCCGCGCTGACCGCGACATGCAACATGGCCCGATCTCGGATCCCATCGCGGGTGGCTGGATCAGGAGCATCCAGCAAAGCCTGCAGTTCATCCTGGTCCAGGTAAGGGACCAGTCGCGCGTCGCTCTTCTTGAAAGGGATGGCCAAGACACGACGGATTTGGTCGAGCGCCGCCGGCTCACGATGCTGCAGAAAGCGGAAGAACGACCGGATCGCCGCCAGCCGAATGTTTCGCGTTTGCTGTGAGTTTCGACGCGTCGCTTCCAGGTGTTCCAAGAAGTCGCTTATCAGCGGCGCATCCAGCTGTTCCAACAGCAACTCCGAAGGCGGTGCCTTGAGCTGCTGTGAGGCAAACTCGAACAGCAACTGGAAGCTGTAGGCGTAGGAGTCACAGGTATGCTGGCTGGCGCCCCGGTGACGGACAAGATGCTCACGGAGGAAAGCTTCGATGTGCGTTGCGATCGAGATCATGGCCGGCCTCCGTGTAGAAAGCTCTCGCTGGCGGCGGCGATGTCGCGCAACAGCTCCGGCGTGGTTTCCAGATACCAGTAGGTCGCGTCGATGTTGACGTGACCGAGATACGTTGCCAGAGCGACCATGTGGCGGCCGATTCGCCGCCGACCGCTTGGGCTCGTCTCCAGCGCCCGGACTGCGAACGTATGCCGCAGGTCGTGAAGGCGGGGTCGGCGACCGCCTGACGACAGCAGATCGGCTGACTTCAGAATCTTGAGAAACACGCCGTAAACTTCTGGATACGTGAGCGGCTTGCCACGGTTGGAGACGAACACATGCTCGGTGCCGGAACACTTTCTTCGACGGAGCGTCAGGTAGCGCCGCAGCCCAGCCACTGCGGTCTGGTGCAGCGGGACCAAGCGGGTCTTCTGAAACTTGGTTTTGCGGATCAGCAGGCCGTTCGGCGTAATGTCGGAGATCAGCAGCCCCAACGCTTCCGAGATCCGCAGACCGGTTGCGGCCAGCAGACTGATCAACGTCGCGTAAGCCTGCGGCCACAGCGAGCCGGCCGGCGCGAGCTGCACGGCGGCAAGGATCAGACGATCGATCTCGGCGCGCGAGTAGATATGCGGGGTGCGACGAGTCTTGTGATAGCCGAAGTGATTCGAGGGCGGCGATTCGTGTCGAGAGTCCTCCAGCCGAACGTACTGAGCGAAGCGGCAGACGGTTTGGTATCGCGTGTGCCGTTGCGCCAGCGAGACGCTCTGGCTGGCCCAATCAATGGCGGTCGCCGTACGGATGTGGGCTTCGCCGCGGTCCGCGGCAAAAGTCGCAAAGCTGTGAAGCAGATACCCCACATTGCTGAGCGCGAAGCCGGCGGAGCGCCGTACTGACAGGTAAGTCTTGGCGGTTTCGATCATGCACTCACCCCCGGCCAGGGCTGCGCAATCTGGCGGAGAAGCTCGACATCCACCTTGGCGTAGTAGGCGGTCATGTCGATGCTGCGATGACGAAGGACGAGGCCGATCCGATCGAGCGGAACGCCGTGGCGCAACATCTCGGTAGCCGCGGTGTGGCGCAGCAGGTGAGCGCCTTGGGATGGAGCTTCGACCTTGGCCCTCTGAAGAGCGCGTTTGACCACACCTGAGACACCGTCGCCCGAAACGAACGGTCTGTGGGGAGCAATGCTGCGAAGAAAAACGCGGTCGGTATCGACTTGAGGCCGCCGTTCCAGGTAGTGCAGCAGGGCGTCGCCCACATCCTGAGGCAGAGGCAAGCGCACTTGGTATCGCCCCTTACCTATCACCTGAAAGCAGCCTTTGTTCCAGTCGATGTCCGTCAAGCGGAGCTGGGCGACATCGCCTGCCCGAAGACCCAGCCTGGATAACAGCAACACGATCGCGCGGTCGCGAAGACGGGCTGGAGTGTCACCGTCACAGGCGGCAATGACGCGGTTGAGTTCTTCTGCCGAAAGGGTTCGCGGTAAGGTCGCCAGCCGCCAATGCGCGATTGCCGGAACGGCGAGATGGAGATCGCTTCGGGCCTCGCCGCAGAAACTGAGATAGCGCAAGAACATCCTCAGTGAGGTGGTCAACTTCTGCGTCGTGCCGGCTCCGCACTGACTCGCACGATCCAGCACAAACGATCGCACGGCCTCGGCGCTCCACTGGCTGACGTCGTCGCCGAGCGCACGGAGCAAATCGGCGGCGTCGCGACAGTAGAGTCGAAGAGTGCGCTCCGCCACGCCTCGATGAGTTCGAAACCAGTCGTGGAAAGCCGTCACCAACGCCGGTTCACTGCTCTCGCTGTTCTCGGTTGGTTGTTGTGGGCAGACCCCGCACTGGATCAAATAGCGGTGGAACAGCTTCACCCCGAAGCGCGCGTGGTGTCCGTTCTTTCCGCCGTTTGACTGGGGGCACCGACAGCGCGAGAGGTGCCGGACAAAAGCTTTCAAGGTTCTCGCGTCAATAGCGGCTAAGGTGACGCCTCGACGCTGTACGAAGCGGCCGAGGTGAGCTGCCGCTCGTAAATAGCGCACCGCACTCGCAGCGGCGTAGCCCTGCTGTTCGAGTGCGGCTGCGAAGCCATCGATGTGTGGCCCGCTGAGGCCCGCACGCAAGCGTCGTAGCGTCTTGGGCGCGGAAAAGTACTTCTCGATCATGGAGTCCTCCTTGGTGTGGTTCGCCAGAAGTGGCCGAATCACAGTAAGAGGAGGACGTCAATCTTATGGGGAGCCGCCAGGACCGAAATCGCGTTCACACGCCCAAAACATTGACCCGCCGAGACCGATACTCCCCATAACGATTTACTCCCCATAACGCAGGTTATGTAGAGCTCTACATAACCTGCGCGAACCGGCACTGTCCGAAGTGCCAGTCGGCGGCCCGTGATCGTTGGCTCACCGCACGAGCCGAAGGAACTCCTGCCGGTGCGCTATTGCCATGTCGTGTTCACCGTGCCACGGGCTCTGGTGCCGGTAGCGCTCGCTCAGCCGCGACTCCTCTACCGTCTGCTGTTCGAGGCGGCTTCTCAAAGCCTGCAACAACTGGCTCGCGACCCGAAACGCTTGGGCGCCCAGATCGGCTTCTTCGCCGTACTGCATAGCTGGGACCAGAAGTTGCTGCCTCATCCGCACCTGCACTGCGTCGTGCCGGCGGGAGGTATCGCGCTCGACGGCAGCCGTTGGATCTCGTGCCGCAAGAAGTTCTTCCTGCCCGTCGGTCCCCTGAGCCGCTTGTTTCGCGGCAAGCTGCTCGCGGCTTTGCAGCGGGCCTACGAGCGCGGCGAACTCCGACTCGCAGGACCGTTAGCCCCGCTGCGCCAAACCGAACGCTTTCGTGCCTGGCTGCGAGAACTTCGCATGAAACAGTGGGTGGTCTTCGTCAAGCCGCCCATGGCCGGACCCGCACAGGTGCTCCAGTACCTGGCGCGTTATACCCATCGCGTCGCCATCTCCAATGGCCGCTTGCGCTCGCTCCACAAAAGGTCGCCTGCGTTTCCGCTTCCGCAACTCCAACAACAACAACCGTATCGAGACGATGACGCTCGACGCGGTCGAGTTCCTGCGGCGCTTCTTGCTGCACGTGCTGCCGCGCGGCTTCGTCAAGATCCGCTACTACGGCTTTCTCGCTCATCGCAGCCGCGCGGCCGGGCTGGCCCGTTGTCGGGAACTGTTGTTGCCGCTGTCTCCGACTGCTGATGCTTCCCACGCTGTGTTGAGCAACGGGCAACGGCGGGCCGTTGAGCGGCGTTGCCTGCGCTGCCGTCAAGGAACGCTACGCATCGTCGCATGGCTCTCGGCGGGGGAACTGGCGCTTCGTGCCGCCGAGCTGGCCCGGCCTGAGACGATCGACTCTTCATGAGATCTCACGACCGACACGCCCACTCCTTGCCGCCCTGCACCGCCCCACGACGGCGCCTCGTCTTCGTGCGCCTCGCCGCGCCTATGCCACCGATTCGTCTGGCTTCGACGGCCTCGATGCTTCGCCACCGCAACGAAAATCCGACGATCCCAGCCCTGTTCGACTCGCGCCAGCTCCGACTTGTCCCGCCCCACGCCCGTGTAGCTCCCTACAATCCACATAGCCAGGCCTG
>CBDCWT010000075.1:0-10801 GCA_965223305.1 Pirellulaceae bacterium | reverse complement strand
CGCGGAGGCGGTTGGCATCTGGCCGGCGCCCAGGCCATGAAAAAAGACTGGTCCCACCGCATCACCCACGACACTCAAAGCGTTGTAGGCCTCGCGTACCTCCGCGAGAGGTCGTCCCCGGCGAACTAAGGTCGGCGAAACGTGCAACTCCAGGCCGCCTGGTGTCAGCTGAGCAATTGCGAGTAGCTTGATGCGATAGCCGAGTTCACGGGCGTACCCCAGATCAGCACAATCCAGACGGTCGATGCCCACACGTGGGATCTCCGCCCAGTGAACGCGCGCTCCGAAGGCGAGATGCGCCAGGATCGCCAGTTTCTGTGCGGCGTCAGTCCCATCCACGTCCATCGCCGGGTCCGCTTCAGCAAAACCGCGCCTTTGTGCTTCGGCGACCGCGGCGCTGAAATCGGCTCCCTGTTCCTCCATCTGGGAGACAATGAAATTGCTCGTACCGTTTAGAATCCCACGCAGCGACGTGATCTGATTCCCAGAAAAGCATTGGCCGATGTTTGTCACAATCGGAATACCGCCCGCGACGGAAGCTTCGAAGGCGATCGAGCGGCCTAGTTCGCGAGCTCGATCGAAGAGCTCGGGGCCGTGTTCCGCCAACAATGCCTTGTTGGCGGTCACGATGTCCTTGCCGCTTTCGAGCAGCTTCAGCATGATCGTCCGGGCTGGCTCCAGGCCGCCGATCAGCTGAGCGACCACGTGGATCTCCGGCTGGTTGGTAATCTCAGACAAGTCGTCCGTGAGCAACCCAGCGGGTAACGTAACGTCGCGGGCTTGGGCGACGTCACGTACCACGATCTTCTCCAGCCAGAGGGTGCGTCCGGCATGGCGGGCGGTTCGATCGCCATGATCCAGCAGAATTCGCGCAACCCCGGCGCCAACGGTTCCCAGACCCACAATGCCGACTTTGGTGGTTTGCATTTTCTGATGATGGGCAGAGCGGAGCGACTTATTCAACTCTTTTTTGCCCCGAGCGTTCTGGCGGTGCTTCTGGGCGACGGGTGCTTCTGCCCGTGGCGCACGCCGCCGAGCCCCAGAGCCTGCCAAACGGGTGGCTGGCGCCACCAGGCACAATCGGACAATCCTAGGTTTCTGGCCTGTTGGGCGCCAAGTAGGGACCCGGCTCGAGGATCAGGCTGCCGCCACGGCTTTGGGGTCGGTCGGACTCGGTCTGTCTTGTGATCTGCGAGCCGAAGGACGCTGTGATAAGCTCGGCGGGATTTTGCGGCTCGGACGACAGGCTGCTTGCACCGGAGGTAAGCCGTCGCCGCGTTAACCCGGATTATTCATGAAGATCGTCGCGAGAGGTTGTAAGTACGTTCGTGGCAAGGAAGGCGAGCAATTCTCCCGCAGGCGTATTGAAGCAATACGTCGAGGGAGAATTGTGAAGCATGACGAAGCCACGGATGGACTTACGACCTCGTAGCAGATCGCTCATGAATAATTCGGGTTAACACCCGTGTGCAGGATTTCGGCTAAACTGCGTAGTGGGCTTTGACGCCACCCGCCCGGGTAGCGTTTCACGAAGATCAGGGTCGTCGAATGAACAACTTGCTTGTTGCTGCGGTCACTTCGTTGAGCTTGCTGAGCCAGCCCGCCCAAGAGGCGGCAGCACCCCGCGACCAACAGGGCGACAAGCTACCGGTCGAGGAACTTGTCAAGCGGGTGCGAGCCTCACTGGCGACGATCCGAGTCGAGAATCGCGACGGCGACCAGCAGGGCATCGGGACGGCTTTTGTCGTTTCTTCCGACGGGTTGCTCGCCACGAACTTGCACGTGATCGGCGAGGGCCGTTCCTTTGTCGTCGAGCTGCCCGACGGCCGCAAGCCCAAAGTATTAGCGGTCGAGGCCTCTGACCATGCACTTGACTTGGCGGTTATCCGTGTCGCGGTCGATCCGGAAAACCCTCTGCAGCCGCTTCCACTCAGCGACCAAAGACCAGCCCAGGGAACGCCCGTGATTGCAATGGGCAATCCTTGGGGGCTGGAGAACAGCGTGGTCAGCGGATTGGTTTCGGCGCTTCGCAAGATCCGAGGCAGGGAGCTCCTTCAACTTGCCATGCCGATTGAGTTTGGAAACAGCGGCGGACCCGTTGTCGACAGCGGCGGTAGGGTCGTCGGAATTGTCAGCTTGAAATCGGCCGTCGAGCAGAATGTCGGGTTCGCGGTCCAAGTACAGGCACTCCGGTCACTGCTGGACAAACCGAATCCGATCCCATTTGAGCGTTGGTCGAACCTGGGAGTCGTGGACCCAGAGCGATGGCATCCATTATTCGGAAGTCGCTGGCGGGAGCATGGGGGGCGAATTTCGGTAACTGGCAGCGGCGGCGGCTTCGGTGGCCGGTCGCTGTGCCTGGCGGAAGTCGAGGTCCCGCCGGCACCGTTTGAGCTGGCCGTCACGGTCAGGCTCGATCACGAAGCTGGCGCAGCGGGGCTCGTGTTTCATTCCGATGGCAAGCATCGGCACTATGGTTTCTATCCCAGCAACGGCAAGTTGCGGCTGACTTGCTTCGACGGCCCGACTGTCTTTTCGTGGCGGATACTGGCGGAGGAAGCATCCGAGCACTATCGTCACGGCGATTGGAACGAGTTGAGTGTCCGGGTTGAAAATGGACGCCTTCTCTGTTTCATCAACGGCCACCTGGTCATCGAGTCGAATGACGGGTCGTTCGACAGCGGCCGCGTGGGCTTGGCCAAGTTTCGCCAGACCGAAGCGGAATTCAGACGCTTTCGTGTGGGCGCAGAGTTGGCGTCCGAACATGTTACGGCGGAGGCGATGCAGCAAGCTGCTCAGTCAATCGATGGCTTGCCGCCTCTACAGGACGTGGGAGATGAACAGCTCGTTCAGATCAGCCGCGCGGCGACGGCCAGTATCGCTGTGTTGCGGAAGCGGGCCAGCGAGCTCGAAAAGCGGGCTGGCCGCCTCCAATCGCAGGCCGCTCAACTGAGGCGGCTCGCCTCGGATGTCAACCTGCATACGGCCGCGCGAGAATTCGCTGAGCTCATCGCGGAGGACCAGTTTGATTTGCTGCGGGCCGCGCTATTGCTCGCTCGATTCGAAGACCCGGACCTCGACGTTGACGCCTATGTCGCGCAAGCGACGAGCATGGCTGAGCGAGTACAGGAGTCACTGGCCGAAGATGCGACGGAGGCGGACCGACTGTCAGCCCTACACAAGTTTCTGTTCGCCGAGTGGGGCTACCACGGCAGCCGGTTCGAATACTATGACCGCGCCAACAGCTTTATGAACCGCGTCATTGATGACCGCGAGGGGCTGCCGATCACTCTGGCGACACTCTACATGGATTTGGCAGCCAAACTGGGGCTCACCGTCGAAGGAGTTGGGCTGCCAGGTCACTTTGTCGTCCGCTTCGTGCCGGCGGAAGGTGAGCCGCAGATGGTTGATGTTTACAACCGAGGCGCGTTCATCACCCGCCAGCAGGCGGAGGAGCTAGTGCGCGACCTGGGTGGCCAACCGTTAACTGACGATCACCTGCGGCCGGCGGCGAGAACTGAGATTCTCGCCCGCATGTTGCGCAACTTATGGAAGGTGGTTGTCGAAGAAGAAGACAAGGAGGCGATGCTCAGAATCTTGGAGGCGTTGCTGATTCTTGAGCCGGCTGCTGCGGATTACCGGAGTTTCCGCGCTGCGATTCGGGCCGAGACGGGACGGCGGGCTGCCGCCGTGGCCGATCTGGACTGGCTCTTGGAGCATCAGCCAACAGGTGTCGACCTGAACCAAATCAGGCGGATGCGAGAATTTCTGCAACGTTAGCTACGGGAGTCGAGTTTTGTTAGTTTTCCATCACGACCGTTGATTCGCCGACAAACGGCTCTAACATGCATGCAGCGAATTCGGCCGGCTGCACATCAACCCCGATCCGGAGGCAGTACCAGAGACCTATGGATGCCGTAACGACCAACGCGTCCGCTGCCACACGACTTCCGAGCCTCCGCAGCAATCTGACTTCTGTTATTCGTGGCAAGGACAGGATTGTCGACGATATCATTGTGGCGCTGGTTGCTGGTGGCTCGGTGCTGATCGAAGATGTGCCGGGTGTAGGCAAGACGACTCTTGCTAAGGCATTGGCGGCGTCGCTCGATCTGGACTTCCAGCGTGTGCAGTGCACACCTGATCTGTTGCCCGCCGACATCTTCGGCTTTTCGGTGTTCAACCCCCAAAACGGCAGCTTGGAGTTCCGCCCTGGGCCGATCTTCACCAACGTGCTCTTGGTTGACGAGATCAACCGGGCGTCGCCACGGACCCAGTCGGCGCTTCTGGAAGGCATGGCCGAACAGCAGGTTACAGTAGAAGGCAAACATCACGACCTCCCGCCACCGTTCATGGTATTGGCGACGCAAAATCCGTTGGGCTTCCAGGGAACGCTCCCATTGCCCGAGTCGCAGGTGGATCGGTTTCTTTTTCAGCTGTCTTTAGATTACCCGGACGCGCAAAGCGAAGTAGAAATCCTCTACGATCAAGCTGACGCCCATCCTATTCACGACATCAGGCCAGTGTTGTCGCGAGAGGATGTACTGGCGTGCCAGGCCGCCGCACGCTCGGTGAGAGTGGAGCGGTCTGTAGCGGACTACATGGTGGAAATCGTACAACGCACGCGCCGCGATTCGCGGCTTCGGTTAGGTTGCAGTCCGCGCGGCTCTTTGATGCTATTTCGAGCCGCTCAAGCGAACGCCTTAATCCACCAACGCGACTATGTTCTACCCGACGATGTGCTACGAGTTGCACCGTTGGTATTGGCTCATCGTGTCGTTGCCGCCCGCAGTGCACAGGCCGGAGCCTCGTGGCGGTCTGAGATAATTGATGACTTGATTCAGCAGGTGGACGTGCCGGTATGAACTGGCTGCGGTCTCAGGTACCCACATTCGAGTTCCTGTTTGACGGCTGGCGAAACCACCTGACCGTTAGCGGGAAAACACTCACCTGTGTCATGGTCGCGTGTGTCCCCGCGCTAGCCACCCTGGATTCACCGCTGTTCCTGCTCTTCTCGACGTTGCTTTCACTGTTGCTGCTGACAGGGGTTACTGGTTACTGGTTTCGTCCACGGTTGGCTGTCCGCGTAGTCGCTCCGACGGCGGGTGTGCAGGGCAAACCGGTCGAATTCATGATTCGACTGGCGAACGAGGCAGCACAGGTAGCGCACGACCTCTCGGTCGAGCTGGTAGGCCTACCGGCAACTTGGAAAACTGCGGGTGTCCGCCAGCAGATCGGTCAACTAGCTGGAGGTGAGTCCATTGGAGTCTCGCTGGCGGTCTGTCCATTGAGACGCGGGTTGTTTGACATTCCGGATGTGCGCATCACGAGCACTTTTCCGCTCAACCTGTTCCGTTTCCATCGAACCTACCGAACTCACACCGAGTTGGTTGTGGTGCCGCATTACCTTCCATTGGCTGGGCTCGACACTTCCCGCACTGCGGCGCAGCACGTTGGAGAACAGCAGACGAAGGTTTCGGCCTTAGGACACGGTGGTGACTACTTTAGCAGCCGCGAGTACGTGCCAGGAATGCCGGTCCGTCGCTGGGATCACAGCTCGTCGGCGCGGTTGGGCCAGCTTGTCGTGCGAGAGTTCACCAATGCGCAGCACCCGACCGCGGCGATCGTTGCCGACACGTGCTTTCGCCAAGCGACGCGCACTGTCGACGAACGGATTCCAGAGTTGGAAGCCACGCTGTCTTTATCAGCCGCACTCAGCGAGGCACTCACAGCACAGCACTATCGGATCGTGATGCTTGCCGCAGGCGACGTCGTGCAAGACCTGTCCAGCTACGGATTGGCCGATCAGCACAAAGCCCTGATGAGTTTCCTGGCCGTTGTCGATCCGGCGGGAACGGATGACTTCTCCCCGGCTTCGCT
Source organism: Pirellulaceae bacterium (assembly GCA_965223305.1). Lineage (GTDB taxonomy): Bacteria > Planctomycetota > Planctomycetia > Pirellulales > Pirellulaceae > CBDCWT01. Next base: position 4,924 of record CBDCWT010000075.1, on the reverse strand, counting down.
CGACAACTTGGGCACCGTGCCGAGTGTGGTTTTTGTCCTACTGAGCCGCTGGGATCGGGATTGCGAGGCACTTTGTGACAAGATCCTGCGAAGCGGTGGTCGTTTGAAGCGGATTTTCTTGAACGTACGGGCCGCAGCTCAGGCGCACTCCCGGCCACCAGATTCGGTTGTTTCCGTTGCTGACATCGACGCGGGCTTGGTGGAGATCGCGCTCGCCGGCGAGTAGCCTAGCTGCTTCCCGGCTCGCTGCTTCGAGAGAATTGAAAGATATGCCCAGCACAAAACAGCTCTTACTGGTGATCTTGGTTCTCTGGCTGCTGGCCTATTTGGTGTGGACCGCCAGCAATTCAGCCTACGTACCGACTGCGGTGGCTGGATTGGTTTGTTTGGCGCTGTTCCGCCGCATCCGGATCCCGTTCAGCAAACAAGGTTGGAAGTTGACTTTGATCGGGATGGGCCTGCTGCTCGCGTTGATCAGGTTTTGCTGGCCTTACACGGTGGACAAATCGGACGGAGTCTTGCCTATCTTCATCACCCTCCTGCTGGCCGACTACCTGTTGCTGTTGCAGGCACTGATGGTCTTCCGCCAGTGCACGAACGGCTTCCTCTCTTCGTATCTGCCCAGCCTGGGACTGCTGACGCTGCTTTGTGCTTTCAACCGGCGGATTATTCAATCCGAACAGCCGCTGTACTTGGCCTTGGCGATCACCGCGGTGATCGCGTGTGTGGCTTTGTCCGGTGCTGTAAAGCCACAGCGGCCGCGGCACAGCTGGTCTCGCCGCGGGCTGATTGTGCTGATGTTGTTCTTCTCAATCATCTGCGCTTGGGGATTTTCCAGTAGCTTGTCGGCGACCGTCGCCCGTGTGCAGGGGTTGCTGCCGTTTTGGATGGCCCGTTTGGAGAGAAACACGGCCGCCCATCGTAGCTACGTCCGGTCGGGAGCGCTGACCAGCATCATCACTGAGAAACAGACCGATCCGACAGGCGTAGCGCTGCGTGTTTATGCCGACAGAACTCCCGGGTATCTCCGCGGCCTGGTGTACGACTCGTATGGTTACGCGCAGTGGCATATTGCCGGCAGCCGGGAAAAATGGAGCGTGTTGCGTCCACTAGCGCAGCGGCCGGCTGACTTGCCGAAGTCCGACGAACAGCAGAGTCTGTTTGCCATCGAGCCGACCGCGCGGGCACCATTTGTCAAAATGGAGATTCACAACGACCCAACCCGGGGAAAGATGTACTTTTCACCGCTAGGCGCGAGTTTCCTACAGGGAGCAGGCACATTCGCCATCCTGGACGACCATCAGATCGTCTATGGCGGCCTGAAGACGCGTGAGCCATATACCGCGTACGTTGGCACTAGTGCGGAGCCGCGCGGTTTCTCCGATCAACTCCGCAGCCGCCTGCTGACTGTTCCAGACAGGATAGAAGAACAGATCGGCGAGCTGGCAGCGGAGATCTGTCGTGGGGCACAGACGCCCCAGCGGAAAATTAAATCAGTGACCACCTTCTTTCATGAGAATTTTGAATATGCCGTCGAGGTGTCGGACCTGCCTCCCGATGTCGAACCAATATCCCACTTCTTGCTGAACCGCCTTCCAGCTCACTGCGAGTTCTTCGCCTCCGGCGCGGTAATGTTGTTGCGGAGCCAACAAGTCCCCTGCCGATACGTAACAGGCTACGTCGCGGCCGAACTGGAAAGCGAATATGGTGACTACTGGCTGGCACGCAATCAGAACGCCCATGCTTGGGCCGAAGCCTATGATGAGGTGGGCCGACGGTGGGTTGTCGTAGAAGCTACACCAGGAATGGACGTTCCCACCGATCTCGAAATATCCACAGGTCAGCGATCTAGCTCGGCCGGAGAGTCCGACCGAAACGAGGATCGATCGGCCGGCGGTGTACGTCAGAGCTGGTTGGCCAACAGCTGGAGGTGGCTCAACACTGGGTTGACGTACCTTGTGCTCGTATCCGGTATCGTCCTGTCGGTGGCAGCCTACCGGACGTACCGCCGCAGACACGGGCCGAAGGGCGCTGATCAGCGCCTGGTGCAAATGCAACGGACGCTGTCACGGCTCGAGCAGCGGTTGCGGAGAAGAAACCTCGTGCGACGACCTCATGAGACACTACACAACTTTGCCCGCCGGCTGCGTCATGCCGAGATTGAGGACGCTCGACTCCGAGGTTGCGCTGATTGGTACCATCAATACGCGCGCATCCGCTACGCCGGTGAGGAAGTTGGCGATCCGCTACCAAACCCTCCACTGTGATCGCCGTGCAAGCAGCCCGCTGCACGACAGTGACGGCGCAACGCTCGATCGTTTGACCGCGACGCAGAGGGGACTTGGCGGTCATAGCTTCGCCAGCAGACACGACACGACCGCCAAGGCCCCGACGCCGAGCGCGTCGCTGGCCCGTGCGGTCCTCGTTCCAATTCCCTCCGAGTCACTCCGATTCGCGATACCGCTCGACGCCAAGCAGTCGGTCTACCGACCGTTGCTCAGCACCTGCGGATTGACGATTGCCCTGGGTTCTTGTCCGGTCAGGACTGCAACGACATTATCGATAGCCAGCTCGCGCATCGCCTTGCGGGTCTCGTGAGTTGCCGTGCCGATATGCGGAAACGTGATCACGTTTGGCAGCCTCACGATGGGCTCGTCCGCGTCCGGTGGTTCCTGTTCGAGGACGTCGAGCCCTGCACCGGCAATCGCCCCCGCCTCGAGCGCGGCGCGCAGCGCCCGCTGGTCGACGACCGCGCCCCGCGCCGTGTTGATCAGGTAGGCGGTCTGACGCATCAAGCCAATCTCACGCTCGCCGATCAGATGGTGCGAAGTCTCATTGAGATTCATGTGGATGGTCACGAAATCGGATTCGCGCAACAGGGCGTCCAACGACCTGTATGGCGCGTCGGGAGCGCCGGGCGGCAGCTCCTGGAAAACGTCGTACCAAATCGGATGCATGCCCAACAGCTGCATGCGGCGGGCGACCTCCCGCCCGATGCGCCCGAAGCCAACGATTCCGAGTGTCTTGCCCGCGATGTCATGGCTCAGTTCGGGCAGCTGTTCACCCCGTCCCCACGCGCCGCTACGTGAGAAGCTTTCGAATTCCATCAGTCGCCGGGCCAGCATGATGATCATTGCCACGGTTAAGTCTGCGACAGCAGCATTCAGCACTCCAGGCGTGTTGCAGACCGCGACGCCTCGCGCCGTCGCAGCGTCGACGTCGATCAGGTCGTACCCCACGCTGGGTGTCGACACGACTCGCAGAGCCGGCGCCGCGTCCAGGAAGTCCTCATCAATTCGCAGCCAACCTAGGAAGGCGTCGGCGGGCGCTATGCACTGCAAAACGTCTGCTCGTGAGGAGCCGGTCAGCGGCTGCAGGTCGCCGATTGCGGTTAGTCGTGGTTGGTACTCGTCATCGATAGTGATATTCGTGTAGATTTGCGGTCGGCTCATGTCCTATCTCGGTTTCACTTTCAGAGTTTCAGGTGCGAGGTCACTCCTGGGATACCCGCACGAGCTGCTTGCCAATGTTGGCGCCCTGCATCATTTCTAGGAAAGCTTGGGCAGCGTTTTCGATCCCCTCCGTGATCCGTTCGCGGTACTTGAGTTTCCCCTCGGCCACCCAGCCTCGTAGCTCTGCTAGCGCTTTGTCATGCTCCGCGGCGAAGTCGGTTACTAGCAGGCCTTCGACCCTAGCTCGCTTGGCAATTAAGTTCCACAACAACCGCGGGCCCTGTTCCGGCTGCGCCAGATTGTATTGAGAAATCTGACCGCAGATCGCCATTCGTCCGTGGATGTTGATCAGCGAGAACACAGCATCGGTCGTGGTTCCACCAACATTGTCGAAGTAAGCGTCGATGCCCTTCGGGCAAGCGTTCTCCAACGCCGAGTAGATCTCTTCGGTTTTGTAGTTGATGCCCGCATCAAATCCGAGCTCTTTCGTGACGAAGTCAACTTTTTCTTCACTGCCGGCGACGCCGACTGCACGACATCCCTTGATCTTCGCGATCTGGCCGACGGTTGTGCCAACCGCGCCGGCAGCGCCCGAGACGACGACCGTCTCGCCCGGCTTGGGGTCACACACAGACAACAAACCGAAGTACGCTGTGAGTCCTGGCATGCCGACCACATGCAGCGCCGTGGAAATCGGCAGACCGTCTGGGATCCGCCGCACTAGGCCGGGTTCACAGACTGCGTATTGCTGCCACCCTAAGTGTCCTCGCACAATCTCGCCCTCGGGCAACTCGGCGACGTGCGATTTTTCCACGACCCCGACCACCTCGCCAACCATGACGTCGCCCAATTTGACCGGATCCGCGTAGGACTTACGCTCCTTCATGCGCCCGCGCATGTAGGGATCTACAGAAAGATAGATCGTCCGCACCAGAACCTGTCCCTCCTTGGGTTCCGGAACGGATGATTCGGTCAGTTCAAAGTCCGAAGGTTCGGGAAACCCAGCGGGACGGTTGACTAGTCTAACCTGCTTGTTGATGACGACTTCTCCGTATCGTGGGGGGAACGGGCTTGCCCAGCTCGCACCGCAACGAGTGAGCTGTAGCGAGTCATCCGGCCGAATTGGGAGAATGCTGCGCGAGGAGGCCTGTCCGCGCCTATAATCTAGCAGGAATTTGCGCCTCGATCAGGTAGGGACCGGCTTGAGCGAAGCTTCTGCCGAGCGCGTCGGCGAACGCCTCGCAGGTATCGACAGCAGCGCCCGGCAATCCTGTTTCATTTTGTTCATCCTGTCCTCTGTTTTTTTGACAGGATTTACAGGATCAACAGGATGGCTGTGATCACAAAAATCAGCCGCTGGGCGTTGGCCCAGGTTCCCACAAAACCGGATGCTAACGCATTCCGGCTGATTTGTTTGGCCGTGGAACGCGGTTAGACTTCGATATTACGTCTATCGCACAGGGCGCCTGCAC